>NZ_CP072524.1:1283203-2566407 GCF_017753665.1 Neisseria sicca
AGGTCGTCATCAAAACGGGGTCGGTCCAGACGTGAGGGTCGAATTCGCCGTGGTCGTGGTGGTGGCCTTCGTGGTCGTGGTCATGATGATGACCGCCTTCTTCGGCTTTAAGCGCCTGTATGCCTTTGGTTGCTTCGGCGAAGGGAACTTTGCTTTGTTTGACGGCGCGCTGAACATCAGCCGCTTCCAAACCCAAGCCGTTGAGCAGGACTAATTTCGCACTGCGGATTTTTTTGATGTCGCCGCTGGTCATGTGATAGGCGTGGCTGTCTTGGTTGGCGCCGACCAAATTTTGCACTGCAACACGGTCGCCGCCGATTTGTTTGGTAACGTCGCCCAAAATGCTGAAGCTGGTAACGACGTTCATCGGGGCTGCGTAAACTGCGCCGGACATTAATGCAGCGATGACGCCGAGTTTCCAATGTTTCATGTTTTTCCCTCTCCAATTGATATAACGTAACAATCCGTCATTTTAAAACAGCAAGACGGAATCTTCAAGCAGCCCCACTTATAGATAATTCCCTAGCCTAAAAGTTTTTAGATACTGCAATTTTAAGTTTTCAGACGACCTTCGCACCTATTGTTTTCGTGGACGGAGTCCACGCTACGGCACTTGTGTTGCCGACAAACGTTGTAGCGTGGGCTTTGCCCACGAGCCACTCAAAAGATTTCAGACGACCTGTCCGACAATTATCTTCGTGGGTAGAAACCACGTTACAAATACAGCGCACACCAAAACTGATAAGCAGTTCAAGAATAAAAGGTCGTCTGAAAACCTACATCTACATCAGGTGTTCAGACGACCTTCGTATCTATCATTTTCGTGGACAGAGTCCACGCTACGGCGTTAGTGTTACCAGCAGGCACCGTAGCGTGAGCTCCGCCCGCGAATCATTAAAGATTCCAGTAAACAGCCCCTAAAATTTCAACAAAAAAAGCAGACCCATCAGGTCTGCTTTCAATCTTTCCGATTAATCCAGATTCAAGACGGCGGAGGTGTAAACGTCCTGCACGTCGTCCAAATCTTCCAAAGCATCAATCAGTTTCTGCATTTTGACGGCATCGTCGCCGGAAAGTTCGGTTTCGTTTTGGGCGCGCATGGTGACGTCGCCGTCAACAGATTTGTAGCCTGCGGCTTCCAATGCCGCTTTCACGCCCGCCCAATCGTTCGGGGCGGTGATGACTTCAATGGAGCCGTCGTCGTTGGCAATCACGTCTTCCGCACCGGCTTCTAGAGCGGCTTCCATCAACGCGTCTTCGTCAACGCCGGGTTCGAACACCAAATAACCTTGATGCACGAAGTTGAACGCTACGCAGCCGTCGGTGCCCAAGTTGCCGCCGTTTTTGGTGAACGCGTGGCGCACGTCGGCGACGGTGCGGGTTTTGTTGTCGGTCAGGCAGTCCACCATCAGCGCCGCGCCGCCGATACCGTAGCCTTCGTAGCGCAACTCGATGTATTCCACGCCTTCCAAATTGCCCGTACCTTTGTCGATGGCGCGTTGTACGTTGTCTTTGGGCATATTGTTTTCAGCGGCTTTTTCCAAAGCCAGGCGCAGGCGTGGGTTGGCGCCGGGGTCGCCGCCGCCCATGCGGGCTGCAACGGTGATTTCTTTGATCAAACGGGTGAAGATTTTGCCGCGTTTGGCATCTTGACGGGCTTTTTTATGCTGGATATTCGCCCACTTGCTATGACCTGCCATATATGGATTCCTTTCGATTTTCCGCCTTATCCGGCGGGCTCTTGCTCATTTTCAAAGGGCGCATTTTAACATAGGTTGGATATGCCTAAAATATTTCAGACGACCCCGCACCCTGCCAAAGGGTCGTCTGAAAACGCCGATAGCGCCCGACAAACGCAAAATTCTTGTCTTTGCCCAAACCTGATCTTTTTTTTCGTTTGCCTCACAAAAGGTTTACGGTATCATGCAGACCTGCTTCAGGATTGTTGACAACTTGGGGCAAAACGGACGAAGCCGGCCTGCTCGCCGCGCCGTCCGACACAACGGCATTCGACGGAGTAACCGCCGCCGGATGCCGTCATCTGTTCATTTTTCAATATAAGGTTTGTAATTATGGAAGAAACATTGTCTGCACTGGTGGGCGCAGTCAATCTGATTCTGTGGGATTACATGCTGATTTACGCCCTTTTGGGCATCGGCCTGTTTTTCACACTCTATCTTGGCGCGCCGCAGATTACCAAATTGGGGGCGGGGTTCAAATCCGTCTTCGGCGGTTTGTTTTCCAAAAAAGACAAAGATGATAAATCTTTGTCGCAATTCCAAGCACTCGCCGTCGCCGTCTCCGCCCAAATCGGTACGGGCAACGTCGCCGGCGTGGCAACCGCCATTACCGCAGGCGGGCCGGGCGCGATTTTTTGGATGTGGCTTTCCGCCGTTTTGGGGATGTCCACGATTTTTGCCGAAGCCTTGCTCGCGCAAAAATACCGCGTCGTCAGCCACGGCAAATACATCGGCGGTCCCGCGTTCTACATCACGCACGGCCTGACCCCGAAAATCGGGCGCGGCGCGGCGCGTTTCTTATCGGGCTTCTTCTCCATCGCCCTGATTATCGCGCTGGGCTTTATCGGCAACGCCACGCAGGCAAACTCCATCGCCTCCTCCGTGACCATCGCCTTTAACGTACCGGCATTGGCAGTAGGCATCGCCCTCGCCGTCCTCGCGGGCATGATTATCGTGGGCGGCGTCAACCGCATCGCCAACATCGCCCAATTCGTCGTGCCGTTTATGGCGATTATCTATATCTTGTGTGCGGTCGTTATCCTGTTCAAATTCTCCGACCATATCATACCGATGTTCAACCACATCTTTACTGCCGCCTTCAATCCTGAAGCCGTTTTAGGCGGCGCAGCGGGTATCGGTATGCGCGAAGCCGTCCGTTTCGGTGTGGCACGCGGGCTGTTTTCCAACGAAGCAGGTATGGGTTCGACGCCGCACGCGCACGCTACCGCCGACGTGAACCACCCCGTTCAACAAGGCTTGGCGGCATTTATCGGCGTATTCATCGACACCATCTTGGTCTGTACCGCCACTGCGCTGATTATCCTCCTGACCGATGCCAACCTTTCCGGCGAACAAGGCGCGGCGGTTACCCAATTCGCCTTCAGCAAAGCCTTCCCCGGCTTCGGTTCTCAACTGCTCGCCGTCTGCCTGACCTTCTTCGCCTTCACCACCATCATCGGCTGGTACTACTTCGGCGAGTCCAACATCCGCTTCCTCTTCAGAGGCAAACACTTGGGCATCTACCGCGCGCTCGTGCTGCTGGCTATCGTGTTGGGTACGCTGGGCAAGGTCGATTTGGTTTGGAGCCTGTCCGATATGTTCAACGGCTTCATGGTCATTCCCAACTTAATCGCCCTATTCCTCTTGCGCAAAGAAATCCGCACCGTTTACGACGATTATCTGGCGCAGAAAAAAGCAGGTAAAGACTTGTCCTACCAATATGAATTCCACGAATTCCACGACAAGGCCTAATCCGCAATCGTGAAAAAGGTCGGCGGATTCGCATTTGAAGTGCAACTTTCCCTAACAGAAAAAGGCCAGTATGCGGTAGCATACGGCCTTTCCTGCAAGAAAGATTGCCATGAGCTACACACAACTGACCCAAGACGAACGATACCATATCCAATACCTGTCCCGCCACCGCACCGTCACAGAAATCGCCAAACAGCTTAACCGCCACAAAAGCACCATCAGTCGCGAAATCAGACGGCACCGCACCCAAGGGCAGCAATACAGCGCCGAAAAAGCCCAGCGGCAAAGCCGGACTATCAAACAGCGTAAGCGACAACCCTATAAACTCGATTCGCAGCGGATTCAACACATCGACACCCTTATCCGCCGCAAACTCAGTCCCGAACAAGTATGCGCCTACCTGCACAAACACCACGGGATAACACTCCACCACAGCACCATTTACCGCCACCTTCGCCAAGACAAAAGCAACGGCGGCATGTTGTGGCAACACCTCAGAATATGCAGCAAACCCTACCGCAAACGCTACGGCAGCACATGGACCAGAGGCAAAGTGCCCAACCGCGTCGGCATAGAAAACCGACCCGCTATCGTCGACCAGAAAACCCGCATCGGCGATTGGGAAGCCGACACCATCATCGGCAAAGGACAGAAAAGCGCATTACTGACCTTGGTCGAACGCGTTACCCGCTACACCATCGTCTGCAAATTGGATAGCCTCAAAGCCGAAGACACTGCTCTGGCAGCCGTTAGGGCATTAAAGGCACATAAAGCCAGAGTGCACACCATCACTATGGATAACGGCAAAGAGTTCTATCAACACACCAAAATAGCCGAAGCATTGAAGGCGAAAACCTATTTTTGCCGCCCCTACCATTCTTGGGAGAAAGGGCTGAATGAGAACACCAACGGACTCATCCGCCAATATTTCCCCAAACAAACCGATTTCCGAAACATCAGCAATCGGGAGATACGCAGGGTTCAAGATGAATTGAACCACCGGCCAAGAAAAACACTTGGCTACGAAACGCCAAGTGTTTTATTCTTGAATCTGTTCAAACCACTGATACACTAGTGTTGCACTTGAAATCCGAATCCAAGGTCGTCTGAAAATTTTCAGACGACCTTTTTTAAATTCTGAACATTTATTTTGTTTTCAACCAAGCAAACCAAACCAATACGACAACGAAACAAAAATAAGCAATGCTCCAAACCGGCAGCGCGATACCCAAAAAATAATCCGGTACGGCGCAATTACCGAAGCCGCGCACGATGGGTTCGAACCAGTCAAACAACGGCCAGTCCTTCAGGCGGAACGTCCACGGAGCACCACAGGAAGGTGCTGTACCCGGCGGCAGGCTTTGCAACCACAACTGATAAGCCGCCGTCCCTATCCCGTACACCGCAGGCGCGCTGATAAGCAAAGCGGAAAATGTCCGCCCCACTTTAGAAGACTGACGGAAAAATACCGCCAACAAAGCCGCCACGCCTACCGCCAATACGCACAAACGCTGCACGATGCACAATACGCAGGGATTCATCCCTAAAACATATTGCGAAACAAACGAACCGCAGGCAGCCAATACGGACAAAACGAGCAAAAACAAGGCTGTTTTTCTAAAAAAATTCATAATATCAAAGCTCTTTGCAAATTTCAGACGACCTCTTCATGCCGTCGATCAGCGTCTATTTTACTACAAACCCACGCCCTTCCGAACAGCCCTGCCCATTCACCGAAATTCTAAAAAAGTACCCACACCGCCATTTCTGTTCGGGCGGCAATCCGCAATAATCGCTGAATCTTGCCGAAATCAGAAGCCCGGATTCACGCCTATACAGGAATGATGAAAATATTTTCTATTTTAACCTGCTATAAAATGCACCGAATCAAAACTTCTCGCGCATACTTTACGCCACACCCCGATACTTTTTCAGACGACATTTCCACAATTTCGTATAAAAAACAGGATTCAGCCGTGCAAAACAGATGAAACTGTGGCATAATCCGCCGGTCTTCACAAAAAGACTTCAGGAGTTTGAACGGGTTCGCGCTCGTCAAACTTGTCCGAACCGAATAACGGTTCTTTTATTTTTCGGAGTTATCCATCATGGCATTGACCGTAGAACAAAAAGCACAAATTGTTAAAGATTTCCAACGCAAAGAAGGCGATACCGGCTCTTCTGAAGTACAAGTCGCTCTGTTGACTTTCCGCATCAACGACCTGACTCCCCACTTCAAAGCCAACCCTAAAGACCACCACAGCCGTCGCGGCCTGTTGAAAATGGTTAGCCAACGTCGCCGTCTGTTGTCTTACTTGCGCCGTACCCAACCTGATACATACCGCAACCTGATCACCCGCTTGGGTCTGCGCAAATAATTTATGCTTTACCGGACACCGCTTGCAAAAGCGGTGTTTTTTTATAGAAAAGGTCGTCTGAAAACGTATTGGTAAAGTTTTCAGACGACCTATCTCTTATGCTTACGAGAGATTTAATCTATCCGTATATATTCCACCGACAAAATCTCAATCTCCTCGCGCCCTTCCGGTGTATTCAAGATGACTTCGTCCCCTTCCCTCGCTTTAATCAGACAACGCGCCAACGGAGAAATCCAAGAAATTTTGTTTTGCGCGGTATCGATTTCATCGACGCCGACGATTTTGACGGTTTGCTCGCGCCCGTCGCCGCGTAACAGTCCGACGGTTGCACCGAAAAACACTTGGTCGGTCGCTTCGCGCAATTCGGGATCGACGACGACGGCAGCTTCCAAACGCTTGGTCAGAAAACGGATGCGGCGGTCGATTTCGCGCATACGGCGTTTTCCGTAAAGATAGTCGCCGTTTTCGCTGCGATCGCCGTTGCTTGCCGCCCAGTTGACGATTTGGACGATTTCGGGACGTTCTTTATTGACCAGTTGATACAGCTCGTCTTTCAACGCCTGCCAACCAACGGGCGTAATGTAGTTTTTGGTTTCGTTACTCATGATATATATCTGATTATTTAGGATATACGGCAGTTTCAACAAAACTTCGAACTGCTGCATTGAAATGACTGATTCTACCGTCCTTAAGACGGAAGGTTCAAGCTGTCTATATTGATTGCAAAACCCTATCCATCGGCTTGAAAATGCCGCAAAGGTCGTCTGAAAGCCTACGATGCCCGTTTTCAGACGACCTTTATTGATTAAGTATTCGAATTTTAGGCTTTTTTTAAAAATTCCACTCCGCGCCCAACGACCATTGACGGCTGCTGCGCCGTGCATAAGGGGCATTGCTGCGGATGCGGCTGTATCCGTAATTCAAGGTCGGCGTGATGCCTTTGTAGGACAATTTATTATGGCTGAGGCTGACGAAGAGGGAACGCTCGCGGTTGCGTTGCGGCTCCGTACCGAATGCCATAATACCTTTATAGCGACGGTTGGCAAATGAAGCGGTCAGGCGGCTGTTCAGCCCGCCCAAAAACGGCCATTGCTGTATCCAGCCTATATTGAACCCGTTGCGGCGGTAGGCGGCATTGTTGACGGCATTGCGTATGTTTTTGTTTTCAGGAACAAAGCGGTTGTATTGCCAACCACCGAACAGGGTCGTTCTGCCGAAACGGCGCGCCAGGGAGAGATAGGTACTGTCGTGCCAACCGTCGTTGCGCAGCGCACGATCAGTTTCCCGATAGTTTTGGCGGTAGCGTTCCAGCGAGTAATAAAGTTGTGTCGCGTTGCCGAGATTGACCATATGCGAAAGCTGTACGCCAACCCCGTATGCCAGCATATACGGCGCGGCGCGGCGGTTTTTTTCTTTTTTGCTGTCAAATTCGCTGCTGCCCGCCAACTGTGCCTGATAAAACGGTAAAACGCTGACGGTTTGTTTGCCGTCCTTGCGCTGCCAGCCCAAATAAGCCCTGCCGAACGCATCGTCGTAAGCCGATTGGCGGTCGAAAAAATAGCTCGTTCCGCTGAGGTTGGCGCGGAATTTGATGGCGTGATGCCCGTACAACGGGGTGAGTTTTTCCGTGTTCAACTCGTAATTCAAGCCGTTGGCACTGACGGGCAAAGTAACGCTGCATGCGGTTTGCCCCCTTGTTTCGATGCAATAACGCGGAGCAGCATTGTTGGCATTATCGTTATGCACGGGACTGATTCCGCCTGACCATTTCCATTCCGTCTGCCGTCTGACGGCTTCTTGAAAACGTTTGACGTTTTCCAAAACGGGGGCAGGTATATCACGCTGCGCGGCATGGCGGAAATGCGCCGCCGCCTCGCCCAAACGATAATCCTGAAACTCTGCAGCCGCCAAATCCAATAATATGCGGTCGTCTGAAACGTCGGATTCATAAAGGGTACGATAACGCTCGACCGCTTCGGAAGTCCGCCCTTTCAACTTTGCCAGCAAAGCATCGGCACGCGTAATCAGCTTGGGATTGTGGTTGGGCTGTTTGCGGTAAAGGGCGGCAAGCGAAGAAACCAAATCTACGCTATTGCCGTTAAGTGCCCGAATCAGCGCGTCCTCAAGAATACGCGGGTTTGCCGCTAAAAAATCATCGCCGATCACAGTCGGTTTGCCGACATTCTCATTCTTTTCAGACGACCTTTCTTCTTCGGACAAAATATCCAGCCATTGTTTTTGCTGCACTTGTACGGCAGCATCCTGAGAAGGCGCATCCTGCCGGACACCACCTTCGGGCAATTGAGCCAAGACTGCGGAAGGCAACAGGCAACATAACGATGCCGAAACCATTTTTTGTTTTATTCTTAACATTCAAAATCATCCGAAATATATGTGTGTATATCGCAGGGGTAGCCAAATGCAAACCGTCATGCCCTACTGATTCAATCCCCAGTCATGGATTTACAGCTATCAAAGGTCGTCTGAAACTTTTCAGACGACCTTAGTTTTGCGTAAAAGCAACAGATTTGCATTAAGATGCAGCATTATAGAGGTAAATTTCCAAAACAAACATAACTGATTTATTTTTATGGTCTTATAAATTATTCAAATGTTATTCATCAGTAGATTCATGGGATTAATCAAGTCAACCCACTAAACACGCCTGCAATATATCTTGCGAATCCAAAGTAATAGTTTGATTACACTATAACCCGATATTCTTCATCAGTAATAGATAGCAGTATCAAATCAGATATTTAGAACAAATATTCAACTTCATGTCTTTAATTGATTTATTTCTTAATATTTACTTAAGAAATCATAAAAAATCCACGCGGATATTGCCAAAACACCATAATTATTACAAAATATTACAACAAAATTGGTAATCCTTATCATTAATTTATAAAATATCAATATTAAGAGAGATTCATCATGAAAATCAAAGTACCCGCAATTTCTGCGGCAGCGACCCTTATTCTGACTGCCTGCGCTGGAGGAGGAGCATCCGAACCCAAAGTCCCCGTTGCCATACCAACGGCGCAGCCCATCGCTAATGTCAAGTTGAGCGATGAAAGCAGTGCAATAAAAACCATCAACACCCTTTCCGGTAAAGGCGGCAGCCTGCATGAAGCGGAGCTCGAAGTGAAAACATCATGGGGCACCAGCTATACCGATAAACAATATGTCTATCAAACTCCATCCGGCAACTATTACAACATCAGCTCATATTCTGATCCGATTATTCCCTCATATTCCAGCCCTTCCTACAATCTGCGTACACGCCACGAAGGCCAGCCTTTATCCGAAGGTGGAAAGCTGTTTGTTTGTTGCAGCAATTCTGGTCAGTCCACCTACGTACCCGTAACCAAACATGACCACCTCAAATTCGGCGCATGGATAAGTTCAGACGGCACGGCAGACCTGTTCGTCGGCGGCAAACCCGTCGGCATAGTCAAAGATGCGACTGTCGAACAGAATACTGCCAAAGGCAAAACCACCTATGAAGTCTGGGCTGTACGCGTACGCAACGGCAATATCGTTACTTCAACCTACGATCCGGGCAAATCCTCCGGGTTGTCTGAAAAAACCGCTCCCAAACTTTCACTGCTGACAGCCAATTTCAACACCAACAAACTCGGCGGCACGATTTTGGGTAATGCGGATTACGGTCCGGACGTTGTGATGAAAGATGTAGGCATCAACGGCGTTGATTTCTCAGGCACTGCCGAATCCGACGGGAAAAACGGCAAAGTCGAAGGAAAATTCTTCGGTCAGTTCAACAGCGGCTATAAAACAGAAGTCAGCATAGGCGGCAAAGTTACCTTCGATGCCGATAAATCGTTGGATACCGTATTCGGCGGCGTAGAAAATTCATCAGACCGTAATACGACGGATACAAGTTTGACACCTGTCAGCAAGTAACCGCACATCAAACATCCCAATAAACCGATAATCAGTACATCTTTAAGAGGCAAAAAATGTCCTTCCCCTTCAAACCCGTACTGCTGGCAGCTATTGTCAGCCAAACTTTCCCTGCCTTCGCTGCCGACCCAGTACCACAAGCCCATCAGGACTTGAATGAAGTCAAAGTCATCGGCGGCCGCAAAGTCCAAAAACTCGGTGAAGAGAAAGTCCGCCGTCAGGCTTTGGATAAACAAATGGTCTCCGATGAAAGCGACTTGGTGCGCTACGATCCGGGCATCAGCGTCGTTGAAGGCGGACGCTCAGGTTCCAACGGTTTTACCATACGCGGTGTCGATAAAGACCGCGTCGCCATCAACGTGGACGGACTGGCACAAGCAGAAAGCAGGTCGTCTGAAGCATTCCAAGAGTTGTTCGGCGCATACGGCAACTTCAATGCCAACCGCAACACTTCCGAACCCGAAAACTTTTCGGAAGTAACCCTTAACAAAGGCGCGGACTCGCTTAAATCCGGCAGCGGCGCATTGGGCGGTGCCGTCAACTACAAAACCAAATCCGCAAGCGACTATGTTTCCGAAGAAAAACCCTACCACTTAGGCATTAAAGGCGGCTATATCGGACGCAACAGCCAAAAATTCAGCAGCATAACCGCCGCAGGAACCTGGTTGGGTTTGGACGCATTGATGGTCTACACCCGCCGTTTCGGTAAAGAAACCAAAAATCGTTCAACCGAGGGCGATATATCCATTAAAAATGAAAACGAATATGTCTTTGACCCGATTAATGGCAAACCCAGCAAGTATCTTACTTACCAGTCCACCGGTATCGCCCGTTCCCGGCCCGACCCGCAAGAATGGGTAAACAAAAGCACCCTGTTCAAGCTGGGCTACAATTTCAACGAACGCAACCGCATCGGCTGGATTTTTGAAGACTCGCGCACCGACCGCATCACCAAAGAACTATCTAATTTGTGGACGGGTACGACCACATCTGCGTCAAAGGGTGATACCCGCTCCCGACAAGACATTTCCTACCGCAAACGCATCGGTTTCGAATACAAAAACCAACTTGACAAAGGGCCATGGGACAGCCTCAACCTGCGTTACGACCGTCAAACCATCGACATGAGCACCTGGACTTGGGATTTGCCGACCGATTACGCCAAAAACGGTATCAATAGCGACGTGTACCATATGTTCCGCAACATCCGCCAGAAAACCCGCCAATGGGGTGCGGAAGCCGAGAAACAGCTTGATTTCTCCAAATCGGTTTGGGCTATGCAGTATGGCGTGGGCGGCAACGAAGGCAGCAACGCCAACCGCGACCATAGCTATTGGGTACGCCTATATGACCCGAAATACCAAACGTCCAACAGCCAAGAATTGGCAATGCTGGTCGAAAGCTCGTCTAAAAACCGTTTTGCCTACTGGAACAACACCTTCCAATTCGGCAACGACAACCGATACCGCCTGAGCGCAGGCTTGCGCCATGACAAAAGCAGCAGCAGAGCCAAAGACAATCCGAACTACTCGCCCGGCATCCGTGCCCAAATCCCCTATTTGGGCAGCGAACGCAGCCACAGCGGTTTCAGCTACGGCGTGAGCTTCGACTGGAAATTCACGTCGCATCTGAATCTTTTGGCAAAATACAGCACTGGCTTCCGTGCGCCGACTTCGGACGAAACCTGGCTATTGTTCCCGCATCCTGACTTCTACCTTAAAGCCAACCCCAACCTGAAAGCCGAAAAAGCCAAAAACTTTGAATTGGGTTTGGCGGGCAGCGGCAAAGCAGGAAACTTTAAACTCTCCGGCTTCCAAACCCGCTACCGCGACTTTATCGAATTGACGTATATGGGCGTTTCGTCAGACGATGAAAACAACCCCAGATACGCCCCACTTTCAGACGGCACGAAATTGGTCAGCTCACCCGTTTGGCAAAACCAAAACCGCTCCTCAGCGTGGGTGAAAGGTTTGGAATTTAACGGCACATGGAACCTCGACAGCATCGGTTTGCCGCAAGGCACGCACGCAGGTGTTAATGTCAGCTACATCAAAGGCAAAGCCAAACAAACCAACGGACAGGAAACCCCGATTAACGCCCTTTCCCCGTGGTCTGCTGTTTACAATCTGGGCTACGACGCTCCGTCCAAACGCTGGGGCATCAATGCATACCTGACACACACCGCAGCTAAAAAACCGTCTGACACCGTTCACAGCAGTGATGATTTGAACAACCCATGGCCATTTGCCAAGCACAGCAAAGCCTATACGCTTTTCGACCTGACAGGCTACGTCAACTTGGGCAAATACTTCACCCTGCGTGCCGGTGCGTACAATATCGGCAACAAAAAATACTACACTTGGGAATCGCTGCGCAGCATCCGCGAATTCGGCACAGTCAACCGCGTCGACAACAAAACCCATGCCGGTATAGAACGCTTCACCTCTCCAGGCAGAAGCTACAACTTCACGCTTGAAGCCAAGTTCTAAAAGCGTTTGAAGTAACAAGAAAGGTCGTCTGAAACTTGAAATCCAAGTTTCAGACGACCTTTTTCTATTGATATATAGTGGATTAAATTTAAATCAGGACAAGGCGACGAAGCCGCAGACAGTACAGATAGTACGGCAAGGCAACGCCGTACTGGTTTAAAGTTAATCCACTATAATGAACAAGACGCAGGCTGAAGCAAACGCCACGCTATACGCCCGCGCCGTTGAAACCCTTGCACGTCGTCTGAATATGGGAATCCGTGATTTTGATGCAGCCTACGGCGGCTTGAATGTGGTCGGAGAAAGCCTTTTAGACGACAGCGTATTGAATCAGGCGTTGGCAAGCACCCCGCCGCGCGGATGGGTGCACAGCACCAACCCGCAGGACGCAGCGGATTTATGGAACGGCAACAACAAAGCTGAAGCCGTGTTTTGGAATACCGGTAATACCCGATTGGAAGAACAATTTCCCGAAACGGCGGGCTATTCTGTATCTGTAAATCAAAGCGCGATTGAACACATCAAAAACAACCATAGCAACGCAGAAAGCGAGGCGAGACGCGGACAAACTGCCATCACAGCTGAAGACATCAGCCGAATCACTGATATTGTTTCAAACTATGACGCAATAGCCAGCGAGCCGATCAAAGGAACAAACAACAGATGCTTTGCATTTGCAAAACAGTTTGACGATGGACTGATTGTGTATCTTGCCGACAGCAGCAAAAAACGGCGCGATTTACGCACCGTTTCTATGTGGAAGTATCCCCAATCGGCTAATGCCCAAGACGTGTTACAACACGCCGTATCCCTATCAAACCTAACGCCCGAAGCGGAAGGGGGCATATCCCACAACCCAAATTCTACCCCCAACACCGACACCAATCAAGACATACTGTTTCAAGGCGGCGCAGACCGTGGAATGTTCAGCCGTGAGCATAACCTGATTGCCCTATTGAAAAACGCCGACGCTTCTACTTGCGTTCACGAACTGAGACATTTCTTCCTTGAGACTAACCCGCATCGCCCGCGACCTGACCGCCAAACCTGTCGAGAACCTGACCGGGCAGGAGCGGCAATTCCTGTCCGACGTTCAGACGACCTTGGATTGGTTCGGCGTGAAAGACCTTGCCGCATGGGACACGATGAGAATGAACGAGCAGCGCGAGAATCACGAGAAATGGGCGCGCGGTTTTGAAGCCTACCTGTACGAAGGCAAAGCACCAAGCGAAGAATTGCGCGGGTTGTTCCGCCGTTTCCGTTCATGGTTGAAACAGGTATATCACTCACTGAAAAACCTGAATGTCGAATTGACCAATGAAGTCCGCAGCGTGTTTGACCAAATGTTTGCCAACGACGAGCAGATTCAGCAAACCCAATATAGTCAATTAAAAACAAAATAGTACAATACTCAACTTTGAAGGTTTAACCATGGCATACTCTGCGGACTTAAGAAACAAAGCTTTAAACTATTACGAACAATGCAAAAACATCAGCCAAACCGCAGCAACGTTTAACTTGTCAAGAAACACACTTTACCTGTGGATTCGCCTTAAAAAACAAACAGGCAGCCTAAAACATCAAGTTACCGGTCTAAATGCCGTCAAATTGGATAGGCAAAAACTGGCCCAATATGTTGGGCAACACCCGGATGCCTATCTGCATGAAATCGCCAAACATTTTGATTGTACGGCAGCCGCCGTTTGCTATGCACTCAAACAGATGGGGATGACGCGCAAAAAAAGACCACCACTTACAAAGAACAAGACCCGGCCAAAGTAACGCATTATTTGACACAGCCGGCCGAATTTTCCGACTACCAACGTGTTTATTTGGATGAAACAGGATTTGACCGCTACCTGTTCCGTCCCTATGCCCGCAGCCTGAGAGGGCGAATAGTGAAAGCGCAGATAAGTGGAAAAAGATACCGACGCTTATCTTTGGTGTCCGCACAAGTTGGCAACCGGCTGATTGCTCCGATGGTTTATCAAAATACGATGACCGGAGTCTTTTTTGAAGCGTGGTTTCAGCAATGCCTACTGCCCGCATTGACTCAAAAATCGGTGATTATTTTAGATAATGCACGATTTCACCGTATGGGTGTCTTACGGGAAATGGCGGAAAAATTGGGCCATAAGGTATTGCCTCTTGCACCTTATTCACCTGAGCTCAATCCGATTGAGAAGGTGTGGGCGAATATTAAGCGGTATCTGCGAACCGTTTTGTCTGATTACGCCCGATTTGACGATGCGTTACTGTCCTATTTTGATTTTAATTGACTATACATTAACGGCATGGCTCCGTTGTCTGATATAGTGGATTAAATTTAAACCAGTACGGCGTTGCCTCGCCTTGCCGTACTATCTGTACTGTCTGCGGCTTCGTCGCCTTGTCCTGATTTAAATTTAATCCACTATAATAAGGCGTAAGCGAGCATGAACCAAGCTAAGCTGCCCTACCCCTTTCAGGCAACTCTCCATCAAGTTTCTTCTATCTTCCAAAATAAAAGGTCGTCTGAAAATTTCAGACGACCTTTTGTGTAGTATTCAAGCTAGGATTTATTTATCGCGGCTAAATACGATTTTGGTTGCTTGGATTGCTACGCAGATTGCACCGCCGATGAAGATCAAGTCGGCTGCTGTACGTACCCAGCGCAGGGTGTCGAGGATTTCCATTTGCAGGAATTCTTCGCTACGGGCATACCACAGGCCATGAGTGATGGAGGCGTATGCTTGAATGGCGCCGACAGGCAGCAGGCTGATGGCGATCATGCCGACCAAGCCGCCGTTGAGCAGCCAGAAGCCCCAAGTCATGAGCTTGTCGTCGAAATGTGCGTTTGGTTTCAGGTAGCGGGCAACCAGCAATACGAAGCCCAGTGCCAAGAAGCCGTACACACCGAACAAGGCTGCGTGTGCGTGAACTGCGGTAGTGTTCAGGCCTTGGATGTAGAACAGGGAAATCGGCGGGTTAATCAGGAAGCCGAATACGCCGGCACCGATCATGTTCCAGAAGGCAACTGCTACGAAGCACATCAGCGGCCAACGCAGGCGTTTCGCCCATTCGGACAGGTGTTGGTAAGACCAGTGTTCGTAAGCTTCACGACCCAGCAATACCAACGGTACGACTTCCAATGCGGAGAAGCAGGCGCCGATTGCCATAGATGCGGAGGTAGAACCGGAGAAGTACAGGTGGTGCAGCGTACCCGGGATACCGCCCAACATGAAGATGGCGGCAGCAGCCAGAGTAGAGGCAGTAGCGGTACTGCGGCGGACGAAGCCCATGTTGTAGAAGATGAAGGCAAAGGCTGCGGTAGCGAATACTTCGAAGAAGCCTTCTACCCACAGGTGAACTACCCACCAGCGCCAGTATTCCATGACGGCAATCGGGGATTTTTCGCCGTAGAACAGACCAGGTGCGTAGAACACACCGACACCGACCATAGAGGCAACGAAGATTGCCAGCAGGTTTTTATCCACGCCTTTTTCTTTAAAGGCGGAGACGGTGCAGCGCAGCATCAGGAACAGCCACAACAACAGACCGACCATCAGCAGGAGTTGCCAGAAACGGCCCAAGTCGAGGTATTCGTAACCTTGGTGTCCGAACCAGAAGTTGAATTCAGGTGGAATGACGTGGGTCAGGGCGAAGAAGTTACCTGCGTAAGAACCGCCGACTACGATGAACAGGGCGATGTACAGGAAGTTCACGCCGGCGCGTTGGAACTTGGGATCTTTGCCGCCGTTAACAATCGGAGCCAGGAACAGACCTGCTGTCAGGAAGCCGGTTGCAATCCAGAAGATGGCGGATTGGATGTGCCAAGTACGGGTCAATGCGTAAGGGAACCAGTCGGACATTTCGAAGCCCAGCGCTTCGTCGATGCCGTAGAAACCCTGACCTTCGACGGTGTAGTGTGCAGTCAGACCGCCCAGTAACACTTGTACCACAAACAGGGCGACTGTCAGGAAGACGTATTTGCCCAATGCTTTTTGGGAAGGAGTCAGCTGTACTTTGGAAATCGGGTCTTCAGTCGGAACTTCTACTTCTTCGTGTTTGGTCAGGAAGGAGTAACCCCACATCAGAAGGCCGATACCCATCAAGAGCAATACAACGCTGGTGAACGACCACATATAGTTTTCAGTAGTCGGTACGTTGTTGATCAAAGGCTCGTGCGGCCAGTTGTTGGTGTAGGTGAAAGTCTCGTCGGGACGGTTGGTCGAAGCAGACCATGAAGTCCAGAAGAAAAAGTTGAACAGTTTTTCGCGCGCTTCTTTACTTGGCAATGTGTTGTTTTTCATTGCGAAGTGTTCGCGTGTTTTCTGAAGGGCAGGATCATCGCCGTATACGCCGTGGTAGTAAGGCAGGATGCTCTCAATGGCTTTTACACGGGTATCGCTGATGACGACGCTGCCGTCTTCTTTAATACGGCTTTGGTTGCGGTATTCGTCGGCAAGGCGGGTTTTCAGCACGGCTTGTTCTTCGGGAGAAACTTCGTCGAATTTTTTGCCGTAAGTCTCTTGCGCGGTCAAATCCAACCATGCGACCAGCTCGCGGTGCAGCCAGTCGGCTGTCCAGTCGGGAGCTTGGTATGCGCCGTGTCCCAATACGGAACCGACTTCCATACCGCCGGTGGTTTGCCAGGCTGATTGACCTGCCAAAATATCGTCTTTAGTCATCAGCTGCGTGCCTGATGCCGAAACGACTTTCTCAGGATAAGGCGGGGCTTTTTTATAAACCTCGCTGCCCATGTAGCCAAGAATGGTAAAGCAGACTGCCAGGACGGCAAACAGCAAGTACCATAGCTTCTTGTACTGTCCCATTTCAGAACTCCTTATTTTGGTGAAAAGTGGTTGCTTATAAATTCATACTATATGAATGTTAAAGATTGTAGCACTCTTTTCAGGCAAAAGAAATATTCTCTTAACAACAATCTTTAAAAAACAGATATATAGTCAATAATAATTCTTATTATCAAAAATACGATGGCATTTTTGTAAAGAATTGGATAAAACATGTGAATAATAATAGACGATTTGATGTAGTTTTATCTAGTTATTAAGTAGTAAAACATGTAGTAAAAGTTCATCTTTGATGAATTAATTGATTTAGGTCAAGATATAGCGGTAAAACCACCTACATAATCCTACAAAAGTTCACAAGAGATGCCTTTCAGACGACCCGGAATAAGGCGGTTTGAAAGAGCCGAAAGCGGTATGCCGCGGACGACAAAGGTTGAAAAAATATACCCTGACCTTCTTAAAATAGTTATTAAAGGAAATGACAACTATGAAACGCCAAGCTTTAGCTGCAATCATTGCTTCAGTTTTTGCTTTAGCCGCCTGTGGTGAGCAAGCTGCCCAAAAACCTGCCGAGCAAACCGCTTCCGCTACTGCAACTGCCGAAGCTCCTGCTTCCAGCACTGAGGCTGCTGCCGAAACTCCTGCAGCCGATCTGCCTGTTATCGACGCGGTAACTACCCACGCTCCTGAAGTTCCACCTGCTATCGACCGCGACCATCCTGCACGCGTACGCGTCAAAATGGAAACCATCGAAAAAACCATGAAAATGGACGATGGCGTGGAATACCACTACTGGACATTTGACGGTGACGTTCCAGGCCGCATGATCCGTGTACGCGAAGGCGATACCGTAGATATCGAATTCTCTAACAACCCGTCTTCTACCGTACCGCACAACGTTGACTTCCACGCTGCTACCGGTCAAGGCGGTGGTGCAGAAGCCAGCTTCACTGCTCCGGGCCGTACTTCTACATTCAGCTTCAAAGCCCTGCAACCCGGTCTGTACATCTACCACTGTGCCGTTGCTCCTGTCGGTATGCACATCGCCAACGGTATGTACGGTCTGATCTTGGTTGAACCTAAAGAAGGTCTGCCTAAAGTGGACAAAGAGTTCTACATCGTACAAGGCGACTTCTACACCAAAGGTAAAAAAGGTGCACAAGGCCTGCAACCGTTCGATATGGACAAAGCCATCGCCGAACAACCTGAATACGTTGTATTTAACGGTCACGTAGGCGCTATCGCCGGCGACAACGCCCTGAAAGCCAAAGCAGGCGAAACCGTCCGTATGTACGTGGGTAACGGTGGTCCGAACCTCGTTTCTTCCTTCCACGTTATTGGTGAGATCTTCGACAAAGTTTACGTAGAAGCCGGCAAACTGATCAACGAAAACGTACAAAGCACCCTGATCCCTGCCGGTGGCGCAGCGATTGTCGAATTTAAAGCCGATATTCCGGGCAGCTATACTTTGGTTGACCACTCTATCTTCCGTGCGTTCAACAAAGGCGCGTTGGGTCAATTGAAAGTAGAGGGCGCAGAGAACCCTGAAATCATGACCAAAAAACTGGAAGACAAAGACTATGTAGGTAGCGGTGCAGCTTCAGCTCCTGCCGCTTCTGCTCCAGCTGATTCAGCAGCGCCTGCTTCCGCAGCATCTGCAGGTAAAGGCGGCTACTAATCCAGTCATCTCGGCATAGAAATAGAAAAAAGCCACTGCTGTTCCGGCTGATGCAAGGACAACAGTGGCTTTCTTCCACGACCAATCGAAAGATTGGTTTTTCAGACGACCTCTCAAGCATCGAAGGTCGTCTGAAAAACCGGTTTCAAGCATTCACGAACCCGACAAGCCAAAAACACAATAATCAGACGGCTTCTGAGGATTTTTATCCGGTTTCGCTATATAATCAAAGCCTAATAATCCCCGTATTCAGATTAGAAAGCCCGTTATGAAACTCATACCACTCATCGCCCTATTTACCCTTGTCGCAAGCGGCAGTGCAGCGGCGGCCGAAATGGCAAAAGTTGAAGGCGGCAGCTACCGCCCGCTCTATCTGAAAAAAGAGACAAACCTCATCAAAGTCAAACCTTTCCAAATCGACAAGTACCCCGTTACCAATGCCGAATTTGCAGAGTTTGTCAAAAAACATCCCCAGTGGCAAAAAGGTAAAGTCAGTTCCAAACAAGCCGAACCTACCTACCTGAAACATTGGGTTAAAACCGGCAGCAACAGCTACGCGCCCAAACCCAACGAACTGAAACATCCGGTAACCAACGTATCTTGGTTTGCCGCTAACGCTTACTGCACTTCACAAGGCAAACGCCTGCCGACCATAGACCAGTGGGAATTTGCCGGACTCGCCTCCGCTACTCAGAAAAACGGTTCTGCCGAACCCGGCTACAACCGCACCATTCTTGACTGGTATGCAGACGGCGGCAGAAACGGCTTGCACGATGTCGGCAAAAGCAAACCCAACTACTGGGGCATTTACGATATGCACGGTCTGATTTGGGAATGGACGGAAGACTTCAACAGCAGCCTGTTGTCGTCAGGCAATGCCGATACGCAAATGTTTTGCAGCGGCGCATCCGTAGGTTCCAGCGATCCATCAAATTACGCCGCCTTCCTGCGCTACGGCATACGCACCAGCCTGCAATCGAAATACGTCCTGCACAACTTGGGCTTCCGTTGCGCCTCGAAATAACCGGTTTCATCACCAAAGCAGCTTTGGCGGTACTGAAAGGTATCGCCTTTTTTTTGAGTTTGAGGTTAATTTGAAAATAGCGAATGGACAAAACCTCGTGCCTAACAAATTTAGCATGACCAAGTTTCTAACGGATTGAATATTCCAAGCAACTGGTCTATCTCTCTACCTCTTCCTAATTTTCATTAATAAATATACCAGCAAACCAAAGGTCGTCTGAATGTTTTTCAGACGACCTTTTTTGTTTATGCCTATCAAGCGGACTGTATCGGGATAATACGGTTTTGACTGCGTTTGGCACCGCCTTCGCAATAGTTGGTTTTGACGTATTCTTCGACAATTTCCAAGAATTCGGCTGCGATGTTGTCGCCTTTTAAAGTCACTTTACGCTCCCCGTCAACATAAACCGGTGCAACAGGGGTTTCGCCGGTTCCGGGCAGGCTGATGCCGATGTCTGCCAGTTTGCTTTCACCCGGCCCGTTAACGACGCAACCCATGACGGCGACGTTTAAAGACTCCACGCCGGGATAGATGGTGCGCCATACGGTCATTTTTTGACGCAGGTAATTTTGTACGTCTTGGGCGAGCTCTTGGAAGACCGTACTGGTGGTGCGTCCGCAACCGGGGCAGGCGGTAACCATAGGGGTAAATGAGCGCAGCCCCATGGTTTGTAAAATTTCCTGACCAACAATGACTTCCTGAGTACGTGAACTGCCGGGTTCGGGGGTGAGTGAAATACGGATGGTGTCGCCGATGCCTTCTTGGAGCAGTACGGCCAAGGCGGCGGTAGAGGCGACAATGCCTTTGCTGCCCATGCCTGCTTCCGTCAAGCCTAAGTGAAGCGGATATTGGCAACGGCTGCCCAGCTCGCGGTAAACTTGAATCAAATCCTGAACGGAGCTGACTTTGCACGACAAGATGATTTTGTCTTCGGGCAAACCTAACAAAACGGCTTTTTCAGCAGATTCCAGCGCCGAAATAATCAAGGCATCTTTCATGATTTCTTCAGGCGGTTTGGGCGATGAGGACGCCAGATTGGCATCCATCATGCGCTTGGCGAGGCTTTGGTCAAGCGAACCCCAGTTGACGCCGATACGGACGGCTTTGTCGTTTTCGGCGGCAGTTCGAATCATATAGGCAAATTTTTCATCACCTTTTGCGCCTTTGCCGACATTTCCGGGGTTGATGCGGTATTTGGACAAGGCTTTGCCGCACTCGGGAAATTCCGCCAACAGACGTTCGCCATTGAAATGGAAGTCGCCAATCAGCGGGGTGGTGTAACCCATGTCGTCCAAACGCTGGCGGATTTCGGCAACTTTGGAGGCGGCTTCCGGGCTGTTGACGGTAATGCGCACCATTTCTGAGCCTGCATCGCTCAATTCTTTGACTTGCAGGGCGGTTGCTTTAGCATCTGCGGTATCGGTATTGGTCATTGATTGCACGACAACGGGAGCATCTGAACCGACGGTGAGATGATCGATTTGTACTTGATGGGTTTGGCGGCGTTTGGGTATGTTCATCTTTATTTTTTTCCTGCTACAAAGGAAGCTGATTTTTCACCGGCAGCCCGGTATTCTGCCAGATTGATGGTTGTCCCGCCATAATTGGCTTGTGCGCCTGTGGCAATACCGATCCAGACATTGTAGGGCGCACCGCCTTTAAAACGCCTTTCGCTTCCTGCGGGAATGATCCGGCTGAAAATCATGGTACCTTTCTTGTCGGTGATAATCAGATTACTTCGGTATTGGACTTTAATCCAAAGCTCGTCTGAATCGACTTTGACTTCAGGTGCGGATGCCGCTGCTTCGGATGTGGCGACACTTGAAGCTGCTTTTTCGGCATTGGATATTTCTTGTTTGCCGTTTTCTGCCATATTGGAAACGGCAACATTTTCTTTTTTCAAATCCGGCGTCTGCATACTGTTACGTACTGCATCGCTGTTTTGCGCGACTTGTTGTTCGTTTTCATGATTGGACTTGCTTTGCCAAACATAAATACCGCCGCCAAGCAGGATGAGCGCCGCCATGCCCAAAACCCATTTGGGAAAACCGACTTTTTCACCATCTTGGTAGTTCAAGCCGGCATTTTGTTTGCGATCAACCAGATAGACATGGTCTTCTTCCGGCGCGGAAATGGCTTTCAGACGACCTGTAATGGTTGTTTCATCGATTTTCAACAGGCGGGCATAAGAACGCAGATAGCCCATAACGAAGACCAACCCTGAAAAGAAAGAATAGTCTCCTTTTTCAAGTGCTTCAATTTGTTCGGCAGACAGTTTCAACCGTCGTGCTACTTCATCAATATCCCAACCTGATTTGTGTCTGAGTTGTCCCAGCTCATCACCCAATGATTTGGCAGCTTGAATGTCGTATTCGTTTTTCTTTTGATTTTCCATGTGGTTACTTACCTGTGGTTACTGCCTGTAATTGTTCCGAGTAGGGGAAGTTTGCCCTTAACTGGGCTTCGTATTCGTAGGCTGCCTGGCTATTGCCCATAGCGGTCGCCAATTTCCAACCCAGCAGCAAATCATCTGCCTGCAAGACATCGACTTTGCTTTGATATTGGCGGAAATAATAATCCGCTTCGTTTAAATTGCCTGCCAGCATTTTGGTTCTTGCCAATTCTTTAAACGCAGGCGGGAACTGAGGTTGCGCGGCCAAAGAGCGTTCGAGATAAGCTTCCGCGAGCGAATATTGTCCCATTTTCGCGCTGCAAATGCCCTTGTTGAGGTTGGCGATAAACGGAGAAGGATAAGTCGGATCGGCTAGGGCTTTGTCAAAATAACTGATGGACTGGGCGGGATTATTCATCTCGCTGCACAAGAACCAGCCGTAGTTATTATTGATTTCCGCATTGTCAGGTTTCAAGGATAGGGCTTTTTGGAAGCTTTCCTGTGCTTTGTCGCGCACTTTGAGATATTGATAGATTTGCGCGCGAACCAGCCATGCATCTTCATTGCTGCTGTCCGCTTTCAATGCCTCTTCAATGCTTACCGTTGCTTGACGGTAATCGCCCCCGCGCATGTATTCGATAGCCAACTGCGTTTTGATATTGGCGACCTGTGTCGCACGTTCCGCTCTGCTTGGACCTTTTGTGCCGGCGCATGCACCTAAAACCAAAGTTAAAATAATGGGTTGCCAAATGTTCAGTTTCATAATCAGCTCTGTTGTTCGACCAAAATCTGCTGCCATTTTTGTTGGCGGCGTGTTTTATCTTGTACTTGTCCTGCTAATTGACCGCAAGCTGCGTCAATATCGTCGCCACGCGTTTTACGGACGGTTACCACGAATCCTGCCTGCTGCAAAATATCGCGGAAAACGCGGATATTTTCATTGGTAGAGCGTTCGTAGCCGGAATTTGGGAAGGGATTGAACGGAATCAGATTGAATTTGCACGGTACATCTTTTACCAACTCAATCAGTTCACGCGCATGCTGCGCCTTGTCATTGACTCCGTCTAGCATAACGTATTCAAAAGTAATGAAATCTCTTGGTGCTTTGACCAAATAGCGTTGACATGCCGCCATCAACTCTTTCAACGGATATTTTTTATTCAGTGGAACGATTTGATCGCGTACTTCGTCATTGGAAGCGTGAAGGGACACTGCCAGCGCAACAGGCATCGCATCGCGCAGCCTGTCCATTTGCGGCACCATACCCGATGTGGAAACGGTAACGCGGCGGCGGCTTAGACCGTAGCCATGATCGTCCAGCATGATGCTCAGCGCAGTAACGACGTTATCGAAGTTCGCCATTGGCTCGCCCATGCCCATCATCACCACATTGGAAATCACACGTTCGTTTTTCGGAGTAACGCCCATCGCTTTGTTTGCCCACCACAATTGCCCGATGATTTCGGCAGCGGTCAGATTACGATTGAAACCTTGGCGGCCGGTAGAACAGAAGGTGCATTCCAATGCGCAGCCGACTTGCGAGGAAATACACAACGTACCGCGTTCTGCTTCGGGAATAAACACCGTTTCCACGCCGTTGCCCGTTCCCACATCCAGCAGCCATTTGCGCGTACCATCGGTGGATTCTTGCGCCATCATCAGTTTGGGCACATCCACGCTTGCCTGTTCGTTGAGTTTCAGACGCAGAGATTTTGCCAAATCGGTCATTTCATCGAAACTTTGCGCACCGGCTTGGTGGATCCAGCGCATGACTTGTTTGGCGCGGAACGGTTTCTCGCCCATCTCGGCAAAATGATGGGTCAGACCGTTTAAATCGTAATTCAGCAGATTGGTTTTCATGTGGTTTATTTCTTGGTAAAGCTTTTGAATAAAGGCTGCCGTTGGTTATAAGTCTTGTGAATCTGATGGAGAAGGGAGCTTCGCAACAGTCTAGAAAATCTCCCCAATCCTTTTTTAGCAAACAACTTTTATTCTCAGCCCTCTTCTATCATATTTTCAGACGACCCCCATTTTAGAAAGGTCGTCTGAAAACAGATTGAGACAAACAATATCGACAAAACCGTCCAAACGCCCGAACCGGTCGGACGCTCGAACGGCATTTATCGTTAACGCGGGCAGATTTCGCTTTGGCTGAAGAAGTAGGCAATCTCGATTGCTGCGTTTTCCAGACTATCAGAGCCATGTACAGCGTTTACGCTCAGGGATTCTGCAAAATCCGCACGTATCGTACCGGGCGCTGCTTCGGCAGGGTTGGTCGCGCCCATCAGTTCACGGTTTTTTGCAACGGCATTTTCACCTTCCAGCACCTGAATCATGACGGGACCGCTGGTCATAAAGGCAACCAAGCTGTCGTAAAAAGGACGCTCTTTGTGCACAGCATAAAATTCTTGGGCTTCGCGCACGCTGAGGTGCTTCATTTTGGCAGCGACAATACGCAGTCCGTTGTCTTCAAAACGGCTGTAAATTTTGCCGATTACATTTTTACCTACAGCATCGGGTTTAACGATGGAGATCGTGCGCTCAATAGCCATATTATGTCCTTGTTTTTATTGCATTGTGCAATAGTCTGAGGTTGAGGAAAATGAACTGCTATTTTATCAAATTTCAGTTTACTTTGGGAAAAGCAGCACTTTTTTCTTCGTCCGAATCTTATTTTTTCAACGTCAGATGCGGCTGTTCCAAATAAACTTCCGATTGCATTTCCACCATACGGCTGGCAGTGCGGGTAAATTCTTCGGCAAAATCGCCCTCGACATAAATATCGTTTACGCCTACCGCGCTGGTGGCACAGAGTTTCACTCGGAAATCGTACAGTACATCAATCAGCCAAGTAAGGCGGCGCGCTTCGGCCTTTTCCTGCGGTGTCAAACGTTCCAATCCTGATACGAACACCATTTCATAATGTTCGGCCAGATAGAGGTAATCGGCTTGCGAACGCGGTCCAAAGCATAAAGCGCGGAAATCGAACCAAATGGCACGGTCGGATTGGGCTTTATGCGGAATTTCTCGCCCGTGTATCACGCTGACGCCGGGATTCAATTCGGCAATTCCCGCCATTTCTTTAAACAAATCAGCCAATTTTTGCTCATTTTCTTCGTTGTTGGGAACGAAGAAAATCTCGGCAGGACGTAAAGTGCGCAGACGGTAGTCTTCTCCGCCATCAACATTTAAGACGGTCAGGCTGGATTCAATCAGCGCAATGGTCGGCAGAAAACTGCTTCTGTTTTGACCTTGAGGGTAAAGTTCGGACGGGGCATAGTTGGAAGTTGCCACCAAAACTACGCCTTCGCTCAACAAGTTTTCCAGCAGGCGACCCAGAATCATCGCATCTGCAATATCGCTGACGTGGAATTCGTCAAAACACAATACACGGGTTTCTTTGGCAATCTCGGCAGCTACTGCCTTTAAAGGATTGGCTTCGCTTTTCAAGTCTTTCAAACGCTTATGGATTTCCGCCATAAAGGCATGAAAGTGGACGCGGCGTTTGCGGCGGTATGGCAAGCAGCCAAAAAAAGCGTCCATCAAAAAACTTTTGCCGCGACCCACGCCGCCATAAAAATACAAACCTTTCGGCACTTGAGGAGAGCGCAGGCTGCGTCCTAGAAAGCGATTGCGTTTGCGTTTGAACATCATCAGTTCCGTCCACAAACGATCCAAATATTCAATCGCCCGCGCCTGTGCTTCATCGCGGATAAAATTTGGTTGTTCGGCTGCAGCCTGATACCAAGTCAGCGGGCTGTGGTTCTCAAACGGAGGGGCGACAAACAGTTGACCTCTATCACTCATATCTGACCTTTATTATGTTTTTGGGTTTGACAATTATAGTGGATTAACTTTAAACCAGTACGGCGTTGCCTCGCCTTGCCGTACTATCTGTACTGTCTGCGGCTTCGTCGCCTTGTCCTGATTTAAATTTAATCCACTATACGTTTTATCAACGGGCAATCATTAAAAGAAACGTATTATAGATGATTTCAGACGACCCTATGAATTTTCCATTACAAATTCCGCCCAAATTACGAAAACAATAGAGAACCATATTTTCAGACGACAAAAAACGCCGCATTTCTGCGGCGTTCGTTTACTCAGGTTTAGTTGGCATTTTCTTGTAAAGCCAAGTCCACACGTTCACGCAATTCCTTACCGGGCTTGAAGTGAGGGACGTGTTTTTCAGGCACTTCCACACGTTCGCCGGTTTTGGGGTTGCGGCCGATACGGGCCGGGCGATGGTTCAAATCGAAGCTGCCGAAACCACGGATTTCAATACGCTGACCGCGAGCCAGCGAGCGGGTCATGGTATCAACCAAAACCTTTACGCTGTATTCGACGTCTTTTGCCAGCAATTGGTTACCGTTTTTCTCGGCAAAAACTTCTGCCAAACGAACCATTAATTCAGACTTCGTCATGTCTGCAACCTTATTCTTGGTCGCCGGACAGTTTGGCTTTCAGCAAGTCGCCGAGGCTGGTAGTACCGGCGCTGGCGGTTGCAGCAGCGTTGACTGAATTCAGGGCTTCGCGGTTTTCTTTGGCGTCTTTAGCTTTAACAGACAGGCGGATGCTGCGGTTTTTGCGGTCGACGGTAACGATAACGGCTTCAACCTCGTCACCTTCTTTCAGTTTGGTGGTCAGGTCTTCAACGCGGTCGGCTGCGAATTCGGAAGCAGGCAGGTAGCCTTCTACTTCGTCAGACAGGGCAACAACGGCACCTTTGGCGTCAACAGATTTCACAGAACCTTTAACCAAAGAACCTTTGTCGTTTACGCTGATGAAGTTACCGAAAGGATCGCCTTCCAGCTGTTTGATGCCCAAAGAGATGCGCTCTTTGTCAACGTCGATTGCCAATACAACGGCTTCAACCTCTTCGCCTTTTTTGTATTTGCGTACAGCTTCTTCGCCGGCTTCAGTCCAGGACAGGTCAGACAGGTGAACCAGACCGTCGATACCGCCAGGCAGACCTACGAATACGCCGAAGTCAGTGATGGATTTAACCGCACCGGAGATTTTGTCGCCTTTGTTGTGGTTGGCAGCAAATTCTTCCCAAGGATTGGCTTGGCATTGTTTCATACCCAAAGAGATACGGCGGCGGTCTTCGTCGATTTCCAGGATCATTACTTCAACTTCGTCGCCCAATTGTACGACTTTGCTTGGGTGTACGTTTTTGTTGGTCCAATCCATTTCGGAAACGTGTACCAAACCTTCAATGCCTTGTTCGATTTCAACGAACGCACCGTAGTCGGTCAGGTTGGATACTTTACCGAACAGACGGGTGCCTTGTGGGTAACGACGGGTCAGACCGCTCCAAGGATCTTCGCCCAATTGTTTCATACCCAGAGAAACACGTTGTTTGTCTTGGTCGAATTTCAGGACTTTGGCTTCAACTTCTTGACCGACTTCCAGAACTTCGCTCGGGTGTTTCACACGGCGCCATGCCAAGTCGGTGATGTGCAACAGACCGTCGATGCCGCCCAAGTCAACGAATGCACCGTAGTCGGTGATGTTTTTAACGATACCTTTGATGATAGAGCCTTCTTGCAGGTTTTCCAGCAGGGCTTTACGCTCTTCACCCAAAGTAGCTTCCAGAACGGCGCGGCGGGAAACCACGACGTTGTTGCGTTTTTTGTCCAGTTTGATGACTTTGAATTCGATTTCTTTGCCTTCAAAGTGGGAAGTGTCTTTAACGGGACGCACGTCAACCAGAGAACCCGGCAGGAATGCGCGGATGCTGTTGATCATAACGGTCAGGCCGCCTTTGACTTTGCCATTGATAACGCCGGACAGGATGTCGCCGTTTTCCATCGCTTCTTCCAAAGCGATCCAGTCGGCAGCACGTTTGGCTTTTTCGCGGGACAGTTTGGTTTCGCCGAAGCCGTTTTCAACAGATTCGATGGTAACGGTAACGAAATCGCCAACTTTAACTTCAATCTCGCCCTGAGCGTTTTTGAATTCAGCAACGTCAATCAGAGATTCTGATTTCAGACCTGCGTTTACAGTGACGAAGTTTTGATCAATGCCGACTACTTCAGCAGTAATCACTTCACCTGGGTTCATTTCTTGCAGGGTAAAGCTTTCTTCAAGCAGCTGGGCAAAATTTTCCATAGTCATATATACTCTTTTCGGTACACCGCCAAGGGGTGCGGGGTAGGTTGGAGAATGCCTGCCGCCCTTGGCGCAACAGGCTTTGAAAATAAATATTTCAGACGACCTTTAGATGCTCCAAAGGTCGTCTGAAACAAAACGCAGGGATTATACCCTAATTTTTAAACTTTATGATACCAATCAAGCACTTTTTTTACAGCTTCTTCGATACTCAGCCCGCTCGTATCCAAAAGCTCGGCATCGGGGAGCTGCTTTAAGGGCGCGACACTGCGGCGGCGGTCAGCTTCGTCCCGTGCTTCAATATCCGACAAAATCCGTTCAAATTCCAAGCCTTCGCACGGAATGCCAATTTGTTTGGCGCGGCGTTCCGCCCGTATTTTCGCACCTGCGGTCAGGAAAATCTTTAACGCCGCATCAGGGAAAACAACCGAACCCATATCGCGCCCGTCTGCGACCAAACCTTTTTCCGTCAGAAAATCACGCTGCCGCTGCAAAAGCGCGGCACGCACTTTCGGCAACTGCGCCACTGCAGAAGCGCCCATACCGATTGCTTCGCTGCGGATTTGTCCCGAAACGTCTTCATCATCCAAAAAGACCTGCGACCCTTCAAAGCGGGCGGGCAGATTTTCCGCCAACTCGGCAACCGCCTCTTCATCGCTCCATTCCACATCCCGTTTCTTCGCATACAGCGCGGTCAGGCGGTATAACGCGCCGGAGTCCAGATAATCGAACCCCAAAGCCTGAGCAACACGGGAAGCGACTGTCCCTTTCCCTGACGCACTGGGTCCGTCTATGGCGATGACTTTTTGTTTGGTATTCATATTTTGGCTTTCTGAAATGATGTAGAAGGTCGTCTGAAAACAGATACACCGGAAATATCTTAACTTTTGCGAATATACAGGTAATGGTTAAAGTTCCAGGAAGACCTGGAATTTTACGGGGGTAATGTTAAAAAGCAAATCTGACTATTCGTCAGTTACTTCACCAGGAAAGGTCGTCTGAAACCCTGTTTCCAGTTTTCAGACGACCTTCTTCTTACTTCATTCTCTTTAAGCCAACAGTTCCCGCCAGCGTTTCACTTGGAAGCGGACTTGCTCCGGCGCGGTTCCGCCCAAGTGGTTGCGCGCGTTCAGGCTGCCTTCGGGTGTCAGTACGCTGTATACGTCATCTGAAATCAGGTTGCTGAAGCCTTGCAGAACTTCGAGCGGCAGTTCGCTCAAATCAACCCCCGCTTGGTCGGCGTGGCGCACGGCTTGAGCGACGACTTCGTGACTGTCGCGGAAAGGCATGCCTTTTTTCACCAAGTAATCCGCCAAATCGGTGGCAGTGGCGAAGCCCTGCATCACGGCGGCGCGCATATTGTCGGGTTTGACGGTTACGCCGCGCATCATATCGGCGTAAATCCGCAGGGTGTCGATGAGCGTGTTGGCGGTGTCAAACAGCGGTTCTTTATCTTCCTGATTGTCTTTGTTGTACGCCAAGGGTTGTGATTTCATCAGGGTAATCAAGCCGATAAGGTGTCCGATGACACGGCCGGATTTACCGCGCACGAGTTCGGGAACGTCGGGATTTTTCTTCTGCGGCATGATGGACGAACCTGTGCAGAAACGGTCGGCGATGTCGATAAAGCCGAAACGCGGACTCATCCACAAAATCAATTCTTCAGACAGGCGGCTCAGATGAACCATAATCAACGAGGCTGCGGCGGTGAACTCGACGGCAAAATCGCGGTCGGATACGGCATCGAGCGAGTTTTGGCAGATTTGTTCGAAACCCAACAATTCGGCGGTGATTTCGCGCTGAATCGGATAGGTCGTACCGGCAAGGGCGGCAGCGCCGAGCGGCATACGGTTGACGCGTTTGCGACAGTCTGCCATGCGTTCGAAATCGCGTCCGAGCATTTCGACGTAGGCGAGCATGTGGTGTCCGAAGCTGACAGGCTGGGCGACTTGCAGATGGGTAAAACCGGGCATGACGGTTTCGGCGTTTTGCTCTGCCAAATCGACCAAAGCCGTTTGCAGGCTTCGAATCAGGTCTTGAATGACGGTAATCTGGTCGCGCAACCACAGGCGAATGTCGGTAGCGACTTGGTCGTTGCGGCTGCGTCCGGTATGCAAGCGTTTGCCCGCATCGCCGATTTTATCGGTCAGACGGCGTTCGATGTTCATGTGAACATCTTCCAAATCCAGCGACCAAGAAATAGTACCGTCCTTGATTTCTGCTATAATCTCCGCCATTCCCTGACGGATCGCCGCCAAATCTTCTTCACTCAAAACACCTGATTGAACAAGCATTTGCGCGTGCGCCAGCGAACCCTGAATGTCCCACTCGGCAAGCCGTTTATCGAAATCGATCGAACCGGTGTATTTTTTTACCAGTTCGGAAACAGGCTCGTTGAAACGGCCAGACCAGGTTTTGTCCTTACTCATGGTTTCATCCTCAGATAAAATAACAGAGCCGCTAAGGCTCGTATAAACGCATTAAAAGAAAACGGTTGGAAATATTTTATGTCTATTATACGTCAAATCAACAATACATTCGCCGCCCCGGACCTGCGCAATTCCGCGACGGTCGTGCGCCTTTTGATTATTGTCTTGGGCAGTCTGTTTTTTCTGCCCTTAATCAGCGATTCCTCACTCTCCTATTCCGCAGAGATTTACCACCACTCCAAATGGATATTTCCCGTACTTTTGGGCATTCTGGTCAAAGCCTATTTCGTCAATATATTCGTACCTTCCATCAAAGAAGCACCCTACGGCGTCATCATTACCTACCTTTTGAACCTGTCGATATTTGTGGTAGTTGATTTTGTCGTTTTACAAACGAATGGCAGATCGCTGTCACAACATTTTTTCCTGTTCAACCTATTCCTGCTCGGACTGATGTATTACGAAGGTTCGCGCCGCAACGGGCTTGCGCCTTCGGTTTCTGAAGCACGTCTCAGCGCGCTGACCGCCCGCATCCGCCCGCATTTCCTGTTCAACAGCCTCAATGCCGCCATCAGCCTGATCCGCCTGCGCCCGTATGACGCGGAAACCCTGTTGGAAAACCTTGCCAACCTCTTCCGCGCCCAACTGCGCGACGGCAGCCAAAGCAGCACTTTAGGACAAGAAATCGAGTGGGCGCAGGAATACATTGCCATCGAACAAATCCGTATGGGCCATATGCGCGTGCAAGTTATGTGGCAGCACCAAGCGCCCGATGACGCGGAAACGCCGCATCTCCTGCTCCAACCCCTTTTGGAAAACGCGGTCTTCCACGGCGTCGAATCGACCCACCGCCCCGGCATGATTACCGTGTTTACCAAGCTCAACAAATCATCCATCTACATCCGCATCGAAAACCCGTACACCCCGCCCGAAAGCAGCGAAAACGCCAAACCGCACAAAGGCAACTCAATGGCATTGCACAACCTCAAAGAACGCCTGACGCTGATGTACGACAACGATGCCAAAATCCAAAGCCGCCAACTCGACGGCATTTTCCGCGTCGACATCCGCCTGCCTTACCGCAAAAAAGCGTCTGATGTGAACAGGCTGTTCGGTTGAGAAAACATCGCCGAATATAACAACAAAGGTCATCTGAAAACCCGATTGAGAAGGGTTTCAGACGACCTTTTTGTTTTAAGTGTTTTGATTTATGCCACCGGCGGCATTTGGGTGGCGGTTTCCAGCATCCATGCCGTGGTTTCGGCGAAAGCGGGGCGGGCGAGATGTTTGGCGGCGTAGCGTTGCAATACGTCGGTTTCATCGGCAGGCAACACTTTCCAATTTTGCGTTAAGTGCAGAATCAGAGCGGAGCAGTACAAATCCATCGCGGTAAAGCTGTTGCCGACGATGTAGTCGCGGTTTTTCAAGTGTTCGCGCAATGTGTTCCATGCGGTATCAAAATCGCCGTAACCGATTTGGCGGCGGCACTCGGGTGTTTCGACCGGCAGGTTGTGCAGTTTGTTGAAGGCTGCGTATTCGAGGTGCATCAATATGCACATCCAGCGGTAGTATTCGCCGCGCTCCACCGTACCTGCGGCGGGGATGAGGTGTTTGTCGGGGAATTGTTCCGCCAAAAAGGTAATAATGGCGGTCGATTCGGTCAGTACGGCATCACCGAATTTGAGCGCGGGGACTTGCCCTTGTGGATTGATGGCGAGATATTCGGTGGATTTCATTTGCGTGCCGAACTGGACGGGAACGACGGTATATTCCGCGCCGCATTCTTTGAGCATCCATACGACGTATCTGCCGCGTGAAAAGGGATGGGTATAGAGCGTGATGTTGTGCATGTTTCTTCCTTTTGTACGATGAATGGTTTTGGCGAAACCAGCGCAGTGGGTTTTCAGACGACCTCATCAATAGGCGATGCTTTTTGCAGCTTCGTTCAAACCGTTTTCCAAAGATTCCAGCATGGCGGTATAGCCGTCGCCTTGTTGCGGGGTGGTAACGTCAAACGGTTTGTTGCGTCCGTCCGGCCATAGGGCGTAGCCGCTGACGGTAGTCTGCCCCTGATAGCTGCCTTGGAAGGCTTCGACATAGATTTTCAGGGTTTGGCCGCTTTGGCTGCGTGCGGCGGGGACAAAAGTATGGCGCGGGTTGAGGCGGTTGAGTTTGTTGCTGAAGTTCGCCGCCAACGCGCCGTCAAGCGGTGCCGCCCAAAGGTGGTTTTTCGCTAGATTCACATGATACGCGTCGGTTTGGTAAACGAGGCCGCCGTTGGCAAGCGGTTCGGCAAGGTTGACTTTGACCGCGATTTCGCTGCCTTGCGCCGCCGGCCGGATGTATTGGCTGTCGGGTAGGACGAAATATTGCGGGCTTTGCGCGGTGCCGCAGGCGGCAAGCGTCAGGGCGGCGGCAATCGGGAAGAGGCGCATTATCGGCTTCCTTTCGGGATGGGGTCTTTGCTGCTGCTGTTAAAAATCAGCGCGTTGGGTTTTTCTTTTAAAGTATTAATGACGGGCTGTACGTCTCTGAGGGTTTTGTCCAGGCTTTGCAGGGTGTTTTGTACGTCGCCATAAATAGGCGATTGCGGCGATACGCCTTGCAGGGTTTGGCGCAATTCTTTCAGGGTTTGGTTCAGCTCGTTCGGAATGTTTTGAGTTTGCGGTTTGCCGACCAGTTTGTCGATGGAACTCAGGGCGGCATTGGCAGATTTGAGGGTAGATTTGAGTTCGGTGAGCGAGCCGTTCAAGCCTGCAACGGTTTTATCCAACGGCAGGTTGTTGAATTTCTCTAACAAATCCGCCACTTTTGCCTGCAAATCGTCCAAACCGCCGCCTTGTGTGGCAATGACGGTATCGCCTGCGTAAACGGTGTGCGGTCGCAGCTTGGGTGAAGACGAAGGCTGGTCGGTCAATTCGACCATTTTGCTGCCGGTAATCAAATTGTTGCTGGAAATGGTGGCGGTCAGACCTTTACCCAAAGCTGCTTGAAATTGTTGTTTCCAATGTTCTTTGCTTTGTTCGTCGGCATTGATTTCCATACGCGACGGCTCGATGCGGATGCGCACGGGAATCCAGCCGTTTTCAAACAGATGCAGGCTGTCGTTGCGGTCGAAATAGGGAACGTCGGAAACAACGCCGACATTCAGTCCTTTATATTCGACGGGCGAACCGGCGGTCAGACCGCGCACGGACTGTTTGAAAAACGCGGTGTAATACAACGAACGGTCATCGGGCAGATTTGCCACTTCGCTGCGGCTGTCGTAAAGCGTGAAACTGTCTTCACTTTTCACATTTTTGCTGTTTTTGGTTTTCGGCGAATCAAACGAAATTGCGCCGGAAAGCAACGCGGGCAAAGGAGCGGAATTGAGTTTCACGCCGCTGCCTGTGGTTTCGATATTGATGCCGCTCTCCAGCCAAAAGCGGCTTTCCGAATTAATCAATTTGTCGTTCGGGCTTTGGATGAAGATGGTGTAATGCACGGTTTGGTCGGCAGGCTCGAAATGCGCGCTTTCTACCTGTCCGACCATAAAGTTTTCATAAAGTACGGGGCTGCTGACGTTGAGGATTTTATCGTTTTGACCGACCAGCTTCAGGCGCAGGCCGCTTTGTCCGATGGCGGCAATCGGCGGGATGTCCTGTACTTCAAATACATCCTTCGTTTCATTGTTTTTGCCGGGCGTAAACGCGATATACGAACCAGACAGGAGCGTGCTCAAACCGGTTACGCCGCTTTGGTCGATACGCGGTTTCACCACCCAAAACTGCGTATCGCTGCGGATGAGGTCTTTCGCATCGGCATTGAGTTGGGCGGTAACTTCCACGCCTTTTTGGTCGTCGCGCAGCTTGATGCGGGTAACGTGTCCGACATCGACGTTCAACACTTTAATCACCGTGTTGTTCACCTCAATGCCTTCCGCGCTGTCCATCAAAAGCGTGACGACCGGACCTCGGTTGCGGATGTCCTTTACCAGCAGCCAGCCGCCCGCAATCAGCGCAATCAGCGGAATCAGCCACACGATAGACGTGAAGACATTGGTTTTTTTGACGCGCGCGGGTGCGCGATGCGTTTGAGAAGAATCGTGTTTTTTCATTGTTTCTGGTTATCGTCGGAATCGGGGTCGTCTGAAAGCTGCTGCTGCCTGTCCCAAATCAGGCGGGGGTCGAAATAATAGGCAGACAGCATGGTCAATACCACCACCAGGCAGAAATAAACCGCCGCCCCGCCGGGGACAACGCGCGCCATATTGGTGTGGAACGAACTCATCAAAATAATAATCACAAAAATATCAATCATCGACCAGCGGCCGATGGATTCGGTAATCCGGTAAAGCACCGACATTTTCGGCGCGCTCATCGGCGGTTTGAAATAAGCAGACGCAATCAAAACCGCCATCGCGATAATCTTCAATACCGGCACCAAAATACTCGCGCTGAAAATAATCACCGCAATCAGCCTGTCGCCGTCGTTCCACATATACACAATGCCGTTGAAAATCGTATTGACTTCCAGCGCGGTAGGGTTCGACGAAATCATAATCGGCAGAATATTCGCGGGGAAATACAGGATAAACGCCGCAATCAAAAACGCCAGCGAAATGCTCAGGCTTTTCGGGCGGCGGCGGTACAAATCCGCACCGCAAACCTCGCAAGGCTGCTCGTCTTTATCGCGGAAATACAAGCAGCGGCTGCAACAGGTTTTGTCTTCGGATGCCGCTTGTACCGCATCCCCGCCCGTCAGCCTGTGGATTTTATAATAAACCCAATGCTGAGGAATCGAGACTGAAGTCCGAATCAGCATGACCGACAGCGCAAACATCAAATAAAATGCCGAGCCGAATTCAACCTCCGCCACAGACGAGAGCTTGATATACGCCACCAAAGTGGAAATAAAGAACACATCCACCATAATCGCATGACGCAGCCTGACCAAAACCCGCGTCGCAAACCGCAACGCAGGATACGCCCGCTCGCGCACCAACGCGGTATAAACGTACAAACAGAGCAGCAAAAACAATACCGGCGCGCCGAACGTGAGGACGAACATCACTTCCGCCAGAAAACCGTAATCCTGATAAATCAAAAGCCGCATCATTTCCGGCAGCGACAGGACGGATGTTACGCCAAAGAGTTCCACGCGGATATAAACCATGCTGTACGCAAACGCCATCAAAATCAGCGAAGTCGTCGCGTAAGCCAGCGGCGCAACATAAGGATTGTTTTCCACCTCGACCACTTCATGATTGCACACCGGACAATGCGCTTCCTGCCCCTGCCGCAGGCGCGGAATATCCATGCGGTTGCCGCAGTCCGGGCAATCCACCGTATGCGCCGGCAGCGATGCGTCGGGCAGGTAGGATTTATAACGCCACCAACGCGTATAGCTAGGAATCGGTTTCATGAAGAAAGGGAGACAGAAAAGTATATAGAAAGACTCAGCATTATAAGGGAAAACAGAAAGATAGCCTAACCTCACTAAATGTTAAGGCACCAAAAGGTCGTCTGAAAACATTGCTGTTTTTGCCTATATCCGATAAGCCAGAGCAAATCAAAACAGCAAATATAGTCAATTAAAATCAAAATAGGACAGCAGTGCATCGTCAAATCGGGCGTAATCAGACAAAACGGTTCTCAGATACCGCTTAATATTCGCCCACACCTTCTCAATCGGGTTGAGCTCAGGTGAATAAGGTGCAAGAGGCAATACCTTATGTCCCAATTTTTCCGCCATTTCCCGTAAGACACCCATACGGTGAAATCGTGCATTATCTAAAATAATCACCGATTTTTGAGTCAATGCGGGCAGTAGGCATTGCTGAAACCACGCTTCAAAAAAGACTCCGGTCATCGTATTTTGATAAACTGTAGGAGCAATCAGCCGGTTGCCGACTTGTGCGGACACCAGAGATAAGCGTCGGTATCTTTTTCCACTTATCTGCGCTTTCACTATTTGCCCTTTCAGGCTGCGGGCATAGGGACGGAACAGGTAGCGGTCAAATCCTGTTTCATCCAAATAAACACGTTGGTAGTCGGAAAATTCGGCCGGCTGTGTCAAATAATGCGTTACTTTGGCCGGGTCTTGTTCTTTGTAAGTGGCGGTCTTTTTTTGCGCGTCATCCCCATCTGTTTGAGTGCATAGCAAACGGCGGCTGCCGTACAATCAAAATGTTTGGCGATTTCATGCAGATAGGCATCCGGGTGTTGCCCAACATATTGGGCCAGTTTTTGCCTATCCAATTTGACGGCATTTAGACCGGTCACTTGATGTTTTAGGCTGCCTGTTTGTTTTTTAAGGCGAATCCACAGGTAAAGCGTGTTTCTTGACAAGTTAAACGTTGCTGCGGTTTGGCTGATGTTTTTGCATTGTTCGTAATAGTTTAAAGCTTTGTTTCTTAAGTCCGCAGAGTATGCCATGGTTAGACCTTCAAAGTTGAGTATTGTACTATTTTGTTTTTAATTGACTATATCTACATTGTTACCACCACCCTCCCCTGCAATTATTTCACCCCAAAATGTGTGATTCAAAAATCTGAGCTACTTTTCCACAATAAAATAAAAGGTCGTCTGAAAATAAGTTTTCAGACGACCTTTCAAACATATAACCCAATTAACCCAAATCAAACGCTTTGTGCAGGACGCGGGTGGCGAGTTCCATGTATTTCTCGTCAATCAAGACGGAAACTTTGATTTCTGAGGTAGAAATCATTTGGATGTTGATGCCTTCTTCGGCGAGGGTGCGGAAGATTTTGGCGGCAACGCCGACGTGCGAACGCATGCCTAAGCCGACTGCGGAGACTTTGCACACGGTGTCGTCGCCGTCGATGGCGGCTGCGCCGATGCTGTCTTGCAGTTTGGTCAGGATTTCGATGGTTTGTTTGTACTCGCCGCGCGGTACGGTGAAGGAGAAATCAGTGGTGCCTTCGCTGCCGACATTTTGGATGATCATGTCCACTTCGATGTTGGCATCGGCAACCGCGCCTAAAATCTGATAGGCGACGCCGGGTTTGTCGGGTACGCCGCGCACGTTGATGCGGGCTTGGTTTTTATCGAATGCGATACCGGTTACGGCAGCTCTTTCCATGTTGTCGTCCTCTTCAAAGGTAATTAAAGTGCCGTTGCCGCCGTCTTGCAGGCTGCTCAGTACGCGCAGGCGCACTTTGTATTTTCCGGCGAATTCTACTGAACGGATTTGCAAAACTTTCGAACCGAGGCTTGCCAGTTCGATCATTTCTTCAAATGTAACCGTATCCATGCGGCGCGCTTCAGGTACGACGCGGGGGTCGGTGGTGTAAACGCCGTCTACGTCGGTATAGATTTGGCATTCGTCCGCTTTGAGGGCTGCGGCGAGCGCAACGGCGGAAGTGTCTGAACCGCCGCGTCCGAGCGTGGAAATATTGCCTTCGCTGCTGATGCCTTGGAAACCGGCAACGATGACGACTTTGCCTGCGTCGAGGTCGGCGCGCATTTTTTCGTCATCGATGCTTTCGATGCGGGCTTTGGTATGTGAAGTATCAGTTTTGAGGGCAACCTGCCAGCCGGTGTAGCTTTTGGCATCCACGCCGATGTCTTTCAATGCCATTGCCAAAAGGCCGATGGTTACTTGTTCGCCGGTAGCTAAGACGACGTCCAGCTCGCGCGGATCGGGATGCTCCTGCATTTCGTGCGCCAGCGCAACCAAGCGGTTGGTTTCGCCGCTCATGGCGGATACGACGACAACGATGTCGTGTCCTTCGGCGCGGGCTTTGGCGACACGTTTGGCTACGTTTTTAATGCGTTCGGGTGAGCCTACTGATGTGCCGCCGTATTTGTGTACGATTAACGCCATGTTTCGTGCTTTCTGTTTGAGATTGGTAGGGCAGCGCGGTGCTGCAAAGTCGAAATCTTCCCGTCTGCTTGAGCGAGTTTTCACGCTGCGGCAAAAGGCGGGCAAATCTTTGTGTATTTTACTGTCGTTTACATGAATTTCAAAGATAAATTGGATTTTGGCGGCAAATAGGCCGTCGGATAGCGGAGGTCGTCTGAAAATATGGTTTCAGACGACCTTTTGCTGTAGAACCAATAGTTAAATCACGTTATATTTTCCCATTCAATTAGCACAAAAGCCTAATTGTTAAGAACTATTTAATTTGAAGGGATATTGAATTAATGCGTCTAGAAGCGGTATAGTGCCATTTATTCAGATTCAAATTAATAGACATAGGAAAGGAATTTCATTATGCAAATCAGCGCACGCAACCAATTCAACGGCATCGTTAAAGACATCCGCAACGGCGCGGTCAACAGCGAAGTAACCGTATCCCTGCCGACCGGACAGGAAATCGTAGCAGCCGTTACTTGCGAGAGCGTCAGCAACCTCGGCTTGGAAAAAGGCAAGGCTGTTGTGGTGCTGATTAAGGCGGGCAGCATCTTGATTGCCAACAATCTCGACAACATCAAACTTTCCGCACGCAACCAGTTGCCAGGCATCATCAGCCATATCGAACGCGGCTCGGTCAACAGCATCGTTGATTTGGACTTGGGCGATGGCTTGGCTTTGAGCGCAGGCATTACCGTGAAAAGCAGCGATTTGCTGAATCTGGTACCCGGCCAAAAAGCAACGGCTGTTTTCAAGGCAGGCGCGGTTATTTTGGGCGTATTGGCATAATCCGAACTGTCCGATTCAAAAAAGCCGTCTGAAACTTCAGGTTTCAGACGGCTTTTTTATCATTTGCAGGATACCGTTATCCGACAGAGCGAGATAGTTTTAATGCGTTTTGCTGATGCGCGGTTAACTCGGCAATGCCTTTTTGCGCCAGCGCAATCAGTTTGCCCAATTCATCGAGGCTGAACGGCGCGCCTTCCGCCGTGCCTTGGATTTCGATGATTTTGCCCGAAACGGTCATAACGATGTTGACGTCGCTGTCGCAGCCGGAGTCTTCGGGGTAATCCAAATCCAAAAGCGGTACACCGTTCACGACGCCTGCGGAGACGGCGGCAACGGCTTCGCGGATGGGATTTTCGCTGATGAGGTCGTCTGAAAGCAGCTTGTTGACCGCAATTTGCAGTGCGACGAATGCGCCGGTAATAGACGCGGTGCGCGTTCCGCCATCAGCCTGAATCACGTCGCAGTCAATTAGGATTTGGCGTTCGCCCAGTTTTTCCATATCTACGACGGCGCGCAGCGAACGCCCGATCAGACGCTGGATTTCCTGAGTGCGACCCGACTGCTTGCCTGCCGTGGCTTCACGGCGCATACGCGAGGCGGTGGACGCGGGCAGCATCCCGTATTCGGCAGTAACCCAGCCCTGCCCCTTGCCGCAAAGGAACGGCGGAACATTTTCGTCGATGGAAGCGGTGCAGATAACTTTGGTGTTGCCGCATTCGATCAGGCACGAACCGTCGGCGTGCGGCAGGAAGTGCGGGGTGATTTTGATGTCGCGCAGGCTGTCGGCAGCGCGTGAAGTGCGGGTGTAATTGCTCATGATTTGTCCTTTGGGGAAGCGGTGAAAATTTGTGGTCGGTATTATACGGGATTCGGTGGGATGGCTGTTTAAGGTCGTCTGAAATCGTTTTCAGACGACCTTATCCTATATTGTGTTATAGTCCCTCCACTTTCACTCGTATTTTGAAACGGAGTAAAACCATGACTCAATCCATCCATATCCACAGTATGACCGGCTTTGCCAATGCCGCAGGCGAATGCGGCGGCAAGCGCGTGAACTTGGAAATCCGCGCGGTGAACCACCGTTATCTGGATGTCCAATTCCGTATGCCCGAAGAATTGCGCCATCTGGAAGGCGCGTTGCGCGAGAAAATTGCGGCTTCAGCCGCACGCGGCAAACTGGAATGCCGCATTCAGTTGCAGGACGCGGCGGTCGGCGGGCAGAGTTTGGAAACCAATGAAGAATTGGTGAAACAGCTTGCCGACTTGAACAAAACTTGGCGCAAGGAACACGGTTTCGGTAAGCTGACGGTCGCTGAAGTATTGCGCTTTCCGGGGGTATTGGCAGGTCAAAGCGAAGACCCCGAGGCTTTGGCAAAAACCGTACAAGAACTGCTGGACGAAGCATTAAAAGAATTTGCCGCCGCCCGCAAACGCGAAGGCAAAAAACTCGGCGAACATTTGTTGCAACGTTTGGCCAGCATGGAAGAAATCATGGATGCCTTGAGCGAGCTGTTCCCCAGCCTGCTTCAGGCGCATATGGACAAGGTGAACGCACGCTTGGCGGAAGCGGTCGGCAATATCGACAACGACCGTTTGCAGCAGGAATTTGCGCTGTTTATCCAAAAATCGGACGTTGACGAAGAATTCAGCCGCCTGCGCACGCACATCGCCGAAGTCCGCCGCATCGTTACGGAAAACAAAGGCAGCGCGGGCAAACGCTTGGACTTCCTGATGCAGGAACTGAACCGCGAAGCGAACACGCTGGGCAGCAAAGCAATCGCGGCGGAATGCACGCAGGCTTCGGTCGAACTGAAAGTCTTAATCGAGCAAATGCGCGAGCAGGTTCAAAACATCGAATAAGCCTTCAAAAATAAAACAAAGGTCGTCTGAAAAGCCATTTTCTGCTTTTCAGACAACCTTTTTTGATACCGCAATCCGCACCCTACCCTATTATTCAACATACTGTCCCACCCTATTTACCGAACCTCCCTCCCCTGCTTTTCAGACGACCTCCTGCCCGCTATAATACGCTTGCAAATTATTTGCATTATCATTTAATTCAGGAGAAACGCATGAGCACCCGTACCGAACACGACACCATGGGCAATGTTGAAGTCCCGTCCGAAGCCTATTGGGGCGCGCAGACCCAGCGCAGCCGCAACAATTTCAAAATCGGCGGCGAAACCCTGCCGCAGCCGTTGATTTATGCTTTGGCGCTGGTGAAAAAAGCCGCAGCCGCCACCAATGTTTCCCTCGGCAGGATTAAGCCTGAGCAGGCGGATTTGATTACACAGGCGGCGGACGATGTGTTGAACGGCAAGCTCGACGGGCAGTTTCCTTTAGTGGTTTGGCAGACCGGCTCCGGCACGCAGTCCAATATGAACATGAACGAAGTGCTAGCAAACCGCGCCAACGAAATCGCCGGTACGGGTTTGGCGGCGTACCAGCCCGTCCATCCCAACGACCATGTGAACCACGCGCAATCGACCAACGACGCGTTCCCGACCGCCATCCACGTTGCCGCCGCGATTGAAATCAACCGCCACCTCATCCCCGCCGTGAAAGCCCTGCGCGACACCTTGGACAAAAAAGCCAAAGAATTCGCCCCCATCGTCAAAATCGGCCGCACCCACTTGCAGGACGCGACGCCGCTGACTTTGGGACAAGAGTTTTCCGGCTACGTTTCCCAGCTCGACCACGGCTTAGGCCGTCTGAACGACGCACTCAAAGGTTTATACGAACTCGCCTTGGGCGGCACGGCGGTCGGTACGGGCTTGAACAGCCATCCCGAATACGCCGAAAAAGCCGCCGCCAAACTTGCCGAATTGTCCGGCCTGCCGTTTGTCAGCGCGCCGAACAAATTTGAAGCCTTGGGCGGACGCGATGCCGCCGTTGCCGCTTCGGGCGCATTGAAAACGCTGGCGGCAAGCCTGAACAAAATCGCCAACGACATCCGCTGGCTGGCAAGCGGCCCGCGCTGCGGTTTGGGCGAAATCAAAATCCCCGAAAACGAGCCGGGTTCGTCCATCATGCCTGGCAAAGTCAACCCGACCCAATGCGAAGCGATGACCATGGTGTGCTGCCAAGTGTTCGGCAACGACGTTACCATCGGCATGGCGGGCGCGTCGGGCAATTTCGAGCTGAACGTCTATATGCCCGTCATCGCCTACAACCTCTTGCAATCCATCCGCCTCTTGGGCGACGCATGCAACAGCTTCGATGAACACTGCGCCGTCGGCATCGAACCCGTGCCGGAAAAAATCGACTATTTCCTGCACCATTCCCTGATGCTCGTTACCGCGCTGAACCGCAAAATCGGCTACGAAAACGCCGCCAAAGTCGCCAAAACCGCCTATAAAAACGACAAATCGTTGCGCGAAACCGCCGTTGAGTTGGGCTTGCTGACAGGCGAAGAGTTTGACGAACTGGTTGTTCCCGCCGATATGGTTCATCCGCGTTGATTGGCGGTTTGAAATACGGCAAAGGTCGTCTGAAAACCGGGATTGGTTTTCAGACGACCTTCTTTATCTCAACAGCCATATCGCCCGCTTTCTGCAATTTTCAGACGACCTTTCGATAATCCCGTTGCGAAAAGCATTATAATCACCGCAATCTCAGTTCAACCGCCCTACCCCGAAAGGTTCGCATGTCCACTTATTCCCTCTTCGTTACCTGCCCGCGCGGTCTTGAAGCCCCTTTATCCCAAGAACTCGAACAACTCAAATGCCAAGACATCCGCGCCGTTGACGGCGGCGTCGCGTGCAAAGGCGGTATGGAGCAGGTGTACCGCATCAACCTGCATTCGCGCACCGCAAGCCGAGTGCTGTTGCGCTTGACCAAAAGCGGCTACCGCAGCGAGCAAGACATTTATAAAGCGGCGAAAAACATCCGCTGGACGGATTGGTTCGACTTGGAACAAACCTTCAAAGTTAAAGTAGAAGGCAAGCGCGCCCAAGTCAAAAGTTTGGATTTCGTCGGGCTGAAAATCAAAGACGCCGTATGCGACGTGTTCCGTGACGCTTGCAGCGCGCGTCCCAGCGTCGGCAAAATCCGCCCCGACATCCGCATCCATGCCTTTATTGACGAGCGCGACATTCAAATTTTCATCGACACATCCGGCGAAGCCTTGTTCAAACGCGGCTACCGCCAAGACACGGGCGAAGCGCCGGTGCGCGAAAACTTGGCGGCAGGCTTGCTGCTGCTGGCAGGCTATGACGGCACGCAGCCTTTCCAAGACCCGTTTTGCGGCAGCGGCACCATCGTCATCGAAGCCGCGTGGATTGCCACCCGCCGCGCGCCCGGTTTGATACGCCGTTTCGGGTTTGAAAAGCTGAAAAACTTCGATGCCGCCCTTTGGAAAAAGCTGCAACACGAAGCCGAAACGCAAATCCGCCCCGCGCCTGCCCCGATTTCGGGCAGCGACAATGACCGCTATATGATCCGCGCCGCGGTTGCCAACGCCCAAGCTGCCGAAGTGGACACGTTTATCCGTTTTGAAGTCAAAGACGCGCAGGACACCCGTCCGAACGGAGAGGGCGGCATTTTGATTTCCAATCCGCCTTACGGCGTCCGCCTTGCCGAAGTCGAAGCCCTGCAAGCCCTTTACCCGCAGTTGGGCGCGTGGCTGAAGCAGCATTACGCGGGCTGGCTGGCTGGCATGTTTACCGGCGACCGCGATATGCCGAAATTCATGCGCCTTTCGCCCAAACGCAAAATCCCGCTTTACAACGGCAACTTAGACTGCCGCCTGTTTTTGATGGATATGGTCAAAGGGTCGAACCGATAAATATAATAAAAGTCGTCTGAAACAGATTTGGCGGGTTTCACCAAACGTTTCAGACGACCTTTTGACAAAAAATCAGTATTTCACCGAATCATTGCCGCTGTTTTTCTGAATAAACTCGATTTTATAGCCGTCGGGATCTTCAACAAAAGCAATAACGGTCGTGCCGTGCATCATCGGCCCTGCTTCGCGCACGACTTTTCCGCCCATCTCTTTTACACGTTCGCAAGCTTTATAAGCATCGTCCACTTCGATAGCGATGTGGCCGTAGGCGTTGCCTAAATCATAGCTTTCGGTATCCCAGTTGTGGGTCAATTCCAAAACCGTATTTTCAGTTTCGCTGCCATAACCGACAAAAGCCAGCGTGAAACGGCCTTCCGGGTAATCGTGGCGGCGCAAGAGCTTCATGCCCAAAACGTTTTGATAAAAATCCAAAGATTTTTCAAGGTTGCCGACGCGCAGCATGGTGTGGAGCAGGCGCATGATTGTGTTCCTTTTATATGTTGTTAAAACAGGATTTTAACACGAAACGCAAGCCCTAGCCCGTATCAACGGCAGCAAACATAAGCTTTCAGACGACCTTTACCGTAAAAGTAAACCATCCGCCGCAGCTATTGCCAGCCGTCAAAAAATTCGCTATAAGGGAATTATATGAAACATATTAACATTTATATACAGACAACCCAAAAAAGGATTCAGAGATGAAAATCGGTATCCCACGCGAGTCATTATCCGGCGAAACCCGCGTCGCCTGTACGCCTGCCACCGTTGCCCTGTTGAGCAAACTGGGCTTTGAAACCGTTGTCGAAAGCGGCGCAGGTTTGGCGGCAAGTTTGGATGATGCGGCTTATCAAGCAGCAGGCGCGACCGTTGCCGACAAAGCAACGGTTTGGGCATGCCCTTTGCTTTACAAAGTCAACGCGCCGTCCGAAGGCGAGCTGCCGCTGCTCAAAGAAGGGCAAACCATCGTCAGCTTCTTGTGGCCGCGCCAAAACGAGGCTTTGGTCGAAGCCTTGCGTGCCAAGAAAGTGAACGCGCTGGCGATGGACATGGTGCCCCGTATTTCGCGCGCACAGGCTTTGGACGCTTTGTCTTCGATGGCAAACATCAGCGGCTACCGCGCCGTGATTGAAGCCGCCAACGCCTTCGGCCGTTTCTTCACCGGTCAAATCACCGCCGCCGGTAAAGTGCCGCCCGCGCAGGTTTTGGTGATCGGTGCCGGTGTGGCAGGTTTGGCGGCGATCGGTACGGCAAACTCGCTCGGCGCAGTGGTCCGCGCGTTCGACACTCGCTTGGAAGTGGCGGAACAAATCGAATCGATGGGCGGTAAGTTCCTGAAACTCGACTTCCCGCAAGAATCAGGCGGCAGCGGCGACGGCTACGCCAAAGTGATGAGCGACGAATTTATCGTCGCCGAGATGAAGCTCTTTGCCGAACAGGCGAAAGAAGTGGACATCATCATCACTACCGCCGCCATTCCGGGCAAACCCGCGCCCAAGCTGATTACCAAAGAAATGGTGGAAAGCATGAAATCCGGCTCCGTCATCGTCGATTTGGCGGCGGCGACGGGCGGTAACTGCGAACTCACCAAACCGGGCGAATTGTTCGTAACCGACAACGGCGTGAAAATCATCGGCTACACCGACATGGCAAACCGCCTTGCCGGACAGTCTTCCCAGCTTTACGCCACCAACTTGGTGAACCTGACCAAGCTGTTAAGCCCGAACAAAGACGGCGAAATCACGCTGGATTTTGAAGACGTGATTATCCGCAACATGACCGTTACCCGCGACGGCGAAATCACCTTCCCGCCTCCGCCGATTCAAGTTTCCGCCCAGCCGCAGCAAACGTCGTCTGAAAAAGCCGCGCCTGCCGTCAAGCCCGAGCCGAAACCCGTTCCCCTGTGGAAAAAACTCGCGCCCGCCGTCATCGCCGCCGTATTGGTACTGTGGGTCGGCGCGGTTGCTCCCGCAGCATTCTTGAACCACTTTATCGTGTTCGTCCTCGCCTGCGTCATCGGTTACTACGTCGTCTGGAACGTCAGCCACTCGCTGCATACCCCGCTGATGTCCGTGACCAACGCCATTTCCGGCATCATCGTCGTCGGCGCGCTGCTGCAAATCAGCCAAGGCAACGGCTTCGTTACCCTGCTTGCCTTCATCGCCATCCTGATTGCCAGCATCAACATCTTCGGCGGCTTCTTCGTTACGCGCCGGATGTTGAATATGTTTAGGAAAGGGTAAAGCATGACTTTAGCCTATTGGTGCATCCTGATCGCATCGCTGCTGCCACTGTTTTGTTCCTTCATCGCCAAAGCGCAGGGCGGATTCCAGCCGTCGGACAATCGAAATCCGCGCGATTTCCTCGCTCGCACGCAAGGCTTATCAGCGCGCGCCAATGCCGCGCAGCAAAACGGTTTTGAAGTATTCGCTCCGTTTGCCGCCGCTGTTTTGGTGGCACACGCCACAGGCAACGCAGCGCAATCGACCATCAACCTTTTGGCAGTATCGTTCATCGCCTTCCGCATCGCTTATATTTTCAGCTATCTGAAAGACAAACCGAGCCTGCGTTCGGCAATGTGGACGGGCGGATTTGTCTGCACCATCGGGCTGTTTGTAGCCGCTGTCTGACAGCGGGGTCGTCTGAAAACTCGCTACGCTCGTTTTCAGACGACCTGGAAGTCAGTTTCCGAATATGAGGATTTCGATCATGAAAGCAAAATGCCTGTGCGGCAACGTATCTTTAGAAGTGGAACACGACAAACACGTCCACGCCTGCCATTGCTCAATGTGCCGCACTTGGGGCAGCGGCGCGACGTTTTCGCTGATTGCCGCCAAGCCGCCGAAAATCGACGGTGAAGCGAACATCTCCCGCTACCATTCGTCCGAATGGGCGGAACGCGCGTTCTGCAAAAACTGCGGTACACACCTGTTCTACCATTTCCTGCCGAACGACAGCTATTTCGTCTTCGCCGGACTGTTTGCCGACAACGCCGATTTCAAATTGGAAGAGCAGATTTACATCGACGCCAAAGCCCCGTATTACGAACTGGAAAACGATACGCCCAAGCTGACCGAAAAAGAGTTTTTGGCACAATTCGGCGGCGAATAGGAAACCCGATACAGAGGTCGTCTGAAAACTTAGCGGCAACTGAGTGACAGCGGATAATACCAAAATGCCCGCACCGTTATTTCCAACCGCTCAAACGGTTGACAGTTAAGCGAATCCGCCATCAAACCTTTCAGACGACCCGATTAAAAAACACAGTTACTTTCACAAATAATTGGAGAATCACCATGTCTTCAGGACTCGTTACAGCGGCGTACATCGTAGCCGCGATACTGTTCATTTTCTCGCTGGCGGGGCTGTCCAAGCAGGAAACCGCCAAGCAAGGATGTTATTCCGGCGTAGCGGGGATGGCGGTCGCCTTGTTCGTTACCGTGTTTTCCGAAAACACCCACGGACTGGGCTGGATCATCATCGCCATGCTGATCGGCGCCGCCATCGGCATCTATAAAGCCAAAAAAGTAGAAATGACCGAAATGCCCGAACTGATTGCACTTCTGCACAGCTTCGTCGGCTTGGCAGCCGTTTTGGTCGGCTTCAACAGCTATATCGAGCCGGGCAACGTTTCGCACGATATGCACACCATCCATCTGGTCGAAGTCTATTTGGGCATCTTCATCGGCGCCGTAACCTTTACCGGCTCGCTGGTCGCGTTCGGCAAGCTCAACGGCAAAATCAGCAGCGCGCCGCTACAACTGCCCGCCAAACACAAGCTCAACCTCGCCGCATTGGTTTTATCCTTTATCCTGATGCTGGTGTTCGTATCCGTTGACGGTAGCGGCTTCATCCTGATCCTGATGACCCTGATCGCCCTTGCATTCGGCTGGCACTTGGTCGCCTCCATCGGCGGCGCGGATATGCCCGTGGTCGTGTCCATGCTGAACTCCTACTCCGGCTGGGCAGCCGCAGCGGCAGGCTTCATGCTCTCCAACGACCTGCTCATCGTCACCGGCGCACTCGTCGGCTCTAGCGGCGCGATTCTGTCCTACATCATGTGTAAAGCCATGAACCGCTCCTTCATCTCCGTCATCGCAGGCGGCTTCGGTACCGACGGCTCCGCCGCAGCCTCAGGCAGCGAAGAAATCGGCGAATACCGCGAAGCCAAACCCGCCGAAGTCGCCGAGATGCTGCGCAACGCCAGCAGCGTCATCATCACCCCGGGCTACGGCATGGCAGTGGCGCAGGCGCAATACCCCGTTGCCGAAATCACCGAGCTTTTGCGTAAAAACGGCACTGAAGTGCGCTTCGGCATCCACCCCGTCGCCGGCCGCCTGCCCGGTCATATGAACGTATTGCTTGCCGAAGCCAAAGTCCCCTACGACATCGTTTTGGAAATGGACGAAATCAACGACGACTTCCCTGAAACCGACGTAGTGCTGGTCATCGGCGCGAACGACACCGTCAACCCCGCCGCCCAAACCGACCCGAACAGCCCGATTGCCGGCATGCCCGTATTGGAAGTGTGGAAGGCAAAAGAAGTCGTCGTCTTCAAACGCTCGATGAACACCGGCTACGCAGGCGTACAAAACCCACTGTTCTTCAACGAAAACAGCGTGATGTGCTTCGGCGACGCGAAGAAAACCGTTGATGAGATTTTGGCGGAATTGAAGAAATAACATCTGACGCTAAGATAAAAGGTCGTCTGAAAACCTGATTTCAAGGTTTTCAGACGACCTTTTCTTATGAACAAATCACGCCAAAAACCCCCTTCTGCCGTCTGGCGGAAGAAGGCTGGGGAGAGGGTGGCTCTATGGGCTGCACCAGTTTGATTTTGCCTAAAGCCACAAAGCCACCACCATCCTAACCTTCCCCCGCCGGACGGGGGAAGGAACAAAGTTGCTGACACGGCAAGAGGTCGTCTGAAACCGCAAACTTATTTTCAGACCTTTTTTATAAACAAACCACACCAAACACCCCACCGCCGTCATTCCTGCATAGGCGGGAATGACGGTAGTCGGACAGAAATTTATGCCGAGACGTGCAGCCTGCCCCCTCTCCCGTCCGGCGGGAGAGGGCTGGGGAGAGGGTGGCTTTATGGGCTGCACCAATTTGATTTTGCCTAAAACTGCAAAGCCACCCCCATCCTAGCCTTCCCCCGCCGGATGGGAGAAGGAACAAGATTGCTGCTATGGAAAAAGGTCATCTGAAACCAAAATCCCATTTTCAGACGACCTCTCTTCATCCTTCCGCAAAATCTCTAACGTCAAACGGCGCAATCTCAAAAGGACAATTTACCGCAAGCCGTTTGCGTCCAGCCATTTCTCCAAGTCTTCGGCGCTGATTTTGCCGCCGTTTTCTTCCAAATCAAGCTTGTTGACTTGTTTGCCTTTGCTGTATTTCGCTAGGACGGGTGTGCCGCCGAGTTTGTATTTTTGGCGGAACGCGGTCCATGCTTCTTTGTCTTGGTGCAGGCGGTGGACGTTGACGAAGTAGATTTTGCCGTTTAGGTTGCGGCTGGCGATGTAGCGTTTGAACATGGGTTCGAAGGCGTTGCAGTCGCCGCAGCTTGGTCTGCCGATGTAGGCGTAAACGGTGTCTCCGTTGGCGACGCGTTTTTTGAAGCTTTCGACGGTCAGGCTGTCGAGGTGGAAGTAGATGTCGGAATAGGTGTCTTCCAGCCGCTTGGTGTTTTCGGCGGAAAGGCGCACGGCGGTTTGCGCTTCGGACAGGCTGTTTTTCAGGGCTTCGGTTTCTCGGTCGGCGGCGCAGGAACACAAGAGCAGCGTGGCGGTCAGGACGGGCAGGATTTTCATGATTCGGCTCCTTGGTTGCGATAAGGAAAGTATACGCCTTTCGCGGCGGCGGGGTCGTCTGAAACGTGGGAAACGGTTTTTTTCAGACGACCTTTTGATGTATGGCAATGGGCGGGCGAAGTAGCGTTGTGTAGCGTGGGCTTTGCCCGCGATGGTTGAGGAGCGTCAGTTTGCTACGGGTTGAACTCGCGCTACGGGTAGTGTTTATCTCTCATTTAGCCGCCCTACCCCAGCCATCTCGTCAACAAAAGGTCGTCTGAAACCTAAGTTTTAGGTTTCAGACGACCTTTTATCTTACTGCGTTGCGTTCAACTTTAAACGCTGTCAACCAATTCAAACCAAACCCAGCTTTTTCAGCAGTGCGACGCTGCCTGCGTCCACAAGCCTGAATGTTTCGTCAAAGTCGCCAGTGTGCCACGGGTCGGGGACGTGGCGGTAGCCGCTTTCGGGGATGAGGTCGGTGAGTTTGAAGATTTTGTCAGGGTGTTTGCCGAACATTTTTTCCAGTTCGGCAAGGTTGTTGTCGTCCATGGCGATGATGAAGTCGAATTCATCGAAATCTTGGGAACGCACTTTGCTGCTGGTAAAACCTTGGTTGTCGATGCCGTGGGCGGCGAGGGTTTTGCGCGTGCCTTGGTGCATGTTTTCGCCGTCGTGCCAGCCGGATGTGCCTGCACTGTCGGTGCGGATGCGGTGGGCTACGCCTGCTTCGCGGGCGCGGTGGCGCAGGACGTATTCCGCCATGGGCGAGCGGCAGATGTTGCCGAGGCAGACGAAGAGTACGGAATGGTTTTTCATAGGCGGTTTAGGCGTGTTCGGAGAAGAATGGGTTGTGTCCGTCTAGGGACAGGGATTGCGCGTAGGTCGGCAGGTCGGCATTTTCCGGCAAAACGTCGTGCAGGATGCGGATATGCTCGACGCGGCATTCTGCCATCAGGTCGAGGAAGTTGTGTTGGATGACGGCGATGTTGTCGGAAGACGAAAGGTTCCACACGAACACTTGCGGGACGACTTCAAACGCGCTGTCGGTCGCGTTGAAGCCAAACAGAATCTGCCCGCCCGCCCTTGCGGCGATGACGACGCCGACGCGCGGACTTTGCATACGGATGGCGCGGATGGCATTGGTGGCGAACACGTCCATCGCCATGCGCTGACGGGTGTGGCTGCCATCGGTCAGGGCTTGGAGTGGGGTGTTCGGGGACAGCGGATTGGTGAAGAGGGTAACGCCGTCGGCGGCAAGGCTTTCCTGCCAAACCTGCATCAGCGGCAGGCCTGCTTGTTGCAGGTTGACGCCCAATGCGGTTTGCAGGTTTTTATCGCCGTAGCCCAGCGCGTAAACGACGTGGACAGATTGTCCTTCGGGGCAAATCAGCGGTTTGTCTTCAAAGGTTTGCAGGAACGCGGCGGCGGATTCGCTGTTTTGTTTCGCATTCCACCATTGTTCGGGCGTGATGCCGCTGAGGTCGTCTGAATGGGTGAGGAAGGGCAGCCATTGGGTGTTTTGCGTTAAGGCGCGCAAGTGCGGATAGTTGGACAGACAGGCGGTCAGTGCTTCGGTAGGCAGCGCCAGGGACAGCGTGCGCTCTTGTTTGCAACCGGCGACGATGACAACGGGCAGGGCAAACCATTGGGTTTCGTCGTCGTTTTCTGCGGATAAGACTTGGTTGATGCTCTGCATCAGCGCGTTGTAGGTCTCCGCATCGGGTGCCATGGTCATGGCGACGGACAGGTTGACGTAGTAGTTTTGTTGGAGCTGGCTGCGGATTTCGGCTTGCAACTGTCCCACAGCAATCTTGCGGGTTGCGGAGGTCGTGCCGTGTGCGAGCAGGGAGGCGTTTACCAGTAAATGGTTTTTAACCGGAGTTTGCGGATAAGGACGTGTGTCGTGGAGGATGAAGGTGTTCATATGGATATAAATCGGTGGTTGTCCGGACAGCTCGGATTATAACAATATCGCGATACGGATTGGGAAAAGGTCGTCTGAAAACGAAAAAAGGCGGGAAATACGCCCGCCTGCCCTCAATCAAAAATCATATGCCCCAGTTTGTCGGCTTTGGTGTGCAGATAACGTTCGTTTTCAACATTCTCGCCAACATGGAGCGGGATACGTTCGACGACATTGATGCCTGCATCTTTCAACGTCTGAATTTTTTCGGGATTGTTGGTCAGCAGCTTGACCGCGCGGATATTCAGATGGTCGTAGATTTGCTTGGCAAGCGTAAAATCGCGCGCGTCAACGGGTAGCCCGAGTGCAAGGTTGGCTTCGACCGTATCCATCCCCTCGTCTTGAAGCTTATAGGCACGGATTTTGTTGATTAAACCGATACCGCGCCCTTCTTGACGCAAATAAACGATGACACCGCGCCCTTCTTGCTGAACCGCTTTCATCGCCGCTTCAAGCTGCGGACCGCAGTCGCATTTTTTGGAAAACAGGGCATCGCCGGTCAAACATTCGGAGTGGATGCGGGTCAGAACGGGGAGGTCGTCTGAAAAGTCGCCCATCGTCAAAGCGATGTGTTCTTGTCCGTTCGGTTCTTCAAAACCGTGCATAGTGAAGTCGCCCCATTCGGTCGGCAGACGGCAGGAGGCGACGAATTTCAAGGTATTATTCATGTTCTTCTTCCTTGTCTTCGATGCCTGCCAATGCTTTCAGCGGTTCGGCAAGTGCCAAAGCCAGCGCCGACCAATCTGTTTGGGCTGCTTCATCGGCTTGATCTTTATCGGCAAATTCAACGTGAACCACGCCCAAAACCGTACCATTTTGAGTAGCCACAGGGATGGACAACTGGCTTCCGCTCCCCTCGTTCCGGCTGCCTTGGATTTCGTCAAGCGAAAGCCAATAGGCAATATCGTTGGCAATATTCATCCAACCGCTTTGCGCCGTACGGCAGGCAAGGTAAACCGTACCGTTTTCTTCATGCACCGCCAACAGGTTCTCCAAAGGCTCGCCTTGCGCCGCGATACGAACCAGCCTTGCATGCGGTTCGCCCGGAATGTGGATGTAAACCGCCACGCTTTTGACGGCTGTTGCACGGCTGAATACCGAATCCAAAGCCATGAAAACCTGTTTGAGCAAAACTTCATTTTCCGGCGTTTCTTCAATATAGTCTGCCAGCTTCCAGTCGTCTTCTTCACGCCACAAAACCGAGCGGTCAATCGAAGCATTGCCCATATCCATCACCGTCTTCGCGGTCAGATAAGCAATACGGAGGTCGTCTGAAGACAGCTTCAAACCCTGTGTCTGTAAAAAATCCTGAATCAGTAAAACAGGCATGATGTTCCTCTTTGATATTAGTGTGTTCCGGCAGATAACCGACCTGCCATTATATCGGTCGGAATAAAGCAATTACAAGCCAAAGGTTGTTTGCAGAGCAGGATACTTTGTGTATAATCCCCAGTTTCATCACGCGGACGTGGCGAAATTGGTAGACGCACCAGATTTAGGTTCTGGCGCCGAGAGGTGTGAGAGTTCGAGTCTCTCCGTCCGCACCAACATACAAAAACGCTTAGAAATTCTAGGCGTTTTTTTTTCGTTTAATCCCGTCTAATACCATCAACCAATCTCAATAAATACAAGGCTTTCAGGCTGATTGCTATCCTATTGTCTTCTTCCTGACTGTATAATTCCGTCTAATTCAGCTTAATTGAAGTAACCTAAAATTTACGGTATTTTTTGCGGTATCTGAAAAATACCTCGAAAAAATACCGTAAAAATGAAGCTGAACGACCGACAAATCAAAAACGCCAAGCCTGCCGAAAAACCGTTTAAGCTGAATGACGGCAAGGGCTTGTATCTGTATATCAATACGAGCGGCGGGAAGTTATGGCGGTTTGATTTTTCGCATAACGGCAAACGTAAAACGCTTTCAATCGGCAAATATCCGACCGTATCACTGGTGGAAGCCCGCCAAGCCGCTGAAAACGCCCGCCGCTTGCTTGTATCGGGGCAAGATCCCAGCGAAGCCAAGCAACAGGAAAAGCGCGAACGGCAAGCTGCCGCCTTAAATACCTTTGAATCAATCGCCCGCCGCTGGCATACCGACAATCTACACCGCTGGAAAGAAAACCACGCCGCCCGCGTGTTGAGATATTTTGAAACCGACGTATTCCCAGTCATCGGCGCAAGGGCGATACAGGAAATAAGGGTAAGCGATATTAAGGCGGTTATCGATGGCGTGATGGCGCGAGGCGTGAACAATACCGCTGAAAAAATCAGGGAATGGACAGGGGCAATATTTGACTATGCTGTCATGCTTGAAATTGTGGAAACCAACCCCGCCTATTCATTGCGGAAATACATCCCCGCCAAGCAGACCGACCATCGCCCCGCCCTGCCCCGTGAAGAACTGACCGAGTTTTTTCGCCGCCTGATACTGGCAGAGATTGAGCCGCAAAACAGAATAGCCCTGATTTTGAATATGCTGACCTTTTTACGAAGCACGGAACTAAGGGGCGGGCAATGGAATGAAATAGACTTTGATGTGGCAATATGGACAGTTCCCGCCCAGCGCATGAAGCACGAAAAGACCGCGCCGAAACCGCCCCATGCCGTCCCACTGGCTGACTGGACGCTTGAACTTTTGGCAGAACTGAAAGAACTCACAGGTAATACGCCGTTTCTGTTTCCGAGCAGAACCAAGACGGACGGTTTTATCAGCGACGCAACAATAGGTCGTATCATTGAGCGTATGGGCTACAAAGGCAGAGTAACCCCGCATGGTTTCCGTTCCCTTGCCAGCAGCGTTTTGAATGAACAAGGCTTCAACCCTGACGCGATAGAGCGACAGCTTGCCCACATTGAAAACAACAAGATCCGCGCCGCCTATAACCGCGCCGATTATCTAAACGAGCGCAAAGGGTTTATGCAATGGTATAGCGACTTTTTGCGGGAACGGTACCGCCAAGCATTACAGATGATCCAAGATGGCAAGACTGGTTAACAGTCGTTTGAAACAAGGTAATGAAAATGAACGCAACAATTAGCAATGAAGATTTATTGAAAGAAAGAATAGATTTTTTAGAATCGGAGAACCGGTCTTTAAAGGCTGAAATAGAAGAGCTAAAAGAAATTTTAGCTATTGAGATGGAACGGAGTTATATTCGAACTGAATTGAAAACAAATCGCTTGCTTAAACAAAATAAGCTAGAACGTCGAAAAAATAGGAGGACGGATAGAAAACTAGAAGATGCTGAACAAAAGTTAAAGCAGGCTTATAGTCTAGCAAAAAAAGAGCTTGCTACCAAAGCAGGTAAAGCCAAGCAAAGCCCCTATGAGAAAGCAGGAACGATAGCTGCCGTAAATCAGTTATTGGAAGAAAGAAAGGAAATGCTGAATGAAAAAGGGGGGAAAGCTAAATTAATCCGCCTTATTATCCGCAAAATTGAAAGCGATGAAATCCCAGCCCCCGATGTTCCGACAGAAAGAACGGTTACAGCTTGGGTAAACCAGTTTCAGAAAAATATGAAATCAACAAGCTGACTTCATGAAATCAACACGGTGTTTCATGAAATCAACACGCTACTTCCTTAACAGCCGCCCACATGGGCGGCTATATTTTTGCCTGTCATCTAATCCGACTGAAAGAAAGGCAAAGCATATGAATACTGTATTAAGAGTAAACGATACCGCCCGCGTTATGGGTGTTTCACGAGCGACTATTTGGAATTGGGCAAACCCTAAGAGCCGCCATTTCCGCCCTGATTTTCCTAAGCCTATCAAACTTTCCGCAAATGCGACGGGCTGGCTTGCGAGCGAGATTGACGACTATATCGGCAAATTGGCAGCCAAACGCGAAGAGCAGGCGATTTGATTTATCAGGCGCAAAACAAATGCCGCCTGAAAGGACATTCAGACGGCGGAAAGGATTATTAAGCATGAGCGATTATTTTACCAACGGCAAGGCAAAAATGCCAAGTCAAAGAGAGCGCGTTTTATCCCGATTGAAACAGGGCAGCGTTACATCATGGGAGCTTACCCAAATGGGCATATTAGGCTACAACACGCGCATCATGGAGCTTCGCAGGGCGGGGCATGACATCGTTACCGTGATGGAAGAAGTAACAAACCAATTCGGGGAAACCGTGAAACGCGGGCGGTTCGTATTAATCAATTAAATCAGGAGCTTTAACTATGAATATCGAATATACAAAGACAACTTTTGAGACCCGTCAAAAGTTACTGAAAGAAGCAGAAGACAAATGCAGCGAACTGACCGCCCAAATTGAAGCGGCAGAAGCTGGCGTTACAGAAGCGCAGGCGGTTATCAATGAATTTGCGGGGCTACGAAACAGACGCAAAGGCATATTTGCCAACCTGTTGAAAATGGGCAAACCCACAAACAGCGAAGAAGCCAAAGGGCTTGATTCAGAGATTACCGCCAAACGCGAAGAAGCAGACCGCGCCGCCGATATGCTGGAAGCGCAAAAAGAATTGTTGGAAAGCCTTTTTAATGAACGCCTTCAACATCTGAACCGCATTTCAGAGCTTCGCAATTTACTGGCTGTTTCCCGTTATGAGATGTTTATCATCGACATAGAAGAAACCCACTTGCCCGAGTATATAGAAGCCGCGCGCGCCTATATCAAAGCCGCCGCGAAATTGGTAGGAATCGGTAAAGCCTCCGCTGAGATGAGAGCGAATCTACTTGAAAACGGTTTGCGGGTTGATTGCCCGTCCTATGGGCAATCCCTGCCAAATCGGATCATTGATCTACGTTTACCCGGCTTCTTCAACATGATGGACGGCACAGGCGGGGAAGAAAACGCTATTTTCGACATCTTGGAAGACGTGGAGAAAGAAAAAGAAGCGGCTTTGGACAATTTGAAATAGCAACACTCAAACAACCGCCCAAAGGCTGAAAAATCGCTATTGGGCGGCGTTCTAAAAGGATTAAGGACATGACCCCGAAACAAGAACAGTTTGCCCGTCTGTATGTGGAAACGGGCAATGCAAGCGAAGCATATCGGCAAGCCTACAACGCTGACAACATGAAGCCCGAAACGGTAACGAATGAAGCCTATAAGCTGCTTCAAGACCCCGATATTTCCGCGATGGTAGATGACCTCAAGGCAGAGGCACGGCAACGACACGCGGTAACGGTGGACGACCTGTTGAGCGAATTGGAGCAGGCGCGGGCGGCCGCACTGTCAGCCCCTACCCCACAGAGCAGCGCGGCGGTATCGGCAACGATGGGCAAGGCAAAAATGCTGGGCTTGCTGGTGGATAAGGCGGAAATCAAGGCAGAAGCGGAAATCAGCACGAAACAGGAAGAGTACACTCCGCCGTTAACGGACGATGAAGTGCAGCAAGTCATAAAGTCTTTTTTCAATAAGCCGTACAGTGAAATCACGCTTGAAGACATCATCGGAACCGTTGGAGAAGATACAGAGCGCATCGGGTATGTAATAACCATGATCATCGTGGATAAAAAATTTTAGCCGCTTGATGCAAAAATCATTTGACAAATCGAGCCTTGAGAATCAGAATTTAGGTTCTCTCTCAAATACAGTTAGCCCAAATCAGCAGGGTAACGCTGATTTTTTATCGCCAAAATTCTTTTACGGGCGTTTGCAATGTTATCAAACGTTAGCATTTCAGACGACCTATCACGAGTTATGGCGGTGTGTGGTAACGGTAACGTCCACGCCTGACTAACTGCAGGAGAGAGCACCGCCCCCTATTTGGGCTTCTCAAATCTCAAACAGTTAGGAGCATTTCAAATGCAATCTTTAAATTCTATCCAAATCCAAGACATTCAATCTCAAGTAAAACAAGGCTTTTGCGCCGTCGTCCACGAACCGACCGCGTATTTAGCCGATATTGACGTTCATTCATGTACCGCCCGCCGTTTGGGCATCTATCCATCACACGCCGCCGCCGTTGCCGCCTGCCGGTCGTTTATTGCTTCGCTTTCAGACGACCTAAAAGCATGGGCAGCTTACAGCGTAACGACAGCCGAACAAATCCACTAAATCCCTGAAAAACACCCGCCTTTATGCCGCCCGTTTTGGACGGTATAGGGCAAACTTCGCCCTAGTGTTTTCATAAGTATTTGATTTTTCGATATTTGATATTTTTGGTGCGCTGGGGCATGGAGGACATGAAACCATGAAACCGACTGACAAAAACGACTGTTTCCGCCGCTATTTCAACCGCGCTTTGCTGGTGTTTGGGGTGTTGCTTTTGGCTTTGGTAGTCCGAGCCTGTAACCAGCCTGCCCATGCAAACACGGAGCAGGCAATACAGACAACACCGACCATATGGGAGACCGACCCGACGGCGGGGGTGGTTTTAGAACCTGTAACAGGGGAGACGCGGCAATGAAGACCATCACGGAGAAGCTGGCAAACCAGCTAAACAGCAAAGAGAAGGCAATCGCAGCGGTGGACGTTTTGACCGCCGTCTTGCTGATTGTGAACGACGGAGCAAGCCGAAAAGCCGCGATTAATACCGTAGCAGCCATAGCGCGTGAAGCGATGGGCAGATATGGGGAGGCAGAACAATGAAACCGACCTATCAAGACATCAAAGCCGCCGCGCAATACCGCTGGCAGGAAATCCACGCCGCCATCGGCATAGACCCGCGATACCTGAAAAACAAACACCAGCCTTGCCCTGCGTGTGGCGGTAAAGACCGTTTCCGGTATGACGACAAGGACGGTAACGGCACATTCATTTGCAGCCATTACAACAATGGCGCGGGCGACGGTTTCGGCTTGGTAATGCACTATCTGAATTGCGGTTTTGACGAAGCATTGCGCGCCGTAGCGGGCGTTTTGAACATGGGCGGGGCAAACCCCTTACCCATACCGCCCACGCGCCCGCAGACGCAGCCACGCCCCGAAAAAGACCATATCGGCAAATTTGCCGCATTGTGGAACGGGGCAGAGCCGATAACCGCCGATTCCCCTGCCGTGCAGTATTTGAAATCACGCGGTTTGGACATGGCGCAATTACCTGAAAACATCCGTTTTTTGAAAGGGGCGGATTATTGGACTAGGGGCGAAAATGCGCCGCTTTTTATCGGTCGTTTCCCCTGTATGGTTTGCGCCATCCGCGATACGGACGGAGAGCTTCAAGGCTTGCACATGACCTATTTTCAGACGACCTATGACACGCCATACGGAGAGGACGGACAACACGCCCCGCATTATCAAAAGCTGGCAACCAAACACCCCGAAACGGGCGAAGCCCTGCCCGCCAAGAAAATGCAAAGCCGCAAACAGGGCAGCATTTCAGGCATGGCGGTTCACTTGTTCCCCATCCCTGAAAACGGACGACTTGTTATCGCAGAGGGGATAGAAACCGCCCTTGCCGCCCGCGAACTGTTCCAAGCCCATGACTGGGGCTTATCCGCCGCTTTGAGCGCAAACAGCATGGCGAAATACCGACTTTCAGACGACCTAAAGGAAATCGTGATTATTGCCGATAACGACACGCCGCGCCCCGTAGGTTTCAAAGCCGCGCATGATTTGGCAGTCCGAGCCATCAAGCAGGGCATCAAGGCGCGCATATGGCAGAGCGACACACTGGGCTATGACGCATTGGACGAACTGAAAGAAGCAAAAAGGTCGTCTGAAGCCCAATCAGACGACCCTATCCAACAAAACAGAGGTGATACACCATGAAAACAAACGCAATTATAGACGCTAAAACCATTGAAGACTACAACATCGACGACATCGAACCATACCGCCCGCGCCCCCGCTTCGATACCGACCATCGGGGCGTATGGTGGATAAACGTCAGGACAGGCAAAGACGGTGAAGCCGTTGAAGCAGAGCCGCTATTGCTTTCCGATCCTATCGACATCATCGGCACGGGGCAGGACAACGACGGCGCGTATTACCGCGTTATCCGCTGGCAGGACAAAATCACACGCCAAACCAAGACTGCCGCCATCCCACAAGCGGAAATCGGCACGGTTCAGGGCTGGCAGCGTTTGCAGGGTTACGGCTTAACCGTCATGAGCGGGCGGGCAAAAAGGGAAAGACTAGCAGATTATTTGCAGACACAGGGCAGCCGTACCGCCTTTACCATTACCGACCGCGCGGGCTGGCACGGCGACACCTACATCATGCCCAGCGGCGAAACCATCACGGCAGACGGCAAAACCCCCGCCGTCATCTACAACGGCGACACCAGCCAAGCGGCGGCATACCGACCAAACGGAGAGCTTGGCGACTGGCAGCAAAATATCGCCCGATACGCAGCGGGAAACAGCCGCCTTTGCCTGGCATTGGGCGCGTCCTTTGCCGCCCCCTTGCTGTCCCTGTTGAGCGAAGAATCGGGCGGTTTCCATCTGACGGGCGATTCATCTGACGGCAAGACCACCGCCGCCAAAGCAGCCTTGAGCGTATGGGGCAGACCATCGGGCAGCCTGTTGTCTTGGAGCGGCACAAAAATAGGCTTTTCCAATACCGCCGCCGCGCGCAATGACGGCTTGCTGGTGTTGGACGAAATCGGGCAGGCAAGCCCGCACGTTATCGGCGACACCGTTTACAGCGTCATGAACGGAATCAACAAAGTACAGGGCGCAAAACAGGGCGGCAACCGCGCCTTGAGCCGCTGGAAAGTGATGATGTTCTCGACAGGCGAAAAGACCCCCGATTCCATCCTGAAACACCACAAAGGCGATTGGAACGCCGGGCAAGCCGCCCGTCTGCCCAGTATCAGAGCCGCCGCCCGATACGGTATTTACGATACCTTGCACGGCTTCGAGAGCGGCGCATTATTGAGCGAACATATCGCCCAATCCGCCGAACAATATCACGGGGCAGCAGGCAGGGCTTTCATCCGACGGCTTTCAGACGACCTAGAACAAGCCAAACAGCAGGCAAACGAGCGCATGACCGCATTTATGGAGACCGTCCCCGAATTGTCAGGGCAGGCGCGAAGAGTGGCAAAACGCTTTGCCCTTGCCGCCGCCGCTTTGGAGCTTGCCGCCCCAGTTACCGGCTTAGCCGCAGGCGTAGGCATGGCAGGCGTGAAAAAATGCTTTGATGAATGGCTGGAAACCAACGGGGCGGGGAAACACGAAGACCGCCGAATCATTGAGCAGGCAGAGGACTTTATCGACCTATACGCGTTAGGTATGAGGTTTACGGATTGGAGCGATAAAAGCACCAATAAAGACCATGCAGGCTATCGGAAACAGGAGGGGGAGAAATTGGAATTGTGGGTAATCCGCCGCGTCTTTGCCGATGAAATCGCCCAAAGTTTCGATGAACAGAAAGTATGCCGCGTGTTGTTAGATGTGGGATTGCTGAAATACAACCATAAAAACAAAGGCTACCAACACCAGCGCAAAGGTAGCGGCTGGTTTTATGTGCTGACCCCCGATATGGAACTGGACGACTGACCGTTTGCATGGGGTTAATTTAAAACGCCCACCAAGCCCGCCATGATCGATACAGGCGGGCTTTTTTGCGCCCATTACTTCAGACAACCCATTCAATCCGCCATAAAACCGATGGCAAGCCCCTAATTTTCTCGAATTAGGGCTATTCAGCCCCTACCTAATACCAATCCATACCCAAACGGCAAAACGCGCTTATAGCGCAATTACGCCCTGTTTCCGCTATGACCGACAAAGATAGACGAGGGATAAATAATTTCAAGACCAATACGCGCGCGTAAATAAAACCCTATGCGCGAAACAAAATCACTTGTTACCTTTGTTACCACAAAACTTAACATTTATAACTATATGAATATCAATATAAAAATAAAGAAAAAACGGTAACAAATGAACATAAATTTACTTGTTACCGATTTGTTACCTTTTGTTACCCCTTTATATTCAGATGGTTACTCTTAAAAAACAGGGGCGGTAACAAACGGTAACAAGGTAAAGATATGTGTTTTGCTACCACGAAATCCATGACTGGTAAGGCTTTCAGCCATTGGTAACAAGGTAACAAACGATTTTTGCGTTTTTTTGTGTATATACGCTTTTTTGTGTGGGCGCATGACCGACAGAGTCGATACAAACAAAAGCCACCCGAAAGGCAATATCGGACGGCTGGAAGAATAGGGCAAACACCAGCCCACAAGACGGCGCGTGATTGCTGGTGTTACAATCCGACCATATTTCACAGCTTGGCAGAAATACCACAAAACACCCCTGAAAAATTTTGACTTTGACAAATTTACGGTATTTTTTACGGTATTTTGCAATCTATTAAAAATTTAATTAAATAAAAACAATATATTATCTATTCAATTCAAGACTCTCCGTCGCCCAACATACAAAAACGCTTAGAAATTCTAAGCGTTTTTTTTCGTTTAATCCCGTCTAATGCCATTAACCAATCCTTGTAAATGCAAGGGTTTCAGACTTCTTTATATTCCATTGTTTTCTTTTGGGCTACATAACGCCGTCTAATTTAATCTAATTGAATCAACCAAAATCAGGGGGGATGATTCGGGGTATCTGAAAATACCCCCACTATGCCGCTGAATGACCGACAAATCAAAAACGCCAAGCCCGCCGAAACAGGGAAAAAGACCAAGATGTTTGACGGCGGCGGCTTATATCTTGAAGTTACCCCAGCAGGCGGGAAAGTTTTCCGCCTGAAATACCGTATAGACGGCAAAAAGAAAACACTGACTAAAAGCACTGAGACTGCTGTTCTTTGTGGCGTGTAGAACAATCAGAAAGAACCAATACTTAAATCCGCCTTACTTAGCCATTTGTCAGGGTTTTAAGGTAGGTATTTCTTGTACATCAGGTCAGTTAAATAAAGAACCGGCTACATCATCTTCGATTAATTTGATTAACAAAATTAAAAATGCCGTCTGATTTTTCAGGAGGCATTTTTAAATTGCTCATTCCTACTTCGGCGTATAACGTCCCGCCATCGCTTTATACACCATGTTTTCGTATTTCAGCGTTTCGTACCGCTGGTTCAATACGTTTTGGGCGGAGCCGTATTCTGTACTCAACGCTTCCAGCCAGTATTTCAGCTCGTTTTTGCCGTGTTGGTAGCGCACTTGGTAGTAGCGGCTGTTTTTCTTGTCCAAGGCGTAACGCTGCTCTTGGTTGTTAAGCGCGGCTTGGGCGTTTTGGTAGGCGAGGTAGTTGGTGTTGACTTCGTTCAGCGCGGTAGTCAGAGCTTTTTCAAAGTCGAGTTTGGCGCTGTCGAAATTGGCTTGGGTGGTTTTGTCTTTCCACTTCATGGTCTGCCAGTTGAGGAACGGCAGGTTGATGGTGGCGGAGCCGCCCAAGAGCGGGATATTAAACGTGCTTTTGGCTTTTTCAGACGACGTGCTCAAGCTTGCGCCCAAGGTAATCGAGGGATACCAACTGCGTTTTTGCGCTTCGACGGATTGGAGCGAGGATTGCAGGCGGTATTCGGCGGCGCGCAGGTCGGGGCGGTTCGCCAACACGGTAATCGGTACGTCGAGGTTCACGCCTTTGACGGACGGCAGGCGGTATTGCGCGGGGGCGGCGGCGATGGCTTCGTTCGGTTTGAGGTTGAGCAGGTTGCGTAACACCTGTTTTTGCGTGTCGAGGCTGTTTTTCAGGGAAATCAGGTTGTTTTGCGCGCTCAAGAGTGATTGTTTCGCCTGCGTCGGCTGGCTGGAATCGGCTCTGCCGTAGCGGAACTTGGCTTCGGCAATGCGGTTGATTTCCTGATATTGCTTGAGGGATTTTTGCGCCAATTCAATGGCTTCGTTGAGATAGGCGATGTTGAAATAGGCGTCGGCGACATTGTTAATCAAAGTCAGGCGCGTGTTCGCCATATCCTGCCGCGTGGCTTGGTATTCCCACACTTGCGCGTCGGCGGTGGCACTGAGTTTGCGCCACAAATCCAATTCGTAGCTCAAGCCGAGCTGGCTGCTGAAGGTGTTGCCGTGGCTGCCGGTTTTCAGATTTTTGGATGTGGACGCGCCCACCGAGCCACTGAACGACGGCACCAAATCCGCCCCCAAAATATTCGCCTGATACAGGGCTTTATTGACGCTGATGGCAGCCTGTTTCAAATCGATATTGTTTTCCAAAGCCTGCGCCATCAGGGCGTTGAGCTGCGGGCTTTGGTAGATTTCCCACCAGTTGCCGTTCACATCGTAGCGTTCGGCGGCCTCCGCCGCGCTCATCACCTGCCCTGTCGATTCTAGTGTGAGGTTTTGGTCGGCGCTGTGGACGGCGCACGCGCTTAAGGCAAGGGCGAGCGACAGGGATAATGCCTTCTGAAAAAAAGGTTTTTTCTGCATATCGTATCTTTCGGGTTAAGGTTTCAGACGACCTGAAAAGTAGCGAGGTCGTCTGAACAATCTCATTGGCTGCGTTTATTTATCGGCTAAAAACGCTTTTCGCTGTTCCGTGAAATGCCACCACGGCTTCGGTTCGTTCCCCTGCATAAAATCGACCAGCGACAGAAAAATGTCGATCATGCAGGGATCGTGTCGGGTTGCGGTCAGGCTGCACAGGCGGTCGTACATTTCGTAAGCGTCCTGCCCCGCCAAATCCTGCGGCTGCGTGATGCCGAGCAAAGCCAAATCCTCCGCCACGGCTTTGCCGACATTGGGCAGGTCGGTCAGCGTGTTCAGCTTGCTTCGTCGTACTTTGTCGGGGTTCATGTTTTAGCCTTTGGTTTGGAGGTCGTCTGAAAACCTGAAAGCGGATGTATAGTGGATTAAATTTAAACCAGTACGGCGCTGCCTCGCCTTAGCTCAAAGAGAACGATTCTCTAAGGTGCTGAAGCACCAAGTGAATCGGTTCCGTACTATCTGTACTGTCCATGGCTTCTTCGCCTTGTCCTGATTTAGTTAATCCACTATATGTTGTGGGTTCGGACGATCTTCGGTCTGTTTTCGCAATGTATTGTGTGAACTGTGTATTCGGTATCTCGTCGGGCAGCCAGACCCGACTTTTGCTGTTTTCAGACGACCTTATTTATCCAAACGCAGCAGCGGGCCGCCTGCTTTCTCTACCGCCGTTTGATAGGCGGGGTCGTTTTCGATGCGCTGCAAATAGGCGCGGATGTTGGGATAGTCCGCCAATCCGAAGCGGTCGGCGGCGGCTTGCAGCGGGTAACTCATCATGATGTCGGCGCCGCTGAGTTGGTTACTGACCAGCCAGTCTTTGCCGTTTAATTCGTTTTCGACATAGGCTAGATGCAGGGCGGCTTGCGGCTCGATAAAGCCGTTTTTGACGTTGCCGCTGATTTTGCGTGCGACGGGTTTAATGAAAAACGGTATGGGGGCGTTTTCTATTTTGCGGAACACCAGCCCGAGCAAAAGCAAGGGCATCAGCGAACCTTCGGCATAGTGCAGCCAGCGTTGGTAATGCCAGTAATCTTGGCTGCCGCGTTCGGGCATGAAGCGTCCGCCGCCGTAGGTTTGAATCAGGTAGTCGGTAATCGCGCCGCTTTCGTTGAGTATGAATCCGTCGTCGTCGATGACGGGGGACTTGCCCAGCGGGTGTACGGCTTTGAGTTCGTCGGGCGCAAGCAGGGTTTCGAGATGACGCGCGTAGGTTTTGATTTGATACGGTGCGCCGATGAGTTCGAGCAGCCAGACGATGCGCAGGGCGCGGGACTGTGCCAATACATGTAGGGTAATCATTAGGTTTTCCTCGGTGTGTGTATAGTGGATTAACTTTAAACCAGTACGGCGTTGCCTCGCTTTAGCTCAAAGAGAACGATTCTCTAAGGTGCTGAAGCACCAAGTGAATCGGTTCCGTACTATCTGTACTGTCTATGGCTTCGTCGCCTTGTCCTGATTTTTGTTAATCCACTATATATTCATTGTGATGACAATATCCAAACGGGATTTTCAGACGACCTTTGGGGTTTGGAGGTCGTCTGAAACTTTAATCCTTAGACAAGGCGTCAATCGGGTTGAGTTTGGAGGCTTTGTTGGCGGGCATAAAACCGAACGCCACGCCGATAGCTGTCGAGCAGACAACCGCGCCGATGACGGAGCCGATGGAAATTTCCATCGGAAATTCGGTGACGAAATGGTTGAACACAAGGCTGATGAGCGTGGACAGCCCTACTCCGACCAAGCCGCCGATGATACAGATTAAGACCGCTTCGATCAGGAATTGTTGCAGGATGTTGTTGCGCCGCGCGCCGATCGCCATACGCACGCCGATTTCTTTGGTGCGCTCGGTTACGGACACCAGCATGATGTTCATCACGCCGATACCGCCGACCACCAATGAAATCAGGGCGATGGAGGAAATCAGCAGTTTCATCGTGCCGGTAGTGGTTTCAACCATTTGCTTGATGCTGTCGCTGTTGTTCATGAAAAAGTCTTCCGTACCGTGCCGCGTTTTGAGCAGCTCGGTCAGTCCTTTTTCGGCGACTTGGGTGTTGGCGTCGTCTTTGATTTTGACGGTAATCGAGTTGGTGTGGCTCTCGCCGGTAATTTGGTGCATCACGGTCGTATAGGGCGACCAAAGCATCAATACATCGGAATTGCCAAAAGAGTTTTCTTCTTTTTGCATCACACCGATGACGGTCAGCGGGCGTTTGTTGAAGAGTACGGTCTTGCCCAACGGATCGACATCCGTGCCGAAGAGTTTTTCTTTGGTGTTTTGGTCAATCACGACGACTTGCGCGTCTTCTTTCACATCGCCCTCGTCAAACAGGCGACCTGATTCCAGCTTCAGCCCGCGCACGTCGAAATATTGTTCGCCCACGCCGTACAGCGAGGCGGTCAGGTCGGTGTTGCGGTAGGTCAGCGTGCCGCCGGAGGTCGTCTGCGGCGTGGCGGAAGCGACGTAGCTTTGCTTGGCGATGACTTTAGCGTCGTCAATGGTGAGGGTTTTAATCCTGCCGCTGCGCCTGTCGCCGAAACCGCGTCCGGGGAAGATGCTGATGGTGTTCGTCCCCATCGCGCTGATGTCGGAGAGGATTTTCTTCTCAGAACCGTTGCCCAAAGCGACGACGGACACGACCGAGGCAATGCCGATGATGATGCCGAGCATGGTCAGGAGCGAACGCATTTTGTGCGCCATAATCGCCTGCACCGACATTTTGAAGGCTTCAACGAATTGGTCGTAATAAAACAGCCACGAAGATTTTTCTTTGATGCGTTCGATTTTGCTTTCAGGGATTTCGGGATTTTTTGAACTGTCGGAGATGATTTCGCCGTCGCGGATTTCGATGATGCGGTTGGCGATGGCGGCGATACCGGGATCGTGCGTCACCATAATCACGGTATGCCCTTCTTTATGCAGCTTTTGGATGATTTCGATGACGTTTTTGCCGCTGGCGGTATCGAGCGCGCCGGTCGGTTCGTCAGCGAAGATGATTTCGCCGCCGTTCATCAGGGCGCGGGCGATGGAGACGCGCTGCTGCTGACCGCCGGAAAGTTCGCTGGGTCTGTTGCCTTCTTTACCTTCCAAACCCAAATCATGCAACAATTTTTCCGCACGATTAGAACGCTCTTTGCCGCCCATGCCCATATACACGGCAGGCAGGGCGACGTTATCCCGCGCCGTCAGCGAGCCTAACAAGTTGTAGCGTTGGAAAATAAAGCCGAAGCGTTCGCGCCGCAATGCCGCCAGCTCGTCCGGCTCCATTTTGGCGGTTTCGATGCCGTCGATTTGATACGAACCCGAAGTCGCGCTATCCAAGCAGCCGAGGATGTTCATCAGCGTGGATTTGCCCGAACCGGACTGCCCGATGATGGCGACGAAATCGCCCTTCTCTATCGACAGGCTGACATCTTTCAAAACATGAACGCGGTTCGCGCCGCTGCCGAAGTAGCGGTTGATGTTTTTACATTCGATTAAGCTCATAAGTGTTTCCGACCGATAATGATGTATGGAGTGGAAAGGTCGTCTGAAAGGGGAGTTTTGCTAACAAACAAAACTTTCAGACGACCTATTGCCTATTTATCTCGGCGGACCGCCCTGCATGGCGCGTTGTGCCGCTTCAGCCTGCTCCGCCGCGCTCATTTCCGACATCACTACCTTGTCACCTTCTTTCAAACCGCTTTTCACTTCGGTATTCATACTGTCTTTCAGACCGACCGTAATCTCGCGTTCCGAAGCTTTACCGTCCGCGCCCAAAACGCTGACAAACGATTTGCCGTCGTGTTTTTTAATCGTCAGCGTCGGCACGAGCAAAACGTTTTTCACGCTGTTGATTTCAATCGTATTCTGCGTGGTCATACCGATGGAAAGTTTGCCGTCGGGGTTAGGCACCAAAGCGCGGGCGTAGTAGTAAATCGCATTGGAAGTCGTGTCCGTGCTGGTGGTGTAGCTGCCCAGCGACATCGTGGTCAAGCCCGGGTCGACGCTGTCAAGCTTCGCCTTAATCGGCGTATCCGGTTCGGACAGAATCGTAAACGAAATATCCTGCCCCGCTTTGACCTTGGTAATATCGCCTTCGGCAATCTGCATTTTGTTCAACATCGTATCCAGATTCGCCAACTGGATAATCGTCGGCGTGGACTGTACCGCGTTCACCGTCTGTCCTTCTTCCACCGGAATCGCCACCACCGTACCGTCCATCGTCGCGGTAATGCGGGTATAGCCCAATTCCGATTCGGCGGTATTAATGGAAATTTTGGTTTGCTTGATGGAAGCCTTCAGCTCGGCAACGTTTGCCTTAGCCGCGGCCAGCGCATCCTTCGCGCTTTCCAAATCCTCTTTGGACGTCGCGTTTTCCTTCCACAAAGCCGCCTCGCGCTTGTATTTCTTCTCCGCGCTGTTCAGCGCAATTTCGGCAGAAACCAACTTCGCCTGATACGTTTCCAGCTTGGATTTTTCCGTATTCAGCGTGTTCACCTGAGTGGTCGAATTGATTTCCGCAATCAAATCGCCCTTTTTAACCTGCTGTCCGAGCTTGACGTACAGCTTCTTAATCTGCCCCGAAGCCTGCGCGCCCACCGACACCAGATTCGACGGCGAAATCTCGCCCGTAGCGGATACCGTCTGGCTGATGTCGCCGCGTTTGACCGTTTCCGTGATGTAAGAAGTTTGAGGTTCGGGCTGGAAATAAGACCACGCAGCAAACCCAAGCACCGCAGCAACCGTTATTCCAACCGTCCATTTATTAATGATTTTTGCCATAACTGACTTTCTGATTCATCCATTTCATCTGTTCAATCCGGCATCCGACTCATGTCGCATAATCCCAACACTTATCCGCCGAAAACGCGCCGAAAACGCTGAAAACGGGCAGATTTTACTGCAAGCCTTTACTCCAGCCAAGTCAACGGCAAATCAAATAAAATCATAATAAATTGTTTTATAATCATTTTATAAAAAACCATTTCCAAGATATTGCAACGCATTTACATATTTTCCCAATCCTGAAATTTATCCAAACATTCAAAATGGGAGAAAAGAACTATAATTACAGTCTGAATTCCCGCCCATACAATAAAAATTACGACATATCATGAAAAACACATTACAAAAAGGCTTCACGCTTGTCGAGCTGCTCATCGTCATCGTCATCCTCGCCATCCTTGCCACCCTTGCCTATCCGTCCTACGAACGCTTTATCCGTAAAAGCCGTTTGGAGAACGTCCGTTCCGAGCTCATGATCAATGCCCATAATCTCGAACGCTTCTACGCGCAAAACCGTACGTTTGAGAAGTTCCCGGCAACAGACCTGGTTCAAAACGAATACTTCACCATCCAGTTTTTCAACTATCAAAACACCCAAAAAGGGAAAGAGAATCCGTCCGCCTCGGGCTTCCTGCTCGAAGCCAAGCCGAATGACGGATACAAAAGCAAAGAGGCCTGCTCCGTCTATCTCGACAGCGACGGTATCTTTTGGGCAAGCAATGCAGATTGCCCCGGATATGAACACATAGATCAAAAATAATCCGAACCCTCTGCCGCTATTTTTATCCGTTCATAAAAAAGGTCGTCTGAAAAACTTGTTCAAGATTTTCAGACGACCTTTTCATCATCAGCTAAAATCCGCTATTTCCAAGTGAGGAAACCACATTATGAACATCACCCCTGTCAAAGCCCTGAACGACAACTACATCTGGATGATTCAAGACGGCAATCACGCCGCCTGCATCGATCCGTCCGATGCCACGCCGGTTTTGGTATTCCTCGTCCGCAACCGCCTGATGCTGGCGCAAACGTGGATTACCCATCTGCATCACGACCATATCGGCGGAGTTCAATCCCTTAAAAACGGTTTTATGGAATCGCCCGTGTACGGCGAGGCGGATATTGACTTGGCAACGCATACGGTTACGGCGGGTACGCAGTTTCCCTTCGGCGACGGGCTGGTTACCGTGTGGGCGACGCCCGGCCATACCGACCGCCACGTCAGCTATCTTTTGGAAAACGCCGAAGGTTTACACGTTTTCTGCGGCGACACATTATTCTCTGCCGGCTGCGGCAGGGTGTTTACGGGAACGATAGAAGAGTTGTACGACAGTTTCCAAAGATTCAATCAGTTGCCCAAAGACACGCTATTTTATCCTGCGCATGAATACACCGCCGCCAACCTGCGTTTCGCCGAATTTATCGAACCGGAGAATCCCGATATTCAAGCGGCTTTACGCGCGGCGGAACATACGCCGACCCTGCCCGTAACCCTTGCGCATGAACGCAAAATCAATCCGTTTTTACGGGTCGATTTGCCCCAAGTCCGCGAACGGGTTGAGGAATTGGCAGGGAAGCGATTGAACAACGGTTTGGAAGTGTTCGCGGCGCTGCGGGAATTGAAAAACCGGTTTTAGGTCGTCTGAAAACTCAATCCAGCCAATTCAAACCAAAGCAATTGATCCCTTATCCCGTCGCTGTATAAACACAGACGGGAATGACAGCCCTTTTATTTCAATCGGCCATAAAACCTGCGTTCCACTCTATTGCAGGGATTTTGAACATCTTTGCCCCGATAAACTATAATCGGCACATTCAGACGACCTTTCCCAAGCCATGACCCGACAAGTTTTCATCCTAGGCGACCAGCCGCTCCCCGAAGGCAGCAGTAAGCCCTATGCGCTTTTGACGGCGAATCCGACCAAGGAACACCACTATATCGCCCAAACTGAACAACGGCAGCATGCGCACAATCCCCAAGTCAGTCCGCAAAACCAAAATGTTTACCGGCTACCCCTATCCTTGTTTGGCACTCATCCCCATCAGCCGCATGATGAAAGGAAAAAACGCAAACACGCCGCCAAACCGGCCGCCCCGCCCGAAGTGGCAAGCGTCAACATCATCGGCAATCTGGCGGCAAAAAACCTCTACACGCTGACTTTCGTTGAAAACACCGGCAACCAATACAACCTCGAAAGCTGGTTTAACCGCCACGAAAGCGGCTACGAAGATGCCTGCGAACACCTGCGCACGCTGCCCGGATGTCGTCTGAAAACGAGCGAAGCGAGTTTCGCTAAAACGAGCAGAACGTGTTTGAATCAGACCGATTCAGTCAAAGTCCCCGATGCGCTGTGGCGCGTGCTGCGGCTCAAATTCCTCGGCATTTTGCGCAATCCCCGCAACCATCAAAACCCGTTTGCCTACCGCCTGCTTCAAGTCCTGCGTTCACGGCTCCCCGAAGCGGGATTCGAGTTCGTCAGCCTCATCAGCCGCCGCGACCCGAAACGCATCGAATCCATCATGCAGGATTTCCATTTTTCCTTTCTCGGCTATGTCAACTGGCTCTCAGGGCTGTATGGCATGTTGAGCGAAGGCGTTTCACAACCGTCGCTGTTTGAGCGGTTGTTCTGCGCCGTTTTTGCCGAACCTCAAGCCGTGAAAATCGAGCTGTTCCGCTATCCCGACGATACAGGGCTGTGCCTCTTCGGCGACAGCGGTTTCTGCCTTCAGGCATCGTCCGAACTCATCAGCATCGGCGTCAATATTTCCCACGATATGTTTGCCGTCGTCCACCTGCAAGCCGCACGCTGGCACGATTTTAAAAATACTTTCCATCATGACGCGCCGAAACTGCAAGGCAAAGTGAAGATTATCGACGGCGACCAAACCCAACGCGTCATGTTCAACCGGCTCTGTATCCGCCAATCGCACGAAGCCGTGTTCGGCAGAAGCCCGAACGTAAAAGACTACATCTGAACCATCAACAGCATGAATACTTCCCCCGACGCATCTATCTTAGGCCTAGGCTACCTCGGCCGTCCTTTGGCGCAGAAACTTTACGAAAACGGCAGCCGCGTCGCCGCCGTCAAGCGCAGCCTGACTTCGGACGATATTAATCTGCCCATACACCTCGACACCCTCGACCTCAATCAAGACAGCGTGTTTCAAAGCACGAACCTTGCCCGCGATACAAGCTTTTGGCAGCACCACGCCGACAAACCCGTTTGGTTCTGCCTTTTGCCTCCATCCTCGCTGACGCATTACGCCGATACCGTCAAACAATGGGCAGAACTTGCCCGAGCGTGCAATGTGCAGCATCTGATTTTCACCAGCAGCACCAGCGTTTACGGCGATAAAGCGCGGGAATGTGACGAAACTTCCGCACCCGATCCGCAAACCGAGTCCGCCCGCCAAATCGTCGCCGCCGAGCAATACCTGCTCGACAGCGGCGTGCCGAATATCGACATCCTGCGGCTGGGCGGGCTTTATTGCACCGAACGCCATCCCGTCAGCCGCCTCGTTCAAAAGCAAAACATTCGGGGCGGCAACCAGCCCGTCAATATCGTCCACCGCGACATCGCCGTCGAAACCCTGTTTCAGACGACCCTCCATCCAAACGGCAAACGCATCCGCAACATCGTCGAACCGCGCCACCCGACCCGCCGCGATTTCTACACCGCCGAAGCCGCCAAACTCGGTCTCCCACCGCCCGATTTCGCGCCCGACGGCACCGGCGGCGGCAAAATTGTAAATACCGTTTCCGCCGACGGATTAAGCCTGTAAAATTGGCGCTCCGCAACCGTTTCAGACGACCTTTCGGCAGCGGCAAAACCAAAACCAAAAAACACAGTCTTACTTAACGTAGTGAGTCGACAAAATCAGGATAAGGCGAAACATCGCCGCACAAATCAAGTTCACCCACTATACAACCCCAAGCCCGAAAGTATCGAGAACACCCTATGTCCGCCCTATTTCCCGTTATCAACCACCTGATACAGCAAAATCCGGAACATCAACAAGACCTGTCCCGCCTGTCAGGCAAAACCCTGAGCCTCAACCTCGCCGGATTCGGACTGACCGGACGCATCAATCACGACGGCTTCCTCGAAACCGCCGACCAACCCGCCGACACCCTCATCACCTTCCACCAAAGCGCCATCCGCAAAATCCTGACCGGACAAGAACCCGGCGTCGGCGACATCAGCCTCGAAGGCGACCTCATGCTCGGCATGACCGTCCTGCCCATACTCGGCAGCCTGCGCTACTACGCTTCAGACGACCTTGCCCGCATCTTCGGCGACTCACTCGCAGGCAGCATCAGCGAACGCGCCGCCAACATCGGGCAAACCGTCAAAAAAATCGGACAAAGCATAGCCGAGCAAATCAGCGACTTTTCCCGCGAACCCGAATCCCCCGTTATCGACGCCGCCACCCTGTCCGTCTGGATGGAAGAAGTGGACAAACTGCGCGACGACGTCGCCCGCCTCAACGAACGCCTCGACCGGCTCGAACGCGACATCTGGATAGACTAATTTTCAGACGACCCCATGCCTATGAACAGCCCGTTTCACAACATCGGTATCGTAACCCGCCCCAATACCCCCGAAATCCAAAACACCGCCCACACCCTCATCCACTTCCTGCAGGGACACGGCCTCACCGTCTATCTGGACGAAATCGGCATAGAAGAACGCTGCATCTATGTTCAAGATACCGTCGGCTGCCACATCGTCAGCAAATCCGACTTGGGCAAACACTGCGACCTCGTCATCGTCCTCGGCGGCGACGGCACCTTCCTCTCCGTCGCCCGCGAAATCGCCCCCCGCGCCGTACCCGTTATCGGCATCAACCAAGGGCATTTAGGCTTCCTCACCCAAATCCCCCGCGAAAACATGACCGAAGAGCTGCTGCCCGTCCTCGAAGGCAAATACCTGCCCGAAGAGCGCATCCTCATCGAAGCCGCCCTCGTCCGCGACGGACAAACCTTCCACCGCGCCCTCGCCCTCAACGACGCCGTTCTCTCGCGCGGCGGTGCCGGACAAATGATAGAGTTCGAAGTCTTCATCAACCAAGAATTCGTCTATACCCAGCGTTCCGACGGCCTCATCGTCTCCACCCCCACCGGCTCCACCGCCTACTCCCTTGCCGCCGGCGGCCCCATCATGCAGGCAGGCTTGCACGCCTTCACCCTCGTGCCCATCTGCCCCCAATCCATGACCAACCGCCCCATCGCCATTCCCGATACTTCCGAAATAGAAATCCTCGTTACCCAAAGCGGCGACGCCCGCGTCCATTTCGACGGACAATCCTTCATCGACGTACAAAATCTCGACCGCATCATCATCCGCCGCTACCACAACCCCCTGCGCATCCTCCATCCCACCGACTACCAATACTTCCGAACCCTGCGCCAAAAGCTGCACTGGGGCGAACAGCTCGTATAAACGCAAAAGGTCGTCTGAAACCCGATTCCCCAGTTTTCAGACGACCTTTAATAACCATCCGTTCAAATCCTAAATACGCATATCCCGTCATTCCCGCGCAGGCTGGAATAACAAAATTCATCAATCATTTACACTAAAAATTGATGATAAAAGACGATATAGTGGATTAACTTTAAACCAGTACGGCGTTGCCTCGCCTTGCCGTACTATCTGTACTGTCTGCGGCTTCGTCGCCTTGTCCTGATTTAAAGTTAATCCACTATAAAAATTACTGAGATACCTTTATCTGTTTCCCCACTTTTTCAGACGACCCCGCCATGCCCATCCTCGCTTGGAACACCCCGCCCGCCCCCGCCGAACTTGCCCGCGTGATTGAAACTCATCCCGCGCCTCTGCATCTGGTTGCCTGCCTGACCAAAAACCGCATGCCCGATTTTCCTTTGTCCGATGTCCCGACCGAGCTGGAAGGTCGTCTGAAAACCCGCCTCGACCAAGCCGTAAAATGCCTTCAGTTCGACAGTGTCAACTTTTTGGAAAACCTGTTGCCTGATGTGCATATCTGGCTTGTCCCGTCACACCGCGCCGACAGCCTGTACGAACATTTCGACCGTATCGAATGGCAGACCGAAACCATACCTCAAGCCGCGCCCAAGCCCGTCAAGCCTTGGTTCAGACGACCCCAATCTACCACCCCGCCCGAACACGCGCTGGTTATCGGCGCGGGCATTGCCGGCGCTGCGACCGCGCGCAAACTGGCGGAACACGGCGTGCGCGTTACCGTTTTGGAAGCGGGCAAAGCGGCGCAAGGCGGCAGCGGCAACCGCCAAGGGCTGCTCTACGCCAAAATCTCGCCGCACGACACCGAGCAGACCGAACTGCTGCTGGCCGGCTACGGCTATACCCGCCGCCTACTGCAAGACCTGTTGCCCGATTCCGACGCGTGGGGCGGCGACGGCGTGTTACATCTCAATTTCGATGAAACCGAACGCAAACGCAATCAGGCATTGGGTTTGCAACAACATCATGCCCACCTTTACCGCAGCGTGTCCACCGACGAAGCGGCGCAAATCGCAGGCATAGACGTCTTTTCAGACGGCCTCTACTGGCCGCAGGGCGTATGGCTGAACCCGCCCGCCGTCGTCCGCGCCTTGCTGAATCATCCGCTGATTGCGTTGCACGAAGACACGCCCTTATCCTCCGCCGAATATGACGGCGCAAACTGGACGGCGCACACGCCACGCGGCAGCTTCAGAGCAACCCACATCATTTACTGCATGGGCGCGCACAGCCCGAACGCCGCCGACGCCAACGTCTCCGCCCTGCCTTTCCGCCAAATCCGCGGGCAAACCGGCGTAACGGCGGCAAGCGGTTTTTCCACACGCCTGCGCTGCGCCTTATCCGGCGAAAGCTACATCAGCCCGAGCTGGCAAGGGCAACACTGCTACGGCGCAACCTTCGTCCTCAACAGCAACGACGATGCTTGGCACCCGCACGAAGAAGCCGCCAACCGCGCCGCCCTGCAACAACTCAACCCGCCATTGGCGCAATCATTGTTTGAGCAAAACTCGTTTGAGCGAAACTCTCTTTACTCGTTTTCAGACGACCTCTCTTCCCCGCCGCAAGGACACGCCGCCCTGCGCTGCGACAGCCCCGACCACCTGCCCGTCGTCGGCGCACTCGGCGACATCGCCGCCATACAGACCACCTACGCCAAACTCGCGTTGGACAAAAACTACCGCCTCGACAACGTCCCCTGTCCCTACCTGCCGAACGCCTACATCAACACCGCCCACGGCACGCGCGGCCTCGCCACCGCACCTATCTGCGCTGCCGCCATCGCCGCCGACATCCTCGGTCTGCCCCAGCCGCTGTCCCAACGCCTGCGTACCGCCTTGCACCCCAACCGCGCCGTCATCCGCGCCATCGTGCGGCAGCAGCCTTTGCTTTGATGCAACACACAGGTCGTCTGAAAGCGGATAAAGCACGTTCGCTAAAGCATGAAAACGAGTTTTCAGACGACCCCGGCACGACACCAACAACGCACCCATAAAATCATAAAAATATTAACAACCTGTTTTCAAAAATATCTTTCTTAACTTTAAAACCCAAAATTTACATATAAATATCAACCCTTCCCCTTGTTCATTTATATATTTCGTTTAAAATACCGACCTAAACAACAACTATTCTATATGGATAAAATGCGTCATTACGGAACCATCATCCGCTGGAACGACAACCGGAAGTTCGGAGCCATCCGGGAAGAAAACATGGGCAAGGAAATATTCGCCCCGCTCTCCGCCTTCACCACGCTGCCTCATCCGCCCGCCGAAGGCCAGCGCGTATCGTTTGAAATTATCAAAGGCAGACGCGGACGCGACGAAGCCGAAAACATCTGCTTCGCTTCCGACTGCATCGGTGAAGCCGACTTTTTCGCCCCCGAGCCCGAGCCTTTTAAAGCAGCCTTTTCCAAACTCCTGTGGATCATCCCCGTCATTGCCCTCTTTGCCGCAGGCGGATGGTTCGGCTGGAACTATTGGCAGAAATACCGCCGTCAGACACAGGAAGCAACTGCGGCTGCACCGGTTACAATGGTGTCCGAAGTTGCCGAAAAGATGAAAGCCGAACGCAAGGCATGGAAAGACGCGGCAAGCGGGCGTACTGCTTTCAAACACGGTTCAACTGCCTCAACCGGCTCCGCTGCTACCACTGGCACTACCACTGCATTCAAATGCGACGGTCGTCAGCACTGTTCTCAAATGAATTCTTTGGAAGAGGCGGAATTTTTTATCAAAAACTGCCCAAATACCAAAATGGACGGTGATCATGACGGTATTCCGTGCGAAAACGACAGCCGTTGGCATTAATCGCCCACAATGCAAAAAGGTCGTCTGAAAATGTTTTTCAGACGACCTTTTTAAATCGGCTACAATATCGCGCAATACAAACCTACCCTACCACCATGTCCAAAAAAATCCTCATCATCACCCCGAGCTGGATCGGCGACTGCGTCATGACCCAGCCGCTTTACCGCCGCCTGCACGAACTCCATCCCGGCTGCACCATAGACGCATTCGCGCCCAAATGGTCGATGGCGGTGTTCGAGCGTATGCCCGAAATCAGCCGCGTCATCGAAAACCCGTTCGGACACGGCGCGTTGGAACTGAAAAAACGCTGGCGCATCGGGCGCGAACTGGGCAAACAAGGTTACGACCAAGTCATCGTCCTGCCCGGTTCGCTCAAATCCGCCCTCATCGCCTTCGCCACCGGCATCAAACAGCGCACCGGCTACGTCGGCGAATCGCGCTATCTGCTGCTCAACGACATCCGCAAGCTCGACAAAGCCGCCCTGCCCCTGATGGTCGACCGCTACACCGCCCTCGCCCACCCGACACAGGCGGACTTCAACGGACATTCCGATAACCCGCGTTTCACCATTTCCCCCGAAAGCCGCGCCGCCGCGCTTGCGAAATATGGCTTAAACACGGACAAACCCGTTCTCGCCTTCTGTCCGGGTGCGGAATACGGCCCCGCCAAACGCTGGCCCGCGCGCCATTTCGCCGAACTCGGCCGCCGCTATCTGGCGGAAGGCTGGCAGGTTTGGCTCTTTGGTTCGCAAAAAGATTTCGACATCGCCGAAGAAATCAACCGACTTTCAGACGACCTCTGTACCAACCTTTGCGGCAAAACCAACCTGTCCGAAGCGATTGACCTGCTTTCCTGCGCCGACACCGTCGTCTGCAACGACAGCGGCCTGATGCACCTCGCCGCAGCCCTCGACCGCAAACTCGTCGCCACCTACGGCTCATCCAGCCCCGACCACACCCCGCCCTTGAGCCAAAAAGCCAAAATCGTCAGCCTGCACCTCGAATGCTCACCCTGCTTCAAACGCGAATGCCCGTTGGGACACACCGACTGCCTGAACAAACTCACGCCGGGCATGGTTCAAAAAGCGGCGGAAGAATTGGCGCAAACGCAATCCAAGTAAATACGGCAAAAGGCCGTCTGAAACCTGCTTTCCAAAACAGATTAAAATGGCAATACCCATGCCGTCATTCCCGCGCCGGCGGGAATCCAGAGTTTTGAAGCCGTACCAACCTTTAAACATTCTTAAAAATCAAGGTCTGGATTCCCGCCGGCGCGGGAATGACGGCATGGAGGCTTCTTGTTTTCATTCACCCTATCTTTTCAGACAGAAGTAGCGTGGGCTTTGCCCGCGAAATCTACCGATTCCCGATACAGTGTTTATCCACTCCCGTCCCTGCCTATGCAGAAGTGGGAATAACTGCCCGACCTACTGCCGCCTGAAACCCACTTTCAAATTTTCAGACGACCTTTCCACCATTGACCCCGAAACTCCATACTGCCGTGAAACAAACCGAAAGTTAGCCGCCTCCACCCTGTTTTGTATTGAATTCCCGTTCAGACGACCTTATCATCAAACCATTCCCACTTTTCCGCAGAAATACCATGCAAAACATCCAAGACTACGTCCGCCGCACCGCGTCCGCCGCCAAGCAGGCTTCCTATATTGTTGCCGCCGCCGAAACCGCGCAAAAAAACGCCACGCTCCTGCGCACCGCCGAACTCATCAAACACCATCAAACCGCCATCCTCGCCGCCAACGCCCAAGACATGGAACAGGCCGCGCAGAAAGGTTTGAACGACGCACTGCTCGACCGCCTGCGGCTGACCGAAAAAACCATAGATGCCATGTGCGAAGGTTTGCGCCAGATTACCGCCCTGCCCGACCCCGTCGGTGAAATGGACGAATTCCGCACCCGCGAAAACGGCCTGCAAATCGGCAAAATGCGCGTACCGCTGGGCGTTGTCGGCATCATTTACGAATCCCGACCCAACGTAACCGTCGATGCCGCCGCCCTCTGCCTCAAGTCCGGCAACGCCTGCGTCCTGCGCGGCGGCAGCGAAGCCTTCAACAGCAATATGGCGCTCTCTAAACTGATTACGCAGGCGTTAGTTGAAAACGGTCTGCCCGCAGCGGCCGTCAGCCTGATTGAAAACACCGACCGCGAAAGCGTCGGCGCCATGCTGCAAAGCCCCGAGTTTATCGACGTCGTCATCCCGCGCGGCGGCAAATCGCTGGTTTCCCGCATCGCCGCCGAAGCCCGCGTGCCCGTCATCAAACACCTCGACGGCATCTGCCACGTCTATATCGACCGCGCCGCCGACGCCGAAAAAGCCGTCAATATCGCCTTCAACGCCAAAACCTCGCGCTACGGCACCTGCAACACCATGGAAACCCTGCTCGTCCACCAAAGCCGCGCCGTCGAAATCCTGCCCGTATTGGCAGAGAAATACGCCGCCCGCGACGTCGAGCTGCGCGGCTGCCCGCGTACCCTTTCCATCCTGCCCCACATTCAGACGGCCTCCGAAGAAGACTGGGACACCGAATACCTCGCCCCGATCCTCTCCGTCAAAATCGTCGACAGCCTCGAAGAAGCCGTCGCCCACATCAACACCCACGGCAGCCACCACACCGACAGCATCGTAACCGAATCCTACACCGACGCCCGCACCTTCCTGCGCACAGTCGACAGCGCCAGCGTCATGGTCAATGCCTCCACCCGCTTCGCCGACGGCTTCGAATACGGCCTCGGTGCGGAAATCGGCATTTCCACCGACAAAATCCACGTCCGCGGCCCCGTCGGCCTGCACGGGCTGACTTCGCAGAAATGGATAGTGTTGGGCGACGGGCAGGTTCGGTCGTAATTCCTTCACTTTCTTGAGAAATAAAACGACAAAATGTCGTCTGAAAAACAGTTTTCAGACGACCTTTTCAGTTTTACTTTCCCTATTATCGGCACACCAAATGTCTCACCTAATTATTTCTAATTTTAAATTAACATATTAAACAATATCTTAAATTATTATATCTTATCCATTATTGTTTTCTCCGATACAATCGACATCATGCCATATAAGAAAAAATCTATTTAATGTCAAATAGATATAAATTTATTATTCACTCTTCCCATCCATTTTTCCACAGGAGAACTATTATGGCTGATACATTGCTTTCTTTAAAAAACAACCAATCCGTCGTTATTACCGGTACGGACCGTAATGATACTTTATATGGTAGTACGGGACATACCATATTCTACGGTGGTTTAGGGAACGATACTTACTACAGTAAAAATGCGGGCGATACCATCATCGAGCGTGAAAACGAAGGCCGCGATCTAATCTATAGCAGCACCGACTTTACCTTACCAGAACATGTCGAAGATCTGAAGTTGCAGGGCAACAGTATGTTAGGTATCGGCAATGATGCAGACAATGTTATATCGGGCAATTCCAACGGCAACCGTCTATATGGCAAAGGCGGCAATGATCTGATGCTTGGCGGAAATGGCAACGATTATCTATGGGGCGACGATGGTGATGACCGACTTGGCGGACTAGGTGGCAACGACGTTCTAAATGGTGGAAGCGGAAACGATTTTCTATCTGGGGATGACGGGGAAGATATCTTATATGGCGGTACGGGTATGGACACCATGCTCGGAGGAAAGGGAAACGATACTTTCTATGTAGATAATATAAAAGATACAGTCGTCGAAGACGCAGATGCAGGCTACGATACGATATACAGCAGTGTTACCTATACCGCGCCAACCCACGTTGAAAAACTGATTTTAGAAGGTAAAGACAATATCTTCGGCTTTGGCAACAATGCCGATAACAGCCTTATCGGCAACAGCGGCAACAATCGCTTGAGTGGCGGGCGAGGTAGCGACACGCTCTATGGCATGGAAGGTAACGACCTATTAATGGGTGGTGATGATCGCGACGAACTTTACGGCGGACAAGGTGATGACATCCTGCGTGGCGATGCAGGCAACGACCTGCTCGACGGAGGCTATGGCAACGATACTTTAGACGGCGGCAGCGGTGCAGACACTATGGCCGGCGGCTTGGGAAATGATGTCTATCATGTTGATAATGTGAACGATACGGTTATTGAGGAAATGAACGGCGGTATCGACACGATTTACAGCAGTATTACCTATACCGCGCCAACCCACGTTGAAAACCTAACGCTAACAGGCAACGACAATACCTTCGCATTCGGCAACAACGCCGATAATATTCTGACGGGAAACAGCGGCAATAACCGATTAAGCGGAGGACGCGGCAGCGATACGCTATACGGCAACGAAGGCAACGACCTGCTGATGGGAGGGGATGATAGAGATTTCCTATACGGCGGTAACGGAGACGACATTCTTCGCGGCGACGAAGGTAACGACCTGCTTGATGGTGGCAGTGGCAATGATACTTTGGACGGAGGCAGCGGTGCAGATACCATGTCTGGTGGGTACGGGAATGATATCTACCATGTAGATAATGTCAAAGATACAGTTACTGAGTGGTGGGGAGAAGGTGTCGATACGATATATAGTAGTGTTTCCTACACAATCCCAACCTACGTCGAACACCTGACCCTGACCGGCAGCAACAACACTTTCGGCATCGGCAATTACGGCGACAATACCATTACCGGCAACAGCGGCCACAACCAATTAAACGGGGATGGCGGCAATGATACCCTTTACGGCATGAGTGGAGACGACCTGTTGTCGGGCGGCAGCGGAAACGACTATCTCTACGGCGGCGACGGGGATGACAGGCTGAATGGAGGAGACGGGATCGATTACCTCCACGGCGGCGACGGCAACGACTACCTCACAGGCGGTTCGGGCAGCGATACCATCGTTACAGGTGCAGGCAAAGATACCGTCGCTTTCTCCACCTCAGACATCCGCGACGGCAGTATGGACCGTATTACCGACTTCAACCCTTATATGGACAAGCTTGACCTGTCCGGTATGCGTTCCCTGCTAAGCGGCAGCGAGGCAAATGTGAGCTGGTCGGAACTGTTCGTCAAAAATCCTTATTATTACGACACTGGCCGTTCTTACCTCGTCTTCGACTCTGTATCTCAAACCCTCGCCTACCGAGCGGCAGGTGCAAGCAGCAATACCGTGTTCGCCAAATTTGACGACAGTCAGGCGGCTTTGCTGAGCGCTTCCAATATCATCGGCTGAGCTGAGGCAAACCAGATTTTTAGAAGAAACCTGAGCGCAAACGTCGTCTGAAACCGAAAATCAGGTTTCAGACGACGTTTCTATTTGACGGGGAAAAAATAAAAACAGGATATTTTCAGCCATCCTTTTATCACAGGTTTGACGGTATATTGCCTGTTTCCCCACAAACCGTAGATATTTGAGAAAACTCTTTATCGGCTGGTAATTAGCCTGCTGCTTATCCCGACTCCGAGTTACTGTAATTTTTGATATGGCAAACATCCGAAACGTCGTTTGAAAACGGGCAATCCGTTTTCAGACGACGTTTTATCAAACACGATAAACCTCTTTCGACTACCCACGGATCAATCATCCCAGGCGTTCATCGTCCTCTCCCGCCAAACCGTGCAGCAACAATCCCAATATATCCTGCGGCAGTTTTTGCGGAGCAGCGGCATAAAGCGCGGCCAGTTGCGGATGGCGCATCAATATATCCGCCTGACGGATGAACAGGTCGATGAGTTCCACCGGCAAATCGGGCTGAATCAGGCGGCGTTGTTGCAGGGTGTGGAAGAAGCTGCGCATAAAGGCGTATTTTTCTTCGTTCAACTCATGGAAAAACCGCTCCAGCTCCAAATCGGTGTTTTCTTCGATGTCACGCAGGAAGGCGGCGGAATAGAGTTCTTCAAACGATTGTTTTTGTAGGACAAACACGGCTTCGGCGGCTTCGCGCAGGTTGCATTGCCGTGCAAGCAGCGCCTCAAATTCGGCACGGACGCGGTTTTTCTGTTCGGTAACGATTTCCTGCAAGAGCGCGTTTTTGCCGCTGTAATATTTGTAAAAGGTAACGCGGCTGACGGCGGCCTCGGCACAGATTCCGCCTACGGATACGGCGGAAAAGCCGTGTTCGCGGAACAGGCGGCGGGCGGTGTCGGCGATGGTTTGTTGTTTGCTGGCGGTCATGACGGTAGGAAGGTTTTGATTTTGTTCATAAAGGGTTCTCATTAAAGTTATCCGCAAGTCGGATACTCATCATATTTCCCCACGACGGCAATGGCAATACGGCGGCGTTTCAGACGACCTCTTTCCTTATCCCGCCGCTCCGCCCTGCGGACAGGGGGCTGTCGGATGCTTAGCAGGTCAAAATCATAAAGGTTACAGAATCGCCCTCCCCCAACCTTCTCCCGCCGAACGGGAGAGGGAATTGTTTTTTAGATGGTTCACTATAAAAAGGGGGGATGTAAAGTGAATGATAAATACTTGCATTCCTGTTTTTTGTTTCTTATACTTTACATTAATAGTTTGTTTTATGTAAATGTGTAAACAACAAATATTTGCATACTGATGGAGCGGTTGGATTGTCTGATGTTCAATCCGCTCCGACGTATGTCGTCTGAAAGGATAAGGAAATGCAGAAACCTACCCTCCGCCGCCTGCCGCTGCTGCTTGCTGCCGCTTTCGCCTCCGAATGGATTTATGCCGCCGATGCAGCGCAAGATGCGGAACAAGTGCAGTTGGAAGAAGTCGTCGTCACCGGCGAACGCACCAACCGCAGCGGCTTTGAAACCGCCACATCCAACCGCGTTTTCACCGCGCCGAACATCGACCGCAGCGGCCACAATCTTTCCGCAACCGACTTGCTCAAACAGACCGTGAACACGGTGGACTTGGGCAGCGGCAACGATCTGCCGACTGTGCGCGGTGTGGATGGTTCCGGCCCCGCCGTCGGCGCGGTGGCGTTTTTCGCGGGCACTCGGCCGCGCCTGAACCTGTCCATAGACGGCCGCTCCGCCACTTACAACGAATACGCCTTTGGCACGCAGTCGCTGTGGGACATGCAGCAGGTGGAAATCTTGCGCGGGCCGCAAAGCCATGTGCGCGGGCAGAACGCGGTGGCGGGCGCGGTGGTGATGCGTTCCAAAGATCCGACCAACGAATGGGAAGGCGCGCTGCGCTTGGGTTTGGGCAACCAAAAAACGCGTAATGTCGCCGGCGCAGTGTCCGGTCCGATTGTGAAAAACAACCTTGCCTTCCGCCTGAGCGCGGAGCGGCAGCAGCGCGAAAGCTACGAACCGTTCGTGTCCTACGAACCGACCGGCAACCCGCGACGCGTGGAAAACACCAACGTGCGCTTCAAACTCCTGCTCACGCCCGAAAACCATCCCGATTTTTACAGCCGCCTGACGCTGAACCATATCCGTTCGCGCGCACCGCAAAACGAAATCATGGGCAACACCGCCAGCCGCCGTTTTTTAAAAGAAAAGCCCGTGTTCGTAACCGGCTCGACATCGGGCATCTGGGACGTATCGTGGCAGCTTAACGACTATCTGAAACTGGAAAACAAACTGATTTACGGCCGCTACCACAACGAGCGGCTGCACCTGCCGATGACCGTCAGCCCGCAAGGCGTTCCCGCCGAACTCAAAGGCCGCGAACTGCAATGGGAGCCGGTATTGCATTTTTCCAACAAAGGCCGTCTGAAAGGCTTTGCCGGACTGCACTACTTCCGCAGCAAACAAGACGAATGGGTAGATATCCGCAGCGTCGGCGGCCGCAATACCTTTGACGACCGCAACAGCGTGCGCGCCCTGTTTGCCGAAACCACATACAGCCCCAGCGAAAAATGGGACATCACGGCCGCCGCACGCCTTGAAAAAGAAACGCACAAACGACGCGGCGGCAGCGGCGCACTGCACCTCGATTTAGACAAAGGCCAGACCGTGTTCCTGCCCAAAATCGACATCGCCTTCAAACCCACCGACCAATGGGTCAGCGGCATCAAAGCCGCGCGCGGCTACAACCCCGGCGGCGCGGGCATCACCTTCGGCCGCCCCGTCGTAACCTACACTTATGAGCCCGAATATGTGAACAACTACGAGTGGTACACCCGCTGGCGCAGCGCAGACCGCCGCCTGCAACTCTCCGGCAACCTGTTCCTGAACCACTACCGCGACATGCAGCTCCCCTTCTATCTCGGCACCAACTCCGTCGTCATCCGCAACGCCAAAAAAGTCCATACCTACGGCGCAGAACTTGCCGCCGACTGGCAGGCCACCGACAGCCTGAAACTCACCACCGGACTGGGACTGCTCAACACCAAAATCAAAAGCTATCCCAACAGCGGCATCGAAGGCAACAAACTCGGCCGCGCGCCCAAATACACCGCCAACATCGGCGTGAAATACCTGAACGACAAAGGCTGGGAAGCCGGCGGCGACGTGCGCTTCTACGGCGGCTACTATTCCGCCGCCGACAATGCCGAATCAGGCAAAATCGGCGCGTACAACCAAGTCAACCTCTACACCGCCTACAACTTCAAACAAGGCCGCGTCTCGCTCTACGCCGGCAACGTGTTCAACCGCCGCCGCCCCATATTCATTTCCAGCGCCGACCGCCAAGACGCGCTCTACCAACGCCCCAGAAGCGTAGGCGTGAGCGCGGAATGGAAGTTTTAGGCGAAGCTGAAATGATGGAGGCCGTCTGAAACAATCGTAGGTCGGGCATCAATGCTCTACCTACGGTGACTGGAATAACGAAGGTCGTCTGAAACGGCCGTAACAACCGATTATCGTCATTAGCTTACGCAAGTCCGCTTCGCTACCCCCGCGCAGGCGGGAATCCAGACCTATCCGCACAGAAACTTATCGGATAAAGAAGTGCCCTTGAGTCTCCATTCTGGATTCCCGCCTGCGCGGGAATGACGGCACAAGAAGTCTAATAAAAAGCCAAGCATAAATGCCCAACTATTGACCTACCCTGCTTCCCCAAAACACCCAAAGGAACCCCATGCACTACTTCACCCCCGCCAAAACCCTGCCCGAAGGCACCGTCTACCTGACCGACCTGACCCACGTCGCCGACTTTTCCGACTGGCTGGCCGAATTCGAAACCCTGTTAAACCAAAACCGCCGCTTCGCCACCGTCTGCACCCCCATGCGGCGGCAGGTAAGCGACGAACAGCGTATTGCCGACCGCAAAACCTACATCGAATGGATAAAGGCACACCGGCCGCAACTTGCCGAACGCTGCGCCGCCATGCTCCTCATCGAACCCGATGCGGCGCAACTGGCGTTCTTCCGCGAACAATCGTCCAAACTCGCTCCCGCGCTGGGCGTGAACTACATCGTCGAAGCCGACGAGCAAACCGCCCTGCAAAAGGCGGAAGAAGCGTTGAAGGTCGTCTGAAAACAGAATCCGTACTCCGGCAGCGGCTTTATAGTGGATTAACTTTAAATCAGGACAAGGCGACGAAGCCGCAGACAGTACAGATAGTACGGAACCGATTCACTTGGTGCTTCAGCACCTTAGAGAATCGTTCTCTTTGAGCTAAGGCGAGGCAACGCCGTACTGGTTTAAAGTTAATCCACTATATCATTCAGCCTTGCCTGCCCGATACGGATTTGAGCAAACCGACATTCTTTTGATAGCATGGGAAAACTCGGCAACTGACTTTCAGGAGTACAAAAATGTCATTTACCACAATCATTTATGCCCACCCGTACGATCAAAGCTTCAATCACGGCATTTTGCGGCGTGTGCAGCAACTGTTGGACGAAAAAGGCGAAAAATACCAACTGATCGACTTATACGCAGACGGTTTCAATCCCGCCTACACCAAAGAAGAGCTTGCCCTGTTCAACCAAGGCAAAGCCCTTGACCCGCTGGTTTCGCATTATCAGGAACTCTTGAAAACCACCAACCGCCTGATTTTCATCTTTCCGATCTGGTGGGCGGATATGCCCGCCATCGTCAAAGGATTTGAAGACAAAGTTTTTCTGAAAACATTCGCCTACGTCCCGACCGCCACAGGCTTGAAAGGCAACCTATCCCACATCAAAGAAGCACTGGTCATCAGCACGTCCACCGCCCCCACATGGTATCTGAAATGGTTTGGCGGCAACGGCATCGGCAAAGCGATGGTGGGACACACGCTCAAAGGCATCGGTATCGCCAAACGCCGTTGGCTCAACTTCGGCAATATGGACAAATCCACCGCCGAACAGCGGCAGGCATTTTTGGCAGATTTGAGCCGAAGCGTGTAATCTTCAGGCGGTCTCTTACTTCACCGCCGAATTTCCGCCGTCCGCAAACAACGCCGTACCCGTTACAAAACTGCCCATCGGGCTGACGAGGAACAAAATCGCGGCGGCAATTTCTTCGGGTCGGGCGATGCGTTTGACCGCATGCAGCCCTTCCGCCCATGCCCGCTGCTGCGGGTCGGTAGTCATCATTTCCGTATCCGTACCGCCGGGAAGCAGGGCATTGGCGCGGATACCTTGGGCGGCATAATCGGCGGTGATGCCTTTTGCCAGCGCGGAAAGTGCGGCTTTGGCGCAGCCGTAGGCGGTTTTGTTAGGCAGGGCACAACTGGTGCCGACAAAGCTGGACGTGAACACAATCGATCCACCGCCGCGTGCGAGCATAGCGGGAATTTGGCTGCGCGCGCCCAGAAAGGCAGCAGTCAGGTTTCCGTCCAGCGTTACCCGCCACTCTTCGGGCGAAAGTTCCGCCAAGGGTTTGTACGCTCCGATGATGCCTGCGTTGTTCACGGCGATATCCAAGCTGCCGAACTCTCGCTCTGCCGCATGGACGACGGCTTCGTGCGTTTCAGGCAGCACTGCGTCACCTGCCACGGCAACAGCCCGTCCGCCGCGTGCGCGTATCAGTGCGGCGGTTTCTTCCAGTTTGTCGGCACGGCGGGCACATAAGACAACGTTTGCGCCGTGCTCCGCCAACAGCAGTGCAACCGCGCGACCGATACCCGACGACGCGCCGATAACGGCGGCGGTTTTATTGTTCAAATTCAATAAGCTTGACATAACGTTCCTTACATATGCGGTTGAAGACGATGCAAGTTTAAGGAAGCCGCGATATAAAGACGACCCGATTATTGATGAATTTCAGACAGACAAACAATCTTTCCATCAATAATCGGGTCGTTTCTTGTCGGCTTTCAGGCTATCCTATCCCATACAACGACAGGATAATTTATGAACTTAAATCAAACCCGCCAATTCCTCCGTATTGCCCGCGCCATCGAATACCTTTACGACCATGCCGCCGAGCAGCCCGATTTGGCTCAGGTGGCGGCAGTGGTTCATGTCAGCCCCGAACATTTGCAGCGCGAATTTTCCGCATGGGCGGGCATCAGTCCGAAAAAAATGCTGCAACACATCAGTATCAGCCGTGCCAAAGAAGCCCTGAAAAACAGCGAAAGCGTGGCGGAAGCGGCGCACAGCGGCGGACTGAGCGGCACGGGGCGGCTGCACGACTTATTTGTCGGCATCGAAAAATGACCCCGGGCGAATACAAAAACGGCGGATCAGGCCTGCAAATCGATTACAGCCTGATTCCCAGTCCTTTCGGCGACCTGTTGGCAGCAGCAACAGACAAAGGCATCTGCTTCATGCGTTTTTCAGACGACCCTTCCGCCGCCCTGAACGAATTGCGCGCCGAATATCCGAACGCCCGCCTAATCGGGCAGGAAACCGTGTTTCACCGACAAGCCGCCGATATCTTCCGCACCCGGTGCGGTCGCGTTACCCTGCACATCAAAGGCACACCCTTCCAGCTCAAAGTGTGGCAGGCCTTGCTCGATATTCCCGCAGGCAGCCTGCAAAGCTACGGCACGGTGGCGCAGCGCATGGGTTCGCCCACCGCCGCGCGTGCCGTAGGGACAGCCATCGGGCAGAATCCCGTTGCATTACCCATCCCCTGCCACCGCGTTATCCGCGAAAACGGCATCATCGGCGGCTACCGCTGGCAACGCGGGCGCAAAATGGCGATATTGGCGCACGAATTGGGAGACGCTGATGACGCTTGACCTCTTCCCAGAAACCGCCAACCCGCACGCCAACCTCCTGCCCTACGACGGCATCGTCAGCAATTTCGGACGGATTTTCACCATCGCCGAAGCCGACCGTTATTTTGAAATTTTGCAGCGTGATATTCCCTGGCGGCACGACGAAGCCGTGATATTCGGCAAGCACATCATCACCGCCCGCGAAGTCGCGTGGTACGGCGACACACCCTACAACTACGGTTATTCCGGCGCAAACCGCATCGCCCTGCCGTGGAGCGGCGTCTTGCCCGAACTCAAAAACCGCGTGGAAGCCGCCATCGCCGACATCTGCCCCACCCGCTTCAACTCCTGCCTGCTCAACCGCTACAACAACGGCAACGAAGGCATGGCGTGGCACAGCGATGAAGGGCAGGGGCTGGTCAAAGACAGCGCCATCGCCTCCCTCAGCCTCGGCGCAACGCGCAAATTCGCCTTCAAACACAAAGAAAGCAAGGAAAAACGCGAAATGTGGCTGGAACACGGCCAGCTTATCGTCATGCATGGTGAAACGCAGAAACACTGGCTGCACACCATCCTGAAAAGCACCCGCATCCAAGAGCCGCGGATTAATCTGACGTTTCGGGTGATGAAAGGATAAAAAGGGGCTGCTTTTTTCCATTTCAGACAGCCCCCGAAAGTCGTCTGAAAAACTACTTGAAAATGTAAAACAGAAGAGCCGTAGGTCGTCTGAAACGTTTTTCAGACGACCTACCGCACCCGCATCATTCCCGTACACTCGCAATAGGGAGCCATCCATGTCCCAACAAACCCCAACATCCCCCGCCCCGCGCGACTGGCTGCTGCTTATCGGCGGCAGTACCTACAAATTCACGCTGACCGGTTTTTATCTGGTCGCGCTGGTCGCTATTTTGAAAAACCACGGTTACAGCCTGAACCAACTGAGCTGGATACATTTAATCGGCGGTATCGAAGCGGCGAAGGTGTTGTTTGCCGCGCTGATGGAGCGGCGGCCGGCGGGGCGGTTCGGGCGGTTTCGCGGCTGGCTGCTGGCGGCGACGCTGGGGCTTTCGGCAGTGTTCGGGCCGATGGCCTGTACCGACATCACGCAGAACTTCCCGCTGCTTCTGGCCTGCTGCGTTTTGCTCTCGGCAATGTCGGCGGTGTACGGCTGCGCGATGCTGGGCTTGTCGTGCATCGTCCTGCCGCACCGCGAACGCGGTTTCGGAGGCGTGATTCAGACGATGGCGGCGCGCGGCGGCAAGATGATCGGCGGCGCGCTGGCGTTGTGGCTGTATCAGGAATACGGGCAGACGGCGGCGGCGGGCTTTATGCTGGCGTTCACCCTGCTGATGCTGCTGCAACTCTTGTGCTACCGCGAGCCGGAAAGCCCGACGGCGCAAGGCGGTTTGACGGCGTTGGCGGCGCGGCTGGTCTCCTTTTGGCGGCGGCCTGAAACGGGCTGGCGGTGGCTGGTTTTGCTGTTTGCCGTTGCCGCGCCGTATGCGTTTGCGGCGGCGACTTTTGTGCCCAAGCTGGCGGATTTGGGCTTCACCCCGAAGCAAACGGGCGGGATTCTGGCGGTGGGTATTCCTGTTGCCTGCCTGATTGTTACGCCGCTGTCGGGCTGGTTTTCGCGCAATTATCCGCGCCGCAAACTCGTGTTCCTGCTCTACGCGCTGCAACTGCCGCTTTTGGCGTCCATGACCGCCATCGACGCGCTCGCCCGCGTCCATCCTTGGCTGCCGCCCGCGCAAATCATCGCCCTGAGCCTGAGCTACACGCTGCTACTGCCGGTAATACTGGCGTTGGTGATGGACAAATCCGACCGCGCCACCGCCGCACTCGACAGCAGCCTGCAATTTTCTGTGGTTCTACTCGGCAGTTACGCAGCGGGTTTCGCCGCCCTGCGGCTGGCAAAGGCGGTCGGCTATGCCGATGCGTATTGGGCGGCGGTGGGTCTGGCCGTATTGGCGGGCGGGCTGCTGTATACATGCCGAGGACTGTTTGATTCAGACGAGCCGTCATGAGAGATTGTCTGAAAACCTTCCTTTCCGATTTCAGACGACCTTTTACCATGCATCCAAATAAAAAATGCCATGCCGCGATTTCGTTATTTTAATTCACTGTAATTTTCCACCGCGTTGGATGAGGACAAAGCAAAGCCGCAGGGCTTAAAGCCGACCTGCCATGTTCCCTGCCTTAATCTTCCATACTAAAGAGGTCGTCTGAAAACCCTGTTTCGGTGTTTCAGACGATCTCTTCAATTCAAGATGCCCTGTTTTAAATTTCAAAACTGTCCGCTTGGTCTGCCTTGCGTATCATGCCTGCGGCGACGGTGTGGTTGGTGGCTTCGTCTATCAGGATGAACGCGCCGAGGGCATGGTTTTCTTCGTAGGGCGCGGCGGCGATCGGCTGCTGGGTTTTTAGGCTGACGCTGCCGATGTCGTTGAGTTTGAGCGTGTCGGCGGGTTCGACGCGGCTGAGGGTGTTCACGTCCCAAACGTAGGAAATCGCGCTGATTTTGACGGGCGTGGTTTGGGTGGTGTGTTTCAGCAGGTATTTGCGGCGCAGGTTGAGCGGGATGTCGTCGAACCAGCACAGCGCGGCTTGGAACTGCTGTTCGGGCGCAACGGGGCTGTCGGCGGCGGCGATGCTGTTACCGCGCGAGATGTCGAGGTCGGTGTCGAGCGCGACGGTCAGCACTTCGCCCGCTTCGGCGGATTCGGTTTTTCCGTTGGGATTGTAGATTTCGGCGATTTTGGCGGTGTGTCCGCTAGGCAGGACTTTGATTTCGTCGCCTGTTTTCAGACGACCTGCTTCCAGCCTGCCTTGATAGCCGCGGAAGTCGTCGCTGCTGCTGCCGTCTTGCCGTGCGACGCGCTGCACGGGGAAATGGGCGGCCTGGTCGGCGGCGTTTTGACGGTTGACAGGCAGGCTTTCGAGCAGGGGTAACAGCGGCAAACCTTGATACCACAAGGTTTGGTTGCTGGCGTTGACAATGTTGTCGCCTTTTAACGCGCTGATGGGCAGGAAGTGGATTTGGGCTTGGAGGCCGATTTGTTCCGCCAGCTTGCGGTAGGCGTCAGTGATGGCTTGATATTTGGTTTCGTCGAAGTCGAGCAGGTCGAGTTTGTTGACGGCGACGATGATGTTGGGGCAGCCCAAGAGTTTCAGAATCGCGCTGTGGCGTTTGGTCTGCGGCAGAAGGACGGGTTCGCTGCCGGAAAAATCGACGCGCGTTGCGTCTATCAGGACGATGGCGGCGTCGGCGGTCGATGCACCCGTTACCATGTTGCGGGTGTATTGTTCGTGTCCGGGCGTGTCGGCGATGATGAATTTGCGCTTGGGCGTGGCGAAATAGCGGTAGGCGACATCGATGGTGATGCCTTGTTCGCGCTCGGCGGCAAGGCCGTCGGTGAGGCTGGCGAAGTCGGGCGTTTCGCCGTTTTCGGCAGCGCGGTTGAGTTTGTCGAGCTGGTCGGTCAGCAGGGTTTTGCTGTCGTAGAGCAGGCGGCCGATGAGGGTGGATTTGCCGTCGTCGACGCTGCCGGCGGTAATGAAGCGCAAAAGCGGGGCGGTGGTTGCGGTCATGGTTCTTTCCTTAATTCTCGGATTGCACGTTACTTTAATGAGGTCGTCTGAAAATGGGAAAGAATGCTTGGTTTTAAAAAAAGATGATTTCGTTATATTCGTAAAAAAGCGGATTGGATTGAAAATACTGTAAGCCCCTATTCCGTACAGATAGGCATGAGCGCTGCCAAAATATTCCCTATCTGACAAAAAGGTCGTCTGAAAACCTGTACCGGTTTTTCAGACGACCTTTTGACTGTTAAGCAAGTTTGATTCGGAAAATTAACGCTCGCTCAATGCCTGTTTCATACGGGTAATCGGTTTGATCAGGTATTGGAAGATGGTTTTTTCGCCGGTTTTAATGTCCACTGTGGCAACCATGCCCGGAATAATCGGCATGTCTTTACCGTTTTTGTCTTTCAGGGCGTTGTTCTCAGTTTGGACGATGACTCGGTAGTAAACTTGGTTGGGGTCGAGCTTCAGATCGTTGGCACGGCTTTGCATGGAGTTGCTGACGGTATCTGCGCCGACAAGGGTAACTTTGCCTTCCAATCCACCGTAGATGGAGTAGTCATATGCGCTGACTTTGACCAGTGCGGGCTGTCCTGCGCGAACGAAGGCGATGTCTTGCGGACGGATATAGGCTTCGACAAGGAGTTTGTCATCAACGGGGACGATTTGCATGATTTCTTCGCCCGGGTTGACTACGCCGCCGATGGTATTAATTTTGATGTTTTTGACGATGCCGCGCATGGGGGAGCGTATTTGGGAGCGGTCAACCGGGTCGGCGCGCATTGCCATGTTTTCTTTGGATTGCGCCAGCTCGGATTCGGATTGCACGAGTTCGTTGTTGGCATCTGTTCTGTAACGGTTGCGGCGTTCGGCAATTTGCAGGGTCAGATCGCTGGATTCGCGGCGCATTTTGAGAAGCTCGACTTCGGACATGACACCTTGTGCCACCATGGGCGCTGTAATGGCGATTTCGCGGTCAAGTGCGGCTTTGCTTTGTACCAGACTTTGTACGGCATCGGTCATGGCTTGGCGGCGAGCATTATATGCGGCGGTTTCACGACGACGAAGTTCAGGGCTGACGTCTTTAGGGAAAGTAAGTTTGCCGCCGTAGGCTTCAGCTTTCAGACGGGCGATGGTGGCTTCGAGGTTTTGAACTTTGGCTTCACTCTCGCGTAAAACGGCAAGGCTGCGGGTGTCGTCGAGCTTCAGCAGAATTTGGTCTTTTTCAACCAAATCGCCTTCTTTAACCATCATTTGGGTAATCACGCCGGGGTCCAAACTTTGGATGACTTGTTCACGACTGCTGGGGATAACGTTGCCGTTACCACGGGTTACTTCTTCAACGGTGCTGTTGTATGCCCACACGACAAAGACGACAAGCAGCAGGAAAAACAGGATGATGACCCAAAATTGGCCGCTGTGTTTTTCTTTTTGCAAGGCTGCATTCAAATCGTTAATGAGATGCAGGTCTTTGGATTTAACGTTGTTTTCGCTCATAATGATGAATCTTCGGTATCTGTTTGTTGTTTTCAAAGAGGTCGTCTGAAACGCTTTCTACGTGTTTTCAGACGACCTTTTCCCTTTTCGTCATGCTTGCGCCGCTTCGCCGGGACGTTGGTTTTCCTGCGCTTGTTGTGCTGCTTTGACTTTGTTTTGCTCGTTTTGCATCAGTTTTTGCAAGACTAAATCACGCGGACCGTCCATAACGACTTTGCCGTTTTCCATCACGATGATGCGGTTAACGATTTGCAGCACTTGCGGACGGTGGGTTACCAAGAGCATGGTGCGGTTGCGTCCCCATTGGGCGATAGCGTTCAATGCCATGCGTTCGGTACCTTGGTCGAGACTTGTTGTCGGTTCGTCCAAAAGGACGACTTTAGGGTCGCGCAGCGTCATGCGTGCGAGGGCAATGATTTGTTTTTGACCGCCAGACAGACCCAAGCCGTCTTCACCCAAAGGCATATCCAAGCCTCTCGGATGGTTGCGGATGATTTGATCCAGACCGAAGCGTTTAAGTGCGGTCAGCAGGTCTTGGTCGGTTGAATAGCTGTCGGCACGCGCCAAATCCATGTTTTCGCGCAATGTGCCCAAGAAGAGGCGTGGAGATTGGCTAAACAGGAGGACTTGGTTACGCAGGAAGTTCGGATCGAGTTGGCGCATATCGACGCCGTCGAGGGTTACGTTGCCTTTTTCGGTATCGTACAGACCGCTCGCCAGCTTCAACATGGTACTTTTACCGCTGCCGATGCGTCCGAGAATACCGACTTTTTCACCGGGTCGGATGTTGATGCGCAACTCGTCAACCGCGTTGTTGCTTTCGTTTTTGTATTTGAACGTTACGTTTTCAAAGGCGATATTGCCTTGAACGTTATCCAAAGTGATGTATTTGCGCTCCGGGCTGCGCTCGATCGGACGGGAAACAATGTCGTTCACACCTCTTAACGCCAACTTAGCCTGTTGGAAGCGGGTAGCAAGACCGGCAACTTGAGCCAACGGCGCCAACGCGCGGCCGGATAGAATGACAGAGGCAATCAACGCACCCATGGTAATCCGTTCCGCATGGTTGTCGGCATGAATCAGATAGGTACCGACCACGACCAAAAAGACGGTATTGAGTTGCTGCATGGCAACGGCGAAGTTGACCATGAAATTGCTGGTGTCTTTAACTTTGATGGATGAAGCGGAGGTTTTGGCAGTGTATTCGTCCCAGCGTTGTTGCGCCCATGAAGTCGCGTTGTTGGTTTTCAGGGTTTCGATGCCTTCGATGGCTTCTACGGCAAGGCCTGAACGTTGCGAGCTTTCTTTCATGGATTCGTTAATGTGGCGCGACAAGGGGCGTTGGACGATGAAGCCGACAATGACGACAATCGGAATGATGGCCAAAGGAACCAAAGCCAATTTGCCACCGACTATCGAAATAACAAAGATAAACAGCAATAGGAACGGCAAGTCCACCAAAGTCAACAGGCTCGCGCTGGTCATGAATTCGCGTACGGATTCAAATTCGCGCAGGTTGTTGGCGTATGAACCGGACGAAGCGGGACGGTCGGCAAGGCGCAATGCCATCACGCGACGGAACAAGGCAGAGCTGATAATCAGGTCGGCCTTTTTACCGGCGATGTCGGTCAAATGGCCGCGTATCATCTTAGCGGCAAATTCGAACAAAATGGCGAGGACAACACCAATACTCAAAACCCACAAGGTTTCATAGGCTTGGTTGGGAATGACGCGGTCGTAAACGTTCATGACATACAACGAGCTGACCAAGGCGAGGAAGTTGATGATGACGGTCGCCAAAATCACTTGATAGTAATAGCTGCGGAAACGCCAAATGACTTTCCAAAACCATGCCTTGGGGAGGTGGTATTCAGGCAGTTCGGAACGCGTGTCCGCCGCCATTTTGGGCTTAATAAACCAGCAGTAACCCAGATACAGACCGGAAAGCTGGTCATGATCAAGCTGCTGCTCCAAGCCATCTACCTGACGGATATGATATTTCCTGTTCCGACCCGAACCTTCGATATTGGTAATGACGGCAGCCTCTTCGTTGTGAAGAATAATCATCACAGGAACGGCAAGCGATGGAATGTCTTCCAGATTGCGCTTGGACAATGTGTTTTCGAAGCCGTGGCTGCGCAAGACTTCGACGAGGGAATGATAGTTGACATTGAGTTTTTTATCCCGCACTACCTCTGCCGTCAGTGCGGCTTCCGACACAGGTGCCCCTAAGAGACGGGTAACCAACACAATATGTTCGATGATTGCTTTCATGATAATTAGCGTAATGAGTAATGATGTTAAGATTTTATGTTATTGCTTCAAGCCTGCCCAATTTGCCACTTGCGCCTGCGCAGATAAATAATCCAACGCGGCATCGCGGAAATCGTTGCGCGCTGAAATGTTTTCCTGCTCGATGCTGGACAATTCGTTGTATGCGCCCAAAACGTCGGTCAACGTGCGGCGGGCGATTTTGAATTGCAGTTCGTAAGTTTTAACCACGTCTTTTTGAGCGGCAATATGTTGCGCGGCAATATCGGCACGGCGTTCGCTCTCGCGCATGTCGATTTCGGCAGTTTGGGTTTTCTCGGTAATGTCGCGCATAATCTGCTCGGATTTCGATTCGGCAGCAATCAATGCATCAGCATTTTTCTGCACATTATGGCGCGCGGCAACGTCCAAGACATTCCATGCCACATTCAGATAAAGCTGTCTGTTGTCGCGGTTCGCATTACCTTCCAAATTTACGGCGGGTAGACGTTCTGCCTTGGAAACGTCTAAATCTGCCTTCACGCTGTCGCGTTCTGCTACCTGCGCCCGATAGGAAGGATTGGTGTTGTTATCGACGGTTTTGAAACGGCGAACCAATGATTCCGCGCTGTCGTTGGCAAACGGATCTTCCAAATCTTCTGCCGTCAACTGCCGTCCGGTGTAGCGTGACAAGCGGCTCAACGCCAATTCCATCGTACGCTGTTGTTGCGCGATTGATGATTCGACCTGCAACTGGCGCGCACGCGCTTCGATGAGTTCGGAACGGCGGCCGCTGTCGTATTTCACGATAATGTTCAAATCTTTCAGAAGATTATTGTGCCGAACTAGACTTTGACGGTTGATGCGCAGGATTTCTTTCGCGCGCAATGCGGTCAAATAGAGCTTGCCGATGTCGCTGCCCAAGCGTTCCTGATTTTCAAAATAGCGCTGATGATAGTATTGCTCTCTATTTTTATCGCGCCGTACCGCCGCATTGATGGCACCCCATGAATAAACATTCACAGTTCCGCGTATGCCAACACCGTCACTCATATCGCTGCTGGAATATTTGTTTTTCTGCGCCAAAACTTTGGTACCCGTCAGCGTCAACACAGGATAATGCCGAGCACGGGTTGCCTTTGTTGTGCTTTTTGCCGAATCTTCGGTCGCTTTCGCTTCCTTCACAATCGGATCGGACACCATGGCATCCCTTAAAATAGCCTGCAAAGGATACGCCTGCGCTGTTGTCGCACACACCGCCGCACAAACTGCGGCAGCAAGCTTGCCAGCGCGAAGGATGGATGACTCAGGACGATTCAAAAATGTTTTTTTCTTCATATTATTCACAGCAATACGGTTCGTCATTTATCTGATTGGCAGAGGCGCGGCCTTTTGCAAATCAATTCTTTGAGCATATTATCATTAATCGGAATCTCTGTTTTCAGATTGCGACAAAAGGTAGTTATATGCCCCTGAAAGTAACATGGATGATATTCCTAATATTGCTAAATCACGACACCGTATTAAGACGGACAAAAGGTCGTCTGAAAACGACCTCCTGTTTTACAGATGTCCGGCAATAATTTGCAGCATCTGCGCCAGCACTTTCGGATTGGCTGCCACAATATCGCCGCTTTCCAGCCAGCCTTCGTTACCGGACATATCGGTAACGATACCGCCCGCTTCCTGCACGATCAACGCACCTGCGGCAATATCCCAAGGTTTGAGGTTGAACTCGAAGAAACCGTCCAAACGGCCGGCCGCCACGGCACACAAATCCAACGAAGCCGCGCCTTCTCTGCGACCTCCGGCAGTTTTTGCCAAAAAGTCTTTCAATATCGCCAGATACTTCTCCATCATGCTTTGATCAACGACAGGAAAGCCGGTACCGATCAAGCAGCGGTTCAATTCAATGCGGGAAGAAACACGGATGCGGCGGTCGTTGAGCAACGCACCTTTGCCGCGAGAAGCCATGTAAACATCGTTGCGCTCAGGCGCGTACACCAAAGCTTCCTGCAACACGCCTTTGTGCAGCAGCGCCATAGAAATCGCGTATTGGGGATGGCCGTGTAAGAAGTTGGTCGTGCCGTCGAGCGGATCGATAATCCATTCGTATTCCGAAGAGGCTTTGCCGTGAGAACCGCCTTCTTCGCAAGTGATTTTGTGATGCGGATAGGCTTCTTTAAGCGCTTCCACCAAAATCATCTCGGAATTGCGGTCAACGTCGGAAACGAAATCGTTGAATGCCTTGCTGTCAACTTTGACGGCATCCAGATTGCCGCTTGCGCGGATCATCATCTGCCCGGCTTTGCGGGCGGCTTTGAAAGCGGTATTTAAAAACGGATTCATGGGTTTTCTTTCTAAATCAGGTAAAATACCGTCCGGCGCATCTACACCGAACGCAACGTTTGTACGTTTCCGACGTTGTTAAAGAACATTTCAGACGACCTCTCAAGCCCAAAGGCGAAAGGTCGTCTGAAAACAAAAAGATGGCGTATTATACCCGATTCCCGAACAAACCGAAAACAAAACATGACTTCAGCCAAACCTGAATTGCCCGACTATCTCGGCAATATCCGTATCATCCTTACCCGCACCAGCCATCCTGCCAATATCGGCTCCGCCGCACGCGCCATGAAGACCATGGGGCTGCACAATCTCACCATCGTTGCCCCGAATTTGATGTCCACGCCGATGACCGGACAACCGCCTGTTTTCAACCCCGAAAACCCGCAAGACTTCCAACTGCCGGAGGAAAGTTTCATTCTCGCTTCCGGTGCGGCAGACGTATTGCACAACGCCGTGATTGCCGCCACACTCGACGAAGCCCTCGTCAACACCACGCTCGCCTGCGCCCTTACCAGCCGCCGCCGCGAAATCACCGCCCCGCTGCAAACCCCGCGCGAACTGGTTCCCGAATTATTGCAGGCGGCACAACGCGGAGAACAAGTTGCCCTCGTCTTCGGCAACGAAACCTTCGGCTTAAGCATCGAAGAAGTGCAGGCCTGCAACCGCCTGATGACCATCAACGGCAATCCCGACTATTTCTCGCTCAACCTCGCCCAAGCCGTTCAGGTCGTGTGCTACGAAATCTTCAGTCAGACCGATATGCCCATGACCCACCTGCAACAAGAAGACCACGCCGCCACCCACGAGCAAATCAAAGGCATGGTCGCCCACATGGAAAGCGTCATGGACGACATCGGCTTCTTCAACCGCCGCAACAGCGAACGCCTGATGCGCCGAATGCAGAGTCTGTTCAGCCGTGCCAACACGCAAACCGAAGACATCGACATCCTGCGCGGCTTTTTCAATACCGTCAGCCATCGTTTGAAGAAGAAAGACTGAAAAAGGTCGTCTGAAAACTTGATTGCAAGTTTTCAGACGACCTCAGCCAAACTATCAACCAGATACAGCCATGAACTACGCCCTAGATGCCCTATGGTGGAAACTCACCACCCCGTCCGTCCGCGATCTCGCCAGCCTACTGACCGCTCCGCCGCTTTGGCAAAGCGGCTGTGAACTGAGCGTGCGCGAACTGTTGGGCGAACGCGGCTTCCGCTATCTTTTGGATTTGGACGGTAATCCCGCCCCGCTCAACGACTATCTCGCCGAACACGCCCCCTTCGGCAACCGACTCGGCATCTACGCCGAACGCCTGCTCGCATTTTGGTTCACCCACGCGCCGCATACCGAATTGCACGCCTATAATCTGCCCGTGTTTTCAGACGACCTCACGCAAGGCGCCGCCGATTTCATCACCTCCATCAACGGCAAACCCTACCACATCGAACTGACCTGCAAATATTACGGCAGCGACAGCGGCAAATCCGCAGAGATGCATGGACTCAATGCCAAAGACACCCTCGCCACCAAAGCCGCCAAACTGCCCCGCCAACTCGCCCTGTTTCAATCCTCCAATGGCAGCGAAACCCTGCGGCAAAACCGCCTCCCCGACGCGCCGCAACCCGCCTCAATAATACGTGGCATCGGCTTTTTCTCCATCGGTGCAGATTCCGCCGAAGCCCCGTTGAACCCATACTGCTGGCGCGGCGTCTTTATCCGAGACTGGTCGACATATCCGACCCACGACGGCGCACGTTACCACCTCATCGACCGCATGGCATACCTTGCCCCCGCCCGCGTTACCGAGGCGCAAACCCTGTCCGAGCGAGACGTCCGCCAAATCGAAAGCGGCTTAATCGCCAAACTCGAATTGCGCCCCGACGGCTTTTGGCATGAAATCGAACGCATCATGAAAGTTGTTTGAGTCCAAAGCATCCACACCTACAAACCATATAGCAAACATACTTAACTTTAAATACAGCATGCCATCAAATTCCGTCATTCCCGGTGAGTTGCGTATCGAAAATAAAGTAATTTAGCTGTATTTTCCAAATTGCCGATACAAAAAGGTCGTCTGAAACCTTTTGAGACCTTTGCAAAATTCCCCAAAATCCCCTAAATTCCCACCAAGACATTTAGGGGATTTTCCATGAGCACCTTCTTCCAGCAAACCGCACAAGCCATGATTGCCAAACACATCGACCGCTTCCCACTATTGAAGTTGGATCAGGTGATTGATTGGCAACTGATCGAACAATACCTGAATCGTCAAAGAACCCGTTACGTCCGAGACCACCGCGGCCGTCCCGCCTATCCCCTGTTGTCCATGTTCAAAGCCGTCCTGCTCGGACAATGGCACAGCCTCTCCGATCCCGAACTCGAACACAGCCTCATCACCCGCATCGATTTCAACCTGTTTTGCCGTTTTGACGAACTGAGCATCCCCGATTACAGCACCTTATGCCGCTACCGCAACTGGCTGGCGCAAGACGACACCCTGTCCGAATTGCTGGAACTGATTAACCGCCAACTGACCGAAAAAGGCCTAAAAATAGAGAAAGCATCCGCCGCCGTCATTGACGCCACCATTATTCAGACCGCCGGCAGCAAACAGCGTCAGGCCATAGAAGTCGATGAGGAAGGACAAGTCAGCGGCCAAACCACACCGAGTAAGGACAAAGATGCCCGCTGGACAAAGAAAAACGGCCTCTACAGACTCGGTTACAAACAACATACCCGTACCGATGAGGAAGGCTATATCGAGAAACTGCACATCACCCCCGCCAATACCCATGAGTGCAACCACCTGTTGCCTTTGCTGGAAGGTATAGCCGAAGATACGACCGTCTATGCCGACAAAGGCTACGACAGTGCGGAAAACCGGCAACATCTGAAAGAGCATCAGTTGTTAGACGGCATTATGCGCAAAGCCCACCGCAACCGTCCGCTGACGGAAGCGCAAACCAAACGTAACCGATATTTGTCGAAGACCCGTTATGTGGTGGAACAAAGCTTCGGTACGCTGCACCGTAAATTCCGCTACGCCCGGGCAGCCTATTTCGGGCTGATTAAAGTGAGTGCGCAAAGCCATCTGAAGGCGATGTGTTTGAACCTGTTGAAAGCGGCTAACAGGCTAAGTGTGCCTGTTGCCGCCTAAAAGGTGGCCCGGATGCCTGATTATCAGGCATCCGGGGAGGATTAAGGGGGTATTTGGGTAAAATTAGGCGCAATTAGGGGCGAAAACAGCCGAAAACCTGTGTTTGGGTTCCGGCTGTCGGGGGAAGGGCTTTTTTGCAAAGGTCTCCTTTTATCTAAAATAAAGGTTTCAGACGACCTTATCCGTCAGGCTGAGGATTGTCCCGCCCTACTCTTTCTTACCGGCCAAACCGATTTCCTGAATTTTACCGCCGTCGTTGATTTTAGCCTTACCGGCAATTTCTTCGGCTTTACTGCCGAAAAGCTTCAGCTCGTAACTGCCTTTTTCCACCCCATCCTTTATAGCCTTGCCGCTCAAGCCTGAGCCGTTGCCCATGGCTTGGATGTCGGTTTTCGCCAATTCGACGTTATAGCCGCTATGCATTCCGCTGATGCTGCCGCTACCTTGTTTCTTCTCAAAATCAACCGTGTAAGACAAATGCCCGCTGCGGTCGTCGCCGTTGAACGCGATACCTTTGTAGTTTATTTGTCCCAATTTAGGCAGATTACCGAAAGCAATGTCCTGCCCCTGAATTTCGTTAACATGAAAATCGAAAGCCTCGGAACGTGTGCCATCTTTCGGATTGGTTTTCTGCTTTGCCAAAGTGGCGGCAACGATGGAATGGTTTTGTTTATACACCAAGAAATCACCGCGTTCCAATTCGATAAGTTGTCCGTTTACATTGATTTTTTTCACATAGTCAAAATCGGAAACACGGTCGTTTTTCAGATAACCCGTATCCAAAACCCCGCCTTTTTTCAGGGTTTGGGTTTTACCGCCCCTGTCGGTCAACTCCAGTACGCCGCCGTCGGGAACAGATTCGGAAACAGTCAGTTGCTTCCAATCTTTTACATTAGGATCAAACGGCTTGGTCAGTCCGTCCGCCAAACTGCTGCCTGCGCTGCTGCAAGCGGACAAAATGCAGGTGGCAGCCAAAACCGCCAATAAAGATTTCGCTTTCATTCGTTTCCTTTCATTATCATGATTCATGACTATTGTGCCTCCGTATTTCGGCGGCAATGTCTGCAAACAAAATCCGTCCGAATCTTCGGATACACTCCATAAGTTATACTATAACGATTTTATGATGATATTCATGATTTAAATCAAAATAAATATACTGCATTATATCAATCCTCTTTTCTGCTTTTCTTGCCATTGCTCCCGCCCTGACCGGTAAATACCTTATGTGCTTATTTTTCCACTACAATCCGCTACAAAGCAAACAGATCGTCTGAAATTTGACGGCACTCTGCCTTGGTGCTATTAATAATTCCTATTTACAAACAAACAGGAATAAATATGAAAAAAGTTGGTAATAAAGTAGTGGTTGTAGGCTTAGGCGCGGTCGGTGTCAGCTACGCCTATTCCATGCTCAACCAAGCCTTGTGCGACGATATGGTTTTAATCGACATCAACCGTACGCGCGCGGAAGGCGAAGCGCGCGACTTCCGCCACGGAATGCCTTATGCCGCCTCGCCCGCGCGTATTTACGTCGGCGATTACGATGATTGCTCGGATGCAGATATCGTGTGTATTTGTGCGGGCGCGGCGCAGGCTCCCGGCGAAACCCGTTTGGACTTAATCGACAAAAACCTGCGCATCTTCCGCGACATCGTTTCGAAAGTCATGGCTTCGGGCTTTGACGGTATCTTCTTGGTCGCCTCCAATCCGGTGGACGTACTGTCTTATGCCGTCCTGCGCTTTTCAGGCCTGCCCAAAGAGCGCGTTATCGGCTCGGGCACTATCCTTGACTCCGCCCGTTTCCGCGTCTGTCTGGGCAACGAATTCGACGTCGCGCCTTGGAGCGTCGATGCCATGATGATCGGCGAACACGGCGACAGCATCATTGCGCTTTGGAGTACCGCCAACATCGCCGGTATGTCGGTTCAGAAGATGTTGGAACAATCAGAAGACGGGCAGGAGCGTATGGACAAAATCTATAACAACGTGCGCAATGCCGCCTACGAAGTCATCGCCGCCAAAGGTTCGACCAGCCACGGCATCGGTATGGGCTTGAGTCGTATCTCCAACGCCATCCTGCACAATCAAGGCGTCGTGTTGCCCGTTTCTACCCTGCTTGAAGGCGAGTTCGGACAAAACGGTGTGTATATCGGCGTACCGACCGTCGTCAACCGCCAAGGCGCGGTACGCATCATTGACCTGCAACTTTCAGACGACGAAATCGAACGCTTTGCCCGCTCGGCGGAGCTGTTGAAAAGCTATCAACGCAAAGTCGATGAAATGGTCGGATAAACAGAATAGCTTCTGAATAAAACGTCGTCTGAAAACTGGAAATTTGGTTTTCAGACGACGTTTGCTATGTAGGGGAAGTTAATCCGTCAATATTGTAAAAATACCTATACCGCAGCGGAAATCCGGACTTGCAATGTTCAAAAGTGTTTGAAGATTACTTTAATGGCAGACTGACGGATTCAGGACGTGCAAGCATGACGGCACTGACCCGCCCATGAAAAAACGTCGTCTGAAAACCGCATTTCCAGTTTTCAGACGACGTTTTTTGTACGCAAACCTAAGTCCTATTTTTCTGCTTTCAACACTCTTTGCCGGCGCGTTTCGCTCAACACCATGCCTGCGCTGACGGAGACGTTCATGCTTTCGACCATGCCGAACATGGGTATCGACACCAGCATGTCGCAATGTTCGCGCGTCAGGCGGCGCATGCCTTCGCCTTCGTTGCCCATCACCCATGCCGCGCTGTCGGGCAGGTCGCAGTGATAGAGGTCGGCGTCGCCGCCCATGTCGGTGCCGATGATCCAGATGCCGTATTCTTTCAGCTCGCGCAGGGTGCGGGCGAGGTTGGTTACGGTGATGTAGGGAACGGTTTCCGCCGCGCCGCAGGCGACTTTGCTGACGGTGGCGTTCAGTCCCGCACTTTTGTCTTTCGGCGCGATGACGGCGTGTACGCCCATTGCGTCGGCGGTACGCAGGCACGCGCCGAGGTTGTGCGGGTCGGTGATACCGTCGAGTATCAGCAATAGCGGCGGTTCGCTGAGATTTTCCAATACGTCTTCGAGGTGGACGTGGTTTTTGGAAGCGTCGATAAATCCGACCACGCCCTGATGCCGCGCGCCTTTGCTGATGGCGCTGAGGCGGTCGGCGTCGGCAAAGTGTACGCGCACGTTTTCGTTTGCCGCTTTTTCCAGTACATCACGCGTGCGGGCATCGTTTTTGCCTTCTTGGATGTAGAGTTCGGTAATCGATTTCGGGTTTTGCCACAGGCGGGCGTTGACGGCGTGGAAGCCGTAGATGAGTCTTTGGTTTGCCATGATTTTGCTTTATAAAAAATTTCAGACGACGGCGGATTCGCATTTGAAGTGCAACTTTCCCTAACAGGAAAAGGCCAGTATGCGGTAGCATACGGCCTTTCCTGCAAGAAAGATTGCCATGAGCTACACGCAACTGACCCAAGACGAACGATACCACATCCAATACCTGTCCCGCCACTGCACCATCGCCGAAATCGCCAAACAGCTTAACCGACACAAAAGCACCATCAGCCGCGAAATCAGACGGCACCGCACCCAAGGGCAGCAATACAGCGCCGAAAAGGCCCAGAAGCAGAGCCGGTCTATCAAGCAGCGTAAGCGACAACCCTATAAGCTCGATTCGCAGCGGATTCAACACATCGACACCCTTATCCGCCGCAAACTCAGTCCTGAACAAGTATGCGCCTACCTGCGCAAACACCACCAAATCACGCTCCACCACAGCACCATTTACCGCTACCTTCGCCAAGACAAAAGCAACGGCGGCACGTTGTGGCAACACCTCAGAATATGCAGCAAACCCTACCGCAAACGCTACGGCAGCACATGGACCAGAGGCAAAGTGCCCAACCGTGTCGGCATAGAAAACCGACCCGCTATCGTCGACCAGAAAACCCGCATCGGCGATTGGGAAGCCGACACCATCGTCGGCAAAGGACAGAAAAGCGCATTACTGACCTTGGTCGAACGCGTTACCCGCTACACCATCATCTGCAAATTGGACAGCCTCAAAGCCGAAGACACTGCTCTGGCAGCCATTAGGGTATTAAGGGCACATAAAGCCAGAGTGCACACCATCACTATGGATAACGGCAAAGAGTTCTATCAACACACCAAAATAGCCGAAGCATTGAAGGCGAAAACCTATTTTTGCCGCCCCTACCATTCTTGGGAGAAAGGGCTGAATGAGAACACCAACGGACTCATCCGCCAATATTTCCCCAAACAAACCGATTTCCGAAACATCAGCAATCGGGAGATACGCAGGGTTCAAGATGAATTGAACCACCGGCCAAGAAAAACACTTGGCTACGAAACGCCAAGTGTTTTATTCTTGAATCTGTTCAAACCACTGATACACTAGTGTTGCACTTGAAATCCGAATCCAAGGACATTATAACAAGATAAGGTCGTCTGAAAGGGAAAGGTCGTCCCGTCAGGAGGCTGCGCACTCTGAAAACAAGTGTATCCAGTTTCACTCAAATGCAACCACCTACCGCATCAAATACCCCAACAACCCCGAACTGCCCACGCCGATCAACACGGTAACCAACATAGAAAACCTACTAGCGGCAAGCACGGTCAGCGCAATGGCAATCAACTCGTGCGGCTTGTCGGACACGAAATAAGGCGCGATGACAGAAATCAACACGCAACCCGGCGCGGCTTCCATCACAATTTGTGCACGGCGGCTTAAAGTGCGATTGCGCAAGGCGAAAAAACCGATAAGGCGGGTGGAATACGTTACCGCCAGCATGCTGGCAAACAGCAGGAACGACTGCCAAGACAGCAAATCCTTCATTCCTTCTCTCCCCAAAGATAGGCGGCAAGCAGGCCGGAAATCGCGCCCATCGGCACATACCAATGCCCGTCCACCGACAAATAAGTCCCGCACGCCACAATCAGGCTGACAAACCAAGGGCGTGCCGCCTTAAAGCTTTTCCACATTCCGCGCAGCAGCACCAAAAACACGGCGGGAAATGCCATGCCGAAGCCCCATGCCGCGACATCGCCGAACATCGGTCCGACCGCCGCGCCAAACGCCGCAAAGCCGATCCAAGTGGTGTAGAGGATGAAACACACGCCCGCATAAAACGGCATATTGAATGCCGGCAACCCCATCGCCTTGCGTTTTTGGATTTCCGCAAACGCCATCGCCCAACTTTCGTCACACATAAAAAATAACGCAGGCATGGCTTTTTTCAGCGGCATATCGCGCATATAGGGCGCGATTGCCGCCCCCATCAGAATATGGCGCGAATTAATCATGAAGGTAACGGTGGCAATGAGCAGAATCGGCAACGGGTTTACCCACAGGTTGACCGCCGCAAATTCCGAGCCGCCGGCGAAATTCATGCCCGTCATCATCAGCATTTCCAGCCAACTCATGCCCTTCTGACCGCCCTGCATACCCAATATCAACGCCCACGGCAAAAGCCCGATGAGCATGGGCGAGGTTTCTTTGATGCCGCGTAGAAATTCGGATTGCGGGGAATTGGGGTGTGTCATTTTATTGGGGAGCTTAAAGAGGGTTTGAAGATAGAAAATGAGGGAAGGTATTATACACAGTCGGACAAACTTAAAAAGGTCGTCTGAAACGGGCTTCGATAAAGCAAAAATCATCTCCGCAAGACTTTAACACTTTTTAATCCTTGACAGGCATTTCACTATGAAAATATGCTAAATTTTTGATTAAAAACATCATTATTCATTAAGATAAACATTACGTTCAGCTTCGCACGGCAACCGCCCGGTCAATATGTTTCACACAAACAACAAAGTAAGCTACAATCCCAAGCATTTCCTTCCCTTTAGAAGCAAACCCTATTGCGCCCTACAAATAAAAGGTTTTCTTATGTTACAAGGCAGTTTGGTTGCCCTGATTACACCCATGAATCAAGACGGCAGCATCCATTACGAACAACTCCGCGATTTGATCGACTGGCATATCGAAAACGGTACTGACGGCATCGTCGCCGTCGGCACGACAGGCGAATCCGCCACCCTCTCCGTCGAAGAACATTTAAGCGTAATCGAAGAAACGGTCAAACACGTCAACAAGCGCGTTCCCGTCATCGCGGGCACCGGTGCCAACAACACTCTCGAAGCCATCGCGCTCTCCCGCGCCGCCGAAAAAGCCGGCGCAGACTACACCCTCTCCGTCGTCCCCTATTACAACAAGCCCTCCCAAGAAGGCATTTACCAACATTTCAAAACCATCGCCGAAGCCACTTCGATTCCGATGATTATCTACAACGTACCCGGCCGCACCGTCGTCGGCATGACCAACGACACCATCCTGCGCCTTGCCAAAATCCCGAATATCGTCGGCGTCAAAGAAGCCAGCGGCAACATCGGCAACAATCTCGAACTGATCAAACACGCGCCCGAAGGTTTCACCATCCTTTCCGGCGACGACCCCACCGGCCTGCCCTTCATGCTCTGCGGCGGACACGGCGTCGTTACCGTTGCCGCCAATGTCGCCCCCAAACTCTTCGCCGACATGTGCCGCGCCGCCCTTGCAGGAGATATTGCGACCGCTCGTCAATTAAATGACCGCCTGATTCCGATTTATAACACTATGTTCTGCGAACCAAGCCCTGCCGCGCCCAAATGGGGCGTATCCGCGTTGGGCAAATGCGACCCTTATGTCCGCCTGCCGCTCGTTCCCCTGACCGAAGCCGGACAGGCAAAAGTCCGCGCCGCATTGCAAGAATCCGGACAACTCACCGCATAAACCGCAAAGGTCGTCTGAAAACCGTTTCCAAATTTTCAGACGACCTGCCGTTAACCCATCACATCCCACAGGAAACCAATATGGCCTATATGAAACCTGTCGTCGTAGCAATCGCCCTGATCAGCATGACTGCCTGTTCAGGCAACAAAAAAGACCTGCCCAAGCTGGATTACCAAACCCAGACCCGCAAAATCGTCAAATTAGAAGTACCGCCTGATTTGACTAACCCCGATCAAGGCAATCTTTATCAAGTACCTGCGGGCAGCGGTGCCGTCCGTGCCAGCGACCTGAGCCGCCGCACATCCGCAGCCCAACAAGCCGCGAATTCCGACGTCCTTAAATCCGTCAAAGGTGTCCGTTTGGAGCGCGACGGCAACCAACGCTGGGTTGAAGTCCAAGGTAAATCCCCTGCCGAAATTTGGCCTCTGCTGAAAGCATTCTGGCAAGAAAACGGTTTCGACATCAAATCCGAAGAACCCGGTATCGGTCAAATGGAAACCGAGTGGGCTGAAAACCGCGCGAAAATTCCTCAAGACGGCCTGCGCCGCCTCTTGGACAAAGTCGGCTTAGGCGGCATCTATTCCACCAGCGAGCGCGATAAATTTATCATCCGTATCGAACAAAGCAAAAACGGCACGACCGACGTCTTCTTCGCCCACAAAGGCATGAAAGAAGTTTACGCAGACAAAAACAAAGACACGACCACATGGCAGCCTGCCGCCAACGACCCAAATCTTGAAGCCGCCTTCCTCGCACGCTTCATGCAATATATGGGCGTCGATCAGCAACAAGCCGAAAACGCGCTGACCCAAAGCGTTGCCAAACGCAGCGGCAACGAATTGGCGCGAATCGACGGCAACACCCTGCTCGTCTCCGGCGACTACGGCCGCAACTGGCGCCGCACCGCGCTCGCCCTCGACCGCATCGGCTTGAATGTCTTAGGTCAAAACATCGAACGCCACGCCTTCTTGGTTCAACAGGCACCTAACGAAAGCGAAGCCGTTTCCACGAAAAAACCGGGCTTCTTCGGCCGTATGTTCGGCAAAGGCAAAAAAGTTGAGAAACCGGCAGCCTACCCCGAAATCATCGTATTCGTCGAGCCTATCAACGGCGGTTCACGAATCCGCCTTCTCAACAAAGACGGCAGCGCATACAACGGCAGCGATGCCTCTACGCTCATCAGTCGCCTGCATACCGAATTGCGCTAACCCGCTTTTCAAAACCTCCTGTCCGCAGGAGGTTTTTTTTGCGCTTATCAAAAGCGACAAGCAAAATACAGTCATTCCCAAAATAGACCTGTCAATTTATGATTCAAGTATAAAATGAAGACATCAGATTGATTTTAAGGACGATTGACGCTTAAACATCAGCTAAGCGAAAGGTCGTCTGAAAACAGAAATCCTGTTTTCAGACGACCTTTCGCTTAAGCTTACCGTTTGATAATATTGCTGAATATCTTGCCCATATCGTTTAAGAAACGGGGTTCGCGCTGGATCAGGTAAACAATCAGGGGGATATTGCCGATGGCGACGATCAGGTAAAGCAGGGAAATGCTGTCGAACAGCATCAAGAGTACCGCGCTTAAAATGGCAGCCGATACCATGAACACGCCATTGATAATGTTGTTGGCGGCGACGGCGTGGGCGCGGAAGGATTCGCTGCTGGCGGTTTGCAGCCAAGTGTAGAGCGGGACGGAGAAGAAGCCGCCGAAGAAGCCGATCAGCGTCATGACGAGCATGACGGGATACGCCATGCCTTGCGACAGGAACCAGGTGATGCCGTTGAGTTCGGTAAAGCGTTGTCCTTGGGTCAGCCATACCAAAATCAAGCCGAATACGGTCAAACCGGTCGTGCCGACGGTTACCAAGCCCAAGAGCAGGCGTTCGTGGCTGAGTTTGGCGCACAACACCGAGCCGGCGGCGATGCCGATGGAGAATAGGGCGAGCATGAGGTTGAAGACGTTGTCGTTGCCGCCCAAATGGATTTGCGTGAAAGTCGGCAGTTGGGTGGTGTAAACCGAGCCGATAAACCAAAACCATGAAATGCCGATGATGGATGTGAAGACGGAATCATATTGCGCGGTTTCGCGCAGGAGCGCGTGCGTACCTTTGACGATGTTCCATTCGATTTTGGTGTTGGGGGCTTTGGCGGGGACGTTAGGCATGAAGAAGCTGGTCAACGTGCCACCGATGGCGACGAGCAAGACTAAGATACCGACGACGGAGGGCGGCAAGCCTGCGACGGACGTGCCTAAAATCTGACCGAACAAAATGGCGATAAATGTTCCCGATTCGATCAGGCTGTTGCCCATAATCAGCTCTTTGTCGTTGAGGTAATCGGGCAGGATGGCGTATTTCAGCGGGCCGAACAACGTCGATTGCGCGCCCATGCAAAACAGGCAGACCAAAAGCAGCGGGGCGGACTGGATATAGAAGCCGAACGCCGCCACCGCCATGATGACAATTTCCAATACTTTGATCCATCGCGCTAAGACGGCTTTGTCGAATTTGGTGCTCAATTGTCCCGACAGCGTGGAAAACAGGAAATACGGCAGGATAAACAGCAATGCGCCCAAGTTCAGCATTTGGCTGGCGGGCAAGAAGTCGTTTTTGCCCAAACCGTAAAAGCTGATCATCACAAACAGCGCGGTTTTGAACATATTGTCGTTGAACGCGCCCAGAAACTGCGTGCCGAATAATGGGGCGAAACGGCGGCTGGTCGGGAAATTCAGATTGTCTTTTTTGATGCTCATTTTTCGGATTCTTGTTCTTCTTTTTCTATTTCGTTTTCAAGCAGTTTGTCGGTGGAATCGTCGTCCATCAGAATGCGGTGTGCCGGTCCTTCGAGATCGTCAAACTGTCCGTTTTTGCCCGACCACCAGAAAAAATAGCCGATGGCAAACGCCAAAATGATGCTGATGGGCACCAAAATAAACATACTTTCCATCACATCGCTCCGGTCAAATCGGTTAAGACGAAAGTCTGCCCCGATACGGTCAGATATTCGTTGCGCAGCGAGCCGACAAGGGCGTCGTCGAAAAACAGCTCGATACGGTCTTTCACAACGCGCCAATATTGCGGAATCTCGGTTTGCTCGAAAGGAGTCAAAGCCTCCGCCGCCACGCCTTCTTCACTTTGCAGCTTGACGGCAAAACGCCCGCTCTGCGGCTGCGTTTCGGATTCATCATCCGGCAGCATGATGAAAAAGCCCACATGGGTGCCTTGTTGCGTATGGATACTGAAATAGTGCATATCAAAGAATCTTAAAAGGCTGCCGCTGTTTTCAGACGACATAGTGAACACAAAAACTGTCTAAATGTAACAGTTTGACACGCCCCTGCAAAGGGCTTTACGCCCCCGCGTTCGACGGGTCGTCTGAAAACAAACCGTTTCCCTTTAAACATCAATATCTTCCTTTATCGTCTCCAGACTGTTCCAAGTCAAACATTAAGCCAAGCAGCCGAACCCGTTTTTTGCTAGAATAGCGCGGTTTACATTCATCAACCGATTTCAGACGACCCCGCCGAATCAGCGGCGGCAGAAGCAACAAGGAAAGCAACATTCATAAAGTTGCCGCCATTCCGAATGTAACGATAATTTTTTCTTTCATAGATTTTACGCCACCAACCGATACGGCCTGCCGCGCAGACGCTCGGCGCCGCCCTCAACGCATCCACTATGCCTGCGGGAGATGTTTGGCGGGATATCGACGACAAAGAACAGATTGCCGATACTGCCTACACAGGTCGTCTGAAACCTTCAGGAGCCACAACAAATGACCCAAAAACTCATCTTAGTTTTGAACTGCGGCAGCTCATCCCTCAAAGGCGCCGTACTGGATAACGACAACGGCGAAGTCCTGCTCAGCTGCCTTGCTGAAAAACTCAACCTGCCCGACGCTTACATCACGTTCAAAGTAAACGGCGAAAAACACAAAGTCGACCTGTCTGCCAAGCCCGACCACACCGGCGCAGTTGAAGCGCTGATGGAAGAACTCAAAGCCCACGGCCTCGACAGCCGCATCGGCGCCATTGGCCACCGCGTCGTCAGCGGCGGCGAACTGTACAGCGAATCCATCCTCGTTGACGACGAAGTTATCGCCGGCATCGAAAAATGTATTCCGCTCGCTCCGCTGCACAACCCTGCGCACCTCTTGGGTCTGCGTGCCGCACAAAGCATTTTCAAAGGTCTGCCCAACGTTGTCGTTTTCGACACCGCCTTCCACCAAACCATGCCGGAACATGCCTACACCTACGCTATTCCGCATGAACTGTATGAAAAATACGGCTTGCGTCGCTATGGCGCACACGGCACCAGCTACCGCTACGTTTCTGATGAAACCGCCCGTTTCCTCGGCAAAGACAAAAAAGACCTGCGCATGGTGATTGCCCACTTGGGTAACGGCGCATCTATTACCGCCGTCGCCAACGGCGAATCACGCGATACCAGCATGGGCCTGACCCCGCTGGAAGGCCTCGTGATGGGTACACGCAGCGGCGACATCGATCCCGCAGTGTTCAGCTTCTTGGCTGAAAATGCCAACATGACCATCGCCCAAATCACCGACATGCTGAACAAAAAATCAGGTCTGCTCGGCATCTCAGGTTTGTCCAACGACTGCCGTACCATCGAAGAAGAAGCCGCCAACGGCCACGCAGGTGCTAAACTGGCTCTGGAAATCTTCATCTACCGCCTCGCCAAATACATCGGCAGCATGGCTGTCGCAGCCGGCGGTCTTGACGCACTCGTTTTCACCGGCGGTATCGGCGAAAACTCCGACATCATCCGCGAGCGCGTACTCGGCTACTTGGGCTTCCTCGGTCTGAAAGCCGACCACGAATCCAACCTGAAAGCCCGCTTCGGTAACGCAGGCGTGATTACGACTGCCGACAGCGCAGCCGTCGCCGTTGTGATTCCGACCAACGAAGAATTGATGATCGCACACGACACCGCCCGTCTGAGCGGCCTGTAATACAGCGCATCATCCGATAAAAAACCTGCCGAAAACGGCAGGTTTTTTTGTTGCTGACTGTTTTCAGAAAACCTATTTCAGACGACCTTGGATTCGGATTTCAAGTGCAACACTAGTGTATCAGTGGTTTGAACAGATTCAAGAATAAAACACTTGGCGTTTCGTAGCCAAGTGTTTTTCTTGGCCGGTGGTTCAACTCATCTTGAACCCTGCGTATCTCCCGATTGCTGATGTTTCGGAAATCGGTTTGTTTGGGGAAATATTGGCGGATGAGTCCGTTGGTGTTCTCATTCAGCCCTTTCTCCCAAGAATGGTAGGGGCGGCAAAAATAGGTTTTCGCCTTCAATGCTTCGGCTATTTTGGTGTGTTGATAGAACTCTTTGCCGTTATCCATAGTGATGGTGTGCACTCTGGCTTTATGTGCCTTTAATGCCCTAACGGCTGCCAGAGCAGTGTCTTCGGCTTTGAGGCTATCCAATTTGCAGACGATGGTGTAGCGGGTAACGCGTTCGACCAAGGTCAGTAATGCGCTTTTCTGTCCTTTGCCGACGATGGTGTCGGCTTCCCAATCGCCGATGCGGGTTTTCTGGTCGACGATAGCGGGTCGGTTTTCTATGCCGACACGGTTGGGCACTTTGCCTCTGGTCCATGTGCTGCCGTAGCGTTTGCGGTAGGGTTTGCTGCATATTCTGAGATGTTGCCACAAGGTGCCGCCGTTGCTTTTGTCTTGGCGAAGGTAGCGGTAAATGGTGCTGTGGTGGAGCGTGATTTGGTGGTGTTTGCGCAGGTAGGCGCATACTTGTTCAGGACTGAGTTTGCGGCGGATAAGGGTGTCGATGTGTTGAATCCGCTGCGAATCGAGCTTATAGAGTTGTCGCTTACGCTGTTTGATAGTCTGGCTTTGCCGCTGGGCTTTTTCGGCGCTGTATTGCTGCCCTTGGGTGCGGTGCCGTTTAATTTCGCGGCTGATGGTGCTTTTGTGGCGGTTAAGCTGTTTGGCGATTTCGGCGATGGTGCAGTGGCGGGACAGGTATTGGATGTGGCATCGTTCGTCTTGGGTCAGTTGCGTGTAGCTCATGGCAATCTTTCTTGCAGGAAAGGCCGTATGCTACCGCATACTGGCCTTTTTCTGTTAGGGAAAGTTGCACTTCAAATGCGAATCCGCCGACTTAATTTTGAAAGTGTTGTAAATAAAATAATAAAAATCAGATGTATAAAATTTCAATAAGAAAAATTTGAATAAATATAGAAAATCTTATTTAAACTACAAAAAATCTTAGTTATAATCAGCATATCTAAAGTTAGCCGCCGATGTGCGGTCGATTTACTAAGGAATACTACCATGCTGTTGGCACTTTCCCTGCGCGATTTTGTCATTGTTGAAAACCTCAATCTGGATTTCCAAAGCGGTTTTACCGTTTTGACCGGCGAGACAGGCGCGGGCAAATCGATTACGTTGGACGCAATCGGGCTTCTGTTGGGCGATAAGGCAGATTACAGCCAAGTCCGCAGTGGCGCGAAGGAAGCGCAGTTGTCGGCATTGTTCGATATCAGCCTTTTGCCCGAGCTTAAAGCCCAATTGCAGGAGCAGGGTTTTTTGGACGAAGACTCGGAAGAACTCAGTATCCGCCGCATCATCGATGCCAAAGGGAAAAGCCGCAGCTTTATCAACAATCAGGCAGCCACGCTGGCGCAGCTTAAAGCAATCGGCGGGCAGCTTATCGACATCCACGGGCAAAACGCCCACCATTCCCTCAATCAAGAATCCGCCCAGCGCGAATTGTTGGACGCATTTGCAGGTAGTAAGGCGCAGGCGGAAACCGTCAGACAGCTTTATCAAAACTGGGTCAATGCGAAAAAAGCCCTCCAAGAGGCGCAGGAACACGCCGAGACCATCATTATCGAGCGTGAGCGTTTGGAATGGCAGTTCAACGAATTGAACCAGTTGGATGTCAAACAAGGCGAATGGGAAGCACTCAGCCAAAGCCACGACAGCCTTGCCCATTCCGCCGAATTGCTGCAAGCCGCCGAAGAAGTCGGCGACTACATTGATGGCGACAACGGCATCCAACGTCAAATTTATCAATGCCAAAAACTGTTGACCAATCTGCAAAACATCGAGCCGCGTTTCGCCGAGAGCCTGAATATGCTGTCGAGCATTGAAGCCGAACTGGGCGAAATCAGTGCCAATATGCGCGACGTCGCAGGCCGCAGCGATATCGATCCCAATGAGTTGGCGGCGCAGGAACAGCGCATGGGCGAGCTGATGGGAATGGCGCGGAAATACCGCATTGAGCCTGAAGCCTTGCCGCAAAAGCTGGCTGAAATCGACGAGCGCCTGCAAAGCCTGCAAGCCGCTGCCGATTTGGAAGCGTTGACGCAAACCGTTGCCCGCAACCTTGCCGAATATCAGGAAGCCGCACATGTTCTTTCAGCCATGCGCCATCAGGCGGCGGGCAGATTGGGCGAGGAAACGACCGGACATATGCAGCATCTCGCCATGAAAGGCGCGCGTTTCGACATCGTCCTGCTGCCGTCTTCCCCGACGGCGCACGGTTTGGAGCAGGTACAGTTCCAAGTTGCCGCCAACAAAGGCAATCCGTCCCGTCCACTGAACAAAGTCGCGTCCGGCGGCGAACTTGCCCGTATCAGCCTTGCCTTGCAGGTTGTGACCAGCCAATACACGCAAGTTCCCACGCTGATTTTTGACGAAGTCGATACCGGTATCGGCGGCGGCGTGGCAGAAATGGTCGGCAAAGCCCTGCGTGCTTTGGGTAAAAAACATCAGGTGCTCGCCGTGACCCACCTGCCACAAGTCGCTTCCTGCGGTGAAAACCATTGGCAGGTACGCAAACACAGCGAAGGCGAACAAACCGTCAGCGAAATCAGCGTGTTGGATCACCAGCAGCGCATCGAAGAAATCGCCCGTATGCTTGGCGGCGAAATCATTACCGACACGACCCGCAGCCACGCGGCAGAGTTGATCAGCCTTGCCGCCGCTTAAACGCAAAATAGAGAGAGGTCGTCTGAAAAGGAAGTTTGTGTAACCATTCACAAACCGCTTTTCAGACGACCTTTTTGCCAAATCGCCCGCGCCCTTTCAGACGACCTCAATACAAGGTATGATTACGTCGTTTGTTTATAAGGAAGTTCCCATGAAAGTCCTGTTTATTGCCGATCCGATGGCAAGTTTCAAAACCTACAAAGACACCACCTACGCCATGATGCGCGAGATGGCAAAACGCGGCTGGCAGCTTTTCCATACCTTGAGCAGCGAATTGTCCGTACAGCAAGGATTGGTGACCGCTCAAGCTGCGCCGTTTGAATTTCTCGGCGCGAAAAACGACGATGACCATGAATGGTTTAAAGCGGCAGACAAAGTTCAGACGACCTTGAAAGACTTCGATGCCGTCATTATGCGCACCGACCCGCCGTTCGATATGCAATACCTCTACGCCACCCAATTCCTGACGCTGGCGGAACAGCAGGGCGCGAAGGTCTTTAACAGCGGACAGGCAATGCGCGACTTCAATGAAAAGCTGGCGATTTTGAACTTCAGCCAGTTCACCGCACCTACGCTGGTCACGACCCGTTCCGCAGATGTCCGCGCATTTTTGAAAGAACACGGCGACATCATCATCAAACCGCTCGACGGCATGGGCGGCATGGGCATTTTCCGCCTGACCGAAAAAGACCCAAATATCGGCAGTATCCTCGAAACCCTGATGCAGCTTGATTCCCGCACCATCATGGCGCAACGCTACATTCCCGAAATCATCCACGGCGACAAACGCATCCTGATTATCGGCGGCGAAGTCGTTCCCTATGCTTTAGCGCGTATTCCGCAACACGGCGAAACACGTGGCAATCTGGCGGCAGGCGGGCGCGGCGTGGCGCAGGAATTGAGCGACCGCGACCGCGAAATCGCCGAAACCCTCGCCCCTGAACTCAAACGCCGCGGCATCCTACTGGCAGGTTTGGACGTCATCGGCAGCAATCTGACCGAAGTCAACGTGACCAGCCCGACCGGTTTCCAAGAAATCATGAAACAAAAAAACTTCGACGTCGCCACGATGTTTGCCGACGCTGTCGAAGCTTGGTCCAAACAATAATCCCAAAAGGTCGTCTGAAATCCGAATCCGTTTTATCGAAACCCGCTTCGCTCGTTTTCAGACGGCCTCTTTTTACAAATATAAATATTGATACAAACATTACTTATGAAACCATCTTCTTACGCTGCCGATAAAAAAGGCAAAAGCGGCATCAAACGCATCATCAACGCATTCGGCTATTCCAAAGACGGGCTTGCCGCCGCCTACCGCTATGAAAGCGCGTTCCGCCAAGTATTGTGGCTGAACCTGATTTTGATTGTCTTGACCTTCATCCTCAATTTCGACTCCGCGACCAAAATGCTGCTGATTATCGCGTCGTTTGTTTCGCTGATTACCGAATTGTTCAACACCGCCGTCGAAGCTGCCGTCGATCACACGTCCACTGAAAAACACGAATTAGCAAAACGCGCCAAAGATGCCGGATCTGCCGCGCAATTACTCGCTTTGACGATGTTGGGCATCGTGTGGGCGATTGCATTGTGGCGCGAGTATGTTTGAATTTACTTTGAGATGATTTATACTTACTAAGTATTAATTCTCATGAATTAATTTGAATCATTTTGTTTAATCTGAGTCAAAGCATTCAGACGACCATTGCATGTAGGATGAGAACAGTATTACCGACATGCAATGTCACGCGGAAAGCTTTTGCCGCAACAAAACCACCCATTTCATCATAAAGGAGCAATACATGAAAAAATTATTGGCAACCCTGATCGCAGCAGGTTTGGTATCCACCGCTTCCGCAGCCGGTGTTCACGTTGAAGACGGTTGGGCGCGTTCTACTGTCGAAGGCATGAAAATGGGCGGCGCGTTCATGAAAATCCACAACGATGAAGCCAAAAAAGACTTCTTGGTCGGCGGCAGCAGCCCGGTAGCCGAGCGCGTTGAAGTGCATACCCATGTCAACGACAACGGCGTGATGCGCATGCGCGAAGTCAAAGGCGGCATCCCGCTGGAAGCAAAAGGCGTAACCGAGCTGAAACCGGGCAGCTACCACGTTATGTTCATGGGTCTGAAAAAACCGCTGAAAGAAGGCGAAAAAGTACCTGTTACCCTGAAATTCAAAAATGCCAAACCTCAAACCGTACAATTGGAAGTGAAAACCGCGCCGCAATCCGGCATGGATCATGATCACGGCCATGGTCACGGTGGCGCGCATCAACACTAATCGTTCATAGTTTGAATTCAAAAGGTCGTCTGAATATTTTCAGACGACCTTTTTGTTATTTGGGTTGGACAAATTCAATCATTACTTGCAATATGAAATTCATCCGAACGCCATTGCTCTTTTAGGGCCTTCCTTATCCCTTCATCAAAATGTGCTAAAATCCGCCTTTAAAAACTGCTGTTTCCTACCCATATTCCCTTCATGGACATTACTCAACAACCTTCAAACATCATCGTCGGGCTCTCCGGCGGTGTCGATTCCTCCGTAACCGCCGCCTTGCTTAAACAGCAGGGTTATCAGGTGCGCGGTGTGTTTATGCAAAACTGGGAGGACGACGACAATGACGAATATTGCAGCATCAAGCAAGACTCTTTCGATGCCATTGCCGTCGCCGACATCATCGGTATCGACATCGACATCGTCAATTTCGCCGCCCAATACAAAGACAACGTATTCGCTTATTTCCTCAAAGAATACAGCGCGGGACGCACGCCGAATCCGGATGTGTTGTGCAACGCCGAAATCAAATTCAAATGCTTTTTGGACTACGCCATAGAACAGGGCGCGGACACCATCGCCACCGGCCACTATGCACGCAAAGAAGTCCGAAACGGCGTGCATTACCTGCTCAAAGGCCTCGACCGAAACAAAGACCAAAGCTATTTCCTCTACCGCCTCAAGCCTTTCCAACTCGAACGCGCGATTTTCCCGTTGGGCGATTTGGAAAAACCTGAAGTCCGCCGCCTTGCCACCGAATTCAATTTGCCGACTGCCGCCAAAAAAGACAGTACCGGCATCTGCTTCATCGGCGAACGTCCGTTCCGCGAGTTCTTGCAAAAATACCTGCCGACCAACAACGGCAAAATGGTGACGCCTGAAGGCAAAACCGTCGGCGAACACGTCGGGCTGATGTTCTACACGCTCGGACAGCGCAAAGGATTGGGCATTGGCGGTGCGGGCGAGCCGTGGTTTGTCGCCGCGAAGGATTTGACGAAAAACGAACTCATCGTCGTACAAGGTCATGACCATCCGCTGCTCTATACCCGCAGCCTCATCATGAACGATTTGAGTTTCACCCTGCCCGCACGCCCGAAAGAAGGGCGCTACACCTGCAAAACCCGCTACCGCATGGCGGATGCGCCCTGCGAATTGCGTTATCTCGATGATGACACGGTCGAGCTGGTGTTCGACGAACCACAATGGGCGGTAACGCCCGGTCAATCCGCCGTGCTGTACGACGGCGACGTCTGCTTGGGCGGCGGCATTATCATGTCCACCGACAAGCCCGTCATTATTACCGCTTGAATAAAAAAGATAAAAGGTCGTCTGAAAGCTACTGCGGCAGGTTTGTTCCCGCCTTTTCAGACGACCTCAAGACAACCATAAAACCAACGAAATAAGATTATTTATATGGAAAAACTCTGGCTCAACAGCTACGAACAAGGCGTCAATGCCGAAATCGACATCACGCAATACAGTTCAATCAGCGACGTATTCCGTCAAAGCGTTGAAAAATTCGCGCATCAACCCGCGTTTCAAAACATGGGCAAAACGCTCACTTACGCCGAGGTCGGCAAGCTGGCGGAAAATTTCGCCTCCTATCTGCAAAACGTCCTGAAGCTGCCGCGCGGCGAGCGCGTGGCGATTATGCTGCCCAACCTGCTGCAATACCCGATTGCGCTTTTCGGCATCCTGCAGGCGGGGCTGGTGGCGGTGAACACCAATCCGCTCTATACCCCGCGCGAGCTGGAGCATCAGTTGAAAGACAGCGGTGCGACCACCATCATCGTTTTGGAAAATTTTGCCAACACGCTGGAGCTGGTGCTGCCGCGCACGCAAATCAAACACGTCATCGTCGCTTCTGTCGGAGAAATGTTCGGCTTCTTCAAAGGCACACTGATGAATTTCGTGCTGCGCAAAATCAAAAAAATGGTGCCCGAATACCGTATTTCCGGCGCCATCCCTTTTCAGACGACCCTGAAAGAGGGTGCGGCACATACCTTCCGCCCCGTTACCCTGACCCGCGAAGATACCGCGCTGTTGCAATATACGGGCGGAACGACTGGCGTCGCAAAAGGCGCCGTCCTCAGCCACGGCAACATCTGCGCCAATATGCTGCAGGCGAAAGAATGGATTAAGAACCAACTGCGCGAAGGTAAAGAAACCGTCATCGCCGCGCTGCCGCTTTACCACATCTTCGCCCTGACGGTGAACCTGATGATTTTTACCAACGCCGGTTCCAAAATCATCCTGATTACCAACCCGCGCGACATGAAAGGCTTTATCGGCGAACTCAAAAAAGAGCGCATCAGCGTCTTCATCGGCGTGAACACTTTGTTTAACGGCATGGTCAACCAACCCGATTTCGCCGCCGTCGATTTCTCCAACCTGCGCCTGACTTTGGGCGGCGGCATGGCGACTCAAAAAGCCGTCGCAGAAAAATGGAAAAAAATCACCGGTACGCCCATCGTTGAAGCCTACGGCCTGACCGAAGCCAGCCCCGGCGTGTGCTGCAACCCGCTCAATATCGAAGCGTACAGCGGCGGCATCGGATTGCCCGTTCCCTCCACCGAAGTCGAATTGCGCGATGCGGATGGCAAAGAAGTCCCCATCGGACAGCCGGGCGAACTTTGGGTGCGCGGCCCGCAAGTGATGAAAGGCTATTGGAACCGTCCCGAAGAAACCGCCAAAACCATAGATGCGCGCGGCTTTTTGGAAACCGGCGACATCGCCGTGATGGACGAAAAAGGCTGGCTGAAACTGGTTGACCGTAAAAAAGACCTCATCGTCGTTTCCGGTTTTAACGTTTATCCGAACGAAATCGAAGAAGTCGTTTCGCACAACGATAAAGTCATGGAAGTCGCCTGTATCGGCGTGCCCAACGAAAAAACAGGCGAAGCCCTCAAAGTCTTCGTCGTCAAAAAAGACCCAAGCCTGACCAAAGAAGAACTCATCGAATTCTGCCGTACCGAGCTGACCGCTTATAAAGTGCCGAAAGACATCGAGTTCCGTGACGAACTGCCCAAGTCCAACGTCGGCAAAATTCTGCGCCGCGAGCTTCGCGAACAAGCGCAAAACAAATAACACCGAAAGGTCGTCTGAAAAGCATCCCGCACCTTTCAGACGACCTTTAATCATCATGGAAACAAGATATGACCCATACCGTCCATCTTCAATTTGAAGACATCGACAACACCGTCCTCCAACGCCTCTGCGGCGCGCTCGACGGCAACCTCGAAGCCTTGGGCAAAGCCCTCGATATCCAAATCAGCCGCCGCTTCGAACACTTCACCTTCATGGGCGAACTCGCCCACGCCGGCCGCCGTGCCTTGCTTGCACTCGCCGAAGCCGCCGAACAAGGCGATTTGGACGACAACGCCATCCGCCTTGCCGCCGTCGAAGCCAAAACCGCTGACGAGAAACACGAAGAAAAGCATCATGACCAACAATATTATTTCCGTACCAAACGCGGCAGCATAGGCGGGCGCACCCCGCGCCAAAACGGCTACATTCGAGCCTTGTTAAACCATGACGTCGTCTTCGGGTTGGGCCCCGCGGGTACGGGCAAAACCTATCTCGCCGTCGCCGCCGCCGTCGATGCCATGGAAAAACACCAAATCGAGCGCATCGTCCTCGTCCGTCCCGCCGTCGAAGCAGGTGAGAAACTCGGCTTCCTGCCCGGCGATTTGGCGCAAAAAGTCGACCCCTACCTGCGCCCGCTCTACGACGCGCTCTACGATCTGATGGGCTTCGACCGCGTGACCAAACTGATGGAAAAAGGCTTAATCGAAATCGCCCCGCTCGCCTACATGCGCGGCCGCACGCTCAACGGCGCGTATGTGATTCTGGACGAAGCGCAAAACACCACGCCCGAGCAAATGAAAATGTTCCTGACCCGTATCGGCTTCGGCGCAAAAGCCGTCATTACCGGCGACATCAGCCAAATCGACCTCCCGCGCAACATCAAATCTGGCCTGAAAGATGCCCGCGAAAAACTGCGCGACGTAGAAGGGCTTTATTTCCACACCTTCACCAGCGAAGACGTCGTCCGTCATCCGCTAGTGCAGAAAATTGTGGAAGCGTATGAAGCGGCAGAAGAGCAAGCCGAAAGAAGCAGCGCCGCCGAACGGTAAACAAAGAGGCTAAAAAAGGTCGTCTGAAAACCGGAAACATGGTTTTCAGACGACCTTTGTGGCATTCGCGCATCCCGCCGATTTTGTTTTTGATTTTAAGAAAGACTTAAACCCTATCTGGCGGCAAAACAGTCTCAGCTTTGCCGCCCTTCTCACCTAGCTACGGACCACTTTGCGCACTTGGGGAATGGCGTGCAGGTTGTGAATGATTTGGTTGATTTGCGCCAAGTCCTTCACTTTGATGATGAACTTGAATTCGACAAATCCTTCCGTACCCGCCAGCGCTTTGTTGGGAGTTTCGACGGATTCGATGTCTGCGCCGGAGTTGGAGATGGCTTGCGCCATAAGGGCGAGCAGGCCGTGGGAGTCTTCGGACTGGATGCTGAGTCCGGTGCGGTAGGCATGGCTGCCTATGCCTTCCCAGTTCGCGTCAAGCTGCTGCTCGGGATCGGATTTGAGCAGGGTCGGGCAGGTATCGCGGTGGATAATCATGCCTTTGTCTTTGACCAAAAGGGCGCGGACGGAATCGCCCGGGACGGGGTGGCAACATTCGGCAAAATGGATGCGGCCGGTTTCTTGGTCGTTGACTTTGATGGGGCTGAGTTTGACTTCGCTGCCGAAGTGCTGCCCTGCCAGTTCGGCGATGTGCATGGCGACGTACACGGGCAGGGTGTGGCCCATGCCGACGTTGTAGAGGACTTCTTCAAACGAGGTTTGTTTGTCGTTGAGGTCGGCGAGGTATTTTTCTTTGAGGTCGTCTGAAAGCAATACGTCTTTGGGCAACAGGCTGGACAGGGCTTTTTGCAGGAGGTTTTCGCCGAGGATAATGGCTTCGTGGCGGTTGAGGTTTTTGACGTATTGGCGGATGGCGCTGCGCGCGCGGCTAGAAACGGTGAAATTCAGCCATGCCGGATTGGGCTTGGCGTGTTCGGAAGTGATGATTTCAACGGAGTCGCCGGTTTTGAGTTTGGTACGCAGGGGCATCATGGTGTTGTTGATGCGGGCAGCGACGGTTTTGTGTCCGATGTCGGTATGGACGGCGTAGGCGAAGTCTATGGGCGTAGAGCCTTTGGGCAGCGTGAGAATTTTGCCTTTAGGCGTCAGGATATAGACTTCGTTGGGGAACAGGTCGACTTTGACGTGTTCAAGGAATTCGATAGCGTTCGCGCTGCTGGCTTGCAAATCGAGGATGTTTTTCAGCCATTGGTTGGTATGGAGGACGGCTTGATCGACGGTATTTTCGCCGGATTTGTATATCCAGTGTCCGGCGATGCCGCCTTCGGCTACGGCGTCCATTTCGCGCGTGCGGATTTGTACTTCAATGGGCAATCCGTAAGGACCGACCAAAGTTGTGTGCAGGCTTTGGTAGCCGTTGCTTTTTGGGATGGCGATGTAGTCTTTGAAGCGCCCGGGCTTGGGCTGATAGAGATTGTGCAGCGCACCCAAAGCGGCGTAACAGGCGGGAATGCTGTTGACGATGACGCGGAAGCCGTAAATATCCATGACTTCGGCAAAGCGCAATTTTTTCGCCAACATTTTTTGATGGATGCTGTACAGGTTTTTTTCCCTGCCTTTGATTTTGGCTTCGATGTTCACGCCGACCAAACGCTGACTGAAGGCACGCAAAACTTTGCCGACGACGTCGCGGCGGTTTTTACGGCTGTTGTCCATCGCTTTTTTGAGGGTTTCGTAGCGGCTCGGGTGGAGGTTTTGAAACGATAAATCCTGAAGCTCTTGATAGGCGTTGTTCAAACCTAGGCGGTTGGCGATTTGTGCGTAAATTTCGAGGGTTTCTTTGGCAATGCGGCGGCGTTTGTCGGGACGCATGGAGCCGAGCGTGCGCATATTGTGCAGGCGGTCGGCGAGTTTGACGACAATCACGCGCACGTCTTTGGTCATGGCGAGGATGAGCTTGCGGAAACTTTCCGCCTGATGCTCGGCGTGATCTTCAAATTTGAGTTTTTCGAGTTTGGAAAGCCCGTCCACCATCTCGGAGATGGTTTCGCCGAATTCTGCCGCCATTTCGATTTTCGATACACCTGTATCTTCGAGTACGTCGTGCATCACGCCCGCGCACAAGCCTTGAATGTCCATGTGCCACAACGCAAGCTGGGTGGCGACGGCAAGGGGGTGGGTAATGTAGGGTTCGCCGCTTTTACGGGTTTGCCCGTCATGGGCGTGAAAGGCGTAGGCGACGGCTTTTTCAAGCTCGACCTGTTCGGATGGGCTGAGATAGGAGGCGGTGCGGAACAAAAGTTCGCGGGCTTCGGCAGTCAGCGCGTCGTAGGGGGCAGTGGGCTGGGGGGCGGGCATTTCAGACGGCCTTCGGTGTGTGTTTTGTTTTGAGCCGTCAGACTGTATCGGTCGGATGTCGCGCCGATACAATCCGCGCGGCGGTTGGGCAGATTTTGCCTGCCGGTATTATTTGTTGCGGGTCAGCAGTTCGGTACCGATTTGACCGGCGGCGATTTCGCGCAGGGCGGTAACGGTCGGTTTGTTGTTGCGGATGTCGTCAACCATAGGGGCGTTGCCGTTTTCAAGCTGGCGCGCGCGGCGGGCGGCGACGAGGGTCAGGTCGAAATGATTGGGGATTTTGCCAGTGCAGTCTTCAGTGGTGATACGGGCCATTTGTTTGCTTTCTTTCTATTAATTTGTGATGGAATGTAAATGCGTATTTTCGCTGTTTTTCAGGAATTTTCCAACAGGTTTGAGATAAATCCTTGCTGGGAAGATTTTTTCAGACGACCTGCTTTGATGATGTGGAGCAAATCGGCTTCTGCCCTGTCCAAATCATCGTTGACGACGATATAGTCAAACAGGACGGATTGTTCGATTTCGTGACGCGCTTTGGAGAGGCGGGTTTGGATGACTTCCTCGCTGTCGGTGCCGCGCCCGATAAGGCGTTCGGCAAGGACTTCGAACGAAGGCGGCAGAATGAAGATGCTGCTGGCTTCAGGCAGGGACTTGCGCACCTGCGCCGCGCCTTGCACGTCGATTTCCAAAATCACATCGTAACCCTCTTCGCTAAGGGAATTGACCCCCGCGATGCTGGTTCCGTAATAATTACCGAAAACGTTTGCGTGTTCGAGGAAGGCTTTTTGTTTGATTAAAGACTCAAATTCCTCTTTGGGAACAAAATGATAATGCACGCCATGCTGTTCGCCTTCGCGCGGCTGGCGGGTGGTGTGCGATACGGAGACGCGCAAATCGGCGTTGTTTTTCAAAAGACGGGAAACCAGCGTGGTCTTGCCCGTGCCGGAAGCGGCGGAGATGATGAAAATATTGCCTTTTTTATGGGGTTTCATGATTTTGGTACCGATGGGATTATCTGTTGATTGTAGCATACGGGGCGTGTAATTTCATGTTCAGACGACCTTTCAGCCCCGATGGATTTGGCAACCGACGGTCTGACGGCTACAATATCGCGTTAAAAACTTTTCATTTGGGAACACGCAAAATGTTGGTTCATCCTGAGGCGATGGGCGTCGCCGCATTGGCGGACAAAATCCGCAAAATCGAAAACTGGCCGCAAAAAGGCATTTTATTTCACGACATTACACCGGTACTTCAAAGCGCGGAATATTTCCGCCTTTTGGTGGATTTGCTGGTCTATCGCTATATGGGTCAGAAAATCGATGTCGTGGCAGGCTTGGACGCACGCGGCTTCATCATCGGCGCGGCGCTGGCGTATCAGTTGAACGTCGGCTTCGTCCCCATCCGTAAAAAGGGCAAGCTGCCTTTTGATACGATTTCGCAAAGCTACGCGCTGGAATACGGCGAAGCGACGGTCGAAATCCACAAAGACGCGGTCAAACCCGGCGCGCGCGTGCTGCTGGTCGATGACCTGGTCGCAACCGGCGGCACTATGCTCGCAGGCGTGGAATTAATCCGCAAACTCGGCGGCGAAGTCGTTGAAGCGGCGGCGATTTTGGAATTTACGGACTTGATCGGCGGCAACAAAATCCGTGAAAACGGCGTTCCCCTGTTTACCCTGCTGCAAAACGAAGGCTGCATGTAAACTTTGCCCATGCCTCAAAGGTCGTCTGAAACAGCCATTCCGCTTTTCAGACGACCTTTTGTTGTCCCTGATTACGCGGTTAATGTAAATATCGGTTTCAGATTCGGATAATGCCACCAAATCGTTTAGAATACGGTTCTAATTGATTCTAATAAAGATACGGCAAGTAATGAACGCACAACGCATATTTTCCCTCTCGCTCAGCCTGATTGCCGCCGCGATTTTGTCGGCGTGTGCCTCCGAAAACGACACGACTTCATCCAAAGAGCCTGGCTCTTCCCTGACCGAACCCGCTTCCATCCCCGCCCGCCGCGCCGAAGGCGAATCCAAAGTATTGTCCGATTACGGTCAATATCAAGGCGCGCTGGATGCTGCCAAGCGCGGCGACGATATGTGGGTGCAACAATTCTTGGCACAGGCGGGCGACAGCGCGATGGCTGAAAACGTCCGCAACGAATGGCTCAAAAGCCTCGGCGCGCGCGGACAATGGGATGTGTTCCGCCAAGAAAACAAAAAGCTTAATGCGGCGGGCCGGGTGCAGGAAGTGCAATGTTATGCCGAATTGAGCAGCGGCAGCTACAACATGGCGGCAGAGCTTATACGCCTTACCAACAAGCTGCCTGCGGGCTGTACCCGCTTGGTCGAAAGCGCGGCATCGGCAGGTCGTCTGAACAACAACGACGCATGGCGCCGCGTGCGCGGATTGTTGAGCAACAGCCAAACCAGCGACGCACGCAGCTTGGCAGCCGCATTGGGCAGCCCGTTTGAGGGCGGCTTGCAAGGTGCGCGCGAATACAGCCTTTTGAACGTCATCGGCAAAGACGCGCGCAAATCCTCCTCCGCAGCTTCTACGCTGTCCGGCATGGAATCCGGCTTAAGCCGAGAACAAAGTAGCTTCGCATGGGGCGTATTGGGACTCTACCAAGCGCAAAATCAAAACATGCAGACCGCGTTGAGCTACTACAACCGCGTTTCCGACCGCAAACAACTGACCGACGAGCAATTCGAATGGTACGCCCGCGCCGCCCTGCGCCTGCAACGCTGGAACGAATTGTCGGGCATCATCCAACAAATGCCCGACAACCTGCAAAAAGACCCGACTTGGCAATACTGGCTGGGCCGCAGCTACGCCGCACAAGGCAACCAAAGCCGTGCTAAAGAAATGTACGAAAAAGCCGCCACAAGCGGACGCAATTTCTACGCCGTCTTAGCAGGCGAAGAACTCGGCCGCCGCGTCAATACCAAAAACAACGTTTCCGACGCCGATAAAAAAGACGTCCGCCGCATGGCAGATGACGGCGCCATCAAACGCGCGCTGGTTCTGTTTAAAAACAGCCAAAGCAGCAACGATGCCAAAATGCGCCGTCAAGCGCAGGCGGAATGGCGTTTCGCCACCCGCGACTTCAACGAGGACAACCTCCTGACTGCCGCGCAAGTCGCCTTTGAAAACCAGTTTTACGACATGGCGATCAACAGCGCCGACCGGACCGAGCGCAAACTCAACTACAACCTGCGCTACCTCTCTCCGTTTAAAGAGACCACCGTCCGTTACGCCTCACAAGCAGGGGTCGATCCCGCTTGGGTTTACGGCCTGATCCGCCAAGAAAGCCGCTTCGTCATGGGCGCGCAATCCAGCGTCGGCGCGCAAGGCCTGATGCAGGTTATGCCCGCCACCGCCCGCGAAATCGCCGGCAAAATCGGCATGAGCAGCAGCGAACTCTACACCATGGATGGCAACATCCGCATGGGTACTTGGTACATGGCAGACGCCAAACGCCGCCTGCAAAACAACGAAGTGATGGCAACCGCAGGCTACAATGCCGGCCCCGGACGAGCCCGCAACTGGCAGGCTTCTACGCCTCTGGAAGGCGCGATTTACGCCGAAACCATCCCCTTTACCGAAACCCGCGACTACGTCAAAAAAGTCATGACCAACGCAACCTTCTACGCCTCCCTGTTCAACGAGCCGCAAACTTCGCTGGAACAGCGTATGGGAACCGTTCCGGGCCGTTATTGATTGGCGCGGCTGCATACTATTGGATTGTTCGATAGGTGCGAAAGCTAAAAGGTCGTCTGAAAAACCTGAATCAGGTTTTTCAGACGACCTTTTGTATAAACAGGGTCTGACAATGAGTTTATCGCAGAGATAGTTGGTTATAATGAGCCATTTGCTATCCGTTGCTGTTCTTAGTCCTGATTGCGCGGGGTGATATGACTGCTTTTTGTTTCATGGGGAAATAAAGAAAACCCGTCGAATAATCGACGGGTTTTGGTATGATGGCGGAGTAAGAGGGATTCGAACCCTCGATGCAGGTTGACCCCACATGCTTCCTTAGCAGGGAAGTGCCTTCAGCCTCTCAGCCATTACTCCTAAGGAAGTGCGTAATATACTGGTTTGGTTCGGACGTGTCAAGCCGAGCCTGAGTGTATTTTTTAACCGCATGAAATCATTTGTATAAAATATAAAGAAATGTGAAATTGTAGCCCGTATGCGGCGGCTGGTACAATTCATGCTTGGTTTCAGGATGTGATGAAAATGAATGATTTAATCGTATTGAACAAGCCTTATGGCGTGATTTGCCAGTTTTCGGCGCATGAAAAGTATGGATGTTTGAAAGATTATGTGTCGCTGCCGGACTTTTATCCGGCGGGGCGTTTGGATACGGACAGCGAGGGTTTGCTGCTGCTGACGAACGACGGGCGCTTGCAGGCGCGGATTGCGGATCCCAAGTTTAAGCTGGAAAAAACTTATTGGGCGCAGGTGGAAGGTTCGCCCGAAGAAGCGAAGCTGGATATGCTGCGGCGCGGGGTGGATTTGGGGGATTTTGTCACGCGTCCGGCAAAGGTTCGCGTATTAGAGGCGGGCGAAGCGGATGTTTTGTGGCCGCGCGTGCCGCCTATCCGCGTGCGCAAATCTGTGCCTGATTTTTGGGTGGAAATTCGGATTTCGGAAGGGAAAAACCGTCAGGTCAGGCGTATGACGGCTAAGGCGGGTTTTCCGTGTCTGCGTTTGGTCAGGGTGGCGATAGGTCGTCTGAATCTATTCGATTTGGGCTTGGCGCTTGGGCAATGGACGTTTGCGCCGCATAAGCCTTGATGAAAGGCTGCCCGTTAAATAAATGGGTCAATAACGAAAAGGTCGTCTGAAAACCCTGCAATACGGTTTTCAGACGACCTTTGTTATTGGATATTAATGATGCGTATGACCGATTTGGAAGGTCATAGTGGTGTAGTTCGCCTGTTTTTGGCACACGCTTTGATCGGGGAAATCGGCTTTGTGTTCTACGCTGGCTTTCCAGAAGCCTTGACGCAGGGGGATGATGCTGACTTCGCCTTTGTCGTCCGTAGTGTCGGAGAAGGCTTGGGCTTCGGTTTTGTGGGTTTTGCTGCGGTCGCTGGTGTCGAAACCGTCAAATGTGGCGGTAACGGTGGCGTTCGGCAGCGGCTCGCCGTTGAAAAGGACACGGACTTTGAAGCGTTCGCCGACGTGGACGTTTGCGGGGTTGTCCAGCGGAACGATTTCTAAATGTTGTCCAACTTGCTTGGTAATGACGGAGGTGTCTGCGCTTTCGTGTCCGACGTTGACGATGTTTTTACCGAACATTCGGGTTTGTTCGCAATAGCTGGCGTCAGGCATTTCTTTGATGCTCGCCTGTTTCCAGCCTGCGCTGTTTTTAGACCAGAAGGTCGGCTGGTATTCGGCGGTAACGAGGTAGCTGCCGTCTTTAACCGGCTGTTTGCTGCGGTATTGGTAGTTGAACGTCCCTTTTTGAATCAGATTTTCTTTGCCTTTTTCGGTAACGAGCTGCATGGGTTTGCTGAAAATGTGCAAGCGGTCTTTGGCGATGGGCTCGAGTTCTGGGAACTCGCCGTAGCCCAATTCGGCTTGAAGGTATTCGCCGCCGTGCGTATGAGCGGTTTCGACCCAGACGCGGTGTGCTTGGGCGGTTGTGCTGAACAGGAGCGCGGATGCGATGAACAATGCGGTTTTTTTCATTGGGTTCTCCAAATGTATCGGGTAGAAATTTGATTGGTTATAATATAACAATTTTATTTATAACGAAACGGTTTCACAAAAAAAAGGTCGTCTGAAAACAGGATTTCTGTTTTCAGACGACCTTTCGCTTAGCTGATGTTTAAGCGTTAACCGGCTTTAGAAGCAATCTGAGGTTTTCGTTTTTCACTTGCAACAGCAAATCGATATTGGGATGCTTGCCCGGATTGGCTTGCGCATCGGCAACGTGTTCGGCAAACCAATCCAAACCCTGCGCAGCAGCAGCGGCATCGAGCTTGCCGCCGAAATTCAATGCCAAAGCGTTGTAGAGTTTCAGCGAGCCTTGCTTGCCGGGCGCATTGGGAATGTGATGGACGGCTTTGCCTTGTGCGTCGAGGATGTCGAGTCCGCTCAAATGACCGATGTCGGGCATGGCGGCGAGGTTGTCTTGGAAGCTCATGGTTGTCCTTTCTAACATGGGATTTTCAACGAAAAATACCTTGTATAGTGGATTATAGTGGATTAACTTTAAACCAGTACGGCGTTGCCTCGCCTTAGCTCAAAGAGAACGATTCTCTAAGGTGCTCAAGCACCAAGTGAATCGGTTCCGTACTATCTGTACTGTCTGCGGCTTCGTCGCCTTGTCCTGATTTTTGTTAATCCACTATAAAAAGGTCGTCTGAAACCCATACATTCAGTTTCAGACGACCTCAAATCACGAATCAGCGCGTACCGAAAATCTTATCGCCCGCATCGCCCAAGCCTGGGATGATGTAGCCGTTTTCGTTCAGATGACTGTCGAGGGCGGCGGTGTAGATGGTGACGTCGGGATGCGCTTCATTGACGGCTTTGACGCCTTCGGGCGCGGCAACGAGTACCAACGCTTTGATATTTTTGCAGCCTTTCGCCTTCAGCAAATCAATAGTGGCAACCATAGAGCCGCCGGTCGCGAGCATGGGATCGATAATCAGCGCGGGACGCTCGTCCATGCTGTCCACAAATTTTTCAAAATAGGAAACGGGTTTGAGCGTTTCTTCGTCGCGCTGCAATCCGACCACGCTGATTTTGGCAGTCGGAATCAGGTCGAGTACGCCGTCGAGCATGCCCAAACCGGCACGCAAAATCGGCACGACAGTCAAGGTTTTGCCCTTGATGCGGTCGCCTTCAATTTGACCGCACCAGCCGTCGATAATGTATTTTTCAATTTCAAAATCACGGCTGGCTTCGTAAGCCATCAGGCGCGCCAGCTCGGTAGTGAGGGTACGGAATTTGTAAGTGCTGCAATCGGCCTCGCGCATGAGCGTGAGTTTGTGGCGGACAAGGGGGTGATTGATAACGGTTACGTTCATTTTGCAGGCCTCGGATTGTTTTTGAATGGGCGTGATTATACTTTTTTTTGAATACTCGGAAAAGCAGGCAGAACACGGAAAAAGGTCGTCTGAAAAAGTTTTCAGACGACCTTTTGCTATATTTCATCAGGCTTTCAGCAAATCTTGCAATTCGCCGGCTTCGTACATTTCCATCAAAATATCAGAACCGCCGACAAACTCGCCGTTGACGTAAAGTTGTGGGATGGTCGGCCAATCACTGTATTCTTTAATACCTTGGCGGACGGCATCGTTTTCCAAAACATTAACGGTTACATAATCAGTACAACCTGCGGCATTAAGAATTTGAACGGCGCGGGATGAGAAACCGCATTGCGGGAACTGCTTCGTGCCTTTCATAAACAAAACAACGCGGTGGGTGGTAACAACTTCTTTAATTTGGTCATGAATAGAGGTCATGGTGTGGTATTCCTTACTGACATAATCGGTTAATCGGTAGTTGCGCCATTATACGCAAATTAATGCGACTGGTGTCGGATGTTTAAAAAAGGTTTCCGAAACCCCGATACTGTTTTTCAGACAATCCACCAGCTTGACAGAAACTACCTAATCAAAGATAATCCCGCAATTAATTTGCAGCCGCATCGACGGCATACCCGGCGCCAAGCCGACTTGTTAGGAGGTGATGTTTACATCACGGCGCGTATCCCGCCGGTCGCAAGACACCCGAGATACAAACAACCACTTTTTTACAAACCGCCCTTTTTACTTTTATCCCTTTCGGCGGTTTGAAACCAGAATTCAATTTAAAGGAAATAAAATGCCTGCAATCCGCGTTAAAGAGAACGAACCTTTCGAAGTAGCCATGCGCCGTTTCAAACGTGCCGTAGAAAAAACCGGTCTGTTGACCGAGCTGCGCGCCCGTGAAGCTTACGAAAAACCAACTACCGAGCGCAAACGCAAAAAAGCCGCAGCCGTAAAACGCCTGCAAAAACGCCTGCGCAGCCAACAACTGCCTCCTAAAATGTACTAAACATCAATTGCAGGTCTGCCCTGTGATGCCGAAACACACCGCAAGGCTTTTCCTGCGGTGTGTTTTGTTTTTCAGACGACTTCCAAGACAAGGGGTCGTCTGAAAAATAGAGAATCCACTAAGGCAGTATGTGCAATACCATCTTCCATCTTTTCCTGAAAGTCATCCCATGAGCCTGAAAGCACAATTAACCGAAGACATGAAAACCGCGATGCGTGCCAAAGATCAAACTACGTTAAGCACCATCCGCCTCATCAATGCCGCCATCAAGCAATTCGAAGTGGACGAGCGCACCGAAGCCGATGACGGCAAAGTGATCGCCATCATCACCAAAATGGTCAAACAGCGCAAAGACAGCGCCAACATCTACACCGAAGCAGGCCGTCAGGACTTGGCGGACAAAGAAAATGCCGAAATCGAAATCCTGCACCGCTACCTGCCGCAAATGATGTCTGCCGAAGAAATCCGCACTGCTGTGGAAACCGTAATCGCCATGACCGGGGCTTCCGGTATGGCCGACATGGGTAAAGCCATGGGCGTATTGAAAACCCAGTTGGCAGGCAAAGCCGATATGGGCGAAGTCAACAAAATCCTCAAAGCTGCGCTGACTTCATAATTGAATGAAGTCTGACCACCTTGGGTGGATTCAAGAAAAACAAAAAGGTCGTCTGAAACCGATATTTCGGGTTTCAGACGACCTTTTTCCTTCTACTGAACTGTTTTGTTTTTTAAATCGCTTCAGCTTCTTCTGCGAGGAAACCGCGCAGTTTTTGCATGGCTTTGGCTTCTATTTGGCGGATGCGCTCGGCAGATACGCCGTATTCGGCTGCCAATTCGTGCAGGGTCAATCCGCCATCGTCTTGCAGCCAGCGGCTTTCTACGATGCGGCGGCTGCGGTCGTCCAGTTGCGCCAATGCGTTTTGCAGACCTTCGGTTTGCAGGGCGTAGTGGGCTTGCTTGGACAGTTGGCGGCTGGGTTCGGCATCGTGGTCGGCAAGCCAGTCGATGGGGGCGAAGCTGTCTTCGTCATCGTTGTTGTCCGCCATGATGGCAATGTCGTGTCCGGTCATGCGTTGTTCCATTTCCATGACTTCAGACAATTTGACGCCCAAATCGTCGGCGATGTCTTGCGCTTCTTTCGGAGACAAGGCATTCAGGTTTTTACGCATGCTGCGCAGATTGAAGAACAGTTTGCGTTGCGGCTTGGTGGTCGCTACGCGTACCAGTCGCCAGTTGCGTAGGATAAATTCGTGGATTTCGGCCTTAATCCAGTGTACGGCGAATGAAAACAGGCGCGCGCCACGACTCGGCTCGTAGCGTTTGACCGCTTTCATCAGTCCGATGTTGCCTTCTTGAATAAGGTCGGCTTGGTTCAGACCATAGCCGTCGTAGCCTCGTGCGATGGATACGACGACGCGCAAATGGGAAAGAATGAGTTGTTTGGCGGCGTTAAGGTCGCCTTTTTGTTGACGCTCCGCGAGTTGGCTTTCTTCTTCGGGCGTCAGCATGGGAATGCTGTTAACAGTGTGAATGTATTGCTCAAGGCTGCCGTTGCCGCTGTGAATGACGGGTAATGCAAAGGCGTTGTTCATAAGAAGTGCTTTCCTTTATATGATGCAGAGACTGTTGTTTACTTGTTGTTTGCCGTGCAGTATATCACTGCCTGTTACCCTATCGTATGTTGTCAAATGCCTTTTTCTGTAAAAGACTGTTTGATAGGTGAATTTTTATCTTTTATAAAATTCGATTGATTTTGAAAATTTGACTGGTTTACTGGGAATAAGTTCAGTATATTACAAACATTCTTGTATGTGAATATTAAAGTTCAAGAAAAACGGCCTTATAAAAAGACCGCTTTTTCAAACTCAATCTGCTTTTTTCCTGATTAAAAACAGTGCGATGGCAATAATTGACAATACCCCGATCAGCCACAGCGAACCGCCTGCCTTCATATAAGGGGTTTCGCCGACATAGCCTTTGACATGCCCTTCCAAGACGGCATCGGTATTGGGTTCGCTCTCGGCGATGATGCTGCCTTTGGGAGAAATAATGGCGGTTGCGCCGGTATTGGTGGCACGGACCATATAGCGTCCAAGCTCCATCGCGCGGGCTTGGGATTGCTGGAGCTGTTGATACATCGCGTTAGAATCGCCGTACCACGCCATATTGCTGACGTTGGCAAGCAGTGTGGCGTTTTTGGCGGTGGCGATGAGTTCGTCGCCAAAGCCGTCTTCATAGCAGATATTGAAGGCGACTTTTTGACCTTTCATGGTTAAGGGAGCCTGCCCCGCTCCGCCGCGACGGAAGTCGGCAAGCGGCATATTCATCAGCTTATACAGCGGTTCGGTCAAAAAAGGCAGCGGTTTGTATTCACCAAAGGGAACCAAATGATTCTTGGCGTAATACGGGAGATCGTCTGAAACATCATCGTAGTCGCTCAAATTGATTACGGCATTTTCATAGCCGCTGCCGTCGGCAGTGTATTGACCGATACCGACAGCCAACGCGCTGCCGTTCGTGCGCGCCTGTTCGGCAAACTGGGTCAGGATGTTTTCCGGCAAATCCTGACGCATCACGGGCAATGCGGTTTCGGGCAGGATAACGATGTCGGCGGATGTTTTGCTGATTTGACCGTAGTATTTCTGAATGGTAGGGACGACTTGTTCTTCTTCCCATTTCAGGCTCTGCTCGATATTGCCCTGCACGAGCGCGACAGTACTGGTGCTGCCGTCGGGTTTGGTAAAGTCGGTTTGTTGGGCGATAAAGCCGACAGTGCAAAGCATGACAATCATACACATTGGCAGCAGGCGCTGTTTCAGACGACCCGTATTGTCAATCAGCAACACCAGCCATGCGCTGACAAATGCCGTCGCAAGCGTAACCAGATGAATACCGCCCAAAGGTGCAAAACCGGCAAGCGGGCTTTCTTTGACGATTTGCGAATAGCCGATCGCACCCCAGCCGAAGCCGGTCAATAATCGTTCGCGGGCAAATTCCGCCAGCGTCCACAAAATCGGCAACACGATGCCAACCTTAACCCAGCGCGGCAGATGAAATTTCTTCCACAGCCAAAAACAGGCGGCAGGATACAGTGCAAGAAACGCAGGCAGCAGGAAAGTCAGCGGAATTGCGTATAAATTAGGCAAACCGGAGACATCGTGCAGCGCGGTATGTACCCAGTAAAACTGCGTCGTATAAGCAATCAGCCCAAACAGATAGGCGGTGGAAACAGCAAAGCGCGGACGCAGTTCAATCAGTCGGATCAATGCGCCAAACAGCAAGGGCATCAACCAAAAATGGTAATAAGGCGCGAAAGTCAACGGCGTGGCGGCGGCAATCAGGATCACCAGTGGCCAGTACAGCACGGGATGCTGCCAATATTGTTCGAGTTTGCGGAAAATGTTCATTGCAGAGAAAAGAAAATAAGAGGTCGTCTGAAAATACAGATTCAACAAAGTTAAACCATTTTCAGACGATGTATCGGTTGTTTAGTGTTTTTGAAACAGCTTCATCAAAGGCAGTGCAACGGCGCAGGCGACGGCACCGGCAATCAGCCCGACGGCAAGGTTGGCGATATGCTCCATCAAGCCGCTGTCCCAATGTTGCGCGTGTAAGAAATCATGCAAAAAGCCCAAGTTGTGCGCAATCAGACCGCCGCCGACAAGGAACATGGCAAGCGTACCCACCACGCTCAAACCGCGCATAAACCAAGGCATAAAGGCAATCAGACCCTGTCCGACCGTTTGGATGCCCGTACTTTTTTGACGCATCAGCAGCATACCGAAGTCGTCGAGTTTGACGATAATGCCGACCAAACCGTATACAAAAGCGGTCATACCGATGCCGATTGCCGCCATCACCAGCGAACGGGTCATCAGGTCGTATTTTTCGACCACGCCCAAAGCAATAATAATGATTTCGGCAGACAGGATGAAATCCGTACGAATCGCGCCTTTAATCTTGGTTTTTTCGTCCAACGTTTCGGCGGCGGCTTCCTCGTCGTCGTGCGCTTCGTGGCGGTGCAAAAACTTATGCAACAGCTTCTCCACACCCTCGAAACACAAATAAATCCCGCCTATCATTAATAAAGGCGTAATGAGCTTCGGCAAAAAGGCGGATAGCAACAAAGCCAGCGGCACCAAAATCAGCTTGTTCACCAAAGAACCTTTCGCTACCGCCCAAATAATCGGCAGCTCGCGTTCCGCCGACACGCCCGTAACCTGATTTGCATTAAGCGCCAAATCATCGCCGACCACGCCCGCCGTTTTCTTGGCGGCCATTTTGGTCATCAGGGCAACATCGTCCAAGACAGCGGTAATATCGTCCAAAAGGGTGAAAAGCGAGGCAAAGGCCATGATATATTTCCGAAAAAGGGTCAGATTGAAGAAGCCGGCTATTATAACCGAGAAAGTATGACACCGAAGGCTTTCAGACGACCTTTAATGGAAATTAACGGAATTTGGCGAGAAGGTTGAAGCATTTTGGAAGGCAACTGCCCGATATGGGCAACAATTCAAATCATCACGGCTTCCATAACAGTAAAACAACCGCTCTGCCTTTTTCAGACGACCTTTCCATATAGAAAATAATCAGAAATGTCATGCAGTTTCGCCCGAAACAGACAGTCAATGCTATACTTGCCAACTTATTTCGATGAAAACCGGCTTGAAGCAGCCGTTACGGAAACGAGAAATCAAGATGAGCAGAATCCAGCAAACCTTTGCCGCGCTTGACGGCGCAAAAGCCCTGATTCCCTATATCACCGTAGGCGATCCCAATCTCGACACCACTCTTGCGCTGATGCACAGTTTGGTTGAAAACGGCGCCGACATCCTCGAATTGGGCGTTCCTTTTTCCGACCCGATGGCGGACGGTCCGACCATCCAGCGCGCTGCCGAGCGTGCGTTGGCAAACAAAGTTTCCCTCAACGACGTATTGAATATCGTACGCCGCTTCCGCGAAACAAACGGCAACACACCCGTCGTCTTGATGGGTTATCTGAACCCGATTCACAAAATAGGTTATCAAGCATTTGCCCAAGCGGCGGCCGAAGCCGGCGTGGACGGCGTGCTGACTGTCGATTCTCCTGTTGAAACCATCACCCCGCTGCACGACGAACTCAAAGCGCGCGGCATCGATTGTATCTTCCTGATTGCCCCGACCACGACCGAAGAGCGCATTCAAACCATCGCCCGAGTTGCAGGCGGCTTTGTCTATTACGTTTCGCTCAAAGGCGTTACCGGCGCGGCAAGTTTGGATACCGAGGAAGTTTCGCGTAAAATAGAGCTTTTGCGCAAGTATATCGACATCCCGATCGGCGTTGGCTTCGGCATCAGCAATGCCGAAAGCGCGCGCAAAATCGGTGCTGTTGCCGATGCTGTCATCGTCGGCAGCCGCATCGTCAAAGAAATTGAAAATAACGCAGGCCGCGAAGCAGAAGCCGTCGGCGCGTTGGCGAAAGAATTAAAAGACGCAATCCGTTAAGGCCTTTTCCGAAAACACACGCAAAGGTCGTCTGAATCCCGAATTCCAAGGAGTCATCCATGAGTTGGTTAGACAAAATCCTACCGCCCAAAATCAAAAACCGCAGCAAAGACGAAGGCTCGTCCAACGTTCCCGAAGGTCTGTGGCACAAATGCCCGTCCTGTTCGGCAACCATCTACTCGACCGAGCTTCAGCAAAACGACCGAGTTTGCCCAAAATGTAACCACCACAACCCACTTTCCGCACGCGAACGCCTCAATTTGCTTCTGGACGAAGAGGGCCGCGAAGAAATCGCCGCCAACATCAAACCGACCGACCCGCTGAAATTTAAAGACAGCAAAAAATACCCCGAACGCCTGACCGCCGCGCGTAAATCCACCGGCGAAGATGACGCGATGGTCGTGATGAAAGGCTTTATGAACGGCTTGCCGGTCGTGATTGCCGCATTTGAATTCCGCTTTATCGGCGGCTCTATGGGGTCCGTTGTCGGCGAACGCTTCGTCCAAGGCGTGCGCCGTGCCGTAGCCGACAACTGCTCTTTCATCTGCGTTGCCGCATCGGGTGGTGCGCGTATGCAGGAAGGTGTCAACTCATTGATGCAGATGACCAAAACCAGCGCGGCATTGCATCTCCTGACTGAAAAACACCTGCCGTTCATCTCCGTCCTGACCGACCCGACCATGGGCGGCGTATCCGCCAGCTTCGCCTTCCTCGGCGACGTTGTACTTGCCGAACCCAATGCCCTTATCGGTTTTGCCGGTCCGCGCGTTATCGAACAAACCGTCCGCGAAACCTTACCCGAAGGCTTCCAACGCGCAGAATTCCTGCTGGAAAAAGGCGCTATCGACCAAATCGTCGACCGCCGCAATATGAAACAGCGCATCAGCGACCTGATTACCCTGCTGCGCCGCGAAGACAAAGTCAACGCCGCTTAAATCGAGGAAGTTTGAGCCAAACAAAGGTCGTCTGAAAACTGATTTTTCGGTTTTCAGACGACCTTTACGATTTGGACGGCTTCTATGAAATACACACATTAAATAAATACGCCTTAAACACATACGGCAATTCAAAATTCCATTATTTCCAAAATAAGCAAAAAACATATAATAACTTTGTTTTCTATTTCTATTTGCAATTAAATCAGACCCATATCGATATACTCACAAAGTATTACTTACCACCAAAACCAGGTTTTAAGATTTGTAAATTTGATATAAGTCAAACTATCGCGTTTTGTAGATTCATATAATATTAATGTTTAGAGTATCGAATAATCGGGGATAGTCATGTCCTGCCTTAAAACGAAACGCACATCCGGCATCTTGAATACGATGCTGTCGATGTTTGCCGTATTTGTCCTACTGTTTTCGACACTGCCCGCCTATGCCGAGCGTTTGCCGGAATTCCTGTCAAAAATCCAGCCTGCGGAAATTTTTCCAGGTGCAGACCGCTATGGCAAGCCGGAAGGCAAACCTATGGTTGCCCGCGTTTATAAGGGCGACGAGCAGTTGGGCTTGGTGTATATCACAACGGACGTGGTCAACACGCGCGGTTATTCGAGCAAACCGATTGATACGATGGTGGCTTTGGCCAACGATGGAACGGTCGCCGGTGCGAAGCTAGTCGACCACCACGAGCCGATTATGCTTATCGGTATCCCGCAATCGCGCGTGGATAAATTCATCGATAAATATATCGGTTTGAATTTCATTAAGAATCCGCCTACTCCGGGCGTTGCTCCCGGGGACATCATTAGCGGCGCGACCGTTACGCTGATGGTGATTAACGACAGCATCCAGCGTTCGTTCAAAGTGGTTGCCGGCAAATATGGTTTGGGTACCGACAAAGCCGTTCAGACGACCTCTGCCAGTCCTGTGGATACGCAACAGGCTACCGAACCTGCAACTCAAACCCGCCCTCGCCGCGCTGTCAATCCGGACAAACAGGACATCCAATCTTGGAATGCCCTTTTGGAACAAAAAGCCATCGGTCATCTGCATATTTCAGTGGATGAAATCAACAAGCTGTTTGAAAAAGGCGGCAAAGCCGGTGTTGCCGACCACGCCGAACAAGGCGCAGGCGACGATACCTTTATCGATTTGTATACTGCCGTAGTCAGCCAACCCTCCATCGGTAAAAGCCTGCTGGGCGAACAAGGATGGAAAAACCTGCAAAGCCGTCTGCAACCGGGTCAACAAGCTGTCTTGGTCGCCGGTGAAGGCCGCTATTCTTGGAAAGGTTCGGGTTATGTCCGCGGCGGTATTTTCGACCGTATCGAGATGATTCAGGGCGAAAACAGCTTCCGCTTTACCGACGCAGAACACGAACGCTTGGTCAGCCTGGCTGCCGAAGGTGCACCCCACTTTAAAGAAGTATCATGGTTTACCATTCCTGCCAATGTGGAATTCGACGCTGCCGAACCTTGGCGTTTACAGTTGATGGTTCAGCGTGTATTGAGCGTAAACGACAAAGCATTCGTCACTGCCGACTTGGATTACGAACTGCCTAAAGGTTACTATGTCGATGACCCGAAAGCACCGCCCGTTGAAATCAGCGCACCGGTAGAACCTGCCGCAGCTGCAGGTGCTGCAGATGCCGGCAACGGTATTGCCGACCAAGCCAGTGCCGACGACGGCGCATCCAACCAACTGTGGAAACAAGTTTGGAAAGCAAAACAGGGTCAAATCATCGTAGTCAGTATCGCATTGACCATCCTGCTTTTGGTATTCCTGTTCCAAGACTGGATTGTTCGCTACGAAAAATGGTACGACCGTTTCCGCTTGGTATTCCTGACATTTACCCTGTTGTATATCGGCTGGTACGCTCAGGCGCAACTGTCGGTCGTCAATACGCTGACGCTGTTCTCCGCTATCCTGACCGAATTCCGTTGGGACTTCTTCCTGATGGATCCGATTGTGTTCATCCTGTGGCTGTTTACCGCCGCAACCATGCTGCTGTGGAACCGCGGTACATTCTGCGGCTGGCTCTGCCCCTTCGGTTCACTGCAAGAGTTGACCAACCGTATTGCCAAAAAATTGGGCGTGAAACAGATTACCGTGCCGCACCTGCTGCACACACGCCTGACCGCGATTAAATATGTGATTTTCTTCGGCCTATTGGCGATTTCGCTGTATGATTTGGGCACTGCTGAAAAATTTGCCGAAGTAGAACCTTTTAAAACAGCGATTATTTTGAAATTCGTCCGCGAATGGTGGTTTGTCGCGTTTGCCGTTGCCCTCTTGGTTGCCGGCTTGTTCATCGAACGCTTCTTCTGCCGCTATCTGTGCCCGTTGGGCGCAGGCATCGCCCTACCCGGCCGCTTCCGCGTATTCGACTGGCTGCGCCGCTACAAAATGTGTGGCAACCCTTGCCAAATCTGTACGCACGAATGCCCCGTTCAAGCGATTGCACCGGAAGGCGACATCCATCCGAACGAATGTATCCAGTGCCTGCACTGCCAAGTCATGTATCACCATGACACACGTTGTCCGCAAGTTGTGGCAACCAACAAGAAAAAACAAAAACAGGCGGCGGCGAAAGCCGAACCCGAAACCGCATCTGCAAAACAACAGCCTACCGAGCAGATTGTGCAGTTTGTGAAAAAATAAACCGCCCCACGGCCGGCAAATAATCTAAACCCCTAAAGAACCCTGAAAAAATGCCGCGCCACCCGTAACCATACTTATAAACATAAATTCGTTTTTTTGATCGGCAGGTCGTCTGAAAACGCCGGCTGCCGAATTTTATCCAAGGAGTGTTGTATGTCAGACGAAAAATTAGAACAAAACGGTTTAAGCCGTCGTTCATTCTTAGGTACTGCCGCCGCTTCCGGCGCAGGTATTGCGGGCGCCGGTCTGTTGGGATTGGCAGGCTGTTCCAAAGAGGGTGGCGATAAAGCCGCCGCTTCAGGTGCTGCACCTGCCGCCAAAACCGAGTCTCATGCCTCTGCCGAACCGGGTAAACAGACTTCCGAAGTCGGTCCGGGCGAACTCGACCAATACTACGGCTTCCTCTCCGGCGGCCAATCGGGCGAAATGCGCTTGATCGGTGTGCCCTCCATGCGCGAACTGATGCGTATCCCTGTGTTTAACATGGACAGCGCGACCGGTTGGGGCCGTACCAACGAGAGCCTGCGTATTTTGAATGAAAAAAATACGCCGGAAACCAACCAGTTCCTGAAAGACAGCGGCTTGCGCTGCTATCCTAACGGCGACTTGCACCATCCGCACTTGTCGTTTACCGACCAAACTTACGACGGCCGCTACGCCTATGCCAACGACAAGGCTAATAATCGTGTCTGCCGAATCCGTCTGGATTTCATGAAAACCGACAAAATCACCGAAATCCCTAATGTTTCCGGCGTACACGGCCTGCGTCCGCAACGTTATCCGAAAACCGGCTATGTCTTTGCCAACGGCGAACACATCGTACCGGTAAGCGGCGTGGGTACTTGGAACGATCCTAAAACTTGGAATGCCGTTTACACCGCCATCGACGGCGAAACCATGGACATCGCATGGCAAGTATTGGTGGACGGCAACTTGGACAACGGCGATGCCGACTACCAAGGCAAATACTCCTTCTCCACCTGCTACAACTCCGAACGCGCCCTGACCGTTGCAGGTGCGTCTTCCAACGAACAAGACTGGTGCGTGGTTTTCAATATTGCCGCCATCGAAGAAGGCATCAAAAACGGCGACTTCAAAGAAGTCAACGGCGTAAAAATGCTGGACGGCCGTGCAGAAGCGAACTCCAAATATACCCGCTACATCCCCGTGCCAAACTCTCCGCACGGCTGTAACGCGTCTCCTGACGGCAAATACATCATGCTCAATGGTAAACTGTCTCCGACCGTTACCGTATTGGATGTCAGCAAACTGGACGATTTGTTCGCAGGCAAAATCAAAGAACGCGACGTAGTCGTTGCCGAACCCCAACTGGGTCTCGGTCCTTTACACACCGCGTTTGACGGTCGCGGCAACGCCTACACCACGCTGTTTATCGACAGCCAAATGGTCAAATGGAACATCGACGACGCCATCAAAGCCTACAAAGGCGAAAAAGTGGATCCGATCAAACAGAAACTCGACGTCCACTACCAACCCGGCCACAACCATACGACCATGGGCGAAACCAAGGAAGCCGACGGTAAATGGCTGGTATCTTTGAACAAATTCTCCAAAGACCGCTTCCTCAACGCCGGCCCGCTGAAACCGGAATGCGACCAGTTGATCGACATTTCCGGCGACGAAATGCGCCTGGTACACGACAACCCGACCTTTGCCGAACCGCATGACCTGTGTCTAGTTGCCGCTTCCAAAGTCAACCCGAAAAAAACCTGGGACCGCAAAGACCCATGGTTCTGGCAAGACGCTGTGGAACAAGCGAAAAAAGACGGTGTCGAGCTGGAAAAAGCCGCCAAAGTCATCCGCGAGGGCAACAAAGTCCGCGTATACATGACTGCCATCGCACCTGCGTACAGCGTTCCGCAATTCGAAGTCAACCAAGGCGACGAAGTAACCGTATATGTTACCAACGTCGAAACCATCGAAGACTTGACCCACGGCTTCACTTTGGAAGGCTACGGCATCGCGATGGAAATCGGCCCGCAGGCTACCCAGTCGGTAACCTTCAAAGCCGTCCGTCCGGGCGTACACTGGTACTACTGCCAATGGTTCTGCCACGCCCTGCATATGGAAATGTCCGGTCAAATGATCGTTAAACCCCGATAATCGGGTTTGACGGTGTATCATTGACTTAACGAAAAGGTCGTCTGAAAAAACTTTCAGGTCTTAGCGAAACCCGCTGCCCTCGTTTTCAGACGACCTTTTATAGCAGAACCGTTTGACGCAACAGACTGTTCCGCTATAAAACAAAAACACAGCCCTTACAGGCAGGCATCACCATGCCGACGCACACCGCACGAATCAGAGGAACTCCATGCACATACCCCAATTCAAAACATGGCGACGCGCTGTCCTGACGTTTATGTTCGGCAGCATGATTCAGACGACCTTTGCAGCCACCATCGACGTTTCCCCGAACGACAACCTGCCCGAAGTTATTGCGCGCGCGCAAGCAGGCGATACGCTCAAACTCGCCTCCGGCACTTACAAAACCAAGCTGCTTATCGACAAACCCATCACTCTTGAAGGTCCTGCCGACCGCTCCGCCAAAATCGAAGGCGACCGCACCGGACGCACCATAGCCGTCACTGCCCCCGACGTTACCCTGCGCAATCTTACCGTCACCCGTTCCGGCATGAGCCTGCCTGCCATGGACGCCGGCATCTACCTCGAAGAAACCGCACCCCGCGCCCTGATCGAACACAACAACATCCTCGACAACTCGGTCGGCGTGTATATCCACGGCTCGGCGGAGTCTATGGTGCGCGAGAATAAAATCGTCGGCGACTCCACTTTGCGCGTCAACGAACGCGGCAACGCCGTCACTGTCTGGAACGCCCCCGGCGCGCAAGTTATCGGCAACGACATTTCCAAAGGCCGCGACGGCATTTTCTCCAACACCAGCAAAAACAACACCTACAAAAACAACCGCTTCAGCGACCTGCGTTTCGCTGTCCACTACATGTACACCAACGACAGCGAAGTCAGCGACAACATTTCCGTCGGTAATAACATGGGCTACGTTTTGATGTTTTCCGACCGCCTCAACGTGTACGGTAATATCGCCGTCGGCAGCCGCGACCAAGGCATCATGCTCAACTACGTCAACTATTCCGACATCCACGACAACATCATCAACAAAGCCGGCAAATGCGTTTTCGCCTACAACGCCAACTTCAACAAAATCGTCTCCAACCATTTTGAAAACTGCGAAATCGGCATCCACTTCACCGCCGCCATCGAAGGCACGACCCTTTCCGACAACGCCTTCATCAATAACGAAAGCCAAGTCAAATACGTCAGCACACGTTTTCTTGACTGGGGCGAAGGCGGACGCGGCAACTACTGGAGCGACAACAGCGCGTTCGACCTTGACGGCGACGGCTTCGGCGACAGCGCATACCGTCCCAACGGCATCATCGACCAAATCGTCTGGCGCGCCCCTGTTGCCCGCCTCCTGATGAACAGCCCCGCCATCAGCATCGTCAAATGGGCGCAATCGCAGTTCCCCGCCATCCTTCCCGGCGGCGTGATCGACAGCAAACCGCTGATGAAAGCGGGCAGCAACAAAACCACCACCAAATACGAAGCGATGAAAGAACAACTGTTGCAAGAAGCCAAAACCAATCAATCCAAATGGGGCGATGCCGAAAACGGCGCATTAAACTGAGCGGAACGCCGTGAATACCTCCTGCAAGGTCGTCTGAAAACTTTTCAGACGACCTGATCGACAAACCGCAGCAAAGCTTTGCCCCATCATTTCCGTATCCATGGGAATCCGCCGAGAAAACGGTGCAACCCGCGATGCAGGCAACAGTCAAAACGCCAACCCATAACAAACGTCGTCTGAAACCCTTCTCCCTTTTTCAGACGACCCCATACAAAGAACGCCCTTTTCAGACGACCCCCAACGTCGTCTGAAACCCAATCCACACAAGGAAGCACTCATGAGCGCACACCATGTCGAATTGAGAAACGTAACCAAACGCTTCGGCGCACAAAAAGCCGTCAACCAAGTCGATTTAGTCTTGAAGGCGGGCGAAAGTGTCGGTCTTGCCGGACACAACGGCGCAGGCAAGTCCACGCTCATCAAATTGATACTCGGGCTGATTACCCCCACCGAAGGCGAAGTCATGCTGCTGGGCGAGCGCACCGGAAGTAAAGCGGGCGCGCAGTTGCGCAGCCAAATCGGCTATCTGCCCGAAACCGTCGCCCTGCACCCTTCCCTTAGCGGCATCGAAACCCTCAATTTCTACGCCAAACTCAAAAAACAGCCGCTCACCAAAAACCACGAACTCCTCGAACGCGTCGGCATTTCCCAAGCCGCCCGCCGCCGCGTCGGCACCTACTCCAAAGGTATGCGCCAACGCCTCGCCCTCGCCCAAGCCTTGCTCGGAGAACCCAAAGTATTGCTGTTTGACGAACCCACCACAGGCCTCGACCCCGCCTCGCGCCAAATGTTTTACGAAGTCGTGCGCGAACTCAACGGACGCGGCGCCACCGTCCTTCTCAGCACCCACGCCCTCGCCGAACTCGACGGCCACGCCGACCGCATCGTCGTCATGAAAAACGGCGTCAAAGTCGCCGACGGCAGCATGGACGAGCTGCACGTCCAAAGCGGACTCCCCCTCACCGTCAACATCCGCCTCAAAGCTCCGCGTCCGTTAAGCGGACGCTGGCAGCCGCTTTCAGACGACCTCAGCTATCAGGCGCAATGTCAGGCTGAAGAACGCATGGCATTACTCAGCGAACTGGGCAACCTGTCCGACCTCGCCTACCTCGACATCCACACACCCACACTCGACGACATGTACGCACAATTCTTAAAAAGGGAGGACGTATGAACCCCGTTTGGATTATCACCGGAAAAGAAGTCCGCGACAGCCTGCGCAACCGCTGGGTACTCGCCGCCTCCGTCCTGCTTGCCGCCCTCGCCCTCTCATTGGGCTTCCTCGGCAGCTCGCCCACAGGCTCGGTTAAAGTCGATCCGCTGACCGTAACCGTCGTCAGCCTCTCCAGCCTATCCATCTTCCTGATTCCGCTCATCGCCATGCTCCTCTCCTACGATTCCCTCATCGGCGAAATCGAACGCGGCACCATGGCGCTGCTGTTGAGCTACCCCGTTTCCCGCAACCAAATCCTTGCCGGAAAATTCATCGGACACCTCATCATCCTCGCCCTTGCCACCACCGCAGGCTACGGAATCGCGGGCATCACGCTCCAACTCGCCAACGGCAGCTTCGACATCGCCGCGTGGAAACCCTTTGCCCTGCTGATTGCCGCCAGCGTCATCTTGGGCGCGGCATTCCTGTCCATGGGCTACCTCATCAGCGCAAAAGTGAAAGAACGCGGCACCGCCGCCGGTATCGCCATCGGCGTTTGGCTGTTTTTCGTCGTCATCTTCGACATGGCGCTTTTGGGCATCCTCGTCGCCGATACCCAGCAAACAATCACCGCACCCGTCGTCGAAACCGTCCTTCTTTTCAACCCCACCGACATCTACCGACTGCTCAACCTGACCGGTTACGAAAACACCGCCATGTACGCCGGCATGGCAGGCTTAAGCAAACAAATCAGCCTGACCATGCCCGTATTGCTGACCGCGCAGATATTATGGGTTATCATTCCCCTTATCTTGGCAGCAAGAATTTTTGGAAAGCGACAAATATGAAAAAGATTTTACCTGCGCTCCTCGCCGCCCTGCTCCTGAGTGCCTGTCCTAAAGAGGATGATACCCCGCCGCCTGAGCCTCAGCAAATCAGCGACCGCGCCGTGGGGCACTATTGCAGCATGAACCTGACCGAACACAACGGCCCTAAAGCCCAAATCTATCTCAACGGCAAACCCGACCACCCCGTCTGGTTCTCGACCATCAAACAGATGTTCGGCTACACCAAGCTGCCCGAGGAGCCTAAAGGCATCCATATCATCTACGTTACCGACATGGGCAAAGTCAAAGACTGGAGCAAACCCAATGCCGACACCGCATGGATAGACGGCAAAAAAGCCTATTACGTCATCGAAAGCGGCTTCATCGGCGGCATGGGTGCGGAAGACGCCCTCCCCTTTGCCGACAAAGCCCAAGCAGAGAAATTTGCCAAAGAAAAAGGCGGCCGCGTCGTCAGCTTCGACGAAATGCCCGATTCCTACATCTTCAAATAATCCCTTCCCATCAAAAAGGTCGTCTGAAAACCTTATCCATCAGGTTTTCAGACGACCCTTTCGTATATGGAATACAAAAAAGCGTATTCAATAAAACAATGTGTCAGACCTCATCTCCAAACTGTTTGATAGGCGGATTGAGACCTTTTCAATAAACTGTAATACTATAAAAAAATTTGAATCAACTCATTGCATTATTTAAAAAATGAAAATAAAATATTTATTTTTTTCAAAATCATAACTTTAAATAAAATAATCAGTCAAACCATTCATGCCATATTTATATCCGTTCGTACCTAAATACAACAATTTTCCCAATGCTGTGCTAAATTGTTTTATTTAATCAGAAATATCAACAACTTAAATATAGTAGATTAAATTTAAACCAGTACGGCGTTGCCTCGCCTTGCCGTACTATTTGTACTGTCTGCGGCTTCGTCGCCTTGTCCTGATTTAAATTTAATCCACTATAGTTTCTCATCATCACCGTTTAATCTTTCATTTTTACGGAAAACAATATTTATGAATATCAAAAAAACTCCTTCAACACAGCACATGCACGGCGTATCCACATTGGCAGATACGGTAAACATCAATAACGGAACCTACATTCGCAGCAATACCAGCCGTACACTTGCTGCCGGAGAAAAAAATCTAATTCTAGAAGGCGATGCCAATATCTTCGGGGCAGGGAATAACGGGGATAATATCCTTATTGGCAATAGCGGACGTAACCGTCTTAATAGCGGACGCGGCAATGATACCGTTTACGGTGGCGGTGGCGATGACACCATCAACGGTGGGGAAGGCTTTGATTTACTGTTCGGTGAAGATGGCGACGATACATTAAACGGGGAAGCCGGTGACGATATACTTAACGGTGGTGCGGGTAACGATACCTACATTTTCAATGCGGCAGGCGGCAGGGATACCATTATCGATACCGAGGGAAACAACCGCATCCGCTTTACCGGAGGCTTGCATGCCGAAGATTTGACAATAACGGCTGTTTCCAACAATGACGGTGGGCAAGATTGGAAAATCTCCATTAAAAACACAGATTCCGTACTGACCATCAGCAACCAATATACTGCCGGAAGCAGCGTCCCTTCCATCCATCAATTTGTTTTTGACAGCGGTGTTTTGAATGTAGCCGAATTTATTCGTGCAACAAAAGCCAATATTGAAACAGCGAAACCACAAAACCTGACCATCAATGGAACCGATTCAGACGACGTTTTAAATGGTAGTGATGGCAATGACATTATTGACGGCAAAGCTGGTGCCGATACGATGAGCGGAGGATGGGGAGACGATACTTATTATGTTGATAATGTCAAAGATGTCATTATCGAAGGAAAAGGTGCAGGTACCGATACAGTAATCAGCAGCGTTTCCTACACAGCGGCAACCAATGTTGAAAATGTTACCTTGACCGGCAATGCCAATATTTTCGGCGCAGGCAACAACAGCGACAATATTTTGACCGGCAATGCCGGACACAACCGTCTCAACAGCGGACGCGGCAACGATACTGTTTACGGCATGGGTGGAAATGACAACCTTAACGGCGGTGATGGTGATGATTACCTGGATGGTGGCGAAGGAAACGACAACATCAATGGCGACGCAGGCAACGACACCTTAATCGGCGGCAAAGGAAAAGATACCCTGAAAGGCGGCGCAGGTAACGACACCTATATTTTCGGTGACGATGATACGATTATCGACGACCAAGGAAACAACACTTTGCGTTTTTCAGACGACCTCCGTATCAAAGACCTCAAAATCAGTGCCAATGACAACGCACAAGGCGGGAAAGACTGGTTGATTACGTCCGCAAACGGCTCCGCATTGATTCGAGACCAAGTCGGCTCAGACGGCAAAGTTGCTATCGGACGTTTTGAACTGCTCGGCGAAACCTATACCCACGAATCCCTGCTCAAAGCTGTTGCCAATTCAAACAAACAAGGTTCCACCATCACCGGTACGGCAAGAGACGACATCCTCACCGGTACGGAGCAAAACGATACCATCGACAGCGGAATCGACGGACGCGACCGTCTGTACGGACTAGGCGGAGATGACATATTGCGTGATAGCGGAACAAGCTATTTCGGTAATGAACGCGATGACGAACTCTACGGCGGCGACGGCAATGATAAATTGTATGCCGACGTCGGTGATGATTATCTGGACGGCGGCGCCGGCGATGACCATCTAGAAGGCGGACAACACAGAGATACTTACGTCTTTAGTAAAGGATACGGACACGATACCATCTTTGACTACAATTTCAATCTTGATCCCGAATTCAACCCAAACGGAATGCAAAACGCCAATACCGTTAAATTTACCGGCGGCCTGACTTTGGATGATTTAGAAATTTCGATGACCCAAGGCTATGACAAATCCGGCATTGATCATATCCCTTCCGATTCCGAATTCATTATTATTCCCCGTCTGAACGGCGATACTTGGAACATTTCAATCAAAGGGACAAACGATGTCCTGACTATTAAAAACCAATCCGGCATTTACGGCGCAATCAGCGAATTCCAGTTTGATTCCAAAACCTATACCGTTGGCGAAATCATTGAGCATTTCGGTCTGAATGTGCCTCACTTTGACAAAGCCGGTAACCTTGTCCACGACCTTACCGATAAGATTGACTGGTATGGTGTTGACCAGAGGGGATACAACCGCGTTGTTTACGGATCGGCTGATAATGATACTGCGGACTTTTCAGGCGTGATCGGTAAAGTTACCTTCTACGGTGGTAAAGGGGAAGATAATATCACCTTAGGAAGATACAATGTCATTGACGGCGGTGCGGGTAATGATGCCATTTTCGACTCCGGACACTCGGTTAAAAATACCATTATGTTAGGAAAAGAAAGCGGACACGATACATTGCACAATATCCGTACAGAAGCAGATACTACCGTTCTCTTCTCAGGAAATTTAACGATTAAAGATGTCGAATTGACCACAGGCAAAGACTGGGTTGTGAAGCTGAAAGGTTCAAATAACGCATTGACTATCAAGGATATGGTTAATTCCCCATCCGGTCATGATACGATTGACACCTTTAAATTTGAAGGTGGCGAAAGCTATACCACTACCCAATTCCTGAAAGCTTTAGGTATGGATAGTACCGTCAATCACGGCTTGATTTAACCGTCTGAAAGGTCGTCTGAAACTTCTCCCATTATCGGTGGAAAAGGTTTTCAGACGACCTTTTGTTTTGTCTTAATGATAATTCTTCAAAGTCAAATGCTACTATTTTCCGATACTGATGCAATATGTTGCATATAATGCAACAATTTACGAATTTTCATAAAAACCATTGACAAGACTTTTTTATTGTATCATAATGACGCCCGTTGAGTTGCTTGATGCAGCTTGATTTTTCTCCTCTATTTCTCCTTTGTAGACTTGGCGCATATCCCAAACGATATGCGCATTTTTTTATCTTGATTTTCCAAGTTTAAAAATAACCTCAAACAAAACAAAATATTCCTCCCCTACTACCATTCTCACGCATATAAAAACCCATCTTTAAAAAACGTGTAATCACCGATAAAAAATCAACGAACATCCACCGTTTACCCTCCCCTGTCAAAACAAAAATAATAGGCGCAAAGCGTGTCCCCTCTGCCCCTCCTCCATTGATTTGAAATACCAATAAAAAAGGTCGTCTGAAAACAGAAAATCCGTTTTCAGACGACCTTTTAAAAGCAATTCGGTATTATTCGGCGTTGTTTTGTGCCGCTTCTTCAGTTTCGGCTGCTGCGCCGACTTGTTCGGCTTCTACTGCCTCAGTTTGCGCTGCCTGTTTGGCGGCTTGACGCTCGGCTTGTTCTGCCAAAGCCTGTTGGACAAACGGATGCTGTTGGGCGATGGCTTGTTCTTCCGCGCTGACTTCGCCTTTGAAGCGGTTGTTCAAATCAAAACGTTTTCCACCGCGCGCGAGGGCTTTGAGGTAGCGGGGACGGCGGCAATGGTTGGCGAGGACGCGGGCGATCAGTGCAGGATCGTATTGGGGCAATGCGGCAACAAGGTCTTGGTCGATACCGACGGCCAGCGGTTTGAATCGTTTGAAGACGTCGTATTTGCCGTAGATGTGATCGGCAATCATGTCGGTCTGTTTTTTCTTGCTCATGGTTTGGACGGCGGATTTCAAAGCTGCGCCCAAAGCGGTTTCTTGTGTCATGTCGTTTGTATTCCTCTAAAATAAAGCCGTGCGTTTCGCTATGGCACGGTAATGGTGGTATTTTAGTATAAAGCCTGTGTTTTGGCTAAGTTTTTTTGCGAATGTTCGATTGTAAATGTTTATTTTGCGGACAAGCCGGCACACTTATCTTAATAGGCGTTGCGAAAGGTCGTCTGAAAATGTTCGGCACAATCCGTCATGTTTGTTTTCAGACGACCTCTTTCAATTTTATCTATGCTGCTTGGCGATGTCGGGCGTATCGGCCACTACGTCAGCATTTTGCGCGCGATGGCGTAGGGTGTGGTCGATAAGCACGAGCGCGAGCATGGCTTCGGCGATGGGGGCGGCGCGCAGGCCGACGCAGGGATCGTGTCTGCCGTGGGTGGCGAGTTCGACGGGGTTGCCGTTGATGTCTATGCTGCGGCGCGGGGTGGCGATGGAGCTGGTGGGTTTGATGGCGATGTTGACGTGGATGTCTTGTCCGGTGCTGATGCCGCCGAGGATGCCGCCGGCGTGGTTAGACAGGAAGCCTTGCGGGGTGAGTTCGTCGCCGTGTTCGCTGCCGCGTTGGACGACGCTGCCGAAACCTGCGCCGATTTCCACGCCTTTGACGGCGTTGATGCCCATCATGGCGTAGGCGATTTCGGCATCGAGGCGGTCGAAAACGGGTTCGCCCAAGCCGACGGGGACGTTGGCTGCTTCGATATGCAGCTTCGCACCGACGGAATCCAAGGATTTGCGCACGCTGTCCATATAGTTTTCCAGCTCGGCGATTTGGCTTTGGTTGGCGGCGAAGAAGGGATTTTGGGAAATGTGTTCGTAGCCTTCAAACTGAATTTCTTTTTCGCCGACTTGGGTAACGTAGGCGGTAATTTCCGTGCCGAATTTTTCTTTCAGCCATTTTTTGGCGACGGCTCCGGCGGCAACGCGGGCGGCGGTTTCGCGGGCGGAGCTTCTGCCGCCGCCGCGGTAGTCGCGCGTGCCGTATTTGTGCCAATAGGTATAGTCGGCATGGCCGGGACGAAAGCTGGTGGCGATGTTGCCGTAGTCTTTGCTGCGCTGGTCGGTATTGCGGATTAAGAGGGCGATGGGTGTGCCGGTGGTTTTGCCTTCGAAGACGCCGGAGAGGATTTCGACTTGGTCGGCTTCGCGGCGTTGGGTAACATGGCGGCTGGTGCCGGGTTTGCGCCGGTCGAGATCGGCTTGGATGTATGATTCGGTCAATGCCAGCCCAGGCGGGCAGCCGTCGATGATGCAGCCCAAACCTGCGCCGTGGCTTTCGCCGAAGGTGGTAACGGTAAAGAGTTGTCCGAAAGTGTTGCCTGCCATGTTGCCCTCTATCGGTTATATGCTGAAAGATGACGGATTTTAGCATACAAAGGTCGTCTGAAACGCTTTCAGGACGCGAATCCTGCTATGGTGCGCCTTATCTCTATCGAATCAAATCCCAAGCGAACTTGCCTATGGTCAGACACAACAACACCATAAATCCGTAACGCAGAAACTTGGTTCCGCCGCGTATCGCCAATTTCGCACCGACCATGCCGCCGCACAAATTCGCCAGCGCAAGCGGAATTGCCCACGCCCAAACAACATGCCCTTGCGGGATGAAAAATGTCAGCGCGGCGAGATTGGTGGTCGAATTGATGACTTTTGCCGATGCGTTTGCCGTCAAAAAATCGTAGCCGTAAAAACGGACGAACACGAAAGCCAAAAGGCTGCCCGTTCCCGGCCCGAAAATACCGTCGTAAAACCCGATTAATGCGCCGAAAAACAAACCCCACAAGGTTTCTCGACGCGTCAGTTTTTCAGTGCGCACCGTCTGCCCCAAATCTTTTTTGATAAAGGTATAAACACACATGGCAATCATGATGACCAGCATCGCCGGTTTCATATATTGCACAGGGAGGAAGACCACGGTTTTCGCGCCCAGATAGGAAGCGGCAAAAGCCAGCGCGGCGGCGGGCAGCAGCATTTTCCACGGTACAGGGATTCTGCGCAGATATTGCCCCGTCGCAGTAACCGTCCCGCAGCAGGAGGCAAACTTATTCACGCCCATCACCGAAGCGACAGGTGTGGAATTCGGCAGCAGGTTGAACAGTCCGGGAATTTGCAACAGCCCGCCGCCGCCAACCGCCGCGTCCATCAGTCCGGCACAAAATCCGGTGAGCAGTAAGAAGTAGAAAAAGGAATCTACGGGCATGATGATTCAGGCTTTATTGGAAATTTCTTATCAGGGAAAAGGTCGTCTGAAAACAGTTTTGCACATGAAATCCATGTTTTTAAAATGTTCAGACGACCTTTTTCAACCCCGCTTCTTTATTTCTTCTTCAAATAAACGCCGCTTTCGATATGGTGCGTAAACGGGAACTGATCAAACAACGCAGCGCGTTCGACAGTATGGGTTTGGCAAAGTCTGTCGAGGTTCGCGCGCAAGGTTTCAGGATTGCAGGAAATATAGATAATGTTGTCGAACCGGGAAACCAGCTTCAGCGTTTCATCATCGACGCCGGCGCGGGGCGGATCGACAAAAATCGTGGAGAATCCGTAATCTTTCAACGAGATACCCTGCTCTTGCAGGCGGCGGAATTCGCGGCTTTGCGTATAGGCTTCGGTAAATTCTTCCGCAGAGAGGCGGGCGATTTTGATGTTGTCTCTTTGGTTCGCTTCGATGTTCCATTGCGCGGCGTAAACGGAAGTTTTGGACACTTCGGTTGCTAACACCTGACGGAAATGCTGCGAGAGCGGCAGGGTGAAATTGCCGTTGCCGCAGTAGAGTTCGAGCAAATCGCCGTCGAGATTTTGCGCAACATCACACGCCCAGCCAAGCATTTTTTCGCACACGCGGGCATTGGGCTGGGTAAAGCTGCCTTCGACTTGGCGGTAGCGAAAGGTTTTACCGTTTACGTTCAGCTCTTCGGTTATATAGTCTTGAGTCAAAACGATTTTCTGCCCCCTACTCCGACCGATGATATGAATGCCCAATTCACGCGCCAAGGTTTCGGCGGCACGCTGCCACGCTTCGTCCAGTTTTCTGTGGTAAATCATGGTAACGAGCATCTCGCCGCTTAGTGCAGACAGAAATTCTACAGCGTACCAGCGGTTTTTGAGTTCGGGATTTTGCGTGGCAGCTTCGATGAGTTTGGGCATCAAAGCATTGATGGACTCCGAAGCAGCAGGAAATTGGTCGCAACGTATGAGACTTGCGCCGCTTGCTTTCTGCCCACGCTCGAACATGGCATAAAACATTTCGCCGCCTTCGTGCCAAATGCGGAATTCGGCGCGCATACGGTAATGCTGTTCGGGGGATTCGAAAACTTGAATTTCAGGAAAATCCAAACCTTGGAAAAGCTGTTGCAAGTATTGGATTTTTTGGTCGAGCTGTTGCGTATAAGCGGTCATTGGAGAAATGTCTCATGAAAAAATGCCGTAATGTCGGTTTGGTCGGCAGGTTGGCGTAAAGATGTTTGACAACACCGAAAATGCTGACAAAGGTCGTCTGAAAACCTACCCACGCTCGTTTTCAGACGACCTTTTATTGGTGTTTGATTACTCGCCTTCGTATTTGCGTTCCAAACGCTCCACGCACGCGCTTAAATGCTTGCGCATGACTTTGACGACGCGGTTGCGTTTGCCGTTGACCAACAGGTCGAGGATTTCGCGGTGTTCGGAATGGGTATGGGGATTGATGGCGCGTTTTTCATTACGCTGCGCATCGAAGACGGCGACGATGAGCGAAGAACGAGCACACAGGGTGTTCATGATGTCGAACAAGACGTGGTTGTCGATCAGGCGCGCGAGTTCGACGTGGAAGGCGTTGGATAAGCGGTTCCAACCCACGCGGTCGCCACTGTCGGACGCCTGCTCTTCACGCTCGATCATGGCGTAAAGCGGCTGGAGGCGGGTTTCCAAATCGGGCATATCGGACAGAAGGTTTAAAATCATGCTTTCCATTTCGATACGCGCGTTGAACACGTCCTGCATTTCCTTCAAATCGGGAACATGGACGAATGCGCCGCGATTGGGCTGCAAATCGACGATTTTGTCGTGCGCCAACAGGGACAGCGCGCCGCGCACGGTATTGCGCGAGCAAACCATCTGGCGGCAAAGCTCGGATTCGGTCAGTTTTTTGCCGGGCAGTAAAACATGGTCGGTAATGCCGTCGAGTATCAGGGCGTAAACGCGAAACAGCTCCGAATCGTGCCTGCCTGCGGGCATCATGGAAGAAGGGGTGGGCGCATGAAGGGTTTCGTTATCGGCATTCATTATTTAAGCTCTCCTCATTGTCTGCGTGTCATATCGTTTGAAATAACAGAAATTTTGCGACGGCGGCAATCCGACCCGTACCGCTTTTTGCTTGATTCCATTTCGATATAGCACGAAACCTGATTAAGATATAATTAAAAATTGTTGACAATCCCTAACTAAGCTTGCACAATACGACGAAAGGCCAAGTTATAAAGGCTAATAGAGAGAGAATCCACAATAAGCAAGCAGATATATTCATGGTGTAGCGTGAATATATCTGCTTTTTTGTCGGGCGGCCTTTATTCACGCTTTAACAGTATTCCGCCCCTAAACGCTTTTCAGACGACCCCCGAAAGATACGGGAGGTCGTCTGAAAAATTACTCTGCTTCGACGGTTTCAAAACTGTGCGTGATTTTTGCCGCCTTGCCCAGCATAATCGAGGCGGAACAATATTTCTCGGCAGACATCTGCACGGCGCGCTCAATGGCGGACTCGGTCAGATTGTGTCCGATGACTTTAAAATGAATATGGATTTCGGTGAACACGCGCGGGGCATCGTCGGCGCGCTTCGCGGTAACCGTCGCTTGGCAGTCCACTACCTTTTGACGCTGCTTCTCGGCAATCATCACGACATCGATGCTGGAACAGCCCGCCACGCCCAAAAGCAGCATTTCCATCGGACTGGGGCCGCGTTTCGCCTGCCCTTCCGCTGCCGCGCCTTCCATAACGACGCTGTGTCCGTTTTCGGTCGTGCCGACAAAGCACATTCCGTCTATCCATTTTGATGTAACTTGCATGATTGTCTTTCTGTCGCAAAAATGCCTGAGAAACAGGCGCATTTTCATATTGTAAACATTTTTTACGGATAAATATAGGCGCAAGAATAGAGAAGGTCGTCTGAAAACTCGCAAAGCTTGTTTTCAGACGACCTTTTCCATGGTCAAGCCATCAGTTTTTCATCGATTGAACCGGCGCGGGAATCCTGCCGCCTCGGTTGACGAACACTTCGCACGAACCTTCTTTGACCGGCATTACAGGCGCGTAGCCCAGCAGACCGCCGAATTCGACGCTGTCGCCGACGGTTTTGCCCGTTACCGGAATGATGCGCACGGCGGTTGTTTTGCTGTTGATCATGCCGATGGCGGCTTCGTCGGCGATGATGCCGGAAATCGTGTGCGCGGGCGTGTCGCCGGGAACGGCAATCATGTCCAGACCGACCGAGCAGACGGCGGTCATCGCTTCGAGTTTGTCCAGCGTCAGCACGCCTGCTTCGGCGGCGGCAATCATGCCTTCGTCTTCGGAAACGGGAATAAACGCGCCGCTCAAACCGCCGACCGCGCTGGAAGCCATCATGCCGCCTTTTTTCACGGCATCGTTCAGCAATGCCAAGGCAGCCGTCGTACCGTGCGTACCGCAGACACTCAAGCCCATTTCCTCAAGGATGCGTGCCACCGAGTCGCCGACGGCGGGAGTCGGTGCCAGCGACAAATCGAGAATGCCGAACGGGATGCCCAGTATTTTCGAGGCTTCGCGGCCGATGAGTTCACCCACGCGGGTGATTTTGAAGGCGGTTTTCTTCACGACTTCGGCGACTTCGGTCAGGCTGACCGCGTCCGAATTTTCCAGCGCGGCTTTGACCACGCCCGGCCCTGATACGCCGACATTGATAACGGCGTCCGCTTCGCCCGACCCGTGAAACGCGCCCGCCATAAACGGGTTGTCTTCCACTGCGTTGCAGAACACGACGATTTTGGCGCAGCCGAAACCTTCGGGCGTGATTTCCGCCGTGCGTTTGATGGTTTCGCCCGCCAGTCTGACCGCATCCATATTGATGCCCGCGCGCGTGCTGCCGATATTGATGGAACTGCACACGATGTCGGTAGTCTTCATCGCTTCAGGAATGGAGCGGATTAACACCTCGTCTGAAGGCGACATGCCTTTTTGCACCAGCGCGGAAAAGCCGCCGATAAAAGACACGCCGATGGCTTTGGCTGCCTTGTCCAAAGTCTGTGCCACACTGACGTAAGAATCGGCTTTGGTCGCCGCCGCGATTTGGGCAATCGGCGTAACGGAAATACGCTGATTCACAATCGGCACGCCGTATTTGGCGGAAAGGTGTTTCGCCGTAGCGACCAAATCTTTGCCAACGGTGGTGATTTTGTTGTAAATGTTTTGGTTCAACACATCGATGTCGGTGCTGATACAGTCGTGCAAATCAATGCCTATGGTAATGGTGCGGACGTCGAAATGCTGGTCGGCAACCATTTTGACGGTTTCTAAAATTTCGCCGGATTGGATACTCATCACATTCCTCCGACTCAAATGCGGTGCATGGCTTGGAAGATTTCTTCATTTTGCATACGGATATCGAGCGCGAGTTTTTTGCTCTCTTCCGCAAACAAATCCAGCATTTCCTGCCGCGATTTGGGACATTTCGAGGTATCCACCAAGATAATCATGGTGAAGAAATCGTCCATTAGCTGCTGGCTGATATTGAGGATGTTGATTCGGTTTTCCGCGAGAATGCCGGAAACGTCGTACACGATGCCGACACGGTCTTTGCCGATGACGGTGATGACTGAATTGTTCATAAGTCAGGGTCCTTGTAGGGGTCGTCTGAAAAATTGATTTGGGAAATTATAACATTGCTTTAAAATAATATGACTTGGATTGTTGACAATTTTGTATTGCTCGAACCTGATATTCCGTCTGCCGTCATTCCCGCGCAGGCAGGAATGACGAAGTCCGGTAAGTCGCGAGCAAAAATAAAGTAATTTAGCTATAGAACTTAATTTTTAAGTCAAAAACAATGCAATAAAAAACGGTTGGTTTCCATTTCGGGAAACCAACCGTTTTATCTTCATCATTTCTCACAGCGGTAGGCCTTATCCATCGCCATAATTACTTCCCTGACTACCTTTTTCTGTTCAGGAGGCAGGTTTAAAAATATCTGAAACAGCATCTGATCCTGATAGCTTGCCGCACTTTCCCAAATGTGTTTATTGGGTTCTTTCGGTTTATCTAATTTGGCGACTTGGTAGGCTTTTTCGTCTGAAACCAATGCGCGAATATCTACTTCCAGCCATTCTGCCAACGTCTTAATTCGGGAAAGTGAAGGCAATCCCTCACCCCTTAACCAGCGGGCGACAGCGTGTAAGCCTATCGGTTTGCCGTAATGACGCAAATTAAATTCACGCTCAATCACCGAAGCCTTAGGCTCATAGCCTTTTTCAATCAAAATCCGTTGCAAATTTTCTGCAAATTGTTCTCTTTCATTCATATCTGCAACTTTAAAGAGTTCCTTTTTGCCAACGAAAAGCTTGATTGAAAATTACGTAACAATTATCATAATTACGCTTAAAATTACGTTATAAGTTACGCCAATTACGCTATGACCGGACAAATCAAATCAAAACAGCGCGTTGCCGACCACGGTGAAGTGTTCACCCGTGAACAAGAAGTCAATGCCATGTTGGACTTGGTGAAAAATGAAACCTTGCGGATTGAGTCGCGCTTTTTAGAGCCGGCCTGCGGCGATGGGAATTTTCTGATTCAGATTTTGAAGCGGAAGCTGGATGTAGTAGCGAAAAATTACCGGACTTCGCAACGGGAATATGAGTTTTATGCCGTACTTGCCCTTTGTTCCATTTATGGCGTCGAGCTGTTGGAAGACAACGTGAAAACCTGTCGCAAACGGTTGTTTTCTTATATCGTTTTGCAATATGAAACCGAGCTTTCCCGTTTACCGGGTGAAGCTTTTCTAAACACGTTGGAATTTATTTTGCGCCTGAATATTGTGCATGGCGACGCTTTAACGATGCGTTACACCGAAAGTAGCGAACCCTTGCATTTTTCGCAATGGTCGCCCGTACCGTTTCCACGCCGGTTTTCGCTCAAGCGGCACGATTTCCAATATCAATATTTAGTGGATAACGCAGGTTCGCCTTATCAGTCCCTACAAGAATTTAAAGGCCGTTATTTTTTGGACATCGAAAATGCAGAACCCCTCAATTAATTACAACCCCGACGTGCTTTCCTGTTTGGCAAATTTATCTAATGACGAAGTGTTTACTTCGCCTGCTCTTGCCAATCAGATGTTGGATTTACTGCCGCAAGAACTGTTTTGCTCATCAAAAACCACGTTTTTAGACCCTGCCGCCAAATCGGGCGTGTTTTTGCGTGAAATTGCCAAGCGGCTGTTGACAGGGTTGAAAGACGAAATTCCCGATTTGCAAACACGGATCAACCATATTCTGACCGAGCAGATTTTCGGTTTGGGATTAACAGAACTGACCGCCTTACTGTCGCGCCGCACGCTCTATTGCAGCCGTGAAGCCGACGGCAAATATTCCGTTTGCGAAGCGTTTGCCGATCCGCAAGGGCATATTTTTTATATGCCTTTAAAGCACCAATGGGAAAATGGGCGTTGCACAAAATGCGGCGCAAGCCGCCAAGTGTATGACCGCGGCGATGAGTTGGAAAGCCACGCCTATGCCTTTATTCATCAGGATTTAAAACAAATAAGTGAGAAATTGCCAGTGAAATTTGATGTGATTATCGGCAATCCGCCGTATCAGTTGAGCGATGGCGGCGCACAAGCCAGCGCCAAGCCGATTTACGATCAGTTTGTAGAACAGGCGATTAAATTACAGCCAAAATATCTTTCTATGATTATTCCGGCTCGTTGGTATGCCGGTGGAAAGGGGTTAGATAATTTCCGTAACCGAATGCTGAACGATGAACGCTTTTCTGTATTGCATGATTATCCAGATTCAACTGATTGCTTTGCAGGCGTAAGCATTAAAGGTGGCGTTTGTTATTTTCTGTGGGAAGAGCAGCGTAAAGGCGACTGCCTAGTCATTACGCACGAAAAAGACAAAGTGATTTCAGAAATGAAGCGTCCGTTAAAAGAAGATGGGATAGATACGTTTATTAGGTATAACAATGCGATTGGGATTTTAAGCAAAGTAAAATCCAAGCAAGAGGAGAGTTTCAGTAAATTAGTCAGTTCAAGAAAGCCTTTTAATTTGGCTACAAATGTACGAGGCAGAACCACGCCTTTAAAAAATCAAATGCCGCATAACATTGTCAAACTCTATCAAAACGGCGGAACAGGTTATTTAAGCAGGGAAGAAATTCCTATTAATAAACAATGGATAGGCAATCATAAAGTTTATATTGGGCGAGCTTATGGTGCTGGAGAAACTTTCCCCCATCAAATTTTAAATTATCCGATTTATGGTGAACCTAATTCGGCTTGTACTGAAACCTATTTGGTTATAGGTCCGTTTGACAGCAAAGAAATCTGTGAAAACGTCATGAGCTATATTCAAACACGTTTTTTCCGTTTTTTGGTGTTGCTGATTAAAAATACCCAAGATGCGCCTAAAAAAGTCTATGAACTTGTCCCAATGCAAAATTTTTCCAAACCGTGGACGGATAAAGAACTTTACGAAAAATATGGTTTAAGTGAGGCGGAAATTGAATTTATCGAATCCATGATCCGGCCGATGAACAACGAATAACCCGTAGGGTGGGCTTTCTAGCCCACCATTTTCAGACGATATTGCGTATTTGGTAAGCTAAAACCCACCCTACAAGCCAAACACAATAAACGCTAAGGAAATCCTATGCCTTACCTTTCCCCTTTACGCCGCCCTAAAATTTATGCTTATTCCGACATCCGTTATCCCGATTGTCTGAAAGTGGGCTATACCGCCAAATCGGTCAAAGAGCGTGTGGAAGCGCAATTTCCTGTCAAACAGCCTGGTCAAAGCTACCGCATTGAATTGGACGAAGATGCGGTACGTGATGACGGTTCGTTTTTTACCGATCACGATGTACACAAAGTTTTGCTCAAACATGGGGTTAAACGGGTTAAAGGCGAGTGGTTTGAATGTACGGTAGAAGATGTTCAGACGGCATTGTTAGAACTGAAAACGGGTGTTGCGGTAAAGAAAAAGGCAATTTTCAATTTCGGTATGCGCCCCGAGCAGCAAAGTGCGGTAGAAAAAGCAGCGGATTATTTCCAACGTTTTACCGAAGATCCGATGAACAAAGGCAAAATTCCGCATTTTTTGTGGAATGCAAAAATGCGCTTCGGCAAAACCTTTGCAGCCTATCAGCTGGCAAAAAAAATGGGTTGGAAAAAGGTGTTGGTTTTGACTTTCAAGCCCGCAGTGCAAAATGCGTGGCAGGAAGATTTGCAAGACCATTTGGATTTTCAGGATTGGCGTTTTGTAACCGATGGCAGCGATTGGCGTCCGCACGCCGATTTTCCGCAAATCTGTTTCGGTTCATTCCAAGATTATTTGGGTAAAAGCAAATCGGGCGGCATTAAGCTGAAAAACGAGTGGGTACACGCTATTAACTGGGATTGCGTAATTTTTGACGAATACCATTACGGCGCGTGGCGGGATAAGGCAAAAGACTTGTTTGCCGACAGTGAATGGGAAAAATCACAAGCCAAGCAGCAACATGCCGAAGAACAAGAGATGGAGCTGGATTCGCCCGATTATTTTGATGAGGATTTGTTGCCGATTACGACAGACCATTATCTTTATTTGTCGGGTACGCCGTTTCGCGCCATCAATTCGGGCGAATTTATTGAAGAGCAGATTTTCAACTGGACGTATTCCGACGAGCAGAAAGCCAAAGCGGCATGGCAAGGCGATAACAACCCTTATTTATCGCTGCCGAAAATGGTGATGCTCACTTATCAGTTGCCCGATGAGATTCGGGAAGTGGCGTTAAAAGGCGAATTTGCCGAGTTTGATTTGAATGTTTTTTTCTCTGCCGTAGGCGAGGGCGACAAAGCCAAATTCAAATATGAAAGCGAAGTGCAAAAATGGCTGGATTTGATCCGCGGACAACTGCTTTCTACGACGGTGGATAATCTGAAAATGGGCGCAGAGCGGCCGCCGATGCCGTTTAGCGATACGCATTTATTAGGCAGCCTGCTGCATACTTTTTGGTTTTTGCCGAATGTGGCAAGCTGCTATGCGATGAAAAATTTATTGGCGCAACAACAAAATACCTTTTATCACGACTATCAAATCCTTGTCGCCGCAGGCAATGAAGCAGGCATAGGCGCAGAAGCCTTAGTTCCGGTAAAAAAAGCGATGGAAAAACCGTTGCAATCCAAAAGTATTACGCTCAGTTGCGGCAAATTGACGACCGGCGTATCCGTTGCGCCGTGGGCAGGGATTTTTATGTTGCGCAACCTTGCCAGCCCTGAAACCTATTTCCAAGCGGCATTCCGAGTGCAAACACCGTGGGTGTTGCGTGGGCATAATCCCGACAACCCCAACGAGCAATGTATCTTGAAAGAAAATTGCTATGTATTTGACTTTGCACCGGATCGCGCCTTGCGCCAGCTTGCTGATTACAGTTGCCAACTCAACACCGACAGCATCAACCCTGAAAAGAAAGTCGCGGAATTTATCCAATTCCTGCCCGTGTTGGCGTATGACGGCAGCTCTATGCGCGCGATTGACGCTTCGGGCATTTTGGATATGGCAATGAGCGGCACCACCGCCACGCTTTTGGCTCGCCGTTGGGAAAGTGCGCTGTTGGTGAACGTGGACAACGACACGCTGAAAAAACTCAAAAACAACGAACAAGCGATGAAAGCTCTGATGAATATCGAAGGCTTCCGCCAACTGAATTTGGATTTGGAAACCATCATCAACAAATCCGAAGCGGTGAAAGAAGCCAAACGGGAAGCAGGCGACAATCCAAGCAAAGAGCAGAAAAAATCCATCAGCAATGAAGAAAAAGCGGAAAAAATTTTGCGCAAACAAATTCAAGAAAAACTGATGAAATTCGCCACACGCATTCCGATTTTTATGTATCTGACCGATTATCGGGAATATATGCTGGAAGATGTCATCCGCCAACTGGATACAGGTTTGTTCCAAAAAGTGACGGGTTTAAACCAAGCCGATTTTGATTTGCTGGTCAGCCTCAATCTGTTTAACAAAGGCTTGATGAACGATGCCGTGTTCAAGTTCAAACGCTATGAAGACAGCAGCTTGGAATATACAGGCATTGTGAAACACACTCCCGAACAAATCGGTCTTTATGATACAACAGTGGATATTCGGGAATATCGTGGGGAATATTAATACCTGTTCCAGAAGGAATTTTAATGCCCAGGGAAACCGGCCGTCCGATGACCGCGGTATTTTGCTTTTCACCTTAAATCTGCCATTTTCTGTACCCAAACCCTATTCATTCCAAACTGCCCGTGCCTCTATAACTAAATTATTTTTTTCGATACGCAACCTACCTGTTCCATCATTCCCGCTTAGGCGGGAATCCATGTTGGAATTTCAGGAATTGTTTTTCAAATCAGGGGTTCTCAAGTTTTACGATGGATTCCCGCCTGCGCGGGAATGACGGGGGTGGAATCCTGAAATATCGAAGTTATAGTCAATTAAAAACAAAATAGTACAATACTCAACTTTGAAGGTTTAACCATGGCATACTCTGCGGACTTAAGAAACAAAGCTTTAAACTATTACGAACAATGCAAAAACATCAGCCAAACCGCAGCAACGTTTAACTTGTCAAGAAACACACTTTACCTGTGGATTCGCCTTAAAAAACAAACAGGCAGCCTAAAACATCAAGTTACCGGTCTAAATGCCGTCAAATTGGATAGGCAAAAACTGGCTCAATATGTTGAGCAACACCAGGATGCCTATCTGCATGAAATCGCCAAACATTTTGATTGTACGCCAGCCGCCGTTTGCTATGCACTCAAACAGATGGGGATGACGCGCAAAAAAAGACCACCACTTACAAAGAACAAGACCCGGCCAAAGTAACGCATTATTTGACACAGCTGGCCGAATTTTCCGACTACCAACGTGTTTATTTGGATGAAACAGGATTTGACCGCTACCTGTTCCGTCCCTATGCCCGCAGCCTGAGAGGGCGAATAGTGAAAGCGCAGATAAGTGGAAAAAGATACCGACGCTTATCTCTGGTGTCCGCACAAGTCGGCAACCGGCTGATTGCTCCGATGGTTTATCAAAATACGATGACCGGAGTCTTTTTTGAAGCGTGGTTTCAGCAATGCCTACTGCCCGCATTGACTCAAAAATCGGTAATTATTTTAGATAATGCACGATTTCACCGTATGGATGTCTTACGGGAAATGGCGGAAAAATTGGGCCATAAGGTATTACCTCTTGCACCTTATTCACCTGAGCTCAACCCGATTGAGAAGGTGTGGGCGAATATTAAGCGGTATCTGCGAACCGTTTTGTCTGATTACGCCCGATTTGACGATGCGCTAGTGTCCTATTTTGATTTTAATTGACTATAGTATGTTTGCTTTAAGTTACCCGTTCCATCAATCCTGCTGCAACCGTTAATTCGAAAATAAGGTTTCTTAAAATGATGGCAAGACAAAGGTCGTCTGAAAACCATTTAACGAAACCGTTAACTTTGTTTTCAGACGACCTTCAGTTCAAACCGCCGCCTAAATCACTCCGAATAGGTAAACTTTGCGCGTTTGACGTTGCAAAGGATTTCATACGGAATCATACCGGCGGCTTCGGCGACTTCGTTGATATTAACAATGTCGCCCCACAATTCGACTTCGGCGCCCAAACCTTCTTTGGAAGCATCGAGTTCGACGGTGATCATGTCCATTGACACCCTGCCGATAATGCGGCTGCGTTTGCCTTCGACGGCAACGGGCGAGTTGGTCGAGGCTCGGCGCGGATAGCCGTCGGCGTAACCGCAGGCAATCAGGCCGACGCGTGTAGATTTGCTGGTATAAAACGTCGCTCCGTAGCCGATGGGTGAATGAGGTTGCAGGACGCGTTCGCCGAATACGCGGGAAGTCAGGCGCATGACGGGCTTCAGGCGCTCGTCTACGCCGCCGAACGGAGAGATACCGTAAAGTGCCAGTCCGGCGCGTCCCCAGTCACGGCGCGCTTCGGGAATATTCAAGATAGCGGCGGAATTAGCGAGGCTTTCTTCTCCTTCTAAGCCTTCACACGCCAAATCAAAGGCTTCAAGCTGCATTTCGGTCATGCCGTTGTCGGGTTCGTCGGCGCAGGCAAAATGGCTGAATTTAACAATGCTGTCAACGTGTTTGCATTGTTTCAGGGCGGTGTAGGCGGAAGTGTAATTGTGCGGAAAGAAGCCGGCGCGGTGCATACCGGAATCCATTTTGAGCCAGACTTTAACGGGATTCTGCCAATGATGGGCGATTAAGGCTTCGAGTTGCCATTGGCTGCCGACGCCCGGCCACAAATTGTATTTATCGACGGTAGCGTATTCCGACGCTTCAAACACGCCTTCGAGCAATACGATGGGATTGCTAATGCCGCTCTCGCGCAATTCGACGGCTTCGTCCATGGTAGCGACGGCAAATCCGTCGGCAATTTCGGACAATGCGTGGGCGCACCGTACCGCGCCATGTCCGTAAGCGTCCGCTTTAATAACGGCAAGCATTTTGCCGCCGTGAATCTGTTTCAGGGTTTGATAATTGTGGCGCAGATTGTCCAAGCGGATTCGGGCATTTAATGGACGCATGATTTGTTCTTTCCGTTAATGAAGGTCGTCTGAAAATGGATTTTCACGTTTTCAGACGACCTTTCGGTATTTTTAACGACTACATTATAGGCTTAAAGAGAGGGTTTTTAAATATCGTAATGAAATGAAGAAAATCGGAATATATAGCCCGTCTGTTCAAAAATATTCTGCCGATTTGTATTTAAATTTCAAAAATCAGCCTACCCCCTTCCCGAAGCACTTATAAAATGAAAGAAAAATAAACCCTGCCGATTTGCCGAATCAGGCCGTCTTTAACGCAATTTGTGATGAATCAAACTTCCTGGCGGATAATCCCGCGATTGCTTGTCAGTCGGTAGATTTTAAAACATAATACTTACGTGCCTAAGTATTGGAATTTTACTACAAATACATGATTCCTAAGCCGTACGCAGCGCAGCAGTTCCAGCCAATCAACTCAAAGCAAGGAAGGTCTAAAATGAAAGTAACCAGTTTCGGCGAAGTGTTGTGGGACGATTTTCCAAGCGGCAAAGTGTTGGGCGGTGCGCCGCTGAACGTTTTGGTCCGTTTGCAATCCTTCGGAGTCGATACCGCCATTATCAGCCGTCGCGGTGATGATGCCGACGGCGAAGAGCTGCTGCGCCAAATCCAAGCGAAAAACGTCAATACCGACCTGCTGCAAGTGTGCAAAGAATGCGATACCAGCTTGGTCAAAGTCATCTTGGACAAATGCGGCAGCGCGTCATATGAAATCGTATATCCCTGCGCTTGGGACCGCATCGTCATCGAAGATGCCGCCTTGCAACGTGTCGCCGAATCCGATGCCTTCGTATTCGGCAGCCTTGCCACCCGCGATGAGATTTCCCGTGCGGCATTAGACAAACTGATGGAAAAAGCCAAATTCAAAATCTTTGACGTCAACCTGCGCAAACCCCACTACGACACCGACCGCCTGCTCGCCACCATGAAGCGTGCGGATATGCTCAAACTTAATGACGACGAATTGTACGAATTATCTGCGGCTTACGGCTCGCCCTACCACAGCATCGAACAAAACATCGCCTACCTCAACCGCTTGACCGGCGCCAAAACCATCTGCGTCACCTTGGGTGGACACGGTGCAATTTTATACAAAGACGGCGAACTCTACCGCCACTGCGGCTTCCGCATCAAAGTTGCCGATACCGTCGGCTCCGGCGACAGCTTCTTGGCAGGACTGACCTACAAACTGCTCAACAATGCCGAGCCGCAAGAAGCCATTACCTTCGCCTGCGCACTCGGCGCCCTAGTCGCCTCTAGACACGGCGCGACGCCCGACATTTCCTTACAGGAAATCGAAAGCTTCATGAATCCGGCTTGATGTTTGCCATCAAAGGATGTCACAACAAAAGGTCGTCTGAAAACGGAAAATCTGTTTTCAGACGACCTTTTCATATCCCTCAATCCCGATACGCCCAATGATTGACCGGACCGTGTCCCGCGCCGATGTTCAAAGGATTGCGAATCGCCTCGGTAATGTATTTTTTGGCGGTTTGCACGGATTCGAGCGTCTCGAAACCTTTAGCCAACTCGGCGGCGATACAGGCGGAGAACGTACAGCCGGTACCGTGCGTATGCGCTGTTGGGAAACGGCGGTCGGTAAATTCAAACACCTCATCCGGCGTAAACAGCCAGTCGGTACAGTATTCGCTGCGGCTGTCGCCCAAATGCCCGCCTTTAATCACTACATTTTTCACGCCGCAATCTTGCAGGATTTTGGCGGCGCGTTCCGCATCTTGGCGGTTTTCAATGCGCACGCCCGTCAAGGCTTCCGCTTCGGGCAGGTTCGGCGTCAGAATGTCCGTATCGGGCAGAAGCAGGCGTTTCATCGCTTCGACGGCGGAATCCTGCAACAGCGGCGCGCCACCTTTGGCAATCATCACCGGATCGAGGACGCGCTTGCCGAAACGGCATTTTTTCAGATTTTCGGCAACGCATTCAATCACTTCAGCCGTACCCAGCATCCCGATTTTATAGGCGCGGATTTCAAAATCGGCGCGGACGGCTTCGATTTGCGCGGTGATGATGTCGGTCGGAACCAGATGCACCGCCGATACGCCGAGCGTATTTTGCGCGGTCACAGCGGTCAGCACGCTGGTGCCGAACACACCGCGCATCTGAAATGTCTTCAAATCCGCCTGTATCCCCGCCCCGCCACCGGAATCCGAGCCGGCAATGGTCAGCGTTTGGACGAATGTTTCTTCCATTTGGTTTCTCCTATTGCTTGGTTGGACGATTTAGGAAGCGGTTTGAAGGTCGTCTGAAAACCCATCATTCTTGTTTTCAGACGGTGTTTTATTTTTATTTTATTGTTACAACGAAATATTTACAGCTGTATTTTAGTTGGTTTATCCCGGTTTGAAATGGGGGATTTTAGGGATATGTTTTTACAATTTTCACGGACTCAGCCCGAAATCCCCATCCCGACTTTTTACTATTCCAACAAAGAGGTTGTCTGAAACCTGCTTTTCAGACGACCTAACTCTAAATAAATCATTATCCATCAATAATTTCCAATTCAACCAAAGCCCTGTACACGCCATCTTCATCTACACTCGGCGCAATAAATTTCGCCGTAGCTTTCGCCGCCTCCTCACCATTTCCCATGGCCACGCCAAAGCCGACGGATGAGAGCATTTCCAAATCATTAAAGCTATCACCGAAAGCCATAACATCTTCCATGCCTATGCCCAATTTTTCTACTGCATGTGCAATGCCTCTTGCTTTTGAACCTTCGCGGCGCAGCATGTCCAGCGCAGACTCGTGCCAACGCACGGATTTGAAGCCTTCGAATTGGATTTTTCCGATAATTTCCTGCTCTTGGGCTTTATCTGCAAACACCAGCATCTGATAAACCGATTGTTTGCGGAAATATTCTTTATCCACTTCAAAAGCAGGCAGGATGTGCGACAAGGCTTCTTTTACCCTTTCGCCGGCAGCCGATGCGACAATTTCATCATTATTTACAAAAGCATAATCAATATACTGACTGTCAAAAAATGTACACATCCGCTCCACTTCGGCTTCAATCATCGGATAAGCCTGCAACACCTCTCCGTGAAACGTCGTGTATTGCCCGTTAATCGTAACCAGCATATCAATACCGCTGTCGCGTATCAGGGTTTTCACCTTACCCGGAATGGCCACCGGCGGCCTCCCCGTCGCAATTGCCGTCAAAATACCCCGCGTTTTCAATGCCTCCATCGCTTTAGCAACAGATGGGCGCAGCGTATCGGTATATTTTCGGTATAACGTGTCATCAATATCGAAAAAAATAATTTTTGGCGTATTCATTATCAGGCATACAATCGGTTTCAGACGACCTATATTGTAACGTGCAATGACGGGAACAATGCACAATTTCTACATGCAATGATGTAAACAAGCTGTGTATAAATCCTACTTCATATTGATTCCCAAGAGAAAAACAAAATTGATTAAAAAATAAGCAGGTTATCAGAAGTCGTCTGAAACCTGCTTATTCCATTTTCGCCATTATTACATTAAGCAATAATTTTGACACTTTCCCGCTCCCGCCTGAATTTCATTTTCAGCAACGCGGGCAGACTGTCATCAAAGTACCAGCCGCCGTCCGGCATAGCAATCGCCCCACCGGCACAACGCAAAGTGATGCTTTTTCCGGATAAGTCGTCCGTTTCCGTAATCTCCACCTCATGCGCCTTCCCCCAGTCTGCAACGGGCAACAAATGCGCCAATTCGCGGATACGTCCGTTTTGCGCTTCTATCCCATCCTCGGTACGGCAGGCACCGTCGCATTGCCCGAGTGCCTGTACAGGACACGGCACACCTTTTCCATTTGCAACAGGCAGGATATTCAAGGCATCAGGACAAAGTCTGTTTTCCAACGCCCAAGTATTAAGCGCGCGTTTGGCGGCTTTTTTATGGATAAACAACCCATACGGGCGGACAGCTCGGCTGCCGTTATCCAAAGGCACAATCCTTGCCTGCAAAACACCGTGTTCGTCGGGAGAAAAACGAACCGTAGAAAATGCAGTAGGCTTTGAAACGACTCGTTCAGGCGGGCGGATACCATATTCCCTCATTACCTGCGCCTTCAGCCATACCGAATGCAGGCTGCCCAACGCAGGAATAAAACGCACGGAAGCCGCAGCCTTCAAATAAAGCGGAACTTTTTTACCATGCAGCATTTCTGCCGTTTCGCTATACGCCTTCTCCAATGCAACTACCGCCTGCGCCTTGCCGAATGCATCAAACCATACCAACACACCTTCGCTGTCCGGCAACGCATAAAGCTGCGCCGCCAAAGCATCCGTTACCCAATTCGGCAGCATTTTCGGATTCATCAAAGACCGGCAGTAATTATCCCAATCTTCTGTATTCTTTTCGCGCAAGCTGTGTTCCAAATAATCGCTCAAAGCCAAGACATCGGTCATCGCGCGATGACGGTTTTCCACTGTGATTGCGTTCCGTTCGATAATGCTGTCCAAATTGTGTTTGTAAAACTCGGGATAAAGGCGGCGCGACAACTGGACGGTGCACAAAGCAGGCGCAGCAAAATCAATTCCGGCACGGCGAAACTCGTGACGCAAGAAGGTATAGTCGAAACGGCTGTTATGCGCCACCACCACGGCTCCCTGTAAAAGCGGCAATAACTGTGAAGCAATTTCCGCAAACAACGGAGCCGTTGTTACCATTTTATTGCTGATGCCCGTCAGTTGCGCGACAAATTCAGGAATCGGCTTACACGGATTCACCAACCACTCATAACGGCATACGCTTTGCCCGTCGAAACGCAGCAAAGCAACTTCCGTTACCCTGTCTTGATAAAGATTCCCGCCGGTAGTTTCCAAATCCACCACAACAACAGGCCTCCCGAAACGGGCAAATGCCTTCTGCAACAACGGCCAGCGAGAAACGCTCTCCATTTTATTTTCCTGTAAATTCAACCAATAGCCGCGCATTTTACACTTTCCCTGTTTATTTTCCAACAACGCCCTTGACAGAATTCCACCCCCTCCCTATAATCTCAATCTTTGTTACAGCGCACCCGTAGCTCAGTTGGATAGAGTATCTGGCTACGAACCAGAGGGTCGGGCGTTCGAATCGCTCCGGGTGCGCCAAAAAATCTATTTATCCGCGCCCATCGTCTAGCGGTTAGGACATCGCCCTTTCACGGCGGTAACCGGGGTTCGATTCCCCGTGGGCGTGCCAGTTTTGATTAAAGCCTTGCTGTTTTAGCAAGGCTTTAGTTTTTGAACCATCTTAAATAACCGCCATCTTGAATACCTAGGGCAGTCAGCAACTGACTTGTTTCTTTCTACGTTACCATACAAAACTTTTCAGTATTATTTCTTGCCCCTATTCCAATCAAAAGGTCGTCTGAAAACCATTTTCAGACGACCTTTCCTTATTTATTGAAATAAAACATCAAGCCTGTTTATTCCAACGTTCGATGGATTCTTTAATTACTTTTTTTGCTTCTTCCACATCGCCCCAAGATTCAACTTTGGTTGTGCCTGCTTTTTTCAGGTCTTTGTAGTGGTTGAAGTGAAATTCGATTTGCTTGATCAGCTGCTGCGGCAAGTCGGCAAGGGTTTTGTAGGCGTTGCCGTTGTTGCGGTCGTCAGCGGGAACGCAGACGATTTTGTCGTCCACTTCGCCGTCATCGACAAACTTCATCACACCGATGACGCGCGCTTCCAAGAAGATACCTGTCGCCAAGGGCTGTTCGGTAACCAGCAATACGTCCAATTCGTCGCCGTCTTCGTCCAAGGTTTGCGGGATGAAGCCGTAGTTGGTCGGTTTGGCGAAAATCGCGGGTTCGACGCGGTCAAGTTGGAATGCGCCGAGGCGGCGGTTCCATTCGATTTTGTGGCTGCTGCCGGCGGGAATTTCGTTGACGACGTTGATAATGCCGCCGTCCACATCGCCCGGAGTCAGGATTTTATTGAAGTCTGCCATTTTATTTCCTTTATTTGACGGAAGTTTGAACGGCGGAAGTATAGCAAACAAAAGACTCTCTGAAAATGCGGAAAAAGGTCGTCTGAAAACGCAATCGCTGTTTTCAGACGACCTTTAAGCAATCAGGCTGGTTCTATTTCCCCAACCTTTTCCCCAATTCCAAAATCGCCCTTTTGTTCGACGGGGAGAACACTTTTTCCGCCGCTTCTTCAATGCCGAACCATCCGTAAGCGACGTGTTCGTCAGGCTGCAAAACAATCACCGCATCGCGCGGAATTTCGGCGGAAAAGATGTGTTCGCGGTTTTCGAACACACCTTTCGGATAGCGGTGCCGCCAGTGGTGGTAAATTTCGTAAACCGTGCTGTCGTGCCAGTTGCAGAGCTGTCCGTCCGCAAGGCGGATGCCGGTTTCCTCCCAAACTTCGCGCTTGGCGGTTTCCTCTATGGTTTCGTCCGGCTCGATGCTGCCGGTTACCGACTGCCAAAAGCCTTGCGGCGAAGTGCGTTCGATTAGAAGGATATTGCCGTCGGCATCATGCAAAACCACCAACGCGGACACGGGATACTTCAAGGGCTTTGCCATCAATCGTCTCCGGCAGAGTCCATCGCGGGATCGGATTTGGTATCGCTGCGCGCCTGCATTCCCGCCTTAATCATGGCGATGTTGCTCGGGGACTGCTCTTCGTTCAGGATACGGACTTCGCGTTGCGGATAAGGGAACTCGATGTCGTGTTCGTTAAACTGCGGCCAAATATCCAGAAAAATCGCTGATTGCAGCGCGGCAAAGCCGTTTTCAGGATCTTTCACCCAATAAGTCGCGCGCAAATCGATACCGTTGTCGCCGAAATTGGTCACCACCGCCAAAGGCGCGGGATGTTTGGAAACACGCGGCTGTGCGGCGGCTGCACTTTTAATGATGTCCAGCGCCTTAATCAAATCGGAATGATAGGCAACCTGTATATTGAACGCCTGCTGCAATTCGCGGCTGGTATAAGATTCGTTGACCACCATCGAGGTAACGAACGTCTCGTTCGGAATCAGCGCCTCCGTACCGTTGGCATTGCGCAGCACGACAAAACGCGAGGTAATTTTGGTGACATAGCCGGTAAAGTTATTGACCGTCAGACGGTCGTTCATACGGATAGAGCGGTCGCCCAAAATGATAAAGCCGGAAATATAGTTGCTCGCCACTTTTTGCAGACCGAAACCGATACCGACACCCAACGCACCGCCGAACACCGACAATACCGTCAAATCAATCCCCACCAGCGGCAGCGCAATCAAGACCGCCAAAACCATCATCACCGTTTTGATGATTTTGGACAAAATCATGGACAGGTTATTGTCCAGGCTGCTTTTCTCCAAACGCTCGCCGATAAAGCGCGCCAACCACGACGCGCCTATCATCAGAAGCCCGACCCACAAAATCCCGTTCAAAATCATCAACAGGCTCAGTTTGCCCGAACCGACCGAAAAGCTGATGCCGTCGAGCATCGCCAAAATCTTATCATCCAAGCCCGACAGCCAAAGCACGAAGCCTACCCACAAAACCATGGAGACCGATTTTTCCAGCCAGTCGGTCAGTTTGTTTTGCGGTAAAGCGGCATGAACAACCGCCACGCTGACCCGAATCAGAATCATCCAGCGCGCCGCCAAAATCAGCAGATGCAGCCATACCGGGCGAAACTCCGTCAGATTGCAGATAAACAAAGCCGCCGCGCCGAAAATCATCATCAGCACCGGCCACAAAATCCGCCTGCCGATATGCCGCAATAGCGCGAAGTTACCCTGTTCCGCAAAGAAATAACGGTTTTTTAGTCGGTTTGACAGCCAAAACGTCGCCGCCATCAGCATCAATACGCCGACCAGCTCAATCCAGCCCGAAACCTGTCCGAAATTTCGCTCTACCAAGCTAGACGTAAACGCCTGACGCGCAAACAATTCATGCAAAATATTGTCCATCAGCCCTGTTTTTTCATTAAAAATCAAAGCAGCAATTATATAGCAGCCATAAAATTCCGCCACACTCGTTTGCCATTCAAAGGTCGTCTGAAAATATGGCGGATTCAAATGAAGAACGAGGCATCCCGTCTGCCCTACCCGCGCTTACGCCAAACAAATTCAAAGCCGCTTCAAACAGATAGCCCAAACCGCCCTGCCTTACGCTTGCCAAAGCCGGACAAGAAAACTATAATCCGAAACTTATCGAGTCGGAGTGTGGCGCAGTCTGGTAGCGCACTTGCATGGGGTGCAAGGGGTCGAAGGTTCGAATCCTTTCACTCCGACCAAAAATTCAACAGCCCGGTCATTTTTGACCGGGCTGTTTTTTGTCTTTGCCTATTTCAAACTTTATATTCCAAGCGGTTCAACCCATCAAAAGGTCGTCTGAAAACCTGAATCCGAGTTTTCAGACGACCTTTTACCTTTTCTTCAGTTAATCAGCCCTCTGCCTTCGGCTCGGGAACGTCAAACACCTGACGCAGGTAGGCGAGGAAGGTGTTGTTGGTGGTCATGGTTTTGCCCGGGGAGTCGGAGAGTTTGGCGACGGACTGACCGTTGCACTCGACGAGTTTCAGGACGATGTTCAGCGGGGTATGGCCCATGTCGTTGGTGAGGTTGGTACCGATACCGAAGCTGGTTTTGAAACGGTCTTTGAAATATTGGTGCAACGCCCATGAGCGTTCGATGTCCAGACCGTCGGAGAAGGTCAGCATTTTGGTGCGGCTGTCGATTTTGAGTTTTTTATAGTGCACATGCGCTTTGTCGCCCCATACATAGGGGTCGCCGCTGTCGTGGCGTAGACCGTCGAAAAGTTTGGCGAAATAGAGGTCGAAGTCGCGCAGGAAGGCGTCCATGCCGACCACGTCGGTCAGTGCGATACCGAGGTCGCCGCGGTATTCGTGTACCCAGCTTTCGAGAGCGGCTTTTTGGAAATTGCGCAGGCGCACGTCGAGGGCTTGGAAGGCTTGGAGGAACTCGTGCGCCATCGTGCCGATGGGGGTGATGCCGATTTTTTTGGCGAGATAAACGTTACTGGTACCGCGCACGATGTCGGGGGCGGCTTCAAGCAGGGTGCGGATGACGTGTTCCTGCCAGTCGAGGGTGTAGCGGCGGCGGGTGCCGAAGTCGGAGATGAGGAACGGCGGATCATCGGGGTTTTGCGCGGCGGAGATTTCTTTGAGGCGTTGCGCTTTGGCTTGGAGGCGGCGTTCGCCTTCTTCGATGACGGCGGGGGTTTCGAGACGGCGGAAGTAGAGTTCGTTGACGATGGCGAGGATGAAGATTTCAAAGAACATCGCCTGAATCATGGGGCCTTCGATGCGGATGTTCAGACGACCTTCATTGTCGGGGCTGACTTTGACGAAGCGGCGTTGCAGCTGGAAGAGTTCGAGATAGTCGACAAAGTCGCTTTTGATGAAGCGCAGGCTGCGCAGGTAGTCGAGTTCGTCGTGGGTAAAGCGCAGTTGGCAGAGCGCGTCGAGTTCTCTTTCTAAGTCGCTTTGGATGTCGGCAAGCGGGTAAACCATGTCTTTGTTGCGACAGCGGAACTCATAAAGGCTGTGGGTTTGGGGGAATTGGTGCAGTATCACCTGAAGCATGGTGAACTTGTACAGGTCGGTGTCGAGCAGGGAGCGGATAACGGGCGTTTGAGGTGCGGTCATGGCTTTTCTCTCGTTCAGCGTAAATGTAAAGCATTATTAGAACACGGTTAGACGGGCGGGTGTTACTTTTTTTGCCGGGTGAATGTTGAAAAGGTCGTCTGAAAGCTTTCAGACGACCTTTGTTTTGTGATTTAAGCCTTATGCTTTTTTCTTGAGCGCGGCGTTTAGGACGCATCCTAAAATAAAGCCGACGGTTGCGGGCAGCAGCCAGCCCAGTCCGACGTTGTAAAGCGGCAGTGCGCCGTTGATGTCGGCGGCGACTTCTTCGCTGAAACCGAACGCGGCTTTATAGGCATCGAGCAAACCGACTGCCAGCGTCGCCATCATGGTGCAGAAATAGACGATGCGGCTGCCGCCGAACAGTTTGTGTAGGAAGACCAGCAGGATGATGACGATGGTCAGCGGATACAGCAGCATCAGCATCGGAATGGAGAAGGTTAGGATGGAGGACAGGCCTTTGTTCGCCAACGCCATAGACACGACCGTATTGATGACAACGAACATTTTGTAAGGAATGCCGGGACACAGACGGTTGAAATATTCGGAACACGATGTAATCAGTCCGACGGCGGTACTCAAGCAGGCGAGCAGGACGATGGCGCCCAAGAGGATATTGCCAGGTACGCCGAAATAGAAATTCGCGGTTTTCGACAACACTTCCGCGCCGTTTTCCTGAAGTCCCAAGCCTGCCACGCTGGTCGCGCCCATATAGCCGATGAAGAGGTACACCAGTGCCAGACAAGATGCGGCGACAATGCCTGAAACGGTGGTCGTCCGCAACAGCTCAGAGCGGTTGTCCACGCCCATCGCACGCACAGCGTCAATGACGATAATGGAGAACACCAGCGAAGCGAGTGCGTCCATTGTGCCGTAGCCTTCCAAAATGCCTTTTATGAACGGACGAAGGGCAAAATCGCCTTGCGCCGCCGCAGGAACACCCATCGGATTCAGAGCGGCATAGCCGACCAAAACGGCAATCGTCAAAAGCAATACGGGTGTCAGAATTTTACCGATACGGTCCACCAGTTTGCCCGGCGACATCGACAGCCAATGCGCCACGCTGAAAAACGCCACGCTGAACGCCGCCAGCCCGACTGTTTTCTGGCTTTCATTCAAAAACGGCGCAACGGCAATCTCAAACGACACCGTCGCCGTACGCGGCATGGCAAACAAAGGTCCGATGGACAAATACAGCGCGACGGCAAACGCCACGCCGTACCAAGGCGCAACCCTCGAAGCCAGCGCCTGAACATCGCGCGAGCCTGAATAGCCGATGGCAATCACGCCCAACAGCGGCAAGCCCGCGCCGGTCAACAGAAAACCTATCATCGCAGAAAGCCAGTTTTCCCCCGCCTGTTGTCCGAGATAAGCAGGAAAAATCAGATTGCCCGCACCAAAAAACAAAGCGAACAACATCAAACCAACCGCCCACAGCGAGGCTTTACGGTTGAGCGGGGAAACACTGTTCATAAATTCGTACCTGTTTGTTTATATTGGATTAACTTTAAACCAGTACGGCGTTGCCTTGCCTTAGCTCAAAGAGAACGATTCTCTAAGATGCTGAAGCACCAAGTGAATCGGTTCCGTACTATCTGTACTGTCTGCGGCTTCGTCGCCTTGTCCTGATTTAAATTTAATCCACTGAGACCTTTGCAAAAATAGTCTATTAACGAAATTTGACGCATAAAAATGCGCCAAAAAATCTTCAATTGACTAAAACCTTCCTAATATTGAGCAAAAAGTAGGAAAAATCAGCAAGGTTTTGCATTTTGAAAATGAGATTGAGCATAAAATTTTAGTAACCTATGTTATTGCAAAGGTCTCCACTATATAAAGGGCAGTTGATGGAAATGGGTATGGGTTTGCCAAGCGTGAAATCATCATGCCGTTTCGTCTTCAACATCGGCGGAGGGGTCGTCTGAAACGCCCTCTTCCGCTTCCGGGCGTTCTAAATTTTCCTGTTTCAGGCTGATTTCGATTTCGCCGTAGCTGTCCGGCTGGACGATGCGGACCAAACCTTCTTTGGCAAGCTCCAACAGTGCGATGAAATTGACGACCACATACGCCGCGCCCTGCTCCGGTTTGAACAAATCGCTGAATTTGCATATCCCGCTCTCGTTCAGACGACGTAAAACCGCCGTCATCTGCGCGCGTACGGAAATGGTTTCCTGAATCACTTCATGGCTGCGCGTATGTTTCGCCCGCGACAAAATGCCCAGCCACGCCTGCGTCAAATCGGCAACATACACCTCCGGCAGCTTCGCCTCAACCGCGATTTCCAACGGCAGATACGCCCAAGCAAAATCCCGTCCTGCGCGCGGCAACGCATCCAAACCCTGCGCCGCCAGCTTCATCTGTTCATAAGCCAAAAGGCGGCGCACCAGCTCGGCACGCGGATCCGCCTCCTCATCCTCGACCTCTTCGGGACGCGGCAGAAGCAGGCGCGATTTGATTTCAATCAGCATCGCCGCCATCAAAAGATATTCCGCCGCCAAATCAAACTGATACGTTTCCATTTGGGCGATATAGTGCAGATATTGCTCGGTAATCTTCACCATCGGAATATCGAGAACGTCGATATTTTGTTTGCGGATCAGGTAAAGCAGCAAATCCAACGGCCCTTGGAAGCTGCTTAAGACAACCTTCAAAGCATCGGGCGGAATAAACAAATCCTGCGGCAAATCGGTAACGGGCTGACCGAATACCCACGCGACCGTGTGTTCAGACGACGTTGCCGCAGCGGGAGAGATAAGGTGTTCTGAAGGCATGATTAGAGGGGCTTTTTCTTTTTTAGGTTCGATGGATGGTTAATCAATAACGGGGTCATCTGAAAACACAGCGGGGTTCGCCAAAACAAGTGCGGCAAAACAAAAATCAGCCTTTTTTGCGTTGGCTTTTCAAAGAAGCGATGGCGATAGCAAGCGTTTGCGCCAACGCCATGCCCAGCAGTGGCAAAGCGGCGAAAAACGAACCGATCAGCACTGTAACGGCATCGCGGGAAAACACAAAACCATCGCACGCCAGCATCGAAATTATCCAAGCCAATAGCAACATCCACTCGCAGCCGACCAAAAACCAAATCATCCCGACCAAGCAGCGTTTGCGTCATTTAATGATGGCAGCGTGCAAAAGGCTGAATATCGGAACGGACAGGAAAGGATAAAGGAAATTGGGAAACGGCCGCGGATAGCCATCCTGAAAACACAAATAATCGCCCGACTGCATGTCGCATCCCATTGCGCCAAACATCGGATCGACGGCATACATCAACACGCCGAACCACACCGCATAAATCAGGCTACCGATAAAATAGGCTTTAAAAAATCGGGTCATCTCATTTCCGTCCCGCAATATGTTCCACCGCCGCCTGCACACAATACAGCCCAAACGAAGCCGTCACCAGCATACTCGCCCCGTAGCCCGCGCAGGACAGCCCTTGCGGCGCGGCATCGGTCGAACACGCTTCGCCCGATTGCGGCGGCGTAATGTTTTCAGTCGAGAACACACACGGCACGCGCATTTTTTCTTTGGTATCGCGGCTGAAGCCGTAGCGTTTGCGCAAGGTGTAGCGCAGGTTGGCAAGCAGCGGGTCGTGGGTTACGCGGCTCAAATCGGCGGTTTGAATCAACGCCGGATTTTTCTGTCCGCCCGCGCCGCCACTGAGGATAAACGGCTGTTTGTGTTGCACAAAATAAGCCACCATCGCCGCCTTGACGCGAACTTGATCTATCGCGTCGATCACAAAGTCGAAAGGTCGTCTGAAAAGCGTTTCCAGATTGTCTTCCGTCACAAAATCCTCGATTTCCTCCACTTCACATTGCGGATTGATTTGGGCAATGCGTTCGCGCAACGCCGTCACCTTCGCCTTGCCGAAATCATCGGTCAAAGCGTGCAATTGGCGGTTGACATTGGACTCGGCGACGTTGTCCAAATCAATCAAGGTCAAACGACCGATGCCCGTCCGCGCCAAAGCCTCCACTGCCCAAGAGCCTACCCCGCCCACGCCGACCACGCAGACGTGTGCGCGCGAAAACCGCTCCAGTGCTTCATCTCCGTAGAGTCTGGCAATACCGCCGAAACGGCGCGAAGGAAGAAAAACGGTGTCGTTCATACCCAACCTTGTGATATATCAATAAATGAATGAAAATCAACGCAAAACGCTGCGGACGAATGCGACACATATTATACTGGAAAGCAGACGGGCTGTTGCAGCAGCCCGAAAGAGTCTATAATCGTTTCATATCGGACCCTTCCCAACCGCATGAAACAAAGTGCCGCCTGCGGCGCAAAAAGGAGAATGAACTATGTACAAACATCTGGTTGTAGCCGTTGACGGCAGCGAAACTTCCCTCAACGCCCTGAAACACGCCGCCGAGTTAGCAAGCGTCAACAACGCCCGCCTGACTTTGGTACACGTCGCCAACCCCGCCGAATACATGGCGCTCGCCCCCGAATTCCTGCAACACGAAAGCTACGAAGCCGCCGCCGTCGCCCAAGGCAACGAAGTCTTGGACTTCGCTGAAAAAACCGCCCGCGAAAACGGCGTGGAAAACATTGTCAAACACCTGCTGGTAGCTAACAAAGGCGCGCGCGAAATGGCGCAGGATTTGGTCGATTACGCCGATGAAAACGGCGCCGACCTGCTGGTACTCGGCACACACGGCCGCACCGGTCTGATGCACCTCCTGATGGGCAGCTTCGCCGAAACCGTAATGCGCCAAAGCCACCTGCCGCTTCTGATTATCCGCAGCAAAGCGGAAGAAGCGTAAGGGTTTGCCCTATTGAAGAAGGTCGTCTGAAATCTCAAACTAAGATTTTCAGACGACCTTCTTTCATCTTATTTCAAATAGGTTTTACGAATTATTGATTATAATCATGAAATTCGTAATATCATTCACCTATACCAATAAATAACTTCTTCCCCAAACCAAACCCATAACAAAAAGGTCGTCTGAAAACCAAAATCCGGTTTTCAGACGACCTTTGTTTTGATCTGGCTTACTTAGGTGCAGCCAAGATGCCGGTCAGGTTCAATAGGAACAATACCGTAAACCCGGTCAGGTAAATCAAGCCGAGGATGGCGAGGAGGTCCATACCTGCCGTCAGCTTGTGGCGTTTGTCGCCTTTGACGAGGCGGTAGTTCAACCAAGCGAACACGGGGGCAGAAACGAAGGCGGTAATCATGGCGAATTTGAGCAGCTCCGCCATCGCGCTGTTGAACCAGAAAATCACTGCCAAACCCGTACCTGCGACCCAAACGTTCCAGGCAAACAGTTCGACGTTGCCCGTTTTGTCTTTGCCACGCAGCAGGCGCACCGGCTCGGCAATCGCGCGTGCGTAACCGTCCACTACGGTAATCGTCGTGCCGTACATACAGGCGAAGGCAATGAATGCAACCATCGGACGCGACCAGTCGCCGATGGTGACGGCGTACATATTAATCAGTTGACCGACGTATTTTCCGCCTGCCATTTGCACTGCCTCACCGTTGCCGTACTGCACATACGCGCCCAAGGCGAGGAAGACGACTGCCAACACCGCGCTGGTGATGTAGCCGACGTTGAAGTCGAAAATACCGTCGCGGTAACTGGAAGGATTGATGCGTTGTTTTTCAGTAACCCACAATGAGTTGATCGCTGAAATTTCAATCGGCGCGGGCATCCAGCCCATCAGCGCGATTAAGAAGCCCAAGCCTGCCAGTGTCCATGGGGTAGGTTCGATAAAGTCGGGCTTCATCTGCATGCCGCGCGACATGGCGATGGCGGCGGCGGCGACTGTGGCAATCGTCAGGCTGACGATGATGATTTTGGAAACGTTGTCCAAGGCTTTGTAGCGTCCGCTCGCCAAGATAATCAGACAGGAAGCCATAATCAGCGCGGAGATTGCGCCGACATTCAGCGTCAGCGAAGGAATTGCCATTTTGACGATGGCAGCGGTCACGATGGCGACCGCACCCGCGTTAATCGTTGCCGATACGACGCATAAAATCAAGAATACCCACAAGTAAACGCGGCTTTTCTCCGCATAGCCTTCAATCAGGCTTTTGCCCGTATCCAGCGTGTAATGCGCGCTGAAACGGAAAAACGGGTATTTGAAGAGGTTGGTCAAAATAATAATCAATGCAAGCTGCCAGCCGTAAAGCGCGCCCGCCTGCGTCGAGGCAATCAGGTGCGAGCCGCCGACCGCCGCCGAAGCCATCATGATTCCAGGCCCCAGAGCGTTGATTTTGCTTTTCCAAGTCGAAGCGTGTGTGTGTTGTTCAGACATCATTCTCTCCGTCTTTTTTCAGACGACCTTCACAAAAAAAAGGCGTATTTTAACGTAAATCAAGAGATTATCTAACAGACATTTCGGATATTTCATGCCGAAATATGTTAAAAATAAGCTGTACCGAATCGAAAATATCCAATTATCAGCATTTTGTGGCTAGAAACCTTTTTCAGACGACCTTGTATCGCTTTTTATACCCAATCAGGGCAGCACCCGAAAAACAACATACTTAATATCTAATTTGGGGTTAGTGTTGTGCAGAGGCTTTCAGGTACTTACTTTGATGATAAACTTTTATAAAAAAATCAATACCCGAAAATAAAAGAAAAACAATAAAATAAGTTATTTTGTTATGATAAATTTTCAACTTATTTAATTTCGTACAACCAGAATAACCCTTCCCGAAAATTTCTTTGTATAGCTTTGCATATCTGCATATTGTATATTTTTTCGGAACGGATAAAATATGTTCTGCTTTCAAAACAAAGCAAGGATGGCGCCGGATAGTCCACGCCACACATCACTCTTTTCTCACTTTATGGAGTAATACCAGATGAAATTCTTATCTGCCGCTATTGTAGCCGTTCTGACTGCCGGTGTTTCCATGACTGCCGCTGCCGCTCCTGCTGGCTACGTTCCTTACAAATGCGACAACGGTAAAAAACTGAATGTCGTTTACGAATTTGACCGCAGTGGTAATGCAGTAGGCGCATCTGCAAATGCAGCAGGCAAACAAATCAGCCTGCGCGTTGACAAACGCCAATCAGACAGCACTGGTACAACCTTCACCAACAAACGCGGCTTCTCTATGTCTGCCGGTTACATCGACAAAAACACCCACACCACTTCCGAAGTTGTGGGCGTAACCGACTCACGCAACCGCTTCATCGTGAAAAACTGCGAACCTGTTAACATCGACCGCTAATAACGGAACGATTTGAGATTTAAAACAGGTCGTCTGAAATCTAAACAAGGTTTCAGACGACCTTGGATTCGGATTTCAAGTGCAACACTAGTGTATCAGTGGTTTGAACAGATTCAAGAATAAAACACTTGGCGTTTCGTAGCCAAGTGTTTTTCTTGGCCGGTGGTTCAACTCATCTTGAACCCTGCGTATCTCCCGATCGCTGATGTTTCGGAAATCGGTTTGCTTGGGGAAATATTGTCGGATGAGTCCGTTGGTGTTCTCATTCAGCCCTTTCTCCCAAGAATGGTAGGGGCGGCAAAAATAAGTCTCCGCTTTCAATGCTTTGGCTATTTTGGTGTGTTGGTAAAATTCTTTACCGTTGTCCATGGTGATGGTGTGGACTCTGGCTTTATGTGCCCTTAATACCCTAATGGCTGCCAGAGCAGTGTCTTCGGCTTTGAGGCTGTCCAATTTGCAGATGATGGTGTAGCGGGTAACGCGTTCGACCAAGGTCAGTAATGCGCTTTTCTGTCCTTTGCCGACGATGGTGTCGGCTTCCCAATCGCCGATGCGGGCTTTCTGGTCGACGATGGCGGGTCGGTTTTCTATGCCGACGCGGTTGGGCACTTTGCCTCTGGTCCATGTGCTGCCGTAGCGTTTGCGGTAGGGTTTGCTGCATATTCTGAGGTGTTGCCACAAGGTGCCGCCGTTGCTTTTGTCTTGGCGGAGGTAGCGGTAAATGGTGCTGTGGTGGAGTGTTATCCCGTGATGTTTGCGCAGGTAGGCGCATACTTGTTCGGGACTGAGTTTGCGGCGGATAAGGGTGTCGATGTGTTGAATCAGCTGCGAATCAAGCTTATAGGGCTTTCGCTTACGCTGTTTGATAGTCCGGCTCTGCTTCTGTGCTTTTTCGGCACTGTATTGCTGCCCTTGGGTGCGGTGCCGTCTGATTTCGCGGCTGATGGTGCTTTTGTGGCGGTTAAGCTGTTTGGCGATTTCTGTGACGGTGCAGTGGCGGGACAGGTATTGGATATGGTATCGTTCGTCTTGGGTCAGTTGTGTGTAGCTCATGGCAATCTTTCTTGCAGGAAAGGCCGTATGCTACCGCATACTGGCCTTTTTCTGTTAGGGAAAGTTGCACTTCAAATGCGAATCCGCCGACCTATTGTTTTATCTGTCCTTTTAAAATCTTTCAATCCGATTTCAGCTACTTATCCGGTCGTGTAAAATAGATATACCGCTGATGAATTCAGCACAGTCAGCGTATCGTCAAGCTAAGCCTTTTTGAGTTTTAAATTTTAATGAGGAAGCGCATTATTATCCTGCGACGGTAAAACTAAGATCAGCATGGCGCTCTTCATCGCTCAGCAGAGTATCAAAATATAGTGGATTAACTTTAAACCAGTACGGCGTTGCCTCGCCTTGCCGTACTATCTGTACTGTCTGCGGCTTCGTCGCCTTGTCCTGATTTAAATTTAATCCACTATAAAAAATTTCCTGAACGACAACCATACATAGCCGAAACCTTACTCCTTGGCTATACTCTTTCAGACGACCTCTCAATACCCGCATCATGGAACAACCCGATTTCTTCCCCATCCCCAGCCCCTGCATCGGCGTATGCGAAGCCAACGAAAAAGGCTATTGCAAAGGTTGCCTGCGCAGCCGCGAAGAAAGGCATTTTTGGCAGCAAATGACGGACGACCAAAAGCACCAAGTCATGCGCCTGCTGCATATGCGCAAAACCAAAATCCGCAACAAAAAACTTGATTTGCTGAGACAACAGGACGAATGGGAAGAAATACAGCAGGACAATTTGTTTGACGACAACTTTGTTCCGGAAACTTAAAACGAGAAAAAGTTTCTCCCTGTCCTTCGCAATAAAAGGTCGTCTGAAACTAGGCAGCAGATTTTGGTTTGCTTTTAGGTTTTCAGACGACCTTTCCCGCCTTAAAATACATCCCCTCAAATACAACTATACCCCGTCCGCACACCATGCCCGTCAAAATCCAAACCCGCCCCGTCAACCAAAACGTCCTCGATGATTTGCTCACCGCCGGCGCCGACCCTTTAATAGCCCGCCTGTGCGCCTCGCGCGATGTGCAGAGTCCCGCCGAATTGGACGACAAACTCGCCGGCCTTCTGCCTTATCAATCGCTGACGCATTGCGAAGCCGCTGCCCGCCGTCTGGCGGATGCCATCGAACGCAAGGAAAAAATCCTGATTGTCGCCGACTACGATGCCGACGGCGCGACCGCTTGCTCCGTCGGCATGAGCGGCTTGGCGGCGATGGGCGCGGCGGTGGATTTCCTCGTGCCCAACCGTTTCGAACACGGCTATGGCTTAACGCCCGAACTTACCGAAATCGCCGCCGCGCAAGGTGTGGATTTGCTGATTACGGTCGATAACGGCATCGCCAGCATCGCAGGCGTGGCGCGGGCGCAGGAATTGGGTTTGGACGTGATCGTAACCGACCACCACCTGCCCGCCGAAACCATACCCGACTGCATCATCGTCAATCCGAACCAAAAAGGCTGCGGCTTCCCCAGCAAAAGCTTGGCGGGCGTGGGCGTGATTTTTTATGTGTTAATGGCGTTGCGTGCCGAATTGCGCCGCCGCGATTATTTTTCAGACAACCTCAGAGAACCGAATCTGGGCGAACTTTTGGATTTGGTCGCACTCGGCACCGTCGCCGATGTCGTTCCCCTCGACCACAACAACCGTATCCTCGTGTCGCAAGGTTTAAAACGGATGCGCTCCGGCAAGATGCGTCCCGGCATCCGCGCCTTGTTTGAAGTGGCGCGGCGCGACTGGCGCAAAGCGCAGCCTTTCGATATGGGTTTCGCACTGGGTCCGCGCATTAATGCCGCCGGACGGCTCGATGATATGTCGGTCGGCATTGCCTGCCTGTTGGCGCGCGACGACGCAGAAGCGCAGGCATTGGCGGCGCAGTTGAACGACCTCAACATTGAACGCCGCGAAATCGAGCAGTCCATGTTGCAAGACGCGTTGAACGCCTTTCCCGAAAGTCTGCCTTCAGGTCAGACGACCCTGGTCGCCTACCGCGACGATTTTCATCAAGGCGTGGTCGGCATCGTCGCCAGCCGCCTCAAAGACCGCTTCTACCGCCCGACCATCGTATTCGCTCCGGCGGACAACGGCGAAGTGCGCGGATCGGGGCGTTCCATTCCCAACCTGCACCTGCGCGACGCTTTGGATTTGGTGTCCAAACGCCACCCTGATTTGATTTTGAAATTCGGCGGACACGCGATGGCGGCGGGCTTGAGCATACTCGAACACAACATTCCCGCGTTTCAGACGGCCTTTGAAGAAGCCGTGCGCGAAATGGTCTGCGAAGACGACTTATCGCAAACCTTCATCACCGACGGCAGCCTGAAAGCCTGCGACATCACGTTGGAACAGGCACAAAACCTCGCCCGCCATGTTTGGGGACAAGGCTTCGCGCCGCCGAGCTTTACCGACGAATTTCACGTCATCCGCCAGCAACCTTTGGGCGCGGAGGGCAAACATAAAAAAGTCTGGCTGCAAAAAGACGGCTACGAATTTGAAGCCATGTTTTGGCGGTGCAGCGAAGACATCCCCGAATACATCCGCACGGTTTACCGCCCTGTGGCAAACGAGTGGCGCAATCAGATGGAATTGCAGCTTTACATCGATTACTGGGAAGCAGCTTAAGGCTTGCGAAAGATAAAAGGTCGTCTGAAACCGAAGATCAGGTTTCAGACGACCTTTATGCTTTTGAAGCTTAGTTCGGCTTATTTTTTCAAAATATATTTGCGTACGGCGGCATTGTGTTCTTCCAGATTATGGCTGAACTGACTCAAGCCGGTACCGTCCATTTTGGAAACGAAATAAAGGTATTTTTCATTCGACGGATGTGCGGCAGCTTCAAGGGCGGCTTTGCTCGGCAAGGCGATGGGCGTCGGGGTTAAACCGCTGCGGGTGTAGGTGTTATACGGCGTATCGCGCTGGAGGTCGGCTTTGCGGATTTTGCCTTTATACGCGCTGCCCATACCGTAAATCACGGTCGGATCGGTTTGCAGGCGCATGCCGATGTTGAGGCGGTTGACGAATACGGAAGCAACATGGGCGCGGTCGTCTTCGTGGGCGGTTTCTTTTTCAATCAGGCTCGCCATAATCAGCATTTCATACGGATTTTTGTAGGGCAATCCGCTTTGGCGATCTTCCCAAGCGTCGTTCAGACGACGTTGCATGGTTTGATAAGCGGTTTGGTAGATTTGCAAATCGCTGCTGCCTGCGTCGATTTCGTAGCTGTCGGGGAAAAACTGGCCTTCCGGGTTGCTGCTGAGCGCGTCGGGGGCAATCGCCTGCATGAGTTCCGCATCGCTCCAGCCGCGTGTTTTATGTTCGATGTCGGGCGTGTTGTCGATGATTTTACGCATGGTGGCAAAACGCGAACCTTCGACGATTTGAACCGTAACGGCATCGGGTCTGCCGTTGCGGATTTTCTGTAAAATGCCCCAGGCGGAAATGTTGGAAGGGAGGCGGTACGAGCCGGCGTTGAGTTTGTTGTGTGCGCCTATCATGTAGGCGGCTGCGACCAAAACGTGGCGGTTGTAAACGATTCCGTCTTCGGCAAGCGTACGGCTGACGGAAGAGATGCCTTGGTTTTTTGCGATTTTGATACGGTATGCTTTGCCGTTGTCTTTGGGAACGAACAGCAAGGCGGCGAACACGGCGGCAACGGCAACAAAAAATACCGCAAACCATTTCAACATTTTTTTCAGCATGGTAGGATTTTTGATTTGTGAACGTCGGGCGACAGTATAACTGAAATGCGCGCCCTCTTCCTCGCGCACCCGCCCGACGTATGTTTTTTCCGCCTCAGTGGTCGTCTGAAACAAAGGGTCGTCTGAATATGAATCTTCCGTCCAAATACCAAGACATTGACTGGCAACAAGGCTGGTGGCAGCCTGCGCGCCGCGCGTTTTCGCCGAACTTCGAACCGCGGGCAGAATCAGAAGCCGTGTCGCTGGTGGTTTTACACAATATTTCGCTGCCGCCTTTCGAATATGGAACGGGCGCGGTGGAAAAGCTGTTTACCAACCGCATCAATCCCGACGAGCATCCGTTTTTCAGCGTCATCCACACCTTGCGCGTTTCCAGCCATTTTCTGATTACCCGCGACGGAGAGGCGGTGCAGTTCGTTTCCTGCGACGATATGGCGTACCACGCGGGCGTGTCGTCTTTTCGCGGACGTGAAAAATGCAATGCGTTTTCGGTCGGCATCGAATTGGAAGGCTGCGATTTCGAGACGTTTACCGAAGCACAATATCAAACTCTGGAAACTCTGCTGCAAGCCTTGGTCGGACACTACCCCATCACCGCCGTTACCGGTCATCAGGACATCGCCCCTGACCGCAAAACCGACCCCGGCCACTTTTTCGACTGGCAAAGATTGCAGGCGGCAGGTTTTCCTGTTGTCCGTTAATCGCTCAAAAATGCCATATAGCATTTTTCAGACGACCCGGTCCCATTTTGGGCTATCATTCGCGGCATTTGCTGTCAGAAAAGTTTATTTTCGTTATAATCGAGCATCCATACGGGACAATCCGTATCCGACTCCGACGAACTTACTCGCGGCAATACAATTCCGCATACTGCCCAAAGGCAAACCCGCCTAAAGGCAACGAAGACGGAATGCCGCTCTTACAAAAAAGTGATTACCCATGATTTTCATCGTCTTAGGCTTGGCAGTCATCCTTGCCGTCATCGCCTACAATATGTATCAAGAAAACCAATATCGCAAACAGGTGCGCGAACAGTTCGGTCACTCCGACAAAGACGCGCTCCTGAACAGTAAAACCAGCCATGTGCGCGACGGCAAAGAATCCGGCGGCAAAGGCCTGTTCGTCAAAAAAGCGAACAAAGCCCAAGAAGCCGCGCTGCGCAATCTGCAAGAACAAGACGAAATCTTCGCCGCCAAAGCCAAACTCGCCAAACCTTCCGCCATCAAAACCGATGTCGAGTTGGCGATTGAAGACGACTTTACCGACGAGCCGGTACAACATACCGTCATCGGTCTGAACAACGAAATCACCACCCAAACCGCCAGCGACGAGCCGGTCAACCTGCCGTCCGCCGCCAACCAGCCTTTGGTCAGCTTGGACGAATTGTCTCAAGTCGAGCTGCCGTGGTTTGACCCGCGCTTCGACTACCTCGCCTACATCGCCCTTTCCGAAGCGCAAGAGCTGCACGCCCTGCCCCGTCTGTCCAACCGCCACCGCTTCCAAATCATCGGCTGCACCATGGACGACCGCTTCCAAGTTGCCGAACCGATTCCGAGCGTGTATTACCAAGGTTTCGTCGTCGGTCTGCAAGCAGTCAGCCGCAACGGTTTGGCAACTCAAGAAGAATTGCAACAGTTCAACCAACAGGTTGACACCTTCGCCCAACTGATGGGCGGCAAAGTCCTCCACACCGATTTGGCGGCATTTACCGAAGTCGCGCAGGCATTGGATACCTTCTGTGCCCGCGTCGATCAAACCATTGCCATCCACTTGGTTTCACACAGCAACATCAGCGGTGTAGAACTCCGCGCTTCTGTTGAAAACCTCGGCTTTGTTTTGGGCGAAGACGGCGCATTCCACTACACCGGACAAACCGGCAGCCCGATGTTTGCCATCCACAGCCTCACAGGCGACGCGTTTACCAACGCCCTTTTGGACAACCAGTCCTACAAAGGCTTCAGCATGTTGCTCGACATCCCTCATGCGCCCGCCGGCGAAAAAACCTTCGACCTCTTCATGGACTTGGCGGTACGCCTCTCCGGTCAGTTGGGCTTGGATTTGGTCAACGACAAAATGGAAGAAGTTTCTACCCAATGGCTCAAAGACATTCGCAATTACGTCTTGGCGCGTCAGGAAGAAATGCTCAAAGTCGGCATCAAACCCAGCAGCAAACAAGCCTTGCGCCTGTTCTCCTAAAATCGAATCCAATCAAAGCGGATATGTCGTTACGGCATATCCGCTTTTTTTCGGGTAAAATTCAGCTGTTTTCAACCTATCATTTTTCAGACGACCTTTGCCCGTATCAGACAAAGGTCGTCTGAAAACCCTTCTCCATGAATCAAACCGCACAACACATCCGCCACCTCACCAACCTCCTCAACCGCTACGCCTACGAATACTACACTCTCGACGCGCCCAGCGTACCCGATGCCGAATACGACAAATTGTTCCGCGAACTCGAAGCGTTGGAACGAAACTATCCCGAGCTCAAACTGCCCGACAGCCCGACCCAGCGCGTCGGTGGTGAGCCTTTGGCGGGATTTGCTGAAGTGCGCCACGAAGTGCCGATGCTGTCGCTGACCAACGCCTTCTCCCCGCAAGATGAAAACGGCGTGTTCGACCATGCCGAAATGTACGCCTTCGACCAACGCGTGCGCGACGGCTTGGACGGCGGTAATCCCGAATACGTTATCGAACCCAAATTCGACGGCCTCGCCATCAGCCTGCTCTACCGCGACGGCGTATTGGTACAGGCAGCAACACGCGGCGACGGCACGACGGGCGAAGACGTGACCCAAAACGTCAAAACCGTCGCCAACATCCCCTTGCGGCTGCACGGCGAAAATACGCCCGAACTCATCGAAGTGCGCGGCGAAGTGCTGATGCTCAAAGCCGATTTCGCCGCCCTCAATAAAAGACAAGCCGAAAACGGGCAAAAACCCTTTGCCAATCCGCGCAACGCCGCCGCCGGCAGCCTGCGCCAACTCGATTCTCGTATTACCGCGCAGCGCAAACTGCACTTTTTCCCCTACTCCGTCGCCCGCCAGCAAGGCGGTTTCGTCGCGGAAGAACACATCCAAGAACTCGCCTATTTCCAAGAGCTCGGTTTCAGCCTGCCTAACGGCAATTTCGGCTGTTTCAAAAATATCGACGAAGTATTGGCGTTTTACGAACAAATGCAGCAAAAACGCCCTGAGCTGCCCTACGAAATCGACGGCATGGTCGTCAAAGTCAACAGCTTGGCGCAACAACGCGAACTCGGCTTCATCTCCCGCGCGCCGCGCTGGGCGATTGCCCACAAATTCCCCGCCGAAGAAGCCCTAACCATCGTTGAAGCCATCGATGTGCAAATCGGGCGCACCGGAGCCGTTACCCCCGTCGCCCGCCTGCAACCCGTATTCGTCGGCGGCGTAACCGTAACCAACGCCACCCTGCACAATCAGGACGAATTATCGCGCAAAGACGTGCGCGTCGGAGATACCGTCGTCGTGCGCCGCGCCGGAGATGTGATTCCCGAAGTCGTGCGCGTGATTTTCGAACGCCGCCCGATGCAGGAAACCGCCGTTGCCGTTTCAGACGACCTCAAGCATCAGCAAGACGACCTGTTTGCCGAAACACCGTCCGCAAACCAAACCCAATCCGTTCCGCTCCACAAGCCCTACCGCCTGCCGACCCATTGCCCCATCTGCCGCAGCGAAATCGAACGTGAAGAAGGCGAAGCCGTCGCCCGATGCAGCGGCGGCATGCTTTGTCAGGCACAACGCGCGCAAGGTTTAATCCACTTCGCCTCGCGCAAAGCCATGGACATCGACGGACTCGGTCAAAAACAAATCGAGCAGCTTGTCGCCCAAGACCTCGTCCGCCACTTCGCCGACCTCTACCGCCTCGACATCCCGACCTTGCAAAAAATGAAGGAAACGGCAGATAAAGGGTCGTCTGAAAACGAAAACGGCGACGCCGAAACGGTTTCAGACGACCTGTCTGAATCAAACACCCAAAACAGCAAAAAACAACCAACCAAGTGGGCGGAAAACATCCTCGCAGGCATAGAAGCCAGCAAAACGCCCGAACTCGCCCGCTTCCTGTTCGCGCTCGGCATCCGCCACGTCGGCGAACGCACCGCCAAAACGCTGGCGCAGGCATTCGGCTCATTGGAACACGTCCGCCGCGCACCCGAACCCATCCTCGCCTGCCTGCCCGACATCGGCACCGTCGTCGCCTGCTCCATCGCCCACTTCTTCGCCCAAGACGCGCAACAGGCGATGATAGACGAGCTGCTCGCCGCAGGCGTTGCCCCGCAAACCCAAGCCGTTACCATCCCGCCTGCCCGCCACGCCGAGCCGCAACGCTGGATTGCCCGCCTGCCCGGTTTCAAAATCAGCGAAAACAAAGCCCAAGCCTTATGGGAACTCGCCGGCAAAAGCATAGAGGGCCTGCAAACCGACAAAGCCCTCCCCGCCGACTGGCAAACATGGCGCAGCGAACCACAAAACGCCGCCCTGCTCGAAAACCTGAAAACTTTCTTCGCCCGAACGTCGTCTGAAAACCAAGAAGCAACGGTTTCAGACGACCTCAATGAAGCCGTAGCAGGCAAAACCTTCGTGTTAACCGGTACCCTGCCCACCCTCAAACGCGACCAAGCCCAAGCCTTGATCGAAGCCGCAGGCGGTAAAGTTTCCGGCAGCGTGTCCAAAAAAACCGACTACGTCGTCGCCGGAGAAGCCGCCGGCAGCAAGCTGGAAAAAGCCAATGCCTTGGGTGTCGCAGTATTGAGCGAAGAAGAACTTTTGGCGATGCTGGACTGAATACCCGCCAAACATATCGCAGATTAAACTAGGAAATCCTCACATCACAATTCCCCATACACAGAAACAACGGCATGGATATTGCTGATTCGAATTTATAAAATAAGGTCGTCTGAAAATTTTCAGACGACCTTTATGGGTGTAAATAAAAGGAAAAACTATGGACAAAGGGAATAAACCCAATCGCTTATTATGGATATTAGGCGGAATCGCTGTTGCAGCATTTATCTTTGTTTTAGAACGATATATCAACAATTTTAAAACATTCCCCATTGCTAACGACTCCGCCACATGGGGAACATTCGGCGACTATCTGGGCGGCACGCTGAACCCCGTCATCAGCTTCCTAGCCCTTATCGGCCTGCTCTACACCATTCATCAACAAGCGCAGGAAATGCAAGCAACGCGCGAAGAATTGAAACAGGCGGCAGAACAGCAACGCAAACAGGTAGAACAACAAAGCCGCCAATCAGAGATTTTTAATCTTCAACAATTTGAATCGACATTTTTTTCTTTGCTGGAGCAGCATAATAAGATTATTGAAAACCTTATTGAAGCAAAAATATCTGATCTAACAAATATTACCATTGATGAGAAATTTAATATTGATTGTTATGTAAAAGATAATATTCGCCAAAACCCCTTACCAAAACAATATTTTATCATATTATTTCAAATACTTAAATTTATATCGTTAAGTTTATCCAAAGATATAGAAGGAAAAACAGATAATAAGATCACTATAAATGATTTTTCTCACGATAATCAACAATCAAGGGAAAAACTTAGTAATCATTATATTAATCCACAAGAGAAAATATATAGCAACATTCTTCGCTCTTTTATTCCCAATGATATTTTGAAATTGCTTATTTTAAACTGCCTCAGTTTAGATAAAGACTCTAAAGAACATAATCTTAAAACGTTTTATAACTTCCAAGGGCTGCTAAACAGATACCAATTTTTAGAACATCTACATTTAACCATACCTACAATAAACAATTATTACGACAACTATGATTTTATATATTTTTATTTAATATTAACAAAGACTACCAATTGCATTAGAGAATCTTTAGGCAAAAGTAACCTATCTAATGAAATAACATCCTTTAACATATCAAAAGATAATTTTATTAAAGAAATAAACGAGGAAAAAAAACGTCTAGAAAGTGATATTCAGCATGAAAATGGATTTGATTCTCATCGAGCGCAGTTTAATCCTAACAGTTCTTCCTACACAAGCAATAATATTTTATATGAAAAATTAAAGATATTAGAGAAACATATACGTCTTTTACAGAATTAAAAAAACAATTCATTAAATTCTTTGCTTCATTCTTGATAAAGGTCGTCTGAAAATTTTCAGACGACCTTTATTCCATTATCACTACCAACCCATCTGTTCAATGCCATTATGAACTGATACCAACTGCACCACTCTTATCAATATCCCCGTCTTTACCCACAACGGTCAATATCATGCTGACTTATACCCACAGCGTCCGGCTGGACGCGCCGCTCGAACCGATATTCCGCTACTGCACTTCCCGCCACGGATTTGCCCGTCAGTTTCCGTTTGACGTGCAATGGCTGTCGGAAAAGGAATACTGGGCGCGTGGAGATATTTTGGATTTCAAATACAGAGTATGAGACCTTTGCAATAACATAGGTTACTAAAATTTTATGCTCAATCTCATTTTCAAAATTCAAAACCTTTCTGATTTTTCCTACTTTTTGCTCAATATTAGGAAGGTTTTAGTCAATTGAAATTTTTTTGGCGCATTTTTATGCGTCAAATTTCGTTAACAGACTATTTTTGCAAAGGTCTCAGTATGCGGGATTTGGTTGCGGCATCGTGCCGAAATCATTTCGCTTGAGCCGAACCAATCGTTTACCGACTTAATGTTAAAAGGGATTTACCGCGCCTTCCGCCATACGCATGAATTCAAATCTTCCGGAGGACGTACCTGTGTGACGGATACGGTGGAATTTACTTTCGGGCTGGGAAAAACGGTTGACCGGCTAATCGGATTACCAACCTTGCGTCGGACATTTGAAAAACGCCACCGTTTATTGAAAGAATGGGCTGCCCAATGGGCTGATTATGCTGAAGATGCTACAAGTTAAAGGCATGGAAAAAGTCGTCTGAAATTTTTTCAGACGACTTTGAGTTTTGTTTAAAAATAGTCTCGGTATCAATCAGATGGCGTGCGAACAGCCGGATACCATTTTTTTGAGGGTTTGCGAGTCGAGGATTTTGATGTGTTTGTGTTCGACCGAAATCAAGCCTTCGTGATGGAACTTAGACAGCGTGCGACTGACGGTTTCCAGTTTCAATCCCAAATAGCTGCCGATTTCTTCGCGCGACATTCTCAGGATGAAATCGTTGGCGGCAAATCCGCGCGAATAAAGGCGTTGGGACAAATTAAGCAAAAACGCCGCCAGGCGTTCTTCGGCGCGCATATTGCCCAAAAGCAGCATCACGCCTTGGTCGCGCACTATTTCGCGGCTCATCAACCGGAAAAAATGGCTTCTCAGGCTGGGGATATTGTGTCCCAGCTCTTCGATGTGGGTGAAGGGCAGCTCACACACTTCGCTGTCTTCCAAAGCCACTGCGTCGCAGCTGTGGATATGGGAACAAATGCCGTCCATACCGATGAGTTCGCCGGACATAAAAAAACCGGTAACCTGATCGCGGCCGTCCTGGCTGGCAACCGTGGTTTTGAAAAAACCGGCACGGATGGCAAACAGCGACGCGAAAGGCTCACCGGTGCGGAACAGATATTCACCCTTCTTCAAGCGGCGGCTCTGTCGGATGACCGCGTCCAATTGTGCAAACTCATTGGGCAAAAGCCCGACAGGCAGGCAGAGTTCACGCAGCGAACAGGAAGAACACAGGGTTTTCATCTGATGCATAGCATTGTGTGTGGTCATAAAACACCCTTAAAATTAAGGTTTTTATCCGGTCCCGATTGAGTAAGTTATTGACACATATCAAGACAGGTTTATCATACTGTGGCATTCTACCAAACTATCTGAAGATTGACTAACATCATTACTCTAAAACTACGCACACGCCATGAAAGTAATACCAATACAAAATAATCACAATAGAAACAATGACAAGCCTGAGTTTGACCGCGAACTCATCTCCACTCTTCCTTCCAGTGGTCCGCGCTATACTTCCTACCCCACAGCCGACCGTTTTCATGACGGATTTCGCGAAGCAGAATATATCAATGCCTTGAATCAGCGCAGTATGGGGGCTTTGAACAAGCCCCTTTCGCTTTATATCCATATCCCCTTCTGCAATACCATCTGCTACTACTGCGGCTGCAATAAAATCATCACCAAAGACAAAAGCCGTGCCGATGCCTATATCGAATATCTCGAAAAAGAAATGGAGCTGCTTGCCCCGCATCTGGGCGGACGGCATCAGCTCGCACAACTGCACTTCGGCGGCGGTACGCCGACCTTTTTGAGCGACGACCAAATCGAACGCGTATTCCGCATGATCCGCAAACATTTCCAACTTATCCCCGGCGGCGAATACTCCATCGAAATCGACCCGCGCAAAGTCAGCCGCGATACCGTACTCATGCTCGGCAAACTCGGCTTCAACCGCATGAGCGTCGGCATCCAAGATTTCGATCCGAAAGTACAGGCCGCCGTCAACCGCATCCAAAGCTACGAAGAAACCAAAGAAGTCATTGATGCCGCCCGCGAAGCAGGGTTCAAATCCGTCAGCGTCGATTTGATTTACGGTCTGCCGCACCAAACCGCCGAAAGCATCAAAACCACCATCGACACCGTATTGTCGCTCGACCCCGACCGCCTCGCCCTCTACCACTACGCCCACCTGCCGCATATTTTCAAACCGCAACGCCGCATCGACACCGACGCCGTCCCCGGCAGCGAAGAAAAGTTGGACATGCTGCAATACTGCGTCCAAACCCTGACCCGCCGCGGCTATGTCTTCATCGGTATGGACCACTTCGCCAAACCCGATGACGAACTCTCCATCGCCCTTAAAGAAGGCTTCCTCCAGCGCAACTTCCAAGGTTACTCAACCTATGCGGACTGCGATTTGGTCGCCATCGGCGTGTCTTCCATCGGTAAAATCGGCAGCACTTATTCCCAAAACGAACGCGACATCGACGCCTACTACGCCGCACTCGATGCAGGACACCTGCCCATCATGCGCGGCTACCAGCTCAATCAGGACGACCTCTTGCGCCGCAATATCATCCAAGATTTGATGTGCCGCTTCGCCTTGGATTACCAAATCTACGAAAGCGTGTTCGGTATTCCGTTCAACCTCTATTTCAAAGACGAACTTGCCGACTTGGAACAACTCGCCTCCCTCGGACTCGTCCGCTTGAAACCGCACGGGCTGGCCGTTACCCCTAAAGGCCGCTTCCTGATACGAAACATCGCCATGGTCTTTGACTACCATCTGCGCCATAGGGAAACCAAAGCCCAATATTCGCAAACGGTATAAACAGGAATAGTAAAGGTCGTCTGAAAATTTTCAGACGACCTTTGCCCTTTGTTCTACTTTGTTAAGAAACGCTAATGAACGAACAAACCAAACAGGCCGCTCAAACTATAGGTCGTCTGAAACGAAAAGCCAGCGATGAAGAACGACTTCAAGGTTGGCGCGAAACCTGCGCCGAACAAGGGTTAAGCGGCGAATTTATCCTGACTGCGAAGCTCAACGGCGCGGCTTATACCGAGGAAGAAGCACGCATGGTGGCGGAGCTTTTCGGCAAATAAGCTGACAATTTATTATTTTAAAATTACAAATCATATCAAAACTTGACAAAGTTACCGATTTTGATTATAGTCATATCTGAGTTAACATTGCCGATTTGACACAGCTTGCGGGCATAAACAGCTAAAGCGTATTTTCATTTTCTGCTGTTTTTATTCCTTTCTTTATATCCAAGCCCGTTGTGTACAGCATCGGGCTTCTTTTTTTTCCGGAAGTATCAGGAAGTATTTATGATTATTTTGGACAACGTTTCCAAACATTACCAAACGCGCGACAAAACCCGTTTTGCCGCCGTCGAGCCGACCAGCCTCGAAATCCAAGACGGCGAAATCTTCGGTCTGATGGGCTATTCCGGCGCGGGCAAATCCACCCTGTTGCGCCTGATTAACCTGTTGGAACGTCCCGACAGCGGCAAGGTCAATGTGTGCGGACAAGAGCTGACCGCGCTTGATGCCGCCGCATTACGTCAGGCGCGGCAGAATATCGGCATGGTGTTTCAGCAGTTTAATCTTTTGAGCAACCGCACCGTCGCCGACAATGTTGCCTTTCCTTTGGAAATCGCCGGATGGCCGTCTGAAAAAATCAAAGAACGCGTTAAAGAATGCCTTGAAATCGTCGGTCTGACCGAACGCGCCGACCACTACCCCGCCCAGCTTTCCGGCGGTCAGAAACAGCGCGTCGGCATCGCCCGCGCGCTCGCGCCCAAACCCCAAGTCATCCTCGCCGACGAACCCACTTCCGCCCTCGACCCCGCTACCACGCGCAGCGTCTTGGAATGTTTGGAAGACATCAACAAGCGCTTCAACGTCACCATCGTCATCGTAACCCACGAAATGAGCGTCATCCGCCGCTTGTGCGACCGCGCTGCCCTTTTGGATAAAGGAAAAGTGGTGGAAATCGTCGAAGTACGCGGCAACCAAATCCACGCCCAATCCGAAATCGGGCGCGAACTGATTCGGGAGGACTGATATGGCAGACTTAACATTCGAACAAGCCGTTTCCACCATCGTCGGCATGAAAGACGAAATCGTCCGCGCCTTGGGCGAAACCTTCGTCATGGTCGGGCTGTCCACCACGTTTGCCGTCATCTTCGGCACCCTGCTGGGCGTATTGCTTTTCGTGACTTCCAGCCGCCAGCTGCATTACAACAAGCCGGTAAATTTCCTGCTCGACAACTTAGTCAACCTGATGCGCGCCTTCCCCTTCGTCATCCTGATGATTGCCATGATACCCGCCACCCGCGCCATTGTCGGCAGCACCATTGGTCCGATTGCCGCCTCGCTGGTATTGAGCGTGTCCGGCCTGTTTTACTTCGCCCGACTGGTGGAACAAAACCTGCGCGAAGTCCCCAAAGGTGTGATTGAAGCCGCCACCGCCATGGGAGCATCGCCGCTTGCCATCGTCCGTAAAGTCCTCTTGAACGAAGCGCGCGCGGGCATGGTTTCCAGCATCACCGTCCTCGCCATCGGTCTGCTCTCATACAGCGCGGCGGCAGGCATGATAGGCGGCGGCGGCTTGGGCGACCTCGCCATCCGCTACGGCTACTACCGCTACCAAACCGAAGTCATCATCTTCATCGTCGCCATCCTCGTGCTGCTCGTTATCCTGATTCAAAGCATCGGCAACGCGTTGGCGCGGAAATTGGACAAACGTTAAACCATCAAAAGGTCGTCTGAAAAGTTTTCAGACGACCTTTTCAGTCATATCCTTTTGAATTTCCAACCAAACCCATTATAATAACGCCTCCTCACGCCGTCGCGGACGACTCCCGACGGCATTTGTTATGGAAGAATTATGAAGCCGTCTATCTTAGAAAAACTACAACAACTCAGCGACCGACTGGAAGAAGTAACCCACCTTCTCGGACAGCCTGAAGCCACGTCCGATATGGACAACTACCGCAAGCTCACGCGCGAACATGCCGAATTGACGCCTGTCGTCGAAGTGTTCCAAAACTATCAACTGGCGCAAAGCGACTTGGCGGATGCCGAAGAAATGCTGTCCGACCCCGAAATGAAAGACTTTGCCGCCGAAGAAATCGAAGCGGCGAAAGCCAAAATCGACATGCTCGATACCGAACTGCAAAAACTGCTGCTACCCAAAGATGCCGACGACGACAAAAACATCTTCATCGAAGTGCGCGCCGGAACGGGCGGCGACGAAGCCGCGCTGTTTGCAGGCGATTTGCTGCGCATGTACAGCCGCTACGCCGAACGCAACCGCTGGCAGGTCGAAATCGTTTCTGCCAACGAAAGCGAGTTGGGCGGCTATAAAGAAGTCATCGCACGCATCGTCGGTTTGGGTGCGTACAGTCGTCTGAAATTTGAATCGGGCGGCCACCGCGTGCAGCGCGTCCCCGCCACCGAAAGCCAAGGCCGTATCCACACTTCCGCCTGCACCGTCGCCGTCATGCCTGAAGCGGACGAACTGGAAGACATCGAGTTGAACCCCGCCGACCTGCGCATCGACACCTTCCGTGCATCCGGCGCGGGCGGTCAGCACATCAACAAAACCGACTCCGCCGTCCGCATCACCCACCTGCCCACCGGCATGGTGGTCGAGTGCCAAGACGGCCGCAGCCAACACGCAAACAAGGCGCAGGCAATGAAAGTCCTCGCCGCCCGCCTGAACGATGCACAAAAACGTGAAGCCCAAGCCAAAGAAGCCGCCGAACGCAAATCCCTTATCGGCAGCGGCGACCGCAGCGAGCGCATCCGCACCTACAACTACCCCCAAGGCCGCGTGACCGACCACCGCATCAACCTCACCCTGCACAAGCTGGATTTTGTGATGGACGGCGACTTGGAAGAAATTACTAATGCCCTGATTGCCGAACATCAGGCAGAGCTACTGGCGGCAATGGGTGATTAATGGGACGGTTGATGCTTGGTTTCAGAGTGTGAAGGCAGGCTTGATGGCAAGAAAACAAGTTCTGCCAAAACGTAAATCAAGCCTCAGCCGTCACCCGCCGTCATTTTCGTAATCATAAAAATCCTATGCGGAAATGACGGCACGCCTGAAACGCCTGCCCTACACCCTCACACACAAACTCAGCCAAACCGACTTCCACTCAATTCCCCCCGCTTCATTTTTCAGACGACCCATCCCAACCCATGAACACCCCGCTCACCCGCCGCCGTTTTTTCGCCATCGCCGCCCTAACCGCCGCCGGAGCGGCCGCGCCCTTCCTCCTGAACCGCAACCGCCCTGCCCCGTTACCAGCCACCGGCGAACCCGTTATCTGGAAAGGCATTGCGCTGGGTTCCGGTGCCGAACTCCGCCTCTTCGGTGTTGACCGCAAAGAAGCTGAAATCCTGGTCAACAAAGTTCTCGCCGAAGTCGCCCGCCTCGAAAAAATCTTCAGCCTCTACCGCGAAGACAGCCTGATCAACCGACTGAACAAAGAAGGTCGTCTGAACAACCCGCCGCCCGATTTCCTCGCCCTGTTGAGCATCTGCCGCGACATCCACGCCTTAACAGACGGCGCATTCGATCCTACCGTCCAAGTGTTGTGGAACCTTTACGCAGACCATTTCCGCCGCAACCCGCGTGCCGAAACCGCTCCGTCCGAATCGGACATCCTGCGCACCCTCAAACTCGTCGGCTTCAAACACGTCGTCTTCGACCAAAAAGCCATCCTCTTCGAACAAAAAGGCATGGGCTTATCCCTCAACGGCATCGCCCAAGGCTACATCACCGACAAAATCACCGCCCTGCTGCAACAACACGGCATCCGCCAGGCCCTCGTCGATATGGGCGAAATCCGCGGCTTCGACACCGACAACCAACGCACATGGAACGTCGGCATCCGCAATCCCCAAAACGAAGAATCCACCCTCCTGACCCTCCCCATGCAAAACCAAGCCTTCGCCACCTCAGGCGGCTACGGTACCGTAATGGACGAGGCCGGCAAGTTCACCCACCTCTTCGACCCGCGCACCGGCACTGCCACACCGCGCTACCGCAGCGTCAGCGTCATGGCGCCAACCGCTGCCGTTGCCGATGCCTTCTCCACCGCGTTCTCCATCATGGATGAAGCCGCCATCCGCACCGCCGCACGCTCCAAACAGGCAAAAGTCTGGCTGGTCATGCCCGACAACCGCATCGAAACCCTAGCCTGAACGTGGTATTTGGCAAAAAAGCAGTTTCTCCCGAATACAACAAAACTTAAAAGTAAAAAGGTCGTCTGAAAACCTCGAACCAAGATTTTCAGACGACCTTTGCCATTTCAGGACAGGGCGGATTCGCATTTGAAGTGCAACTTTCCCTAACAGAAAAAGGCCAGTATGCGGTAGCATACGGCCTTTCCTGCAAGAAAGATTGCCATGAGCTACACACAACTGACCCAAGACGAACGATACCATATCCAATACCTGTCCCGCCACTGCACCATCGCCGAAATCGCCAAACAGCTCAACCGCCACAAAAGCACCATCAGCCGCGAAATCAAGCGGCACTGCATCCAAGGACAGCAATACAGCGCCGAAAAAGCACAGAAGCAAAGCCGGCTGACCAAACAGCACCGGCGAAAACCCTATAAACTCGATTCGCAGCTGGTTCAACACATCGACACCCTTATCCGCCGCAAACTCAGTCCCGAACAAGTATGCGCCTACCTGCATAAACACCACGGGATCACACTCCATCACAGCACCGTTTACCGCTACCTTCGCCAAGACAAAAGCAACGGCGGCACTTTGTGGCAACATCTCAGAATATGCAGCAAACCCTACCGCAAACGCTACGGCAGCACATGGACCAGAGGCAAAGTGCCCGACCGCGTCGGCATAGAAAACCGACCTGCTATCGTCGACCAGAAAACCCGCATCGGCGATTGGGAGGCCGACACCATCGTCGGCAAAAATCAGAAAAGCGCGTTATTGACCTTGGTCGAACGCACTACCCGCTACACCATCATCTGCAAATTGGATAACTTAAAGGCCGAAGACACTGCCCGGGCGGCCATTAGGGTATTAAAGGCATATAAAGCCAGAGTCCACACCATTACCATGGATAACGGTAAAGAATTTTACCAACACACCAAAATAGCCGAAGCATTGAAGGCGAAAACCTATTTTTGCCGCCCCTACCATTCTTGGGAGAAAGGGCTGAATGAGAACACCAACGGACTCATCCGCCAATATTTCCCCAAACAAACCGATTTCCGAAACATCAGCGATCGGGAGATACGCAGGGTTCAAGATGAGTTGAACCACCGGCCAAGAAAAACACTTGGCTACGAAACGCCAAGTGTTTTATTCTTGAATCTGTTCAAACCACTGATACACTAGTGTTGCACTTGAAATCCGAATCCAAGCAGTTTTTAAATCAAGCCTAGAGAATTGATAAATACAACAACAATCGCCAAAGGTGCGACATAGCGCAACACCATCAGCCAAAGACGGATAATGGTTTGGGGAACGCTGCTGCCTGCTCCGGCATTCGCCAATACGGATTCCCTATTCTGAACCCACGCAGTAAACACGGCAACGCTCAATGCGCCAATCGGCATAATGACTGCCGAAATCAGGTAGTCCCACAAATCGAAAACGGTTTTTCCGAAGATTTTAAACTCACCCCAAACGCCGAAAGACAAGGCGGAGGGAATACCGACAATAAAAATTGCCGTACCAATCAACCAAGTATGGCGGCTGCGTTTACGCTCATCCTGACGAATCGTAGCGGCAATCACGGTTTCCAACATCGAAAAGGCCGAAGTCAGCGTCGCAAACACCACCAACAGCATAAAGACGGCAAACAAAATCTGCCCCAACGGCATTTTCATGAACACGGCAGGCAAAACAACGAAGATCAAACCCGGCCCCTGGCTCGGTTCGAAGCCGAAAGCAAATACCGCCGGAAAAATAACCAGCCCAGCCAGCAGAGAAACCAAAAGGTTCATCCACATAATAATATTGCCTGAACGGAACATATCTTGGTCTTTACCCAAATAAGACGCATAAGTAATCATCGCAGACACGCCGATACTTAACGCAAAAAATGCCTGACCCAAAGCCGTAAGCATGGTTTGCGGCTTCAAATGCGACCAGTCGGGTTTCAGCAGGAAAGATACTCCTTCCATCGCCCCGGGCAGCGTCAGTGAACGGACAGCCAAAACAATAAACAGGATGAACAGGCCCGGCATCAGGTAACGGTTTGCTTTTTCAATCCCGTCGGACACACCGCCTTGAACCACCCAAATGGTAATCAGCATGAACAGCCCTTGATAAAACAACGACCCTACAGGACTGGAAATGGTCGCACCGAATAATGCCTCAAAATCCGCACCCGCATGGATTTCTCCGGTAAAGCTATGGACAACGTAGTTCAACACCCAGCCACCGACGACACTGTAAAAAGACAGCAAGATAAAGCAGGCTGCCACCCCCATACGCCCCACCCACGGCCATTGCGAACCCGGGCGCAGGGTCTTGAAAGAATCGATGGCATTTTTACCGCCCGTCCTGCCGATATAAAACTCGGCAAGCTGTACGGGTAATGCCACCAAAATCGTAAAAAGCAAAAACAGCAGGAAAAACACCGCCCCACCGTTTGTCCCCGCGGTGTACGGAAATTTCCAAATTGCGCCCAAGCCGATTGCCGAACCTGCCGCAGCTAGCACAAAACCAAGTTTGGACGACCAAGAAACCGAATGATTCATGATTATTGTATTAAGAAATGTGAAGAAACCGCATTGTAGCAAAGCGTAACCGCATATAGCACAGCCATAATGGCCTGCTTCAAAATTTCGCACATAAGGTGCGCTTAAAAAGACAATATTGAATAAAAAATCTGAGATTTTGTTTTTTGAATAAACATAAATACAAAAAATAGGTAATTTTGATATTTTATTTCAAACAAACACTACCATGATAAAAAGCACAAAAGAAAAAGCCTGGACATTTGTCCAGGCTTCGATATTTGGTGGGTCCGGTGGGTTTCGAACCCACGACCAAGGGATTATGAGTCCCCTGCTCTAACCCCTGAGCTACAGACCCTCAAGAGAAAGGGTATATTGTATCATAAAATATTACAGAGACAAGGACCGCTTGGCTTTTATCGCCGTATATTTTATCCATAAACACCTTGCCTCAAGTCGTCTGAAAACAAAAATTACACTTTCAGACGACCTTTTCTCATTCATACCATATAACCCAAAAAACAGGCCGCTAAAAGCGACCTGAAAAACTCTTGCAGCTGGGAGTGATAGCAAGAGGTTACGACACTTTAAACCAAGCTTCGTTAGCATAACGGAGCATTTGTTCGGGAATCTCTTCAGCGTTGCTGACAACAGAGATACCGGATTTACGCATTTTATAGACAGCCTGAATAGTGCTTTCAGGTGCATAACCGTGACAGGCGGCAAGATTGACGATAATGTGCAGGCTGTCGTTGTACCACAGTAATTGTTCGGCGGTACGGCTGATTGCTTCTTCCGTTGCCAAACCACCGATAATGACGGTATCGGCTTTTTGTGCATAAAGCCATTCAATCAAACCGGTACTGCGGGCTTCATTATCATCATGGAAGCATGCGCCAAAACCATTCTCCCCGCCTAATTCGATTACATGATCATAATCAGCAGATGCCGGCAAACCATCCAGCAAATTTGCACCACGGCAACCACCTGCACACTGGCTAAAATAGCCACTTTCCCGCGCAAACATAATTCCGTTGCGTTTAACGACTGCGGCGCAAATACTCTCCGGATCAATATTGACGTTCTCGACCAAAATACGCTTATCTGCGATAGCTGCCTGACGGTTTAATTCTTTAACCATGTTTTCCGGTTGATGCAGGAAATGGTTGGCATTGGCTGCCATGCAGGTAAAGCGGAATTGAGGTTGAATATCAATAGCAACAGTCGTCATGATGTGACTCCACAAAAAAACAGATAAATCTGGAAATAGTTTTCTCGATAAATGGTTCTTATCGAAGATAATCGGTATATTTATGATGAACGGTATAATATCAGGATAATCGGCAAATCACCAGGAATATTTAACAATTAGTAACAATTTATTCCGTATATATCTATTCCGTAGAATTCACTCTCAAAAATATCACAATAAATATCAACTCAATAGGCATAAATGTTTGAAATTTATTTTTGTTTTAATCCTCATTATTGTCTCCTCCTCAACTTTTACCTTAAGTTTAATATTGACCCAAAAGCAACAAAAAAAGAAAAATGCGGTTATTTTTCTGACTTAAGTCGAATTTTTCGACATGAATTAACGAAGCATCTTGCTAAAAATAATTAAAAAGTATAGGACAAACGGCAATCACTCCACCTCCACCCAACATCCCAAAGCCACAAATATAAAAAGGTCGTCTGAAACCTTAAACCTCGGTTTCAGACGACCTCAAAACAGCTTTAAAACTACTGTTTGCCAAACTGGCTGTAATCCACCACCATGTACTTGGCGGTAATTTTCTGCGAAGCGTTGCCTTCGTCGCCCATCAGAATCATCTGCGGCTTGCCGTTGACCGTAATCGAATCGACGGCTTCGACGTTGGTAATGTGTTGCAGGTTGGGCAGCGAGATTTTTTGCGGCTCGTCGGTCGGGTTGCCGCTCCAAGTCCACAGTTGCGAGAATTTCTGACCGTTTTCATCCTTCACTTCGTTGGCGATGACGTAGCTTTTCAACACCGGGTCGTAGTTGAGCGAACGGATACCGCCGCCGTCGATGTCGAGAATGGCGACCTCGTCAAACTCAGGTTTGGCGTTGCGCTCGAACACGTCTTTCGGATTGCTGATGAATGCCACCAAAGCCATATTGTTGAACTCAGGATCGCGGAAGCCCAAGACGAGGCGTTTCTTCACAGGGTCGAATGCCATACCTTCGATATTGATTTCTTCAAAGGCAACTTCGGCTTTGGTGCGTTCGCGGATAAGGTCGTGCAGTTTCTTATCAGTTTCCAAAACCTGCGTCAGATTGTCGTAGCTGGTCAGCCCCAATACATTGCCGTCTTGGATTTTAAAGCGCATCAGGTGTTCGCGGTCGGGCGAACGGTTGCCTTTGCGGGTGCGCGAGTGCGAAGTGAGCGCGTAGATAAAGCCTTCATCGTCGCGCGCCAATGCTTCCAAGTCGCTCAGGCGGCGTTTGAAGCCGGTAATCACGCGTGTATCCAAGGCTTCGTCTTCGATAAATCTGCCGGACGGATCGATGCTGACGATGCTGAATGCGTGGTTCGGTTCGTCTTCGGCAATCAGCAGTTTGCCGTCGGGAAGCTGTTGCACGGCAGATGGCTCGTATACGCCGTTGAACATATTAATGCCCAAGGCACGCAACTCTGCCGCATTGTTGGCAGGCTTAGTCAAAAGGGAAGGCAGCGTCTTCACGCCGATAAACGCCGCCAGCGAAGCCAAAAGCCCCCAACGGAATACGGCATAGGACAAGTTGATGTATTTGAACTGTTTATCCGCCAGCAAGCCCAGCCAGTAAAGATGATCGCTCATCTTTTGATAGACTTGTTTACGGTCGCCCATAATCTCCTGCATCATTTCCCAATATTGCTCTTTTTGCACCTTCACACGGTCTTCGTAAATCAGGATATTGGGCTGGCTGCCGCTGAAAAAGCGCGTTTGGGTGCTGCTGAGGCGGGTTTTCAAATCACGCAGTTTGGCGCGGCCGCGGAATAAATCCTTAACCCAAGTACGAGCTGCCTGCATTTTGCCGATACGTTCGGGCGAAGCGGACAGCAGCGCGAACACGATGGACGCGGCGGCGGTAATCATAAAAGTACTCGCCGGAATCAGAAATTCGGGCGACGATGAGAAAATAAACGCGCCCGAAATCATCAGCGCAGACACGATAAAACCATTCAGCGAAATCATAATGTTCGCCTTGGTCGCCGCCAGCGCAAGCAACTCCATCTCTGAGCGGACGGCATTGCGGAACATGGTCTCCACGCCTTTGTTCGTACCCAAAAGATCGGAAGGCGGCAAAGCAGCGGCTTGGTTTTTCTTCTTCGCCTTGTCTTTTTTGTCTTTCTTTTTCTTTTTGGGCTTTTCAGACGACGTCTCAACGCCTTCAAAGATGATGTTATCCGTCACGGCCTCTTCGGCATTGTCGCCTTGTTGATGGTCTGCCGTTTCAGACTCCGAAGCTTCTTCAACTTTTAAAGTTTCTTCAGCTTTCACGGCTTCTTCAATGTTTACAGCTTCTTCAGTTTTTAAGGTTTCTTTAGCTTTATCAAACACTTCTTCTGAGTCTTCCCAAACTTCGGAAACAGGCTGCGGCGCATCGGGGTCGGGGCGTTCGAAAGGTTTCTCCCAGTTAGAAACCGTATTTTGCGGCTCTTGCCCTTTTTTATTTTTATCGTGGAAATCCATGTTTATCCTCCGTTTGAGTAAATCAATTTAAATGGAAAGGAAAAAGCGTTTTTTAGTTCCTCTGATTCGGGGAATTTACACAACGTCATACATTATCGATAAAAACATTACACTTCTTGGGATAATCATGTTTGTAATGATGAAGTCGGCAATCCAAGTTCCCCTTCAACAAAAACTGCCGCCAAACGGGCAGTTTGCGGCAGTTGTAACGCATCGTTTATCAGTAGTCGATACGCTCTTTGATGATTCTCAAGTCGGGGTAAGACAATTTGATGTCGTATTCGCGTCCGCCTTTGTAAGCTTCTACGTCCAGTACAGGTCTGCCGCGATAGTCGTCGGCGTCGATGTCGTGAACGCGATAGCCGCGTTGCTCAAGCATTCTGATGGCTTTGGCACGGTTTTGTTCAAAATTTCTGTCGCTGTAAATTTGGTGTTCGATGTAATCGCTGGCACCGGCAGTAGCAGCAGACAAAGCGACGATAGCGGTCAATAAGATTTTTTTCATGGTTACTTCCTTTCGAAATGTGTCACTGGGGTTTTGATGGGTGTATTTAAACACGGCAAAATTAGCAGTCATTTAGCACTTCGTTAAACGTAGTAAAGGTCGTCTGAAACGGTTCAGACGACCTTTTAACATTTACGCTCTCCATTACAGGCTGTATTTAAGTTTCTGCGGGCGGAAGGGGCGGGTGTTCGTCGGTTTTGTCCGATTTGGATTTGATAAAGCGGCTGCACCAGATGCCTGCTTCGTAAAGCAAGATAAGCGGGACGGCAAGCAGGGTTTGGGAAATCACGTCCGGCGGTGTAATGATGGCGGCAATGACGAATGCGCCGACAATGACGTAGGGGCGTGCGTTTTTGAGTTGTTCGGTGGTTACGATGCCGATTTTGGCAAGCAGAACGACAACGACGGGAACTTCGAAAGTCGTGCCGAATGCGACGAACATACCCAAAATAAAGGACAGATATTTGTCTATGTCGGTCGCCATGTTGACGCCGACGGGGGTGATGCCCGCAAGGAATTTAAAGATGACGGGGAAAACGAGGTAGTAGGCAAACGCCATGCCGACAAAAAACAGGCTGACGCTGGAGAGGACGAGCGGGGTAATCAGGCGTTTTTCGTTTTGGTAGAGGGCGGGCGCGACGAATGCCCAGATTTGGTAGAGCGTGTGCGGCAGGGAAACGAGGAATGCCGCCATCAGCGTTACTTTCACCGGTACGAAAAACGGCGCGATGACATCGGTGGCAATCATGCTGGTGTCTTTGGGAAGATTCACCATCAATGGTTCGGCAACAAAGGTGTAAAGCTGCTGGGCAAACGGCATCATGCCGAGAAAGCAGACGACGATGCCGATGACAATCCACATCAGGCGGCGGCGCAGCTCGATAAGGTGTTCGATAAGAGGTTGGACGGGTTGTTCGTTTTGAGGTTCGGACACCGGTTTACTCACTTTTTACGGACGCGAAGTTTGGGTTTGGCATGAAATTTCGGGCGCAGGTCGCGCTTGCGGTTCATCGCTTGTTTTTTGAGGGAAGTGATATGCAGCACGGGCGCGTCTGCGGAAGTGTCGATATAGCTGACTTCTACGGCATTGGATACCGGAGCGGAGCCGCCGGTCAGGTATTCGCGCCATGCGCGGTCTTGTTCGGATTCCGCAGGCGTGTCGGTTTCGACGGCATTCGTCGGATTGCCTGCTTGCTCCGTAGCGTTTTCAGACGACGTGGAAATAGACGGGTCGTCTGAAACTTCCGCGCTTAATGAAGGAAGCGGGTTGCCGTGTTCATCCAAACCGAAATCGGCAGGCGTGCGTTGCGCCGGCAGGCGTTCCCACGGTTTGAGTCCGTCGGAAATGTCGTGCAGGTTGTCCTGCATATCCGTACCGGTTTCTTTGAGGCTGTCGCGTACTTGTGCGGCGGCGGCTTCAAATTCCTGTTTGGCTTTGCGCAGCTCTTCCAATTCGACTTGGGTATTGAATTCCTGCTTGACGCTGCTGACGAGGCGTTGCAGCTTGCCGATGAGCCGTCCGGCAGTGCGGGCGGCTTCAGGCAGACGCTCGGGGCCAAGTACAATCAGGGCGACGATGCCGACTAAAAGCAGCTCGCCCAAACCGAAATCAAACATAGATTATGCTTTGTCTTCGTCTTTTTTGTGTTCGATGACTTCGTCTTTTTTGGCGTCAGTACCTTCGTTCAGACCTTGTTTGAAGTCATGCACGGCACCGCCGAGGTCTTTGCCGACGTTGCGCAGTTTTTTGGTACCGAAAACCAAAACGACGATGATTAATACGATAATCCAGTGCCACAGAGAGAAGCTACCCATAATAAATCCTTGATATAGTTGAAAATGGATGGTGGGAATGTTGGTTTATGCAGGCGTACCCATGATGTGGATATGCAGGTGGAACACTTCCTGTCCGCCGCCTTTACCTGTGTTGATAAGGGTTTTGAAGCCGTCAGTCAAACCTGCCGCTTCAGCGATTTGAGGGACTTTCAACATCATTTTGCCCAAGAGGGTTTGATGTTCGGGCGCGGCGTGTGCCAGCGAGTCGAAATGGACTTTCGGAATCAGCAGCAGATGAACCGGCGCAGCGGGACGGATGTCTTTGAAGCACAACATCTCGTCGTCTTCGTACACGGTTTGCGCCGGAATGTCTTTGGCGGCGATTTTACAGAAAATACAGTTGTCCATAATGGCTCCGAGGTCGTCTGAAAACGAGCGCAGCGCGTTTCGCTAAAACGAATGAAGCGCGTTTCGTCAAACAGACGGCAGAAAAACGAATAAGGTCGGATTGTAATATAAATTCAAGACTCTTTGCGAGAGGCTTTTTCCGCCAAGCCCGATAAACCTTGACGGCGCGCAAGCTCGTTGACGACATCTTCGGCACGCAAACCGTGGTGCGCCAAGAGAACCATGGTGTGAAACCATAAGTCGGCAACTTCGTAAACGAGGTGTTCGCCGCCGCCGTCTTTCGACGCCATCAGGACTTCGCCCGCTTCTTCGATGACTTTTTTAAGGATTTTGTCTTCGCCTTTGTGCAGAAGCTGGGCAACGTAGGAAGCTTCAGGATCGCCGTCTTTGCGGGAGTCGATGGTGTTTTGGATTTGGGAGAGGATGGTGTCGGTCATGGGATTTTCGGCTTTGAAGGATAAGGGCTATTCGGATAAGGCATAGGTTTGCCAAGTTTCGGGTGAGTGTTTTGACAACAGACAATCATCAACCCGATTTTTGAGCGAAACTCGTTGCGCTCGTTTTAGCGAAACTCGCTTCGCTCGTTTTCAGACGACCTCTAAGGATGCGTATGCCCATAAATGGCTTCTTCGTCTTTCAATACGGCATCAACCGTCTGCCATTCGCCGTCTTTCCAAACTTTGTAGAAACAGCTTTCACGCCCCGTATGGCAGGCGATGCCACCGTTTTGGTCTATCAGCATTACGATGGCGTCGCCGTCGCAGTCTAGGCGTAATTCGTAAACCTTTTGCGTATGCCCCGATTCTTCGCCTTTCATCCATTGTTTTTGGCGCGAACGGCTGTAATAGTGGGCAAAGCCGGTTTCTACCGTTTTTTGCAGCGCCTCGGCGTTCATCCATGCAACCATCAGCACGCGGCGGGTCTGCCGGTCTTGGGCGATGGCGCAGACCAAGCCTTTTTCATCGAATTTGACGGCTTCGAGCAGGCTGTTATCCATATTCGGCATCCTTATTTTACGTTGGCGAAACTCGTGATACTTGCTTTAGCGAAATTCGCTTCACTCGTTTTGGCGAAACTTACTGCACTCGTTTTCAGACGACCTTGAGTCAATCAAGTTCAACTTACAGGCGCACTTCGATTCCGGCTTCGCGCATGGCGAGCTTCGCATCGCGGATACTGACTTCGCCGAAGTGGAAAATACTGGCGGCAAGCACGGCATCTGCTTTGCCTTCTTTGATGCCGTCAATCAGATGCTGAACATTGCCGACGCCGCCGGAAGCGATGACGGGAATATCGACCGCTTCGCTGACTGCGCGGGTCAGCGGCAGGTTGAAGCCTTGTTTCGTGCCGTCTCTGTCCATACTCGTAAGCAGGATTTCGCCCGCACCGCGCCGCTGCATTTCAACCGCCCATTCGACTGCGTCCAAGCCCGTCGGTGTGCGCCCGCCGTGGGTGAAGATTTCCCAGCGGGTGTTTTCGGGATTGACGGCTTTGGCATCGACGGCGACGACGATGGCTTGCGAGCCGAAAAATCCGGCGGCTTCGTTGACTAAATCGGGATTGGTGACGGCGGCGGTGTTGATGCTGGCTTTATCCGCGCCGGCATTGAGCAGGCGGCGGATGTCGGCGACGGTGCGTACACCGCCGCCGACGGTCAGCGGAATGAAAACCTGTGAGGCAACGTCTTCGATGACGTGCAAAATGGTGTCGCGGTTGTCGGAGGAGGCTGTGATGTCGAGGAAGGTCAGCTCGTCTGCACCTTCGTCGTTGTAGCGTTTGGCGACATCGACAGGATTGCCCGCATCGCGCAAACCAAGGAAGTTTACGCCTTTGACGACGCGGCCGTCTTTAACGTCGAGACAGGGGATGATGCGTTTTGCCAGTGCCATTTTGAATGCCTTTCCAAACCTAGGAATGAGGTCGTCTGAAAGTGAGCGAAGCGGGTTTCGCTAAAACCTATACAACGGATTTCACCCAAACGGATAATCCGTTTCAGACGACCTTTTAAATCGTTGATACCGGCAAGGCAGGTGTTACGCCAGCCAGTTGTGAACCCATTTGGGCAGGTGTTGGAGCAGTTGGAAATAGCCGACGCCCGCAATGGCGGCGAATACGCAGGAAGTCATAAAGTTGCCGCTGAAGCGTCCGACGATATAAAACACTGCGCTGGCAAATGCCCACAATGCGCCGTTAAACACCATCCAATAGGTGTCGATCATCGGCAAATCGAACGCGGAAAGCTGGCGTACGAGGATGGCGATGATGGTAAATCCCAAACCTTCGCTGACGGCGCGCACGTTGCGACCGGACGACCAGATAATCCAAAAGCCCAAAATAAATGCTTCAAACATGAAATACCCCTTAAAAAAGTAAATAAAACAATTAAGTGTGAGATGGTGAGTCCCAAGCAATATTCGGCGGTCAGCCGCCTTTTATTGTGAAGAAAAAATGGACGAACCCGTCTTTTGCCCAGTCTATACAGATAGGGCAACAATGAAAGCAAACGGGTTCAACCGATTATTTTGTATCTTCGCCCCGCTATCTTGTTTTAAAACAGCGGGACAAGTGAGTAAGAAAACGTTTGGTCATTTCAGACGACCTTGATGGTTGTTTTAAATAAGGTCGTCTGAAAACGAACGCAGTGAGTTTCGCTAAAATGAGTGTAAAGAATTTCGCCAAAACGAACGCAGTGAGTTTCGCTAAAACGAGCGCAGCGAGTTTCGCTACACCAACTTACGCCAGCGAATCCGCCAACTGCTGCGCTTGGGCAAAATCAATACTGCCCTCGTAAATCGCGCGACCGGTAATCGCACCCGCCACGCCGTGTTTCTCAACGGCACACAAGGCGCGGATGTCATCCAAATTGGTCAACCCGCCCGACGCGATAACCGGAATGGCGACGGTTTGCGCCAATTTGACGGTTGCGTCGATGTTCACGCCGCTCATCATGCCGTCTCGGCCAATGTCGGTGTAGATGATGCTGTTGACGCCATCGTCCTCAAAACGTTTTGCCAAATCAATCACATGATGCTCGGTTACCGTCGCCCAGCCGTCTATCGCCACCATGCCGTCTTTGGCATCCAGTCCGACGATAATCTGCCCGGGAAACGATTTGCACGCCTCGCGCACGAAGTCGGGATTTTTCACCGCCGCCGTACCGATAATGACGTCGTTCAGTCCCAAATCTAAATATTTTTCAATGGTTTCCAAGTCGCGTATCCCGCCGCCCAGTTGCACGGGAATGTCTTTGGCAACAGCAGCGAGGATGTCCTTGATAGCGGGAAAGTTTTGCGGAACGCCGGCAAATGCGCCGTTTAAGTCCACCAAATGCAAACGGCGCGCGCCTTGCTTGAACCAATGCAGCGCAGTTTCGGCGGGCGAATCGGAAAACACCGTCGCCTGCTCCATCAAACCTTGTTTCAGGCGCACGCAGCGGCCTTCTTTTAAATCGATTGCGGGAATCAGCAGCATGGGAGTCCTATCCTTATGCGGGGTGTATTTTACACAAATTATCGAGTTTTAGCATATTTGAATAATTTAAGTTGGCAGTAATGCGTAATCCTAATCAAAATCGCTTGAAAATTCTTTTCAGACGACCTGATTAATTCCTAGAAATCAAAGGGTAAGCCTTTTCAAACTGCCCAGTCCAAGAAATTGCGTAACAGCAACAATCCTGCGTCGTGGCTTTTTTCAGTATGGAACTGGGTGGCGAACACATTGTCTTTGCCGACGATACAGGCAAATTCGTTAGGATATTCGCTGGTAGCAAGGACGGTTTCGGGGTCTTCGGGAGCGAAGTAGTAGCTGTGTACAAAGTAAAAGCGCGTTTCTTGACCGATGTCTTTAAACAGCGGGTGCGGGCGGGCTTGGCGTACTGTGTTCCAGCCCATGTGCGGCACTTTCAGACGACCTCCATTTGCATCGGTCTGATTGGCAGGAAAGCGTTTGACCCTGCCTTTAAACCAGCCCAGCCCGGCAGTGTCGCCTTCTTCGCTGTGTTCGAACAATAATTGCGCGCCGACGCAGATGCCGAAAAACGGTTTGTTTTTCAAGCCGTCTTCCAGCGCTTCGCCCAAACCGCTTTGCCGCAATGCAGCCATACAGTCGGGCATCGCGCCCTGACCGGGGAAAATGATTTTGTCGGCTGCAAGGATGTCTTCAGGACGGGCGGTCAGGTAAATTTCGGCAGCTTTGCCGGACAAGGCTTGCGCGGCCTGTACGGATTTGAGGACGGAATGCAGATTGCCCATGCCGTAATCGACAATAGCGGTTTTCATGTTTTCTCCTTGGTTTGCAGCTTGTGCTTATCGGTATGGTTATGAATATTGTAACAAAACATCGTACCGGAAGGACAAAAGAAAAAGGTCGTCTGAACATTTTTCAGACGACCTTTTGCTTTATAAGGTTCTTACATGAAGAAAATAGCTGCTATGGCGACAGCAATCACACCGTAAATCGCCATCGGAATAACGGTTTTCTTGATAATCGCACCTTCGGCGTTTTTCACGTCCAGTACGGTACATACGGCGATGATGTTGTTGATGCAGACCATGTTACCCATTGCGCCGCCAACGGATTGCAGGGCGAGGATGAGGGTAACGGACAGGCCGGTATCAATAGCGATTTGTTGCTGAATCGGGCCGAATGTCAGGTTGGATACAGTGTTCGAACCGGAGAAGAATGCACCGATAGCACCAAGGTAAGGGGAGAAGTAAACCCAGTGTTCGCCTGCCATCGCAGCAAACTCTTTACCGATGATTTTCACCATGGAGTTGTCGCCGCCAACCATCATCAGTTGAACCATAATCAGCGCGCCCATCAAGGCAAGCAGCGGTTTTTTGGTTTGGTTGAAAGTTGCAGCGTAGAAAGCCCAGGCGTCTTTGAATTTGGTTTTATAAAGCAGGATACAAATCCAAACGGTAAAGACAAACGGAATCCATGCAGGAACGTAGAGGGTTTGGTAAGACGCACTAACGCCTTGTCCGAAAATATTACCGAAGGTAATGGTCAAAGAGTCGCTGACGGTGATTTTGCTCAAATCAAACGGCAGTTGGAAGCTGAACCATTCTTCTTTGCTGGTCAGTAGGCCTTTAATGCCGAGCTGTTTGATACGGGTAACCACCAGCATACCGATAAGCATACCCAGAGGGGCAAGTGCTTTGGCGACTTGGGCGAAAGGTACTTTTTCGGCATTCGGGTCTTTCGGATGGTCTTTGCTCAAACCCCAGCCGTGGTTGGCGGCGAATACGGACACCATCAGGCCGATTGCGCCGGCAACGAGTGATGGGAATTCTTCGTTAACCATCGCCAAGGCAACATAAGGAATGGTACAAGAGAAGACGGCGATGCCGATGAAGCCCAAGTTTTTACGGATTTCAGACCAAGGTACGATGAAGCTCAAGCCGATGACGGGGATGACGAAACCTGCGAAGAAGTGCATCACGCCGGTTTGTCTGCCGATAGCCAAGATGTTTTCGGGACTCAGGTTTAATGGCGCAAAACCGAACCAAGTCGGTGTACCCACCGCGCCGAATGATACGGGTACGGAGTTCATGACCAGCGTAAAAATCGCCACTTTCAACGGATTGAAACCCAAGCTCATCAGAATCGGGGCGGCAATCGCAGCAGGCGTACCGAAGCCGGATGCACCCTCAATCATAAAGGCGAACGCCCAACCGATAATCATCAACTGCGCCACGGGGTTTGGGCTGATGGTCGCCAGCCATTTGCGGATAATGTCGATACAGCCGGTGGTTTCCATCATGCGGTTGAACATAATCGCACCGAAAATCACGGTAATCGGCGTCAGTGTGGAAACCAGACCGGACGCTGCAGTTGCGTTGAGCAGCATAGCGTCGTCGTTGAAATAAAACAGCTTGATGGCGTAAATCAGCGCGGCGGTAATCGGCAGCGCAATGTAGGAAGGCATGCTGTTTTTCTTAACCATCAGCCAAATCAGCAGGATGATGGGAAAAATGCTGAGGAATAGTGCCATGGTGAATCCTTAAAATCGGCGTTGTTTATCAATTTTTCTAATGATGTCGGAAGCGAGAGAGATATCGAACCTTAATCTGAGAGTAATTATCAAATAAATTGGTAATACCAATTTAAAAGAACGCCGCATACTTTACGTAATCCGATGTAATCGGTCAAGTGGTTTATGTACCTTCGGCATCTACCAGACAAGGTTTTCAGGGTTTGCAAATTGGCTTCGGCATATAGCCGATCTAGGGCAGAGTGTTGATTACACGGAAAAAGAAACTATCGTTTAAAACCAAAAGGTCGTCTGAAACCATTTCAGACGACCTTTTGGTTTTTATATCTCTACTTTTATTCCCACTCAATCGTGGCGGGCGGTTTGCCGCTTACGTCGTAAACCACGCGGTTGATGCCTTTGACTTCGTTGATGATGCGGTTGGACACGCGGCCGAGCAGCGAGTACGGCAGCTCTGCCCAGTGTGCGGTCATGAAGTCGCTGGTAATGACTGCGCGCAGTGCGACGACGTAGTCGTAAGTGCGCCCGTCGCCCATTACGCCGACGGATTTCACGGGCAGGAACACGGCGAAGGCTTGGCTGGTCAGGTCGTACCAAGACGTGCCGTTTTCGTCGGTAGTGTTGCGCAATTCTTGGATGAAAATATCGTCCGCTTGACGCAATAAGTCGGCGTATTCTTTTTTCACTTCGCCCAAGATGCGCACACCCAAACCGGGGCCTGGGAACGGATGGCGGTACACCATTTCGCGCGGCAAGCCCAAAGCGACGCCCAACTCGCGCACTTCGTCTTTAAACAAGTCGCGCAACGGCTCAAGTAGCTTGAGTTTCATGTTTTCAGGCAGGCCGCCGACGTTGTGGTGCGACTTGATGGCGTGGGCTTTTTTGGTTTTTGCGCCTGCGGATTCGATTACGTCGGGGTAAATCGTGCCTTGCGCCAGCCATTTGGCGTTGGTGAGTTTTTTCTCTTCGGCATCAAATACTTCGATAAATTCCGCGCCGATGATTTTGCGTTTTTTCTCAGGGTCGGTAACGCCGGCGAGTTTCGCCATGAATTGCTCTTCGGCATCGACATGAATCACCTTCACACCCAAGTTGCGGGCGAACATATCCATCACCATTTTGCCTTCGTTTAAGCGCAAGAGGCCGTGATCGACGAACACGCAAGTCAGTTGGTCGCCGATGGCGCGGTGAATCAGCGCGGCGGCTACGGAGCTATCCACGCCGCCAGACAGACCCAAAATCACTTCGTCGCTGCCGACTTGTTCACGGATTTTTGCAACGGCTTCTTCGATGTAGTTCGGCATCGTCCAGCTGGGTTGCGCGCCGCAGATGTCCAAGACAAAGCGGTTCAACAGCGCGCGGCCTTGTTTGGTATGGGTCACTTCGGGGTGGAATTGGATGCCGTAGAATTGTTTTTCGACGTTTTCCATCATGGCAATCGGGCATGACGGGGTATCGCCGATAACGGCAAAGCCGTTGGGCAGTTTGGATACTTTATCGCCGTGGCTCATCCATACGTCCAGCGTATTCGGCGCGTCGTCGAAAATATCGCGGGTCAGTTCGCTATCAATGGTTTTGACTTGCGCGTAACCGAATTCACGCTGGTTGCCGGGCTGAACTTCGCCGCCCAAGTGGTGCGCCATAAACTGCATTCCGTAGCAGATGCCCAAAACCGGAATGCCCAAATCGAAAATGCTGGTATCGGCTTGATAGTCAGATTCGTAAACGGAATTGGGGCCGCCGGAGAGGATGATGCCTTTCGGATTGAAGGCTTTGATTTCTTCCAAAGGCATGTCGAAAGAATGCAGCTCGCAGTAAACATGAGCTTCGCGCACGCGGCGGGCGATAAGCTGGGTAACTTGCGAACCGAAGTCGAGGATGAGGATTTTGTCTTGGGTCATGGCGGGAACTTTGCAGAGTGATAGGGAACGGTCTGACTGTTTCAAACGGGATTCCGATAATAAAACAGGTCGTCTGAAAACGGCGGATTATACCATTTTCAGACGACCTTTGCAGGGAGAGGGGCTTAGTTATCTTGCTGTTTATGCTGCTTATAAGGCACCATGTCGCTGCGCGAAAGCAGCAGCAGGCAGCCCAGCACCATCATTCCCAAAGCAACCAGCGGCGAATAGCCGAGCCAATATTGATTGTGCAGATATACCGCTGCGCCGATATACACCAGCAGCGGGCCGGACACGATAGACTGCTTGTTGACACCGTCCATCACCAAAACCGCAATCCCCGCCACCACCATACCGGCGGATACGATAGTCGAAGTTGCGGGCAGGATGTCCGTCGTTTTCAAAAACCAAACGGCACCGAAGATAATCAAAAACAGCGGCAGGAAAAGCGAAGAGCGAGACATGGCGTTACTCCGTAAAATTTCAGACGACCCTGATTATTGGGGCGCAGGGGTCGTCTGAAAAGCCTGAAGAAAGCAATCTTGGGTATGTTTTTGCAAACATAGGGCTTGATGTGTAAACGGTTGGCACACGTTTGCGGCAACATCGGCGTCCGGCGTTCAATCCAAGCTGCTATCAGCCTCAGCGTACATTTTTCATCAAACGTTGTTTTTCGCGTTTCCAGTCGGCTTCTTTCAGGCTTTGGCGTTTATCGTGTTGTTTTTTACCCTTCGCCAAGCCGATTTCCATTTTGATTTTGCCGCGTGTGAAGTGCAGGTTCAATGGGACGATGGTATAACCCGCGCGCTCGGTTTTACCGATGAGCTTGTTGATTTCGGATTGCTTGAGCAAAAGCTTGCGCGGACGGACGGGGTCGGGTTTGACGTGTGTCGAGGCAGTCGGCAGCGCGGTAATATGGCAGCCGACCAGATAAAAAGCGTCTTTTTTCCAGTAGATATAGCTTTCTTTCAACTGCACCCTCGCGGCGCGGATGGCTTTGACTTCCCAACCTTCCAATACCAAACCGGCTTCGAGCTGGTCTTCGATAAAGAAGTCGTGAAAGGCTTTTTTATTATTGGCAATACTCATAATTCTATTCTTGTCTTCTGTCTTTTCAGACCGAGTATTTTAACAGGATGCGGAGGTAGTGCGAACTGCTTCTCAAACCACTGTATTTTCCACCCTCTTCCGCTTTTCAATCTTTAAACATATGCCGCTCTATACGGCAAATTAAAATCGGAAACACCAGCCTACCCTAACCTCACATTCGTATAGTATGGCAAGGTGAAATAAAAATCCCCAACCTATCGCCCTTCTCTTCTTCTTAAAGGCAAAAGAATAGGCTGAAATTAAGGCAAAAGAATAGGCTGAAATTTTGCTTCATACTGATTTTCGCAAGAAGCATATCAAATGTACCACACGCTCTCCTCGATGAAGGTCGTCTGAAACTGGCAATAGGATTTCAGACGACCTTTCATGTTGCTGTCTGTCAATTTTCCGCATCGCGGCAGATTTCGATGGCTTCCTGAAGGCTGGAAACACCGAAGATTTTTAGATTCGGAAACTCTTTTTCGTTGCGCGGCATATTGGCTTTGGGGACGATGGCGCGTTTGAAGCCGAGTTTTTCCGCTTCTTTAAGCCGCTCTTGTCCGCGCGCGACGGGACGGACTTCGCCGCTTAAGCCGATTTCGCCGAATGCGACCATTTTTTCGGGCAGCGGACGGTTTCGGAAGCTGGAGAGCATGGCGAGGATGACGGCGAGGTCGGCGGCGGGTTCGCCGATTTTGACGCCGCCGACGGCGTTGAGGAACACGTCTTGGTCGAAACAGGCGATGCCGCCGTGACGGTTGAGGACGGCGAGCAGCATGGCTAGGCGGTTTTGTTCGAGGCCGACGGTGAGGCGTTTGGGGGTAAAGCCGTGTGCGTCATCGACCAATGCCTGAATTTCGACCAGAAGCGGGCGGCTGCCTTCCTGCGTGACCAAAACGCACGAGCCGGGCGTGTCGTCGCGGTAGCTGGCAAGGAAGATGGCGGACGGATTGGACACACCTTTCAAACCGTTTTCGGTCATGGCGAACACGCCCAATTCGTTTGCCGCGCCGAAGCGGTTTTTGATGGCGCGGATCATGCGGTAGTTGGAATGTTGGTCTCCCTCGAAATACAGCACGGTATCGACCATGTGTTCCAGCACGCGCGGGCCGGCAATCGCGCCGTCTTTGGTAACGTGTCCGACCAGTATCATGGCGATGCCCATCTGTTTCGCCATACGCGTCAGTTGGGCGGCGCATTCGCGCACCTGCGACACGGAGCCGGGGGCGGAAGTGATTTGGTCGGAATACATGGTTTGGATGGAGTCAATGACAACGACTTCGGGCTGATGCTGTTTTAACGCCGCTTGAATGGCTTCCATGCGGATTTCGGCAAGCAGGTTTACGCCTTCGGTGGGCAATTCCAAACGCTGCGCGCGCAGAGCGACCTGTTGGGCGGATTCTTCGCCGGAGACGTATAGCACTTTGCGGCTTTGCGCCATTTTGGCGATGGTTTGCAACAGCAGCGTGGATTTGCCGATGCCGGGGTCGCCGCCGAGCAGGATGACCGCACCATCGACCAAACCGCCGCCCAATACGCGGTCGAGTTCGCCCATGCCGGTCGGATTGCGCGGCACTTCGGTGGCGGTCACGGCGGAGAGGAATTGGACGGTCGAGGTATCCGCCGCCCAAGATTGGAAGCGGGCGTTTTTCGGTTCGGGCGCGGCAAGGCTTTCCTGAAGCGTGTTCCACTCGCCGCAATGCGGGCATTTGCCCTGCCATTTCGGGGAGGTGCCACCGCATTCGGTGCATTGGTAGATGGTTTTTGGGGCTTTTGCCATGATGTTTTCCCTATGGGATTTTTGAAGTGTGAAAAGGTCGTCTGAAAACTGATATCGTTTTCAGACGACCTTTTTTCAAGGATTCGGACTGAGCTTATTTGCCTTCGTCTTTACCGTCTTTCTTGTCTTTTTTCGGGGCCGGTTTTTTCGCCGCCAAACCTAAAGACTTCTGCCATTCGGCTGGATTTTTCACTAAATCCAAGGCTTTGCGGAGTTGGTCGTCTTTGGCGGGATTAGGAATACGACGGCTGGAGATGTCTTCGTCTTTATCTTTGTCCTTGCCTTTTTTAGACTTGGCGTTTTCATCGGCTTTGGCAGCTTCGTTTGAATCAGGCGTGCTGATTTCGTTGCTGCTGTTGACGTCTTCGCCGCCGAGCGGGTTGCCGATGTGTCCGGCGAGATCGGCTTCGCGGCTTTCAAAAGCGCGGTCTTTGTCTTTGACTTCGACGTCGGGAACGATGCCTTGTGCTTGAATCGAGCGGTCGTTCGGCGTGTAATACAGCGCGGTGGTCAGCTTAACCGCGCTGCCGTTGGACAGCGGAATCAGCGTTTGTACCGAGCCTTTGCCGAAACTTTGCGTACCGACAACGACGGCGCGTTTATGGTCTTGCAGCGCGCCTGCAACGATTTCGGAGGCGGAGGCAGAGCCTGAGTTGATCAACACGGTCATCGGAATGGTTTTCAACTCGGCAGGCAGATCTGCCAGCGGGTCTTTGCCGCTCACGCGGATATAGTCTTCGGGACGGGCTTTCAATACCGAGCTTTCTTTGCCGTCGCGTCCTTTGGTACTGACGACTTTTGCATCTGCAGGCAGAAAGGCGGCAGACACACCGACTGCGCCGTCAAGCAAGCCGCCCGGGTCATCGCGCAGATCGAGGACGAGGCCTTTGAGCGGCGCGCCTTTATTTTCTTTAATCAATGCCTTGGCGGATTCATTGATGGCTGCCACGGTGCGCTCTTGGAATTGGGACACGCGGATGTAGCCATAGCCCGGTTCGAGCAGGTGATGGCGGACGCTTTTGACTTTAATGATGGCGCGGGTCAGGTTGACGACGATGGGTTTGTCCGCATTTTTGCGCGAAAGGGTCAGGGTGATTTTGGTACCCGGTTTGCCGCGCATTTTTTTCACGGCTTCACTGGTGGTCAGACCGCGTGTGGAAACGTTGTCGATTTTGACGATGAAGTCGCCGCTTTTCACGCCTGCGCGCTCGGCGGGCGTATCCTCAATCGGGGCAACGACTTTGATAAATCCGTCTTCCTGCCCGATTTCCATACCCAAGCCGCCGAATTCGCCGCTGGTAGATTCTTTCATATCGGCAAAGCCTTTTTTATCCAAATACTCGGAATGCGGGTCGAGGTCGGATACCATGCCTTTCATCGCGCCTTCAAAGAGATCGGCATCGGATTTATCTTGGTAATAATTGGCTTTGATCTGTCCGTAAACTTCCGCCATGTTGCGGATGGATTGTACGGGCAGGGTTTCGTTGTCTTTTTTGTCTTTTTCGGCGGCAAAGCTTTGAACGCTCAAGCTGAGGACGACACCGCTGAATGCGCCGAGTGTGTAGAGTGCGACTTTTTTCAAAGTGGATGTTGACATTATGAATAGCTTTCTTTTTGTCTTATTTCATTTCAGACCGTAATGACTGTGAAACGGAGTATGGAAATATTGCTTCAGACGACCTGAATACACGTCCGCAAGACTGTATGCGATTTACGCTTGATAAACAACCGGATTCGCGTAAAAAATATCTGCGCGGGTGTAAAAGCTTTTGAATATAAGGCCGTTGGGTTCAGTTATTAAATTTCAGACGACCAGTAATACGGTAAAAGGTCGTCTGAAAATGTCAAACCGGTTTGCAGGTCAGCTTATCCAGGAGAGCGGGTTCATTGCCTGCCCGTTGTAGCGGACTTCCAAATACAGGCCTTCCATGCCTGAAGGCAGGGTTCCGCTGACGCCTAAACGGCTGCCTGCGGCTACGGCGTAGCCTTTGGCGACTTCGATTTCGCTCAAGCCCGAATAAATACTAATATAGCCGTCGCCGTGATCGATGACGATGACTTTGCCGAAACCTTCCAATTCATCGGCGTAGGTAACCGTACCGGCGGCGATGCTGCTGACGGCTGCCGGAGTCGTTTGGTAGAACACGCCTTTCCAAACTTCACCGTCGCCGCGGTCTTGTCCGAAGAGTCCGGCGAGCGTGCCGCTGACCGGTTTTTTCAGACGACCCTGCATACGGCTGAAGCTGTTGGCATTGCTGATGCTGACGTAGGAAGGCGCGCGGATGTTCATGTCTTCTGCGGTCAGGTTGGACATGGCGGCGCGTTCGTCGGCGGCTTTTTGTGCGGCAGCGGCTCGGTCTTTGCGCGCTTTTTCGGCGGCGGCAAGACGGGCTTCGGCGGCTTTTTTACGCGCTTCGGCTTCTTGGCGGCGTTGCTCGGCTTTACGCTTTTCCAAGTCTTTCAATAAGTTGTTCAGGCGTTGTTCGTTTTCTTTGTGGTTGATTTTTTTCTGCGCATCTTTTGCCATCTGCTCATTTTGGCGGCGGCTTTCCGCTTGTTCGGCGGTGTTGGTTACGCCGTGTCGGCGCAGCGAGGATTGGATGTTTACCTGAAGTTTTTTCAGGTATGCCAGCTCGTTGTTGATTTTCTGCTCTTGCGCTGCCAGCTCTTTTTGCTGCTTCTCAAGGTCTTTGATGACTTGCTCGTTGGCAGTATTGATATAGCGGGTGTAACGCAGGAAGCGGGTTTTCTGACCCGGCTCGGCATTTTTCAGGAACAGGGCAACGGCGTTGGGTTGGCTGTTTTTATAATTGCCTGAAACGAAACGGGAAATTTGCGCGCGCGTGTTGGAAACCTGGGTTTTCAGGTGGTTCAAATCAGCATTGAGCTTTTGGAACTTATCCCATGCGTCGCGCTGCTGGCGGTTGATGGCGGACAGGTTGATACGGCTTTGCTGCAACTGTTTCAACGTGGTGTTGACGTGGATGATGAAACCTTCGTTGCGGCTGCGCAGCGATTTTTTGCTTTCCAAATCATTGGCGGCGGCGGTTACTGCGGCTTTGAAGTCGTCTGAATCGGCGGCAGCGGTTTTCTTATCAGCTTTGTCCGCTTTTTTCTCAACGGCTTTTCTGTCTTGTTTTACCCCTGCTTCATCTTTTTTAGGCAACTCAGCAGCTTCTTTTTTTGCCTTTACATTATTTTTGGCTGCGGGTTTGTCTGCCGCTTTGTCTTTGCCTTTTACAGGCTCGGTTTTTGCGGGAACGGCTTTGCCTGCCTTCTCTTCCGCTTTGGCTTCGCCTTTTTTGGTTTTGTCGGCTTTATCTTGTTTTTTGGTTTCTTTGTCGTTTCTGCGTTCTTTGGCACGCTCGTTTTTCGCCGCTTCGACAGTTTCCTTTTTCGCGGCAGGTTTCGCTTTGTCTTTGGCAGCTTCTTTTTTAGCAGATTCGGCGTCTTTTTTGTCTTTGACGCTTTTTTTGACAGGTGCAGCCTTCTCTTTGGGCGCGTCTTTGGCGGCGAAAGAAGGCGAAGCGAAACCGATGAGCAGGGCGAGTAAAAGAGGTTTGTAACGCATGATTGGTTCTGGATCGTTAAAATAAAGGCAATAGGCGGAATTATATAGTCAGCGGGGTCGTCTGAAAATAACATCTGCCCATATTTGTTCAGACAATACTTTCCTCTGCGCTTGCAATCTGAACAAGCGGTCTTATATAGTAGGAGCTACGGTGTTAGCTTCTTTATTTTCAACCCTCAAAGGTTTCTTATTTACATGAATAAAATCATTCTGCCTGCGCTTTGCGCCCTGCTTCTTGCTTCCTGCGGTAACGATACCGATAAAATCGGACGTGCCAGCACGGTTTTTCATATGCTGGGGAAAAATGACCGTATTGAAGTTGAGGGTTTTGACGATCCTGATGTGCAAGGGGTTGCCTGTTATATTTCTTATGCGAAGAAAGGCGGTTTGAAAGAGACGGTGAATTTGGAGGAGGATGCGAGCGATGCTTCCGTGTCGTGCGTGCAGACGGCGGAGGTCATCCGTTACAACGAGCAAGCTGTCGTCAAGCCGCGGGAAGTGTTTAAACGCAGTGCGAGTTTGGCGTTTAAGAGCCAGCAGATTATCCGTTATTACGATCCTAAACGTAAGGCGTTTGCGTATTTAGTTTATAGCGACAAAATCGTTCAGGGTTCGCCGAAGAACTCTTTGAGCGCGGTGTCTTGCTTTAGCGGTGCTAAAGCGGATGTGCAGCAAATTGCCGGTGCGGAAGGTAAACAGATTTACGGTGCGTGCGTCGTGGATGCGCCTGTACCGACCAAATAAAAGACAAGCGATATGAACCTAACCGACCATTTCTTGATTGCCATGCCCGATATGGATGATCCGTTTTTTGAAAATTCGGTGATTTATGTGTGCGAACACAACGAAGAGGGCGCGTTGGGCATCATCATCAACAAACCGTCGCCGATTACGATGGACATGATTTTTGCGGCGTCCGACCGCAATATTCCTTTACGGATGCAACACGAACACGTCATGATGGGCGGGCCGGTACAGATCGACCGCGGCTATGTCGTGCATACGCCCGTGGGCAACTGGCAAAACAGTATGATTGTTTCAGACGACATTGCCCTGACTTCTTCGCGCGATGTGATTGAAAACTTATCGCGTGAAGGCGCGGTGGACAAAATTTTAATCAGCATAGGCTATTCGAGCTGGAGCAAAGGGCAGCTTGAACGCGAGCTGGCGGACAATGTCTGGCTGACGGTGAAGGCGGACGAACATATTTTGTTCGATATGCCTTATGAACACCGCTACGCCGCTGCATTCGCCAAGCTGGGCATCCAGCCCGATGCGCTTGTCTGTGGAGCCGGTCATGCATAAAGCGCCGACAGGGACGGTTTTGGCGTTTGATTTCGGCGAGGCGCGTATCGGTGTGGCGCAGGGCGATGCGGAGCTTGGCTTGTCGCATCCTTTGGCGACGGTTACCGGCAACAGCAATGACGAGAAATTCAACGCCATCGCCAAGCTGATACGGGAATGGCAGCCCAAGCATCTGGTCGTCGGACTGCCGACCCACGCCGACGGCACGGAACACGAGTTGACCCGCCTCAGCCGCAAATTCGGCCGCCGCCTGCACGGGCGTTTTAACCTGCCCATATATTGGGTGGACGAACGTATGTCTTCGCTATATGCGGAAAGCCTGCTTGCCGAGGCGCTGGTGTTCGGGCGCAAGCAAAAGGCGGTACTCGACCAAGTGGCGGCGCAAGCGATTTTGCAGGGCTTTTTCGATGGCGGTGCGGCGGAGTATTTCAACGGCAGGGAAGAAGGTTCGGAAGAATCATCCGATTGAGAGAGTTTGAAAAAATTTTGAGAAAAAAGGTCGTCTGAAAGCTGTATTGACGGGGTTGAATCCGGCAGCAGGCTTTCAGACGACCTTTTTGCATCAGAACAAGGCTTCAATCCTTAACAGCGCGCCGACGCGGTGTTTTTGGTTTTCCTTGCGGTTGTTGTAGTAGTTGAGCTCGGTTTGGGTAAACAGCCAGTTGCGCCAAATCGGCTGGCGGTAGGTGGTAAACGGGCCGTAGGTATTGAGGGCGGCTTTGCGTTTTTCGATATTGCCGCCGGTGTACACGCCGTAGTTGACGTGGCGGTGCTTGCCGAGGTTGTGTTGGCGGAAGAGGCTGTTGCCCCATGTCCAGTCTTCGGTTTTATCGTGTTCGTATTGCAGGTGCGCCTGATTGGCGATAAAGCTTTTTTCGTTGGGGGTGTAACGCGTTTCCCAGTTGGTACGGACATGGTGTTTGCTCTTGATGCCGTAACGGTAGATTTGTTCCAAGCTGGTGTCGATGTGGTCGGTCAGTTGCCAATTGCTCGAGCTTTTGGCGCGGGCGAACAGGTCGCTGCCGGAGCGGATACCGATATCGAAGTCGGTATTGGTGCGCTGTTTCGCGAATGCTTCAGACCAGCGTACGGCAAGGGAGGCGTTGTTGTCGCGACTTTGGGAGGCGTCGAATATCCTGCCATTGGTATTGGTACGGTTGCGGTAGGCGTTGGCTTCGTGTTTCAACTCGTCGTCCAAAGAGTCATCACCGAAAACCACATGGACTTTTTTCTCCAAAGTCGGCAGTTTCAGACGACCCCGTACGCGTGGCGTCACGGTAAACTTGTCGTCAGGGTTCCATTCGGTATCAAGCATAAGGCGCAGGTTAGCGTCGGCAGGATGGTCGGGATTTGGTTCGCCAAACCAGTCGTCGATGCGGTTGGACCATTTGTCCAAGCGTTTGGAAACTCCTTTGTGGCGGTGGTCCAACCAAGTGTCGCCGTCGGCGGGTGGTTCGTCGTTCGCGGCGGCAACGGTCGGGAAGAGGATAAGCAGGGTGAATAGGGATAACGTAGAGGTTCGGAGAGTCATTGTTTTTCCTAGCTTAAAGCATAAAGCTATTATGGACGGTATCTTAGGGGTAATGCAAGTCGTCTGAAAAAGGCTGTGATAAAATCTTGCGCGCCGTTCTGTTGTGCAGAAAAGCAGTCAGGCGGGCGCATACCAATACATTAAGGAAAACCGAATGAGTATTTTGTCTAAAATTTTTGGGAACAAGCCGTCCGACGAAACGGCACAAGAGCCACGCAAACTTTCCGCGCAGGAAAAAAGCGAGGGTGCGGCACGGGCGATTTATGCGAAAGATAAAGTGTATGTGCCGCTGTCTGCCATGCAGGCGGATGTATCGGAAGGAACGGGCATCCCTTATATAGGTCGTCTGAAAGACGGGCGGACGGTTTTGTATCTGTTTGAAACCTATGAAGCGGCGCGGACTTTTTCAGACGGGCAGGACGGCGCTTTAGACGGCATCGGCTTGGTCGGAGCGTTGGATAAGGCAGACCAGTTCAACAATCTGAACAATGTCCTGCGTGTCGCTCACTCGCTGGGCATTCAACTGATGGAATACAGAGGGCAGGACGGCGAGCATTTTGAATGCGCGCTTTCTTGGTTGATGCGCGTGAACGGCGCGGGCAGCATGGCGGCTTCCAGAGAGAAGATGGATGCTTTGTCCATCGGCACCGATGCCAAGCTGCCGCTGCAATTTCACCCGATAGCCATTGTCGGTTTTTCCAATCCCTATAAGGTTACACCGGCGCGTGCGGAAGAATTGTTTAAGCAGTTTACGAATGTCGAAGATGACGAATTGCTGGACTTTTTTGCCGGCAATACGCCGCAAGAGAATGTGTTGCTGATCGGGTTAGTGGAAAAATATTCGGCGGATTTGGCGAAATCCGTGAAGTATATCGTTTGGAACCAACTGGCGGAGCAGCCGCTTTTTGTTGGGATAAGCCGTAAAGAAGGCGGGCTTTACGCGCGGGACGGTTATTTATATCTTTTTTACACCGACCGTTTCCAACACATGGGTCCTGCCGGCTGCCATCCCGTTTCCGGCAAGGAAGCCGTGTTGGACTTGGTTCGCCGCCACGAACTGAAAGGCATCGCCCTGACCGACGGGTTGCACAATATGGCGCGGTTTGAAAACGACGTAATTTTCCAAGACGGTGAATAGCCGAAACCTTCCTGCCTCGGCTTGAAATAAAAGGTCCTTGGATTCGGATTTAAAGTGCAACACAGGCTTTCAGACGACTTTTTTTGTTTTAGCGTCAATTCTCCCTAAGTCGGGTTTAATTTAAGTTAAACCGCAAATTAAACGACGGAATTTTGTTACACTCGGCATTTTACACTTCACACAAAGGAAACATCATGGCATTAATGGACAGTCTGCTGAACGCGGCAGCACAAGCACTGGGCGGTAAAGACGGTATCGGCGCACAAAACTCTCTGACCGATATGGCGATGGATTTGGTACGTCAGCAAGGCGGCGTGGGCAGTCTGATCAACCAGTTGCAACAAGGCGGATTAGGCGACGTATTGAACAGCTGGGTTTCCAACCAACAAGACAACGCGCCCATATCCGGCAGCGATTTGCAAAACGCGCTGGGCAGCGACACCATCAGCCAAGTGGCGCAAAAGTTCGGCATCGATGCCAACCAGGCGGGCGACCTGCTGGCTCAAGTCCTGCCCAACCTCGTTGATAAAGCCACCCCCAACGGCTCGGCGCAGGAAGCCGACGGTTTTGGTCTGGACGACATTGCCTCCGCCATACTGAAAAACTTCACCAAATAAGTGGTACTTTAAACAAAAAGGTCGTCTGAAAACATTCTTTCAGACGACCTTTTTACATTCTCTTCACATCAATCCTGCATCAGCCAATATTGCAACCCAATTAAGGTTTTGCCGTCTTTGATTTCATTGTGTTCCAAAGCGGCGCAGGCTTCTTCCTTGCTCATCAGGACGGTTTCGGTGATTTCGTCTTCGTCGTTGCTCAGGGTGCTGCCGAGGCGCACGCCTTCTGCTTGGTAGAAGTACATTTTTTCGTCGCAGAAGCCGATGGCGGTGTAGAAGCTGCTGATGAGTTTGACGCGGTCGGCGGTGTACGGGGTTTCTTCCGCCAGCTCGCGCAGGGCGCATTCGGCAGGGTCTTCGCCTGCATCGAGTTTGCCGGCGGGCAGCTCGAGCGTGGCAGCGTCTGCGGCGTAACGCCATTGGCGCACGAGTACGGCTTTGCCCTCTTCGGTAACCGCTAAAACGCAGGCCGCACCGGGATGACGTATGACGATGCGCTGGCTTTCGTTGCCGTTGGGCAGGCGGACTTTGTCGCGGTTGATGGTAACAAATGAGCCTTGATAAATCGGCTCGCTGCTGAGTTTGGTTTCTTTCAAATCCATTTGCGTGTTCTCTTTGTAAAGTTTGATACGGGGTCGTCTGAAAATCGGGAATGGGTTTTAACTTCTTTGGAGCCGAGCTTTCAGACGACCTCTTGAGTCATGAAAAGGCTCGTCTGAAAGGGAGCGAAGCGGGTTTCGCTAAAACGTTTGTGCTGTTTTAAACCCTGCTGCGTTCGATTTCAATGCCGACTTCTTTAACATCGGGCAGGATGCCGGGCTTGATGATTCTGACGCGTACACTCAACGCGCCGAAATTTTCGAGAATCAGCTTGGCGATGTGTTCCGCCAATGATTCGAGCAAGAGGAAGCTTTGTTCGGCAAGGCTTGCCCTGACGGCTTCGCAGACTTCGCCGTAGTGGACGGTATTGCCGATGTGGTCGTCCTGACCGCTTTGTTCGGGGATGCCGATGTCCAAGTCCAAAATCAGGGTTTGGGGGCGTTCGCGTTCCCAGTCGTACACGCCGATCAGGGTGTCCGCCTTCATGCCGCGTAAAAAGATTTTGTCCATTTGCCTGCCTGTTTTTTTGATAAAATGAGCGTCCCATTTTAAGTAAAGCATCTGAAATGTTCAATGTATCTGCCGTTATCGCGGCTTATTTAATCGGTTCGCTGTCGTTTGCCGTCATTGTTTCCAAATATTACGGCATGGACGATCCGCGCACTTACGGCTCGGGCAACCCCGGAGCGACCAATGTTTTGCGCAGCGGCAAGAAAAAGGCAGCGGCGTTGACTTTGCTGGGCGACGCGCTCAAAGGTTTGGTGGCGGTGATTTTGGCACGCTGTCTGCAAGATGCTTTGAATCTGTCGGACATCACCATAGCAGCGGTTGCCGTCGCCGCATTGGTCGGACATATGTGGCCGCTGTTTTTCGGCTTCAAAGGCGGCAAGGGTGTGGCGACTGCGTTGGGCGTACTGCTGGCGCTTTCTCCTGCAACGGCTTTGGTTTGCGCGGCGATTTGGCTGGTGATGGCGTTCGGCTTTAAAGTGTCCTCACTTGCCGCGTTGACTGCCACCGTAGCCGCGCCGCTCGTCGCCTTTTGGCTGATGCCCTACCCTTCTTGGGCTTGGGCGACCGTCGTCATCGCCGTGCTGGTGTTGTACCGTCATAAAAGCAATATCCAAAACCTGCTTCAGGGCAAAGAAGGCAAAATCGGAGATAAGGCAGATAAATCCTGATTTTATTTTTCAGACGACCTGTCCGATTGCGGAATGAACCAAAGGTCGTCTGAAAACCTTCCAATCTACGCTGTGGCATCGCTTAACCTGCCGCACGGTATCAAAAACCGATTTAATCCATTATAATCAAGCTCTTTCGTTTCACAGCCAAACTTCCATGCCGAAACGCCCGTTCAAAACCGTCCTGACCGCCTTTACTTTAGCCGCGCTGTCTGCCTGCTCGCTGGTCAAGTATCAGCCTGTCGCCACCATCAATAAAATTGATATGAACCAAGGCTATCGTTTTGAAACCAGCCAGTTTCAGCGCGAAGAAGACGACACCTTCATCATCCTGATGCTCTCCGGCGGCGGCACGCGCGCGGCGGCGTTGGGCTACGGCGTGTTGGAACAGCTTCAGCAGCAAAAAGTTACCATCGGCGGCAAAAGCAAATCGCTGATGTCCAATGTCGATTTGGTGGTCGGCGTATCCGGCGGCTCCGTCCTCGCCGCCTATTTCGCGCTCAAAGGCGAAGAAACCATCCCCATGTTTTACAAGCGTTTCCTTCACCAAAACTTCCAACGCCAAGTCGTCAAACAAGCCTTCTCCATGACCAACCTGCCCCGCCTCGCCTCACCCGAATACGGACGCGGCGACCTCTTGCAGGAGCAGTTTGAAAACCACCTTTTCGGCAAAACCACCTTCCGCGATTTGGAAATGCACGGCAAAGGCCCGTTCGCCATCATTTCCGCCACCGATATGGGGGCGGGCGAACGCCTGAACTTCACGCAAGAATACTTCGACCCCATGTGTATCGACTTGGGCAGATTGCGCCTGGCCCGCGCCGTTGCCGCTTCCAGCGCAGTGCCCATGATCTTCGCCCCGATTACCCTCAACAACAACGGCGGCAACTGCGGCTACACCCTGTCGCCGCAGCTACAAATGACCGGCCTCGAGTCCCAAAAGCAGCAAAACGCCACCTATCAAGAGTTTAAAGACAGGTTCAACAAATACAGCGACAGCAAAACCCGTCCCTACATCCACCTGATAGACGGCGGCTTAACCGACAACCTCGGCATGCGCAGCCTCTTGGACATGACCGAAATGTATCCCGACAAAGTGTTGGAACAACAAATCCGCAGCCGCAACCTACGACACATCGTCGTCATCAGCGTCAACGCCCAAAACCAAATCAGCAGCAATATGGACAAAACCGCCGCCGTACCCGGATTCCGCGACGTCGTTACCGCCATCGTCAACATCCCCATCGACCAGTACACCCAAGAATCCCAACGCCGCTTCCGCGCCTTTGTCGACAAGCGCAACGAAGCCAGCCGACAAAACGGCGACGGAATCAGCTTTTCCTTCGTCAGCCTCAACCTCAAAGACCTACCGCCGTCCGCATTGCGCGACAAAGTGTTGAACATCCCCACCAGCTTCTACCTCCCGCCCGAAGACGTGGACAACCTGCGAACCGCCGCAGCCGAGCTGATGAAACAGTCCCAAGACTACCAAAAACTGCTGCAAGAATTTGCCGCACACCCCAACCCCGAAACCATCTTCGCCGAGCCGCCGCCACCCGATCCCAAAGACGGCAAAGCAGCCAAAAAACAAAACAAACCCATCCAATAAACACACCACAACCCTTTCAGACGACCCATAAAACCCAAGAGGTCGTCTGAAACACCGAAACGGAACGCCCCAATCATGAACGACAAAACCAGCCCCATCGTTACCGATATCAACCGCCCCATCCTCGTCCCGCCCGGCGGCAATAAAAAAGTCCTCTTGCATTCCTGCTGCGCCCCGTGCAGCGGCGAAGTGATGGAAGCCATGCTCGCCAGCGGCATCGACTATACCATCTACTTCTACAACCCCAACATCCACCCGCTCAAAGAATACATGTTGCGCAAAGAAGAAAACATGCGCTTCGCCGACAAATTCGGCATCCCCTTCATCGACAAAGACGACGACTACGAAAACGACCGCAAAGAATGGTTCGCCAAAGCCAAAGGCATGGAATTCGAACCCGAACGCGGCATCCGCTGCACCATGTGTTTCGACATGCGTTTCGAAAAAGCCGCCCAATACGCCCACGAAAACGGCTTCCCCGTCTTCACCAGCTCGCTGGGCATTTCCCGCTGGAAAAACATGGCGCAAATCAACGACTGCGGCCACCGCGCCGCCGCGCCCTACGACGATGTCGTCTATTGGGATTTCAACTGGCGCAAAGGCGGCGGCAGCGCGCGCATGATCGAAATCAGCAAACGCGAACACTTCTACCAACAAGAATACTGCGGCTGCGCCTACTCCCTGCGCGACTCCAACGCCCACCGCAAATCGCAAGGCCGCATCCCCATCAAACTCGGCGTGCTGTATTACGGCGACGAATCCACACAATACGAACCCTCGCCTGACGAACAGGCAGCCAAAATCGTCGTGGATAAATAATGGACTCAGGTTTGATATAAAGAAGGTCGTCTGAAAGTTTCAGACGACCTTCTTCATTCCCGCTACATTACAAAACGGCTGCCGGATAAGAGCCGATGACTTTGACAAATGATGCGCGTTCGCTCAAGAGCCGCAGTGCGTTTTGGACTTTTTCGTCGTTTTGATGTCCTTCGATGTCGATGAAGAACAGGTATTCCCACAGCGCGGATTTGCTCGGGCGGCTTTCGAACTTGGTCATGGAAATGCCTGATTCGGTAAACGGCTGCAACAACGAAGCGACAGCACCGGCGCGGTTGGGTGCGGAGACTGCCAGCGAGGTTTTGTCGTTGCCGCTGCTGCCTGTATCTTGATGCCCCATGACCAAGAAGCGCGTGGTGTTATTCGGCTCGTCTTCGATACATTCGGCGACATAGTTCAAATGGTAAATATCGGCTGCGGTACGCCCTGCAATGGCGGCAATACTGGGGTCGTCTGATTCTGCCACCAGCCTTGCTGCTTCTCCATTACTGGAAACGGCGATGCGCTCGGCGTTGGGCAGGTTGCGTCCGAGCCAGTCGTTGCATTGCGCCAGCGCTTGGGCGTGGGCGAAGACTTTTGTGATGCCGCCCAATTCGTGCGTACCTTTACGCAAGAGGTTGTGATGGATGCGGACAATGACTTCGCCACAGGCTTTCAATGCGGTTACCGCCAATAAGTCTAAGGTACGGCCGACTGAGCCTTCGGTTGAGTTTTCAACCGGCGCAACCAAATAATCCGCCTGACGTGTTTCAACTTGTCGGAAACACTGGTCTATGGTTTGAAATGCGGCGGTATGGGCGGCATGGCCGAAATGTTTGATGGCTGCCTGCTGGGTAAACGTTCCCTGCGGACCGAGGTAGGCAATCGTCAGCGGACGCTCCAACGCCAAGCATTCGCTCATCACTTCGCGAAACAGTCTTGCGATAGACTCGTCAGGCAGCGGGCCTTTGTTCAAACTCTGAATCCGCCTCAATACTGCCACTTCGCGCTCGGGACGATACACCGCGCCCGTTCCTTTCAATTCGCCGATGGCGTGCGCATGGCCTGCGCGGTCGTTCAACAGGCGCAAAATCTCGGCATCGATTTCATCGATGGCATTGCGGTGCGGCAAAAGCTGTTCGTCAATGGATAAGGACATATCGACAAGCCTCTTGGTGATTCATTCATCAATATAAACAATTATTCTAACATCAAACAGGTCGTCTGAAAGCTGAATACGTTTTCAGACGACCTGTTTTATAGTGGATTAACTTTAAACCAGTACGGCGTTGCCTCGCCTTGTCGTACTATCTGTACTGTCTACGGCTTCGTCGCCTTGTCCTGATTTAAAGTTAATCCACTATAGAATCCCTCGTCCTTTCTCGAACGCAGCCTTTACCGGCATCATTTTGCCGCCCGTTTGGCGCGTATCCGGCGTATATTTTGGGGATTTGGTACAGGGGTCGTCTGAAAATGTAAAGACAGCGTCCCTGCAATGCAAAAAAGCGCAAAAGCATAGGAAAACAAGCTATCAAAAAACTCAAAATGCGTGTTAAGATTAGCCATCACTATCCGCCGCACCCGTTTATTTCGGGTTTGCGCAGCGCATACAATCACGAAAAGGAAATCCCATGAGTCGCGTATTACTCGTAGATGACGACGCTTTGCTGACCGAATTGCTCACCGAATACCTTACCGCCGAAGGATTGAACGTCCACAGCGTTCCGGACGGCGAAGCCGGTGTACACGAAATCCTGACCGGCCAGTACGATGTTGTCGTATTAGACTCCATGATGCCGAAAATGAACGGCTTGGACGTATTGAAAAACGTCCGCTCACAAAGCACCGTTCCCATCATCATGCTGACCGCCAAAGGCGACGACATCGACCGCATCATCGGATTGGAAATGGGTGCGGACGACTATGTTCCGAAACCTTGCACCCCGCGCGAACTGTTGGCACGCATCAACGCCATCCTGCGCCGCGCCCAACAAAGCGGCGAGCCGAACAACGCGCCAAACAGCATTTCCGTCAGCGACGTTGTCCTGTACCCTGCCAAGCGTCAGGCGACCATCAAAGACACTCCGCTCGAACTGACCAGCACCGAGTTCAACCTGCTTGAAGTCCTGATGCGCCATGCCGGACAAGTCGTCAGCAAAGAAACTTTGTCCATCGAAGCGCTTGACCGCAAACTGGCAAAATTCGACCGCAGCATCGACGTCCACATCTCCAGCATCCGCCACAAACTGGGCGATGCCTCGCTGATTCAGACCGTACGGGGCTTGGGCTACCTGTTTGTTAAAAACTAAAGATAAAACAGATCAATGAAACTGTTTCAACGCATCTTCGCCACATTTTGCGCAGTCATCGTCTGCGCAATCTTTGTGGCGAGTTTTTCTTTTTGGCTGGTGCAAAATACCCTTGCCGAAAACCAATTCAACCAACGCCGCACCATCGAAACCACTTTGATGAACAGCATCCTCTCCGCCTTTAGGGCGCGCGGGGACAGCGGTGCGCGCGAAATTTTGGCGGAATGGGAAGACAGCCCCGTCTCCAATTCCGTTTACGTCATTTTGGGCGACGAGAAAAAAGACATCCTCGACCGCAACATCGACAACCACACCATCGAACGCGCCCGCGTGTTTGCCATCAATAATCCCAATTCTGATTTGGCGCACATCGAATACGACCGTTTCGGCGAAGAATACCTCTTCTTTATCAAAGGTTGGGACAGCCATCAGGCGCAACGCCTGCCCAGCCCGCTCTTTATCCCGGGCCTGCCACTCGCCCCGATTTGGCACGAATTCATCATCCTGTCCTTCATCATCGTCGTCGGTCTGCTGATGGCGTACATCCTCGCCAGCAACATTACCAAGCCCATCAAAATTTTGGGCAGCGGTATGGACAGGGTGGCAAACGGCGAACTTGAAACCCGTATTTCCCAGCAAGTGGACGACCGCGACGACGAATTGTCCCACCTTGCCATCCAGTTCGACAAAATGGCGGAAAAACTGGAAAAACTCGTTGCCAAAGAACGCCACCTGCTGCACCACGTCTCCCACGAAATGCGCTCGCCTTTGGCGCGTATGCAGGCGATTGTCGGACTGATTCAGGCGCAGCCGCAAAAGCAGGAACAATATCTGAAAAGGCTGGAAGGCGAATTGACCCGCATGGATACCTTGGTTGGCGAATTGCTGACGCTTTCCCGTTTGGAAACGTCCAACATCCCGCTGGAAAAAGAAAGCCTGAAGCTCGTCCCCTTCCTGAAAAACATCGTGGAAGACAACCAAAGCATCGCCCAGCAGAACAAACAAACCGTTACCCTTTCGGTCGAACCCAGAATCCCCGAAAATGCCACGGTCTGCGCCAACGAAGGCTATTTGTATCGTGCGTTTGACAATGTGATCCGCAACGCCATCAATTACAGCCCCGAAGGCAGCACCATCCGCGTCAATATCGGACAAGACGGCAAGCATTGGATTGTGGAAGTTACCGACAACGGCCCCGGCGTGGACGAAATGCAACTGCCGCACATTTTCACCGCCTTTTACCGCGCCGACTCCAGCGCCAGCAAACCAGGCACAGGCTTAGGCCTTGCCCTGACCCAGCACATCATGGAGCAGCACAACGGCAAAATCATGGCTGAAAACATCAAGCCGAATGGTTTGAAAATGCACTTTATCCTGCCCAAAAAGAAAGTGAACGGCAAAGCAGAAAAGCCGCATCCCAAAACCACTTGACCATGAATGTTGCCAATCGGGGTTTGTAAACAAATTGCCACACCCCAAGCCTATAAAAGGTCGTCTGAAAAGAACAAACCCTTACGTTCCCGTCTTTCAGACGACCTTTTATGCCATTTGTCATATATAATGCAAGTGAATAATTAAATCATTTAAAGTCTGCATGTTCTGCCATAAAGAGCAGCGAAACAGACTATCCATTGATAACAAAACCAACAACGAACGCCCAATCCCGTTCACTCATCACACACCCCTTCCAACCCACACCGCCCGAAAGATCGTCTGAAACGCACCATCCTCACACCGAAAAGGAGGCACCATGTCCGCCCAATCCATGTCCGGCTACTTCTTCATGCCCAACCACATCATCCTCGTGGGCGCGAGCGAACGCCCATACAGCTTGGGCGAACGCATCCTAAGCAACCTCCTGAGCGTACCGTTTCAAGGTCAAATCACACCCGTCAACCTCCGCCACCGCACGGTTGCCGGACTCACCTCCTACACCAATCTCAACAAAATCCCCGGCAGCGCCGACCTCGTCATCGCCGTAACGCCGCCTGACAGCTACGACGCCCTGTTCAAATCCTGCCGTAAAAAACAGTTCGGCCACATTATCCTCATCCAAGACTGGGAAAGCCTGTCTGACGACGAATGGCAGACCGCCGAAGCCGCCATCAAAAAACACCACAGCGACGAACTCAACATCAGCGTGTGCAGCCCCGCCGGTGTGCAGCTTCCATCGCAAAGCCTCAACATCAGTTCCCAACCCGACCATCCGGCAGGTTACACCGCCCTTCTGACCGGACACGCTTCCGTCAGCAGCGAAATCAACCTCATGTTGCAAAAAATGGGACAGGGCATTTCACGCCACATCAGCCTCAACTATCCGCTCAGCCCTACCACTTCTGCCGACTGGCTCAACCGTTTCGGCCACAACCGCCATACTAAAGTTGCCGTTATCGAACACAACCCAGCTGAAAACCAGCGCAACCTGTTCAGCGCCATCCGCCATTTCACCCATCACACCCCACTCATCCTCCACGTTACCCACCGTTCAGACGACACCGAAAAAGCCGTGTTGCACTGTCTTGCACGTCATTGCAACTTCCTCGCCACATTCAGCAGCAGCGAACTCGAAGCCGCCCTGCACGCACGTTTATCCGACCTCCCCCCTCTAAACAGCATCGACATCCTGTCCAACACTCCTGCCGAGTGGCTGGAAACCTGCGCGCCCCAAAACTTAAAACTCCAATTTCCTACCGAACAACCTCACATCCGCCAAGGTTACATCGGCAGCACACCCACGCCCGCGCATTACCACAGCATCGCTAGCCAACAACTTCAAAAAGCAAATACCGAAGCCCTGCTCGCCATCGTCTCCCCGACCGACAGCCCTGACGAAAAAAATCTGACCCGCACCCTGAGCATGCTGGCTCAACAAACTGCCAAACCCCTACTTGTCAGCAGCCGCTTTTCAGACGGCCTCCTGCATTTCGACCGTCCTGAACAAGCCCTGCAAGCCGTATCATTCCGAAACATTGCCGACCAACTCCAAAAAGAGCAGTTACGCATCGCCACGCCTAAAAAAGGTCGTCTGAAAACCCCGCAAGCAAGAAACATTACCAAAGCCCTCGCTTCAAAAGACCTACCCTTGCTTGCCGAAGCCCTGTGCCTGCCTGCCTATCAGCACACCACGCATAACGCGGTGCAATTCCGTTTCCAACGCCATACCGTCTATGGCGACATCCTGACCGTATGCCATCAAGGCAGAACCACCGCCACGCTCCCGCCGTTCTCTACGCTGGACAGCGAACACATCGCCCGTTTCACCCAACTCGACAACGCACACACCCTCAACCAGCTTCTGCACACCTTAAACACACTCAGCCAGCGGCAGCAATACATCGGCGAAATCCTGCTCAACCTCAACGGCGACCAATACAGCAGTGACTTTGTATTGCAGGCTGACGAACGTCCTTCCCCGAAAAACAAACCAACCAATATCGCCACCCTCAAGCTCGAACAAGCTGCCGCCAAAGTACAGACCGCGGCAGAATACCTGCGCAGCAAAAATCCTGCTGCCGCCGAGTTTCTCCGCAATACCGGCGAAGCCGCCGCCGAACTTTTGGGCGCAAAAACCGAAAGCGAAGCACCCATCCAAAACGTACTCGCCCCCTACCCTACCGAGCATCCTGCCACGTTTACCCTGAAAAACGGCGAAACCGTAACCATCCGCCCCTTCACCCCCGAAGACGCGGAAGCCAAGCAGCAATTCGTCCGCAACCTTTCTCCGCAAGCGCGCTACACCCGCTTCATGACCCACACCAACGAATTGCCCATCCCCACCCTCGCGCGCTTCAGCAAACTCGACTACCACAGCGAAGCCGCATGGACGGCACGCAATTCAGACGACCTCATCGTCGCCGTCAGCCGCTTCAGCCGCATCAACCGCAACGAATGCGAATTCGGCATCACGCTTGCTGAAAACGTACGCGGCAAAGGGTTGGCAGTGGAAATGATGAAGCTGATTATCCAATCGGCAACACAACAAGGCTACCGCGTCATGAGCGCCCAAATACTCAAATCCAACACCCCTATGCTTAAACTTGCTGAAAAATCAGGCTTTACCATCGCACCTTCCGAAGAAGACAACACTTTGTGCCAAGCACGCCTAGGCCTGACCACTCCGCAAAACAGCAACAAAAACAAATAAAAACTTGCATGAACAACGCAAAATATCCTAAAATTAGCGGTTTCTTATCTATCCGATTTTCTCAAAAGGACTCAAAATGGTAGTTATCCGTTTGGCTCGCGGTGGTTCTAAACACCGCCCCTTCTTCCACGTAGTCGTTGCCGACTCCCACAACCGTCGCGACGGTCGCTTTATCGAACGCGTTGGCTTCTACAACCCTGTTGCCAATGAAAAACAAGAGCGCGTACGCCTCCAAGCCGACCGCCTGAACCACTGGATCGCTCAAGGCGCACAAGTCAGCGACGCAGTTGCAAAACTGATCAAAGAACAAAAAGCTGCTGCTTAATCACCGGCTAATCTTGCTATGACCGACACTCGACAACGGGTAGCCATGGGCTACATCAAAGGCGTATTCGGCATCAAAGGCTGGCTCAAAATAGCCGCCAATACAGAATACGCCGACAGCCTCCTGGACTACCCTGAGTGGCAGTTAAGCAAAGACGGTAAAACCCTGAATGTGACACTCGAAGCCGGCAAAATCGTCAGCGGAGAGCTTCAGATCAAATTCGAAGGCATAGACGATCGCGATCAAGCTTTTGCCCTGCGCGGCTATACCATCGAAATCCCCCGAGAAGAATTCGCCCCTACCGAGGAAGACGAATACTATTGGGCAGATTTAGTCAGCATGACCGTTGTCAACAAAGACAATATCGTGCTCGGCAAAGTCACAAACCTGATGGAAACCGGTGCCAACGATGTTTTGATGATTAATGGAGAACATGGTCAAATCCTGATCCCGTTCGTATCCAACTACATCGAAACCGTCGATACCGAAAGCAAAACCATTACCGCCGACTGGGGCTTAGACTACTGATGTTGATTCAAGCCATCACCATCTTCCCCGAAATGTTCGACAGCATCACCGAATACGGCGTAACCGGTCGCGCAAAAAAACAAAACCTTTGGCAATTCCAAGCCATCAATCCCCGCAAATTCGCCGACAACAAACTCGGCTATATTGACGACCGCCCCTTTGGCGGTGGTCCGGGAATGATTATGATGGCACCGCCGCTGCAAGCAGCGATAGAAGAAGCCAAACAAACATCTTCAGCTCCTGCAAAAGTCATCTACCTTAGCCCTCAAGGTCAACCGCTGACCCACAAAAAAGCCGTAGAACTTGCAAAATCCCCGCACCTCATACTGCTTTGCGGACGATACGAAGGAATTGACGAACGCCTGTTGCAAAGCAGCGTAGATGAAGAAATCAGCATAGGCGATTTTGTCGTCTCCGGCGGAGAGCTGCCCGCCATGATGCTGATGGATGCCGTACTCAGACTGATACCCGGCGTATTGGGGGACATACAGTCAGCCGAGCAGGATTCGTTTTCAGACGACCTACTAGACTGCCCTCATTACACCAAACCTTTAGAATTCCAAGGCATGACTGTTCCCGACGTATTGCGTTCGGGCAATCATGGCTTGATAGCCGAATGGCGGTTGAAACAATCGCTGCGGCGCACCCTGGAGCGCAGACCAGACCTACTGGAAAAGCGCAGTTTAATCCCAAAGGAATCCCGCCTCTTAAAAGAAATCTTGCAAGAGCAACAGGAAATCCAATCATAATTTAGGAAAAACAATGAACCTGATTCAACAATTAGAGCAAGAAGAAATTGCTCGCCTGAACAAAGATATCCCCGAATTCGCACCGGGCGACACCGTAGTCGTTTCCGTACGCGTAGTAGAGGGTTCACGCAGCCGTCTGCAAGCTTACGAAGGCGTTGTTATCGCCCGTCGTAACCGCGGCTTGAACAGCAACTTCATCGTTCGCAAAATTTCCAGTGGCGAAGGCGTTGAGCGTACTTTCCAACTCTACTCCCCTACCGTAGAAAAAATCGAAGTAAAACGCCGCGGTGACGTTCGTCGCGCCAAACTGTACTACTTGCGTGGTCTGACTGGTAAAGCGGCCCGCATTAAAGAAAAATTGCCTGCCCGCAAAGGTTAAGCAAAAGAATTGCAAAGCAAAATCCCCACTTTTCAGTGGGGATTTTTATTTTGCAATTCTTATAACGGATCTTCGCAGAAATTTGATCTAAAAAATATTGGGTTAAACTTAAATCAGAGCAAGGCAATGAGGTTGCCGACAGCAAAATGTATAAAACTATTTCACTTATTACCCTGATAACTCAATAAAAAATTATTCTTTTCAAACCAGAGTAAAGTAAAGCTGTGCAGGTGTTTAAACTTAACTCTCTATACAACAATATATCCCAATAAAAACCGGTTTCAGACGACCTTTGATGTAATCGAGGTCGTCTGAAACCGGTCAGTTTACAATTCCGCCTTATCTTCCGTCTTATCCTTCTGACCGGGCAGATAAGGCATGATGACTTCAGACAATGATTGGAAATAAGGAATGCTGTACGAGCTTTGCCAATCTTCCGTTTCCGGCAAATCGGTGTGGGCGCAGACCATGACCGCCAAAGTGACCAGCAACACACCTTTGGCTGCGCCGAACACGCCGCCCAATACTCTGTTGACGCTGCCCAAGCCCATCGATGACGCTGCGTTGGTCAGTATGGTGCGCAAAAACTGCTGTAAAAAACGCGCCAAAAAGAAAATCACGACAAACGAAATGGCAACGCCCAAGGCATGCGGTTGAATCGATTTAAACACCACTTCCGAAAACGGCACGGCAAACGTTTTAGCCAACAAGAAGGAAATCACCCACGCAAACAGCGAACCCGCTTCAGCAATGACACCACGTATCATCGACATCACGATACACGCCGCGATCACGCCGAAGGCGAGTATGTCGGCTAACGGAATATCATTCATTGGTGACCTGTCCGGCAATGCCGTGTACGCGCAGTTTGTTCAAGTCGCGTTCGGCGTCGTAGGCGTTTTTGTATGCACCTGATTTGACGCGGTAAACCTTTCCTTTATCCGTCATCACTTCGGTAATGGTCGAGTCGATACCTGCCGCTTTCATTTTGCGTTGCAGGCTCAAGGCGCGTTCTTTTTCAGCATAACCAGCCTGAATGGCGGCTTTTTTACCTGATTTGACTTCGGCGGTTTTGGTTTTTGCCTTTTCAGACAACCTTTCGGCAGCAGCGGTTTTCTCTGCTTTGGCTGCCGGCTCGGCTTTGGCTTTGGCAACTTTCGCTTCTGCTTCTCTTACCGCAGAAGCTTTTTTGTTAGCTGTTTCAATTTTTTCGTATTTGGAAGCATCTACCCGAATTCTTTCTTTAGGTTCGGACGCGGATGCCGTAACGGTTTCTTTGGCTTTTTCCGCTGCCGCTTTGTGTTTCGCTGCCGCTTCTTCTTTGGCTTTTAACGCCTTACGTTCGGCAACGGCTTTTTCAGCTTTTTCCAATTGCGCCAGTTTGTTGCGTTCGGCTGCGGCAGCGCGTTCCGCCTTCTCGGCTTTAGCGGCTTGAAGGGCGCGTTTGCGTGCGGCGGCATTGGCTTCGCGTTCAGCTGCTTCTTGTGCTTGGAGCTGTTGCGCTTTACGCTGCTCTTCGCGATTGCGGCGACGCTCTTCCGCGCGGCGTGCGGCAGCTTCGCGTTTGGCGGCTTCGGCCTTGTGGATTTTCTCGGATTCTTCCAAACCTTTGATGTCGCTGTCTGACAGCGTATCGTTAATCAGCACCAAAGGCGGACCTAAATCTTCAGGTGCGGCAGGTGGTACTTCAGGTTGCGGTTCGGGCTGCGCTTGGGCGTTTCGCTCCAGCGTGCCGATTTCCTGAGGCTTGTCCGCTGCTTCCGCTACTTCGGCATCGGCATTTTTAGCCGCTTCTGCCGCTGCTTCCAAATCTTCTTTGGTAGAGGGTTCCAACACGGTCGCATCCGCCAGGTTGGCAGGTTCTGCGTTGGCATTATTCTGTTGGATGGTTGTAGTTTGGGCGTTTTCTTCTGGCTTGTTTTCCGGTCCGGTTGACAGGGCGACGCCCAATAAAACGGTCGATGCCGCCACCAACCCCGATGCCATAACCAAGCGGCGGCGGTTGCGGCGTTTGAGCTGTTCGTAACCGGTCAGAACTTCATTTTGCTTATTGTCAGACATGGAGATTTCCTTTTACAACGCCGCCATCACGTCGGCAACGGTATGAAATGAGCCGAAAACAACGATTCTATCATTTTCGCCCGCCTTCGCCAAAGCTGCGCGGTACGCCTCGCGAACGGAGGTAAAAGTTTGTATATTTTCGATATTTTGTGCTTCCAGTTTCGCCTGCAAGGCTTCCGCCGTCATACCGCGCGACACGTCCAAAGGCGCGATATACCACTCGTCAAACTGGTCTTTAACGATTTCCAACACGCCGTCTATGTCTTTGTCGGACAACATACTGAATACGGCGGTGCGTTTTTGTGCAAACGCTAAATTAATCAGGCTGCGGCGCAGGGCGCGGGCGGCGTGGGGATTGTGTCCGACATCCAAGACGGTCAGCGGCCGGCCGGGCAGGACTTGGAAGCGGCCAGGGTTTTCAACCAGCAGCAATCCGCGCTTGATGGCGCCGATGTCCACCGGCAATTTTTCGTTCAAACATTCCAACACGGTCAACGCGCAGGCTGCGTTGGAAAGCTGGTATGCGCCGCGCAATGCGGGGAACGGCAGGGAATTACGGTTGCGCGCGGGGTCGTCTGAATGCTGCGGATGGAAGCGGTAGTTCCATTGGATATTTTCCAATGAAGAAAAATCGAAATCGCGCTGCACCATCAGCAGTTTCGCGCCTATGGCTTCAGCGTGTGCGACCAACGATTCGGGCGCGGGGTTTTGCCCGCAGATTGCGGGTTTGCCGCTACGAAACACGCCTGCTTTTTCAAAGCCGACCTGTTCGACCGTATCGCCCAAAAACGCCTGATGGTCCAAATCCACGCTGGTAACCACCGCGCAATCGCAGTCGAACACATTGACCGCATCCAAACGTCCGCCCAAGCCGACTTCCAATATCATCACATCGACTTGTTCGCGTATGAAGATATCGACCGCCGCCAAGGCATTGAATTCAAAATAAGTCAACGATATTTCGCCGCGCGCCGCTTCGATGCGCTCGAAGGAAGCGGTGATGAGGTCGTCTGAAACCGGCTCGGCGTTGACGGCGATGCGTTCGTTGTAACGCAATAAATGCGGGCTGGTCAGCGTACCGACTTTGAAGCCTGCCTGTTTGTAAATCTGCGTCAGGTAGGCGCAGACCGAACCTTTCCCGTTTGTTCCCGCGACAACGACGACGGGGCATTGCGGCTCGAGCTTCATGCGTTTTTTCACTTCGCCCGTGCGTTCCAAGCCCATGTCGATTAAGCCGCCGCTGTGGGCGGTTTCCAAATGCGAGAGCCAGTCTTGTAATGTTTTCATGTGTGTTTCGTTTTTCAAAAGGTCGTCTGAAACCGTCGTTTCGAATAATGGGGCGGCTTCGGCTGATTGTGCGGACTGTTTTTATATTGGGTTTAATTTGACGAGGACAAGGCGGAAAACCGCTTTACCGAATTAAAGCGGATGCCCGGCATCCTGAGCCTGACACCAGCGCGCCCAAACTTTCAGACGACGGTAAGATTCCTTATCCGCCATATCGGGCGTGACGCATTGCCGTATCGTTTTGCCGTCGGCGTTCCACTGCAAAAACAAAGCGTAAGGGGTCAGCATGGTCGCACCGTCCAACACTGCGCCCTGCCCTTCTCCGTCTCCGCAAAATACGGAAGCGCACGCATGGCGGTCGATGGCGATTTTCTTTACCGCACCCGCCGTCCGCAAATTCACCACGCGCCAAGCGTGAACAAAACTGCCCGCCAACGCCGCCAGCCCGAACCACATCATCCAGCCGTAAAACCATATCAGGCACACGGCAACTGCGGACAAATGCAGCAAAACGGACAAGGCTTTTAAAGAACGGGACGGCTTCAAGGTCGTCTGAAAAGCGCGCATCGCCCTACATCATATTGTCGAACACGGGCGTAATGCTCAATTCCGCTTCTTCCATGTCCAAAACCATATCGTGGATTTCGGTATCGAAAAATTCCCAAAACGCCTTCAGGCTCATGTCTTGCGGCCACTTGCTTTTATCGATGTCCCAGCCTGCCAGCTCCGCCTCGAAAATCTGTTGGTAGCGTTCGTCAAAATAGGCAATCACGGCTTCCGGCTCGTCAAACTGCGGCACGAGGAATACGGAGCAGTTGGCACGGATTTGCTCGATGGTCAGGTCAGGCATATTTTCATCGGCGGATTTCAGCCATTCCAAAAAACGGGCGGTCGGCTTAAGCACGACGGCGGTACGGTCAACAAAATACATGGTTTTCCTTTGCTACGGCAAAATCGGAGATAGTCTCTTTACCGTCTATATCTATTCTAAAATAATCCATTTGCCATTTTTGTGTTTTCTGGGCTGTTTTATTTAAATTTGTGCACCAGGGTGGATAAAATCGCATGGACATCTTTCCTTTACAATCCTTTGTAGAGAGAATTTTTTTACTGATAGCCACCTCTTTGGGAATTATAAATAAACCGCAATGACAGCCGTCTATCACGACAATAATCAGTTCATCGCCCAAGTCCTCATCGGTATAAGGGATATTTTTGTTCTCTTGGTCTTTTTTCCAAAAGACTGTAAAGTAGCCTTCTTTTTTGGGTGTTTTCTTTGCCAAACGACATCTTTTATATTTTTGATCATACTTTGTCTTAATCAAAATGCTTTCATAGTCTTCATTCCATTTTTCCTTTATCAGATCAAAGTCACCATAATACCTATGAAGAATGTCTGTCATTTTCATTGTTTTATTGTCTTGTCTTTAGAGATGTCGGTTGCATTCGCCAAAGGTCGTCTGAAAGCCTAAATCTGTCTTTCAGACGACCTTTTGGCAAACTGTTAATGCGTCATTACTTGCTGCAAGAACTGTTTGGCGCGTTCGTGTTTCGGATTGGTAAAAAACTCTTCAGGCGTTTCGTTTTCCAAAATCTGCCCTTTATCCACGAAAATAATGCGGTCGGCCACTTCGCGCGCAAAGCCCATTTCATGCGTGACACACATCATGGTCATGCCGCTTTCCGCCAAGTCCTGCATCACTTTCAACACCTCGCCGACCATTTCCGGGTCGAGCGCGGAAGTCGGTTCGTCAAACAGCATCACGCGCGGCTCCATCGCTAACCCGCGCGCAATCGCCACGCGCTGCTGCTGACCGCCGGAAAGCTGGCTGGGGAAAGCATCTTTTTTATGCGCCAAGCCTACGCGTTCCAACAGCTCCATCGCCTTTTCCTCAGCCTGTTCGCGGCTTTGTTTTTTCACCTTCATCGGCGAAAGGATGATGTTTTCCAATACGGTCAGATGCGGATACAGATTGAAGCCTTGAAACACAAAACCCACTTCTTCGCGCACCTTGTTCAAATCCGTTTGCGGATCGGCAACATTGATACCGTCCACCCAAATCTCGCCGCTCTCAATGCTTTCAAGCTGGTTGACGGTACGGATGAGCGTCGATTTGCCGCTGCCCGAAGGTCCGCAAACCACCACCACTTCACCCTGCTTCACTTCCAGATTGACGCCGTTGATGACATGCAGGTCTTTGAAATGTTTATGTACATTTTTGAATTTAATCATGTTTATTTTACATTCTCTAAAATTGACCAGATTTTGGCTGGTTTATCTTCGATACGTTTAACATAGCCATCTATTTTTTTCGCATTGTGTTCATAGTAAATACCGCTGCACAATACATCCATTGCATCCTTATTCAGATCACCATAACGATTATTGGTATATACCGACAAAATACAGGCTTTCAAAGGATGGAAAGGCACGCCATATTCCCGCGCAGCATCCTGATTTCCAAATAGCCATGCGGTTTTCACCAGAGCTGAAAAATTTCCCAACGTCCCCGCTTTAAACAATTTTTCCTTGATTAACGGATAATTTTTCCGTTTCTGCCTTTCCAGCTTGGCGACTTCATCCATCAATTTTTGCGAACCGTTAGGTGCAAGTTCGTCTTCCAAAGCCTTTCTATCATATTCGGCATCAATATCATGAAGTAAATCCTGTGCCTGACCATTGCCGTTTTTTGCAGCTTTCTTGAGCCAATAGTAAAACTCACTCTTCTTGAGATTCACAGGGTCAGTGGTCATTTCCAACTGCTCTGCCAGCATATATTGTGCATCTGCATCACCAGCCTTTGCCTTACTCAGCAAATCACCTTTCTTCCCACCGATACCGCCTAAGGCAAACACCGTACCTGCAATGAATATGACTACCCCGCCCCAAAGATATTTTTTAAGCATTCCATCCCCTATTTTTCAGACGACCTTACGGACCAGATAATTGCTCAGTTCCACATATTTCTCCGGCGCGATATGTTCGGCGCGGTCTTGCGGACTGATACCGACTGCCTGTAAATCCCCGTCGCCGGCAAGCTCTTTCAGATTATTGCGTATGGTTTTGCGGCGTTGGTGGAAGGCGAGTTTCACCAGTTTGGCGAAATGCTCGAAATCGTCTGCCTTACCGATGCGGTGTTTCACCGGAATCATGCGCACCACTGCCGAATCAACTTTCGGCGCAGGGTCAAACGATTCGGGCGGCACGTCAATCAGCAGCTCCATATCGAAAAAATATTGCAGCATCACGCCCAAGCGGCCGTAGTCGTTGCTTTTCGGCGCGGCGACCATGCGTTCGACCACTTCTTTTTGCAGCATAAAGTGCATATCGACGACATCGTCCGCCACTTCCGCCAGCTTGAACAAAAGCGGCGTGGAAATGTTGTACGGCAGGTTGCCGACGATTTTCTTTTTGCCCGCGATGCTGTTGAAATCAAACTGCAATACATCGCCTTCATGAATCACGAGCTTATCCGCAAACGGCAGCGTTTTCAGACGACGTACGATGTCGCGGTCGATTTCGATAACGTGCAGGCAGTTCAGCTTTTTCGCCAAAGGCTCGGTAATCGCCGCCAAGCCCGGCCCGATTTCAATCACCACATCATCAGCCTGCGGACGCACGGCGTTGACAATATCGGCAATAATGCGCGTGTCCTGCAAAAAATTCTGCCCGAAGCGTTTCCGGGCCTTATGTTCTTTCATCGCGTCTCTTCAAACTGTCGATCATTATAGTAAGCGCGTATTGTAACTGAAAAACATAGCATTTTGTCGGACAAGAAAGAGGTCGTCTGAAAACGTTTTTCAGACGACCTCTTTAGCTATAACGGTAATTTCATCCCCTACCCCGCTCAAAAAATGGGTAGGCGGCTGAATTGTTCAAACAAACATTACCGGCGGCAGCCAAGATTGGGTACCGCTGGCGGAAAATTCCCACAGGATGTCGGGCAAACCGTAATGGTCGGCGCGCGTCGGGTCGAGTTGCGTTTCGATTTCGGCTTCGCGGCCTTCGCTGATTTGTGTGGCGATGTGCGGATTGATCATGACGGTTTTGCCCAGTGCGATAAATTCCGCCCAGCCGGTTTCAAACGCCGCCAAAATTTGATCAGCGGTAAACAGGTTGCCCACGCCGATAAGAGGCAGCTTGCCGTTGATACGGTCGTGGATAAACTGCATACGGGTTTGCGCCGTATCACCGCCGCGTCGGATTTTCTTGTCGAATTCCCATAAGGAAACGTGCAGATATTGCAGCGGCTTTTGCACCAAGGCGTCAATCAGTGCGCCGGTTTCGGTCATGGTCAACCCGTCTTCGCCTGCTTCTTCGGGCGAGAAACGGTAGCCGATAATGAAGTCGTTGCGTTGGTGTTTTTCACGAACTGCGGCAACGGCATCGACGACGGCGAGTGGGAAGCGCATTCTGTTTTCCAAGCTGCCGCCCCATTGGTCGTTACGGCGATTACTTTGGGCGGAGTAAAACTGTTGGATTAAATAGCCGTTCGCGCCGTGGATTTCCACACCGTCAAAGCCTGCGCGAAGTGCCAAATCGGCAGCTTGGGCGAAGGAGGCGATGAGTTCTTCCACTTCTGCGGCACTCGCTTCACGCGCTCCATCCTTTTCGCTGGCGGACGCACTGATTTTGTCGCGGTGGTTGAGTTCTACCATCGCTTGGGAGCCGCCGTGATGGATTTGCAAAATCGCTTTTGCACCTTGTTTTTGAATGATTTGGGCGGTTTCTTTCAGGCTGTCGAGGCAGTTTTCACCCGTAGCTTCGGGCTGTCCACGAAAGGCTTTGCCGCCTTCTTGAACCAAAGTGGCGGCGGAGATAAAGAGACCTATATCACCTGCGCGATTGCCGAGAAACGTGCGTTCTTGGTCACTGATTAAACCATCGGCGTGCGAACCGAAATGGGTCATGGGCGCAACGGCGAGGCGGTTTTTGACGGTTACGCCGTTGTTGAGTGTGAAAGATTGGAAAAGCGGAGCATATTTGGGTTTCATTTTGTTCTTTCGAAAATTAATAACTCCTACAAAATTGGGACAAATATGGAATTATCAAGAACGAGGTCGTCTGAAAAACACGGTTTCGACGAAACGGAATGTTTTCAGACGACCTTTCGACAATACGTCTAACGACGATTACCAGAGGTAGGTTACGCTGGCGCCGCCGCCCGCACCGCCTTTCGCCGCGCCGACTGCCGAGCCTTTAACCAGCCATTTGCCGCTGGCGGATACTTTGGAAATACCTACGGCGTAACCGCTTTTACCGCGCCAGATACCGCTTGCGACGGAAACCGCGCCTTGTCCCGGCTGATATGCCTGTCCGAGGCTGCCGACTGCGATTGCAGCGGCGGAGCCTGAATCGGCGCGCTCTTCAAGTTTGTCCATACGGACTTTGGCTTCGTTGCGCAAAGCGGCGATTTGGGTCTGGTGATTGCTCTCGGCTGCGGCAAGGCTGCTTTGGGTTTGGCGGGCAAGGCTCTTCACTTGGGCAACGTTGACCGCGTCCGTATCCTCCTTACCCGCAGCAACATTGGTAATCTGGCGGCTGTTTTGTTCGCTGCCGACAGATACCGCGCCCAAAGTCGATACCCATGTTCTGCCTGTTTCCGTACTTGCCGCGCCGGTAGCAAAGTCATGTCCGGCAACGCCTGCCGCAGTATCGGCAACGCTGTCCGTACCGAGTGCCACGGAGTTTTGCTGACGCGCTTCTGCTTTGTAGCCCAAAGCAGCGGATTTTTCCTCAAATGCGGCAGCACCTGCGCCCAAAGCCGTTCCGCCCGATTTCCGTACCCGTGCGCGCGTGCCTGCGGCAAGACCGTTGAGTGCGGTGGACGAAGATTCCACGCCCAATGCCACGCTGTTGGTTTCTTCGGCAACCGCGCGCGTACCGACTGCAACCGCCTGATAACCGTTTGCCTCGGCAGCAGATGCCAGCGCGACCGCCTGCGTACCGTTGGCTTTTGCCCTATCCCCGACAGCAGTGGAACTGAGTGCATTGGCTTCGCTGCCGCGTCCAAACGCAATCGCATCAATATCGGCAGCCTTCGCGCTTTCACCGATCGCGATAGAACGCAAACCCGTTGCCTGCGACATCAAACCGACCGCCACCGACTGCCCACCGGAAGCCTTCGATGCGCCGCCGACGGCAATATCATTGGTTCCTTTTGCATTCGCCCTGAAACCGACGGCAACCGTCCGCAATGCCTCCGCCTTAGCCTCACTGCCAAGCGCCGACGCACTCAAACCCGAAGCGTTTGAATCATAGCCGGCAGCAACAGACTTATAACCCGCCGCAGCCGCTTTGTCGCCCAACGCAGTCGCATTCTCCCCAGCCTTCGAGTCTTTACCCAACGCGACCGAACCGTTTTTGTGCATCGTTCCTGTCGCAATACCTTCCGCAACACAAACATTTGCAAAAACAAGGGACAACACCAAACACAGCGGTTTGACGGATAAGTTTAGTTTCATCTTTTCATTCTCCATTTTTGAATTTTTAAAAATATCAACCAATTCTAAATAACTATATTTAACTATTTAGAATTAGTTATATTGTATAGTATTATTACAATATTATTAATTATATGTAATTAATAATTGATTTAAATCAGTGGTCAGTTATGCTGCTTTTGCCATACTGGTTAATCTTATGAAATCACGCCAAGGTGTTTTCAGACGACCTTTTACCAACACTTTCCGTCTAACAACCGGCAAATGAAAGCATCCAAAGGGGTAGAAATATAAATCCTCTGCCATATCCGCTATAATCAACTCTTTTCATCCGACAGGAAGTCAAATGTCCTCCAGCCGTTTCAACCAAACCGGCCCCAAAATCGGTCTGAGCGTGCGCCTTGCGGAAACGCAGGCGGAAATTGAAGCAGCACAACGCTTGCGTTATCAAGTATTCGCCCAAGAGCTGGGTGCAGAAATCGAAAGCGACGACGGTCGCGATGTCGATCCTTACGACGAACATTGCCACCACCTTTTGGCTTTTGACGACGCAACCGGAGACGTCATCGGCTGCTATCGTCTGATTACCGAAGAAACCGCCAAAAAAGTCGGCGGCTGGTATAGCGAACACGAATTTGACTTGTCCCCTTTGAAAGACATCTTGCCGCAAACCGTCGAACTCGGACGCGCCTGCACCCATCCCGACTACCGCAACGGCGGTTTGGTCATGCTTTTGTGGTCGGGTTTGGTCAAATTCATGAAAGACGAAAACCTGCGCTTCATGATAGGCTGCGGCAGCATCGATATGCACGACGGCGGCAGCGATGCGGCGGGTCTGTATCATGCCCTGAAATCCAAATACCTCGCGCCTGAAAAATGGTGCGTCAAGCCGCTCAATCCGCTCAAGTGGGACGAAATTACCCCGTCGGACAAACCTGATGTCCCGCCGTTGATTAAAGGCTACCTCAATGCGGGCGCATGGTTCTGCGGCGAGCCTTGTGTCGATGAAGCGTTCAACTGCGCCGACGTACTCATCATGATGGACATCACCCGCCTGGCAGACCGTTACCTCCAACGTTTCGCCCCTAAACCATAAAGACTAAAAGGTCGTCTGAAAACCTTTTCAGACGACCTCAACTATTGTGAAATCAACGATTTTTAGCAATTCACCCTATACCAATATACACACACCACAACCTCTATGATTGCCAAACTACGTTTTACTTTCCGCCTGCTCTGTATCGGCATCTGCCTGCTTTACGGTATGGCGGAAATGTTCTTCCTGTTTCCCTTTTACAGTAAACGGCGCAAACTGCGTGCCATCCAAATCTGGTCGCTGCGCGTCCTCGCTTCCTGCGGCATGAAGCTGGAGACCTTCGGCACGCTGCCTCAAGAAGGGCAGGCGCAGTTGTTAATCAGCAACCACATCTCTTGGTTGGACATCATGGCTGCTAACGGCGCATTTCCGGGTCGATTTGTGGCGAAAGACGATGTCGCTAAATGGCCGGTGGTCGGCTACCTCGCCACGCAGGCGCAAACCGTGTACGTTTCACGCAATAAAGGTACCAAAGGCAATACCGCTAAAATCGCCACCGTAACCGAGGCTCTCAAAAACGGCGATACCGTAACCATTTTCCCGGAAGGGACGAGTACGGAAGGTTATGAAATCCTCCCGTTCAAGCCCAGCTTTTTCCAAACCGCCTACGATGCAGGTGTTCCCATTATCCCCATGCTCTGCCGATACCCCAATCCCGACGGCTCAAGCCCCAACCTTCAGGCGGCTTATGTGGGCGATACCAGCCTGTGGCAATCCATCTGCATGATCATCAGCCAGCCTTCCAGTAAAGTGGAGCTGCATTTCCTGGAGCCGGTTCCTGCCAAAGAAGACCGCTATGAAACGGCGCAGGAAGTACACGGCATCTTGAGCCGGAAATTGAAAGAATTGGGTTGAAGAGTCAAAACAAATGAAAGGTCATCTGAAAAATGAACTGGTCCCCAAATCTTGGACACTCATAAAAGCCTTTTCAGGCGCTCTGTGTAAGCTGGGTTCTGTATGCGACAGGACTCAGCTTTTTCAATTTCAGACTGCAACGCTCCCGGTTGTAGTAATCCATATAGTCGAGACCTTTGCAAAATTCCCCAAAATCCCCTAAATTCCCACCAAGACATTTAGGGGATTTCTCATGAGCACCTTCTTCCGGCAAACCGCACAAGCCATGATTGCCAAACACATCGACCGCTTCCCACTATTGAAGTTGGATCAGGTGATTGATTGGCAGCCGACCGAACAGTACCTGAATCGTCAAAGAACCCGTTACCTTAGAGACCACCGCGGCCGTCCCGCCTATCCCCTGTTGTCCATGTTCAAAGCCGTCCTGCTCGGACAATGGCACAGCCTCTCCGATCCCGAACTCGAACACAGCCTCATCACCCGTATCGACTTCAACCTGTTTTGCCGTTTTGACGAGTTGAGCATCCCCGATTACAGCACCTTATGCCGCTACCGCAACTGGCTGGCGCAAGACGACACCCTGTCCGAATTGCTGGAACTGATTAACCGCCAACTGACCGCAAAAGGCCTAAAAATAGAGAAAGCATCCGCCGCCGTCATTGACGCCACCATTATTCAAACCGCCGGCAGCAAACAGCGTCAGGCCATAGAAGTTGACGAGGAAGGACAAGTCAGCAGCCAAACCACACCGAGTAAAGATAAAGATGCTCGTTGGACAAAGAAAAACGGTTTATACAGACTCGGTTACAAACAACATACCCGTACCGATGAGGAAGGCTATATCGAGAAACTGCACATCACCCCCGCCAATACCCATGAGTGTAACCACCTGTTGCCTTTGCTGGAAGGAATAGCCAAAGACACAACCGTCTATGCCGACAAAGGCTACGACAGTGCGGAAAACCGGCAACATCTGAAAGAACATCGGTTGCTGGACGGCATTATGCGCAAAGCCCACCGCAACCGTCCGCTGACGGAAGCGCAAACCAAACGTAACCGGTATTTGTCGAAGACCCGTTATGTGGTCGAACAGAGCTTTGGTACGTTGCACCGTAAATTCCGCTACGCCCGGGCAGCCTATTTTGGGCTGATTAAAGTGAGTGCGCAAAGCCATCTGAAGGCGATGTGTTTGAACCTGTTGAAAGCGGCTAACAGGCTAAGTGTGCCTGTTGCCGCCTAAAAGGCGGCCCGGATGCCTGATTATCAGGTATCCGGGGAGGATTAAGGGGGTATTTGGGTAAAATCAGGAGCAATTAGTGGCAGAAACAGCCGAAAACCTGTGTTTGGGTTTCGGCTGTCGGGGAAAGGGCTTTTTTGCAAAGGTCTCAGTCATCTATCTGCTTCATCAATTCGTCCACCGTCAATTCTCCTGCGTTATAGAAACACTCCGTCTTCAACACCGCAAAGAAGCTTTCCATCGGCGCATTGTCCCAGCAGTTCGCCTTTCGCGACATGCTTTGAACCATGGAATGCTCCGCAAGCAATTCCCTATACCCCGCCGTACGGTACAGCACACCCTGGTCGGAATGCAGCATCGTTCCCTTATCAGTCAGACGGGGTGCGGCTTTTTCGAGCATTTCCTTCACCATTTCGCTGTTAGCATTGCGGCTCATGGCGTAGGCGACGATTTCTCGGTTGAACAAGTCCAAGATTGGCGAGAGGTACAGTTTGCCGTCGCTCCCTTTGAGTTCGGTCACGTCGGTCAGCCATTTTTCGTTGGGCTTTTGGGCTTTGAACCGGCGTTTGAGGAGGTGTTCCGATATTTCGCCCATGGCGGGATGGCGGTAGGCTTTTTTCGCCCGTATGAGGGCTTTCAGTCCTAGCTGCTTCATCAGCCGCGCCACTTTTTTGCGGTTCCAATCCAATGCTGCGGCAATGCGCCTTTGCCCGTAGCGTCCTTTATGTCGTCGGTAGGTTTCGACAAGGAGGGCTTTGTCGGCTTCATCGGGGTCGGGTCGGTCTTGGTGATAGTAGTAAAAGCTGCTTTTGGGCAGGTTTGCGATGTGCAGCAGGTATTTGAGCGGGTGTTGCGCCCTCAGTGCTTGGACGGTTTGGCTTTGTCCTTTTCGGTCCGCTTTTGGCTGAGGGCTTTCAACTCCTTTAGGTAGGCGACCTTTGCGCGCATATAGCACAACTCTTCGATAAGCTCTGCCTGTGTTTTTTCGTTGTCGGGTTTGTCGGCGATGAAGGGGTTTTTGCGGTGGTCGGTCATGGTTTTGGATTGTGGATGTTCGAGTGCGCCGATGCCGCCTTCCTGATAGGCGCGTATCCATCGCCGCAGGTGGGTTCGGGAAATGCCGTAGTGGTCTGCGGTACGCTGTTGGCTGCGTATGTGCAGGTAGTGGAGTACGGCTTGGTATTTGAAGTGTAATGTATATTTGCTCATAAAAAAACTGCACCTTGTGAGTTGGAGGGGATGTCCAACTTTTGGGGTGCAGTTCAAAACAGGAAAACCGGTTTTCAGACGACCTTTTTTGCAACCATGTTTTGATTGCCAGCCCATTCAAGAATGATAGTCTTGTAGCGTGGGCTTTGCCCACGAAGATGATGAGTAAAAGAACTGAAGATAATAAGCAAAAAAACTGCTGAAACTTTCCCTATTATTCGCGGGCAAAGCCCACGCTATGGGTTTTAAGCAAGCATAGTGTAATGAACACAAAAGGTCGTCTGAAAACGTACAATCACTATTTCAGACGACCTCTTACCCATAAAAAACCGCAGGTATGGAACCTGCGGTTTTTTATTTTACAATTTGCTGTCTTCGCTGTCGAGGAAGCTTCTGAGGCGGTCGCTGCGGGTCGGATGACGCAGTTTGCGCAGGGCTTTGGCTTCGATTTGACGGATACGTTCGCGGGTTACGTCAAACTGTTTGCCGACTTCTTCGAGCGTGTGGTCGGTATTCATGTCGATACCGAAACGCATACGCAGGACTTTGGCTTCGCGCGGTGTCAGGCTTTCGAGGATTTCTTTGGTGACTTCGTGCAGGCTGGTGTACATCGCGGCGTCTGCAGGGGCGACGTTGTTGGCATCCTCGATGAAGTCGCCCAAGTGCGAATCGTCGTCGTCGCCGATCGGGGTTTCCATCGAAATCGGCTCTTTGGCGATTTTCATGATTTTGCGGATTTTGTCTTCCGGCATTTCCATCAACTCGGCGAGTTTGGCGGAATCGGGCTCTTCGCCGGTTTCTTGCAGATACTGGCGGGAGATGCGGTTCATCTTGTTGATGGTTTCAATCATGTGCACCGGAATACGGATGGTGCGCGCCTGGTCGGCAATCGAGCGGGTAATCGCTTGGCGGATCCACCATGTCGCGTAGGTGGAGAATTTGTAGCCGCGGCGGTATTCGAACTTGTCGACCGCCTTCATCAAGCCGATGTTGCCTTCTTGAATCAAATCAAGGAACTGCAAACCTCGGTTGGTGTATTTTTTGGCGATGGAAATCACCAGGCGCAAGTTTGCCTGAATCATTTCCTGCTTGGCGGCTGCGGTTTCTTTTTCACTCGACACCATGTTTTTATTGATGTCTTTCAGCTCTTCGATGGAAATGCGGGTTTCTTTTTCCATGTTCGCCAACTCGGTTTGTTTTTCGAGGATGGCGTGGCGGAAGCGGTCGAGTGCGTCGCTCCAGACCCTGCCTTTGGCGACTTCTTCTTCTACCCATTTCAGGTTGGTGATTTCGGGCAGGAAGTTTTGGATGAAGTAGTCGCGTTCCATATGGACGCGGTCAAGGCAGATGTCGCGGATTTCGCGTTCAAGCTTGCGGATGTTTTCGACACGGCTGCGAAGGTTGCCGCTGAGGCTTTCGATTTGGCGGGTGGCGAAGCGGACTTCCAAGAGCTTGTTGGCGATGGCGTCGCGGTGTGCCAAATAATCGGGGTGGCGGCTGTCGTGTTTTTCCAGCTTTTTAATCATCTTGCCGTATTCGCTTTCGATGAAGGCGAAATGATCCAGCACTTTTTGCTTCAATTCGGCAAGATGGGCGGCGGACATGGCTTCGGCATCGCTGCCGGAATCGTCGTCATCTTCGTCTTCATCCTCTTCATCTTCGTCGCTGCTGCCGGAATTGTCGTCGTTTGACGCGCTTTCCAAGTGTCCCAAGCCCAATTCGTTGAGCAACACTTCGTTCGGGTCGATGATGGCTTCGACCACTTCGTCCACGCGGATTTCATCCTTGCGGATTTGCTCGATCAGCTCGAGGATTTCAGCGATAGAACCCGGACAGGCGGAAATCGCCTGCACCATGTTCTTCAGGGCGTTTTCGATTTTTTTGGCGATGATGATTTCGTCTTCGCGGGTCAGCAGGTCAACCTGCCCCATTTCGCGCATATACATACGCACGGGATCGGTGGTTCTGCCGAACTCGGAGTCCGCGCTGGACAAGGCGGCTTCGGCTTCGGCAACGGCATCGTCGTCGGTTACGGCGGCGGCGTTGTCGCTCAACAAAATGTCTTCCGCATCAGGCGCCTGCTCGGTCACTTGGATACCCAAGCCGGAAATCATGCTAACGATGTTGTCGATTTGATCCGCATCGGACATATCGTCGGGCAAGGCGTCGTTGATTTCGGAATAAGTGATGTAGCCGCGTTCCTTACCCATAATGATGAGCTGGCGCAGGCGGGCGCGCTGCTCTTCAAGGGTCAGCGGACGGTTGTCGTCCTGTTCTTGATAGTCTTCGTGATTTTGGTCTTTAGACATGGATTACTTTCTTGATCTGATGGTGTGCCGACGGTTTGCATGATGCACCTGAAGGCGGAACAGAGTTACAACCGATTTAAAGTCAATCTTTTGGATTGTAACTCTGAGGTCGTCTGAAAGCTCTTTGGAACGGGTGTTCTGCGGGATCATATTCGCAGCTTGGGACAATGCTTTTCTGACGGCCTGAAGGTTGCTGGATTCGGCTGGGATTGCCGTTCGTTCAATTTTGCTTTGCCGTCAAAAGCGACAGCAAGAGTTTTTTTTCATTTTCATTCAAACCCGATTGCAGGCTTTTCTGCTTGAGAGTTTCGATTTGTTGGTATTTTAACTCGTTAAGGAGTTTCTTCATGCCGATTTGGAAGTTTTCGCGGTCTTCTTCGCCTCCGCCTTCCATTTCTTCAGAATAGAGTGTCGATTGGAAGATTTGGTTCACGGTTTCTTCGTAAGGAGAACCGCGCATATACTCTAAAACCTGCGCGGTAGCGGGTACGGCGGCATGGCTTTTAATGGTTTCGGCAAGATTGGCAAGGCAGGCGAAATCGCCGTCCAATGCCAAATAATCGGGCAGGTCTATATATGCAGCCCAATCCGGATTTATCAAGAGGCTGCGGATTTGCCGTTGCACCAGCGTCAGCATGACCGGCTGTTTGACGGAAATCGGAGGCAGTTTGTAGCTTTTTTGTTTGACGTGCCGCTTCGGCGCTTCCTGCCCGAGCAGTTGGGCGAGATTGTCGGGATCGATGCCGACCAGCTCGCTCAGTCGTTGTTTCAATAAATAAGCCAATGCCGGCGCGGTAATTTGCGCCAAAAGCGGAGAACTGGTTTTCACCAATTCCGCCTTACCTTCCTGCGTATTGAGATTGAGGTCGTCTGAAAGATGTTCCCAGAAATATTCCGACAAGGGCTTACTTTGATTCAACAGCGCATCTTCAAATTGCGCTTTTCCGTAGGCGCGGATGTAGCTGTCGGGGTCGTGTTCTTCGGGTAAGAACAAAAAATGCAGCGATTTGTCGTCTTTCAACTGCGGCAACGCGTTTTCCAGCGCGCGCCAAGCCGCTTTCCGTCCCGCGCTGTCGCCGTCGAAACAGAAATAAATACTGTCCGCCTGCCGCATCAGGATTTTGACGTGTTCCGCCGTCGTCGCCGTACCCAAAGCCGCTACGCCGTAGCCCACGCCAAACTGCGCCAGCGCGACCACATCCATATAACCTTCGACCACCAAAATCCGCCCTGCTTCTTTGACCGCAGCACGTCCTTCATACAAACCGTAAAGGTTTTTCCCCTTATCAAACAAAGGCGTATCAGGAGAGTTCAAATATTTCGGTTTCGAGTCGTCCAACACCCTGCCACCAAAACCAATCACCTGCCCGCGCGGATTGCGGATGGGGAACATAATCCGATGACGGAATCGGTCATAATGCCGCCCCTCATTGTCAATCACCATCCCCGTATCCACCAACGCAGTATTCGGGTACGGTTGGAACACCTGCGCCAAAGGCTGCCAGCCGTCGGGCGCGTAGCCCAAACCATAATGCGCAATGACTTCCGCGCTCAAACCGCGTTTGTCCAAATACGCCTTCGCCGCCGGATTGAATTTCAACTGTTGCGCGTAAAAATCCGCAGCCGCTGCCGTCGTTTCCTCCAGCGTCTGCTGCTTTTTCTTACGTTCGGCACGGACTTCAGGATTATCGTTCTGCCCGCGCACTTTAGGCACGACCATGCCCACGCGGTCGGCAAGAAACTGCACCGCCTCTGGAAACGACAGCCCCTGATGTTCCATCACAAAACCAATCGCCGAACCATGCGCCCCGCAACTGAAACAATGATAAAACTGCTTGGTCGGACTAACCGAAAACGACGGCGTCTTTTCCTTGTGGAACGGACAACAAGCCATATAGTTCGCCCCGCCCTTCTTCAGCGGAACCTGCTCGTCGATAATATCGACAATATCGACTTTGGCCAGAAGCTCGTCAATGAAATCGGATGGAATCATAGTTCGGCGGATGCGTATGGACAGGACAAACGTTTTCAGACGACCTTTTATCTTAAAGGTCGTCTGAAAACAGAATCTCAAATCGGTTTAAAAACAAGGTTCGTATTATAACGTGTATTCGGGATAAAAATAGCACTCTTACAAAACCGACTCCTTAGCTGGCCGCTTATGCAACACAAACCTTCGAGGTCGTCTGAAAATTCGTTTTCAGACGACCTCGAGGGCTCAAAACCTGTATTCTGCTTTGACGGTAAATTCATTGCGTTTGTAGCGGTTCAACCAGGACGAGCTTTTGTTGTCGGTGTGCTTGATGCTTAAGACGGGCGTAATGCCGCGGAGGAAAGGGTGGTCGAATTTGATGTCCAACTGGTAGGTGCGTTCGAAATCACGGCGGCGGGTTTCCAGCCAGGCATGGTAGTCCTGATAGGCTGTTTTGCGCCAGATTGCCTGAAAGGTGGCGTCGATGCCGGATTCGAAACGTTTGTTGACACCCGCGCGCAGGCCGTGCCGGCGGTAGGAATCCACTTTTTCGCGACTGTTTTTGCGCAGGTAGTCGTAGCCGCCGAATACCAGCCAGTCTTTCGGCAGGGCGTAGATGGCGGTGGTGAACAGAAGCGTCTGCGGGCCGTTGAAATGTTTTAATTCGCCGCGGTAGCGGTCGTATTTGTGGTCGAGCTGCACGCCCAGCGAGGCTTGGTCGGAAAAGGTGCGGCTGTATGCCGTGCTGATGCCGGCGCTGCTGTCGCGCAGTTTGCCGCCCGACCATTCGTATTGCACCTGCGGGCCGACACTGAAGGAATGGTCTTTGCTCTGAAAACTGTAAGCGGGGCTGACGTTGATATTGTGTTCGCCGTATTCTTTATTGCCGGGATAGAGCCGGCCCCATGCGTAGCCGCCCAGTTGCAGGCCGTGGTGGCCGTTGAGCGAAATGCGTCTGCTTAAGTTGGCTTCATATACCCACATCCGGTTTTTCAACGCATCGGGCGCGTAGGCGTCAAGCTGTTCGTTGCGGCAGGACAGCATTCCGTCGCCGTCCAGAATCGGCTGCCCGTTGGAATCGAAACCGCAGCTTGTCTGATTGCGGACAACCGTCGCGCCCGACGACTGGTTTAAGTTGGTGTTGTAACCCGCGCCGAACGAAACCGAACCGCTCCACGCATCGCGTTTCTTCAAAGCGTCGGCAAACACTTTGATTTTCTCATTGACGGCGGGCACTTCGGGAATATCAATACCGTCGAACAATGCCGCCGATTCTTTGTTTTGTTTGTCTATAAACAGCAGCCGCGCCAAATCCAGGCGGCCGCGCAGAAATTCGGGATTTTTGCGGTAAAGCTCGCGGTATTTCGCCAGCGCGGCCTTCAAATCGTCGCGGAACACCGCCTGATTGGCCTCGGCAAACAGCACTATATCGGGGTCGTAATCATCTTGACGGCGGTAAATGTCTAACAGCCGCGCCGTTTCTTCCTCGTTTTGCGCATTGACCGCCTTCATCAGCGACAACGCCAAATCTTCGCCGTCCTGCACTTCTCCCGCGCCGAACTCAATCGCCGTATTGTCCGCTTCGTTCCTTTCCTGCTGCGCGCGGCGGAGTTCCGTTCCCTGTTTGAGCTGCATGAAGCGGTCTTCCCTGTCGTCGGCAAACGCATGGGGCAGCAGGCTGATAAAAAAAGGAAGGAGCAAAAGGCGTTTCATAAGATTCTTTCCTGTGTATCGGGCGGCTTTGTTTTTCAGACGACCTTTTCAAAGAAAAACTTATATTTCATCTTTACCGGGCAAGAACATTGTTTATTTGCATGAAAGCCCCTGCCGGGTCGTCTGAAAAATGAGCTTCTCAAGCCCATCGAAACAGCACGCCTTCAAACTCACGGGCCATTCGGAAAATACCGGCTTAAACGCATTGCGAAGCCCGATATTTCCGAACGGCCCTGTACGATGTGCATTGTGTGTCGGATTTGTGTTTTATAGGCGAACGGAATGGGGAACGACAAAAACCGTCCGCCTTATCGCATTATGATTCATTATTTGCCGGTTTTCGTACCGCCAAAGGCAGTGTTATAGGCATGGTTTTGGCCAAAATCAGCCACGCCAGCAATCGCCGCGCCTTGGTTGCCGAAGAAATGACCGTGGGTCGTACCGGCTACTTTGTTTGCCGTAGCTTTACCGAAGAAGGAAGCCTGCGCCGTATTAATCGTGGCATTGTTGATGGCAACATTCAAACCTGCGCGTTTCATTTCACCGTTCAGCGTCCGCTTACCGAAATCGGCTCTCAGCGTACCGTTTAAGAGGGCTGTATTTTGCGTATGATATTGGTTGATACCCTTAACCGTATAAGTGGCAGTACCCGTGGTCGGCAGATTGGTGGTTCGGCCCGTGCCGCTATAGAAGGCGGTGTAATTCGTACCTTTTGTACCGACAGCCGCACCAGGTGCAACATTAGACCAATCACCGAAATAGACATCTAAATTGCCGACTTGAGCGTAAGTCAGACGGCCTAATTGGGAATGGTCAGGCATGGGGATATAATTCCACGCGCCACCAGTCATACGGTACAGGTTTGCTACCGTTACCCCATTTTTATCCTTAGTAACAATCGTAGGATAGAACAATTTAACCATAGGATTGTTGCGAACCGCGTTAATTTGCTCAAATGATACTGGTTCATTGTTCGCATATTTCTTCTTCACTGTATCCTTAAGAGTATTATCGGCAATATTGATAGCAGCCTTACCGACATATTTACCCGAATTTTCTACTGTTGTTTCCAGATGACGTACATTTGCTGCATTATTCGCAACAGTTTTACCACTTGCCGGATTAGCAGCATACGCAACAGAAACAGAAGACAATGCAAAGATAGCAATTGCAAATGAATTCATTTTCATTTTTAAATCCTTTGTCAAATAATTGAAAATTCTCCCAAAAAAGAATCACCAAATAAACTATATGGAAGATTTCTTTCTCAGGCATAACTATCATACCATAAATATTCGTAATGATAATAGTTCCTTTTTATATTAGAACTTGCCTGTAATCCCTATTCTGATGGTTCTACCCGGCGCGGGCATATGGGTAGGATTGATTGGGTCAAGATAATAGCGATTGCCCAAATTCGTTCCAACCAGTTCGGCGGTTAGGTTCTTGCCGATTTTGTAGCGCAGATAGGCATCCCATGTAGCGACAGGCTGCCATCTCATATAGTCGGGGTCTGCCTGTTTTCCATTACCTGCTTGGTCGTGATATGCCTGAAAAATCGCCCTGCGGTTTTGATAAACCCTACTGTGGAAATGGAAACGGACGCCGCTTTCCAGTTTATTGCTAAAGAATCGCCCGCCCAAATCTGCATCGATAGACCAGCGGGGTTGAATCGCCGTAGCAAGATAACCGTCAGTGATGCTGCCATGATTACAGGTTGGATGTTTGATTAATTTTCCTTCTTGAAGATATTTTGTTACAACATCAATATCCCTGTATGCATAAGAATCATCACACATCCAGTTTTTCAATGTCCTCAGCACGCCCAATCCGCCAAAAAATTTTCCAGTATCGAAACGCGTCTGCAATTCCACGCCTGTCCTCAATAATTTGTCGAACTGCTCAAACTCGAGATTGTAGTCGCGGTCGATGACGTTTTTTGTTTTGTTGTGGAAGTAGTTGATGCGGAAATCCGCACTTTTCATTTTCGGAAACAACCCTGTCAAATCATGAATATAGCCGATCTCCCAGTTTTTTGCGTGTTCGGGCTTCCAGCCGTAGCCGTAACGGGCGAATGAGCCTGCCGCTGTCGAGAAGCCGTATGTCCCCTCAAAAATGCTGGGAAAGCGCAGGGTTTCGGTATAGCGCAGATAGGCGCGGGCATAATCGGTAAAATTGACGGTCGCGGAAAAAGCTGGAGCCCACCCGCTACCGCCCTGTTTTCGGGCGCGCTGCAACTCCGCAGGTGTAATCGGAGTCAGATAATTATCCCCATCAAGCATTTTATATGGCAACACCATACGGGGACTGTCAGGGTTATTTGGATCGTATGCGGGGTTAACCGCAGGTGTAACCAAACCAGGTGTAGAGAAAATCGGATTTGTACTCGGATTCAAACGGCCTTTATCGTCCTTAAGCCAATAGTATTCCAGCTTGTCCAGCCTTGGTCTGTTTTCATCATCCTGGGGAGTGGGATTTAATATTGCCACCCCTCTTTCATCTATTACGACACGGTCTCTTGCCGCATTGAATTCGTCATTGTTAACCGCATTCAGATAATCACGATATTCCTGCTCGGTAGCCACACGTGTCAGCTTGTAAGCCATCCCACGATTCATCATCAAAGGCTGCCCCCAACTGTCTATTCCCGTTTTCAAACGCTCACTGTTATCTTGTATTTTGAAGTTGGTATAGCGCGCACCTGCCGTCAGTGTCAGCCAGTTCAGCGGCTGATACCGGAAATTGAAACCGAAATTCCATTCCCTACGCCTACCGTTGCGCGGTTCTCCGAAATTGGTCAACTCATAATTGGCTCGGATCTTGTCTTCTTCCACTTCTTCGGGGTATTTGTCCCTTCCCTCATTACGCAACTCTTCGGCAAACTCATTACGGGATCTCAATTTTTCATTTTGGAAATCACCCATTAAGGTCAGCGTCAGCTTATCGTGCAATTTCATACGGTTGGAAAAATTGAAACCGTTGCGGGTATTGTTGGCATAGTAGGCATTGCCCTCTATGGTATTGAAGCGTCCGTTTGTATTCGGAAGCTGTTCGACGACATCCGGTTTTTTTGTGTAACCTGCTTCTTCAATTATTCTCTTGGTTTCTTCGTCATAGGTATGCCATCGATTCATAGTAGTTTTCCATGAAGACAGATTATCTACCCTGTCTTGATACACGGCATCGCCGGGCGAACCGCCTGCTGTATTGGTTTTGGATTTGGTACGGGTCGTCCACAATGATGCGTTCAAATCTATCCAGCGGCTGCCCTCGGGCTTCCACGCATAATCGATATTGTAGGAACGCTGCTTGACCCATGCCCTCGGCCATTCTGCAATCTTATTCAAGTTTTCCGGCGTGGCATAAATCGGACCGATAACGCGGGAAGGCATGATTTCGCCAAAAATCGCATCAGTATGGCGTAGGCCGAATTTAAGAGTCTGATGGTTCGGCAGACGGAAGGTGGTTTTACCTACCCATGATTTGGTTTCGAGCGAAGTATTGGTTACCTCTCCGCCCGGATGATAAAAAAGTCCGATCTTGGCAATGTCAGGTGAACCTAACATATTTTCACTACCGTAAAATTTTTCGCCTCTTGCAGCGGCATCTGCAATCCGCCTGTTTAATTCATTTACCGTTTCCATTGTCCAAGGACCGATATAGCCGTAGCGCTCCGCCCCTTTTTTACCGGAAAAATAATTGCCTTTACTGCGGTAGGCATAGGCAAGCATGGCATCGAAATTGTCCTGCTTGGTGGCGGCGGCAATGCGGTAGGCTTTATCCTTCCCAAATTTATTGCGTCCGTTGAAACGCTGGTCGATTCGGTCGGTATCGTCCAACATCGCCCGCCAAATACCGCCAAGTGCGACAGCAGGCGCATCCAATGTCCGATAATCGACCGATTTTTCATAGACATTGGCACGTTGTTTAATGGAATTATTGGAAGCCTCCGCCTTCACTTCAAATCCGTATTTCTGCCCTTCGGGGACAATATCGTCGGCATCGATGGTCTTCAAGGCGACGGAGCCGCCTATGCCGCTTTTCATATCACGGCTGAACGAGGGGCCTTTTTCGATGGAAACGCTGCTGATGATGTTGGGGTCGACGTAGTTGCGGTTATTTGCGCCTGCGTAGCCGCGCCAGACGGTAATCGCCTGCTCCGTGCCGTCGATGGTAACGGGAATCCGTCCCTGTCCCTGTACGCCACGTATATTGGGATCCAGCGCGCCGCTGTTGCGCGCGTCGCCACTGTACACGCCGGACATGCCGCTCAAAAGATCGGATACGGTGTTGCCTTTGAAGGTTTCGACTTCGTTTTTGCTCTTGTAAAGATTGACGACTTCACGGGTATAAACCCGGTTTTTACCGATTTCGTCTTTATTGCGTGTGCCTTTGACGGTAACGGTATCGAGAATGACGGTCGGCGTATTATCGGCAGCATAAATGATGGGAGAGAAACCGATGGCGGCGATGCAGGCGGCAAGAGTGTTGACTTTGACTGGCTTCATAACGGATTCCTTGTGTGGCGGAATGTCAGACAGCGTCGTCTGAAAATGTTCGGACGACCTCGGAAAGGTTTTGCCGCAAATAGATTGAATGATATTTAATGATTTTGATTATTATTTATATAGTTTTTGATAATTTTAACCGAATCTCGATAATATGCAAACATTTACTTGCTTCTTCGGTATCCTGTTCAGAAATATTCGAATTGTTTAACATTTTGTTTTCAAATGAAATCAAATTATTTTCCTCAAAATAAAGCTTTATAAATATCGGGCAGTCTAAAGGTCGTCTGAAAATCCGATGCCGTCCAATCAAGGCAAAGCGATTTTCAGACGACCTTTCCAAACGGATTCGCAATAATTCGTCCCTATTCCATCCTTTCTTATCCTCATTCCTCCGTTATTGATACAATACGAAACAGCCTGATAACAATTTCAAATATATCTGATATGGACGAAAACCTTACCTTCCTCACTCTGTTTCTGCTCGGTTTTTTCGGCGGCGGCCACTGCGTCGGAATGTGCGGCGGGTTAAGCAGCGCATTTGCCTTGCAGCTTCCACCCAACCTAAACCGTTTCGGATTGATTGTTCTGTTGAACTTGGGACGTGTAAGCAGCTATGTCCTCATCGGCTTCCTAGTCGGTCTGATCGGGCAGGCAGGGATTTCTTTGGATGACACCCGCGTGTTGCAGCAGGGGCTGTATATCGCGGCAAACATCCTGCTGTTGCTTTTAGGGCTTTATCTGGCGGGGATTTCGACGGCGGCAACGCGTATCGAGCGCATCGGCAAACCGATATGGAAGCGGCTGAATCCGTTTTTAAACAAGCTTTTGCCTATCCGTTCCGTCCCAGCCTGTTTCGGCGTAGGGGTGCTCTGGGGCTGGCTGCCGTGCGGTCTGGTTTACAGCGCGTCGCTTTACGCCTTGGGCAGCGGCAGCGCGGTTCACGGCGCTTTATATATGTTGGCTTTTGCACTCGGCACGCTGCCTAATCTTTTGGCGATGGGTATCTTTGCGGCGCAGTTGAAAACGCTTTTGCAAAAACGCAGCATCCGCCTGTTGGCAGGGTTGACGGTGGCGGCTTGGGCCTTGTGGCGGCTTTGGGTTTCGGTTTCAGGCTGGACGGCATAAAGGTCGTCTGAAAACCTGTACACAGCCATACCACAGAATCATGTGAACAGCCTGTGAACAACTCTCCTTCCCTTTTGATTTTCCAAAATAAAAATATTATGATTAAAAAATAGGCAATACAAAATATTGCCCACAACCCGCATTCGGATTGATGTGTGCATTCTGTGGAAAACTTGGATAATATTTTGAAACCTATTGAATATTTTCAGCTGATTAAAAAGTAATCAATCTATTCGCAATCCTCTAAAGACAAAAAAGACAGGAATAGAAATGCACACCCTTTCAGAACAAGTCCGCTTAAATGAAGCGCGCAAAAAGTTGGCAAAAAGCAGACGTTGGGCGACGGGCTTGCTGCTTCTTGCGTGCGGGCTGTTTGCAGTCTCCGCCGTTTATGTGCGCCAATATCCTTGGTTGGGATTTGTCAAAGCGTTTGCCGAAGCCGCGATGGTGGGTGCGCTGGCGGACTGGTTTGCCGTCACCGCGCTTTTCAGACGACCTCTCGGACTGCCGATTCCCCATACCGCAATTTTGCCGCGCAATCAGGCGCGTATCGGCGATGAACTGGGACGGTTTATCGAACATAATTTTTTGCAGGGCAAACCCATCGCCATGCGCATTTATCAAGCGCAGCCCAGCGATAAATTATTGAAATGGTTGGACGGCGAAGACGTGAAATCGCATTGGCTGCCGTGGCTTTCCAAACAGATTCCGACGCTGCTTGCCATCGCCAAACCGGAACAGACAGCGCGTTTCACAACGATGCTGCTGGAAGAGCGTTACAGCGGCGAACAAATCGGCAACACGCTTGCCGACGGTTTGCGGCTGTTGAAAGCGCAAGGGATGCACGAAAAAGCGTTTGAAAGCCTGCTCCGTCAGATTCGGCGTTGGCTGAAAACACCGGAAACCCGCGAAATGTTGGAGCAGAACCTGCGAGAGTGGGCGGCGAAAATCGAAGGCGGCAATCCCGGAACGTGGGACAGGCTCAAAGCGGCGGTGAAATCGACCTTGGTGGAAAAAGTCGATGATTGGGCGGCAGAAAAAGCGTTGGCATGGATAGACGGCTATTTGGCAACTGCGGACAAGCAGGACAACGCGCTGCGCCGACAATTCTTGGTGCAATACGACGAACTGACCGAACGCCTGACCACATCGCGCCTGTGGCACCGCCGCCTGGACAAATTCAAAAAACAGCTCGCGCAATCGCCCGCCCTGCAACGTCAAATCATGACCTTATGGTGCGGCATTTTAGACTGGGCGCGGGAAGATGTGGAAAAACAAGACTCTTTGTGCCAAGCGCAACTGGAAAAGCTGCTGAATCATATGCGTTCGCAAGCTCAGGCATACCCGCAATTTATGCGGCGGGCGGATATACGGATTTCGCTTTTGGTTCGGGATTTTGTGATGCGTTATAAAGATAAAGCCGCTTTATTTGTCGCGGACAAAGTCAAAGGCTGGGACAGCCGCCTGATGGTGGAAAAACTGGAATTGAGCGTGGGCAAGGATTTGCAATATATCCGCATCAACGGAACGCTCGTCGGCGGACTGGTCGGACTGGTGATTTATACGGTATCGCTATGGCTGGCGGGATATAGTTAACCAAAACAAAAAGTATATAATTCTCTCCCTTAACTCCACACCTTACCCGTTCCCGTTTTATGGCCTACTCTATCGATTTCCGTCAAAAAGCATTAGACCACTACGAACAGCACGGCAACATCAGCCAAACCGCACGCACCTTCCGCATTACCAACCGAACCCTTTACCAATGGATTGCCCTTAAAAAGGAAACAGGTTCGCTGCAACACCGCACCAAAGGCGGCAATTCGGAACGTATCGACAAAGAAGAACTGCGACGCTATGTGGCAGAACATCCCGATGCCTATCAATACGAAATAGCACAGCACTTGGGCTGCACCGCATCCAATGTCGGCTACCTGCTCAAAACACTCAAGATCACGCGTAAAAAAAGACAACCGTCTACAAAGAACAAGACCTCCAAAAAGTAACCGCCTACCAAAAACAGCTGGAACAATATTCAGAAATGCCAAAGGTTTACTTGGACGAAACGGGTTTTGATACTTTCTATTACCGCCCGTATGCCTATGCCTTGAGGGGACAGATTGTCAAAGCGCGGATTTCCGGCAAGCGCTATGAAAGAATGTCATTGGTTGCCGCCCGTGGGGATAGAGAGTTGGTCGCACCGATGATTTACAAAGGCACGATGGACAGCAGCTTGTTTGAAGCGTGGTTTGGGCAGTTTCTGTTGAAGGAACTTAAAGAGCCTTCGGTCATTATTATGGATAACGCCCGTTTTCACAGGATGGCGGTACTGCGTGAAATGGCGCAGAGGGCAGGACATATCATTCTGCCGCTGCCGCCATATTCGCCTGAGTTGAACCCGATAGAAAAGGTGTGGGCGAATATCAAACGGCACCTGAGAAAAGTGATGTCCGGCTGTTTGTCTTTTGAGCAGGCTTTGTTGGGTATTTTTTGTTTTGTTTGACTATAGTATGAAAAAAAGTCGTCTGAAAACAAGATTTCAATGAAATTTGCTTTTCAGACGACTTGTTGCTTCTAGTAGCAAACTTAATCCGCCACATCGATACACAAATATTTCAATTCCAAATATTCGTCCGCACCGTATTTGCTGCCTTCGCGTCCCAGCCCACTGCGTTTTACGCCACCGAACGGTGCCGCTTCATTGCTGATTAAGCCCGTATTGATGCCGACCATGCCGTATTCCAAGGCTTCGCCGACGCGCCACTGGCGGGCGGTGTCGGAGGTAAAGAGGTAAGCCGCCAAACCGTATTCCGTATCGTTGGCGGCCGCGATGACTTCGGCTTCGGTTTCAAAGCGGAACACGGGACACAACGGCCCGAAGGTTTCTTCGCGCGCCACCGCCATTTGCTCCGTTACGCCGCTTAAAACGGTCGGTTGGAAAAACGTTCCGCCCAACGCGCTGCGTTTGCCGCCGGTCAGGCAGACCGCGCCTTTGGAGAGCGCGTCGGCGATGTGCTGCTCGACTTTTTCCACCGCTTTTTCCTCAATCAGCGGCCCTTGGTTGACGCCTTCATCCAAGCCGTTGCCCAATTTGAGCGCGGCTACTTTTTCACTTAATTTGCGGCAAAATTCTTCGTAAATTCCTGATTGAGTGTAAACGCGGTTGGTGCAGACGCAGGTCTGACCGCTGTTGCGAAACTTGCTGGCCAGCGCGCCTTCGACGGCTTTGTCCAAATCGGCATCGTCAAACACGATAAACGGCGCGTTGCCACCCAGCTCCAAACTCAGTTTTTTAATGTCCGCCGCGCTGTCGGCAAAAATTTTCGCGCCGACTTCGGTCGAACCGGTGAAGCTGATTTTGCGCACAGTCGGGTTCGTGGCAAATTCATGGCTGATTTCCGAAGCGCGACCGCTGACGACGGGAAGCAAGTCCTGCGGCACACCAGCTTCGTAAGCCAGCAAGGCCAGCGCATACGCGCTCAGAGGCGTGAGCGACGCAGGTTTGACTATCATCGCGCAGCCCACCGCCAAAGCAGGTGCAGCCTTGCGCGCAATCATCGCAGATGGGAAGTTCCACGGCGTAATCGCGGCGGTAACGCCGATTGGCTGTTTCAACACGACCAGTTTTTGCGACGCTTTCACGCTTGTCAGCACATCGCCGTCAATCCGCCGCGCCTCTTCGGCAAACCAGCGCACAAACGAAGCCGCATAATCCATCTCGCCACGCGCCTCGGTCAGGCTTTTGCCCTGTTCCATCGTCATGATGCGTGCCAGTTCTTCTTTGTTTTCCTTAATTAAGAAATACCAACGCCACAACACATCGGCGCGCTCTAACGCAGTTTTTGCCGTCCATAATTTTTGTGCGGCTTCCGCCTTTTGAATCAGCAGCTTGAGTTCGTCTGAACGAGTCGTGCGGACAAACGCCAAAGTCTCGCCCGTCGCCGGATTATCGACTTTGATACTGTCTGGAATCGGGGAAAAAGAAATATCAGGATGGTTTAACAATGATACAAAAGAGTTCATGCCTGCCCTCGTATGTATAGATGATAGATGGAGGTCATTATTCTCTTGATAGGGGAAAAGCGCAAACTGCTGAAACATTACATCGCCGATTTTTCGACCTTGCCATTTCATATTGAGCGAAATAGCAAAACCCGCAACTATATAAGGGTAAAATATTTAGATGTCCTTTCAAAAGTAAATTTACTTTTCCGTTTGATGCTTTTATTAAAGATTTGTCTAAACCAAAGACAAAGTATGTTATCTCTGCTATTGTGTTAACGTTTAGCACCACTTTTATCAATAATTCATATGGAGTAAACCGATGAATAAAAATACCAAGTTACTGATTTCTGCCGTTATTGCCGCTGCCGCGCTGTCCGCATGTTCCAGCTCTTCCAAAGGAAAACCTGCTGCGCAACCTGCTCCTGCTCCGCAACAAGCAGCGCAACAAAACCAACCTTTCACTCCTCAAACCATGAAAGTGGACGCTATCGACAGCACCAAAGAGGTACACTACCGCTGCGGTCAAAACGGTCAAGACCCATTGAGCGTTATGTACGGCTTCAAAGGCAACGAACCTGTTGCAGCACAAGTGAAATACAAAAACGAACTGACCCCCAACCTGTTCCGCGTCGTCGGCTCCAGCGACGATATTAATGCCTTCTGGGGTGAAAACGTCGCATGGGTGGCAGGTCGTGCCAATTTGGGCAATATCGACAAAGTGGACGGCAATATGCTGACCGTACGCGGGAAAACAACCGTTAACGGCAAAGAAGAAGTCGTGGATCAAATCGTTGCGAAATACTGCTCCGCTGCCAACGCCCCTGCCAAAGCAGGCAAACCGGCTCCTAAAAAATCTGCCGGAAAAGCAAAACGTTAATTTCTAACTCTAACCGTAGAAGTTAATCTGAGGTCGTCTGAAAATTTTCAGACGACCTTTTTGCATTTTGTGTAATTCATTACCAAGAGCAGCATAGAAGTGTCCGTCTTATACAGTCGATTACTTTCAAAGAATCCTTCTCTTTAATCCAATCTTTCCCTTCCTCTATCTGAAACAAGAAAAGTGTGTTCCTTTCCATACAGTCAAAACAATACTGCCATATTTGCATCACAACTATCAAATCAACTGCCCAAAATAAAGAGGTCGTCTGAAAACCTGTTGCCAAGTTTTCAGACGACCTCTTCAAATCGCGATCATGAAAAAATCAGACCACGACTTCTTCTTTCTTCTTCACTTCCTTCGCGATATTGTCGCGGCTCAGACCGAACATCAGCAAGAGCGGGCTGGCTACCAATACCGAAGAGTAAATACCGAACACAATGCCGATGGTCAATGCCATTGAGAAACCGTGCAACGCCGCGCCGCCGAACACCAGCATGGAAACGACCATTGCTTCGGTCGAGCCGTGGGTGATGATGGTACGGCTCATGGTGGCGGTAATCGCATTGTCGATGACTTGCGGAACGGTGTGTCCGCGCATACTCGGCTTGCGGAAGTTCTCGCGAATACGGTCGAAGACGACGACGGATTCGTTCACGGAATAACCCAATACGGCAAGGATACCCGCTAACACGGTCAGTGAGAACTCCCATTGGAAGAAGGCGAAGCAGCCTAAAATAATCACGATGTCGTGCATATTCGCGATGATGGCGGATACGGCGAAACGCCATTCAAAGCGCATCGACAGGTAAACGATGATACCCGCCACGACGAAACCCAGTGCCATCAGACCGTTGGTTACCAATTCTTCGCCCACCTGCGGACCGATGAATTCGACTTGGCGCAGGGTAACGTCAGGCTGCTCTTTTTTCAGCAAGTCCATAACCTGATTGGAAAGCTGCGCTGAAGTTACACCTTCTTTGTTGGGCAGACGAATCATGATGTGTTTGTTCGTACCCAACGCCTGAACTTGAACATCGCCCATTTTCAGGGTATCGAGTTTTTCACGGGTTTTATTGACGTCCACGCCCTGCTGATATTGCACTTCCATCACAGTACCGCCGGTAAATTCGACGGAGAAGTTCAAACCTTTGGTAACGAGGAAGAATACGGCGGCAATAAAGGTTACCAACGAAATAAAGGTCGTCAGTTTGCCGTAGCTCATAAATGGGATGTCGCGTTTGATTTTAAAGAGTTCCATGTCTTACTCCTTGCCAGCCGCAGTTTCGGCTTTAGGCTTCCATACTGCGCCGATGGAAATGTTCTGCAATTTGCGGCGACGTCCGTACCATAAGTTAACCAAGGCGCGGAAGACGACGACGGATGAGTACATCGAAGTCAGGATACCCAGACAGTGTACGACGGCAAAACCGCGGACCGGACCGGAACCGAATACCAAGAGGGCGATACCGGCAATCAGTGAAGTCAGGTTGGAGTCTACAATGGTTGCCCATGCGTGTTGGAAACCGAGGTTGATTGCCTGTTGAGGCGGCACGCCTTCGCGCAATTCTTCGCGGATACGTTCGTTAATCAATACGTTCGAGTCAATCGCCATACCCAATGTTAACGCCAATGCGGCAATACCGGGCAGCGTCAGCGTTGCTTGCATGGCAGACAAAATACCGACCAAAAACAGGATGTTGGTACTCAGGGCGATGGTCGAGAAAAAGCCCATCAAGCGGTAGTAAACCACCATAAACAAGGCAACGGCGGCAAAGCCCCACAAGGTGGAATTGAAACCTTTTTCAATGTTTTCTTTACCCAAAGACGGGCCGATGGTGCGCTCTTCCACGATTTGCATCGGCGCAGCGAGCGAACCGGCACGCAGCAACAAAGAGGTATCATTGGCCTCCGCCTGCGTCATGCTGCCGGAAATTTCCACGCGTCCGCCGGTAATAGCTGAGCGGATAACCGGTGCGGTAACCACTTCGGATTTACCTTGGTCAATCAACACCATCGCCATGCGTTTGCCGACGTTGGCGGCGGTCAATTCACCAAAAATACTGCCGCCTGCGCTATCCAAGCTCAGGCTGACGGCAGGTGCGCCCATTTGATCGAAACTGGGTTGCGCGTCATTGATATTGTCGCCTGTCAATTCAACCTGCTTGTTAATCAATAGGCTTTCGGGGTGATCACCACTACTGGTCAACAGCTCGAAACCGCTCGGAACATTGCCTTCCAAAGCTTCGCGCACTTTGACAGGGTCGTCTTCCACCATGCGCACTTCCAAAGTCGCGGTACGGCCAATGATGTCTTTTGCTTTGGCTGTATCTTGTACACCCGGCAACTGCACGACAATGCGGTCGAGGCCGGATTGCTGGATGACAGGTTCAGCCACGCCCAGCTCGTTGACACGATTATGCAAAGTGGTGATGTTTTGTTTCACCGCATCAGAGCGTACTTTGTTAATCGCTTCTTCGGATAATGTCAGCGTGATGTTATTGCCATCAGCGTTCAAATTTGCCTCAGGGAAAAGCTGACGCAGCTTAGGCATGGCTTTTTGTACGTCGGCAGCGTCCTGCATCGGGACAATCAGACCGTTTTCAATCTGACGGACGGTACCGGTACGGATTTTTTCACGGCGCATTTCGCGACGGATGTCGCCCGAATAACGTTCAAACGTTTTCTGCATCGCAGCTTTCATGTCCACCTGCATAGTGAAATGCACGCCGCCGCGCAAGTCCAAACCCAAGAACATCGGATTTGCTCCGATTTTGGCCATCCATTCGGGGCTGTCCGCGAGCAGGTTGAGCGCAGTAATATAGCCATCGCCCAAAGTGTTTTCGATGACATCGCGGGCTTTAAGCTGGGTTTCGGTATCTTTGAAACGCACTTTCAGCGAGTTGTTTGTAACAAACATCCCGTCGGTCTGAATACCTGCCTGCTTCAGCGCGGCATCCACTTTGGACTGGGTCTGTTCGTTGATAACGATGGCTTGTCGGTTGGTTGATACCTGCACTGCGGGCGTTTCACCGAAAAGGTTGGGCAGCGAATACACTACGGCAACCAAAATCGAGCACGCAATCAGCAGGTATTTCCATAAAGGATAACGGTTCATGGTAAACCTTCGATTTATTATGAAGACAAACAGCCGCGCTCAGCTTTCCGAGGCGGCTCTTGGCGAAAATACGGATTACTCGGCTTTGGCGGCAATCGCGTTACGTTCCACTTCGACTTCGATTTTTGCACCTTGACCGATGTCCACAGTGAAAAACTGTTCGCCGACTTTGGTAACGCGGCCTTTGAAACCTGCTGCCAAAACAACTTTATCGCCGACTTTCAAAGCAGCAAGCATGGCTTGGTGTGCTTTGAATTTCTTTTGTTGAGGACGCATGATCAGGAAGTAGAACACCACCATAATCAGCACTAAAGGGGCAAATTGGGCCACAGTTTGATTCATAATTTGTCCGTTTTCTAAGAGATTAAAATTAAGTAAAACACCGCTTGCGGCAGAAAAAAGCATTGGTACGACCGCAAAATTAAGCTATTCTAAAGGTCGTCTGAAAAATTTCCAAGCCTTTCCCTATTTATTAACCATATTTATCATGTCAGGTCGTCTGAAAATGAATTTTCAACGACATTTAAAACCTGATTCCTTCCTACCAACGACAAGCCCCGCGCCCTTTTCCTCATGAAAAAACTCATTCGACGACTGCGTACGCGCCTACGCCGCCTCTTGGGTAAAAATGCGCGTACGGTCTGGATTTCTCATCCCGTTTTTGCGCAACACCAACCCGGCACAGGTCATCCCGACTCGCCCGAACGCACTGCCGTTATCGAGGCGGAGCTCAAACGTCAGGATATTTGGCGGCATCTTCAAACTGCCGAAGCCGAAGAAATCAGCGATACCCGCCTCGCCTTGGTTCACCCGCGCAAATATCTGCGCTCGCTCGAAGCCTGCCAGCCCCAACCGGACAAAATCTACCGCATCGACGACGATACCGTCATGAGCCATGGTTCGCTCAAAGCCGCCCGTTACGCCGCAGGGGCTGTCGTTCAGGCGGTAGATATGGTGATGAATAAGAAAGCATGGCACGCCTTTTGCGCCATCCGCCCACCCGGACACCATGCACACAGCGATAAAGCCGGCGGTTTCTGCCTATTAAACAATGTCGCAACAGGTGTCATGCATGCCATCGCCGAATATCGACTCCAACGCATCGCCGTCATCGACTTTGACGTCCATTACGGCGACGGCACAGCAGAAATCTTCAAAGACGATCCGCGCGTCCTGTTTATGAACCTTTTTGAAACCGACCTCTTCCCATTTCCCGAAACCAACCATTCCGCCAACGGCACCAATATGTTGCACCTGCCTTTCGCGTCCAATACCGGCAGCCGCGTCTTCCGCACTACCGTACGCGAAAAATGGTTGAACAAACTGACCGCATTCAAACCCGAACTGGTCTTACTGTCCGCAGGTTTCGACGGACACAAACAAGACGAAACAGGTCGTCTGAACCTGCACGAAGCCGATTTCGCCTGGTTGACCCACAAAATCATCCAAGCCGCATCAAGCTGCCCAGGCAAAATCGTCTCCGTACTAGAAGGCGGCTACACGCTCGAACCTTTGGCAAAATCCGCCGCAGCCCATATCGGCGTCCTAGTAGGACTACCCAAGGCAGACTATGTTGCCGCCTATCAAAGACACTTGAAACGCGGGCAAAAAAGGGGAGATTCCCAGTTTTCCGAATGGCAATCTAAATTATTAAACGAAAGATTATCTAAAAATAAGACTCAAGGTTTTCAGACGACCTTTTAGCGGGTAGATTGCCCAGATTGTTGTTACCGTAAAAGGTCGTCTGAAAATCCTACCCACTCAAAAACAAACCGCCTTTTCAGGCGGTTTGTTTTCAGCTTAAACAGACGGTTATTGTTTTTTACCGCCGAATACACCGAAGGCATTGTTACTTTTATCTTCTTTGTCATGATAACTGTATCGCCCAGCCATTTCGGCAGCTTTGTCACCGTAGAATCCGCCGGTTACAGAGCCTTGTGCATCTGAAGTCCATTTACCGTTAAAGCTGCTGCCTGCAATATCTGCGGTAAAGGCTCGTTCATTCATATACGATCTATCTCCACTATTAATCTTACCTGCGATGGTTTTAGTATCGAAGTTAACATCGGCGGTAAATGAACCGGTGGTACGGTAGGTGTTGCCGGCATCCACCCAGTTTTCCTTATCATCCAAGTTACGGGCACGGAAATTCAACACATCGCCTGCGTATTTAGCCGTACCGGACGGCAGAGAGGCACTCATTACCCCTTGAACAAACAAGGAGTAGGCATTATCGGCAAGTTTTGCCGCACCGAAGACAACATTGCTCAAATTGCCTGAAGCAACAAACGACTTGTAGTCCGAACCCAATTCAGTTCGATAGAGCTTGTTGGTAACAGGTGCCAAAGCGATTGCCGTACCGTTGATGACGACTTTGGTCAAATCGGCGATATTCGATAAGACGTATTGCTCACCTGTTTCGCCTTTTTTCAATTCGGCTGCGGCAGCGTCAACTTTAGGCTGAGTTACAGGCGCATCAGGTTTGGCAACCGGCGCATCAGGCTGTCCGCCTGCTTGAGCTGCTGCATCTTGGCGTTTTGCACCAAACACACCGCGCGCCACTACGTCTTCATTACGTTGGTTTTTGCCTGCCGCACTATATGTACCGGCAAGTTGGTCTGCCTTCGCACCAAAGAATCCGCCTTGCATCGTACCTTGCTTGTTGGAGAAGGTGTTGCCGTGCAGATCGCCATTGAAAGACAGATTTTCCGCCATATCGCGCGCATTGGATTTGACGACACCTGCAATCCTATCGCCACCGCTACCACCGCCAACCGTTTGATCGGAATAGCGGTTGATGCCGACATTGATGGTTTTTTGGTCGAAATTGACTCTTGCAGTAACATCGGTTGCTTTGGCGGCAGAATACAGATTGGCCAGCTTGGCTTGCGAACCGGTTTCAAAAATTTCTTGCAGACCTCTTGTATTGATCGGCAGTCCGTTTTGGAAATGCAGGCCGATGCCTTTATAGGTTGCATCCCCTCTTTGGGCTGCAACGGTATCGCTGCCTGATGGCGTGCCTTGGACAAACAACGCCTGTTTCACATCACGCAGATCGCTGACATCGGCAACACCGCCGTAACGAACGTCAGGCAGCAGGTCGCCGCTGTGTACCGCATATTGTGCTGCATCGGCTTTACCGCCGTTCGTACTTCTTTCGCCCAACGTGAACTCACCTGCTTTAACGTCTTTGGTATTAATGGCGACACCATCAAGTACGACGCTGTTTTTATCCGAAGCAGTCGGAGCTTCGGTTTTGGCATATTCCAAATCGCCGGTTTCACGCTTTTTCGCTACCAAGACACCGCCATCCAAAGCCTTGCTCATTACTTTGCCTTCACCGCCAAAACCTTGACCTGAATTGGCCTCATTGGCTTTCTTAGCGTCTTCAGCTTTCTTGGCTTCTTCAGCTTTCTTGGCTTCTTCAGCTTTCTTGGCTTCTTCAGCTTTCTTGGCTTCTTCAGCTTTCTTGGCTTCTTCAGCTTTCTTGGCTTCTTCAGCTTTCTTGGCTTCTTCAGCTTTCTTGGCTTCTTCAGCTTTCTTGGCTTCTTCAGCTTTCTTGGCTTCTTCAGCTTTCTTGGCTTCTTCAGCTTTCTTGGCTTCTTCGGCTTTCTTAGCGTCTTCAGTTTGTTTTGAATCACCTCCTCCGCCCGAGCCGGAATTATTGCCTGGCCGTTGCGGGGTCGGTGCAGGCTGTGCAGACGGCGTGCCACCACCGCTTGAACCGCATGCACTCAATGCGATGCTGCAGGCAATCGCCAACATACTTAATTTAAATGATTCCTTCATGGTCAAACTCCTGAATGTGATAATGGTATTTTGGAATGATGGTGATAAAATATTTGATAATTATTTACATCAAACCAATTAAAATATACCGCAAATGCGGATAACCAAACGGTACTAAACTTGTATCAGTATGAAGGTCGTCTGAAAACGGAATTTATGAATCCGTGCATACAGATGTGTTTCAGACGACCTCTACTTATATCGTCAAACCATTAATGACGATGCGGAACAAAGCCTTCCGGAGCTTCCGCACCTGCAGGCAGGTCAAATGTTTCGCGCAGAACAACTTTGTAGAACGCAAATGCATCTTTTGCACCTTGAATCGCTTCGGCTTCAGCTTCAGGGCTTAAACCCAAAGCATTCAGATGCTCGACAAAAGCACGCCAATGTTTGCCGCGGCCGTTCGGATGGGGAGCGAGGTGGCGCGCGCCGTGTTCGCCGGTGTAATCCAGCTTTTGCGCGTGTTTAAACAAAAATGCCGCGCCCAAATTAGAACCTTCGGCGCAATACAGCCAACCGATGGCTTTATTGCCGGTTTCATGCGGCAGCGGTTTGCCGTATTCGTAAGGTTTGTCGCCCAAATCCGCCAAGTCTTGCGTTACCGCATCGTAACGCGCCATGTATTCCAGCTCGGGAATGGCTTTGTTCAACTCGGGGTCTTTATAGATATGATCGACCGCTTTGTGGAACACGGATTGCAGTTTCAAAAATTTGATGTAGTTCTCTTTATTGGAAAACGGCTCGACAGACATAACCAAGTTGTCCACGCTATCGTGAATAGTTGTAGTCTGCTCTTTCAGCCGTTTGGCAAAAGTCAGCTCTTGTGTTTCGCTCATGTGAATATCCTTCATACAGTTTCAGACGACCTTCGGATCGCCTTTATTTAAACAAAGTGGATTGGATAGGTTTGAAAACGGATATGGGATGGAAGCGGAGGTTTGTGAGATTGAAAACCCACCAAATCTGTTTGAAAACAAACCATCGGGTTTCGTTATTTTATGAAATATTTTTTTAAAATATATATCATTCCAATTCAAATGGCAAGAGAATGATTTGCAGCTACTTGCAACTACAAGATAATAACGGACAATTTTCCACCTTCGGCAAACAAGAGATGCAGGCTTAACGGAAAATGGTTCTATAACCATAAAAAATATTGTTTACAAAGACATGACGACATCTCGGCAGACGCCGCCCTTGCCTCACCTGCGTCAAAACGGCATACTTTCGCCATACTGAGCCGCAGGTCGTCTGAAACCTGCCACACTGTCAAAAAGGAAGAAACAACATGAACCCTATCCGCCCCTTCTTAGACCATACCCCGCAAATTCACGAATCCTGCCTCATCGACGAAACTTCCGTCATCATCGGCGAAGTATCGCTTGCCGAAGACGTATCCGTTTGGCCGTATGCCGTTTTGCGCGGCGACGTGAACAGCATCAGCATCGGCGCGCGCAGCAATGTACAGGACGGCAGTGTCTTGCACGTTTCGCACAAAAACGCGGAAAAGCCCGAAGGCTCACCCCTTATCATCGGCGAAGACGTAACCGTCGGACACAAAGTCATGCTGCACGGCTGCCGCATCGGCGATCGTGTGTTGATCGGGATGGGTACAATTATTCTGGACGATACCGTCATTGAAGACGACGTGATGATAGGCGCAGGCAGCTTGGTGCCGCCGCGCAAACGTTTGGAAAGCGGCTATCTCTATGTCGGTTCGCCCGTCAAACAAGTCCGCCCGCTGACCGAAAAAGAAAAAGAATTTTTGAAATATTCTTCCGCGCATTATGTGCGCTTGTCCGGCCAACACAAACAGTCAAAATAATTTTCAGACGACCTTATATCCCCTAAAAAAGAAAGTTTTATGCACACACTCTACCTAGCCTCCGGCAGCCCGCGCCGCCGCGAAATTCTGGAAAACTTAAGATTCAAAGTTATCCGTATCCCTGCCGACATTAACGAAACGCCGCATTCCGACGAAAAAGCCGCCGATTATGTGCAACGTATGGCGCAGGAAAAAAATGCCGCCGCTGTCGAGCAATGGTTTGCCACACACGACGCGTCGCCCGAATATCCGATCCTGACCGCCGACACTACGGTCGCCTATCAAAACCACATCCTCGGCAAACCGGAAACCGAAGCCCAAGCAGCCGAAATGCTCGCCCGGCTTTCAGGGCAGACGCATCAGGTGCTGACTGCCGTATGCGTATATTGGCAAGGGAAAACGCGCGGCGTTTTACAAACCAGCGACGTGCGTTTCAAAACCTTGTCTGCCGAAGAAATATCCGCCTATATCCGAAGCGGCGAACCGATGGACAAAGCGGGCGCGTATGGCATTCAGGGTTTGGGCGGCGTGTTTGTCGAGCATTTGCAAGGCAGCTTCACCGGCGTGATGGGCCTGCCAGTTTACGAAACGGTCGGCTTGTTGGAACAATTCGGATTGAGCGCTCCCCCATTTGCCTGATTTTAAATACCTTCAAACAAACATTATGAAAACATACGCCTTCCCCTTTTTATCCGCAGTATTCCTTCTTGCAGGCTGCGCTGCTTTTTCAGACGACGGCACACCTTCCATCCGCGAAGGCAACGACAGCATCCTCTCTTTCGGGAAGCTTGGCTCCGCTACGGAAGATGCGCCCGCAGGCGGCTGGGTCATGCTCGGCGATCAATACACCTATGTGTTAGACAAAGGGTCGTCTGAAAAGCTATCTCCCGTCTTTAAGGCCAAACTGAAACATCCCTACAAAATCAAGTTTGCCTCTTCTATGAAGAATATCAAAAAGGTAGGGTTTACCGTTTGGCAGGAGGATCGCAGATTCAGCACACTGCTTTGCCTGTCTTACCCCCATGCTGATAAAGATGAAGAAAAAACGCTGGAAAAATTGGCGTTCACCTTCAGTAAAGGGGAAAAAACGCCATTCAAGTGCATCAACCTCGACGGCAAAATCTATCAGCCCGTCCCGGCTGCCGGTTCGGGTTTACCGCTGCACGTCAACCTCGACATTCACACCCGCTCTTCCAACAAAAACCTGACAATCGACGTACCTCCCCTATCCGCAGGCATACGCCCCGCAATACCGCCCGTCCGCCCGCTCCATTTTTAAGCACTATCCGCCACACAAACCAAAAGGTCGTCTGAAAATTTTTCAGACGACCTTTTCTCAAGCTAACGCTTCTAAATTTAATTAGTACCAACCGCGCAGTTTCATCGCTTTTTCAACGCGGCGGATACTCATCATATAAGACGCGGTACGCAGATCCACATCATATTCTTGCGCCAGATTCCAAATATCGCGGAACGCGCGGCGCAGGACGACGGTTTCTTTTTCCTGAACTTCGTCAAATTCCCAATAATAGCCTTGCAGGTTTTGCACCCATTCGAAATAGGAAACGACCACACCGCCGCAGTTCGCCAGAATATCGGGGACGACCAATACGCCGTTTTGACGCAGGATGGCATCGGCTTCGGGCGTAGTCGGGCCGTTTGCGCCTTCGACCACGATTTTGGCACGGACTTTGCCGGCGTTTTCGGAAGTCAGTTGGTTTTCCAAAGCACATGGGGCAAGTACGTCCACATCCAATGCCAAGAGTTCGGCGTTGCTGATTTCTTTGCCATAACCCGCTTCGTTGGTAATGAAGCCTTTTTCTTGGAACTCTTTGAAGAGGGCTTCCATATCCAAGCCGTTTTCGTTGTAGATGGCGACATCAACGGTGGAAACGGCAACGACTTTCGCGCCGGATTGATGCGCGTAATAGCCTGTGTGATAGCCCACATTACCGAAGCCCTGAATGGCGTAGGTTGCGCCTTTAACGTCTTTGCCGAGTTTTTCCAAAGCTTGGACGGCGGCAAAGTTTACGCCGTAACCTGTCGCTTCGGTACGCGCCAAAGAGCCGCCGAATTCAACCGGTTTGCCGGTGAACACACCCGGCGCGGATTTTTTAACGACGTTTTCGTAGGCATCAACCATCCACGACATGATTTTGCCGTTGGTGTTCACATCGGGGGCGGGAATATCGATTTTCTCGCCGATGAGCGGGGAAATAGCTTCGGAATAAGCGCGTGAAATGCGTTCCAACTCTGCTTCGGAGTAATCGCGCGGATCCAAAGTAATGCCGCCTTTGCCGCCACCATAAGGAATGCCCGCAACGCAGCATTTGATGGTCATCCAAATCGATAGGGCTTTGACTTCGTCCAGATTCACATGGGGATGGAAACGCACGCCGCCTTTGTAGGGGCCGACGGCATTGTTATGTTGCGAACGGTAGCCGGTGAAGGTTTTGACCGTGCCGTCGTCGAGTTTGACGGGGAAGGTAACTTCCAAAACGCGTTGCGGGCTTTTCAGGATTTCATACACCGCAGGGTCGGCATTGAGCCGGTCGCAGGCGGTTTTGACCTGTTTGCGGGCGATTTCGAAAGGATTAAGGGTTTCTTTTGCGGCGGATTGGGACATTTCTCTTCCTTCTCATGTCGGATTGAGGTTTAAAGACTTTGCAGCTGTAACTATAACCAATTTCCAAATGAAATGTAATAGCATGTAGTCGGTATTTTCAAAGTTGATTAATTTATATATGGTTTTATTTTTCAGACGACTGAAGAGCACATTCAAACTGCTTCGTCCATCCCTTTACAGAATGTTTCTATTTTCTGAACGCTCTCCAAAAACCTTTGTTTTTAAAAAAGGTCGTCTGAAAATTGAATCAGCCTGTCTTTCAAAGTCAAAGTTTCTGAAAATCAATGAAATGCCATTTCAAGCTCCAACTATATTGTTAACAATCCATCTGAAAACTACCTGTCGGGAAACAATGTTAAAATACGCGTCCCTATCATTCACGAGCAAAACACATCATGACCGCCGCCATCGAACACGTCCAAGCCGCCGCCTTTGATTTGGACGGCACATTATGCGATTCCGTCCCCGACCTTGCCGCCGCAGCCGAAGCCATGCGCGAATATCTCGACATGGAGCCGCTGCCCGCCAAAACGGTAGAAAGCTACGTCGGTGACGGCATCGGCAAACTCGTCCACCGCGTCATCACCGACGACCGCGACCAAGAAGCCGCGCCCGATTTATGGGAAAAAGGCTTCGTTTTCTACATGAAATACTACCGCGATCACTTGAGCGACTTCACCCGCCCCTACCCCGAAACCGAGGCCGGACTGGCATTGCTCAAATCGCTGGGCATCCCGCTGGTGGTCATTACCAACAAAAACGAAATCCTCGCTGTCGAACTCTTAAAACAGCTCGGACTTGCCGACTACTTCAGCCTGATTCTCGGCGGCGACAGCCTGCCCGAAAAGAAACCCAGCCCGCTGCCGCTGCAACACGCCGCCGAAGTCTTAGGCATTGATCCTGCCAACATGATTATGGTCGGCGACTCCCGCAACGACATCATCGCCGCCAAAGCCGCCGGCTGCCTCAGCGTCGGCGTAACCTTCGGCTACGGCGACATGACCCTGCTCTCGCAAGACAAAGCAACCAAGCCCGACTGGATTATCGGCTCACTGCCCGAAATCTACGAAAACCTGCGACCGAAAAAAGCGGAAGACGACGAATAACCGGTATCCTTGTTTTCAGACGACCTTTATTTCAGCTTCAAAGGTCGTCTGAAAATAGAGCAGTGGAAATAAAAAGACTCGTCATTCCCGAACAAAGAGAATGACGGAATGAAAGTTTCTTATCTCTCCTCCATCCTACAACCTGCAAGTCAGATTCAAAAATCTGACCTACGAATCGACCTTTTCAGACGACCTCTGCATGAAACCCCAAAAATCCCTGCGCGCCCGCGCGATGGACATTCTTTCCCGACAGGAAATCAGCCGTATCGGACTCAAACGCAAGCTCGCTCCGTATGCCGAAAGCGAAGAAGAATTGGAAAACGTGTTAAACGAATTTGCCGAACGCAACTGGCAATCCGACCAACGTTACGCCGAAGCCTACATCCACAGCAAAAGCCGCCAACACGGCTCGCTGCGTCTGAAACAGGCATTGGCGCAGCAAGGCATAGACGAAACCGTCAGCCGCGAATTCATGCCCGACAAAGCGTGCGAACTGCAAACCGCTGTCGCCGTGTTGCGCAAAAAATTCAAACAACCTGCCGCCGATTTAAAAGACAAACAAAAACAAGCGCGCTTCCTCGCCTATCGCGGATTCGACATGGACACCATCCACGCCGCGCTCAAAAGCAGTTGGGACGAAGAAATATTCGACGCTTCTGAAGAATGATAAGCCTATTAACAATAAAGGTCGTCTGAAACCTTTTTTTCGGTTTCAGACGACCTTTCGATTATTTGGTTTATCCCTATTCCGTTACTGTTTTACGGATCAATTTTTCCGCGTTGGCGAGTGTGTTTTCCACTTCGGCAAACTCGATTTTGCTGCCCGACACCAGCGCGCGCGTGTCGTTGAATACGACTTGGACTGCGCCGTCGGCTTCGGTAACGAGGACGCGCAATGGCAGTTGCAGGGCGAAGGCGGGGTCTTTTTGCATCAGCGGCGTGCCTGCTTTGGGCGTGCCGAAAACGATGACTTTCGCGGGCTGCATGTCCAAACCGCTTTGTCGTGCGGCGGCTTGGTGGTCGATGACGGCGAACACGGTCATGCCTTTTTCTTTGACGGCGGTTTCCAAACGGCAGACGGTATCGTCGAAGCTGTATTTGCTGACGGCGGTATGGGTTTGATTCATGGCTGAACTTTGTCGGGAATCGGGTTGTCGGGCGGCATCGCCGCCGTGTGAAGCGCAGGCGGTCAGAGCGGCGAGGATGGCGGCTGCGGCGAAGGTGCGTATCGGTTTCATGTTTTTCCTTGGATAAAAGGTCGTCTGAAACTTTTTCAGACGACCTTGTTTGTTGTTATTTCAAACCTTTTTTCACCAAGTCTTCGTAACCGCCGTGGTTGGTTACGTTGGTGTAGCCTGCTTTTTTCAACTCGGCAAGCGCAACTTCGGCACGGCGGCCGCTGCGGCAGTAGAGGTTGACGGGCGCGTTTTTGTCGGGGCTGACGCTTTTGATGCGTTCGACGATTTGTTCGTGCGGAATGTTGACCGAACCTTGCAGGTGGCCGGATTTGAATTCTTCTTCGGAACGTACGTCAATCCATACGCCTTTTGCTTTGGCAGGTTGCGCGCTGGCGGCTTTGGCAGCAGGCGCGGCATAGGATACAGCGGCAGGAAGGACGAGTGCGGCAGCAGTCAGCGCGGCAGTCAGCAATTTTTTCATGGTTGTTTCTCCAAACGGTTGAACAAAGACATCAATCTAAACGGTTCGGCGGCAAAAAGCAATGCCCGTCAGCAGAAGGGTCGTCTGAAACGGGAGTGGTTTTCAGACGACCCTTTGAGACAAAATCAACGCTGTGCGTCAACCGCTTCCAGAGCGCGCAGGGCATAAGTGTAGGCTGCGCCTGCGTTCAGGGAGATAGCGGTCGCTAGCGCGCCGGCGATTTCGCTTTCAGTCGCGCCCGCTTTGGCGGCTGCGGCGGCGTGTACGCTGATGCAGCTTTCGCAACGGGTAGTGATGGCGACGGCGAGGGCAATCAGCTCGCGGGTTTTCGCATCCAATGCTTCGGCTGCGGCAGCTTGTTCCAGCGCGCCGTAGGCTTGCAGCATTTTCGGGTGGTTTTTACCCAGCTCGCCGAATGATTTTTTAACGTGTGCGGTGTGTTCGGGCCAATTTAGAAACATTTTGATTTCCTTTCCAATGTGTTTGATATGAAGGATGCTGCTCTTTCATGGCAAATTTCAATTTAATCCGCCATCTTTACATCCGATGAATGGCATTATTGCAATAATTTGACTATTATAATCGTCAAATCATCTCATTCACTTGCAAAAAACACTTATGGACACTTTGGACAAACTCATCGAACTGGCGCAAATCACAGGCAGCGTGGACATACAATGCCTGTTCCGCGACAAATGGTACGCCCCGCACGGACGCAGACGCGCGCACGGCATCGCGCACCTTGTCGTCGCCGGAGAAAGTTACATCAAAATCGAAGGCGAACCCGAAGCACGTCTCTTGCAAACCGGCGACCTTATCTTTTTCCCGCGCAGCGCGGAACACATCATCAGCAGCGAAGCGGACTGCAACAACTGCGGCGATACACCGCATATCGACAACAGCGGCGCATTCACGGTCGCTTCGTCCCGTAGCGGCGGCGAAAAAAGCCTCGATTTGTTCTGCGCCCGCTTCGAATACGACGAACACGCCGACATCATGCACGACCTGCCCGAAACCGTCCTCATCAAAATGGATCATCCGTCGCTGCAATGTCTTGTTTCCATGTTGCAATACGAAAGCGCGCACACGCTTTCCGGCTCTCGCGCCATCGTCAACGCCCTTTCCTCCGTCCTCCTCGTCCTCATCGTCCGCGCCCATCTCGAACAAGGCGGAGAAGCGCCTTTGGGCGGCATACTCAACGGCCTGCGCGACAAACGCCTGCGCCAACTCATCCAAACCGTCGTCAGCCGCCCCGAAGACGAATGGAACATCGAAAAAATGACCGAGCTTGCCAACCTCTCCCGCGCCCAACTCATGCGCCTGTTCAAACAGCAAACCGGCATCAGCCCCCACGCCTTCGTCAACCTCATCCGCCTGCGCCAAGCCGCCGTATTGCTGCGGCAAACCGCCGATTCCGTCCTGTCCGTCGCGCTGAACGTCGGTTTCCAATCCGAAACGCACTTCGGCAAAGCGTTTAAAAAACAATACGGGATTTCGCCGGGGCAGTATCGGAAAAATGCGGGAATCGGCGAAACCGATATTGAACCATCCGACGATATTTGAATCGAGAGATATAAAGGTCGTCTGAAAACCTTGATTTTAAGTTTTCAGACGACCTTTCACTTTGGTAGAGAGGACAGCCATAGGTCAGATTCTTGAATCTGACATCTCCATCTGCCACAACACCTAAAGGAAGCAGAAGCATTAAATATTCGTCGAATACAAGTATCCGACTACACATTAGCCAGCAACTGATTTTATTCCGCAACGGAAAGACAAAAAAAGGTCGTCTGAAAACCTTAAATCATCAGGTTTTCAGACGACCTTTCATTTCGGCAGATTGATTAAGTCAACCCATCAAGCCTGTTTCAGCTTCGCATCGGCATCGCGCAACGCGGTGCGCAAACCTTCCTCGATAACGGGATGGTAGAACGGCATATCCAGCATTTGCTCAACGGTCATCTTCATTTGATGCGCCCATGCCAATAGGTGCGCCAAATGTTCGGCGGCAGGACCCAAGATTTCCGCGCCGATGAAGCGGCCGGTGGCTTTTTCGGCATACAGGCGCATATGGCCTTTGTTTACCAGCATCACGCGGCTGCGACCTTGGTTTTTGAACGATACTTCACCGATGACAAATTCGTCGGGTTGGTATTGTTCGGCAACCTGCGCGTATTTCAAACCGACAAAGCCGATTTGCGGACTGGTGAACACCACGCCGATGGTGCTGCGGCGCAAACCGCCGCCGATATTCGGATAGCGGCCCGCATTGTCGCCGGCAATCTTGCCTTGGTCTGCGGCTTCGTGCAGCAGAGGCAGTTGATTGGACGCATCGCCTGCGATGAAGATATGCGGAATGCTGGTTTGCATGGTCAACGGATCGGCAACGGGTACGCCGCGCGCGTCTTTTTCGATATTGATGTTTTCCAAACCGATATTGTCAACGTTCGGACGGCGACCTACGGCTGCCAGCATATATTCGGCAACAAATACACCTTTTTCGCCATCCTGCTCCCAATGGACTTCTACATTGCCGTCTGCATCGAGTTTGACCTCGGTTTTAGCATCCAAATGCAGTTTCAATTCTTCGCCGAACACGGCTTTCGCCTCGTTTGAAACGACGGGGTCGGAAATACCGCCGATGATGCCGCCCAAGCCGAAAATCTCGACTTTCACGCCCAAACGGTGCAATGCCTGCCCCAGTTCCAAACCGATAACGCCCGGTCCGAACACGGCAACGCTCTTAGGCAGCGTATCCCATGAGAAAACATCGTCGTTGATAATCAAACGGTCGCCCAAAGACTGCCACTGCGGCAGGATAACGGGACGCGAACCGGTAGCAATCACGAAACTTTTTGCCGTGATTTGGGTATGGTCGTCAATTTGGACGGTATGTTCGTCGATAAATTTAGCCGAACCCATAATGCGCTTGTCGGCAGGCCATTCTTCCACATCGGCAACGACAAAGCCGACAAAACGGTCGCGCTCGGATTTGACGCGCTGCATGACTTCTTCGCCGTTGACGACGATGCTGTCTTTGTCCAAATGCACGCCGAACGGATCGGTATGCAATGCGTGATGGCGCGCCTCTGCGGCGGCGATCAAGAGTTTGGAAGGCATACAGCCCACGCGCGCGCAGGTCGTGCCGAACACGTTGTTTTCAATCAGGTAAACATTATCCGAATGTAAACGGGCATTGCGAAACGCGCCCATACCGGCAGTACCACCGCCGATTACGACGACATCTGCTTGAATTTTTTTCATAATCTTTGTCCTTTTTTTGTTGAGCGTCCGAAGCGGTATCAGCGTGAAGCGTATCAAGTTTTCAGACGACCTTTTAAGAAGCTATCAATAATATAAAATCAATAGCCATTTTAAAAATCTCGATTTAAAACAATAATCTCAAATTCTACTTGTAAATATAGAGCTATTCAGAACGACCGTGTAGCGTATCGTCTGAATAACTCTATTTTTCTGTTCAGTTGGTTTTATTCAAACCGACTTAAGCACTGCAATTAGTTTTTAGCCAAGTAAGCTTCCAAATCTTCGCTGCCGCCGATGTATTTGCCGCCGATGAAGACTTGAGGAGCAGTCATCTTGCCGGTAATAGCGCGTACGGAAGTAACAGTTGCATCTTTGCCCAATACGATTTCTTCGTAAGACAAGCCTTTGTCTTGCAGAGCTTTTTTAGCTTTAGCACAGAATTGGCAGCCGGGTTTGGTGAAGATGGCAACAGACTCTTGAGCTTTCCAGTCAGGAGCAATGTATTTCAACATAGTGTCAGCGTCAGACACTTTGAAAGGATCGCCTGGTTCTTCAGGTTCGATAAACATTTTTTCAACCACGCCGTCGTTAACCAGCATGGAGTAACGCCAAGAGCGTTTACCGAAGCCCAAGTCTTCTTTGTCAACCAACATGCCCATTCCTTCAGTGAATTCACCGTTGCCATCAGGGATCATGTAGATGTTGTTGGCTTCTTCTTCAGCAGCCCAAGCGTTCATTACGAAAGTGTCGTTTACAGATACGCAGTAGATAGCGTCAACACCGTTTTCTTTGAACGCGCCAAACAATTCGTTGTAGCGTGGCAGGTGAGAAGAAGAGCAAGTTGGAGTAAATGCGCCAGGCAGAGAGAACACGACTACTTTTTTGCCTTTGAACAAATCATCAGTAGAAACATCTTTCCAAGTGTCGCCAACGCGAGTGTGGAATACTACGGAAGGTACTTTTTGACCGGTACGATCTTGCAAAGCCATTTTGGATCTCCTTGAAATTTTAGGTTTAGGGAATGATACGAGTGAATGCATACATTCTAGCGCAGGAAGTTTGATTTGTATAATTTATAGTTCAAATAATATTAATTACCTGAAGCTATGAAAATCAATCTGCGAGCGTTTCAATCAAATAGAGGTCGTCTGAAAGAAAACAAGCCCCTAGCTTAAAATTATTTTTCGGAATCGTGTGCATCGGACAATACGACTTCGCGGATACTGCTTTCTACTTTATCTTTCAACATAAAGCGGTCTTCGTCTTTGCCGGTACGAATCGGGGCGGCAAAATCGATACGGATACGCAGCTTTTTCATGGAAACGATGCGCCAGAGCGAGCGCACCAAATCGACTTGCGCATAAGACGGAATCGTCGTCCTTTTTCCTGCATCATCATAATAGCGCAGCGTAACCGCCTGAACAGGCGCGTCGGCATCGATGGCGGATTGGAAGAGCGCGGCTTTAAACGACAGAATATCCAAACCCAAAGAAGTCCGCGCCTCAGGGAAAAAGCTGACATTCTGCCCTGCTTTCAACGCGGCACAAATGGCTTGGTTAATCGGCTCGACATCGCGACGGGAATTGCGGTTGATAAACACCGTGCCTGCGTTTTGCCCCATTTTACCCAACACCGGCCAGTTTTTAATCTCTTGCTTGGCGATAAAGCTGCTCGGATACACCGCGCTCATGGCGAAAATATCCAGCCAAGACACATGGTTTGCTGCCACCAAAACACCCTTCACATTATCCGCGGGCAGCGTGCCGATTTCCAATTCGATATCCAAGGCTTCCAGCGCGCCTTTGCCCAGAGTAATGACCGCATAATCGCGTTCGGCAGGATTGCCGGCATCGATACGGCGCAAATGCCTTCCGGTTCGGAACAGCCATCCCGCCAAGCGGAACAATCTGCCCAAACGGGTAAAAAACGGTGCTTTTCGTGAGTGCATAACTGTTTTTCTTTTCGTATTAAATGTGTATCAAATCATAGTAATAACGTTTTCAGACGACCCAGATGACAAAGAGGTCGTCTGAAAACAGGTTCATAAATTATTTCTGGCAGTTCGGACAATAAAACGTCCCGCGCTGCCCCAAGACTTCCTTCTGCACCAAACCGCCGCAACGGACGCAGGGTTCGTTGTGCCTGCCGTACACCGTATATTCCTGCTGGAAATAGCCGCTTTTGCCGTCGCTGTTGACAAAGTCGCGCAACGTGCTGCCGCCGGTTTCAATCGCGCGCTGCAATACCGATTTAATCGTTTCCACCAAGACGGCGCATTCTTTTTTCTTAACCTTGTCCGCAGGGCGGTGTGGCGAGATGCCCGATTTAAACAGGCTTTCGTTCGCATAAATATTGCCCACGCCGACCACGACGACATTGTCCATCAGAGCCAGCTTGACCGCGCGTTTTTGCGTTTTAAATTTTTGGTATAGATACTCGGCGGAGAAGTCGTCTGAAAGCGGCTCGGGACCCAGTTTTTCAAGAAGCGGATGATGCTCGGCAATGCCTTCATACCACAAAATCGCGCCGAACTTACGCGGGTCGTGATAGCGCAAGACTATTCCGTCCGCAAACACAATGTCCACATGATCATGTTTATCAGGATGATCAATCCGCGCATCGCCGTCCGTAAAAATCCGCAAGCTGCCCGACATACCCAGATGAATCAACAAAATACCCGTTTCAAAACCGATAATCAGATATTTCGCCCGCCGACGACAGCTCAACACCTCCTGCCCCGCTAAAAGCTCCGCCAACTGCGGATTGATCTGCCAGCGCAGCTTGGTTTGGCGCAACACGACATCCGCCACCTTTTTACCTTGAATATGCGGGCTGATACCGCGCAACGTCGTTTCTACCTCAGGCAATTCCGGCATTTTTCTTTATCCTCAAGCTAATACAGTCAACATCGCCTTTTTCAGACGACCTAAGATTCTACCGATGCCAAAGCGGCCTGACAATTTGCAACCAATCGGCTTTACAGGCAGAAAGCAGCAAATTCAAGGCAGGATGACAAATATAGAAGAGGCTATTTTTATGGAGTCAAACCTACCGTTTTCAAATATAGTGGATTAACTTTAAACCAGTACGGCGTTGCCTCGCCTTGCCGTACTATTTGTACTGTCTGCGGCTTCGTCGCCTTGTCCTGATTTAAATTTAATCCACTATATTCAGCCTCGAAAGGTCGTCTGAAAACCAGTCATGCCGGTTTTACCAACGCCGAATTTCTCAATCCGAAATCCGCGCCGCGCCCAAAGCCACCGTCTGCGTTCCCAATATTTTTTCAAACTCCGGCAACGGCGTTACCCCCGCCATACGCTTGACTAAAACCAAACCGTACACCGCCGCGCACTGCGGCCACCACCTGTCCCCCGCCTTCTCCATAAAACGCCAAAACCGCAGCCCCTTTTGCGAATTCACAGCAGGCAGATACACCATAAACTTTCCGAATTCCACCTCAAAATCTAAATCCGCCAACTGCTGCTTCAAAGCCGGCAAAGTCAGGCAATGCTCCTTTTTAGGCAAGCGCGTTCCATCAAACCACCTGCTGAAAAACCACAAAGATTTCGGATTAAACCCCGTTAAAACCAACCGCCCTTCAGGTTTCAACACCCTGGACGCTTCATGCAGCACTTGCGTCAGCGCAGCAGTTTCATGACTGTGCGGCATCAGCAGCACATCAATAGAATGACTTTCCCAAGCCATAGCGTCCGCCGTCATCAATACATCGCGGGGAACGGCAACCACGTTTTCAGACGATCTCAGCCATTCGCCGCCCTGTTGGACGACGGTTTGAACACCGCAAGGCGCAAACCGCTCCAAGTAATGCGCAAAAAACTGCTTTTCCCGCTCCGCCGTATAGCGGCCGATAATAGTCCGTTCAAACCATTCTTCCATCACCCTGCCCTTTCAAAATGCTGCAACCCGCATTATAACGGCATGATGCGGCAGACCAAACCTCCATAACTTTACTTTGTTATTGAAAAGGTAAAAGGTCGTCTGAAAACCTATTTACTCAGTTTTCAGACGACCTCTTGTCTTTATCCGCTCAACGGAAATGCTTACAACTCAATCCCTTTCAGTTTCGCCACGGTATTGATGTCTTTATCGCCGCGGCCGGACAGGTTGACCAGAATCACTTGGTCTTTGCCCATTTTCGGCGCGTTGGCGACTGCCCATGCAAGGGCGTGGCTGGATTCGAGCGCGGGGATGATGCCTTCGAATCGGCACAACAAATCAAATGCTTCGAGTGCTTCGTCGTCTTTGGCGACGGTGTATTCGACGCGTTTGATGTCGTTCAGGTGGCTGTGTTCCGGGCCGATGCCGGGGTAATCCAAGCCTGCGGAAACGGAGTGCGTACCCAAAACTTGACCGTTTTCGTCCTGCATCAGGTAGCTGCGGAAGCCGTGCAATACGCCGATGGGGGCTTTGCTGGTAATCGGCGCGGCGTGATCGGGGGTGTCCACGCCCAAACCGCCGGCTTCCACGCCGACGAGGCGCACGTTTTCTTCGCCGATATACGGGTGGAACAGGCCGATGGCGTTCGAGCCGCCGCCGACGCAGGCAACGGCGACGTCGGGCTGTCTGCCGATGGCTTCCTGCATCTGCGCTTTGGCTTCGTTGCCGATAACGCATTGGAAATCGCGCACCATTTCGGGATACGGCGCGGGGCCGGCTGCGGTGCCGATGATGTAGAACGTGTCGTCCACGCGGGCGACCCATTCGCGCATGGCTTCGTTCATCGCGTCTTTCAGCGTGCGGCTGCCGCTGTCGACACTGACCACGTTTGCGCCCAATAATTTCATGCGGAACACGTTGGGCATTTGACGCTGGATGTCGTCCGCGCCCATGTACACGTCGCAAGTCATGCCGAAGCGGGCGGCGACGGTGGCGGAAGCCACGCCGTGTTGACCCGCGCCGGTTTCGGCGATGACGCGTTTTTTGCCCATGCGGCGGGCAAGCAATGCCTGACCGATGGTGTTGTTTACCTTGTGCGCGCCTGTGTGGTTCAAGTCTTCGCGTTTCAACCAGATTTGCGCGCCGCCCAAATGCTCGGACAATCGCGCGGCATGGTAAACGGGGCTGGGGCGGCCGACGTAGTGTTTCAAATCGCGGTGGAACTCTTCCCAAAACGACGGGTCGTTTTTCGCTGCTTTATAGGCATCCGCCAGCTCTTGCAAGGCGGGAATCAGGGTCTCGGAGACATAAAGCCCGCCGTGTTCGCCGAAAAAGCCCTTCTCGTCGGGCGCTTGGTAGTTTTTCATCGGATTTCTTCCTTGTTTGTTTTTTCAGACGACCTCTCGGTTTAAGAAGGTCGTCTGAAAGGGAAAATTGTCAGCAATTATAGCGGTTTTTTACGCTTTGTCGCAGGGTTTTGCCGGAATACGGATGCCGGTTTTACGTCATTGAAACCGTATTAGCCAAAAGGTCGTCTGAAAACCCTGTTTCAAGTTTTCAGACGACCTTTTTCAACCTGGCATCAAGGCATTAGGACTCGACGGGGATGATGCCGATTTTTGCCTGCCATTTGCGTGGGGCGGTGGCGTGGATGGACTCGCCTTTGCTGTCCACAGCGACGGTTACGGGCATGTCTTTGACTTCAAACTCGTAAACTGCTTCCATGCCCAATTCGGGGAACGCCAAGACTTTGGAGGATTTGATGGCTTTTGCCACGAGGTATGCCGCGCCGCCGACTGCCATGAGGTACACGGCTTTGTTGTCGGCAATGGCTTCGCAGGTGGCTGCGCCGCGCTCGGACTTGCCGATCATGCCCAAGAGGCCGGTTTGTTCGAGCATTTGGCGGGTGAATTTGTCCATGCGGGTGGCGGTGGTCGGACCTGCGGGACCGACGACTTCGTCGCCGACCGGATCAACGGGGCCGACGTAGTAAATCAGGCGGTTGGTGAAATCGACGGGCAACTCTTCGCCTTTGTCGAGCATATCGACGAGGCGTTTGTGCGCGGCATCGCGGCCGGTGAGGATTTTACCGTTCAGCAGCAATACGTCGCCGGTTTTCCAGCTGGCAACTTCTTCTTTGGTCAGTTTATCGACATCGATGCGTTTGCCGTTGTCGGGGCTGTAAGTCAAATCTGGCCAGTCTTCAACGCGCGGCGGGGTCAGTTCGACCGGACCGGAGCCGTCCAATTCGAATTCGACGTGGCGGGTGGCGGCGCAGTTCGGAATCATGGCAATCGGTTTGGATGCGGCATGGGTCGGGTAATCGAGGATTTTGACGTCCAACACGGTGGTCAGACCGCCCAAACCTTGTGCGCCGATGCCCAGCGCGTTGACTTTTTCAAAGAGTTCGAGGCGCAGGGCTTCGGTGGTGGACAATTCTGCGCCTGACGCAGCTTTTTCCTGCAACTCTTGAATGTCGATGTGGCTCATCAGGGATTCTTTCGCCATCAGTACGGCTTTTTCGGGCGTGCCGCCGATACCGATGCCCAAGATGCCGGGAGGACACCAGCCCGCGCCCATGGTCGGGATGGTTTTCAATACCCAATCGACGATGTTGTCGGACGGATTGAGCATGGCGAGTTTGGATTTGTTTTCCGAGCCGCCGCCTTTTGCCGCGCAGGTTACTTCGACTTTATCACCCGGCACGATGCTCATGTGGATGACGGCGGGGGTGTTGTCTTTGGTGTTTTGGCGTTTGCCGGCAGGGTCGGCGAGGACGGAAGCGCGCAGGGTGTTGCCTTCCCAAGTGTAGGCGCGGCGTACGCCTTCGTTAACCATCTCTTCCACGCTCATGTCCGCATCCCATTGGACGTTCATGCCGACTTTGAGGAAAACGGTTGCGATACCGGTATCTTGACAGATGGGTCGGTTGTTTTCCGCACACATGCGGCTGTTGACCAAAATCTGCGTCATCGCGTCTTTGGCGGCGGGATTTTCTTCCTTCTGCCACGCCTTATAGAGTGCGTCGATGTAGTCTTTCGGATGGTAATAGCTGATGAATTGGAAGGCATCGCAGATACTTTGGATAAAGTCTTCTTGCTTGATGACGGTCATGATTGTGTTCCTTTTCTCATGGTAGGGAGGGTTTGTTCACTTTTTATAGATGTCGTTTTTCAGACGACCTTAATCGGTGTAATAGTGCTGTCAATCGATATGAGGCGACAATATGATTTTTATAATCCATTGATTTTCATAAAACTTAATAACCTATCATTTCACTCGGATGATGATAACGGATATTGTCGGCAATATTTACCGGAAGAAATAAAACTACAATTAATCTGTCCACTCAAATTCCAAAGGATCGTCTGAAAAGACTGGATTCACCGCCGTAATGAACCTTACTAATAACATGAATTTAAAAAGAAAAAATTACTTTTCAGACAACCTGTCTTTCTTTTTTCAACCATACACAAATGTAAAAGCCGTGTCATTCTACCTATGATGATTTTTGATGGAAGTCAAACTTAGCTACTTTTCTGAAATTTTATAACACCATTTGCATTTACTTACACTTAACAAATTTATTCAATAAATACATAGATATATACTTTTATATCAAACACTTAATAATGATATTTACTCGTATTTCAAAACGGTTTTTAGCAGTTATTCCTTTATCGTAAGTTTATTTTATCTTACAAAATAACAAGATGACACAAAGGTCGTCTGAAAACCGCTGTTTTTTGTTCACAATCCGCTCCTACCCTGCCTTTAAGACTCCGCCATCATCAAAAAATCTAAATTCTGATACACTAACAAAAGACAGTCAGACATTGATTTATAAGATGTTTCCTGAAAAATATACGCAACTCTAAAAAATTTGTAATAAAAATACACACATCCGATTTCCCCTATCTCATTCCACAGGACACTACCATGAGTGAAAACTTGTTAACCCTGACCATAGACGGCCACGAGGTCAAAGCCTCCGCCGACTCGTCAATCATTCAGGCCTATGCCCGTTCCGGCAGCGCGATTACCGCCAACGTCGGTTGTATGGGGCAAGGCGTGTGCGGTTCGTGTCGCTGCATGATCCGCAAGGAAGGCGAGCGTGAGGTAACGACTGCATTGGCGTGTGAAACCAAAGTCGAAGAAGGGATGCAGGTCAGCTTCTTGGACTACTTCATTCCCGAGCATATCCACTATTACGACGTGAGCGAGGTCGGCGACGGCTGGAACTGGCTGGACGACACCGCCAAAATCTTCCCCGAAGCGCAACACTGCCGTCATTGCGGCGGCTGCAACCGCGCCTGCCCCAAAGGTTTAGAAGTGGAAAACGGCGTGGCGCAAGTGGTATCGGGCGATTTCGGCGCGGCTGCGCTGACCTTCGACCAATGCGTGATGTGCAACCTCTGCACCCTTTCCTGCCCCGAACACATCCGTCCGAACCACTTGGGTCTGTTCGCCCGCCGCATGAAAGCGGCGCGCACGCTGCGTCCGGTGGATTTGATGCGCCGCCTGCGCGAAATCGACAGCGGCAAAATGAAAGTCGAATTTGAAGAGGAGGCAATGTGATGGCGAACGAAATCCAAGGCATAGACTATGAAACCGCCCTTGCCAACCTGCGCGCTTCCTCATTGGAACTGCGCGGCGACTTGCCGGAAAAAAACGAATTGTTGAGCCAGTTTCACCCCGACTATCAGGCCAATGCGCGCGTCAAACTGCCCATCGGCCCGAACACGGGCGATTACTGCCATCCTGATTTGGCGAAACTGCTGATCAGCCATCCCCTGATTGACGACTATGATTTGTCGGGCGCGGAACACTTGAACACCGACGTGCTGGTTATCGGCGGCGGCGGTGCGGGCGCGGCAGCGGCGTTATCTGCGACCGAGGCAGGCGCGCGCGTGATTATGGCAAACAAGCTGCGTATCGGCGACAGCAATACCGTGATGGCCGAAGGCGGCATTCAGGCGGCGGTCGGCGCGGAAGACAGCTTGCAGCAACACTTTGACGACACCATCAAAGGCGGTCACAACGCAGGCAAGAAAGAATTGGTGGCGCAAATGGTTACCGACGCGCCGTCCGCCATCCGCTGGCTGATCGGCTTGGGCATGACTTTCGACCTTGCTAAAGGCGCGGACAGCAACGGCATGTTGAGCCGCAAACGTGCAGGCGGTACGACCGTGCCGCGCATCCTGAGCTACCGCGACTTCACAGGTCTCGAAATGATGCGCGTACTGCGCGAGGCGGTCGAACTCGACGAAAACATCACCCAGCTCAACCGCCACCCCGCCATCGAACTATTGTCGGACGAACACGGTCGCTGCGTCGGCGCGATTTTGTACGATTTGGAAAAACGCTCTTTGGTATTGGTTCACGCCAAAGCCGTGGTCTTGGCAACCGGCGGCAGCGGACGCCTGCATTTGCAGGGTTTCGCCACTTCCAACCACTACGGCGCAACCGCCGACGGTCTGGTGATGGCATACCGCATCGGCGCGAAACTGCGCGACATCGATTCATTCCAATACCATCCGACCGGCGTTGCCCATCCGCCGCACTTGGCAGGCGCGCTGATTTCCGAAGCCGTGCGTTCCGCAGGGACCAAACTGGTCAACGGTTTGGGCGAGCGTTTCGTTGACGAATTGCAGCCGCGCGACGTTGTTGCCGCCGCCATTTTGCGCGAGTGCCGCGAAGGCCGCGGCGTAGTACGCGACGGACAGGTCGGCGTGTTCCTCGACACCCCGCGCCTGATTGAAAACGATCCTGATGTGTTGAACCGTTTGGTTACGCTCGGCCACGTCGCCCATAAATGCGGCATCGACCCCGCCGTCGAGCCTGTAATGATTCATCCGACCCTGCACTACCAAAACGGCGGCGTCGAAATCAACGGCGACGGCGCGACCTGTGTCGAAGGCCTCTATTGCGCCGGTGAAGTAACCGGCGGCATCCACGGCCGCAACCGCCTGATGGGCAATGCACTTTTAGACATTATCAGCTTCGGCCGCCGTGCCGGTAAAGCCGCGGCAAATTGCGGCCTACCGTTGAAAAAAGTACGCGGCGGTGTCGGTCACGTCCACGACCTGCAACGCGAAATGACCCGCGCCGGTCTGACCAGCGACATCAAAGCCCCCATTTTATATCCCGACTACGGCAAATTCGATTTGCGCGAACACGCCGGTTTACAGGAGCAACAATCATGAATCAAGCCAATCAAAACTTACTGCATCCTTCCCGCCAAGTCGGCGCAGATTTAGCCGCGTGGCGCAAAGTTGGCGGCGGCGAAGGTCTGCTGGCTGCGCTTGCCGATCCTCAAAGCATTGTTTCCAAACTGCAAGATGCCAACCTTTGCGGTATGGGCGGTGCAGGTTTCCCAACTTGGCGCAAATGGGAGGCCGCCGTTGCCGCCCAAAGCAAAAATGGCGACAAATACGTCGTCTGCAATGCCAACGAAGACGAACCGGGTACATTTAAAGACCGCGTACTGCTGGCAAATACGCCGCACCAAGTCATCGAAGGCGTCCTGATTGCCGCCGTTGCCTGCCGTGCCAACAAAGCGATTTTGTACGTCAACCCTCATCAAACCGAATCCATCGCTTCCATCACACCGGCCATCGAGCAATGGAAAAACAGCGATTTGTTTATCCGCATCGAAAACTACTTGGGTAAACCTTTAGACTTGCAACTGGTTGAAACTTCAGGCCGTTATATCGGCGGCGAAGAAACTGCCGTGATTTCATGGCTGGAAGGAGGTTTCCCCTTCCCGCGCCGCAAGCCGCCTTTCCCAGCCGAAAGCGGTGTCAACGGTGAGCCGACCCTTATCAACAATACCGAAACCTTCGCCAATATTCCGCAAATCCTTGCTAAAGGTGCGGAATGGTACAAATCTTTGGGTTTGGGCGATGCGGCCGGTACGAAACTCTACTCGCTCTCCGGCGATGTATTGAACCCGGGCCTGTACGAACTGCCGATGGGCACGACCCTGCAATCGCTGATTTACGATCACGGCGGCGGTATGCTCGAAGGCCGTACGTTTAAAGCCGTCTTCACCGGCGGCCCGTCCAATACGCTTTTGACCGTAAAAGATTTGGATGTGCCTTTGGACTTCGTTTCCGTACGCGAACGCAAATCCAGCCTCGGCACGGGCGCGATGATTGTGATTTCCGAAGGAACCAGCGTCGTGCGCAAAGTGGCTGAGTATGTGGAATTTTTTGCGTCCAACTCATGCGGACAATGCCCGCCATGCAAAGGCGGCACGTTCCAACTTTCACGCCTGCTCAACCGCGTGGATACCGGCATCGGCACTTCAGACGACCTCCGCGCCCTGCAAAGCCTGTGCCAACTGCTGCCCCGAAGCGGCCGCTGCGGCCTGATCGACGGCGCGGTTACCGTGTTGCAAAGCTCGCTGCGCACCTTCCCCGAAGAGTACGGACTGCCGGCGGAGCAGGATTAATCCGATACGGGGTTTCAGACGACCTTTTCTATTATGGGAGGTCGTCTGAAAAATACCTGTAGGTTGGGTTATGACCCAACATGATGATTAGGGTTTAAGTATTTGTTGGGTTTCACAATCGAACCTGCTAAATCTGAGGTTTTGCCCTCTCCCTAGCCCTCTCCCACAGGGAGAGGGAATGATGGTGCTGAAGCCGACCATTATCGGATTTTCTGCAATCTGTCCCCTCTCCCTCGGAGAGGGAATGATGGTGCTGAAATCGACCATTATCGGACTTCCTGCAATCTGTCCCCTCTCCCCGTGGGAGAGGGCTAGGGAGAGGGTAAAACGTAAAACTCAAGAAAACGTCGTCTGAAAAAGATGGCAACAAAAAAATACACATTACCCAAACCACCAAAAGAAAAACATAAAAAACAACTGCTGTCAAAATACGTTTCAGACGACCTGTTCCGACCAAAATCAGGCACACGTCGTCTGAAATCCGATTTCCCCGATACTTCAAACTAGGAGACTCAACATGGGCTTCAAGCCAATTCCTGCTGCGGTTGCGCTCGCGCTGACGCTGATTATCTGGTTCGTCATACCCGTGCCGCAGGGCGTATCGCCCGACGCATGGCATCTTTTGGCGCTGTTCGTCGGCATCATCGCCGGCATCATCGGCAAAGCCATGCCCATCGGCGCAATGGCGATTTTGGGCATTACCTTGGTTGCGCTGACCGGCGTGACCAACGAAAAAACCGCCGACGCAACCAAAGACGCTCTGAGCAGCCTTAACAACTCGTTAATCTGGATGATCGGTATCGCCATCATCATCTCGCGCGGTTTGTTGAAAACCGGCTTGGGGATGCGGATCGGCTACCTCTTGATTTCCCTTTTCGGCAAACGCACGCTGGGCGTAGGTTACAGCTTGGCACTAGCCGACTTGGTCATCGGCCCGGTTACACCGAGCAACACCGCGCGCGGCGGTGCCATCGTGCATCCGATTATGCGTTCCATCGCCCTGAGCTTCGATTCCGACCCCGAAAAGGCACGGAAGGCAAAATCGGTAAGTACCTCGCGCTGGTCAACTACCACGCCAACATCATTACCTGCTGCATCTTCATTACTGCGACCGCGCCCAACCCGCTGGTCGTCGAATTGGTCGCCAAAGCCACCAATTCGGAAATACATCTCTCTTGGGGCACATGGTTCGCCGCCATGGTCGTCCCCGGCCTGATCGCCATGTTCCTGATGCCGCTGGTGCTGTATTTCCTGTATCCGCCCGAAATCAAACAAACGCCTAACGCGACCGCCCTTGCCAAAGAAAAACTGAAAGAAATGGGTGCGATGAAGCGCGACGAAAAAATCATGCTCGGCATTTTCGTGATTCTGCTGCTTCTGTGGGCAGGCGTTCCCGAAATGCTGTTCGGCGTGAAAGTCGATGCCACCGCCACCACCTTCCTCGGCCTCTCCCTGTGTCTGCTCACCGGCGTACTGACTTGGGACGACGCGCTGAAAGAAAAAGGCGCGTGGGACACCATCGTCTGGTTTGCCGCCTTGGTCATGATGGCGAACTTCCTCAACAAATTGGGACTGATTGCATGGCTGTCCGAATCCATGCAGGGCGGCATCTCCCATCTCGGCTTGGGCTGGGAAGCCGGCTGCGCCCTCTTGGTACTCGCCTACCTCTACGCCCACTACGTTTTCGCCAGCGGCACGGCACACGTTACCGCCATGTTCGGCGCGTTCTACGGCGCAGGCCTCGCCTTGGGCGCACCGCCGATGCTGTTCGCCCTGATTATGGCATCCGCTACCGGCATCATGATGTCGCTGACCCACTACGCTTCAGGTTCGTCCCCCGTCATCTACGGCTCGAACTATGTCAGCATGACCGAATGGTGGAAAGCCGGCTTCATCATGAGCGTGGTCGAAATCCTGATTTTCGGCACCATCGGCATTATCTGGTGGAAAGTGTTGGGCTACTGGTAAACCGTGCCTGAGATTAACAAAAGGTCGTCTGAAAATAGGTTTTCAGATGACCTTTTGTTATACAATCCCATCATCCTTACCAACCCACCCGCCTAAACCGTGAAAATCCTCATCCTCGGCAGCGGACAGGTCGGCTCGACCGTCGCGCAAAACCTCGCCTCCGTTTCCAGCAACGACGTTACCGTTATCGACATCGACGAAAAAGCCCTGCAACACATCGGCAGCCGCCTCGACGTCCAAACCATACTCGGCAACGGCGCATCCCCGTTCATCCTCGAACAAGCGGGCGCGGCAGATTCCGACCTCCTGCTTGCCCTGACCCGCAGCGACGAAACCAACATCGTCGCCTGTAAAATCGCCGCCGACCTTTTCAACATCCCCAGCCGCATCGCCCGCGTGCGTTCCAGCGAATATCTGGAATACCCCTACCCTGAAAACGACGATACGGAAAACGGCAGCCTTACCGTCTTCGACATCACCGAGACCATCAGTCCCGAACAACTCGTTACCGAACAGCTCGTCGGGCTGCTTAGCTACACCAGCGCATTGCAGGTATTGAGGTTTGCCGGCGACAAAGTCCGCATGGTCATCGTACAGGCGCGTAAAGGCGGGCTGCTTGTCAACCGTGAAATTGCTGACATCAACCAACACCTCCCCGAAGGCGCGGACTGCCAAATCTGCGCCATATACCGCAACAACCGCCTCATCGTCCCCACGCCGCAAACCGTCATCATCGAAGGCGACGAGGTACTTTTTGCCGCCGACATCAGCAGCGTCAACATCATTATGCGCGAACTGCGCCCCAAAGAAGCGCGCACCCGCCGCATCATGATTGCCGGCGGCGGCAACATCGGCTACCGCCTTGCCAAGCAGCTCGAATCCAAATACGACATCAAAATCGTCGAACATAACCCCCGCCGCGCCGAGTGGCTCGCCGAAAACCTCGACAACACCCTCGTCCTGCAAGGCAGCGCCACCGACGAAACCCTGCTGGACGAAGAATATATCGACGAAATCGACGTCTTCTGCGCCCTGACCAACGACGACGAAAACAACATCATGTCCAGCCTGTTGGCGAAAAACCTTGGTGCCAAACGCGTTGTAACCATCGTCAACCGCTCCAGCTACGTCGATTTGCTCGAAGGCAACAAAATCGACATCGTCGTCTCGCCGCACCTCATCACCATCGGCTCCATCCTCGCCCATATCCGCCGAGGCGACATCGTTGCCGTCCACCCCCTCAGACGCGGCACTGCCGAAGCCATTGAAGTTGTCGTCCATGGCGACAAAAACACTTCCGCCATCGTCGGCAGGCGCATCAGCGGCATCAAATGGCCGGGCGACTGCTACATCGCCGCCATCGTCCGTGCCGAAACGGGCGAAGTCATCATGGGGCACCACACCGACACCATTGTCCAAGACGGCGACCACATCATCTTCTTCGTCTCCCGCCGCCGCGTCCTGCCCGAACTCGAAAAACTCATCCAAGTCAAAATGGGCTTTTTCGGCTAACCGTCAGAGGTCGTCTGAAAACCTGTTGCAGCAAAGTCAGAACTTTTTCAACTTTGTTGAAGCCGCACTTTCAGACGACCTGACACAAATTATCCCGCCTTATTCATTTCAACCTCCGATACAAAAGGGAAAATCCATGTTCCGCCCCCTCCTTGCCGCCCTCATACTCGCAACCGCCCTGCCCGCCGCAGCCGAAACCGACACCCTTCATTACAACATGGTCGAATTTGCCGAATCTGCCAATCTCGAAATAACCCGCGACACCATGACCGCCCACTTCAGCATCAATGCCGAAGGCAAAGACCGCGCTACGGTGAATAAAGCGTTTCAGAAAAAATTCAACGACTTCAATAAAGCCGTACAAAACAACAAACTCCAAGCCGAACTCCTCAGCCGCAGCGCCAGCCCGCGCCATGAATACAACAACAACGGCAAACGCATCCAAACTGGCTGGGAAGAAGTTGCCTCGTTCAAAGTCGAAAGCAAAGACTTTGACGCCATCAACCGCCTGACTGACGAGACGCTGCAATCTGCCACCCTCAACCACATCAGCTTCAGCATCTCCAAAGAAAAACGCGAAGCCGCCGTCGATCAAGTCAGCAAAGCCGCCATCCTGCGCTTCAAAGACCGCGCGCAAGACTTAGCGAAAACGCTCGGTTTTTTCAACTACAAAATCGTCAAACTCAATTTAGGCCACATCGGCAACCGCTCCATCGACAACGGTTTGGGTTTCGCCCGCACCAAAATGATGAGTGCCGAATCCGCTATTGTTAGAAGTGCGGCAAGCGACGAAAACAACGCTATCCAAGCTCCCTCTCCCGGCTCAGAAGAAATCAGCATCACGGTCATCGGCTTGGTGCAGATGTAAAATACTCTCCAAACAAAAAGAAAAGGTCGTCTGAAACCCAAACCGGTTTTCAGACGACCTTTTATATTTTCTGATTATCCTTACGGTTTCATCAGAATTTATGAACCATGCCCAAAGAAACGGCTTTTTGCTCAACAGACCCTGTTTGGGTCGGAGTCAGGCGGGTTTTGCTGCCCAGTTTCATATAACCGGCATGAGCAAGCATAGAAGTACGTTTGCTGAATTTGTAGTTGGCACCAACTACTACTTGATCGAATTTATCAACCAATTTCTCGCCGCTGTTCACACCTTTTGCCGCCCAGCCGTGGGCGTAAGTGAGGCGCGGGGTCAGGTTGCCGAAGGTATAACCCACGGTAACGGCTGCATCGGCGACTTTGACGGCTTCATTTTTACCGGCATCGGCAGTGATGTCAGCGCGTTTGTACGTATTGAAATCATCGGTAAAGTAACCCAGATATTTATTTGCGCTTTCATGACCTTTAGCGTATTGAGCACCTACGCCGACAAACAGGTTGTTTTTGTCGTAGTAACTCTCGATTTTAGCGATTTGCGCGGCTTTGGTTTTACCGTTCTTGTCGGTGTACGCGCCTTTGTAATGGCCGTAGGCAAGATTGGTGGTGAAACCGCTGTTTTCATAAGTCAAACCGGCGGTATATTGCGCCTTGCTGGGTTGTTCATGTTTATATTTGTCGTCCGGATTGCGGTTGTCGCGCGGCGCGTAGGACGCATTAAACTTGAACCCGCCAAACGAAGGGCTGTCGTAACGTACGGATGTGGTGCGCACACCGGTGCGGGTGTTGATGCCCAAACCCATCGCGTTGGTTTTGTACAACCACGGGTCGATGGTATCCATCTCGTTGAGCATATTGTTCATATTGCCGACGCGGACCTTACCGAACTTGCCTTCCAAGCCGATGAAGGAATCGCGGTTGCCGAAACGCTGGCTGTTGGATTCGCCCAAAATGGAAGTGCGCTGTTCAACTTGCCAGATGGCTTTGAGGTCGTCTGAAAGTTTTTCGCTGCCTTTGAAGCCGATGCGTGAAGTATTGTCGTTGATACGGGTCGCGGTCGCGCTTTTTTCCGTACCTTCGTTACCTTTGATTTTCACCTGTCCGGAGGTGATGGTGCTTTTAACTTGTCCATAAAGAACAACTTCGGCTGATGCTGCAAAAGGCAAGGCCGCGACAGTCAGGGCAATAATGGCTTTTTTCATACGAACTCCTCTTTAATCAAAGAATCAAATTTAGGCCTATCGTTTTACAAAAATAAGAGACTCAAAACCAAAAACAGCAGACCCGTGGAATGGAACAGTGTGCGCAATCATAATGAACTTTCGATATTTAAACAATGCTTTTCATCTTGATAGGAATTATTATTCATTAGAGTTTAGACTTTTTACAACAATCCGACATTTTTTATAGTCAATTCAAATAGAAAGGCATAGCTCATCATTTCAGAACAGGCTAGAATTTTGAAATTTTAAAATTGTCTTCCCCCTTACATCCTTCTTAAAATACTAAGAATCGTTTTTCCATTTCGCGGGGGATAAGACGATGTCCATTTTTATAGTGGATTAACTTTAAACCAGTACGGCGTTGCCTCGCCTTGCCGTACTACTTGTACTGTCTGCGGCTTCGTCGCCTTGTCCTGATTTAAATTCAATCCACTATATTTGAATGAACATTATCCATAGTCGTCTGAAAATAGAAAAAGCACCTCAACCGAGGTGCTTTTTCTATTTTCAGACGACCTTTCGCCGAGTATCAGCCCTTTTTATTGTTCAACGCAGCTTTGACAAACGCAGTGAACAAAGGATGGCCTTTGCGCGGATTGGAAGTGAACTCTGGGTGGAACTGGCAGGCGAAGAACCAAGGATGGTTCGGCAATTCGATGGTTTCGACCAAGCGTTCTCGTCCGGCAGATACGCCGCCGATAACCAAACCTGCTTGTTCCAGCGTAGGAACGTAGTTGTTGTTGACTTCGTAGCGGTGGCGGTGGCGCTCGCGAATGTGTTCGCTGCCATAGATTTTGGCGGCGAGGCTGCCTGCTTTCAATTCAACCTCTTGCGCACCCAAACGCATGGTGCCGCCCAAATCGGCGGATTCGTCTCGGGTTTCGACGCTGCCGTCGGCGGTTTGCCATTCGTCAATCAGGGCGACGACGGGGGCGGCGCATTTGAGGTCGAACTCGGTGGAATTCGCGCCTTTCAAGCCTGCCACGTCGCGGGCGTATTCGATCAGCGCAATCTGCATACCGAGGCAGATGCCCAAGTATGGAACGTTGTTTTCACGGGCGTAGCGCACGGCGGCGATTTTGCCTTCCACGCCGCGCGAACCGAAGCCGCCGGGAACGAGGATGGCGTCCATGTCTTTGAGCATGGAAACGTCGCCGTTGTTTTTCTCGATGTTTTCGCTGTCAACGAAGGTGATTTGCACGTCGGTTTCGGTGTGGATACCCGCGTGTTTCAAGGCTTCGATCAGCGATTTGTAGGATTCGGTCAAATCGACGTATTTGCCGACCATGGCGATTTTAACGGTGTGTTTCGGATTTTTGATGGCATGGACGATTTTTTTCCACGCGGTCAAATCCGCCTGTTGCACGTTAAGCTGCAACTGCTCGGTAATGATGTTGTCGATGCCTTGGTTGTGCAGCATTTCAGGGCATTCGTAGATGCTGTCCACGTCGTAGCTGCCGACAATCGCACGTTCTTCCACGTTGCAGAACAGGGCGATTTTACGGCGTTCGTCCGCGGGCATGGTTCTGTCCATGCGGCAAATCAGGATGTCGGGCTGCAAACCAATGCTCAACATTTCTTTAACGGTATGCTGGGTCGGCTTGGTTTTGATTTCGCCGGCGGCGGCGATGTAGGGAACGTAGCTCAAGTGGGCAAACAGGGTGTTGTTGCGTCCCAACTGGCTGCGCATCTGACGGATGGCTTCCAAAAACGGCAGAGACTCAATGTCGCCGACCGTACCGCCGATTTCGACGATGGCCACATCGTAACCCGCCGCGCCTTCGTGAATACGGCGTTTGATTTCATCGGTGATGTGCGGGATGACTTGAACCGTGCCGCCGAGGTAGTCGCCGCGGCGTTCTTTGGCGATGACGTTTTCGTACACCTGCCCCGTACTGAAGCTGTTGCGGCGGGTCATGGTGGCGTTGATGAAACGTTCGTAGTGTCCCAAGTCGAGGTCGGTTTCCGCGCCGTCGTCGGTGACGAACACTTCGCCGTGCTGGAACGGACTCATGGTGCCGGGATCGACGTTGATATAAGGGTCGAGCTTGAGCATGGTTACGTTCAAACCGCGCGATTCGAGGATGGTGGCAATAGAAGCGGCGGCGATACCTTTTCCGAGTGAAGATACGACGCCGCCGGTTACGAAAATAAATTTAGTCATGATGCAGTACCCATGTTGGAATACGGGATTTTACCTTTAAGCGGGTTTTCTGGCAAACGCGGGACGGGATGCGGATGTGGTTTTCAGACGACCTCCGCTTCTACCCTTTTGCGTCTAGGCAGGGCAATAATTTGTTAAAATAAAGTCTGTTTGCGATTACTGATGACGATAAGGTCGTCTGAAAATATCGGTTTCCTCATCGCCATCCCATGCCGCCGGATGATTCGGCCGGTTTGTTAAGATTAATTGATATGTATAAGTTCCTTCCTATTGTCCACGTTTTGTCCAGACTGGGGCTGCTGTTTTCAATGTTGCTCGCAGTACCGACGCTGATGTCGTATTTTTTTCTGGACAACGCGTTTCCGGCGTTTGCCTACACGGCTTTGGCAACGACGCTGACCTCTTGCGCGGTTTGGTTGATGACCTTCCATTTCCGCCGCGAGCTGCGTCCGCGCGACGGGTTTACGTTGGTTTTGATGTTGTGGCTGGCGTTTGCGCTGGTGGCGGCGATGCCGATTTATATCCACATCCCGGGCATCAGTTTTACCGATGCGTTTTTTGAGGCGATGTCGGGGCTGACGACTACGGGCGCGACGGTTATGACGAGTTTGGACACGCTGGCTCCGTCGATAAATTTTTGGCGGCATATGCTCAACTGGCTGGGCGGCATGGGTATCATCGTGCTGGCGGTAGCGATTCTGCCGATGTTGGGCGTGGGCGGAACGCAGCTCTTCAAGGCTGAAATTCCGGGGATGGACAAAGAAAGCAAGATGGCACCGCGCATTTCGCAGGTGGCAAAAAAGCTGTGGTTCTTCTATACGATGACGACGACGGCGGCTTTTTTGACGCTGCATTTTGCAGGGATGAGCTGGTTTGACGCGCTTTGCCACGCGATGTCGGCGGTATCGCTGGGCGGTTTTTCGACACACGATGCCAGCATCGCTTATTTTGATTCGCTGACCGTCGAATGGGCGATTATGTTTTTCACGCTCTGGGGCGGTATCAACTTCGCCACGCATTTCACTGCACTGACACGACGTTCGCTCAAATCTTATTGGCGGGACGAGGAATGCCGCGTACTGCTGGCGCTGTTGGCAGGCAGTATTTTGATGTCGGCGGTGTATCTGTGGCAGAAGGATTTTTATGCCACCTTTGGGGATTCGCTGCGTTTTGTGAGCTTCAACTTTGTCTCCATCGGACTGGCAAGCGGTTTCTCCAACACGGATTTCGCGCAATGGCCGCTGATCGTGTCGCTGTGGATGTTTTTCCTGTCCAACCTATTGGCAAGCTCCGGCTCTATGGGCGGCGGCATTAAAAACGTGCGGGCGTTGGTCTTGTTCAAATTCAGCCTGCGCGAGATGATGATTCTGCTGCACCCGAAAGCGGTGCGCACGGTCAAGGTCAACGGACGCATGATTCCCGACCGCATGGCGCTGACGGTGATGGCGTTTATTTCGATTTATTTCATGACGACGATTGTGTTCAGCTTTTTGCTGATGGCAAGCGGGATGGAATTTATCTCCGCCTTCACCGCCGTCATCGCGTGTATCACCAATGCGGGCCCGGGCTTGGGCGAGGTCGGACCGGCGGGCAGCTATGCGGTATTGAGCGATGTGCAGAAATGGCTGTGTTCGGCCGTCATGCTGCTGGGACGCTTGGAAATTTTTACCGTGTTGATTCTGCTGACACCGGCTTATTGGAAAAAATAAAGACAGGTCGTCTGAAAACGGATATCAGATTTTCAGACGACCTTTTTGCTTCACTGACACATCTTCATTACCGCACAACACCTTTTCTTACCGTTACGCCTTCTATACATCCTTCTCATGACAAGGATGCTACAATCGGCATATTTTTACCTCTATCGGACAGGTGTTTTATGCAGTATTTCTGCCTACTCATCCCCATCCTCATTGGCTATCTGCTTGACGAAATGACCGTCGGCGTCATTTTCGGCTCCATTTTATGGCTGTTTGCGCGGGAACTCGGCAAGCCGCGTCAGGAAGAACATGATGCAAAACTGCAAAATCTGGAAAAAGAAATCGAGTTGCTGAAACTGCGTTTGACGGCGTTGGAACATGAAACTGTGCATCATGAAGCGGAAGTCGGGCAGGCGCGGAAACTGCATGCTGTTTTGTCCGAACATGCCGACGATATTCAGACGACCCCTGCGCCGCTTCATAAGAAGGTTGAACCTTTGGCAACGGCGGACAATGCGTCCGTCGAGCCGCACATCGAACCGGTTGCCGCTCCCTCTTTTTCTACACCTGCTCCCCCTGTTTCCGCCGAACCTTCCGTACAGCCCGAACCTGCTTTGTCCGCAGACAGCGTTGAAACGCCTATCGAAGTTTCCGCTATTCAAGAGAACAAGCTCGAACAAGACGCGCCTGTCCTGCAAACGTCGTCTGAAAACGAAGCTCCGATGTCGTCTGAACCTATATCTGAAACCGCAGACGCAAAATCCAGTGAAACCGTTATCCATAAGGAAGAAGGTTTCGATTTCAAATTCTCCGAAAATCCCATTGTCGCTTGGTTCTTGCGCGGCAATCCGCTGCTGAAAACCGGTATCGTGGTGCTGTTCCTTGGCTTGGCGTTCCTCTTGCGCTATGCCTCCGAGCGGATTTATGTGCCGGTGGAAATGCGTTATCTGACCGTGGCAGGCGCGGGTCTGGCGGCGGTCGTCGGCGGCTGGAAGCTGCAAAGCCGTAAGCGCGAATACGGCTTGGTATTGCAGGGCTTCGGCGTGGCGGTGATGTATCTGACCTCTTTGGCGGCGTTGAAACTGCATCCGCTGCTGCCCGCGCCGATCGTGTTTGTGCTGATGGTGGCGATGGTCGTATTAATGGCGTTGCTGGCAATCAGGCAAAACGCGCAGATTATGGCGCAGGTCGCCTTGGTCGGCGGTCTGGCGGCGCCCATCCTGGTATCGGACGGTAGCGGCAATTATTTGGTGCTATTTTCCTACCTTTCCCTGCTCAATGCCGGTGTAGCGGCGATTGCTTGGTTTAAGGCATGGCGGCCGCTGAATCTGACGGGTTTCGCCGGAACTTTCTCCATCGCCGCGTTGTGGGGCATGCAAAGCTATACGCCGCAGCATTTCGCCACTACCGAGCCTTTCCTGATTTACCACTGGCTGCTTTACACCTTCATCGCCTATCTGTTCGCCCGCCGCAAGCTGACAGAAAACCGCGAAGACACGCTCGCGCCCGTTGCCGACAATGCGACGCTGGAAGAAATTTGGAACAGCCTCTACTCCCACGGCCTGCGCGTCCACGTCCTCGACCATACTTTATTGTTCGGCACAATGGCGGCGGCGTTCGGGCTGCAATACCGCATGGTGGAACACTGGCCGTCTGCGGACGCATTCTCCGCGCTGGGCTTCGCCGCCGTTTACGGGCTTGCCGCGCTGATGCTGAAACGGCAACAGGGTTTGTATATCTTGCGTCAGGCATTTGTTGCCCTGTCGCTGCTTTTCCTCACGCTCGCCGTTCCGCTTTACTTTGAACGCGGCAACACCGTCATCCTGTGGACGGTAGAATCCGCGCTCGTGTATTTCTTCGGACTGCGCCAACAGCGTCCCCATATGCGTTTGGGGGCGCTCGTCGTTTATCTGCTGGCGGCACTGATCCAGCTGAGCGGTTATCAGCCGGGAGAAAACACCATCCTGCAAGGTCAATGGTTCACCACCCTGCTGACCCTGTTCGGCGGCGCGGCAATTTACCTGCAATGGCACCTCTACCGCCGTAAAGGCTCGGCACAATGGGAACAGACGCTTCAAGACGCAGCCCTCTGCGCCGCCCTGTTCTACACATCCATCCTGCCTTTGCTGTTTTTCGCAGAACGCGGCAGCATCATCGTTTTCTCTGTTTTGGTCGCAGCTTGGGCGTTCTGCCGAGGCAAAGGCAAGTCGGAGGTGTTCAGCACATTCGCCTTGGGCAATGCAATCTTTACTCTGATCTTCCAAGCCTCGATTAATGATGAACCCTACGGCTTTTTGACACACTGGCACCTTTTCGCTGCCGCGCCTCTGCTGTTTGCCGCCGCCTACATGCTGCAATATTTGCGTGTCCAAACCGAAGCATCTGAAAACCAAGACAAACAAGACCAACCCCTCCCATTCTCGCGGATTGCAGGCTGGGCTATCCTCGTTATCGCCCTGATGCTGGGCGGCTTCGCCACCTACACCCAATGGACGGGCGAAGAAACCCTGTTTATCGAGCTTTGGGCATTGCCGATATTCACCACCTTGCTGTTGCTTGCCAACCGTTTGAACTGGAAAGAACTTTTTCAGACGACCTTGGCATTCATGCCCCTGTTTGCCCTGCACTTCATCGGCTATCACCTCGAACACCTATGGATGGCCGCCGCAGCCCTCCCGCTTGCTGCCGCCACCGTGTTGAATTTCGTCATCCTGAATAACCACCGAATCAATGCGCCTATCGACTTGCACAAACTCAACATCATCATGCTCGGCATCCTTTGGTCGCTTTGGGCAGGAATGTATGTCGGCGATCATCTCTACGGCGTTTGGTCGCAGCTCTCGTGGCTTGCCGTACCGCTGATCATGTGGATCGTCCTCCATACGCAGCGGCAGCGCGGCTTTTTCAGACGACATCAAGCCGCCTATCAGCATTTCGCCCTGCCGATAGCCGCCCTTGCCGCCGCAAGTTGGATGATATGGACGAACTTCTCCACTCCGTTCCAACCCGCGCCGTTGCCGTATATCCCGCTGCTTAACCCGCTGGAGCTCGCCTGCGCCGGAACGCTGTGGTTTGCCCTGAAGTCCCTGCCCGAAGCCCTGCCTTTGGAATACCGCCGCGTGAACGCGCCCGGTGTCGCCGCCCTCGCATTCATGGTTATCAGCGCGGGCGTGATGCGCCTGTGGCACTTCTACGACGGCATCACTTGGCGACTCGACATTATGCTCCAATCCTTCGGCCTGCAAGCCAGCCTCTCCGTCGTCTGGGCAGTGACCGCCATCATCCTCATGGTGTACGGCAACCGCCGCAAACTGCGCCCCTTCTGGATAACCGGCGCGGCGCTGATGGCCGTCGTCGTCGTCAAACTCTTCCTCATCGAGCTTTCCAACAGCGGCGGCATCGCCCGCATCGCCTCCTTCATCATCGTCGGCGTGCTGCTGCTTCTGGTCGGCTGGTTCGCGCCCGTTCCGCCCAAAGCGGTGGAAAACGAAGAGGACAAAGCATAGCCCAGTCCCAAAGCAAAGGTCGTCTGAAAGACAGATTTAGGCTTTCAGACAACCTTTCGAATAATTTGCTTGAACCACTATTCAGCAGTTTTTTGAATCTTGACCCATACTACCTCAAACGCCCGCCTTGCTCTACCATTGCCGTTATTCCCATTCCCGCCGACGAAAGGAAAATACGCAAAAATCCATAAGTTAGAAATGCAGCAGCCTTGAAATATTCCCGAAATGCCAAGGTCTGGATTCCCGCCTGCGCGGGAATGACGGCGGCAGATTAAACATAGAACTCGATCGGCAAGACAGTATCGACGCACCACCGTCCCGTAGCATGGGCTTTGCCCACAAAATCCGTTTGAAAACCTTGAACCAAAGAATAGCTATAAAACCCGAACGGACAATGACTATTTCAAAGCAAAGGTCGTCTGAAAACCGATAGCTGGTTCCGCCAAAACGTTTTCAGACGACCTTTCGGGTAACAACCGTCTCTTGGCTAATTCCCCATAGATTTCTTGCCGGACAAATCGGCAATTTTATTCAACAAATCAAGCACCTTATCCGATCCGAAATCATTGTCCGACTGCTTATCTGCCGATGAATTGTCAGGCAGGTATTGGCTATTGAGCAGGCGATTGCGGATTTGGGTAAAGGTTTCCTGCACATATTCGTTTGCTTTTTCCGGATTGTTGAAACTGACGGCTGCGTGCTGAGAGGCTTCAAGCAAACCACTATACAGCTCGATTTGGTGTTTCATATTGGAAAAATGGCGGACTTCTGTTAACAGGTTTTTCTGATGCCGCAGACAGGTTGTGCCAATCAGCATTAGGGTAATAATGGGGAATGTATAAAACAGGATATTCAGTTTTTTCTCCACGAAAAGTTCAGGAAGACATACAACAAAACTACCAAAACTTATCAGCAAAATTATGCTTATACTGAATAGTACAATACCTAACCATTTGAAAAGCCACGCTGAACGATCATTATTTTTAATTTGTTTATCTGTATTTTTCAAAGCCTCTGACAAAGATTGTTGTGCCTCTCTAATCCGTCCTTTTAATTTTTCTTTCCTCTTATCTAAGTTATCTTTTGCTTGTTTTAGTTGTTCCTTAAGGTCTTTAATTTCTTCCTCATCTTTTACCGTCTTCGATTCGGCTTGATTTAATTTTGCTTCTAAACTTTGGATGGTTATTTCTGAAGATTGGGGCTTTCTTCCCCAGTTATCATTAGAGAAATGAATAGGAGCGATGAATTGTATAAAACCCTGGGGAGGTTCAAGAAAATGAGTCATTGCTTCATCTAGACTAGCTTCATATACATTTGCTCCCTGTAAATCTGCTCCAGTTAAATCTGTCCCAATTAAATTTGCTCTAGTTAAATTCGCCCCTCTTAACTCAGCACCAGTTAGATTTGCACCAGTCAAATCCGCACCAGTCAAATCCGTTCTTGTTAAATCCGCCCCTCTTAAATTTGCTCCACTTAAATGAGCATTAATCATTTTTGCCTTACTAAGAATTGCCCTCTTAAGATTTGCGCCATTGAGATTTCCTTTTATTAGATTTGCAGCCTCTAAATTTGCCTCACTCAAATCCGCATGACTGAAATTTATTTCTCTGAGAATTGCGAACCGTAAATTCACAGTCCAAGGTGATGCACTTGGAAGATAGGCATGGTATCTGAAAGATATACCTGAAAAATCTTGCCCAGATAAATCAGCCCGTTTACCACTCTGTCCATTACTATCAACCCATAATTGATGCTCCTTTAAAATGGACAAAAAGGTTTCTTCATCTATTTGCATATCGTTATTTTCCACGACATATTCCCTTTCCTTAAATCTATGTTGCCCTAAAGCCTATGAACAAAAATTGTAGGTTTAATAAAATTAATCATCCAAAATAATTTCACATAATACTGAACTGCAATAGTAAGTAATGTATGAATGCCAAACCTAGCCTGCATTCTACCGCCGTCATTCCCGCGCAGGCGGGAATCCAGACCTTGGTATTTCAGAAATATTTCAAGGCTGCTGCGACTTCAAACTTTTGGATTCCCGCCTGCGCGGGAATGACGGCGGAGGTTTCGGCAAAATTGCTCCTCCCGTTTTCAGACGGCCTTTTGCCTCGTCGGTGTGCGTTGTAGCGTGGGCTTTGCCCACGATAATGGTGGGTAAAAGAGGCCGTCTGAAATTTTGAGTTTGATTCGTGGGCAAAGCCCACGCTACGGGTTTCAGACGACCTCTGCTATCCCCCTTTTACATCTCTTCCAATTTCGCAAACTTGGTATCCAGCTCTTTCACACCCTGTTTGCCGAAGTTGATGGTCAGGCGGGCGGATTCGCCTTTGTCCACGGCATCGATGATGACGCCGGTGCCGAATTTGGCGTGGCGGACGTTTTGTCCGATGCGGAAGCCTGCGTAGGTTTGGGGCTGTTTGTAGTCGTCGATGATTTTGTCTTTGGGCGCGGCGGTTTGGCGCGGGTTGCCGTAGCTGTCGTAGGCGGTCTTTTTGACGGACAGGTAATGCAATACTTCGGGTGGGATTTCTTCGACGAAGCGGGAGACGATGCCGAATTGGGTTTGCCCGTGCAGCATTCTTTGCTGCGCCATGGTGATGTAGAGGCGTTTGCGGGCACGGGTGATGGCGACGTACATGAGTCGGCGTTCTTCTTCGAGGCCGCCGCGTTCGGCAAGGCTCATTTCGCTGGGGAAGCGGCCTTCTTCCATGCCGGTGAGGAAGACGGCGTTAAATTCCAAGCCTTTGGCGGCGTGGACGGTCATGAGTTGGACGGCTTTTTCGCCCGCGCCTGCTTGGTTTTCGCCGGATTCGAGAGCGGCGTTGCTGAGGAAGGCGAGGATGGGGAAGGCGGGGTCGTCTGAAATGTTTTCAGGCAGGGTTTCAAAGTTGCTGTCTTCGGGTTTGAACTCGATGGCGGCGTTGACGAGTTCGTCGAGGTTGTCGAGGCGGTCTTGGTTGTCGCCTTTTTGGGTTCGGTAGTGTTCGGTCAGGCCGCTGTCTTTGAGGATGCCGACGATGATTTCGGGCAGGGGCAGTTGTCCGACTTGGTTGCGCAGGGCTTCAATCAGGCGGACGAAGGCGGCGACTTTGGCGGCTTTTGCGCCGGCGTTGCAGGCTGCCTGCCAGAGGGTGATGCCTTGTTCGTTTGAGGCTGCCTGAAGGTTTTCGATGGTGCGTGCGCCGATGCCGCGCGGCGGGAAGTTGATGACGCGCAAGAGGGCGTTGTCGTCGTCGGGATTGACGGCGAGGCGCAGGTAGGCGAGTGCGTGTTTGATTTCTTGGCGTTCGTAAAAGCGCAAGCCGCCGTAGATTTTGTAGGGGATGCCGCTGCGGAACAGGCTTTGTTCGATAACACGGGATTGGGCGTTGCTGCGATAGAGGACGGCGATTTCGTCTAAATCCCAGCCTTCGCGTTCGAGGGCTTTGGTTTCGTCAACTATGAATTGGGCTTCTTCGAGGTCGGTAAAGGCGGAGTAGTAGCGGATTCTGTCGCCTGCTTCGGCGTCGGTGCGCAGGTTTTTGCCGAGGCGTTCGTCGTTGTTTTCGATAACGGCGTTGGCGGCGGCAAGGATGTTGCCGACGGAACGGTAGTTTTGTTCGAGTTTGACGGGCGCGTCGATGTGGAACTCTTCCATCAGCGCGGTCATGTTGCCGACGTGTGCGCCACGGAACCGGTAGATGCTTTGGTCGTCGTCGCCGACGGCAAATACCGCCGCGTTGCCGCCCGCCATGAGTTTGAGCCATGCGTATTGCAGTTTGTTGGTGTCTTGGAACTCGTCAACGAGAATGTGGTTGAAGCGGTTTTGGTAATGTTGGCGCAGGATTTCGTTACTTTGCAGCATTTCGTAGCTGCGGAGCATGAGTTCGGCGAAATCGACCACGCCTTCGCGTTGGCAGATTTTGTCATATTCGGCGTAGCATTCAATCATGCGGCTTGTGTGCGGGTCTGGCGCGCTCAACACGGAAGCGCGCAAACCGGATTCTTTTTGCGCATTGATAAAGCCTTGCAGCGAACGCGGCGCGATGATTTCTTCGGCGATGTTGAGGCTTTTGAGCAGGCGTTTGATAAGGGAAAGCTGGTCGCCGCTGTCGAGGATTTGAAAGGAAGACGGCAGACCGGCATCGCGGTGGTGCAGGCGCAAAAAGCGGTGGCAGAGACCGTGGAACGTGCCGAGCCACATGGCGCGGACGTTGATGGGAATCATCGCGCCGAGTCGGGTTTGCATTTCTTTGGCGGCTTTGTTGGTAAACGTTACCGCCATAATGCTGTGTACGCTTGCCTGACCGGTTTGCAACAGCCATGCGATGCGCGTGGTCAGCACGCGCGTTTTGCCACTGCCCGCGCCCGCCAAAACGAGAGCGGATTGCGGTGGCCAGGTTACGGCGGAGAGTTGTTCGGGGTTCAAGCCTTGCAGCAGATTGGGGGCGGATTGGTCGGGAAACATGGGAAGAGGTCGTCTGAAAAATGGGAATACGGTATTTTAATGGAAACGGCAAAGGTCGTCTGAAAAGATGTTTCAGACGACCTTTTGCTTGCATTCCACGATGCAAACGCTATATCCTCCGCCTAAAATCCATTCTTCCGAAACCATGACACGCCTCCTTCATACCCTTGCCGACGGTACGCAAATCACCGTCGAACTCAAACGCAGTGCCAAGAAAAATCTGATTCTGCGCCCCGTCAATATGCAGACGGTCAGCATCAACGTCCCACCCTTTTTTCAAGACCACGCGTTGGCAAGCTGGTTGGCGGCAAACGAAACGATTTTGCGGAACACACTTGCCAAAACGCCCGTGCATCCCGTTCCCCACCCAAACTTACCCGAGTGGATTTGGTATCGGGGAATAAAGACCAAGCTGGATACCCACAGCCAAAGCCATATCCGTATCACGTCGTCTGAAATCCTGCTTCCCCGAAAAGAAACCGCCGCACAAATCGACCACCTGCGCCGCCTGTTGAACGAACGCGCCCGCGAATACCTGCTGCCCCGCCTTGAAAAACACGCAGCCGAAACAGGGCTGACGCCCGCTGCCACAGACCTGAGCAACGCCAAAACCTTTTGGGGCGTATGCCGCCCGCACACCGGCATCCGCCTCAACTGGCGGCTGATCGGCGCGCCCGAATACGTCGCCGACTATGTCTGCATCCACGAACTCTGCCACCTCCGCCACCCCAACCACAGTCCGCGCTTTTGGCATTTGGTGAACACGCTGACGCCGCATACCGATAATGCTAAAAGTTGGCTGAAGGCGCACGGGCGGGAATTGTTTGTGCTGGGGTGAAGAGTAACCGTAGCGTGGGCTTCGTCCGCGAGAATCCCCCTCTCCCGTCCGGCTGGAGAGAATTGGAGAAAGGGTGGCTCTTGTCCCTTGTTCTGTATATTTGCAAGCCACCCATATCCTAGCCTTCCCTCGCCGGATAGGGGAAAGGGATAAGGTTGCTGTAACTGAAAAAGGTCGTCTGAAAAACCTATTTCAAGCTTTTCAGACGACCTTTCATCTATATTTCAAACACTATCTAAATCAGCTTCTGCTGCTTCAACTCATTCTTCAGATACGCATAATAAACCGGCGCGACGATGATGCCGCCGACGCCGAAAATCCGTTCGAACACGACCATCGCCACCAAGAGTTCCCATGCGCTTGATTCGATTTCCGAACCGATGATTTTCGCATTCAGGAAATATTCGAGCTTGTGGATGACGACCAGAAACACCAGCGAAGCGACCGCCACATATAAAGACGCACCGAGGCTCAAGATGATAATGATGGTGTTGGAAATCAGGTTGCCCGCGACGGGAATCAGCCCGACGATGAAGGCGATGACCAACACGGTTAGCTTAAACGGCAACTCGACGCTGAAAAGCGGCAGGATCAGATAGAGGTACAGACCCGTCAGCGCGGTATCGATCAGTGAGATTTTGACCTGCGCCAGAAACACGCGCTCGAAGCTGGTTTCAAAATTGACAATCCGCCGCACCAGTTCTGCCTTGAAGGGCGGCATTTTGCCGCGGTGTTTGCGCATGTTGAGGCGGTGGAAACTGAGCATCGCGCCGATGATGATGCCGATCAGGATGTACACGAACGAGGTGAAACTGTTTTTGCTGATGCGCGTCAGCGCGGCGCTGTATTCTTCAATCAATTTGACCGCAGAGGCTTTGATTTCGGCGGTATTGTTGGGCAGCATGTTCAAAATCGATGGCGGCAGGCTGCTGCTGTTTTTCGTGTCTTCCAAAATCGCCGCCAGCTTGGTCAGCATCACGGGGATATGCCCGCCGTGAATCAGGTGGTAAATCCCCAGCGACATCAAGAGGATAACCGTCAATACGATGCCTATGGTCAGCGTGGTCGAAATCAGGTTGATATTGTGCGCGTTGAGCGATTTGTGCAGAAACGTATTGCGCGTGAGCGTACGGCGGCGCAGCCAAAGAATCAGGCCGTTGGTCTTGGTGATGAAGACGTAGGTCAGGATAACGGCGAGCAAAAGGGGCAAAAAGTGGAAATACAGCACCACAAACAGGGCAAGCCCCATCAAGATGTAGGATGCATTGCGGAAGCGGGAATGTTCGAAAATCATTGAATGTAATGCCATGAAATATATAAATTTAAACAATCAAGCTATGAGGTGCGATTAATAAAGCAGGACAAGGGGGTTAACCCGCCTTTTGAAACTTTATTTCAATTTCGCTTGACCTGACTTCGGTTTACAAACTAACCGTTACAATAAAAACTCAATCGCACCAATCAGTTATGCGGTTGTTTTTACGCAAATTGCCATTTGGCATTTGACGGAATTATTGTATCAGACAAATTTCCCGAAAGGATATTACACATGAAAACATTGTCTAAATTGACCTCTCTCGTTCTTGTTTCTGCCGGTTTGATCGCTGCTCCTGTGGCTATGGCCCAACCTGCTTCCGGTAAAGCAGCTACTAAAGCAGGACATGTTCACAAAAAAACCAACAAAGCTAAAAAACAAGCCAACGAATTGAAACAAGACAAAGCCGCTGAAGCTGCAACAACTGAAGCCACTTCCACCGATGCTGAAGTTAAAGCCATGGGCGAACAAGGCCAGGCTGCAACCCAGACCGCGCCTGCAGCAGATCTGGAACAAGCTCCTGCCAACCAAACCCCTGCTGCAAAATAAGCAGGATTATAGTGGACTGAATTAAAAGAGGGATTTTATTTCCCACGCACCGTTTTGACGGCTGTCGTCCTTTTTGAATTTAGGCCATTAAATGTCTATCGCAGGCAAAAGGTCGTCTGAAAAGTTTTCAGACGACCTTTTGCCGTTCACGATTCACACATATTCGCTTTTATCGTTTTCTTTCCAAGCCTGATGAGAGCAGAGCCAGAGCAACACAATCCCGCACACTGTTGAAGCCAGCATCATGCCCGCCATCACCAACGCGGAACCATTGTGCAGCCGAGTCGCCAACAGCCCCACGCTTGCGCCGATGATGGATTGGAACACGCCCAACACCGCATTCGCACTGCCGCTTTCCTGCTTGAAATAAGTCATGAAGCAAGCCTGCGTGTTCGCGCCGACCAAGCCTTGCGTGCCTACCGAAAACATTACGCAAGGCACCAAAGCCCACATCGGCGGCAGTCCCAGCAATAGGACCAGCAGCACCATCGTCAGGTTCGCCACAAACTGCACGATAATGCCCCATTTCAAAATACTTTGCGGGTGCGCCCCCGTTTTAAGCCGCCATGCCGTGATGCGGTTGAACGAAGCCATCGTGAGGATATTCAGCGCAAACACCCAAGCGTATTCGCGTGGCGTAACATGGTACAGCTTTTGATAAACAAAAGACGATTCCGTCAGAAACGCAAACATCGACGCGAAGCTGAATGCCTGAAAAAACAGATAGCCCATCGCCGCCCGCGTTTTCAGCACTCTGGCGAACCGTCCAGCTACCAGTCCGAAAATATCCATCCCGATTTTGCCCGTATGCTTCGGACGCGGCAGGAAGGCAAACACCAAGATAAACAAAACAAACGAATACGCCGCCAAAAAGCCGAAAATAAAACGCCAGCCACCTAATTCCTGCAACAGCGAACCTACCATGGGCGCAATCAGCGGCACGAGCATCAGGATAATGCCGATTAAGGCAAACATTTGCGCCGCCTGCCTGCCCGAATAATAATCGCGCACCATCGCCCCGACGATGACCACCGTCATCCCCGCACCGAACGCCTGTACCGCGCGCAGGTTCAACAGCCCGTCCACCGACTGCACCATCGTCAGCGCGGCAACGGCCGTAAAATAAATGCTCAAACCGACCAAAGCCACCGGTTTACGCCCCTTGATGTCCGAAACCGCTCCGCCGACAACCTGCCCGAACGCCACGCCGAACATAAACAAAACCAAACTCTGCTCAATGCGGTGTATATCCGCGTTCAGCGACTGCGCCATTTCAGGAATGGCGGGCAGGTAGGCATCGACCGAAAACGGCATCAGGGCAACCAACATCGCCATCAAAACCGCCATTTGCTTTTCACCCAGCGGGGAGGAGGTGGATTGGGACATAAGGGACTTTCAGAATGTTCAAACGAAACAAACCGCCCTGACATATCCTAGGCGGTTGAAACAAAAAGAAGTATATCATGTTTTCATACCAGGCCGCAGCATCCTCCCCTATTCACAAAGAGGTCGTCTGAAAAACGTCCCAACAGATTTCAGACGACATTTCCCGTTTTCCGTTACAATAAACACCCTCCGAATCACAGCACACAACCGTCCATGTACGACAACATCCGCTTCCACCTAGACGAAGAATATCCCGAAGGGCTGCCGTCCGAAAACGCCGCCACGCATATCGGCATGTACTGGATATGGGCGGCGCAGACAGGGCTGGCGAATCCCGTTTGGCAAACCGCCCCCGAAAGCGCAGAAGATTTCGCCAATATGCTCAAAGGCAGAACCAGCGGCAGACGCTTTCTGCTCAAACACATGGACGGCGCGCTTACGCCCGACGACTTCACCGAACAAGGACGGCAATTCACTTCCTACTACTACGACAATGAAGAAGACGGCTACGGCGCATTTTTAGAAGACTACGTCCGTACCCTCGATACCCCGTCGCTCGGCGGCTTCTATCACGTCCCCAACACCCCCGAAATCTACAAACGCCTCAAACCCGTCTTCCAAGCAGCGTTTGAGCAATGGAAAAACAATTTGGCATCCCCTGTCGGAGAGCAACCGTGAAACTCATCATCCTCGACCGCGATGGCGTCATCAACCAAGACCGCGACGACTTCGTCAAATCCGTAGACGAATGGATACCCATCGAAGGCAGTATGGACGCCATCGCCTTCCTGACACAAGCAGGCTACAACATCGCCGTTGCCACCAACCAATCCGGCATCGGCCGCAAATACTTCACCGTCCAAGACCTGACTGAAATGCACGCCAAGATGCACCGCCTCGTCCGTCAGGCAGGCGGAGAAATCGACGGCATCTGGTTCTGCCCGCACACCGCCGCAGACAACTGCGACTGCCGTAAACCCAAGCCCGGCATGATTTACGACATCCTCGAACGCTTCAAAGCCAACCCCACCGAAACCTGGCTGATCGGCGACAGCCTGCGCGACCTGCAAGCCATGCACGAAGCGGGCGGAAAAACCGCGCTCGTCCTGACCGGCAAAGGCAAAAAAACCCTGTCGCAACAGGAAAAAGAGTTGCCCGAAAACACCCAAATCTTCGACAACCTGCTCGCCTTCTCCCAATACATCATGCACGAAACCGCGCAAGACTGTGCAGACAGACAGGCAAAACCGTAACAGCCATATCCGGCAATCTGCCTCCTCCCGCCGAACAGAGGCAAGAACAAGATTGCCGTTGCAATTACTGAAAGAGGTCGTCTGAAACCTTGTCCGCGGCCAAATTTTCAGACAGCCTTCGCAAAAAAGAAACCTAAACAGCCGTCATTCCCGTGCAGGTGGGAATCCGGAGTTTGGGATTACAGTAACCTTTGAATATTTCTGAATACTGACAGTCTGGATTCCCACCTGCGCGGGAATGACGGAATGAATGTTCCTGATTTGAAGGTTACTACATATTTTGTCCTCCCTATTTTTCAGACGACCTATCCGACAGGTAAAAACATGCTCCTTATCCGCAACCTGACCTACTGGTTCATCCTCAGCACCAGCCTGATTTTACTTTTCCCCTTCATGCTCCTCGCACTGCCCGTCCAAGGCGGCGCGCACAAAATGGCGCAAATCTGGGTACGCATCCTCAACTGGTCGCTCAAACACATCATCGGACTCAAATACCGCCTCATCGGTGCCGAAAACATCCCTGACCGCCCCTCCATCATCTGCGCCAAACACCAAAGCGGCTGGGAAACCCTCGCCCTGCAAGAAATCTTCCCGCCGCAGGTTTACGTCGCCAAACGCGAGCTGTTCAAAATCCCCTTCTTCGGCTGGGGACTGAAACTCGTCAAAACCATAGGCATAGACCGCAGCAACAGCCGCGAAGCCAATAGACAACTGATGGAACAAGGCATGGCGCGCAAAAACGAAGGCTACTGGATCACCATTTTCCCCGAAGGCACACGCCTGCCGCCCGGCGAAAAAGGCCGCTACAAACTCGGCGGCGCGCGCATGGCGAAAATGTTTGAAATGGACATCGTCCCCGTTTCCCTCAACAGCGGCGAATTTTGGCCGAAAAACGCCTTCCTCAAACACCCTGGCACCATCACCGTCGTTATCAACCCCGTTATCCCCCACAACAGCGGCACAGAAGCCGAATTGATGGCGGAATGCGAAAAACGGATTGAAACGCAACAACCCCTGATTGAAGGAAAAGGACCGTTTGCCGCAAAAAATAGGAAAGCAACAGCATCGCCATCATGATAAAAGGTCGTCTGAAATTCAGTTTTCAGACGACCTTCTTTCAAAGAAAAAACCTGCACGGTTGTCCGTGCAGGTTTTTGTTTGCGTTCAGGTTGGGGCAACCTTACATCATGCCGCCCATACCACCCATGCCGCCCATGTCAGGCATAGCTGGTTTTTCTTCAGGGATTTCGGCAATCATGCAGTCGGTCGTCAACATCAGGCCGGCGATAGACGCGGCGTGTTGCAGCGCGGAGCGGGTTACTTTGGCGGGGTCGAGTACGCCCATTTCGATCATGTCGCCGTATTCGCCGGAACCTGCGTTGTAACCGTAGTTGCCTTTGCCTTCCAGCACTTTGTTCACGACCACGCTAGGCTCGCCGCCTGCGTTGGCAACGATTTGGCGCAGCGGAGACTCAACGGCGCGCAATACAATTTGTACGCCTGCGTCTTGGTCGGCATTGCCGGTGTGCAGGTTTTCCAAAGCGGCACGGGCGCGCAACAGGGCTACGCCGCCACCTGCAACCACGCCTTCTTCAACGGCTGCGCGGGTAGCGTGCAGCGCGTCTTCCACGCGGTCTTTTTTCTCTTTCATTTCGACTTCGGTAGCAGCACCAACTTTAATCACTGCCACGCCGCCTGCCAGTTTGGCAACGCGCTCTTGCAGTTTTTCTTTGTCGTAATCGCTGGTCGCGGTTTCGATTTGTTGGCGGATTTCGGCAACACGCGCTTCGATTTGGGCAGCGTCGCCAAAGCCGTCGATGATGGTGGTGTTTTCTTTACCGATTTCGATGCGCTTGGCTTGTCCCAAGTCTTCCAAAGTGGCTTTTTCCAAAGACAGGCCGACTTCTTCGGCAATCACGGTACCGCCGGTCAGGATGGCGATGTCTTGCAACATGGCTTTGCGGCGGTCGCCGAAGCCGGGGGCTTTCACGGCAACGGTTTTCAGGATGCCGCGGATGTTGTTCACGACCAAAGTCGCCAAGGCTTCGCCTTCTACGTCTTCAGCGATAATCAAGAGCGGACGGCTGGCTTTTGCCACTTGTTCCAAAACAGGCAGCAGGTCGCGGATGTTGCTGATTTTTTTGTCGAACAGCAAAACAAACGGGTTGTCCAGCGCAGCGATTTGTTTTTCCGCGTCGTTGATGAAGTAAGGGGACAGGTAGCCGCGGTCGAATTGCATACCTTCGACGACATCCAATTCGTTTTCCAAAGATTTGCCGTCTTCAACGGTAATCACGCCTTCTTTGCCGACTTTTTCCATCGCTTCGGCAATAATCGCGCCGACTTGTTCGTCGGAGTTGGCGGAAATTGAGCCGACTTGGGCGATTTCTTTGGAAGTGTCGCAAGGTTTGGCGATGTTTTTCAGCTCTTCAACCAAAGCGGCGACAGCTTTGTCGATACCGCGCTTCAGGTCGGTCGGGTTCATGCCGGCGGTCACGTATTTCATGCCTTCGGCAACGATAGCTTGTGCCAGTACGGTGGCGGTAGTGGTACCGTCGCCCGCTACGTCGTTGGTTTTGGACGCTACTTCTTTCACCATTTGCGCGCCCATGTTTTCGAATTTGTCTTTCAGTTCGATTTCTTTGGCGACGGTAACGCCGTCTTTAGTGATGTGCGGGCCGCCGAATGCGCGGTCAACGACTACGTTGCGGCCTTTAGGACCTAAAGTTACGCGGACGGCGTTTGCCAGAGTGTTCACACCGCTGACCATTTTTTGGCGGACTTCGTTACCGAACTGTACGTCTTTTGCTGCCATGTTTTAATTCTCCAAAATTGTTTAATGTTGTTTGAGGTCGTCTGAAAACCTTGTACGCCTTTTCAGACGACCTGTTGTTCTGAATACACGGAATGTTTATTCGACAATACCGAAAATATCTTCTTCGCGCATCACCAACAGCTCTTCGCCGTCGGCTTTTACGGTTTGGCCGCTGTATTTGCCGAAAATAATTTTGTCGCCGACTTTGACATCCAGCGGACGGCGTTCGCCGTCTTTACCGATTTTGCCCGCACCCACGGCGATCACTTCGCCCATGTCGGGTTTTTCAGCGGCTGCGCCGGGCAAGACGATGCCTGATGCGGTTTTTTCTTCAGCTTCCAAGCGTTTGACGACGACGCGGTCGTGTAAAGGACGGATGGTCATGTTTTATGCTCCGATAAATAGTTTGAAAACAATCATCTGCCTTTATCCGGCAGATGCGGTTTGAAAAAGAAGGCGGCAAGTTTGTCAACAAACTTACCTTAACACAGCGGCAAATTAGGGTTTGTCCCGATAAATTCAAGGGAAGAAGTAAAAATTTTCTATGCGGGGTCGTCTGAAAACAGACATGACAAGTTGCGCACCATCCCCGCCCTACTTTCAATGCTGATCAAGCAAGCAGGCATTTTCAGACGACCTTTTACAGACGGTGGGCTTCACATGCTTCAATCAACAAAAAACCAAACATTATTGGCGCAAAACTATGCACACCTTTACAAAATAATATCCCACCCTTAAAATAAATAAAAATTATTATTAATAAATAATTTATCGATTAACTGAAACTTATCCGACAGAAGGAAATTTCCATGGCTTCACCCCTGTTCCGCTTCAGCCTGCTTTCAATGGCACTCGCCGCTGGTTTTGCCCACGCGGAAAACGAAGCAAAAGAAAGCGTTACCCTTGATACCGTTACCGTAAAAGGTGACCGCCAAGGCAGCAAAATCAAAACTAATATCGTTACCCTTCAACAAAAAGACGAAAGCACGGCAACCGATTTGCGCGGATTGTTGAAAGACGAACCTGCCATCGATTTCGGCGGCGGCAACGGCACGTCCCAACACCTGACTTTGCGCGGCATGGGTCAAAACTCGGTGGATATTAAGGTGGACAATGCCTATTCCGACAGCCAAATACTGTATCACCAAGGCCGTTTCATCATCGACCCTGCGCTGGTCAAAATCGTCTCCGTACAGAAAGGCGCAGGTTCGGCATCTGCCGGTATCGGCGCGACCAACGGTGCGATTATTACCAAAACCGTCGATGCCCAAGACTTGCTCAAAGGTTTGGACAAAAACTGGGGGGTGCGCCTCAGCAGCGGCTATGCCAGCAATGACGGCGTAAACTACGGTGTCAGCGTATTCGGAAAAGAGGGCAACTTCGACGGTTTGTTCTCTTACAACCGCAACGATGAAAAAGATTACGAAGCAGGTAAAGGCTACAAAAGTCCCAACGGCGGCAAAACCGTACCTTACAGCGCACTGGACAAACGCAGCTACCTGGCCAAAATCGGAACAACCTTCGGCGACGGCGACCACCGCATCGTGTTGAGCCACATGAAAGACCAGCACCGGGGCATCCGTACTGTGCGTGAAGAGTTTACAATCTTCGAGTCCGACCCTGCAAAAGACAGGCAGAAACCCTCATACCGTAAAACTACCCAATCCAACACCAACTTGGAGTACACGGGTAAAAACTTGGGCTTTGTCGAAAAACTGAACGCCAACGCCTATGTGTTGGAAAACGAACGCTATTCCGCCGATGACAGCGGCAGCGGTTACGCAGGCAATGTGGTCGGCCCTAACCATACCCGAATCGCCACTCGTGGTGCGAACTTCAACTTCGACAGCCGCCTTGCCGAACAAACCCTGTTGAAATACGGTATCAACTACCGCCATCAGGAAATCGAGCCGCAAGCGTTTTTGAACAACGAATTTAAGATCTCCGGTAAGAAACCAGACCCAAAAGATCCTAAAAAAGAAATAGATAAGACCGATGAAGAAAAAGCGAAAGACAAGAAAGTTATGGATCTTGTCCATTCCTACAAACTGTCCAACCCGACCAAAACCGATACCGGCGCGTATATCGAAGCCATTCACGAAATTAACGGCTTTACCCTGACCGGCGGACTGCGTTACGACCGCTTCAAGGTGAAAACCCATGACGGCAAAACCGTTTCAAGCAGCAGCCTTAACCCGAGTTTCGGCGTGATTTGGCAGCCGCACGAACACTGGAGCTTCAGCGCAAGCCACAACTACGCCAGCCGCAGCCCGCGCCTGTATGACGCGCTGCAAACCCACGGCAAGCGCGGCATCATCTCGATTGCCGACGGCACCAAAGCCGAACGCGCGCGCAATACCGAAATCGGTTTCAACTACAACGACGGCACGTTTGCCGCAAACGGCAGCTACTTCTGGCAGACCATCAAAGACGCGCTTGCCAATCCGCAAAACCGCCACGACTCTGTCGCCATCCGTGAAGCCGTCAATGCCGGCTACATCAAAAACCACGGTTACGAATTGGGCGCGTCCTACCGCACCGGCGGCTTGACTGCCAAAGTCGGCGTAAGCCACAGCAAACCGCGTTTTTACGATACACACAAAGATAAATTGTTAAGCGCGAACCCCGAGTTTGGCGCACAAACCGGCCGCACTTGGACGGCTTCCCTTGCCTACCGCTTCCAAAATCCGAATCTGGAAATCGGCTGGCGCGGACGCTATGTTCAAAAAGCCGTGGGTTCGATATTGGTGGCAGGTCAAAAAGGTCGCGACGGCAAACTGGAAAACGTTGTACGCCAAGGTTTCGGTGTGAACGATGTCTTCGCCAACTGGAAACCATTGGGCAAAGACACGCTCAATATCAATCTTTCAGTTAACAACGTGTTCAACAAGTTCTACTATCCGCACAGTCAACGCTGGACCAATACCCTACCAGGTACCGGACGTGATGTACGCTTGGGCGTTAACTACCGCTTCTAAAAAGAGCGGGTAAAATACGGGCAGGTCGTCTGAATCAGCTTCGGTTTTCAGACGACCTGCCCGTCAATCGGATTTCTCAATCTGGCATTTTCCAAATTTTTTTGACAACGGCAGGATTGGAACAGGTGTTTGGTGCGAGCATCCGCTTTGCGGATTTTCAGACGACCCGTCCATATTACCTGCCCGAACCCGACAACGGAGAAATTATCCCATGTTACGTTTAACTGCTTTAGCCGTATGCTGCGCCCTTGCTTTGGGCGCGTGTTCGCCGAAAGATTCCGCTTCAAACCAAAACGCCCAAACCGCTTCCGCAGCCCAAACCGAAGGCGCAGATTTGACCGTCAAAACGACGCGCGGCGACGCGAAAGTGCCGCAAAATCCTGAACGTATCGCCGTTTATGACTTGGGTATGCTCGATACTTTAAGCAAATTGGGCGTGAAAACCGGTTTGTCCGTCGATAAAAACCGGCTGCCTTATTTGGACGAATATTTCAAAACGACAAAACCTGCCGGTACGCTGTTCGAGCCGGATTACGAAGCACTCAACGCCTACAAGCCGCAGCTCATCATCATCGGCAGCCGCGCAGCCAAAGCGTTTGACAAGTTGAACGCCATTGCGCCGACCATCGAGATGACCGCCGATACCGCCAACCTCAAAGAAAGTGCCAAAGAGCGTATCGACGCTTTGGCGCAAATCTTCGGCAAACAGGCGGAAGCCGACAAGCTGAAAGCCGAAATCGACGCATCTTTCGAAGCCGCGAAAACCGCCGCGCAAGGTAAAGGCAAAGGTTTGGTGATTTTGGTCAACGGCGGAAAAATGTCCGCCTTCGGACCGTCTTCACGACTGGGCGGCTGGCTGCACAAAGACATCGGCGTTCCGGCCGTTGACGAAGCCATCAAAGAAGGCAGCCACGGTCAGCCCGTCAGCTTCGAATACCTGAAAGAAAAAAATCCCGACTGGCTGTTTGTCCTCGACCGAAGCGCAGCCATCGGCGAAGAAGGGCAGGCGGCGAAAGACGTGTTGAACAATCCGCTGGTTGCCGAAACGACTGCATGGAAAAAAGGACAGGTGGTTTACCTCGTTCCCGAAACCTACTTGGCGGCGGGCGGCGCACAAGAATTGCTGAACGCATCCAAACAAGTTACCGACGCGTTTAATGCGGCGAAGTAAGTTGATTTGATTTAAAAAAGGTCGTCTGAAACCTGAACTGGCCCCCAAATCTTGGACACTCATAAAAGCCTTTTCAGGCGCTCTGTGCAAGCTGGGTTCTGTATGCGACAGGACTCAGCTTTTTCAATTTCAAACTGCAACGCTCGCGGTTGTAGTAATCCATATAGTCATCTATCTGTTTCATCAATTCGTCCACCGTCAATTCTCCTGCGTTATAGAAACACTCCGTCTTCAACACCGCAAAGAAGCTTTCCATCGGTGCATTGTCCCAACAGTTCGCCTTTCGCGACATGCTTTGAACCATGGAATGTTGGGCAAGCAATTCCCTATACCCCGCCGTACGGTACAGCACACCTTGGTCCGAATGAAGCATCGTTCCTTTATCAGTCAGACGGGGGGCGGCTTTTTCGAGCATTTCCTTCACCATTTCGCTGTTGGCATTGCGGCTCATGGCGTAGGCGACGATCTCGCGGTTGAACAAGTCCAATATCGGCGAGAGGTACAGTTTGCCGTCCTTTCCTTTGAGTTCGGTCACGTCGGTCAGCCATTTTTCGTTGGGCTTTCGGGCTTTGAACCGGCGTTTGAGGAGGTGTTCCGATATTTCGCCCATGGCGGGATGGCGGTAGGCTTTTTTCACCCGTATTTTGGCTTTCAGCCCCATCTGTTTCATCAGCCGAGCTGCTTTTTTGCGGTTCCAATCCAATGCTGCGGCAATGCGCCTTTGCCCGTAGCGTCCTTTATGCCGCCGGTAGGTTTCGACAAGGAGGGCTTTGTCGGCTGCGTCGGGGTCGGGTCGGTCTTGGTGGTGGTAGTAAAAGCTGCTTTTGGGCAGGTGTGCGATGTGCAGCAGGTATTTGGGCGGGTGTTGCGCCCTCAGTGTTTGGACGGTTTGGCTTTGTCCTTTTCGGTCCGCTTTTGGCTGAGGGCTTTTAACTCCTTTAGGTAGGCAACCTTTGCGCGCATATAGCACAACTCTTCGAGAAGCTCTGCCTGTGTTTTTTCGTGGTCGGGTTTGTCGGCGATGAAGGGGTTTTTGCGGTGGTCGGTCATGGTTTTGGATTGTGGATGTTCGAGTGCGCCGATACCGCCTTCCTGATAGGCGCGTATCCGTCGCCGCAGGTGGGTTCGGGAGATGCCGTAATGATCTGCGGTACGCTGTTGGCTGCGTATGTGCAGGTAGTGGAGTACGGCTTGGTATTTGAAGTGTAATGTATATTTGCTCATAAAAAAACTGCACCTTGTGAGTTGGAGGGGATGTGTCCAACTTTTGGGGTGCAGTTCAACCACAAATCAGGGTTTCAGACGACCTTTTTATTATCCGCAAAGCTTACAGATAGAATTTTTCAACTACTTTCAAATTGTCGTCCAATTTGTACACCAGCGGCTGACCGGTCGGGATTTCCAAGCCCATGATGTCTTCGTCGGAAATGCCTTCGATGTGTTTTGCCAATGCGCGCAGGGAGTTGCCGTGTGCGGCGACCAAGACGCGCTTGCCGCTCAGAATAGCGGGGGCGATTTGGTCTTCCCAGAACGGCAATACGCGCTCCAAAGTAACTTTCAGATTTTCGCCGTCGGGTACGACATCGGCGGGCAGGTTGGCATAGCGGCGGTCGTTGTGTGCGGAGAACGGGTCTTTCGGGTCGAGCAGCGGCGGCAGGGTATCGTAGCTGCGGCGCCAGATGTGGACTTGCTCGTCGCCGTATTTTTCGGCGGTTTGTTTCTTGTCCAAACCTTGCAGCTGGCCGTAGTGGCGTTCGTTCAGCCTCCAGCTTTTGATTTGCGGCACGAACAGTTGGTCGGATTCTTCCAAAACGATGTTGCAGGTTTTAATCGCGCGGGTCAGGACGGAAGTGAAGGCGATGTCGAACTCGTAGCCTTTTTCCTTTAGTTTTTTACCGGCGGCGGCAGCTTCGGCAAGCCCCTGCTCGCTCAGTTTCACGTCGCGCCAGCCTGTAAACAGGTTTTTCGCGTTCCATTCGCTTTGTCCGTGGCGGATAAATACCAATTCCATGTCGTATGCTCCAATTTGAGTGCGGTAGAAGGGCTTATTTATAACATATTTCGGCTGTTTCTGCCGAACCACCTCCCCTACCCTTGCCTTCAGTCAAACAGCTGCTTTTCAAAATATGAAACCTGCCTGTTAAGACGACCTGCTTTATAATGTTGCCAAAATACGCTTTTACGAAAGACTTTCATGACCCGACGTTTGATTATCGGCATCAGCGGAGCCAGCGGTTTCCAATACGGCATCAAGGCCTTGGCACTTTTGCGCACACACGATGTCGAAACGCATCTGGTGGTATCCAAAAGCGCGGAAATGACGCGCGCGCTGGAAACACCATATGAGAAAGACGAACTCTACCGCCTTGCCGATGTCGTCCATCCGATAAACCATATAGGCTCCGCCATCGCCAGCGGTTCGTTCAAAACCGACGGGATGCTGATCGCCCCTTGCTCGATGCGCACGCTGGCAGCGGTCGCAAACGGCTTCGGCGACAACCTGCTGACACGCGCGGCGGACGTAGTCCTGAAAGAGCGCCGCCGCCTTGTGCTGATGGTGCGCGAAGCCCCGCTCAACCTTGCCCATCTGGACAATATGCGCCGCGTTACCGAAATGGGCGGCATCGTCTTCCCGCCTACCCCCGCCCTCTACCAGCAGCCGCAAACCATAGATGACATCATCACCCACAGCACCGCCCACGCGCTTTCACTTTTAGGCTTCGACACCGGCACCGTACCCGAATGGACGGGTGGAACATCTTCCTAAACATAAAAGGTCGTCTGAAACCCGTTTTCAGGCTGGCAGAAAGCCTCCCTCCATATCAAGCTGATATAATCCCCGCCAATCATATTTACACGGAGTCATCATGCAGTTCTCGGCATTCGGCGAAAAATTCACGCAACACAGCGGCATCCTGCAACTTATGGACGACCTCGGCGACGCGCTCAAAAGCGACAAGCCCGTCAACATGCTTGGCGGCGGCAATCCGGCGCGGATCGCCGAAGTCAATGCCGTGTTCGCCGACGTATTTTCCAAGCTGGCGGCGGAACACGCCGTCGAGAACATCGGCAATTACTCCAATCCCCAAGGCGATGCCGCGCTGATTGACGCGCTGACCGCCTTCCTCAACCGCGAATACGGCTGGAACCTGATCGCCGACAATATCGCGTTGACTAACGGTTCGCAGAACGCGTTTTTCTATCTTTTCAACCTCTTCGGCGGCAAATTTAAGGTTTCAGACGACCTTTCCGTAGAGAAAGCCATCCTGCTGCCGCTCGCGCCCGAATACATCGGCTATGCCGACGTGCATGTTGAAGGGCAGCACTTTGTTTCCGTCAAACCAAAAATCGAAGCTGTCGAACACGAAGGCGAAGCAGGCTTCTTCAAATATCACGTGGACTTTGACGCGCTGGAAAGCCTGCCGGAACTCAAAGCGGGCAAAATCGGCGCGATTTGTTGTTCGCGCCCGACCAACCCGACCGGCAACGTGCTGACCGACGGAGAAATGGCGCGACTGGACGCTTTGGCGCAAGAACACGGCATTCCGCTGATTATCGACAACGCCTACGGAATGCCGTTCCCCAACATCATTTACAGCGACGTGACGCTGAATTGGCACGCAAACATCATCCTCTGCTTCAGCCTTTCCAAAGTCGGCCTGCCGGGCGTGCGTACCGGCATCATCGTCGCCGCGCCCGAAGTCGTCAAAGCCGTCAGCAGCCTGAACGCGATTGTGAACCTGTCGCCCACCCGCTTCGGCGCAGCCATCGCAACACCGCTGTTGCAGGACGGTCGTCTGAAACAGCTTTCAGACGACGTCATCCGGCCGTTTTACCGCAATCAGGCGCAAACCGCCGTCTCGCTGCTCAAGCGCGAGCTGGGCGCGTATCCGCTGAAAATCCACAAGCCCGAAGGCGCGATTTTCCTGTGGCTCTGGTTTGAAAACCTGCCCGTTTCATCGCAAACCCTGTACGAAATGCTCAAAGCCGAAGGCACGCTGATTATTCCGGGCGAACATTTCTTCGTCGGCATCGACACGCAGGATTACCTGCACGCCCGCGAGTGCATCCGCATGAGCATTGCGCAGGACGTTCAAACGCTGGAAAAAGGCATCGCCGCCATCGGCAGGGTGGTGCGCGGTTTGTACGACGCAGCGTAAACGGTAAAGTTGACAGCCATTCAGTCAAAAGGTCGTTTGAAAACGGTTTCAGACGACCTTTTATCATTTATAGTGAATTAACTTTAAACCAGTACGGCGTTGCCTCGCCTTGCCGTACTATCTGTACTGTCTGCGGCTTCGTCGCCTTGTCCTGATTTAAATTTAATCCACTATATTTTTTGAAATGAAATTAATTTTCTTTTAGAATTAACTGTTACGACCGACTTTTGAAAGAAAATACAAATGATTAAGCCCGCTTCCAGACTCAGCATCCTCAGCCTCTCCCTCCTTGCCGTTTCGGCGGCATTTGCCTCAGACGAACCCCAAGTCCGAGAAACCGCCGAACTTGAAACCATCACCGTAACCGCCAGCGCGGACGCATCCAAGGGCGGTTTGATTCCTGCATTTAAGGGCGGACAGGTGGCGCGCGGCAGCCGCGTGGGTATTTTGGGCAATAAAAAAAACCTAGAATCGCCGTTCTCCAATACTGCTTACACCAATAGGCTGATTCAGGACAAACATGCGCGCAGCGTCGGCGACGTACTGCAAAACGACCCGACCGTCCGCGTTGCGCGCGGTTACGGCAATTTTCAGGAAGCGTATTTCATACGCGGCTTTGCCGCCGAATCGGACGATACCATGTACAACGGCCTTTACGGCATCCTGCCGCGCCAATACATCGCCACTGAGCTTTTCGAACGCGTGGAAGTCCAGCGCGGCGCATCCGCCTTCTTAAACGGCATGGCACCGGGCGGCAACAATATCGGCGGCACGGTATCCGTATTGCCCAAACGCGCGTCCAATGAAGGATTGAACCGTCTGACTGCCAATTACGGCGCGGGAAAACGCGGTGGTTTGGCGGCGGACGTGGCGCGCCGTTTCGGACAAAATCAGGAATTCGGCGTGCGCGTCAATGCGGCGCACCACAACGGCCACACCGCCGTTGACGACGAAAAGTCCAAACTCAGCCTGGTCAATGTCGGCCTAGACTGGCGCAATGAAAATGCCCGCCTGTCCGCCGATTTGGGTTGGCAGGACAACAAGCTCAAATCCACGCGTACCAATGTTACCCTGTCAGGCCTGACCGCCGTGCCGGCCGCGCCTGATGCCTCGTCCAACTGGGCGCAGCCGTGGACGTATTCCAACGAGCGCGACTGGTTCGGCACAATGCGCGGCGAATACGATTTCAACGACAACCTGACTGCCTACGTCGCCTATGGCTTCCGCCGCAGCAAGGAAAACAATTCTCTAGCAAACCTGACTGTCCGCAATGTCAACGGCGACGGATCGATTTACCGCTTCGACAACGCGCGTAAGGATAAAATCGACACGGGCGAAATCGGTTTGCGCGGCAAATTCAATACGGGCGCGGTAGAACACGAATGGGTTGCCGCCGCCAACCGCTTCCAGTCCTCGCGCAAAAACGCTTACATCATGGATTGGGGCAACCAATATACGACCAACCTCTACAACCCGTCCCGCTATCCGCAACCCGCAGCCGCCGACCCGCTGTATTCGGGCAACGACATGGGCAATCCTGCCGTTACCGGCAAAACACGTCTGACCAGCTTCGCCTTGGGCGACACCTTCAGCCTTTGGGACAAACGCCTGCAATTCATGCTCGGGGCGCGCTGGCAGCAGGTGCATAACAAGGCTTACGCCTATAATACGGGCGCGCAAACCGAAAATTACAAAAAATCGCGCCTTAGTCCCGCCGTCGGCGCGGTGTACCGCATCACGCCGAATTGGTCGGTGTACGGCAACTACATCGAAAGCCTGGGACAAGGCGCGACCGCAGGCTCGACTGCCTCCATCAACGGCCGGGCCTACGCCGTCAGCAATGCCGGCGAATCGCTCAAACCCTATGTTTCCAAACAAAAAGAAATCGGCACCAAATATGAAGCAGGCGGTTTCGGCGCAGGCCTGACGCTCTTCCACACCGACAAACCGCGTTCGCTCTACGTTGTCGAAAACAACACCGCCCGTCTCACTTCCGAAGGCAAAGACCGTCACCAAGGTGCGGAAATCACCGTTTACGGCGAAGTTGCCCCGGGCGTGAAACTCTTGGGCGGCGTAACCCTGCTCGATGCCAAACAGAAATCCACCGGCTCGTCCTCGACCGACGGCAAACGTACCATCGGCGCGGCTAAAACCCAAGCCAACATCGGCTTGGAATGGGAAGTGCCGAAAGTGCAGGGTTTGGCATTTGACGGACGCATGGTTTACACCGGTTCTTCTTACGCCGATGCGGCCAATACGCTTAAAGTCGGCGGCTGGACGCGCTTCGACCTCGGCGCGCGCTACCGCACCCAAATCGGCAGGCACGAAGCTACCTTCCGCGCCCGCCTCGATAATGTTGCCAACAAGAAATACTGGGCATCCGTCGGCGGATACCCTAACAACGGCTACCTGAACGCCGGCGCACCGCGCAGCTTCACCCTGTCGGCTTCGGTCGATTTTTAAGGGACGGGCGGCAAACGGTCTCCAACGGTCCAAAGGTCGTCTGAAACGTTTTCAGACGACCTTGGAGCCTGGGGCGTCCGACTTTGTCCTACGCTTTCGGACAACCGCCGTAAAACTCCGCCTTTACGGCATCGGCACCGACAACGGGCAATGGGTTTTGCCGCGCCGCCGCTTTCTCCGAATAACGTCAAACCCACCAAAAGGTCGTCTGAAACGTGTTCCAAATCCAAAACGCCACCTTCGCCATACCCGGCCGCTCGCTGCTGCACGACATCAGCGTCAACTTTTCCCCTAACCGCGTGTACGGCCTCATCGGCCATAACGGCTCGGGCAAGTCCACGCTGTTGAAACTGCTCACCCGCCAGCATGAACCAGCAGGCGGCAGGATATTGCTGAACGACAAAGAAATACGCGCCTATTCCGCCCGCGCATACGCCAAAGAAGTCGCCTATCTTCCGCAGCACCTGCCCGCCGCCACCGCGCTGACCGCGCGCGAGCTGGTTATGATGGGGCGTTATGCCTGGAGCGGGCTTTTAGGGCGCACGAACGATGCGGACAGACAGGCGGTGGAACAGGCGTTGCGGCTGACGCATACGGAAAAATTTGCCGATCAAATCGTCGATACGCTTTCGGGTGGCGAACGTTCGCGCGTCTGGCTGGCAATGTGCCTGGCGCAGCAAAGCCGCTTTTTGCTGCTGGACGAACCGCTTGCCGCTTTGGACATCGCCCACCAAATCGACGTGATGGCACTGGTGCGCAAGCTGTCTCGCGATTTGGGTTTGGGCGTCATCATCGTCATCCACGACATTAATCTGGCGGCGCAGTATTGCGATGAACTGGTCGCGCTCAAACAGGGACGGCTATTAAAAACGGGCAAACCCGCCGACATCATGACCGCAGAAGTGTTGAAAGACATTTACAGCGTCGATATGAACATCATCGCCCATCCTGAAAACGGCCGCCCCGTGGCATTGCCTTGACGCAGGCAAGCCGTCCCGCCGCATAAGCTCCGACCATAAAATCCGCCGCCCGAATCCAAACCGGATGACATTGCAGACCATTGTGGAATACCTGTATCCGATATGTTTCAGACGACCCTTTATTCAAAAACCGAAAGACCTTCCAAGCTGATGTCCCACCGCTTTTCAGACGACATTCCCCGCCTTGCAGCACGGCTGTTTTTTACCGCCGCCCTCCTGTTTTCCCTGCCTTCACCCGCCGCACCGCGCGTGGCGACTTCGGACTGGACGGTCGCCGAAACACTGACGGCGATGGGGCATCCGCCCGTCAGCGTCGCCGACCGCCGCGTGTACGATACCTGGGTGAACCATCCGCCGCTGCCCGCTGCCGTCAAGGAAGCGGGGCTGCGCTTCCAGCCGAATTTGGAGCGGCTGTATCAGATAAAGCCTGATTTTTTCGTGCAATCTTCCTGGTATGCCGCCGCCAAGTCCCAGTTTGAAAAAATCGCCCCGGTACGCGAAGTGGATTTCGGCACGGCAAAAGGCATCGAATATGCCCACACGGTCGAAGCCACGCGCAGGCTGGGTAAAATCATCGGCGACCCTTCCGCTGCCGAAAAGCTGATTGCCGGTACGGAAAACCTGTTTGCCCGCGCCAAACCCGCGCTTTCGGCATATCGCGGCCGCCCGTTTGCGGTGGTGCAGTTTGCCGACGGGCGGCATTTGCGGATTTACGGCAAGACTTCGCTGTTTCAGGCCGTGTTCGACAAATTGGAGCTGAACAATGCCTGGACGGGAAAAAGCAACGAATGGGGTTTCGAAAACATCACGCTTTTAGATTTAGCAAAGCTGCCGCCGGACACGCTGCTGATCATCGTCAAACCGCATCCTCAAAATACACGTGCAACGCTCGAAAAAAGCGCGCTTTGGCAACGCCTGCCGTTCAGCCGCCCTGCAAACCGCCGCATCTTCGAGCCGTCGTGGAGCTACGGCGCGCTGCCGTCCATGCAGCGTTTCACTTTGCAACTGATGCGTTCGATGTCGTCTGAAAACCCGTCCGCACAAAAGGAAGTCGCATGGTAAAGATTTTCAGACGACCCCTGCCTATCCTTGCCGCCACGTTGGCAATATCGTGCGCGCTGACGGCGTTTTGGATATTGAAGCTGGAATGGACGCTGCCGTGGCTGCGGCTGTTTGACCGTCCCGACAGCCTGCCTTTGGACGCGCTGATGGTGCAGAACAACACCCTGCCCCGCATGGCGATGGCGCTGCTCGCGGGCGGCAGTACGGCGATGGCGACCATGCTGATGCAGCAGTTGATGCGCAATCCGCTCGCATCCGACAGTACGCTGGCAGTTAGCAGCGGCGCGCAGGCGGCTTTGGTGGCGGCGACCGTGTTCGCCCCTTCCTTCCTTGCCTACGGCACGTCCGCCGTGGCGTTTGCCGGCGCAGCGGCGGCTTTGGGCGCGGTATTGCGGCTGTCGGCACGGCGCGCCCTGCAACCGCTCAGCGTCGTGCTGGCGGGTTTGGTGGTCAGCCTGTATCTGGGTTCCCTCACCGGTATCGTGATGCTGTTTTTCAGCGAAGAGACGCGCGGCGTGATGCAGTGGGGCAGCGGCTCCCTAGTGCAGGACAGTTGGCGCGATACGTTGGGGCTTTTGTGGCGGATTGCCGTTGCCGCCATACTTACCGCCTTTTTAATCAAACCGTTAAACATCATGAGCCTGGGCGACACGCAGGCGGAATCGGCAGGCATACCGGTGAAGAAAATCCGCCTGCTGTCTTTGGCGGTTGCTGCATTTTTGAGTGCGGGCGTGGTCGGCTTTGTCGGCATGATGGGCTTTGTCGGATTGGCGGCGGCGACGCTGGTGCGGCAAATGGGCGTACGCACGCTGTCCATACGCCTGATTTGTTCCTTCATCGTCGGCGCACTGCTTTTGATGCTGACGGACAACGGCCTGATGCTGCTGAAACACTACCGCGGCACCGATCTGCCCGCCGGCGCTGTAACTGCCCTCGTCGGCGCGCCGCTTTTGTTGTGGCTGACGGCGAAAGCACCTCCGCGTCCTTCGTTTCAGACGACCTCCGATATTTCAACCGCCGCGCCGCACGTCCCGCGCCTCTTGCGTTTTCTGCCGCTTATCGCCGTCGCCGTATCGGTATTGGCGTTTACGGTCGGACGCTATGACGAAACCCTGCGCCTGACCATAGACCCGGAATATTTCGTATTCCGCTACCCGCGCGTGCTGCTCGCCGCCGCCACCGGCACCATGCTCGCGTTGACCGGTGTCATACTGCAAAGGCTGACGCAAAACCCGATGGCGGGACCCGAACTCTTGGGCATCAGCTCCGGAACGGCATTCGGCGCGATGGCGGTAGTGATGCTGTTCGGCATTACCTCGGGCAGCGGCTGGTTTTGGTTGACAGGCATCGTTTCCGCTCTCGTATCCTTGGGGTTGTTGATGCTGTTCAACCGCAAAAACGGATTTACCCCCGAAAAAATCCTGCTTACCGGCATGGCGCTGGCCGCACTCGCCGATGCCGCCATCCGCATTTGGACGGCAAGCGGCGATTTCCGCGTACAACTGCTTTTATTGTGGATGTCAGGTTCGACCTATCAGGCAACGCCCGAATCCGCCCTTACCGTCGGCCTCCTCGCCGTCGCCTCGCTCCTCCTCATCCTCCCGCTGCAACGCTGGCTCGGACTGCTCAGCCTGAACGCGACAATCGCCCGCTCCGTCGGCATCAACGTCCCCCTCGCACGGCTGGTGCTGATCGTCTCAAGCGCAGCGTTAACCGCCTTATCCACCCTGCTTATCGGCCCCTTGAGCTTCGTCGGACTGCTTGCGCCGCATCTGGCCCGTATGCTCGGCGCACGCCTGCCCAAACAGCAACTTGCCGCCGCCGCACTCATCGGTGCATCGGTTATGATGACGGCCGACTGGCTGGGCAGGCAGGTAATGTTCCCTTACGAAGTCCCTGCCGGAATGATGGCCACGCTCATAGGCGGCGCATATTTTATGATGATGATGCGCAAGCTTTAATGCGAACGGAGATATAAAAAGGTCGTCTGAAAACAGTTTCAGACGACCTTTTTGTTTAATTTATTCGATAACAAAAATCTAACAAAAATAAAATCTCAATTAATAATAACAATATTAAATTGAAGTCATAGTTCCAATAGGCAAAACCTTTCTGTATAGTCCTATTCATAGTTTAAACAAAAGGAAAAATAAATGTCGATACAAGAAATTTATGAATGCCAAGAAACCGGCTACGAATATGCTTTTCGGCAAATCGTTTTATAAACCACTGACCATTTCACAAAGGAAATTATTATGACTGTCTCTAAATGTCCCGTAACCCACCTGACCATGAACAACGGCGCCCCCGTTGCCGACAATCAAAACAGCCTGACCGCTGGTCCGCGCGGCCCGTTGCTGGCGCAGGATTTGTGGCTGAATGAAAAACTAGCCGACTTCGTGCGCGAAGTGATTCCCGAACGCCGTATGCATGCCAAAGGTTCGGGCGCGTTCGGTACGTTCACCGTAACGCACGACATCACGAAATACACCCGCGCCAAAATCTTCAGCGAAGTTGGCAAGAAAACCGAGATGTTCGCCCGTTTCACCACCGTGGCAGGCGAGCGCGGCGCAGCCGATGCGGAACGCGACATCCGCGGCTTTGCGTTGAAGTTCTATACCGAAGAAGGCAACTGGGATATGGTCGGCAACAACACGCCCGTATTCTTCCTGCGCGACCCGCGCAAATTCCCCGACCTGAACAAAGCCGTCAAACGCGATCCGCGCACCAATATGCGCTCCGCTACGAACAACTGGGACTTCTGGACGCTGCTGCCCGAAGCCCTGCACCAAGTCACCATCGTCATGAGCGACCGCGGCATTCCCGCCAGTTACCGCCATATGCACGGCTTCGGTTCGCATACTTACAGCTTCTGGAACGAAGCGGGCGAACGTTTTTGGGTGAAATTCCATTTCCGCAGCCAGCAAGGCATTAAAAACCTGACCAACGAAGAAGCCGCAAAAATCATCGCCGACGACCGCGAAAGCCACCAGCGCGACCTGTATGAAGCCATCGAGCGCGGCGAGTTTCCGAAATGGACGATGTACATCCAAGTCATGCCTGAAGCCGATGCGGAAAAAGTGCCGTATCATCCCTTCGACCTGACCAAAATTTGGCCGAAAAAAGACTATCCGCTGATTGAAGTGGGCGAATTCGAGTTGAACCGCAATCCCGAAAACTTCTTCGCCGATGTGGAACAATCCGCCTTCGCCCCGAGCAATCTTGTGCCCGGCATCGGCGCCAGCCCCGACAAAATGCTGCAAGCCCGTTTGTTCAATTACGCCGACGCGCAACGCTACCGCTTGGGGGTAAACTTCCGCCAAATCCCCGTCAATCGCCCGCGTTGCCCCGTCCACAGCAACCAGCGCGACGGACAAGGCCGTGCCGACGGCAACTACGGCAGCCTGCCGCACTACGAACCCAACAGCTTCGGCCAATGGCAGCAACAGCCCGACTTCGCCGAACCGCCTCTGAAAATCAACGGCGATGCGGCGCACTGGGACTACCGCCAAGACGATGACGACTATTTCAGCCAACCGCGCGCTTTGTTTAACCTGATGAACGACGCGCAGAAACAGGCTTTGTTCGACAACACCGCCGCAGCCATGGGCGACGCCCCCGACTTCATCAAATACCGCCACATCCGCAACTGCCACCGTTGCGACCCCGCCTACGGCGAAGGCGTGGCGAAAGCTTTGGGGCTGACCGTTGAAGACGCACAAGCCGCTCGCGCGACCGACCCGGCATTGGGTCAGCCGGGTTTGCTGTAAATGGGAGGAGCTATGTGGATAGAGATTGAAGAATTGTTATCCCACGCAATCCGATACCGCAAACCGCTGACTTAGGCGTGATACGCAAATAGAGAAGTATTGTTAAGCATCCCTTTTGGGGAACGATATATGGTGTAGAAATCAACAGTGTTGTTTACACTTTTGGCTTTTGCTTGAAGACCCGTTTGAGCAGCTATCCGGCATTGTCAAGAATGTCGATAGACACGGGAAACCCGCTCTGTTCTTGATAATGCCGGATAGCTGCCTAAGAATCATTCAAGCAAAAACAAAAGCTGTCCGCCGTAGAAAAAGTGTAAACAACGCGACGATTTCCTACATATAAGGTCGTCTGAAAACCCTGAACTGCCCCCAAATCTTGGACACTCATAAAAGCCTTTTCAGGCGCTCTGTGTAAGCCGGGTTCTGTATGCGACAGGACTCAGCTTTTTCAATTTCAGACTGCAACGCTCCCGGTTGTAGTAATCCATATAGTCATCTATCTGTTTCATCAATTCGTCCACCGTCAATTCTCCTGCGTTATAGAAACACTCCGTCTTCAACACCGCAAAGAAGCTCTCCATCGGCGCATTGTCCCAACAGTTCGCCTTTCGCGACATGCTTTGAACCATGGAATGCTCCGCAAGCAATTCCCTATACCCCGCCGTACGGTACAGCACACCTTGGTCCGAATGAAGCATCGTTCCTTTATCAGTCAGACGGGGGGCGGCTTTTTCGAGCATTTCCTTCACCATTTCGCTGTTGGCATTGCGGCTCATGGCGTAGGCGACGATCTCGCGGTTGAACAAGTCCAATATCGGCGAGAGGTACAGTTTGCCGTCCTTTCCTTTGAGTTCGGTCACGTCGGTCAGCCATTTTTCGTTGGGCTTTCGGGCTTTGAACCGGCGTTTGAGGAGGTGTTCCGATATTTCGCCCATGGCGGGATGGCGGTAGGCTTTTTTCACCCGTATTTTGGCTTTCAGCCCCATCTGTTTCATCAGCCGAGCTGCTTTTTTGCGGTTCCAATCCAATGCTGCGGCAATGCGCCTTTGCCCGTAGCGTCCTTTATGCCGCCGGTAGGTTTCGACAAGGAGGGCTTTGTCGGCTGCGTCGGGATTGGGCCGGTCTTGGTGGTGGTAGTAAAAGCTGCTTTTGGGCAGGTTTGCGATGTGCAGCAGGTATTTGAGCGGGTGTTGCGCCCTCAGTGCTTGGACGGTTTGGCTTTGTCCTTTGCGGTCCGCTTTTGGCTGAGGGCTTTTAACTCCTTTAGGTAGGCGACCTCTGCGCGCATATAGCACAACTCTTCGATAAGCTCTGCCTGTGTGTTTTCTTGATCGGGTTTATCTGCGATGAAGGGGTTTTTGCGGTGTTCGGTCATGGTTTTGGATTGTGGATGTTCGAGTGCGCCGATGCCGCCTTCCTGATAGGCGCGTATCCATCGCCGCAGGTGGGTTCGGGAGATGCCGTAGTGGTCTGCGGTACGCTGTTGGCTGCGTATGTGCAGGTAGTGGAGTACGGCTTGGTATTTGAAGTGTAATGTATATTTGCTCATAAAAAAACTGCACCTTGTGAGTTGGAGGGGATGTGTCCAACTTTTGGGGTGCAGTTCAAATTTTCAGACAACCTTTTTGAAAACAAACGGTCTTTTATTTTACCAAGCGGTACGAAAAACAACAGTTTTTCTGAAAAAATCCATTTCTACAAACCAATCACCAAATATAATTAGTAACATTTTCAATAGTTTAAATTTCCAGCTTAAATATTTTTTATGAATGCATCATTTTTATATCTGCCATGCTAGAATTACTCTCAATTATTCATTTCAGATATTAACTCATCCTACCAAAACAAAAGGGAATATTTGTTTCAGTTACAGTGAACTAATAAACAATCTCGTAATCTTACTTAATTTAGGTTAAATTACCCAAATAACCCAAAATACAGTACAGATAGCGTGAATGAATGAATAATAAGAGGTTCGACCGTCTAGATATGCGACAAACAATCAAAACGGCCATAGTCCGAACCATAAAAGGCTTTCCTTAATTTCCAAGGCAATACACCATCAGAAAAACGGATAGATACGGGCCACCCGGTTAAAGCTAAAAACCTTTCAATCGGTTTTCAGTCGAAAACTTCTGCCGCAAGCAGTATTTTTCTTACACTGGGAAACTCCTCTATTTGATAAAAGGAACACCATATCGTTACACTGCTACGGGTATGAATCCGTAATGTTCAAACATGGGAAATACAAATTATGTCAAAACAAACTCTGTCTGCACTCACTAATCATGGGCAAACCAATATCCACACATCTCGTACAACCTCAAATATAACCCAACAAAGTCAAACAACTTCTTCTACACTGAATGCTTTGATTTTCGAGCACTCAATGGGTGGAATGAATATCGCTACTGCTCTACCGAAGCAAACTTACGGCAAAACTAATATTGCTGGCACTCAAAATATACAGCCCGCCAAGGTTCCTATAAATAAATCCAAACTGACGCCTTTCGAAGCCAAGTTGCTTGCTCAAGCCAAAGCCACTGCCGAGAAGAAAGCTGCTCAGGAAAGAGCTGAAGCTGCTCATAAAGCCGCCATAGCCGCTGCTCAAGCCAAAGCCGCTGCCGAGAAGAAAGCTGCTCAGGAAAGAGCTGAAGCTGCTCATAAAGCTGCGATGGCCGCTGCAGAGAAAAAAGCTGCTGCCGAAAAAAAGGCTGCTCAAGAAAGAGCTGAAGCTGCTCATAAAATCGCTATGGCTGCCGCAGAGAAAAAAGCTGCTGCAGAGAAAAAGGCTGCTCAAGAAAGAGCTGAAGCTGCTCATAAAATCGCTATGGCTGCCGCAGAGAAAAAGGCTGCCGCAGAGAAAAAGGCCGCACAAGAAAGAGCTGAAGCCGAGCGCAAAGCAGCCCGAGAAAAAGCTGAAGCCGAACGTGTAGCTTTGGAACAAAAACGAGAAATCGATCGTAAGGCAGCCATCATCACTGCTCGCGAAAAAGCAGAAGCAGCCCGCAAAGCTGCTGACGCTGCTGCAAAAGCTGAATTAGCAGAGAAAAACCGTGCCGAACAAATCAAACATTCGGCAAACAAACCAGGTAATCATTCTTCAACCGAAGAAGAAATGAGCAAACCTGTAAAAAATACAGTCTCTAAAACAGACAACCCATCATCCGATAAATCCCATGTCGGCAAAAGTACGCTGCCAACGCAAAACAATGCAGGTAAAGTAACCGACCTTTCCGATGACGACAATAATGCAGCGCAGCACCAAAACAACAAAAGCGTTTCTCCTACGCAACCTGTTGCTGAAAAAGGAACGACTGCGACTGCCCACATCCATAATTCTGCAGAAGGCAAACAATCAGAATCCGGCGACTATAAAGTATATGAGTCCAAACAATATGGTCGTTACATTAATGTAAATGATTTCGGCGCAGATCCGACAGGTAAAAAAGACAGCCTGGCGGCTATCAAAGCCGCACTCGAAGCTGCTCATAAAGAAAAAGCCATGCTGTTTATGGACGGCACTTATTACATTTCTGACCAAATCGTTATCGACAATAATACCTCCGGTGTTAAAGGCATCTTCGGTGCTGGCATGGGCAAAACCCAAATCAACTTTGACAAAGCTCAAGTTGGTATATTCAATTCCAACACTAACCACGATGATGTTCGAGCTTTTGCAGGTATCTTGGTAGATGGTCAAAATGGCAAAACGATTGCCGACCTATCCGTTCGATACACCAACGCTGATTTCTACCGCAAAGGTTTAAGCTATTTCGGTAAAGTAAACGGCATTTTAGTCAACGATGCAGACAACACCCTGATCAGCAAAGTGGAAGTATCCGGTGCAAACCGTGCAGGTATAACCTTTACCTCTACCGCTGCACTCATGCGCGAAGCAGGCTACAAACTATCTTATAAAGACCGTGTTGCCAACGGCTCCATCGACGACAAATACGATTCACTGCCTTTAGGTGAAAATAACCGTATCGTTGACTCCAACCTGCACCACAACCGCGTTGCCGGCGCACTGGTTTCCTATCAAAAGAATTTCCTCGGAGAAGGCAACCTCTTGTCCTGGAACGGACACCAAGATGATGGAGGCACCGGCTACGGCATCGCCGCCGCTGCAGGTAGCTACAATTACGGCATCACCTACCGCAAAAATACGACCGACCACAACTACCGGAAAGGTCTGGACGTGCATGACGGCACAGACGTCTTAATTGAGAACAACACACTAAATGGCGACCGCCTGTACGGTATTGCGGTCTATAACCGCCAATTCTCGCTGGATAACGTCAAAATATCCGGTAATGTCATTACACAGGACACTTCGTTCCGTCTTGCAGTCGATGACACTCCGGGATACGACTACCATATGTATTCAGGTATCCAAGTACAGACCAATACGCAACGCCGGGACTTACACAGTAAAGATAAAGGCTATTTTGACATCAGCAACAACACAATCAATAACTTGGAGGTCTATAAAGACAATATCCAAACCTACGGTATCGAATTCCGTAACCATGAACAAAAAATGGATTACACACTAAACATTACCGGTAACAAAATCAGCGGCGAATCGACCAAATACCTGATGGCGGTTATCAATGATACCTACGCCCCGCAAACTCATGAAAAAGGTATCGGTACCAGCACCATCAACATCAGTGATAATGTTGCCGATATTGGCAAAATAAAGAGCGGAGCTGTTCCTTTCTATATTGAAGAACATCACTCCGACGTACCGATGCACGGTTCGGTTACGCTAAACAACAACGCCGTTACCGTTCGTGAAGAATCCGGCGGTTATGCTGAATTTGCCTTTATGCGTACAAATGCCAAGGAATATAACGTTACCAATAATACCCTGTCACTACACGGACACCTGGATAACGGTATCGTTGAAGTCCGCAGCACCGGGGATGGTAAGGTTAATGCTAATTTAAATATGGCAAATAATACCTTGGTAACCGACATCAAAGGCCAAATCTACAAAACCTGGCTGCGTTATGAATCGGATATTGATGTTTATGCCAACTCCAACACCCATAACGGCGATACGCTTGATAATGTCAATACCAAAGGCAGCAACGTCAGCATGTCTGATGTATTGGTCAGCGTCAGCAAAAACATCAACACCATCCAAGATGCCGTCTATTCCTACCAGCATAAAACCTTACCGGTAACAGAAGACCACGTGCACACCAACGGCATCCTATAAACCCGCCGTAATCAAAAGGTCGTCTGAAATTTCAGACGACCTTTTATCTATTCTCCAAACTACACCGCTACGGCAGCCTTGATGTGCGGATGCGGGTCGTAGCCTTCCAACTCGAAATCTTCAAATTTGAATGCAAACAAGTCTTTGACTTCAGGATTGATTTTCATCACCGGCAGTGCGCGGAAGTCGCGGCTCAATTGCAGTTTTGCCTGTTCAAAATGGTTGCTGTACAGATGCGCATCGCCGAAGGTGTGGATAAATTCGCCCGCTTCCAGCCCGCAAACTTGGGCAATCATCATGGTCAACAGTGCGTAGCTGGCGATGTTGAACGGCACGCCAAGGAAAATGTCCGCGCTGCGTTGGTAAAGCTGGCAGGACAATTTGCCGTTGGCGACGTAAAACTGAAACAGCGCATGGCAAGGCGGCAATGCCATGTCATCCACCAGCGCGGGATTCCATGCCGACACAATCAGGCGGCGGGAATCGGGTTTTTTCTTGATTTGCTCCACGACGTTGGCAATTTGGTCGATATGGCGGCCGTCGGGCGCAGGCCAACTGCGCCATTGGTAGCCGTACACAGGCCCCAAGTCGCCGTTTTCGTCCGCCCATTCGTCCCAGATGGAAACATTATTGTCTTTCAAATATTTGATGTTGGTATCGCCTTTGAGGAACCAAAGCAGCTCGTGAATAATCGAGCGCAAGTGCAGCTTTTTGGTGGTCAGCAGCGGAAAGCCTTGACTCAAATCGAAGCGCATTTGATAGCCGAACACCGAGCGCGTGCCTGTACCGGTACGGTCGGATTTATCGGTGCCGTTTTCGAGAACGTGGCGCATTAAGTCGTGATAGGCTTTCATCGTGATCCTTTAAGAGTGCGTGTTGTTGGAAATGCTTTGGGGCGTATTGTATAGCATCCGGATGCGCGAATACATGGCTTTTAATGAAAATCTAAGGTCGTCTGAAAACGGCAAATCCGGTTTCAGACGACCTTTGCGTTATCCGCTATTGAACGCTCCACAAACACGCTCTTCCACCCAAAACAAGATTCATTTTTTCAACATGTTATTTTCTTTCTTAGCTTCTTTTTCAAGCAAAAAATCAGCGTTATTGTTGACAATATTGGTCATATTTACATGAAAATTTGCGCCAGATTAAATTTTTACACCGTCCTAATCTGAATTTCTAGTTTAACTACTTGAAACATAAATTCAATTTTTATTGAAATAATGGAATTTTAAAAATTATTTTTATATTTTACTGGCAACATATACCAAATAATAAAATTCTCAAAAAAATAATGTCAACAATTTTCATCAAAACCGCTTGGCAGGCAAAAAAATTAGGTTTATATTGCTTTCCACAAATTCATTATCTCTTTCAAATCTTATTCTCAAGGAGCACCAAATGACTGACCTGAATGCCTTGTTTGCCAATCTAAAACAACGCAACCCCAATCAAGAGCCGTTTCACCAAGCGGTTGAAGAAGTATTCATGAGCTTGGGGCCGTTTTTGGCAAAAAATCCGAAATATACCCAGCAAAACCTGCTTGAGCGCATCGTCGAACCTGAGCGCGTGATTATGTTCCGCGTCACTTGGGTGGACGACAAAGGACAAGTCCAAGTCAACCGCGGCTACCGCATTCAGATGAACTCTGCCATCGGCCCTTACAAAGGCGGCTTGCGCTTCCACCCGACCGTCGATTTGGGCGTATTGAAATTTCTCGCCTTTGAGCAAGTGTTTAAAAACGCCCTGACCACCCTGCCTATGGGCGGCGGCAAAGGCGGTTCCGACTTCGACCCCAAAGGCAAATCCGACGCCGAAGTGATGCGTTTCTGCCAAGCCTTTATGAACGAACTCTACCGCCACATCGGTCCGAACACCGACGTACCTGCGGGCGACATCGGCGTGGGCGGCCGCGAAATCGGCTTCCTCTTCGGACAATACAAAAAAATCCGCAACGAATTTGCCTCCGTCCTGACCGGCAAAGGCCTCGAATGGGGCGGCAGCCTTATCCGTCCCGAAGCGACCGGCTACGGCACCGTGTACTTCGCCCAATCCATGCTGCAAACGCGCGGCGATTCGATTGAAGGCAAACGCGTGCTGATTTCCGGCTCCGGCAACGTCGCACAATACGCCGCCGAAAAAGCCATCCAACTGGGCGCGAAAGTGCTGACCGTTTCCGACTCCAACGGTTTCGTCCTCTTCCCCGACAGCGGCATGACCGAAGACCAACTCGCCGCGCTTATCGAGCTGAAAGAAGTCCGCCGCGAACGTGTTTCCACCTATGCCAAAGAACAAGGTTTGAAATACTTTGAAAACCAAAAACCGTGGGGCGTTGCCGCCGAAGTCGCCCTGCCCTGCGCGACCCAAAACGAATTGGACGAAGAAGCTGCCAAAACCCTGTTGGCAAACGGCTGCTACGTCGTTGCCGAAGGTGCGAACATGCCTTCTACTTTGGGCGCGGTCGATCAGTTCGTCAAAGCGGGCATCCTGTATGCGCCAGGCAAAGCCTCCAACGCCGGCGGCGTGGCAACTTCAGGCTTGGAAATGAGCCAAAACGCCGTCCGTCTGGCCTGGAGCCGCGAAGAAGTCGACCAACGCTTGTTCGACATCATGCAAAGCATTCACGAATCCTGCCTGAAATACGGCACTGAAAACGGCAAAACCAACTACGTCAACGGCGCGAACATCGCCGGTTTCGTCAAAGTCGCCGATGCGATGCTGGCGCAAGGCATTGTGTAAGTCTCATTGTCCTGACTTTAGGATGTGGAAAGGTCGTCTGAAAACCTTGAATCGGGGTTTTCAGACGACCTTTTTTATAGCCTGAGGGCAAATTTATTGTTACAGTCTGTCCATTACCATTTATTAGGAGCCATTATGCTGAGCCGTTACGTTTTTCTATCTGCCTGCCTCCTCTCTTGCGCCACCTTCGCACAAACCTTGTCCCAAACCCTGCCCAACGGTCTGAAAATCATCGTCAAAGAAGATCGCCGCGCACCTGTCGCCGTTTCCCAGATTTGGTACAAAGTCGGCAGCGTGGATGAGAAACCGGGCAAAAGCGGATTAAGCCACGCCTTAGAACACATGATGTTCAAAGGTACGCCTTCCGTACCATCAGGCGAATACAGCAGCCGCATCGCCCGTTTGGGCGGCGATGACAATGCCTATACCAACCGCAGCGAAACGGTATATTACGCCAATATCGCCTCTGCCAACTTGCCCGAAGTCCTCAAACTTGAAGCCGACCGGATGCACAACCTCAATTTCAGCGATAAAGAGTTCGCTAACGAAATGAACGTTATCCGAGAAGAACGCCGCCAGCGTACAGAAGACGATGCCGGCGGGAAGATGTGGGAGCAAATCTACCTGAACAGCTTCACCCTACCCTCCATGAAAGCCTCCGTTATCGGCTATATGGAAGACCTGCACACCTTGCGTGCCGACGATTTGCGTGCTTGGTACAAACAATTTTACGCACCCAATAATGCCGTTTTGGTCATCGTCGGCGATGTCGATGCCAAACAGACCCTGCGCACGGCGGCAGGATTGTTCGGCAAAATACCGCGTAAATCTTTGCCTGAACGGAACAACCTGAAAGCCGAACCGGTCAAACGCGCCCCTTCCTTTGCCCAAGCTTCCTCTCCCGTAACCCGTCAACCGTTGGTTGCCATCAGCTGGCGCGTTCCCGCCCTCTCCCACCTTGACGACAAGCTGCCTTACGCCTTGGATGTCCTGACCGACGTTTTGGCGGGCAACACCTCCAGCCGTTTGGACAAAAACCTCGTGCGCGGCAAACAAAGTGCATTAAGCGCGAATGCCCATTACGACCTGCTCAGCCGCGAAATGCCGCTTTTCGGCGTATTTGGAATGCCTGCTGAAAACGTATCCGCCGAAACCCTGCTTACGCAGATGAAGTCCGAAATCAAAGACATCGCCGACAACGGCATCAGCAAAGAAGAACTCGACCGCATCAAAGCACAGGCATTGGCGGGGGAAATCTACGCGCGCGACTCTATGGTTTCACAAGCTTCGCTGATAGGTCGTTTGGAAGCGCGCGGGTTCAAATATTCCGATGAAGCCGCAATCCGCCGACGCATACAGGCCGTAACCGCCGAAGAAGTACAAAAAGCCGCACAAATGCTGACGGACGACCGTTCAAGTACTGTCATCATCATGCCGGAAACCGCCCCTCCTGCACCGGCAGACTATAAGGCATTGAAAAAGCCTGAAAAACAATGACAAACCGTTTTCAGACGACCTCTTGCTGTGCGATAATGCCAAACGATAATATCTTAACGTAACCGATAAGATAAAATTTACCGTGTTCCATTATCTCTCTGACAAAATATCCTTCTTACACTGAGGTCGTCTGAAAATGAAATCCCCCTTTTCCTCCGTTTTCCGTACCGCGCTGACTATCTCTTCCGTTCTGATCCTCAGCGCATGTCCAAGCAACACTTCCCCCGTCAACCCGCCGCGGCACAACACCCAAATCACCCCTCCCCCCAAACCACAGGCAGTAGTTGCCTTAGCACTCGGCGGCGGCGCATCCAAAGGGTTTGCCCATATCGGCATCATCAAAGTCCTCAAACAAAACGGCATCCCCGTCAAAATTGTTACCGGTACGTCGGCAGGCGCCATCGTCGGCAGCCTGTATGCCTCCGGCGCAAGTCCCGACCGTTTGGAATTGGAAGCCGAAATTCTCGGCTCAACCGATTTGGTCGATCTGACCCTATCCACCAGCGGCTTTATCAAAGGACAAAAACTGCAAGACTATATTAACCGTAAAGTCGGTAATCGCCCGATTCAAGACTTCCCGATTAAATTCGCCGCCGTTGCCACCGACTTCGAATCTTCCAAAGCCGTCGCCTTCAACCGTGGCAATGCCGGACAGGCAGTCCGCGCATCTGCCGCCATCCCCAACGTGTTCCAGCCTGTCCTAATCGGCGGCCGCCGATACGTTGACGGTGGACTAACCCAGCCCGTACCCGTCAGCGCGGCAAAAAAACAGGGGGCAAACTTCATCATTGCTGTCGATATTTCCGACCGGCCGTCTAAAAACCTCAAACAAGGCTTTTTCTCCTACCTAGACCAATCCATCAACGTCATGTCGCAATCCGCCCTGCAACATGAATTGAGCCAAGCAAATGTCGTTATCCATCCCCAAGTCTTGGACTTAGGCGCGGTCGGCGGCTTCAGCCAAAAACAACGTGCGATTGCCGAGGGAGAACGTGCCGCGAAAGCCGCCATTCCTGAAATACGGCGCAAACTGGCTGCATACCGCTACTAAGCCTTTAGTGCTTTATGCAAATAAAAAGGTCGTCTGAAAACCATATGGGCTTTTCAGACGACCTTTCGATATTGTGCCTTGATGTTTACAAGGTGCCGTAAGAGTGCAGGCCGCTTAGGAACATGTTGACGCCGATGAAGGCGAAGGCGGTAACAAACAATCCGATGACTGCCCACCATGCGAGGATTTTTCCGCGCCAGCCTGCGACGAGGCGCAGGTGCAGCCAGACGGCGTAGTTGAGCCAGACGATGAATGCCCAAGTTTCTTTCGGGTCCCAGCTCCAGTAGCGTCCCCATGCGTCGGCGGCCCAAAGTGCGCCGAGGATGGTGGCGATGGTGAAGAACAGAAAGCCGACGGCGATGGCTTTATACATGACTTCTTCGATAACTTGCGAAGGCGGCAGCGATGATTTTTTGCCGGCGTTTTCGTTTCTCAATGCCCAGAGTTCGGCGATGCCGAGCATGGCGGCGATACAGAATGCGCCGTAGCCGATAAAGTTGGCGGGGACGTGGATTTTCATCCACCATGATTGCAGGGCGGGAATCAGGGGTTGGATGGTGTGTGCTTCGCGGGAAAAGCTGTACCAAAGGACGAAGCCGACAACGATCGCCATAAAGCTGAAGACGAAGCCGCCGAGTTTTTGTACGGCGAAACGGGCTTCGTAGTAGAGGTACATCAGCGCGGTGATGACGAGGAAGAGGATGAAAACTTCGTAAAGGTTGGAAACAGGGATGTGTCCTGCGTCAGGGCGCAGGAGGTAGCTTTCGTGCCAGCGCACTAAAAGTCCGGTAAAGCCTGCGACGGCGGATACCCAAGCGAATACGGAACCCATGCCGAGCAGGGTGTTGGTGGCGACGTTTTTGCGTTGTGCCAGTACGGCGCCGGTGATGTAGGCGAAGAGTGCGAAGAAAACGAAGGCGCATTGCCACATAATCGCGGACTGGCTGCTGAGGAAGTATTTGAGCAGGAAGCCGTCGGCGTGTGTGATGTCGCCATCGTAGAGCATGACGGCGCCGTATGCGAGGACGGCACACAAGGGGGCAAACCAGCGTATGGGTTTGAAAAACCAGCCTAAAAAGACGGTTATGCCCGCGCTTGCCCACAAAATCACCATTTCGTAGATGTCCATGGCGTGCTGAATGCGAGTTTGGGCGAAGAATGCGCCGGCTGCGGTCAAGAGGGCGAATATGCAGTCGACCGTATTTAGGGACTTGAGGAACGATTTGTGCGTCAGAAGCTCGTGTTCGGGTAGGGGGGTATGGTTATGCGTCATGGTTCAAATCTTTCGCCAGTCGTTGCAGGCTTTGTGTATGTTGCGGAAACTCTTTTTGCAGGTCGCGCTCGTTGCGGCTGGAAGACATGGCAAAGCGGATGCGGTCATCTGAAAACAGAACCCACGCGCGTTTCTCGCGGATGTAGAACATAAATATCGTGCCGAGAACCAGCAAAACAGAGCCTAAATAGACTAAAAATGCACCGGGCGAGCGGGTCATTTGCAAGCCGGAGGAGCGGACTTCTTCAAAGCCGTCCAGTTGCAGGAGCATGGGTGCGGGGTATTCGGTCAGGCCGGTATAGGCGTCCATGCTGTGCAGCAGGAAGCGGTTGCGCGCTTCGTCTTGAGGCCACTCGGTCAGTTTGTATTTTTGGATGGTTTCTTCCAATACGGCGTTCATGACGCCGAATAGCATTTCGTAAAAATATCCCTGCATTTTTTCCTGCTGCTCTTTGGGGATGTTTTTGGTGATAAATTCGTCAAGCGCCAAATAGCCGCCTTTCGCAAAAATGCCCAAGGTGTTTTCGGCGGCAAGGGTGAATTGCTCACGGATGTTTTCGGGCGCGTTCAAGGTTGCGTTGCGGATGACGGTTTTGCGTGCGGCTTCGTCTTTCAAGAGTTCGCGCATCGCCATGAAGGTATCGGGTTTGAAAGTCTTATCGGCAGGAATGCGCAGCCAACGGTATTGCTGTTCCAGACCTGTGCGCGTGCCGGTGATGAAGAAATAATCCTGTTCTTGTTTAACAGGCAGCATGTAGTTTTTATATTCCACAGCCTGCCCCGCTTTGTCGCGGATTCGGTAAACAACGGACGGGCCGATGTTGGTGTATTTTTTATTCTCTTGGGACACGGCGCGCACGTCGTTAATCGCTGATTGCAGGGTTTGCTCTTTTTCAGATGACTTGCTCATGTCTTCTACGTTCATGGACGTGAATTGGTCAAACTCCAGTTTGTAGGAAGTATTGCCGATGTCGAGCGGGAAGTCGCGCATAGACGTTGCCCTGAGCGTAACCGGCTCGCGGCTTGGGTTGCCCAAATTCCATGCTTTAAATTTCAAATCGGAACCGCCGTCGGCAAAGCTCGCTTGATAGATGGTGATGCCGTGCAGCGTCAGCGGATGGTTGACGCGGATGGTGTGTTCGGATTTTTTGCCGCTTTCCTTGTCGGTAATTTCCAAATCGCTGGCAAAATCACGCGGCATACCGGTATTGTAAAAATCGATGTGGAACTTCTTCAGCTTCACGTCAAACGGCAAATCCTGAACCAGCATCCCGTTGTCGGCATTGAGGAATACTACGTCCGCACTTTGCCCTTCGGTAATGTTTACATTACCGCGGAACGACAGGTTTGATGTGCTCAAAACGCTTTCAGGCTTGAAGTCTTTGGCATAGACGGAGTGGTTGTCCGGTACGATGCGTCCGGTCAGCATACCGATTTTCAGCAGCAGATTGCTGTCTATCAAGCCGCCTAAACAAATCACAATCAGCGCGGCATGGGCAAAAATATAGCCCCACTTGTTCATCGCGCCTTTTTTGGCGGCAACCAAAACCGATCCGTCTTCGCGCGTTACGGTTTTGCAGCTGAAGCCTTGTACTTCAAGATAACGCTGGGCGATTTCAGACGACATCTTGCCTTCCAAAACGGTCGAATGGCGCATCGCCGCCAATGATTTCTCTTTGGCGTTTTCACGGAACGATTTGATTTCGCGAAGAAAAGGCGGAACATTGCGAATCAGGCACAAGCTGGTCGATATCACCAAAAACATCATGATGACCACAAACCAAGCCGATGCATAAACATCGTACAGGCCTAAAAAGTTGAAAATCTGCGCCCAAAACGGGCCGAATTTCACGACATAATTGACCTGCGGCTGGTTTTGCTGCAACACCGTCCCGATGACCGAAGCGACGCCCAAAAGGCTGAGCAGGGCAACGGCAAAACGCATAGAGCTTAAAAAAGCGAACCAAGGTTTGTGAATAAGAGGGACGGATGAAGAGGATTTGCTCATAGCGGTTTGATTCTATAAGGAATACAAAGACTGTCAGAATTCGGAAGAACCCAAACATTGGAAACGGCGCGGACAGGTGGATATGATGGAGTAAAAAGCCCAGAGCCGCCATTTGAAAAAACTTATTGCCTCAAAAGCGGCAGCTACCATCGCACAAGGTCGTCTGAAAACAACCCAGCCCAGAAGAGCAGGAGTTTTCAGACGACCTCATATTCACGTTCGCCGCAAAAGCGGGCAAACAATACAAATCCGGCAGAAATCAATGCAGACCTTGGATAAAGTTGGCAACTGAATTCAACTCTTCTTCGGTCATGCGTTTGGCGATGTCTTCCATAATCGCATTTTTGCGTTGTCCGGATTTATACGCCTTCATTTGATCGACCACATAAGACATATGTTGGCCGCCTAAGCGCGGATAAGCGACGATTTCAGTGCCGCCGCCCGGAATACCTGCGCCGCTGGGACCGTGGCAGGACATACAGGCAGGAACTTTTTTATCCACCAAACCGCCTCGGTAAATTTTGCCGCCCAAAACAGGATCATTTTGTTTCGGGTTTGCCTCGCCGGATTTGGCCTGTTGCTTGGCATAGAATGCAGATACATTGAGGATGTCTTGTTCGGACAGGTTCATCACCATAGGTTTCATCACAGCGGCGGAACCGTTTGTACGTTTGCCTTCTTTAATGTCCAAGGTTTGACGGTAGATATAGGCACTGTGTTGCGCGGCGAGCTTTGGATACATGGCGATGCCGCTGTTGCCGTCCGCCGCATGACATGCCGCACAAATGGTAGTAGCCACTTCTTTGCCTTTTGCAATATCCGCTTTCGGGGCAGCGACAGCCGCGCCGGCAGCCAAAACCAAGGCCGCTAAAGTCAATCGTTTCATGGAGTGCTCCTGATTACAGCATTGCATACCGCGACAATGCCTTTTTTATACTCAAAACGCCGGATAAATTTTACCCGATAAAAACCGATAATTCTATAAACGTGCTATTCTATACTAGATTTACATTAAATTACTACCATGTTTCGCAACATGGACACGGCAAATTCTGCCACTCCGTCTCAGGGAACAAGGAAATACGGATGAACCTCTTTCAGAACGCCAAATTCTTCACTACCGTCAACCATCTCAAAGACCTGCCCGACACACCTGCAGAAATCGCATTTGTCGGACGAAGCAACGCAGGCAAATCCAGCGCGATCAATACCCTGACCAACCATGTCCGGCTCGCCTACGTTTCCAAAACGCCGGGACGGACCCAACACATCAATTTCTTCGAATTGAGCAACGGCAGCTTCATGGTCGATTTGCCGGGTTACGGCTATGCACAAGTTCCCGAAGCCATCCGCACGCATTGGGTCAAACTCTTGGGCGACTACCTTCAACAACGGCGCCAGCTCATCGGCTTGGTGTTGATTATGGATGCGCGCCACCCATTGAAAGAGCTGGATTTGCGGATGCTGGACTTTTTCCACATCACCGGCCGCCCTGTGCATATTTTGTTGTCGAAAGCCGACAAGCTGTCGAAAAACGAGCAAATCAAAACTTTAGGCTCAGTCAAAAAATCGCTCAAACCCTATATGACCCGTCAACGCATCAGCGTACAACTATTTTCCAGCCTTAAAAAGCAAGGCATCGAAGAAGTCAACCAAGTCGTCGGAGCATGGTTTGCTACGCATCAAGAAGAAATGGACAACTTGAATATCGGAAATCCGGAAAATTCGGAGTCATTGTAATCGGTCGTAGTATAGTCTGCATTGACGGGACGCAAATCCGTACTGTTCCTGTTGTATTTAACACGAAAGGTCGTCTGAAAACGCTTGGTAGTGATTCAGACGACCTTTATCACTTCCCCAGCCTACCACCTGCCCGATGCTTACCTTGTTGAGGAAGATAGCAAAGCAAAGAGTGGCAACCCATTATAAAAAGGTCGTCTGAAAAGCCTTTAGCCTTTCAGACGACCTTTTATCTGCTGATAATCCTATTGCGCCTTAGTTTCAGTTACAAAGCCGATTTTACTGATACCGGCTTCACGCGCAGCTTCGAGCGCCTTATTGACGTATTCGTACTCGACTGCTTTATCAGCCGCAATTGCTACGATCGTATCCGCATTTTCCTGCTTCTCGGTTTTCAAACGTGAAATCACCGTATCAATATCGACTTTAGTCGCAGAATCACCACCGACATAGTAGCTGCCGTTGGCATCTATCGTCAGTCGCAGCGGATCTTTAGGCTGCTTCTCCTTCTGCTTTGCCGCTTTTTCCGAAGCGGTCGGCAATTCCAAAGGAATCGAGTGGGTCAATACAGGCATGGTGATCATGAAAACAATCAATAACACCAGCATCACATCGACCAAGGGCGTAACGTTAATGTCCGACATCGGCGCGTCATCGCCGGAATTCATTGAACCGAATGCCATAATTTAGTCCTTTTGATTCAGCAGACGGACGTGCAAATCGTGTGCAAAAGCGTCCATATCTTGAGAGAGGGTTTTCTTACCGCGATTGAGGAAGTTGTACGCCAAAACAGCAGGAATGGCGACAAACAAACCGGCAGCAGTGGATACCAGCGCCTCACCAATCGGACCGGCAACGGCGGCAATACTCATTTGCCCGCTTTGACCGATATTGATTAAAGCATGGTAAATTCCCCAAACCGTACCGAACAAGCCGATAAACGGAGCGGTTGCACCAATGGATGCCAAAGCAGTCATACCGTAGTCAAACTGGCGCATAGCTTGCTCCATGCTGTTTCGGATTTGAATGACGAGGTATTCATTCAAAGGCAGCTCGGTAGTAAGTGTTTTCGCATTGCTTTGACGATAGCTTTGGTAAGCGCGCAAAGATTCGTCCGCGACACGGCTCATTGGTGAATCAATGCTCTTCACTTTCTGTACCGCCTCTGGCAGCGTAAAAGCATTCAGCATTTGCGTTTTCACTTCAGCATTGGCACTTTTGGCTTTTTTCAGTTTGATAGTGCGCAGGATAATCAGACACCAAGTAACAATGCTCATCAACAGCATCAGTACGAATACACTGATCAGGACGAAATCGCCTGATTCAAACACTAATTTCAAATCCATAATTTTTCCAGATTAAAAATAAAATTAAAAATTTCTTTTTGTCAAAATACAGGTAATTCGCGTTCATTTACTGAAGTTGGAAATTAATTTTACCTCGGTATTCTGTCAAACGGTTTGTGGGGTATCGGCTGCCGGCGGCAGTAGCTGCCTTCCTTGCTGCATTATCTAAACGTTGGAATCCGCTACTTTTAGTTACGGTAACTTTTACAACCTTACCACCGGGTTGAACAAGAATAGATAAATGCACTATCCCTTCCTCTCCGTTTTCTAGAGAGAGAGGCGGATAAGCCGGAGTAGGGAGGAAACCTTTATCTACAATGGCAGGAGGACCGCCGCTTCCACCTCCACCCCCGGCGCCTCCGCCGCTACCGGTACCTGATCCATGTTCACCTTTGGCACCGCCGCTTCCTGATCCACTGCCTTCACCGCGTCCGCTGCCGGTACCTTTCGTACCGCCACCACTTCCTTTACCCTCACCGTGAAGAGCCTTACCTTCTCCACTGCCTTTTCCGTTTTCCGCAGTATTCGGACCGGTTTTAGTACCGGTGTATTCCGAGGCTTGAGGCGCAGGTTTGGATTCTGTTTTAGGTTCAGGCTTAGGCTCTGGGCGTGGCTCTGGTTTAGGCTCAGGTTTGGGTTCCGGCTTAGGTTCGGGCTTCGGTTTTTCAACCGGCTTCGGCTTCTCTTTAGGCTGCTGGATATCAGCATCCTCTTTTTTCGTCACCACCGGCTTGATGATAGGCTTTGGAGGCTCAACCGGCTTAGGTTTTGGCCTTGGCTTTGGTTGTTCAGGCTCAGGCGTCTTTTCCGGAGCTGCCGGTGCACCTTCGCCTTCAGGACTACCGTCCCCGCCACCATCACCACCCAAATCTGCCAAATCGACAAACTCAATATTCATCATTTCCGGCACAGGCGGCTTGTGTGCTTGCCATAACAACGCGACCAAACCCGCGTGGATTAAAACCACCGAGATGACGACTGCTGGAGTTAAAATTCGTTCTTTATTCATAATCGACGCATGATAATAGCAACAATTTTTGTTTGCAACCTATTTTTACATTTGTTTCTAAAATGAATATCCACCTGGGAATATTTCTTCGACTTAATATCATACGACATAATATTTTGATATTGCTATTCATTATCACAACAAAACAAAAGAAAAAGAGGACGCAATGCCTCATATTAGTTGCATTAGAATGCGGTTAACAGCAAAAGTTCAAAATTTATAATATAACGTACAGATAAAATAACAACAATGGAGTAACACCCCGTCAAACAAATGGCACAAACATTATTGCCATAGGGTTTATTCAGATTTATTTCCAGCCCCATCAACAAGAAACTGACAAGAACGGAAAAACAAACCTATTGCACTTACCTATTTATAGGTCGGCGGATTCGCATTTGAAGTGCAACTTTCCCTAACAGAAAAAGGCCAGTATGCGGTAGCATACGGCCTTTCCTGCAAGAAAGATTGCCATGAGCTACACACAACTGACCCAAGACGAACGATACCATATCCAATACCTGTCCCGCCACTGCACCGTCACAGAAATCGCCAAACAGCTTAACCGCCACAAAAGCACCATCAGCCGCGAAATCAGACGGCACCGCACCCAAGGGCAGCAATACAGTGCCGAAAAAGCACAGAAGCAGAGCCGGACTATCAAACAGCGTAAGCGAAAGCCCTATAAGCTTGATTCGCAGCTGATTCAACACATCGACACCCTTATCCGCCGCAAACTCAGTCCCGAACAAGTATGCGCCTACCTGCGCAAACATCACGGGATAACACTCCACCACAGCACCATTTACCGCTACCTCCGCCAAGACAAAAGCAACGGCGGCACCTTGTGGCAACACCTCAGAATATGCAGCAAACCCTACCGCAAACGCTACGGCAGCACATGGACCAGAGGCAAAGTGCCCAACCGCGTCGGCATAGAAAACCGACCCGCCATCGTCGACCAGAAAGCCCGCATCGGCGATTGGGAAGCCGACACCATCGTCGGCAAAGGACAGAAAAGCGCATTACTGACCTTGGTCGAACGCGTTACCCGCTACACCATCATCTGCAAATTGGACAGCCTCAAAGCCGAAGACACTGCTCTGGCAGCCATTAGGGTATTAAGGGCACATAAAGCCAGAGTCCACACCATCACCATGGACAACGGTAAAGAATTTTACCAACACACCAAAATAGCCAAAGCATTGAAAGCGGAGACTTATTTTTGCCGCCCCTACCATTCTTGGGAGAAAGGGCTGAATGAGAACACCAACGGACTCATCCGACAATATTTCCCCAAACAAACCGATTTCCGGAACATCAGTGATCGGGAGATACGCAGGGTTCAAGATGAGTTGAACCACCGGCCAAGAAAAACACTTGGCTACGAAACGCCAAGTGTTTTATTCTTGAATCTGTTCCAACCACTAGTACCATAGTGTTGCACTTGAAATCCGAATCCAAGGTCGTCTGAAAATAAAACTTACCTATACAAGCATATTACGATTACAAAAATACGCCTGATAATTTCCACTACCACCTAACCTACAGACCCTATCAAAACTTTCGCATACTCTATTTGACAGGTTAAATCATGCTGTTTTGCCGTTCACTTTTTCTGCAATGATTTCAATTTTCGGTTCATACAACAAATCATAAGTCGGCTTATTAAGCAAATCTTGCAAAGTGAATCCGTCCAAATGTGCAAAGAAAGCCTTAATCGCTCCGCCCAAAATACCGGCAAGACGGCAGGATGGCGTAATCAGGCATTCGTTGTTTTCCCCCATACATTCGACAATCTGCATAGGCTCAAGATGGCGCACGACTGCGCCAACGTTGATTTTGTCGGGAGTATCGGCAAGACGCAGTCCGCCCCCTTTCCCTCTTGTACTGGTTAGAAATCCGCCTTTGACAAGCGCGGTAACGACTTTCATCAGATGACTTTTGGAAATGTTATAGGCTTCGGCAATGGTTCCGATATTGACTAACGAATCGTCGTTTACGGCCGCATAAATCAATACCCGCAGACCATAATCCGTATGTTGCGTCAGATACATGGTTTTCTCTGTTTGAATATATTATTTTTTTAGGACGGCGGCAGTGTATCCTGCGGAGAACTGTCGCCGTTATGTGTTTGACTTTATATATGATTAAGTTTCATAATATCCGAAACATTTAAATTAATCCAGTGCAGTTTGATAATTTATTATCATTATAATCAAATATTATGAAGCCGTTAAAACGCCATCCAGCACTTATCGAACTTTCCCGCGAACACCATCACGCCCTTTCTCTCTGTGTCCGCCTTCTGCGTACGCCTGCTAAAAGCCACCAGACTGAGTTGGAATCCCATTTCCTTGAATTAGAACCGCATTTTGCTGAAGAGGAAACCATGTTTGCTCCATATTGGCAAAATATCCCTGTTGCGATGCGTGAGCGTTTCGAGGCTGAACACGCTAAATTGCGCGGCATGATGGCAAATCCTGAATATCTTAATGAAGCATGGAACAAAGACTTTGCCGTTACCCTGCGCGACCATGCGCGCTTTGAAGAACGCGAACTGTTTCCCGCAGTCGAACCGTTCCTGCCTCCGCCTGAAGGAATCTGACAAGAAGGTCGTCTGAAAATCCTAAAAGACCTTTTCAGACGACCCTTTCCTATCCATTCAAATCTAAAATTAAACCATTCCAAAAAACAAACCAAGGAACTACCATGACCGCCTTTTTCAAACACCCTGTTTGGGCAATGGCATTCCGCCCGTTCTACTCACTGGCGGCACTATACGGCGCACTCTCCATCCTGCTTTGGGGCTTCGGCTATACGGGTACGCCCGAGTTGTCCAATTTTTATTGGCACGCCCATGAGATGATCTGGGGCTATGCCGGACTCGTCGTCATTGCCTTTCTGTTGACTGCCGTTGCCACTTGGACGGGGCAGCCGCCCACGCGCGGCGGCGTTTTGGCAGGATTGACCGCTTTTTGGTTGGCGGCAAGGATTGCCGTTTTCATTCCGGGTTGGGGCGAAACCGCGAGCGGCATACTCGGCACTTTGTTTTTCTGGTACGGCGCGGTTTGCATGGCATTGCCTGTTATCCGGTCTAAAAACAAACGAAACTACGTCGCCGTATTCGCCATCTTCGTTTTAGGCGGAACGCACGCCGCATTCCACTTCCAACTGCATGCCGGAAACGCAGCCGCACTTCTCAGCGGGCTGCAATCCGGTTTGATTATGGTTGCAGGCTTTATCGGTCTGATCGGCATGCGGATCATTTCCTTCTTTACCTCCAAACGCTTGAACGTTCCGCAAATCCCCAGTCCGACATGGGTGGCGCACGCATCCCTTTGGTTGCCTATGTTGACTGCCATGCTGATGGCGCATCAAGCTCTGCCTTGGCTCTCATCTGCTTTTGCCTTCGCAGCGGGCGTGATTTTTACAGTGCAGGTTTACCGCTGGTGGTATAAAGCTGTTTTGAAAGAGCCAATGCTGTGGATTTTATTCGCAGGCTATTTGTTCACAGGCTTGGGACTGATTGCCGTCGGGGCTTCTTACTTTCACGCCTCGTTCCTTAATCTCGGCGTGCACCTTATCGGCGTTGGTGGTATCGGCGTCCTGACCTTGGGTATGATGGCGCGCACCGCGCTCGGGCATACCGGCAACTCTATCTACCCGCCGCCTAAGTCCGTCCCCATTGCCTTTTGGTTGATGATTGCTTCCACGGTTATCCGTATGGTGGCGATTTTCGTCAGTGGTACCGGCTATGTCCACAGCATCCGTACTTCCGCAGTCTTGTTTGCCCTGTCCTTGCTGCTTTACGCATGGAAATACATCCCTTGGCTCATCCGTCCGCGTGCGGATGGCAAACCGGGTTAATCGAATCAAGCATATCAAACGAAAGGTCGTCTGAAACCTGTTTCCAAGTTTTCAGACGTCCTTTCGTTTGATCAATCAGGCTCCCGTGTCGAATACATCTCGACAAACTGTATTCGATAGCAGCATAAAAATAAGCTTGGCCTGACGACCAATGTTGCGTCGCAATATTTATCAGGAAATTTAGCGTGGACTTTATCCGCGCAAAAGCCCCAGTTTACTGCTCGCTCAAAATTCAATTAATAACTAAAAGAGCCACGCAAAAGAAAAAGGAAAGGTCGTCTGAAAACCTGTTTCCAAGTTTTCAGACGACCTTTCTATCGGATGCGACGTTTAACTAACCAATCAGAAAAACAGCTCGCGCCAGCTGATACGTTGCAAACCACAGATACGACCCTCAACTGCCAGAGACTCACCCTTATTTAACAGTAGGCTGCGAGTCGCTTTATTGGAGAAGCATTTGTTGTTTGGTGCACTCGACGTAACAGAAAGCTCTTTATCCGTACCCGTACCTCCTGAATCCCCATCTGCAGTCACGGGGGAATCATCCAATTTGCTCGGATTGAGGAAGGTAAAGCTGATAACCCCATCCCGAGTCAAACCATTGGCGTATTGCATACCGAAGCCGTCCAATTTTCGGATAACATTATCAGGTGTAAAGCGTGCGTTGCGTGCGTTCAATGCACCTCCATTATCAGCATTCACACCAATGAACGAAGTTTTTGCCACAGTTTTTACACTTGTACTGGTTGGCAAACAAACATCGGCACCAGCAGATTTTTCTTCTGTAACAGAATCATAACGACGCACAGTCACAACAGCAGTACGCAAGATCATAGTCGGTTTGACGTTTACCCGTTCACCATCACGCAAATCGATTTTCCAACCTTTTTGGGTTTTGGCAACCTGCTTGTTAGTTAGATAAATATAACCTTCTTTTCCCTTTTCTTCAGGACGAAACTCTTGTTGTTGCAAATCACTTTCGGAAGCAGCGGTTACGGTCTGATTCGGTGTCAAATCTTCATAAATACCGTAAATAGACTGCTTGTCTTTATTGGTCAGATCATTTTGATAAATCTCACTGCCCGTACCGAAAATCACGACATATTCGTTTGCTCTGCGGCGGGAAACGGCGGGCGCGGAGGTAATCGGTTTGCTGGGCGAACCCGTAAAGATTTTAACAGCCTTCCAGTTGTCTGGTTTTTCGCCGCGCAGGTCGAAACGATACATATTGCCGCCACGGTCGCCCGCATAGGCAACATCAATTACACCGTCAAAATCGGTGTCCACAAGGGTCGGCGTGGACAGACCGCCTACACCGCCTTCGACTTCGATTTTTTTCAACAATTCGCCCGGTGCTTTACCTGTACCGCTACCGCGTTTATCGCCCGTACCTACTTCCTTGCCTAACATTTCATATATGTATAATGCAGTTTCGTTTTTCGCATCGGTTTTATCTTCAACACGATAACCGCTGGCAAGAAAACCCGCATAGCGAATGTTTTCTTTTGTATCTACACGCCCGTTATCAGCAGGTCTGTTAACTGAGACGCGTCCGATTTGCGGCGTACCGATGGTATAGCCCAATGTGTTTTTCTCACCTTTAATGGTTTCAAACAATGGAACTGTTTTATTCCATTCGGTATCGGCGACATCCAAACCTGTTTTGGTAGCTTTATCTACATTACCGCCGATATTCAGGGCATACGCACCACGACCACCTTGCCCCATCGCACCGAACATAAATACGCGCTGAGTATCATTTTCCGGAGTCTGACGCAAGGTAAATCCGCCGTTAATCATATATTCATGATTGGTAATAGACGATGTATAGCTGTCTTTGGCAATATTTTTCAAAACCTTTGCCAAAGTAACTGTTTTCACATTATTGCCGTCTGAGACATCCCGCTCCATTGTCGAAGGAATGTAACTGACTTTCAGCTCATACGGATGATTTGCATCTGACGAGGTTTGGAACAAATGCACCATGCCGTCATTCGCAGCCGCAACCATATATTTCTGACGCTCGATAGTATCGCTGCCAACTTTATATTTGGTCTTATTACCGACAGCAGCAACCGAACCGTCCAAAATATCGCCTAAATCGCGCTGATCACCTTCCCGAATACGGTAAACCTGACTGTACGGTGTGTTTTTCGACTTATCTTGTATTAACTTATCATCACCAACACGACCCGTCCAATTCAGCAAATCGCTCCACTCACCCGAATTTTTACCATTAGCTGCATCTGCAATATCAAAATAGGCATTGTTTAAAGTATTATTGGGAATATTATTAATGAAATAAGTACCGGAATCCGTATTAATCAGGGTTTTACGGTTTGCAAACGACGGGTACTGTTTCAACTCTTCACTGCGGCGACCATCCTTCCCTAATCTTTGGAAAATAATCTGGCTGCTCCAAGAGTTCGTTTTCAAACCGATAACTGCCGACATCCCAGGCAGGCTGCTGCTGGTCGTTGCAGGCGCAGTCGCACCTACATCGTCATAACCTACATTTTTCGTGTCAGATTTAATCTGTTCTACAATGTCGTTAAATGCCTTCAACAAATTTTCAGGTTTATCTGCTTCGTAATAATACTCGGGGCGACTGGCAGCCAGCTGTAAATACCTCTTTCCTGAATCCGTAATACCTTGCCCGAAACCTACGGTAAAAGTCTGCACCAATTGTTTGCTGTAATCGACTGGATCTTTAGGATCGCCGTTCCAGCTTTTACCTGCAGCATCCGTTCCTTCGGTTTTAAAATCCTTCTCTGTAAGTTTTTTACTGAAGAAAGCTAAGCCATCATCTCTATCCCAAGAGGTATCGTACGCACCTCCTGATTGATATTGACAAACACCATGAGCCCTAGACCCAAAATAATTAAAAGCATTTAAATACAATGGATTACTTAAATCCATATTCTTGCCATAATATCTCGAATAACGAGAATAACCATATCCAAAATCAGGTCTAGCCCAAGTCCTTCCCTGATTATCCCGCTGACAGCTCAAGTTTGCATCACCATCTGACATCAAAACCACATATGATTTCTGACAACGGTATTTCACATTTGGCATAACAATTTGACTAACCAACTCGAAATAACGTGAAGTAGTCGGCGTACCGCCATCAGGATTAATTTTTCTCACCCTATTTGCAATCTCAGTTGCAGGAATAGAAAATCCTTCCCTATCCGTAGTATCTGCTCGTCCTGAGTTATTCAACGTTTGCAACGCCCAATTAAACTCTCCACCATGCTTACTTAACACTTGGCTCAAAGCATCTTTTGCAACTGTCATTCGTGATGCATGAGATATATTGCCATTCTCTACTGAAATACGTTTGCCGTTGATAGAGCTCCACGCCATACTACCTGAATCATCAATAAACAGCATAATATTATGCTTAACTTCAGGCTGTTTATCGATTTTGGTTTCATTTTGCAGATACAGCGGGACTTTGGCGAACTCGCTTGTCGCGGCATTTGCCGCCCCGTTCATCAGGGCGAGCGCGGAGGCGATGCTGTAAATCATCGGACGGATGGAGCCGGGGCAACGTGAAGATTTGTTTTTCATAATGCGTTCTTTTTTCATAAAATCGTCGGTTGACGGATGATGACGTTGTTTTTATTTTCTCGGAATGTGATTCTAACATTTACAATGTCATTTATGTGCAGTTCCGAATATTTTTTTGCCTGATACAGGGGACAAATGGTGAAAATGAAACAGACCGCATGATTATTAAGGTAGAAACTATCTTAGGATACAACTTGAACGATGCGGCTTTTTGACGTAGAATGCATTGCTTCTACGGCATAGGCAGCTATGCCTGAAAAAGCACGTTACGCAGCAAAATCAAGGCTGCGGGGCGTGTTTTTTTTTAGCCGATATTTTCTCAGGCGGTCTTTTTTGTAAACAATTTTCAGACGACCCCTGCCCGTTTCTGCAAACCGACCATCATCAGGCAAACAGGATTCCATCATGACCACTCCGGCTCTTCTCGTTCTCGCTGACGGCAGCGTATTTCACGGCACATCAATCGGTTACGAAGGTTCGACTTCCGGCGAAGTCGTGTTCAACACTTCCATGACCGGCTATCAGGAAATCCTGACCGACCCGTCCTACTGCAAACAAATCGTTACCCTCACCTATCCACACATCGGCAACACCGGCACCAACGCCGAAGATGAAGAAAGCCGCTGCGTTTACGCCGCCGGTTTGATTATCCGCGACCTGCCGCTGCTGCACAGCAACTTCCGCGCATCCGAAAGCCTGCACGACTATTTGGTACGCAACAAAACCGTCGCCATCGCCGATATCGATACCCGCCGCCTGACTACCCTGTTGCGTGAAAAAGGCTCGCAAGGCGGTGCGATCATGACCGGTGCGGATGCCACCGTTGAAAAAGCACAAGAACTGATTGCCGCATTCGGCAGCATGGTCGGCAAAGATTTGGCAAAAGAAGTTTCCTGCACAGAAGCCTACGAATGGACCGAAGGCGAATGGGCGCTGGGCAAAGGTTTCGTTACTCCTACCGAACAGCCTTACCATGTCGTCGCCTACGATTTCGGTGTCAAAACCAACATCCTGCGCATGCTCGCCTCACGCGGCTGCCGCTTGACCGTCGTTCCGGCGCAAACCAGCGCGGAAGAAGTATTGGCACTCAATCCTGACGGCGTATTCCTGTCCAACGGCCCCGGCGACCCCGAACCTTGCGACTACGCCATCAAAGCCGTACAAAAACTGATGGAAAGCGGCAAACCGATTTTCGGCATTTGTTTGGGACACCAGCTGATCAGCCTCGCCATCGGTGCGAAAACCCTGAAAATGCGCTTCAGCCATCACGGTGCCAACCACCCTGTACAAGATTTGGACAGCGGCAAAGTCGTTATCACCAGCCAAAACCACGGTTTCGCCGTCGATGCCGACACTTTGCCCGCCAACGCACGCATTACCCACAAATCCTTGTTTGACAATACCTTGCAAGGCATCGAACTGACAGACAAACCTGTATTCTGCTTCCAAGGCCACCCCGAAGCCAGCCCGGGCCCGCAAGACGTCGGCTATCTATTCGACAAATTCATTGACAATATCAAAGCAGCAAAACAATAAAGCTGATTTTTTCAGACGGCCACACTCAACTCGACAACAGGCCGTCTGAAAACCAAACTTCAAAAATATAAATTCAGCCCCCTCTCAACATCTGTACAGCCTGAAAACCCAATCGTCTAATCAGAAAGGAAAACCAATGACTGAAAAACAAATGCACATTCTTTCCGTCACCGCCACCCTGGCCGGCGTCGGTATGTACGTTTCTTATATCCCGCAAATCCAAAACAACCTTGCCGGCAACCCCGGCTCGCCGTTGCAACCCCTCGTCGCCGCCATCAACTGCACATTATGGTTTGCCTACGGCTTTTTGAAAGAAAAACGCGACTACCCCATCATACTGGCAAACGCCCCAGGCATTATTTTGGGTTTGATTACATTTATCACTAGTTTTTAAGGAAGTTTTCAGACGGCCTGTGCAAATCAACATCTGTACAGCCTGAAAACCCAATCGTCTAATCAGAAAGGAAAACCAATGACTGAAAAACAAATGCACATTCTTTCCGTCACCGCCACCCTGGCCGGCGTCGGTATGTACGTTTCTTATATCCCGCAAATCCAAAACAACCTTGCCGGCAACCCCGGCTCGCCGTTGCAACCCCTCGTCGCCGCCATCAACTGCACATTATGGTTTGCCTACGGCTTTTTGAAAGAAAAACGCGACTACCCCATCATACTGGCAAACGCCCCAGGCATTATTTTGGGTTTGATTACATTTATCACTAGTTTTTAAGGAAGTTTTCAGACGGCCTGTGCAAAATAAAAACGCAAAAGGTCGTCTGAAAAAAGATTGTCTTGCCGCAACATTTAATTCAATCAGCAACCCCATCCCCTCTCCCGTGGGAGAGGGCTAGGGAGAGGGCAGCAAGCCGCAAGGCTTGCACAAACAGCAACCCGACAACAAAAATGAACCCGCCCGAAAAACTATTGACCGCCGACAACCCCGCCCTGCATCAACGCGCCAAAGCCATGCGTCAAGAAATGAGTGAGGCGGAAGCGAAATTGTGGCAGCACCTGCGGGCAGGCCGTCTGAACGGCTATAAATTCCGCCGCCAGCAGCCGATGGGAAACTATATTGTTGATTTTATGTGCATAACGCCCAAGCTGATTATTGAAGCAGACGGCGGGCAACATACAGAACAAGCCGCATACGACCACGCGCGGACGGCATATCTCAACAGCCTGGGCTTTACCGTGCTGCGTTTTTGGAACCACGAAATTTTGCAGCAAACAAACGATGTACTGGCGGAAATCCTGCGCGTGTTGCAAGAATTGGAAAAGCAGCCTGCACGGTAGCAGATAGCTGATTTTGATTGGATTTTTGAAAATTATAGGGTGCAAGCCGACTGAATTGAGCATTTATAAAGGTCGTCTGAAAAGTAAAAAGCAGCCTACACAACCTGTTTTCCTTGCAGAACCCTTAACCCCAACAACTGCCCCATCCTCTCTCCCCGCGTGAGATAGTTAGAGAGAGGGCGACAAGCCGCAAGGCTTGCGTTTGGGCGGTTAGGGTGTTGGGAAAGATTGTTGAGATTTGAGAGAATACCCTCTCCCCAACCCTCCCCCACGGGGGAGGGGGAAGGCTACAGCAGATTCAGGCGTTGTAGGTCTTCTGAAAAAGAATACCCGAAACCTCAACGGCAGGAATTTTTCAGGTAGCCTTTATCGCAAGGCAGATGGAACAAACGCCGCAAGCGTTTTTTCAGACGACCTTTGAACCCATCGGCAGGGCGTGTACCGCAAGGCACGCACGCGGTGGGTTGGGATTGCAGCTCCCTTAATCCCAACAGCCACCCCGTCCTCTCTCCCGTGGGAGAGAGTTAGAGAGAGGGCAACAAGCCGTAAGGCTTGTATTTGGGGCGGTTAGGGTGTTTGGGAAAGATTGTCACGATTTGGAAGAATGCCCTCTCCCCAGCCCTCCCCCACGGGGGGAGGGGGAAGGTTGCAGCAGATTCAGGCGTTGCAGGTCGTCTGAAAAAGAATGCCCGAAACATCAACGGCAGGAATTTTTCAGGTAGCCTTTATCGCAAGGCAGGTGGAACAAACGCCGCAAGCGTTTTTTCAGACGGTCTTTGAACCCATCGGTAGCGTGTGTGCCGCAAGGCACACACGCGGTGGGTTGGGGTTGCAGGGAAAATGGAGAACGCGTGCGTGCGTACCGCACACACCCTACATTCGAGCTACGGCTTGTTCAAAGATAGGTTGGGTTGGTAAACCCAACGTTTTTAGATAATTAAGCGGTTTGTGTTGGATTTTTACCCCAATCTACGCTTAACTTGTTATTTCAATTTAATTTTGGAGATGAAAATGAATACAAAAGATATATTAACTTTAGTTTTGGGTGGATTAGGCTTTATTTTGGGTTGCTGGAATGCTTGGGTAAATTTCAAAAAAGAACGGCGAGAAAAAGAAAAGGCTGAACAGGACAACCGTAATAAAGAATATGAACATGATATTTCAATATTGAAAAACACACTTCATGGTTATGAAAATTTTGTTAGAACTTTTGTTGCGATGCTACAAGAGGGGAAGAAAAAAAAATACCCATCCAAATGAATTATATAAAGAATCAAGAACTATTCATTTGGCAACTATTGATTATCAAGATTGGAAATTTGATGATATGAAAAATAGTTTAAAAAATAGAAACAATAAAGAAATAGAAAATATTTTAGATGAGATTGAAAAGATTCGTAAATCCTTACTCGAGGAAAGATCTGAATTTAAAAAACAATCTCAAATTCAAGATGAATATATTAAAACATTTCAAAACATACAATCAAAAATCAATTCGCTAACAAATCAATATATTGCTAAATATTAATTTTTTGAAAGACCCACCCATGCCCAAACGTACCGACCTAAAATCCATCCTTATCATCGGCGCCGGCCCTATCGTTATCGGTCAGGCCTGCGAATTTGACTATTCGGGCGCACAGGCCTGTAAGGCTTTGCGCGAAGAAGGCTATAAAGTCATTCTGGTGAATTCCAACCCCGCAACGATTATGACCGACCCTGAAATGGCTGATGTTACCTACATCGAGCCGATTATGTGGCAGACGGTGGAGAAGATTATCGCCAAGGAGCGGCCCGATGCGATTCTGCCCACGATGGGCGGTCAGACCGCGCTGAACTGTGCGCTGGATTTGGCGCGCAACGGCGTGTTGGCAAAATACAATGTCGAGCTGATCGGCGCGACGGAAGACGCGATCGACAAGGCGGAAGACCGCGGCCGCTTTAAAGAAGCGATGGAAAAAATCGGCCTTTCCTGCCCGAAATCCTTTGTCTGCCACACGATGAACGAAGCCTTGGCAGCGCAAGAACAGGTCGGCTTTCCGACGCTGATTCGTCCGTCTTTCACGATGGGCGGTTCGGGCGGCGGCATTGCCTACAATAAAGACGAGTTTTTGGCGATTTGCGAACGCGGTTTCGATGCGTCGCCCACGCATGAACTGTTGATTGAGCAGTCCGTTCTCGGCTGGAAAGAGTACGAGATGGAGGTGGTGCGCGATAAGGCGGACAACTGCATCATTATCTGCTCGATTGAAAACTTCGACCCGATGGGCGTGCATACGGGCGACTCGATTACGGTTGCGCCAGCGCAAACGCTGACGGACAAGGAATACCAAATCATGCGCAACGCAAGCTTGGCGGTATTGCGCGAAATCGGCGTGGACACGGGCGGCTCGAACGTGCAGTTTGCGGTGAACCCTGAAAACGGCGAGATGATTGTGATTGAGATGAACCCGCGCGTGAGCCGTTCGTCCGCGCTGGCTTCCAAAGCGACGGGCTTCCCGATTGCGAAGGTGGCGGCGAAGCTGGCGGTCGGCTTTACGCTGGACGAACTGCGCAACGACATCACCGGCGGCCGTACGCCCGCGTCGTTCGAGCCTTCCATCGACTATGTGGTCACCAAAATCCCGCGTTTTGCGTTTGAAAAATTCCCTGCCGCAGACGACCGCCTGACCACGCAGATGAAATCGGTGGGCGAAGTGATGGCGATGGGCCGCACCATTCAGGAAAGCTTCCAAAAAGCCCTGCGCGGCTTGGAAACAGGCTTGTGCGGCTTCAATCCGCGCAGCGAAGACAAAGCGGAAATCCGCCGCGAACTGGCGAACCCCGGCCCCGAGCGTATGCTGTTTGTGGCAGACGCGTTCCGCGCGGGCTTCACGCTGGAAGAAATCCACGAAATCTGTGCCATCGACCCTTGGTTCTTGGCACAAATCGAAGACTTGGTGAAAGAAGAGCAGCAGGTAAGTGCAGGCTGCCTGCAAGATTTGGATTTTGCCGCCTTACGTCGTCTGAAACGCAAAGGCTTCTCCGACAAACGCATCGCGCAGCTTTTGGGCGTAAAAGAAAAAGAAGTGCGCGAACACCGCTACGCGCTGAAGCTGCATCCCGTCTATAAACGCGTCGATACCTGCGCTGCCGAGTTCGCCACCGAAACCGCCTACCTCTACTCTACTTACGAAGAAGAATGCGAAGCGCGTCCTTCCGACCGTAAAAAAGTGATGATTCTCGGCGGCGGCCCGAACCGCATCGGTCAGGGCATCGAGTTTGACTACTGCTGCGTTCACGCCGCGCTCGCCCTGCGCGAATCGGGCTTTGAAACGATTATGGTCAACTGCAACCCCGAAACCGTGTCCACCGACTTCGACACCAGCGACCGCCTGTATTTCGAGCCGCTGACGCTGGAAGACGTGTTGGAAATCGTCCGCACCGAAAACCCGTGGGGCGTGATTGTGCATTACGGCGGCCAAACCCCGCTCAAACTCGCCAACGCATTGGTTGAAAACGGCGTGAACATCATCGGTACATCCGCCGACAGCATCGACGCTGCCGAAGACCGCGAACGCTTCCAAAAAGTGTTGAACGACTTAGGCCTGCGCCAACCGCCCAACCGCATCGCCCACAACGAAGAAGAAGCGCTCGTCAAAGCCGAAGAAATCGGCTATCCGCTGGTCGTGCGCCCGTCTTACGTCCTCGGCGGCCGCGCCATGCAGGTCGTCCACTCCGCCGAAGAGCTGCAAAAATACATGCGCGAAGCCGTGCAGGTATCCGAAGACAGCCCCGTGTTGCTCGATTTCTTCCTGAACAACGCGATTGAAGTCGATGTGGACTGCGTTTCAGACGGCAAAGACGTCGTTATCGGCGGCATCATGCAACACGTCGAACAGGCGGGCATCCACTCCGGCGACTCCGGCTGCTCGCTACCGCCCTACTCGCTCAGCGAAGAAATCCAAGACGAAATCCGCCGCCAAACCAAAGCCATGGCCTACGCGCTGGGCGTGGTCGGCCTGATGAACGTACAGTTTGCCGTGCAGGACGGCGTGGTGTTCGTGTTGGAAGTGAACCCGCGCGCCAGCCGTACCGTGCCCTTCGTCTCCAAAGCCACCGGCGTGCCGCTCGCCAAAGTCGGCGCGCGCTGCATGGCAGGCATTTCCCTGCAAGAGCAAGGCGTGGAAAAAGAAGTCGTCCCCGATTTCTATGCCGTTAAAGAAGCCGTGTTCCCCTTCATCAAATTCCCCGGCGTGGACACCATCCTCGGCCCCGAAATGCGCTCTACCGGCGAAGTGATGGGCGTGGGCGCAAGCTTCGGCGAAGCCTACTACAAAGCCCAACTCGGCGCAGGCGAACGCCTGAATCCGACCGGCAAAATCTTCCTCGCCGTGCGCGACGAAGACAAACCGCTCATCGTCAAAACCGCGCAAAACTTCCAAGCCCTCGGCTACGGCGTCTGCGCCACACGCGGCACCGCGGAATACCTGAAAGAACACGGCATCATCGTGCAAGCGGTGAACAAAGTGCAGGAAGGCCGCCCGCACATCGTGGACGCGATTAAAAACGGCGAAATCGCGCTGGTGGTCAACACCGTCAGCAGCTCGGCGCAGTCCATCGCCGACAGCCACAGCATCCGCCGCACCTCCCTCACCCAACGCGTGCCGCAATACACCACCATCGCCGGCGGCGAAGCCATGAGCGAAGGCGCAAAAAGCCGCGACCACCTGGGCGTGTACAGCGTGCAGGAGTTGCATGGACGGTTGAAAAACAGGGGCTGAATCTGAATCAGGTTTAGCTTGAACAAAAGGTCGTCTGAAAATAAGGCTTATCTTTCAGACGACCTTTTGCCATCCGCCTCCCAAACTGCTAAACTATTTACATTATTTTTTACTTGAGACATACGCACACATGAAAGACCCAGAGCAGAGCAGCATGACCGCCCGCCGTTTTTCGTGCGTATCGATATGAATCAGGCAGCTTGAGCGTTTCAGGCTGCCTTTTCGCGTTTGACACAAAGGAATACAAAAATCATGGATTTCAGTTGGTTGGCAGAGCCGCATACTTGGATAGGCTTTGCCACGCTTCTGGTACTCGAAGTCGTCTTAGGGATAGACAACCTCGTTTTCGTCGCCATTTTGGCGAACAAAGTCAAACCCGCCCAACGCGACCGCGCACGCATTACCGGTTTGGGGCTTGCGGTCGTTATCCGCATCATCATGCTCGGCTTCATGGCACACATCATGACCCTGACGCGCCCGCTGTTCAATATCAGCGGGTTGGACGTTTCCGGCAAAGACATGATTATGCTCGCGGGAGGTATCTTCCTGCTCTACAAAGCCACCACCGAGCTGCACGAACGCCTCGAAGGGCATAACCAGTTTGCCGTTGCCGACAGTCAGAAGAAACACGCGCGATTTTGGAGCGTGGTTGCCCAAATCCTGATTCTTGACGCGGTATTTTCCATCGATTCCGTCATCACTGCCGTCGCCATGGTCGATCACATCGTCGTCGCCATGGGCGCCGTTGCTGTTGCCATGACCGTCATGATTTCCGCCAGCAAACCCCTGACCGAGTTTGTGGACAGACATCCTACCGTCGTCATGCTCTGTTTGGGTTTCCTGTTGATGATCGGTTTCAGCCTTATTGCCGAAGCCTTCCATTTCCACATCCCGAAAGGCTACCTCTACGCCGCTATCGGCTTCTCCATCCTGATTGAAGTGTTTAACCAAGTTTCGCAACGCAACAGCCGCAAAAACGACTATATCAGCAGCTCGTGGCGCAAGCGCACCGCCGAGAACGTCTTGGGCATGATGGGCATACGCGAAAGCGTGCTTGCCAAAGCGGGCGACGAAGCAGAGGACGACGGGCATTTCGAAGAAAACGAAAAATCCATGATACGCAGCGTTCTCACGCTTGCCGAACGTCCCATCCTCGGCGTGATGATTCCCCGCCGCGACATTGAGCGTTTGGACATCTCCCAAAGCCGCGAAGAGCAACACGCCCAACTGCAAAACACCCCGTACAGCCGCCTGCTCGTCGTCGGTAAAGCCGGCGTGGACGAACCGTTGGGCTACATCAACAAAAAAGACCTGCTCGCCCAACTGCTCGAAACCGGCGAACTCAATATCCAAGCCGTCCTGCGCCAGCCGCTCGTCCTGCCGGACAGTACGACCGCATTGGGTGCGATTGAACTGTTCCGCCAAAGCAGCGCAGATTATGCTTTGGTGGTTGATGAATTCGGCGCAGTTTTGGGCATGGTCACCATGAAAGACCTGCTGGAAACCATCGCCGGTGAATTCCCCGAAGAGTTTGAACGCCAAGAAGAACCCGCCGTTCAAGAAAATGCCGATGAAAGCCTGACCGTGGACGGTTCGCTCGAATACGTCGAACTCGCGCCGCAACTCAACCTCCCGCCGCAGGAAGAAGATGCCGACTTCCACACTGTCGCCGGACTGATTATGGAAGAGCTGCAAAGCATTCCCGATGTCGGCGACTTTGCCGACTTCCACGGCTGGCGTTTCCAAGTCGTTGAAAAAGACGGTCAACGCATCGAGCGGGTACAGATCACCAAGCTGCCTGACGAAGGATAATCAAATTATCATTGTGAAATAAAAAGGTCGTCTGAAAACCTTAATTCAAGGTTTTCAGACGACCTTCTTTCATGCTTTCTAAATCAAACGCCTTTAAAACGCTTCGCCGACTTTCACGCCGCCGGCTGTGTCTTTAGGCGTAGCAAGTTGCGCGGTCATGGCTTGTGCGGCTTGGAAATCTGGGGTTTGCATCACGGCTTGGGCGGCTTCTTTGCCCAGTGTGTTCGCCATGTATTGCCAGCGGTTTGCCAAATCGGGATTGGCGGGGATTTGGAAGCCGTCGCGCAGTTCGTCGACGAGGTCGGGGCGGTTGCAGACGAGGACGATATCGCAGCCTGCCGTGAAAGAGGCGTTTGCGCGTTCTTTGATGCCGCCCGCTGCGCCTGCGCCTTCCATTGTGAGGTCGTCTGAAAAGATAACGCCTTTAAATCCAATATCTTGGCGCAGGATTTGTTTGAGCCATTTTTCAGAGAAACCAGCAGGTTTGCCATCAATTTGCGGATAAACGACGTGGGCAGGCATGACTGCCGCCATGCCTACGCTGCTTAAGGCGCGGAACGGAATCATGTCGGCGGCTTCGAGTTCGACAAGGCTGCGCGTGTCTTCGGGTTGCACCAAATGGCTGTCGCCTTCGACGAATCCGTGTCCGGGGAAATGTTTGCCGCAGGACTTCATGCCGCCCCGCTTCAGACCTTTTTGCAGGGCAAGGGCGAGTTGGGTTACGGTATCGGCGTTGCGGTGGAAGCTGCGGTTGCCGATGACGGGGCATGTTCCCCAATCGAGGTCGAGGACGGGCGTGAAGGAGAGGTCTATGCCGCAGGCGGTCAGTTCCGTTGCCAATACCCAGCCGACCTGCTCGGCTTTTTCTTTGGCGGCGGCTTCGCCTTCGGCATCCCAAATCTGCCCTAAGGTGTTCATGGCGGGCAGTCGGGTGAAGCCTTCGATGAAGCGTTGCACCCTGCCGCCTTCGTGATCGACGGCGATGATGAGTTCGGGCGTGCGCAATGCTTTGATTTCTTGAACCAGGGCTTTGAGCTGCTCAACGTTCTGAAAGTTGCGGCGGAACAGGATGACGCCGCCGATGGACGGGTCGAGCAGGCGTTGTTTTTCTTCTTCGGTCAGACAATAGGCGGCGACGTCTGCCATGACGGGACCGCGCGGGATGGAATGGGGAGCGTTCATTTTTGGGTTCCTTAAAATGTTTCAGACGACCTTAAAGTACCAAAGGTCGTCTGAAAACGGGAAAACACATCAGGCAACTTTGCCTTTTTTGTCTTTCAGTATGAAGATGAGTGCGGTCATGACGACGCCGGTTGCGAAAAAGCCCAGCCAAGCCGATTGCGTCATGCCCAACACGAGGTAGCCTGCCGCTGCCGCGCCTGCAACGGTCAAGGCGTAAGGCAGTTGCGATGTAACGTGGTCGATATGGTTGCAATGCGCACCGGTGGAAGACAGAATGGTGGTGTCGGAAATGGGCGAACAGTGGTCGCCGCACACCGCGCCTGCCATCACGGCGGACATACACGGGATAACCAACGATGCATCGACTTTGACTGCCATCGCGGCGGCAATCGGCAGCATAATGCCAAACGTTCCCCAGCTTGTACCTGTGGCAAACGCCATCACGCTGGCAAGCAGGAAGAGGATGACGGGCAGGAAGCCGGGATGGATATTGTCTGCAACCAGCGTGGAGAGGTAGTCGCCGGTGTGCATTTCGCTGACGACGGTGCTGATGAGCCAGGCAAGAATCAGGATGGTAATCGCGCCGAACATCGAAGATATGCCCTGACGGACGGCTTTGGGATAGTCGGCGGCCTTGATGGTGCCGAGTGTGCAGAGGACGACGGCGAGTACGCCGCAAGTACCGCCGAACACCAGCGAAGTGTTTACATCGGTATTTTCAAACGCACCCAAAATGCTGAAGGTTTCGCTTGCCTGCGCGCCTGTGTAAATCATGGCGGAAACGGTGGATGCGATCAACACCAAAACAGGGATAATCAGCGCGTAAACCCTGCCTTTGGGGCCGTCAGAGCCGGTGGATTCGTCATGAGTTTCCTGCAATGCCGCTTTTTCAAGGCGCGCCATCGAGCCGATGTCGAAAGAAAACCAAGCGACGACAAACACCATGATCAGGGCGAACAGGGCATAATAATTCATCAGGCTCATGGCGACGAACACACCCATCGGCGTGTATCCGGTGATGTGGTAGGTAACGAGCAGACCTGCCAGCGTGGCGATAATCGATGCGCCCCAGCTTGAAACCGGCATCAGTACGCACATCGGCGCGGCGGTAGAATCAAGGATATACGCGAGTTTGGCGCGGGAAACTTTGAATTTGTCGGTAACGGGGCGGGCAATCGCACCGACGGCGAGGCTGTGGAAATAGTCGTCGATAAAGGTAACGAATACGAGGCAGGCAGTCAGCATTTTTGCGCCGCGCCGCCCTTTGATGTGTTGCTTCGCCCAATCGGCAAACGCCTGATTGCTGCCCGAAAAAGTTAAAAGAGAAGTGAAAATACCGAGCAACAATAAGAAAATCAGGATTTTAGGTTTTCCCAGCGACCAATCGCCGTCTGCCCAAGCCAGTCCGACCACCATGTCTTTCAGGTGTGTCAGTCCGTCAATCGGGCTGCCGCCGACCAAAAAGGCAACGCCGACCAAAATACCGATGCCCAAAGACAACAGCACGCGGCGGGTAATGACGGCAAGCGCCAATGCCAAAAACGGCGGCACGACGGATAAAAACGAATGTGAATAATCAATCAGGTGCATAATATTTTTATTAATAGGAAGTCAATCGGAGCGGAACGTTTTCAGACGACCTTTGAATGCGATTGTTGACAAAGCCAAAAGAGCAAAACCATCAAAAAACAAACAAATCAATCAGTTGCTAAAATTACAAAATACCCGCCACCTTAGGATGGCGGGTATTCTATCATTGAATGGCGCTTGCGTTGCACCTTATTGCAGGGTCAGGGCGAGGAAAAGCGTATTGCCGTCGCGCTGAACCAGCAGCGGTACATTTTTGCCCGCGCCTGCCAACGCGCTGCGGAAGCTCGATTCGTCGTTGACGCTGATTTGACTGACGGCGAGGATTTCGTCGCCGCGTTTGAGTCCGGCACGTTCCGCCGCGCCGCTGACGCGGGAAACAATCAGACGGCTTTTGCCTGCACCTTCATCGACGCGCAGGGTCAGTCCCGTATTATCGACGGTAAAGCCGTCCGCCGGATTTGCCGACTGCGGCTGCTCGGTAGCGCGAGAAGACGTTTCGTTCTGCTCCGCCATGCTGCCGAGTTTGACTTTCACATTGATTTTCTCGCCTTTGCGCCATACTTCCAGCGAAACTTCCTTACCCGGCAGCATCGAGCCGACCATGACCGGCAAATCGCTGGACACGCGCACTTCTTCGCCGTTGACGCTGCGGACGATGTCGCCCACTTGCAATCCTGCCTGCATGGCAGGGCTGTTCGGCATCACTTTGGCAATCAACGCGCCGCTGGCTTTGTCCAAACCGAACGATTTCGCCAGATCGTAAGACACTTCCTGAATAATCACGCCCAACTGACCGCGCTGAACCTTACCGCTGGTTTTCAACTGCTCGGCAACGTTCATCGCCACATCAATCGGAATCGCGAAAGAAATGCCCATAAATCCGCCGCTGCGGCTGTAAATTTGGGAGTTGATGCCGACCACCTGACCTTTCAGGTTAAACAGCGGACCGCCGGAGTTACCCGGATTGATGGCAACGTCGGTTTGGATGAAAGGCGTGTAGCTTTCGTTCGGCAGACTGCGGCCTTTGGCGGACACGATGCCCGAAGTAACGCTGTTGTCAAAGCCGAACGGCGCGCCGATGGCGGCAACCCACTCGCCCGGTTTCAAATCTTTCGGATTGCCGATTTTGACGACGGGCAATTCTTCCGAAGCTTCAATTTTCAACAGCGCGACATCGGATTGCGTATCCGAACCGATCAGTTTGGCAGTATATTCGCGCTTATCGTTGAGCAGGACTTTGATATTGCCCATGCCGGCGACGACGTGGGCATTGGTCAGGATATAGCCGTCTTTACTGATGATAAAGCCGGAGCCGAAATTCAAATCATCGTCGGCAGATTGGTCTTCCGGCATATCGGGCATATTCGGAACAAGGCGTTTGAAAAACTCGTAAAACGGGTCGTTGTCCGGAAACTGGCTCAAGTCCATGCCCTGCTCTTCAGACTGCCCGCTGCCTGCGGCACGTCCGGCGGGGGACGCTTGGATATTGACCACCGCCTGACCTTCGTTTTGCACCAATTGTGCGAAATCGGGCAGCAGCATACCGACGCTGCCGTCATTTTTGGAGGGTTCGATTCTCTGTACGAATTCTTCGCTTTTACTCTCGCCGCCGAAGAAGCTGCTGATTTTGTCGCAGCCGCCCAAAGCCAGCGCAGAAGCCGTTACCAAAGCAAAGTATCTGTATTTTTTCATTTTTTCGCGCACCGCGTTTCCTTTTCCGAATAACGGATTATGTTCTTGCATCTTAAAAAACCGGGGTCGTCTGAAACTTTTATCGTTTTCCAACCCGATAAGGTCGAATTTTACCTTTTGCCCGTATTTTTTCAAGCATTTCATTTTAAATAAAAAAATGCCGTCAGAAATTTTAACCTAATGGGAAGGTTGTTTTGTTGATTGTTTACAATTTATCAACGTTTACATCAACTTCGCACCATACTCGCATAAATCATTAATCATACATTTCCCACATTGCGGCTTCTGCGCCTTACAGGTGTAGCGTCCGTGCAAAATCAGCCAATGATGCGCATCCATCAAAAACTCTTTCGGCACAAAGCGCATCAGCTTGTCTTCCACCTCGCGCACATCCTTGCCCGGCGCGATTTTGGTACGGTTGGACACTCTGAAGATATGCGTATCGACCGCCATGACGGGATGGCCGAACGCCGTGTTTAACACCACGTTTGCCGTCTTGCGCCCTACGCCCGGCAACGATTCCAAAGCCTCGCGGTCTTCCGGCACTTCACCGTTGTATTTTTCCAGCAGGATGCGGCAGGTCTGCATGATGTGTTTGGACTTGGTTTTATAAAGCCCGATGGTTTTCGTGTACTCCATCACGCCGTCCAAACCCAAATCCAACATCGCCTGCGGCGTATTGGCAACCGGAAACAGCTTTGCCGTCGCCTTATTCACGCCCACGTCGGTCGCCTGCGCCGACAGCAAAACGGCAATCAAAAGCTCGAAGGGTGAATTGAAATGAAGCTCGGTGGTCGGATGGGGATTGGCAGCGCGGAAACGCTCGAAAATTTCTTGGCGGATCTGTTTGTTCATGGGGATATGGGTAGGATTTGTGTGTGTGTCTTTATCGTTTGCCCGATTATAACGCAAAAGGTCGTCTGAAAACGCCAACCGCTTTTTCAGACGGCCACTTAATATTCCCGGATCCCTATTCTTACGTTATATTCCATCCCTTTTAAAAATGAAGGTCGTCTGAAAATATGTTGGGCAAACTGGATACTTGGCTGATGGAACACCCGAAACGGGATGATTTGCACGGCTGGCGGCGTTTTGCGGTCGAATTTTGGTTTTTCGGACTGAAAGAAGCGCGCGCCTGTTTGTTTGCAGGTTTGTTTTTCATCGCCATGTTTCTGATTCCGAAAACAGGCTGGCTGGGGATTTCACGCTATGACCTGCTGCTGATTTTTGCAGTCTCCGTACAGGTTGCGATGCTGTATTTCAAGCTGGAAACGTGGGACGAAGTGAAATCGATTACGCTTTTTCACTTGGTGGGCTTTGCTTTGGAGTGGTTCAAAACATCGGGCGACATCCAGTCTTGGAGCTATCCGGACGAGGCATACACCAAAATCGGCGGCGTGCCGCTGTTTGCAGGCTTTATGTATGCGGCGGTCGGCAGCTACATCATTCAGGCTTGGCGGCTCTTTAATATCAGAATCAAAAGCCATCCGCCGTATTGGTTGAGCACATTGTGCGCGCTGGCAATTTACGTCAATTTTTTCACTCATCACTATCTCGGCGACTACCGCTGGTATCTCGCCGCATTCGCGCTCGGGCTTTATGCGCGGACAACGGTTTTATACACGCCCTATGACACTACCCGAAAAATGCCGCTCCTGCTGTCTTTCGTCCTAATCGGTTTTTTCATTTGGCTGGCGGAAAACTTAGGGACTTTGTTCGGCGTTTGGCGTTATCCCAACCAAATCGGCGCATGGGCATCGGTACACATCAGCAAATGGAGTTCGTGGGCTTTGCTGGTGATGATGACGTTTACCATCGTGGCGAATTTAAAACACGTCAAACACACCATCAGCGTTTCTAAAGATTAATGTTCGATACTGCAAAAAGGTCGTCTGAAAATGCCTCTTCCGCTTTTTCAGACGACCCCTTCCCTATTCCGCTTACGCTTCCTGCGCGTCCACATCCACCGACCATCGGATTTTGCCGTCGCGGTTTTGCTGCAACACCTGCACCCACAAACTCACGGCGCGGTGTAAATCCTGTCGGGATGTTGATTCGAGGAAGATTTGTGCGCGTTCGCGTTCGGCGAGGCGCACCATCAGCATTGGGGCCGCGCCGAACTGGGAAACGCTTTCGGGCAACAGCGGGGCGAGGGTTTCTTTGGCGGCGTTGAGAAACTCCATCGCATCGGCAACGCGCGGCGCGTCGGCTCGGACGGCAGTCTGAAAACCGAAGGGCGGCATGGCGAACATTTGCCGCTCGTTCAATTCGTTTTCGGCAAACACGGCGTAGTCCTGCGCTTTGACGGCGGCAAAGACGGGATGTTCGGGCAGTTGTGTCTGTATCAACACCTTGCCGGGTTTATCGGCGCGCCCCGCCCTGCCGGACACCTGCATCAGCTCGGCAAACAGCCTTTCCGGCGCGCGAAAGTCCGCGCTGTACAGGCTGCCGTCGGCGTTCAATACGATAACGAGGTTAAGCCGCGCGAAATCATGACCTTTGGCGAGCATCTGCGTGCCGACCAGAATGTCGATTTCGTTGTCGGCGATACGGCGGTACAAATCCGCCCAGTCGTTTTTGTGCGCCGTGCTGTCCCTGTCGACGCGGACGACGGCTGCCTTGGGCAGGAAGGCGCGCAGGGTTTCTTCGACGCGCTGCGTGCCGTGTCCGACGGCGGTCAGGTCTTGGTTGCCGCAGTCGGGGCATTTGAACGGGATGGGTTCGCGGTGATCGCAGTGGTGGCAGCGCAGTTGGCGGGCGCGTTGGTGCAACACCATTTTGGCGGAGCAGTTCGGGCAGCCGAAGGTATGGCCGCAGTCGCCGCAAAATAACGCGGGTGCGAAACCGCGACGGTTGAGGTACACCAGCGACATGCCGCCTGCTTCAAAATTCTGTTTCAAAAGCTGCAAGGCTTGCGGCGAGAAGCCGTTGTCGAGTTTCAGACGACCTACGTTGAGGATGTCCACTTGCGGCAGTTGCGCGGCGGTATGGGCGCGTTCGGTCAGTTGCAGCAGGCGGTACGCGCCGCTTTGCGCCTTGTGCCAGCTCTCCAAGCTGGGCGTGGCGCTGCCCAACACGACAGGGCAGCCGCTCTGCTTCGCTCGCCACACCGCCAAATCGCGGGCGTGGTAGCGCAATTCGTTGTCCTGTTTGAACGAGCCGTCGTGTTCCTCATCGACCACAATCAGCCCGACATCAGGCAAAGGCGTGAACACCGCCAGCCGCGTGCCAATCACCAGCTTCGCCTGCCCCAACATCGCGCGCAGATAATCCTGCGTGCGCCTGCCTGCCGCCATCTGGCTGTGCAACACGGCGGTCGGTACGTCGGCAAACCGGTTTTCCACCCGCTTCAAAAGCTGCGGCGTGAGGTTGATTTCTGGCAACAGAAACAACACCTGCCGCCCCTGCGCCAACACTTTCGCCATCGCATCGAAATACACTTCGGTCTTGCCGCTGCCGGTGATGCCGTACAGCAGAAACGGTTGAAAACTGCCGAAGGTCGTCTGAATTTCATCGGAAGCCTTCTGTTGGTTGGCGTTGAGCTGAAATTCAGACGACCTTAAAACGGGTTTCGCCGCTTCCGCAGTTTCAATCCAACCCTGCTCCGCCCAATCCTCAATCAATTTCGCCGCCTGCGCGTTCACCTGCTTCAACGCCGCCATCGTCATTCCGCCCGACAGCAGCGCGCTCCACAAAGCCGCTTTTTTGTTGAACCGCGCCGGCGGCGGAATTTGCGCCCTGCCCGCTTCGTTCAGCGCGTAAAACAACGGCGGCTGCGGCATTTCCACCGCGCGCGTTTCCTTCAAACCCTGCGGCAGCGCGGCAAACACCGCCTGCCCCGTCGGATAGTGGTAATAACGCGACGTAAACGAGAGCAAATCACGCCAGTTTTCAGGCAGCGGCGGCTCGTCCGAAAAGGCCGTCTGAACACCCAAAATCCGCGCCGCGTCCATATCGGGCGCAATATCCGTTTCCCACACAATCCCGACCACGGTTTTGTTGCGGAAAGGCACAAGCACCCGCGTTCCCTGCGGCAGCCGCTCGGAATGGGAATAAGTCAAAAGGCCGTCTGAAAGCGGCACGTTTACGGCGATACGGTGGTAGTTCATACAGGCAGACAAATCGTTTTTTTGCGTATTTTAACAGCCGAAAGCTATTTTCAGACGATAAATTGAGCCTCAATACAATGCAGGCATGACAGAGGTTTGATACAATGCGGTTTTCTTGACACACGCCTATACTTAAAAATGAAAACCAAATTAATCAAAATCTTAGCCCCCATCGCTCTGATCTCACTGACCGCGTGCGGGCAAACCCCCGTTTCACAGGCAAATGCAGCGCCCTCTTCAGCCGCCAAGCCCGCCGCCCCCGTACAAGGCAAAGTCGGCGAAGCCTTGAAAGCCCGCCTCGAAAAAATTTACGAATCCCAAGGCCTGAAAGTCATCAGCGTCAGCGAAACCCCTATTCAAGGCATTTATGAAGTCGTTGTCAGCGGCAAACAAATCATTTACACCGATGCCAAAGGCGACTATATGTTCGTCGGCGATCTCATCGACGTCAACACGCGCAAAAGCCTGACCGACGAACGCGCCGCCGATTTGAACAAAATCGACTTCGCCACCCTGCCTTTAGACAAAGCCATCAAAGAAGTGCGCGGCAACGGCAGCCTGAAAGTCGCCGTCTTCTCCGACCCCGACTGCCCGTACTGCAAACGCTTGGAACACGAGTTTGAAAAAATGACCGACATCACGATTTACAACTTCATGATGCCGATTCCAAGCCTGCACCCCGATGCCGCGCGTAAAGCCGAAATCCTGTGGTGCCAGCCCAACCCGACCCAAGCCTGGACCGACTGGATGCGCAAAGGCAAATTCCCGAGCGGCAAAACCAATTGCGACAACCCCGTTGCCGAAACCACTTCTTTGGGCGAACAATTCGGCTTCAACGGCACACCTACCCTCGTTTTCCCGAACGGCCGCAGCCAAAGCGGATACAGCCCCATGCCGCATCTAAAAGAAATTATCGAGAAAAACCAGAAATAAGGTTGCCTGCCCTACGACAAAGGTCGTCTGAAAACCTCTACATAAGGTTTTCAGACGACCTTTGTCTTTGATTATCGGCTTGTTTATCGGACGAATCCCGTTATTTCACCTTAGTCGCCATCAGCGTATGCAACCGGCGGTTGTCGGCGCGGGCAACGGTGAACTGCAAGCCGCCGATAACGACTTTCTCGCCGCGCACGGGCAGGTGTCCCAATTCCTGAATGACCAGCCCGCCGATGCTGTCGGCTTCTTCGCTGCTGTAATCCGTACCGAAAAAGGCATTGATGTCTTCGATTTCGGTTACAGCATTGATACGCCAGCGTTCGGTGGAAACGGCGTGGATGTTGTCCGCGCTTTCGTCTTCATCAAACTCGTCTTCGATGTCGCCGACGATTTGCTCGATGATGTCTTCAAAGGTTACCAAACCTGATGTGCCGCCGTATTCGTCGATGACGATTGCCATGTGGTTGCGCTGCTCGCGGAATTCTTTCAAAAGCGCGTTCAGCGATTTGCCTTCGGGTACGAAAACGGCGGGACGAAGGATGGATTTGAGGTTGAACTGCTCGGGATTGAACATGTATTTGAGCAGGTCTTTGGCGTGCAGGATGCCGAGGACTTCGTCTTTGTCTTCGCCGATGACGGGGAAGCGGGAATGGGCGGTTTCGATGACGTAGGCGGTGATGCGCTCGATGCTGTCGTTTTCTTTCAAAACGTTCATATGGCTGCGGGTAATCATGGCATCGCGCACTTCCAAGTCGGAAAAGTCGAGGACTTTTTCCAGCCGCAAAAGTGTATCCGCGTCAAACACTTCCTGCTCGTGCGCCTGCCGCAGCAGGCTGAGTACGTCTTCGGCGGAATCAGGCTCGCCGGCAATTCGGGAAATCAAACGTTCGAAAAATGTCGGTTTCGACTGGGTGTCGTCCATTTCAGTATTCGTCCTCTTGGTAGGGGTTGGGATAACCTGCCGCCTGCATCAGGCGGATTTCGAGTGCCTCCATTGCTTCTGCCTCGGCCTCTTCGATGTGGTCGTAGCCCATCAGATGCAGCGTGCCGTGCATGGTCAGGTGGGCAAAATGCTGCTCGGCGGTTTTGCCCTGCTCAGCGGCTTCTTTTAACACGACTTGCGGGCAGATGATCAAATCGCCGCAGAGGTCGTCTGAAACTTGATCGGGCAGAATTTCGCCTTCGTTCAAGGCAAAACTCAACACATTGGTGGCGTAGTCTTTGCCGCGGTAATCGCGGTTGTAGGCGCGGGCTTCTTCTTCGTCCAGAAGAATCAAGCTGATGTCGGCGCGACGGTATTCGTTTTTCAACGCCGCCCATGCCCAGCGATAGAAATCGCGTTCGCTCGGAAGATTGGCGGCGGTTGAGGCGTTTTCAAAATTCAGGCAGAAACGTTGCCGCTGCAACGATAAGAAGGGATATTTTTTGGCGCGCTTCATGCTGTAAGGCTGTTGGTTTAAAATGTTTTTAGAGAATAAGTTTTATTTTACGGCAGTATGCACTACCATCATGCCAGTACACATTATAATTTATTTCCTTGCAACAGATATAGTTTAACGGCTTTTCCGACAGCTTCTCAGCGGAATACCTTTCAACCACGGTAATTTCAAATGAACAAATTTCTTTTCCCCATACTGATTGCCCTGACCGCCTGTTCCCCGCAAAACAAAATCGAAACATCGACCGCCAAACCGGCAGAAGTGAAAGTAGGAAAAAACAGCGGCGATACGGTCAAAATGACAGGAACAGTCCATTATTCGCTCGAACAGGCAGAATTTACCGCCGACGGAAAAACCTATTTCCTCAACGGCGGCGACAGCCTGATGGACCAAGTAGAAAAGAACCGCCTGAGTTCCGGCTCATATAACGTTACCCTGAACAATGTCTGCATTCTGGGAAAAGTGCTGACCAAAGAACAAAACCAAGGCAACGGATTTGGTCCTTTGGGCAAGTACAGTCAAGCAGTTACCGTAGAAAGTTTGTGTTAGACTGTCGAACTTCCCGCCCCATGAATTAGAAAATCAGAAACAGCAAATGAACCCGAAAAAACTCGTTATCGCCAGCCGTGAAAGCCTGCTTGCCATGTGGCAGGCAAAACATATCCAAGGTCGTCTGAAAACCCTGTATCCCGACTGCGAAGTCGAAATCTTGGGCATGACCACGCGCGGCGACCAGATTTTGGACAAAACCCTGTCGAAAATCGGCGGCAAAGGCCTGTTTATCAAAGAGCTGGAACAAGCCTTGCAGGACGGACGCGCCGATTTGGCAGTGCATTCGATTAAAGACGTGCCGATGGACTTGCCCGAAGGCTTCGCCCTTGCCGCCATCGGTGAGCGCGCCAATCCGTTTGACGCATTCGTATCCAACCAATACGCACGTTTGGAAGAAATGCCCAAAGGCGCCGTCGTCGGCACATCCAGCCTGCGCCGCGAAGCCCAGTTGCGCGCCCGCTATCCGCACTTAGTCATCAAACCCCTGCGCGGCAACGTGCAAACCCGCCTGTCCAAACTTGACAACGGCGAATACGATGCCATCATCCTCGCCGCCGCCGGATTGCAGCGTTTGGAACTGGACGAACGCATCCGCCTGATTCTCTCCGAAGCCGACAGCCTGCCCGCCGCCGGACAAGGCGCGTTGGGCATCGAAATCGCCGCACACCGCACCGACCTTTTGGACGTCTTGAAACCCTTAAACCACGACGTCACACACGCCTGCGTGACCGCCGAACGCGCCCTCGCCCGCGCTTTGGGCGGAAGCTGCCAAGTGCCGCTTGCCGCGTATTGCACCGAAGAAGACGGACTGCTCACCCTGCGCGGACTGGTCGGACACCCCGACGGCTCGGTAATCTTGCAGGCAGACGCGCAAGCCCCCGCCGCCTACGCCGACGCGCTTGGACGCGCAGTCGCCAAAAAGCTGGCGGACGACGGCGCGCAAGAATTGATTGAAGCCGTTTTGAAAGAACAAGCCGAATAAATCGGTTCGCAAGAAAAGGTCGTCTGAAAAACGTTTTCAGACGACCTTTTGCCATTCGCCGTCAAACTTGAAAGACGGCGCAAATAAGCGCAAAATGTTAACAAGTTAACCTATGAAGCGCGCAGCTTCCTTCTTTCCGACATCAAACAAACCTGCTGAAAAAGATTGGAAAACAAATGAGTAAAAAACTCCACCCGCAGACGCTCGCCATACGCGGCAGCAAAGAGCAAACCGAATACCGCGAACACAATCAGGCATTGTTCCTCACCAGCAGCTTCATGTGGGACAACGCCCAACACGCCGCCGATTTGTTTTCTAAAAAAATCAAAGGGTTCACTTATACCCGTACTGCCAATCCGACCACAGCCGCCTTTGAAAAACGCATTGCCGCCTTAGAAGGCGCGGAACGCGCGGTCACCACTTCGACCGGCATGTCCGCGATTCAGGCGGCGTTTTTCACCTTCCTGCAGACGGGCGACCATGTGATTTCCAGCCGCAGTCTGTTCGGCACGACCGTCGGCTTTATTAATAACATCGTCACCAAATTCGGCATCGAAGTGAGCCATGTGTCGCCGACCGATGTGGACGAATGGAAAGCCGCCGTCAAAGCCAACACCAAACTACTGTTTTTGGAAACACCGTCCAACCCCTTGGGCGAAGTGGCCGACTTGGAAGCCTTGGCGGAATTGGCGCACAGCATCGGCGCGCTTTTGGTGGTGGACAACAGCCTGCTGTCGCCCGTCGGCTCGCAGCCTTTGAAACACGGCGCGGATATTTCCGTTTCCTCCGCAACCAAATCCATCGACGGACACGGACGTGTGATGGGCGGCGTGTTGGCAGGTTCGGAAGAACTGATGACGCAGGTCGCCATGTATTGCAACTCTTGCGGGCTGGCGATGTCGCCGTTTAACGCATGGCAGTTGTTGAGCGGCGTAGAAACCCTGTCGCTGCGTTTGGAAAAACAGTTCGACAACGCTCTGAAAATCGCGCAATGGCTGCGGACACAGCCGCAAGTCCAAGCCGTGTACTACACCGGATTGCCCGACCATCCGCAGGCGGAGCTTATCCGCAAACAGCAAAACGGCGGCGGTATCGTGGTGGGTTTTGAAGTCGCTGACCAAGAAGCCGCGTGGAAAGTCGTCGATAGCGTCGAACTCTTCTCCCGTACCGCCAACCTCGGCGACGTGCGCTCGACCATTACCCACCCGTGGACAACCACACACGGCAGAATGCAGCCCGAAGAAAAACTCGCCGCCAATATCCGCCCCGGACTGGTTCGCCTGTCCGTCGGCTTGGAATACGTCGATGACTTGATCGACGATTTGAAACAGGCGTTGGCGCGTTAAGCCAAACGCCCGACGGACGGTATTTACCTGAGCCATTACATTTCAGACGACCTCTTGGCGTTTCAAAGGTCGTCTGAAAACATTAAAATACACACAACATCAAATAAGGAAATCGATTATGAGTGAAGCGGAATTTTCCGATTGGGCGATGAAAATCTGCCTGACCGGACTGGTTATCTTCTTGGGCTTTATCGTCTGGAACTTGGGTAAGGAATCCAAGGCAGGCAAATTCGGCATCGCGATTTTGTTCCTGGTCTTGGGCTTGGGCGTGTTCGGCTTTATTTTCAAAGAGGTGCTGATTAAATTCATCGCCCTGCCTTGAGTAGGTAAACAAAGAAGAATAAGGGAAAGGTCGTCTGAAAGAGCCCGTATCCGGGGTTTTCAGACAACCTTTGCATTTTGACAGCAAAGTTTAAGGTAGGAGTTTGGTACATCATTAAAGTATTACTGCCCGGAATTTGGCATGGCAAAGTCAATCAGATGGGTGAAGAAATGTTGATACCCATAAATACATGGCAACTTCAATAGAAAATCTCCTTACCGCTATTCCTGATTTGAATTCACGCCATATTTAGCAACGATGCCCGACAAAGCAGGCAGATGAAACTTTGGTAACAAGCGCATCAATTAAGCTGAAATCGCGGGCAAAGCATTAAAAGATAAAAAATAAACCCTTACTTTTTAGTAAGGGTTTATTAAGAATTTGGCACGCCCACGGGGAATCGAACCCCGGTTACCGCCGTGAAAGGGCGATGTCCTAACCGCTAGACGATGGGCGCGGATAAATAATGTTTTTTGGCGCACCCGGAGCGATTCGAACGCCCGACCCTCTGGTTCGTAGCCAGATACTCTATCCAACTGAGCTACGGGTGCATTTTCATCACTTCGCTTCTGCGCTGTGAATCAAGAAGACCGAATATTATAGAAACCTTTCCCTATTGTCCAGCCTTTAAATTCAATTTTCCCAGATAAAACATTAACATTTTGAAAATTAAAGAAATTAAATTACCTTAAAATCCCGGTTCCAGACAAATCCTGAGCCATTTTGGCGGCGGCATTGTCTGTCATACCGCCGACAAAATCTAAAATTTTCATATATGCCTGATACAGGCTGTCCGTTTCAAGTATGGGATTATGGTTTTTCAGAAGATCCAAGATTAAAGATTGGCGGACATCTAATTTCCGCTCAACCAGCAAGGCATGGGCAGCAGGGACAAACAAATCGAGTATCGACCCTAAGCACGGGAAAGTGGCAATTTCGGTCATCAGTTTGGTACGGTGGCGAAAGATGCGCGTGCGTGCGAGTTCTTTGGCTTTTTCCAAAGTGTTTTGGACCTGCGGGCTACACAAGGAAATCAAGTCTTTTCCTTTAAATTCGCCGCTTAATAAATCGGATTGGTGTTTCATGAAGGTTTGCGCGGCATCTTCGATGGCTTTGCCTATGGCAATGCCGCGCAGCATGGCGCAACGTTGGCGGCTGGATTGGGCATGCCATGTGCTTTCTTCAAAGGTCAGCTCAGACAAGACGCTTTCGACTTCGGTATCGGTCAGCAACTCAAGCTCCACTGCATCTTCCAAATCCAGCAATGCGTAACAGATATCGTCTGAAGCCTCCATCAGGTATGACAGCGGATGGCGTACCCATTGGTCGCAGCCTGCTTCGAGCAACCCCAACTCTGCTGCAACTCGGCGGATAAACGGCAGCTCGGTTTGATAAATATTGAATTTGGAACGCCCGCGCGGACCTTGGCTTGTCCACGGATATTTTATCAATGCGCCGATTGATGCCGCACTCAAACGCATCCCGCCCGCATCGGGATACATTTCCAAATTGGCGACAATGCGCAGACTGTGGGCATTGCCTTCGTAAGTTTGCACGTCGCTCAATTCGGCTTCGTTCAGCGATGTCAGAAAGCGGAGATTTTTTTCCTTTCTGAACCAATGGCGCAATGCGTCCTCACCCGTGTGCCCGAACGGAGGGTTACCCAAATCATGCGCCAAACAGGCGACTTGGACGACAGCGCCAATATCGCCCGGAGTATTGTTTTCAGGCAGGAATCCGCCGGCTTGCAACATGACACCGACGCGGTTACCCAAACTGCGTCCGACGCTGGCGACTTCGACACTATGTGTCAGCCGGTTGTGCGTCAGGTCATGTTCGGCAAGCGGGTGGACTTGGGTTTTCCTGCCCAACCGCCTGAATGCGCCGGAAAACACGACTCTATCGTAATCAATGTGGAAATCGGTACGCAGGGCATCGATACCCTCTTGTGTGGACGGCGTAACCGTAGGGATAATTTCGCCGTTTTTCGCACGGAAGCGTTGCGGGGAAAGCAGTTGGGACCAAGTCATTGCCATTGGGGTAATCCTGTTTGCGGTTGATTGAATATTTTTCAGGCGTTTTCAGACGACCTTTTAGGACGAGGATTGAAGGAACCGTGCTGCTCCCCGGTTCGCCAAAGCGTCCGCCTTTTCGTTTTCGGAATGCCCCGCGTGGCCTTTCACCCATGTCCACTGTAATTCGTGTTTATGCGACAAGGCATCGAGTTCTTTCCACAAATCGTCGTTTTTCACCGGTTTTTTGGCGGCGGTTTTCCAGCCGTTTTTCTTCCAGCCGTGTATCCAACCTTCCATACCGTTTTTGACGTATTGCGAGTCGGTACAAATCACGACGCGGCACGGTCGTTTGAGCGCCTTCAACCCTTCTATGACGGCGGTCAGCTCCATTCGGTTGTTCGTGGTTTCAGCCTCACCGCCGCACAATTCTTTTTCATGATTTCGGTAGCGCATCAATACGCCCCAGCCCCCAGCTCCCGGATTGCCTTTGCAGGCTCCGTCTGTATAAAGGTAAACGGTATCATCCATATATCGGTTTGTTTTGCAATTTGCACAATAAAGGCATTCATCTTATCACAAGGTTTGAATCCGCCAAGCGGCTTTGCCCCAAACAGGCATATAATATGCACCTTATCGAAAACAGATTGGAAGGACCGACAATGGATGGACAAATGGAACTTTTTTGCTATAAGGAACTGCCGGTTTGGCAGGCAGACGGGATTCCCGACGCGCTGCGGGCGGGTCATGCGTTTGACGAAGGGGAATGGGCTTGCCTGAACGTATTGCAAGGTCGTCTGAAATATTCGGAAGCAGACCATGCAACAAACACCGAGCTGACTGCCGAAGACGGCGATCAGATGATTGCGCCGCAGCAACAGTTTACGATCGAGCCTTTGACGGACGACGCGGAAATCAAGCTCTCGCTTTATTGCGCGGCAAAGGATTATTTCAATAAGAAATACGGCATGAGCGCGACCCATTCGGCAGTAGTGGCGGCTGAAAATATCGTTCCTGCGGGCAAGGCTTTGGATATGGGCTGCGGTCAGGGGCGCAATGCGCTGTTTTTAGGTTTGAAGGGATTCGATGTAACCGCCGTGGACAACAATCCGCAGGCGGTGCAAAACGTCAACGAGTTGGCGCGTATCGAAGGCTTGGACGTGCGGGCGTTGGAATATGATTTGAATGCCGCCAACCTTCAAGACCATTTCGACTATATCGTAGCGACGGTTGTGTTTATGTTCCTGCAACCGCGCTTTGTGCCTCAAGTGATTGCCGATATGCAGGCGCACACCAACCCCGGCGGCTACAACCTGATTGTTTCGGCGATGGACACCGAAGACTTCCCCTGCCCCATGCCTTTCCCGTTTAAATTCAAAGAAGGCGAGTTGCGCGAATACTACCGCGACTGGGAGATTGCCGAATACAAGGAAGAACTCGGCGCGATGCACGCGAAAGACGCGGCGGGCAATCCAATACAGTTTAAGTTTGTCACTATGTTGGCGAAAAAGCCTGAAGCGTAAACGAACAGGGTCGTCTGAAAGGTTTTCAGACAACCTTTTGATATCCGCTTTGTTACGGCGCTTTGAACTTTTCCTACCTGCAATCCGACCGGCAACCTCAAATCCGGATTGTGTCGGATAGAAGCGGTTTCCACCCAAACATGCCTTATCGTCAACTTCAAAAACAAAAAGGTCGTCTGAAATCTTTCAGACGACCTTTTATAATCAAATAATCAGTTGCTCAACACATCCACACCTTTGGGCGGGGTGAACTTAAATGCGCCGCGCGAGAGGTTGGGCTTGGTGTTCAAGCCGCCGAAGCTGATAGAGGTTTGGTTGCCGAAGCTGTCTTTCAGCTGCATGGCGGCGAGGTTGTCGCCTTTGAAGCCGATGCGGATGTATTGGTAGCCGGCGTTGTTTTTCTTAGGCGTTGCCAAGACGTAGTCGATGCCGTTGGACGAGCCGTCTTCTTTGAGGGAATAGCTGCTGTCAAGGGCGGTTTTGTTGGAGAGGATGGCAGCGGGGCTGTCGCCGATGGTTTGGTCTTGGGCGGACTTGGTCACTTGCGCCAAATCAACGTCGTAGAGCCAAATGGTTTGACCGTCGCCTACGATGGTTTGTTTGTAGGGCTTGGTGTATTCCCATTTGAAGAGGCCCGGACGCAGGATTTTGAAAGTACCGTGTGCGGTTTGGGTTTTCTTTTTGCCTTGGACGGTTTGGGTGAAGCTGCCGCTGATACCGTCGGCGTCATTGTTGAATTTTTTGAGTGCATCTACTGCGCCTGCCTGCGCGAAACCGATGGTTGCGGTCAGGGCAGAAGCAGCGAGAAGTTTGAACAGGTTGTGTTGTTTCATCATTATTTTTCCTTGTTGGAAGGGGTGTGGCGCCCAGTATCGATGTTACAAAATAACAATGCAAGCCGCTTATGGGCGGTTTACATTTTGCAAACAGTGTTTTCCGAGGGCTAATTTTTTGAAGCTGCGGGATTTTTTCCTGCGGAAAAGACAATCGGGTTTCACACTTCTTTAATGTATGCCGATTGTGCAAACTGTGGTATTTAATGGTTTTTGACGCGCAACGCCAAATTGTAAAGATTATATTCCTTATATTGTTTTTTTTAAACGCTATAATATTTGTTTTCCGAAAAACGGCGGACTTGGAATGAAACCTGATATCTATGCGTTGCTGGAACTTGCCCTGCTTTCAGACGACCCCGATGAAAAAGGACGGCTGACGGATGAGGCGTTTGCCGCCGTTCAGAACATAGACGGTGCTGAAGCAAACGCTGCGCCGTTGGACTTCCGCCACGCGGGACGGCCGCCGAAGCCTGTTTTGGTCGCGCCGTCGCAACTGACGCCGCGCAAGATGAACACGACCGAAGGCTATGCGGCGATGCTGCACGCGATTGCGCATATCGAGTTCAACGCCATCAATCTGGCTTTGGACGCGGCATACCGTTTCCGCACGCTGCCGTTTCAGTTTGTGCGCGACTGGGTACGGGTGGCGAAGGAAGAGGTGTACCACTTCCGCCTGATGCGCGAAAGGCTGCGCGCTTTCAGTTTCGATTACGGCGATTTCGAGGCGCACAACCATTTGTGGGACATGGCGTATAAAACCGCCTACGATCCGCTGCTGCGCATGGCATTGGTGCCGCGCGTATTGGAAGCGCGCGGGCTGGACGTTACGCCGGGGATACGCGCGAAGGTGGAGCAGCGCGGCGATTCGGAAACCTGCGGCGTGTTGGACATCATTTACCGCGACGAAGTGGGCCATGTCGCCATTGGCAACCATTGGTATCAATACCTCTGCCGCGAACGCGGCTTGGAACCTGTCGCCCTGTTCCGCGGTCTGATTGCCCGTTACGATATGTTTATCTTCCGCGGCTATGTGAACATCGAAGCGCGCGAAAAAGCAGGCTTCAGCCGCTTCGAGCTGGATATGTTGGAAGATTTCGAGCAGGGTTTGAAACAAGGCAAAAAGGTCGTCTGAAAACCCCGAATCCGGATTTTCAGACGACCTCTGTTGAGGAACGTTATGTCTCACCATCACGAACACCATCATCACGCACACGCCCACACCCATACAGCCAACAAAAAAGTATTGCGCGTGTCGTTTATCATCATCGCCGCCTTTATGCTGCTGGAAGCGTTCGGCGGCTGGCTGACTCACTCGCTCGCGTTGCTTTCCGACGCGGGGCATATGTTCAGCGACGCATTTTCCTTGGGCGTGGCGTTGTGGGCGTTCAAACTCGGCGAAAAAGAAACCACGCTGCAAAAGACCTTCGGCTACAAACGTTTTGAAATCCTCACCGCCATGTTCAACGGCTTGTCGCTGATGGTCATCGCCGCCCTGATTTTCTATGAAGCCGTCAAACGCCTGCTTTATCCGCCCGAAATCGCCACGCTGGGGATGCTTGTTATCAGCGTCGTCGGGCTGCTGGTCAACATCGGCGTGGCGGTTTACATGCTGAAAAACAGCGACACCGAAGCTAACGTCAACATGCGCGGCGCGTATCTGCACGTTTTAAGCGACCTTCTCGGCTCGGTCGGCGCGATTGCCGCCGCCGTACTCATGATGGCGTTCGGTTGGAAATGGGCGGATCCGCTCGCCAGCGTGTTCGTTGCCGCGCTAGTCGGACGCAGCGGCTGGAACCTGCTCAAACAAACGCTGCACATCCTCATGGAAGGCGCGCCCGAAAACATCCACACCGACGACCTGCTCGCCGTCATCCGCAACACCGATGGCGTCAAATCCGTCCATGACTTACACGTCTGGACGATTACCAGCAATATCAACGTATTATCCTGCCACATCGTCGTGGACGGCAGCATGACCGTTGCCGAATCCGAACAAATCGCCTACCGCATCGAACACGAGTTGTCCCACAAAAACATCGGACACTGCACCATCCAAATTGAAAGCGAACACCACCCGCATCCTGACAGCGTCTTGTGTGTCAACGAAACCGACGGCGCACACCATCACCACCACTAAACCCAAAGGTCGTCTGAAACCCTTTTCAGACGACCCCATCAAAAAACCAAAGGAAAACACATGATACAAGCCGTATTGTTCGACCTCGACGGCACGCTCGCCGACACCGCCCTAGACCTCGGCGGCGCACTCAACACCCTGCTCGCCCGCCACAACCTACCCGCAAAAAGCATGGACGAAATCCGCACCCAAGCCAGCCACGGCGCGGCAGGTCTGCTCAAACTCGGCGCAGGCATCACCCCCGACAATCCCGACTACGCCCAATGGCGCACCGAATACCTCGACGAATACGACAGCCGCTACGCCCAAGACACCGCCCTCTTCGACGGCGTGAACAAACTCATCGCCGAACTCGACAAACGCGGCATCAAATGGGGCATCATCACCAACAAACCCATGCGCTTCACCGATAAACTCGTCCCCAAACTCGGCTTCGTCATCCCGCCCGCCATCGTCGTCAGCGGCGACACCTGCGGCGAATCCAAACCCAGCGTCAAACCCATGCTGTATGCGTGCGAACAAATCCACGCCGATCCGCAACACACGGTTTACGTCGGCGACGCCGAACGCGACATGCAGGCCGGACGCAACACGGGCATGAAAACCGTCCTCGCCGAATGGGGCTACATTGCCCCCGAAGATCGTACCGAAACTTGGCAACCCGACTACCGCATCGCATCGCCTTTAGATTTGCTGAAGATTCTGTAAAACGAAAAAAGGTCGTCTGAAAATTTTCAGACGACCTTTTCTACATCACATTCAAATCAAACCGGATTACAGTTTCCACTCGCTCAGTTTGGCAGCGTAGGCTTCCAAGTCTGCAATCGGACGAGTTGCCACACCGCTCTCCATCGCTGCTTTGGCAGTAGCGGAAGCAACGCGCGGCAGCAGGCGGGAGTCGAACGGGGTCGGAATCAGGTATTCCGCGCCGAATTCGAATTTTTTACCGTAAGCGGCAACCACTTCTTCGGTTACCTCTTCCATTGCCAAATCTGCCAAGGCGTACACGCAGGCGCGTTTCATTTCTTCGTTGATGGTCGTCGCGCCGACATCCAACGCGCCGCGGAAGATGAATGGGAAGCACAATACATTGTTCACTTGATTCGGGAAGTCGGAACGGCCGGTGCCGATGACCACGTCAGGACGGGTTTCTTTTGCCAGCGGCGGCAGGATTTCGGGATTCGGGTTTGCCATGGCGAACACGATAGGCTTGGCGTTCATGGTGTTCAACATTTCAGGCGTCAGCAGGTTCGCGCCGGAGAGGCCCAAGAAGATGTCTTTGCCTTTGACGGCATCGGCAAGTACGCGTTGACCGTTGTCTTCAATGGCGTAGAACTGTTTGGACTCGTCCATGCGGTCTTTATCTTCGCGGGTTTTGTAAATCACGCCTTTGGAGTCGCAAACGGTTACGTTTTCGCGTTTCAGACCCAAATCGAGCAGTTGGTTCAAGCAGGCAATCGCAGCCGCACCCGCGCCGGAGCAAACCAAAGTCGCTTCTTCGATTTTACGGCCGGTATAGCGCAGGGCATTCAATACGGCGGCGGCGGTGATGATGGCGGTACCATGTTGATCGTCGTGGAATACGGGGATTTTGCAGCGTTTGCGCAATTCGCGTTCAACGTAAAAGCACTCCGGCGCTTTGATGTCTTCGAGGTTGATACCGCCGAAAGTCGGCTCCAGTGCGGCGATGATGTCCACCAGTTTTTGCGGGTCTTTTTCATCGATTTCGATGTCGAATACGTCCACACCGGCGAATTTTTTGAACAATACGCCTTTACCTTCCATCACAGGTTTGCCTGCCAATGCGCCGATGTCGCCCAAGCCCAAAACGGCGGTACCGTTGGAAATCACAGCGACCAAGTTGCCCTTGGCGGTATATTTGTACGCATTTTGCGGATCGGCATGGATTTCCATACAAGGAGCCGCGACGCCCGGCGAGTACGCCAAAGCCAAGTCTTTGGACGTGGCTAGCGATTTGGTGGGGGTAACGGAGACTTTACCCGGCACGGGGAATTCGTGAAATTTCAGTGCGGCTTCTTTTAATGAGTTTTCCATTTTTCGATCCTGTTGCGAGAGAGATGTTGAGACGAGGTCGTCTGAAACGTTGGTTTCGGGACGTTTGCCGCTACAAAATCATTTATTAATAAATAAACCTATTTTGTAACGGGCTGTAATTCTATCATGTTCCCAATACGGCGCATACCGCTATTTTCTATCTGAAACAGCTAATTTTGAGGCAAAACATATACTTTCAGACAACCTTCATTCGGTTTTAAATATCTATGCCAAAACTGCGCGCCAACGCATGTTCGATATCTGCCCTTACCTCTTCCAAACTCCGGTTGCTGTCAATGATTGCATAGCGTTCGGGATGCGCGGCGGCGCGTTCGAGATAAACAGCACGCACTCGGGTGAAAAAATCCGCCTTCTCCTGCTCGAAACGGTCTTTCTCGCGCGTCTGTCCGATACGCGCCATCGACACTTCCAGCGGCACATCCAGCAGCAAAGTCAAATCAGGACCAAACCCGCCCTGCACCCAATTTTCCAGCGTTTCAATATCCTGAAGGGGCACGCCGCGCCCACCACCCTGATACGCGAAAGTCGCATCGGTAAACCGGTCGGAAACGACATGAATGCCGTCCGCCAGCGCAGGCAGGATAACGTCTTCAAGATGCTGCTGCCGCGCGGCAAACATCATCAAAGTCTCCGCGCGCAATCCCGCCTTGGTTTCAGGATTCAGCAAAATTTCGCGCAAAGCTTCTCCGACAGGCGTACCGCCCGGCTCGCGGGTGAACAATACGGGAAGGTCGCGGGATTCGAACCATTGGCGGATAACGGCAAGATTGGTCGATTTGCCCGCGCCGTCTATGCCGTCCAGAGTGATGAATTTGGGTTTCATAAGGTCAATTTTATTGAGAGAACAGATGTTCAAAAGGTCGTCTGAAAGCGAGATTATAAATGCTTTCAGACGACCTTGCCTTTTAATGCGGCGTTTCCCGCATATGGTTCCGACATTTCCGGGTTTTCAAATCAATGCAATTTCAAAACCCCGCAAACCTTGAATACTGCCTTCAGACGACCTTTTATCCTTTTAATCAACCGATAAAGCCTTTCACTTTGCAAAAAACAACAAAAATAATACAAAAATTTACAAAAAACACAGGAACTTATAAAATATAAAACAATAACAGTTGCAACAATAATCACAAATCATAATAATGTCATATATACCGTTCAGGCGTAAAAGCCTGCTGTATAAGCGTTACACAGAAAATATTACGGAGACTATGTCAATACACATCTAAACTCACATACAGAGACCTTTGCAAAAAAGCCCTTTCCCCGACAGCCGAAACCCAAACACAGGTTTTCGGCTGTTTCTGCCACTAATTGCTCCTGATTTTACCCAAATACCCCCTTAATCCTCCCCGGACGCCCCATAATCAGGCATCCGGGCCACCTTTTAGGCAGCAACAGGCACACTTAGCCTGTTAGCCGCTTTCAACAGGTTCAAACACATCGCCTTCAGATGGCTTTGCGCACTCACTTTAATCAGTCCGAAATAGGCTGCCCGGGCGTAGCGGAATTTACGGTGCAGCGTACCGAAGCTTTGTTCGACCACATAACGGGTTTTCGACAAATATCGGTTGCGTTTGGTTTGCGCTTCCGTCAGCGGACGGTTGCGGTGGGCTTTGCGCATAATGCCGTCCAGCAACTGGCGCTCTTTCAGATGTTGCCGGTTTTCCGCACTGTCGTAGCCTTTGTCGGCATAGACGGTCGTACCTTCGGCTATACCTTCCAGCAAAGGCGACAGGTGGTTGCACTCATGGGTATTGGCGGGGGTGATGTGCAGTTTCTCGATATAGCCTTCCTCATCGGTACGGGTATGTTGTTTGTAACCGAGTCTGTATAAACCGTTTTTCTTTGTCCAACGAGCATCTTTATCTTTACTCGGTGTGGTTTGGCTGCTGACTTGTCCTTCCTCGTCAACTTCTATGGCCTGACGCTGTTTGCTGCCGGCGGTTTGAATAATGGTGGCGTCAATGACGGCGGCGGATGCTTTCTCTATTTTTAGGCCTTTTGCGGTCAGTTGGCGGTTAATCAGTTCCAGCAATTCGGACAGGGTGTCGTCTTGCGCCAGCCAGTTGCGGTAGCGGCATAAGGTGCTGTAATCGGGGATGCTCAACTCGTCAAAACGGCAAAACAGGTTGAAATCGATGCGGGTGATGAGGCTGTGTTCGAGTTCGGGATCGGAGAGGCTGTGCCATTGTCCGAGCAGGACGGCTTTGAACATGGACAACAGGGAATAGGCGGGACGGCCGCGGTGGTCTCGGACGTAACGGGTTCTTTGACGATTCAGGTACTGCTCGATCGGCTGCCAATCAATCACCTGATCCAACTTCAATAGTGGGAAGCGGTCGATGTGTTTGGCAATCATGGCTTGTGCGGTTTGCTGGAAGAAGGTGCTCATGGAAAATCCCCTAAATGTCTTGATGGGAATTTAGGGGATTTTGGGGAATTTTGCAAAGGTCTCATACAAGGATAAATTCCGATGAAAACCCGTTTTACTTTAACTTCTCTTGCCCTGGCTTCTCTTATGATGATGGGCAATACTGCAATGGCAGCGCCGATCAACAGCGGCACTTCAGATTTCTTCAATGTTAAATTGACATTGACCGGCTCCTGCGAAACCTTCGTCGTAAATCATGGTCAGGCAACTCCAATTGCTTCTGCTGCCGATCCAATTGCAGGAGCAGATATTGATTTTGGTGAACATAAAGCTCAAAAAAACAGCGCTGAATTAACAGGCAACAACTCAGGCAATACAACACAAGGTATCCAGGTTAATTGCAGTAAAAATACCGTATTCAAAGTACATTTAGAACCTCAAAATCACCAAAGTGCAGACGGCAGTGGCAAGCTGAAAGGTTTATTAGGCACCTCCAATACAGACGAAATCGAGTATCAACTTTACAAACCAGAAATTACCGGAGTTGGTCTCAATGAAACAATTGGCGGAATTTCAGCTATTAAGTGGGGCAAAGAACAAAACTCTCTCTCTGACTGGTAAAGGCTTGGATACACCCATCATGCTTCCTGTATTTGCAAAAATCCCACAAGATAAATTGTCCGACAAAACCCCCGACACCTACCAAGACCGCGTAAAAGTAACCCTGACCTACTAATCCGGTTTACTCCCTCAAAACAAAACAACTAAAAAATCCTCATGCAAAAAGCAATCAGCACACTTGTCGGTATGCTGACGGCGGCAGCGGTTTTACCAAACCATGCCGCCGGTTTGCAAGTCAGTCCGACATCGCTTTCCCTGCCCGCCAAACAGCGGGCGGGCATTTTTACTTTGGGAAACAAGGGCGCAGAGCCGTTGACGGCACAAGTGCGCGTATTCCGCTGGACGCAGGACGCAAACGGCGGTGAAGTGCTCGAACCTACCGATGCCGTCATTGCCAGCCCGCCCATGGTCAAACTGGAAACGGGTGCGCAGCAGCAGTTCCGCGTGATGCGCGTCAAACCGTCCGACAAACAGGCTGAAGAAGCCTACCGCCTGATTGTGGACGAGCTGCCCGCTCCCAATGCGAAACCGCAAAAAGGTATCCAGTTGGTGATGCGCTATTCGCTGCCGCTGTTTGTCAACGTTCAAAACAATGCCGAACCGAAGCTGCAATGGCGTGCTGAAAAAGCCGCGAACGGCAAAACGGTTTTGGTTGCCGAAAATACAGGCAACGCCCATGCGCAACTGAGCAATATTACGTTTCAGACGACCTCTGCCAAAGACGCATTGACGCTGGCAAGCGGTCTGGCGGGCTACGTCCTCCCGGGCAACACTTGGAAACGCGAGCTGGAAGTTTCCCCCGCTTCTTTGAACCAAGGTCGTCTGAATGCCACGGTAAACGGTATGCCGATCCAAACGGAGGTACGGTTTGCCGCCCCATGACCTAAGGACACGGCTTACGCGGCTGAGTACCGCGCTGATGCTGTGTTTCTACGCCCTGCCCTCTCCTGCACAGGACATCCTGACGCAGGCGGCGCCTGCTGCCTACGAGCAGGCGTGGCTGACCGTTTACCCGCAGGTCAAAGTCAACGGCAGCATACGCGACGGCATCGAACCCTTCATGTCGCGTAACGGCGTGCTGTATGCGCGCCCCGAATCCCTGCGCGCCTACGGCATTGCCCTGCCCGACGCAGAAGCTGCCGAGGCAGGCAAAAACGGCGTTGTGCCTGAAATACAGGACGGCGCGTCCGCCCCGGGCGCAGATACATGGTTCGAACTCTCCTCCGTCCCCGGTTTGCAGGCAAAATACGATGCCGCCGCGCAAACCCTTGATCTCACCGCCCCCTCGAATGGCAGCCCGACCTGAAAACCGCCCGAATCGGCGTACCGCAGGAAAACCGCTACGCCATCGCCAAACCCGGCTTTGCCGCCGTTCTGAACTACGACACCAATATCTCGCGCAACAACTCCGGCAGCGGCACGCAGGGCGTTTTCGGTGAAATGCGCCTGAGTACGCCTTGGGGCTATCTGAACCACACTCAATTTGCCAACCGAAGCCACAACAAAGAAAGCGGCTCCCGCAGCAACACCGCTCGCTTGGATACCTACTGGCGTACCGTCTGGCCCGAACAAGGCATATCGCTGACCGTGGGCGACACCCTGACCGGACAAATCGGCTCATGGGGCGGCACACGCATCGGCGGCATCAAAATTTCCCGCACTTACAATACCCGCCCGTGGAAACAAACCGCCCCGCTACGTTCCTACCTCGGTAAAAGCACCCTGCCCGGCACGGTCGATCTCTATATTGACGGCGTCAAACAAATGAGCCGCGACGTCGAAGCGGGCGAATACGAACTCATCCTACCGCCGTCCATCAGTGGCCGCAGCAACGCCCAAGTCGTCGCCACCGACGTACTGGGGCGCACCGTCGTCGTCGATATGCCGCTTTACGGCGGCAGCGGACTTTTAGCAAAAGGCTTGAACGAATGGTCGTTTGAAGCAGGCTACGTCCGCCGCGATTACGGCATCCGTTCCGCAAAATACCAATCCGACCCCGCCGCCTCCGGCACGCTGCGTTACGGCGTCAGCAATACCCTGACCGCCCAAATCCACGGCGAAGCCGCGCGAGGCTACCGTCAGGCGGGTATTGCCGCCGATACCGTATTGGGTTCGCTCGGACAACTCAATCTTACCTACGCCGAAAGCCGCTTCGCAGGCAAAACAGGACGACGCGGCAGCGCGTTTTTCAGCACCCAATGGGACAAACTTTCCCTCAGCGCGGGCGCAAGCCGCACCAACGGACAATTTGCCGAACTGGGCGACACCGCATACGGCGCCGACTTTTTCAAAGCTACACGCCACCCCGCCACATCCGCCTCCGCATCCGCAGGCTGGAGCAGCGACAAACTCGGCTCATTCAGCCTATCCTATGTCCATTCCCACACCGAAGGCAGTCCCGCCGACGGCGTAGGCTCGTTCGGCTGGAGCCGCAGCTTCAAAAACCGCACCTCGCTCTACGCCGGCGCCAATAAAAACTTCCGCAACAAACGCGAACTGAGTTTCCACGCAGGCCTCTCCGTCAGCCTTGACAACGGCTACTCAACCTCCGCAGGCATCAGCAAAAACAAACACAACACCAGCTACCAAGCAACCCTGAACAAAACCAGCAGCGGCATGGGCAGTACCAGCTGGGGCATAGGCTGGCAGCAAAACGACAACGCAAACGGCAGCCGCAGCAATACCTTCAACGGCAACATCCGCCATCAAAACACCTACGGCGACGGCTGGGCAAACGTTTACAGCCAAAGCGGCAACAGCAACTGGAACGCAGGCTGGAGGGGCGGCCTCGTCCTCATGGGCGGCAGCCTCTTCGCCACCCGCCAAGTCAACGACAGTTTCGCCGTCGTCAGCACCGGCGATATGGCGGACGTCCCCATCCGCGCAGGCGGTATGCCCGTAGGCAAAACCAACCGCAAAGGGTTGGCACTGATCCCCAGCCTCTCCGCCTACCAAAAAAACACCGTCAGCGTCGATATTGCCGAGTTGCCGCTGGACGTCCAGCTTGAACACACCGTCGCCGAAATCGCCCCGCCCGAACGCTCGGGCATGCGCGTCGAATTCAAAATCCAGCATACCCGCGCCGCCACCATGACGCTGAAAGACGCACAAAACCAATTACTCCCGAGCGGCGGCAGCATTACTGCCGAAGACGGCACACCGGCAGCCGTAACCGGCTTCGACGGCAAAACATATATTGAAAACATGAAAGAAGGCAGAAACCGCTTCACCGTTATCCTCCCCGAAAACGGCGGCACTTGCACATTTGAGGCGAACTACCCTGAAACACACAATCCGGATTCCATCCCGGAACTGGGAGACATCATATGCAGATAAATATAAAGAGAGGTCGTCTGAAAACAAACCCTGCAGGTTTCATTCAAACTTCGCGACTACTCCCCAAAACCATATTCGCCGCAGCCTTATGTCTGATGTTTGCCCCTACCCAAACATGGGCGCACAACGGTGTAGTGGGCGACTATATGAAATGTACCGCGTCTGTCAGCAGCATCTCAGGCGCAGGTGGCAACGTCTTGTCCTTTGGTACGCCTACCCAAGGCATCAATCTGCTTGAAGGACAGATTCCTGAAGTACAAGCTACCATTACCTATGAATGCCTCAACCTTAGACCCTATACTACCCACACACGCCTATGCTTCAACATCGACGGAGGCAATCATTCCCCATCTCAAAACAACCCTAGATTGCTTGCGCATCCGAAACGTCCCACCAATACCTTACAATTCCAGCTCTACAAACCCGACGGCACCGTCTGGGGTAGTAACGCGCCCAACAGCAACGCCAAGCCCTATATGACCGAGATGCTGGTAATCGGTCCCGACGGTACCAAATCAGGTCAAATTACCCTCACCGCCAAACTCCTCAACCATCAGGAAACCGCCGCACTTTACGCTGACGGAAGCCCGTATGAAGCTGTCTTCAATGGCATATCCGCCTCACTAAACTGGAATACGACTTATTGGGGACAACATCCTGCCAACTGCGGTGCATATTACTCATCCAGCGACAGTTTCCCCTTTACGGTACAGGCACATGCCAGCCCCGTCTGCGAATTCATCTCCGCCGACGACATCGACTTCGGCACACACACCGCGGGCAGTACCAACCTGAAGCAGTCGGGCAACCTGACCGTCCGCTGCACCAACGGCACGCCCTACACCGTCGGTCTGATTCCTTCCAACGGTAATCAGGAAGGCAGGGGCGAGATGAAATCTACCAATCCCGCCAACACCGACAAAGTCCCCTACCGCCTCAAAAAAGGTAACAGTTCCGACCTCTGGGGCAACCAATCTTCGGGCACAGGCAGCGCGCAAAGATTTACCGGCGACAGCAGCAATCAGACGCACACGATCTCGGCAGAAGTCCAAAACACCGACTACACCCCGGGCGAATATAAAGACAAAGTAACCGTCGATATCCGATACTGATCCGATAGGTCGTCTGAAAAGAAAAAACAGCATAGTTATAGAAGACTCCAATCCGCCGCTATTCCTGTTTGCAAAGGAATAGCGGCGGATGTTCTCATTTGGACTCCGCCAAAAAGACCGTCTGTAAACCTTCAAAACTTTTCAGACGACCTTCAAACCGATATGATGGCAAATCAAACCAACAAAGGAGCAAACACCATGTCAAACAATGAATACACTCAAATCGGCTGGATCGGCCTGGGGCAGATGGGCAATCCGATGGTAACACGCCTACTCGATGCAGGCATCGAAGTCGGTGTTTACAACCGCTCACCCGATAAAACCACCGACTTGCAAACCAAAGGCGCGAAAGTTTACCCAAGCCGCGCCGAACTTATCCGCGCGTATCCCGTCATTTTCCTGATGGTTTCCGACTACGCCGCCATCCTCGATATCCTCGACGAAGATACCCGAAAAGAGCTTGACGGCAAAATCATCGTCAACATGAGCACCATCGCCCCGTCCGAAAACCTCGCTATCAAAGACATCGTCGAAGCGGCGGGCGGACAGTTCGCCGAAGCCCCCGTCTCTGGCTCGGTTGTCCCCGCCACCAACGGCACATTGCTGATTCTCTTCGGCGGCGAAGAGAATATTTTAAATCCGCTGCAAAAAGTGTTCGGCATCCTCGGCAAAAAAACTTTCCACTTCGGTAACGTCGGCAAAGGCTCCGGCGCGAAACTCGTACTCAATTCGCTCTTGGGCATCTTCGGCGAGGCATACAGCGAAGCCATGCTGATGGCGCGGCAATTCGGCATCGATACCGACACCATCATCGAAGCCGTCGGCGGTTCTGCCATGGATTCGCCCATGTTCCAAACCAAAAAATCCCTGTGGGCAAACCGTGAATTTCCGCCCGCCTTCGCCCTCAAACACGCCTCAAAAGACCTCAACCTCGCCGTCCACGAATTGAAACAGGCAGGCAATTCGCTGCCCGCCGTTGAAACCGTTGCCGAGAGCTACCGTCAAGCCGTCACAGCAGGTTACGGTGAACAAGACGTTGCCGGCGTTTACCTGAAACTGGCGGAACATCAGAAATAGAGTGGTCGAATCCGGCAGTAAGGTCGTCTGAAACCCATATCCCTTTTCAGACGACCTTGCTTGTTGGATTAGCGTATTGCGACCATTCAAATACATTGCACATCATCCCGTTGCCCCATCTTTCAGAGGAAATTTCATGCGCTCATTCCTTTCCCTCCTTGCCGCAGGCTTTACTCTCCTTACCCTGACCGCCTGCCAACCCGAAGCAGAACATACTGCTTCCGATGAAAAAATCAAAACCGCCTCCGCTCCGTCTGTCGACTGGTCGGTACCGCAACTGTCCAGCAACGTTTGGAAAATCAGTAAAGCAGGTCAGCCCGACTCTTACCTTGTCGGCACCATCCACATCGGTAAAAAAGAAGCCGTCCTATCGAAAGAAGCCGAAAACCTGCTTGCCTCCGTCGAACAACTGACTACGGAAGTCGACTTATTGCCGGAAGAAAATCCGGAAACGCAACAACAATACCAACAGTTTTTCAACCAAGCCACCGACACCAAATCTCTGAAAGCCAAGCTCGGCGATAAAGTCTTCCAATCCCTGCAAGAGGCCTTCCGCATAAATCCCGAAACCGCCCCCTTGGCGGATGCTGTCGACGGCATGAAACCTTGGGCAGCATTCCTATTTGCCCAAAGCGTTTACCCCGCCGAATACAGCTCCACGACAGGCGTGGATATGTTGCTTTCCAAGTCAGCCCAAAAAACAGGCAAGCCGCGCCGCTTCCTCGAAACCATGCCTCAATTAGCGGAAAGTTTTTCCGCCTTTCCCGAAGAAACCATCATCCGTATTTTGAAAACAACCACGGACGACAACAAAGACTTTCTCGAACAAACCCATGAAATGTACGGTCTTTACGAAAGCGGCAACTTTGACGGTTTCGCCGATACCCATAAAAAATACGAACAGCAATCCCTGAAAAAATACCCCGAAATTGCCCCTTTGATGCTGAACTGGTTTCAAAACGACTTATTAGTCGGCCGCAATTTGAAATGGCTGCCTGAAATCAAAGCCCAATCTGCTGAAAAAAGTACGCTGTTCGCCGTCGGCATCATGCACCTGATGTCCGAACAAGGGTTGATCGAATTACTGCGCAAAGACGGTTACGAAGTAACGCCCATGCCCAAAATATTGATGTGGTAACACAAACACAACAAGAGGTCATCTGAAACCCGAATCCCCAGTTTTCAGACGACCTCTTGCAGGCAATACATATTCCCATACCCAAACACCACTATCCAAGGAAATCTCCCATGCAAAAACCCGACATCATCCAAATCGCAGGCCCCGCAGGGCTGCTCGAAACCATCTACCTTCCAGCCGCGCAAACTCCTGCACGCGGCGTGGCAGTCATCAACCATCCCAATCCGTTGCAAGGCGGCACGAACACCAACAAAGTCATTCAAACCGCCGCCAAAGCCTTATCTCAGCTCGGTTTTCACTGTTACCTGCCCAACCTGCGCGGCGTGGGCAACAGCGAAGGTGTTCACGACTACGGACGCGGCGAAACGCAAGATTGCATCGCCGTCATCGACCACGCACGCGCGCAACATCCCGAAGCCGAACAGTTCGCATTGGCGGGCTTCTCCTTCGGCGGCTATGTCGCCACCTTCGCCGCCCAAGAGCGCGAGCCGGATTTACTGCTGCTCATCGGCGCGGCAGTACACCACTACACCGACCGCCCCGAGCCTGCCTCCGTCCCCGATGTATCGAAAACCCTGATGATTCATGGCGCGGAGGACGAAGTCGTTGAAATCAGCAAAGCTTGGACATGGGCGGAACCGCAAGGTTTGCCTATCATCACCATCGCCGGCTCATCCCACTTCTTCCACGGCAAACTCATCGTCCTGCGCGATACCATCACCCGCTTTGTCCCATCGGTTTTGGGTTAAGCAGATTCCCATATAAAAACGTCGTCTGAACATTTTCAGACGACGTTTCCAGTATACAACCCGCCACTCGGGGTATCGTTTTTCAGGGTTTGATGCCTTTCCTCCATTTATAGTGGATTAACAAAAATCAGGACAAGGCGACGAAGCCGCAGACAGTACAGATAGTACGGAACCGATTCACTTGGTGCTTCAGCACCTTAGAGAATCGTTCTCTTTGAGCCAAGGCGAGGCAACGCCGTACTGGTTTAAATTTAATCCACTATACTTGAACCCTGCCTGCTGCCGCACAAATATAGGTCTCCTGCAAGCAGTCGTTCTTTCCATCAAACAATCTAAAGATATTTGAGAAAAGGTCGTCTGAAAACCTAAATCTGTTTTCAGACGACCTTTCGCTTTTCAAACGAATAGCATCAAATATCCAATTCCGCCGTATCGCCTTCGCGCTCCATCCATGCGCGGCGGGCGGCGGCTTCGCCTTTTCCCATCAGTTTGACGAAGATGTTGCGTGTTTCGTCATCCGCGCCTTCGGGGATTTGTACCTGCAACAGGCGGCGGGTGTCGGGGTGCATGGTGGTGTCTTTGAGCTGGTCGGGGTTCATCTCGCCCAAGCCTTTGAAGCGGCTGATGGAATAGGCGGTTTCTTTGACGCCTTCTTTTTGCAGCCGCTCCAAAATGCTGTCGAGTTCGTTTTGGTCGAGGGCGTAGAATTTGCGGGCGGGTTTGCTTTTGCCTTGTGCGTTGACGTCGACGCGGAACAGCGGCGGCTGGGCGACGTAGATGTGTCCGTCGGCGACCAGTTTCGGGAAGTGGCGGTAGAACAGGGTCAGCAGCAAAACTTGAATATGCGAGCCGTCCACGTCGGCATCGGATAGGATGGCGATTTTGCCGTAGCGTAGGCCGCTTAAATCGGGATTGTCGTTGATGCCGTGCGGATCGACGCCGATGGCGACGGAAATGTCGTGGATTTCGGCGTTGCCGAAGAGTTGGTCGGGGTGGACTTCGAAGCTGTTGAGCACTTTGCCGCGCAGGGGCAGGATGGCTTGGGTGGCTTTATCGCGGGCGAGTTTGGCGGAGCCGCCGGCGGAATCGCCTTCGACGAGGAAGAGTTCGTTTTCGCGGATGTCTTCGCTTTCGCAGTCGGTCAGTTTGCCGGGCAGGACGGCGACGCCGCTGCCTTTTTTCTTTTCGATTTTTTTAACCGAACGCATCCGCGCCTGTGCCTGACGGATGGCGAGTTCGGCGATTTTTTTGCCGAAGTCCACGTTTTGGTTCAGCCACAATTCCAAAGGGTCGCCCGATACGGCGGCAACGAGTTTCAACGCGTCGCGGTTGGTCAGTTTGTCTTTGGTCTGACCTTGGAACTGCGGGTCGAGGATGCGGGCGGAGAGGACGAAGGCGGTTTTGCTGAACACGTCGTCGCTTTGTACTTTCACGCCGCGCGGTAGGAGGTTGTGCAGATTGATGAAGTTGTTGACGGCGTTGAACACGGCTTGTTTCAAGCCTGCTTCGTGCGTGCCGCCCAGCGGGGTGGGGATGAGGTTGACGTAGCTTTCGTTGGCGCACGAGCCTTCTTCCAGCCAGGTCAGGGCAAACGCGGCACCTTCGCCGATGCTGAAATCGTCGTTGTGGTCGTCTGAAATGTAGTTTTCGCAGGAGAACAGCGGCACGGCTTCCTGCGCGTCGGCAATCAGGTCGGTCAGATAGCTTTTCAGACCGTCGGGGTAGTGCCAGGTTTGGGTGTGCGCTTCGTCTTCGCCTTTGACCGGGCGGGTCAGGGAAACGCGCACGCCCGGCAGCAGCACGGCTTTGGCGCGCAGCAGACGTTCGAGTTCGGGAATGCTGTAATTCGGGCTTTCAAAATATTTGCTGTCCGGCCAGACGCGCACTTCGGTGCCGCTGTCTTTGACGGCGCATTTGCCCACTTCCGCCAACGGTTCGACCACGTCGCCGCCGGCAAACACGATGCGGTGGATTTTGCCTTCGCGTTTGACGGTTACCTCAAGACGGGTGGAGAGGGCGTTGGTCACGGACACGCCCACGCCGTGCAGACCGCCTGAAAAGGCATACGCGCTGCCGCCGTCTTTTTTGTTGAACTTGCCGCCCGCATGCAGACGGGTAAACACGAGTTCGACCACGGGTACGCCTTCGACAGGGTGCAGCCCGACGGGAATGCCGCGCCCGTTGTCGTGTACGGAAAGCGAACCGTCGTCGTGGATGCGCACGTCGATTTCAGTGGCGAAACCGCCCAACGCCTCGTCCGCCGCGTTGTCGATGACTTCTTGGCAGATGTGGGTCGGGCTGTCGGTGCGGGTGTACATGCCGGGACGTTCTTTGACCGGCTCCAAGCCTTTGAGGACGGTGATGCTGGATTCGCTGTATTGGTTGTTTTTAGTCATAGGGAAAGAGGTCGTCTGAAAGGAAGAACAACGCTTTCAGACGACCTGAAAGCGTTGCGTTTCGTTGTTTTATCGGTTGTCAAAAGGCAGGCGCGCGGTAAAGTCTTCGTAGCTTTCCATGCCGCGCAGGAAGCGGGAGGAGAGTTCTTTTAATGCCCCCAAGTAAACGTCGCGTTTAAAATCAATCACTTCGTCAACGGGAGCCCAATATTGGTGCCAACGCCAGCCGTCAAATTCGGGATGGTGGCAGGCGCGCAGATTGATGTCGCTGTCGCGCCCGACCAGCCGCAAAAGATACCAAATCTGCTTCTGCCCGCGATACGAACCGCGCCATTCGCGGCGTACCCAGTGGCTCGGCACGTCGTAACGCAGCCAGTCGCGCGTGCGGCCGACGATTTTGATGTGTTGCGGCAGCAGTCCGACTTCTTCGTACAGCTCGCGGTACATGGCGGTTTCGGGACTTTCGCCCGGCTTGATGCCGCCTTGCGGGAACTGCCACGAATGTTCGCGCACACGCTTGCCCCAAAAGACTTCGTTGCGGTTGTTGATTAAGATGATACCGACATTGGGGCGATAGCCTTCTCTATCTAACACGGTGTCGCCCTTCGTTAAATTAAAATTAAATCATGCGATTTTCCCATAAATCGGGCGGGTTTGACAAATCGGGAGACCGTATCGGCGGGCATTTGAAACCAGATACGGCAGGTTCCTTCAAACGCATCTGAAACATATATACTTCCTGCCTTATCTCAATTACCCCTCATGTAATAATCTTTCTTTTGAGCCAAAGCAAGGCGGCGCGTCCGCATTTTAGGTTTAATACACTATTATTTTTTATCCGATAAGACCGTACACCGGCATCCCCCGACACTGCCCTACCGCGACAGTTTTGCCGTCTTAAGAAACGGCGTTCCCACCTCAATCCACTTTAAGGAAAATCATGGCTTCGCGCGATTTATACCCACAGGAAATTTTACAGGTCGTCCTCGATAAAAGCTGTGCCAAGGCACAATCCAGCGTTTCCACGCTGGCAGTTTTGAGCGTTTTGGCGGGCGGATACATCGGCTTCGGTTATCTTGCCTATTTGAAAGTGGTCAGCGGCATTCCGCACGAATGGGGCGGCTTGGCGACTTTGCTCGGCGCATCGATGTTCCCCATCGCCTTGATCTGCATCCTGCTCGGCGGCGGCGAGCTGGTAACGAGCAATATGATGATTATGTCTTTGGGACGTTTGGCAGGGCGGATTTCCACAAAAATGCTGCTGCGCAACTGGGTCGTCGTGTGTCTGAGCAATTTAGTAGGAACGCTGGCGATGGCTTTTTTCCTCGGACACTATGTCGGCATGACCGAAGGCAGCGTGGCGGAAAAAACGATTGCGGTGGCGGAAGCCAAAGTCCATATGGATTTCGGCAGGGCTTTCGTCTCGGCGGTCGCGTGTAACTGGATGGTGTGTATGGGCGCTTGGCTGCACTTTGCCGCCAAGCATACGGCAGGGCGGATGTTGGCGATTTGGTTTCCCGTGATGATTTTCGTATTAAACGGTTTCCAACACCTTGTCGCCAATATGTTCGTCATCCCCGCCGGTATTTTGGCGGGCGCAGATATTACATGGGGGCAGTTTTTCTTCAACATGATTCCCGTATTTTTAGGAAATACCTTTGGCGGGGCATCATTTGTCGGCGCGTCGTACCTTTATACTTATAAAGATACGCTGAAAGATTGTGCCGAGTCTTGAATAGATTGGTATTGAAAAGACTTAGAAATGCAAAGGTCGTCTGAAAACAGGATAAAACGTTTTCAGACGACCTTTGTCTTAGGTTATTATCCCACTCCACCCTTTCAGATCAGAAAGTACATCATGAATACGCTGAACAAAACCCTGTTATCCGTTTCCGTCGCGCTGGGCTTAAACGCCTGCGCCAACGTCCAAACCGCCAAAACCTACGACTTGGACTTTTCCAAACAGAAATACACCGAACAAAGCATCGAAGTGAATGGTCAGGCGGTTAAATTCCGCGCTTACGAAAACGTGGTTTACGTCCGCAATCCTGTCGACACCCGCTACGAAATCATCAATATTTACGTCCCCGAAGCCTATTACAACGGTGGCGAGATAGACGGTTTTACCGCCGAAACCGCACCGATTTTCCTGCCCAACCAAATCGGCGGCTATATGCCTGCCGAACCGGGCAAACCTGCTTTGGAAGGTAAACGCGGCGAACCTGAAGACGGCCAAAAATCACCGAACGCCGCGCTGACCGCCCTTTCTAAAGGCTATGTCGTTGCCTCCCCGGGCGCACGCGGCAGAACGGAATCTACCGGTAAAGCACCTGCCGCCATTGTCGATTTGAAAGCCGCCGTCCGCTATCTGAAAGCCAACGACAAAGCCATGCCCGGCGATGCCGAAAAAATCATTTCCAACGGCACAAGCGCGGGCGGCGCGATGTCCGCCCTCTTAGGCGCGACAGCCGACCAAAAAGATTACGAAAAATATCTGAAAGCATTGGGTGCGGCAGACGGCAGCGACAAGGTTTTCGCCGTATCCGCCTACTGCCCGATTACCGATTTGGACCATGCCGATATGGCTTACGAATGGCAGTTCAACGGCATTAACGACTATAAAAAAATGAATATTTCCATGCTCGACTACCGCGTCAAACGCGAGCTGGTCGCCGGCACGCTGACCGATGACGAGAAAAAACTGTCCGACCTCCTCAAACCGCTGTACCCCGCCTATCTCAACAGCCTGAACCTGAAATCCCCCGAAGGCAAACCACTGACGCTGGATGCCCAAGGCAACGGCAGCTTTAAAAACCATATTGCCGGCCTGCTCGCCCAATCCGCCCAAATCCAGCTTGACGCGAGCAAAGACCTAAGCGACCGCAAATGGCTGACCGTCCGCAACGGCAAAGTCGTCTCCGTCGATTTCGATGCCTACGCCAAAGCCGCCGGACGGCAAAAAACACCGCCCGCCTTTGACGGCGTAGATTTGAGCGCGGGCGAAAACCAACTCTTCGGCACCGATACCGTCGATAAACGCCACTTCACCGCGTTCTCCATGCAACACAACACCGCCGCCAACGCCGAAATCGCGGACGAAGAAACCGTCAAAATCATGAACCCGCTCAACTACATCGGCAAACCGGGCGCGAACCTGCCGCAAAACTGGCGCATCCGCGTCGGCACCAACGACCGCGATACCTCGCTGGCAGTCTCCGCCATATTAGCCGCCAAGCTGCAAAACAACGGCTACACCGTCGATTACGCCCTGCCTTGGGATGTCCGACACGGCGGCGATTATGACTTGGACGAACTGTTTGCCTGGATGAAGCAAGTCAGCAGCAGCCCTGCGAAATAATGCCCATCAGACAAATAAAAAGGTCGTCTGAAAACCAGAATCTTGGTTTTCAGACGACCTTTTGTTTCATTCAAATTAATGAGGCAATTCACCGCTGCGGATTTTCTGTTTGAAATCCTGCGTTTCTCTGACAATTACTTTCGCCATCAGTAAGAGAGCGATTAAGTTGGGCAAAGCCATCAATCCGTTAAACGTATCAGAAGCAAGCCATACCAAATCGAGGCTCAAGACAGTTCCCAGCATGACCGAGGCAACGTAAACGACACGGTAGAGATTCGCAGATTTTTCGCCGAATACATATGCCGCACATTTCTCACCGTAGTAACACCAGCCCAAAATGGTCGAATAGGCAAAGAAAATCAAACCGATGGTAACGATCCAGCCGCCAAAGCCTGGTAGCATTTTTTGGAAGGTAACGGTAGTCAGCGCCGCGCCGCTCAATTCCGGTTTGACGAACTCACCGCCCGCACCGAGCAAACCCATCACCAATACAATCCCTGTAATCGAGCAGACGACGATGGTGTCCAAAAACGTCCCGGTCATAGAAACCAATGCCTGACGGACGGGATGATCGGTTTTCGCAGCCGCGGCGGCAATCGGTGCGGAACCCATACCCGCCTCGTTAGAAAACACGCCGCGCGCCACGCCGTAGCGGATCACCGTTCCGATTGCGCCGCCTGCCACAGCCTGCGCGCTGAACGCATCAGAGAAAATCAGCTTGACAGCGGGTGCCAGTAAGTCCGAATTTACAGCAATAATGGCAATGCCGCCTAAAACGTAAAACACCGCCATCGCAGGTACGATAAACGAAGCAGCTTTAGCGATACCTTTAATACCGCCCAAAACGACGATAGCGGTCAAAATGGTCAGGACGACGCCGGTATAACCCGGTTCTACGCCGAAGCTCGTCTGAACGGCCTGCGCAACCGAGTTGGACTGTACCGAACTGCCGATACCGAACGAAGCGAATGTGCCGAATAAAGCAAACGCCAATGCCATCCATTTCCAGTTTTTGCCCAAGCCTTTTTCGATGTAATACATCGGCCCGCCGGACATCTCGCCTTTGGAGTTGGTCACGCGGTATTTCACCGCCAACACGCCCTCGGCGTATTTGGTCGCCATACCGAAAATGGCAGTCATCCACATCCAAAATACCGCACCCGGACCACCGGTAACCACGGCGGTCGCCACACCGGCAATGTTGCCTGTACCGATGGTGGCGGACAGGGCGGTCATCAAAGCGGCGAAATGGGAAATATCGCCTTCGTGGTCTTCGCCGTCATCCTTTGTTTTCTGCGGCATAAACGCCTGCTTGAGCGCGTAACCGAGCATAGAAAATTGCAGGCCTTTGAGCATAACGGTCAACAAAACGCCCGTTCCGACCAACAACACCAGCATAACAGGTCCCCAGACCCAGCCGCTGACTGTTTCAAAAAACGCTTTTAAATTCTCCAAAAATAATTGCATGGTTTTCTCCTCATTGTGTTTTTAGTGTTCGGTCATTTCAGCATAAAGCGTTAAAAAACGCAACGGTCTGATGATATGCTCCTTATTTTCTCCATAAATCTAAACTCATCACGTCGGATCTCAATGCAGAGAACATTAAAATAAAAATACCCGTCTGACATCAGTCTGCGCAAATGGAAATCCGTATTTCAGCATTACAAAAAACCAATAAACATCATATACTTAAAATACCTATCCTCCTCTCTGCACAAATTTAAAAAGATAGAGCCTTCCATTTCAATTCACGATAAATTTCAGACAACGGCGGATTCGCATTTGAAGTGCAACTTTCCCTAACAGAAAAAGGCCAGTATGCGGTAGCATACGGCCTTTCCTGCAAGAAAGATTGCCATGAGCTACACGCAACTGACCCAAGACGAACGATATCACATCCAATACCTGTCCCGCCACTGCACCGTTACCGAAATCGCCAAACAGCTTAACCGCCACAAAAGCACCATCAGTCGCGAAATCAGACGGCACCGCACCCAAGGACAGCAATACAGTGCCGAAAAAGCACAGCGGCAAAGCCGGATTATCAAACAGCGTAAGCGAAAGCCCTATAAGCTCGATTCGCAGCTGATTCAACACATCGACACCCTTATCCGCCGCAAACTCAGTCCCGAACAAGTATGCGCCTACCTGCGCAAACACCACCAAATCACGCTCCACCACAGCACCGTTTACCGCTACCTCCGTCAAGACAAAAGCAACGGCGGCACTTTGTGGCAACATCTCAGAATATGCAGCAAACCCTATCGCAAACGCTACGGCAGCACATGGACCAGAGGCAAAGTGCCCAACCGCGTCGGCATAGAAAACCGACCCGCCATCGTCGACCAAAAATCCCGCATCGGAGATTGGGAAGCCGACACCATCATCGGCAAAGATCAGAAAAGCGCATTACTGACCTTGGTCGAACGCGTTACCCGCTACACCATCATCTGCAAATTGGATAGCCTCAAAGCCGAAGACACTGCCCTGGCAGCCATTAGGGTATTAAGGGCACATAAAGCCAGAGTGCACACCATCACCATGGATAATGGCAAAGAATTTTACCAACACACCAAAATAACCAAGGCATTGAAAGCGGAGACTTATTTTTGCCGCCCCTACCATTCTTGGGAGAAAGAGCTGAATGAAAACACAAACGGACTCATACGCCAATATTTCCCCAAACAAACCGATTTTCGGAACATCAGTGATCGGGAGATACGCAGAGTTCAAGATGAGTTGAACCACCAGCCAAGAAAAACACTTGGCTACGAAACGCCAAGTGTTTTATTCTTGAATCTGTTCAAACCACTAGTACCATAGTGTTGCACTTGAAATCCGAATCCAAGAACCTTCTTGCCGTTAAAAACAACAACTCAATATTTAAACCAACAGGCAAAAAAGGTCGTCTGAAAGCCCCTTATTTCTTTCAGACGACCTTGAATTCCCGCTTTGTATTGTTTTCGGGTATTTTATTGCAGGGTAAAGCCTGCTTTGAAATCCAGCTTCGGCACGCCGATGATAAAACGCTCGCCGATACTGTCTTCAAACTCGTATGCACCTTCGATACTGCCCCAAGGCGTGCTGATTTGCGAGCCGCTGTTGTACTCGTATTCCTCACCCGGATACAGGACAGGCTGCTCTTCGATCAAACCGCCGTGTCCGACCTGCCCGATTTCCCCGTGCCCGTCGGTAACTTCCCAAAACCGCTGGCGCAATGTGATAACTTCATTACTGCGGTTGCAGATGGTGATTTGATAATTAAAAGCATAGCGATCACGATAAACATCGCTTTGTCCGGCGATATAACGCGGCTTTACACTGATTTCTATATTATTCATTTTGCTTCCCCGTGATGATGCGGTTCTATTTTTATTTAAAAGTGAGTGAAAGTGTGCCTGCCTTATATTTTTTTATCGGCAGTCATATATTTAATTGTGTGTGTTTAAAAAATCCAAGATGCCAGCCCTAATACCAGACCGGTCATCAGTGCGGCGATCAGGTCATCAAGCATAATGCCCAGCCCGCCGTGGATGCGGCTGTCGAACCATTTAATCGGCCAAGGCTTGAGCATGTCGAACAGTCGGAACACGATAAAAGCCGCAAGCCACCAGTTCCACCGGAAAGGCACGAAAGACAAAACCAAAATCATTGCTACGATTTCATCCCAAACGATACCTCCGTAATCCTGTATGCCCAGTTCTTTTTCGGTATAACCGCAAATGCGGATTCCCCAAACAAACATGGCGATACACAACAATGCCAAAACCCAGCCGCCGATTCCGATCAAATGAAGGACAAATGCCAAAGGCAAAGCCGCCAAAGTACCGGCTGTTCCCGGAGCAACGGGAGAAAGACCGCTGCCAAAACCAAAGCCCAAGAAGCATAAAGGACGCTCTTTGAGCCATGTGAAAGTAGGTTTAAATTCAGACAAAATGATCGAACCCCCGTGAAGTAAGCAATAATTCGCCGCCTTTTTTATCCTTTATTTTCAGACGGCCTGAGTTGTTTGTTTTCCCTATCCTTGTTACTGCCACACCGCATTGCGCTGCTGCGGCAAGGATTTCACTGCGACGGTCTGTGGAAGCGGTAAATACCAATTCGTAATCGTCGCCGCCCGATAAGGCGAAAGCCGTCCATTGTTCTTCAGACAGCGATGTTCTCAATTCATCGGGAACCGGCAACACATCTGTCGAAATTTCCGCCCCCAAAGACGACGCGGTCAAAATGTGCCCCAAATCCTGCGCCAGCCCGTCCGAAATATCTTGGGCGGCATGGGCAAGCGGCAAAAGTGCCAAACCCAAATCTACTCTTGGCTCCGGTCTGAGGAGTTTATCTTCGCAAAGTCCGAAGACTTCCGGCGGCAGGGTGCAGTTTTTCAGACGATGGTTTAATGCTGCCGCAGCCATACCGATTTGCCCGGACACCCAAATATCATCCCCTTCTTGCGCCGCATCGCGCCGCAGGGCTTGCCCTTGGGGTAGTTCGCCGACGATGGTAATGTTGAATACCAAATCACCTTTGGTCGTATCGCCGCCGATAAGCGTGATGCCGAAACGTTGTGCCAGCGAGAAAAAACTTTCGCAAAACCGCGTCAGCCATTCTTCGTCCAAATCGGGCAATCCCGCACTGAGCAGAACCCATTTTGGAACGGCACCCATCGCCGCCATATCGGATATGTTAACTGCAAGCATTTTCCATGCCAAATCTTCAGGAGAAACATCTGAAAAAAAATGTTTGTCCTTAATCAACATATCGGAACTAAAACACAAATCAAATCCGATACTTGGACGGATAATAGCTGCATCGTCCCCGATACCCAACACCAAACCTTCCGCCTGCTGTTTTTTCAAAAACTGTCTAATAAAGTCAAATTCTGTCATATTTAGTGTAAAAAATTGTCAACTCGTTTACATTACAGGAAACTGTCCGGCAAGACATCTCTTTTATAAATAGCGGTGTTCGTTGCATTATCACAAAAATTCACAACCAAAGGTCGTCTGAAAACACGATTTCGATAAGACGGAACGTTTTCAGACGACCTTTTCTGTTGCCAGCAACATTTCCACATTCCGCTCGGTCGCTTCGGCTATCTCTTCAACGGCAACGCCGCGAATTTCAGCGGCGATGGCGGCGATTTGGCGGATGTTGGCGGGCGTGTTGATTTCGTTTTTCAGCATAAACGGGCTGTCGGTTTCCAAGACGAAATCGGTGTCATTCAAGGTTTTGAGGGTTTCGCGTATTTTTCGTGCGTTCGGGTTGAGCAACAGCGAACCGATGCCGATTTTGAAACCTAATTTCGTCAACATGCGCGCTTCTTCCGCGCTGCCGGAGAAGGCATGAACGATGCCGCCTTGGACAAAACCTGTCTTCCTGACGGCGGCGGAGATGGCGGCGGTGGCTTTGAGATTATGGATAATCACGCGGCGGCGCAGGGTTTGTGCGATGGCAAGCTGGCGGCTGAAGACTTGGATTTGCCGTTCTCGCTGCGACGGCGTTTGGGTTTTGTCGTAAAAATCCAAGCCGATTTCGCCGACCCATGCCGTCGGACGCGCTTGCAATGCTTGTTCCAAACGCTGGAAATCTGGCTCGGAAACGTCGTCTGAAAACCAAGGATGGATGCCGAGCGCGATATGGATGTTGCCCCAAAGCGGGTTTTCAGACGACCTTTGCACCAAATCCGCCACGTCCTGCCAATCCTGCGGCCGGGTCGCGGGAACGATAAACCGCCCTACCCCCGCCTTCCGCGCGGCGGTCAGGATGTGCGGCAGGTTTTCGCGCAGGGCGGGATCGGCAAGGTGACAATGGGTGTCGGTGAGGTTCATCGATTTCACACTAATTTTAGTCTTACCAATTCTTTGTGAACATCTTCCACCCCCCAGCCTTGTGATACGGCGAGGGTCATGAGCGCGGTGGCGGTTTCGAGGTTGCATTTGCCGCCGTTGATGATGCCCGAGTTGCGGAACGCGTTGCCTTGCGCGTAAACGGCGGCGGTTCTGCCTTGTTGGACTTGGCTGATGTTGAGCAGCAGTTTGCCTTGCTGCGTGAAGTCTCGGACGGCGCGGATGAAGCCTTCGTCTGCGGGTGTGTTGCCGTGTCCGTAGCTTTGCAGGATAAGGGCTTGGGCAGGAAGCTGTCCGAGTCCGTCCGCAAGTTCTTGGACGGCAAAGCCGGGGATAAGCGTGCGGACGGCGATTTTTGCCTGCGGGTCGGGATAGCGGATTTTGAGGTCGTCTGAAACATTCGCCGCATCTTGGGAGGGCATACGGAGATTGTGCCAGCCTTGTGTTTCATCCCATTCGGCGATGGCACCGAAATGCGGATTGTCGAAGCCTGCGGCGGTTTCGGTGCTGACTTTGCTGCTGCCGACGGCGGGATACAGTTTACCGTCAAAGGCAATGACGGTTTGTTTGAGCTTGAGGCTAAAGGCGGCGACGGCGGTGGAGAGGTTGCGCGGGGCATCGCTGTTTTCGGCTGCGTAAGGCCATTGGGAGCCGGTCAGGACGATGGGTTTGCCCAAACCTTGCAGGGAGAGCGCGAGGAGGTTGGCGGTGTACGCCATGCTGTCTGTGCCGTGCAATATCAGGATGCCGTCGCAGGAAGGCAGTTTGGCGGCGATGATGTCCAGCCAGTCGCGCCAGTGTTGCAGGGTAACGGAGGCGGAATCAATCAAAGGATTGCAGACGTGCCACTCGAAGTCGAGGTCGTCTGAAAAAGGGGAAAGGGCTTGGCTGACCAGCGCGGTATCGGGGCGCAGACCTTCGCTGCTTTGGGTCATGCCTATGGTGCCGCCTGTGTAGAGGACGAAGATTTTTTGTTTCATGGGCATCATCGGGTCGTCTGAAAATAATGATGCGGCTTATTTAACTATATTTCGGACAGGCTGGCAATTTGGCGGCGCGGACGGTTTTCAGACAACCTTGAAATGAAAAAGCACCCTGAGACTGTCGATATTTAATTTTCCAAGTAGATTTTTATTCACGAAGCGTGAGACTCAGGACGGAAGCCGCAACAAGGTCAGAGACCTTGCGAGAATTTCCAACGCGGAAGATACCGCTTTGGATAAAAAACACGGAAACTATTAAATATCGGCAGCCTCTTTAGGGTGCTTGATTTTATCGTTCGCTTTGCGCGGCTTTTTTGGCTGCCTTGGCGGCTTTGCGCTCCGCTCGCTTTTCGCTCAACTTGGTACGGTAGAACTGAAGGCGTTGGCGTTTTTTCCACCAGAACCATGCCAACACCAATGCCAATACGCCCAAAACAACGAAGATGCCGGATTGCAGGCTGCGCATTTTTGCCATCAGCCAATCGATGTTGTTCGCGCCGTATTCGCCCAAATAAATCCACACCGGCACGGAAATCAACGCGGCAAGCCCATCCATCAGGATGAAGCGGGTATAGGAAACTTTGCGGCTGATGCCTGCGGTCACGAAAACGGCGGTACGCAAACCGGGCAGGAAGCGGGCGACGAACAATACCCAGTTGCCGTATTTGTCGAATTTTTCCTGCACCTGCGCGTAACGCTTCGGCGTCATCACGCGGGCAATGGGTTTGAACTTGAGAATTTTCTGTCCCCACACGCGTCCGGCGACAAACATAAATCCGTCGCCTGCCAACACGCCGAGCATACCGACGACAACCATCCAATGCGAATTGGTGTACCCCAAACCGGAAATCACGCCGCCTGTCACCAGCGTCAAATCTTCGGGAATCGGTACGCCAAAGCCGCAGATGACCAAAACGAAAAACACGGCTGCGTAGCCGTATTGGACAAAAAAGGCTTCTAAAAAGGCAAACATGGCGTATCCGTCGGTTGTAATGTGGAGGGGAAATTCATTTGAACTGAATGTCGTATTTTACCAAAGATAGGGTCGTCTGAAAGAAATAACAAGGAAGGTTATGAAAATAGGTGTGAACAATATGAATTGATGTGTTTCAGACGACCTCGAATCCTAAAAAACACAATCAAAATGGATTAACCTTAAACCGGCATGGCGTTCCCCCGCCTTGCCCTGATTTAAAATCAATCCACTGTACCGCCGTTCCCGCTTGCGTGGAAACGACGGCAGTTCCAAGGTTTGCTAAAAACCTGATTGATTTTTTGACGGCATTACTGCTTGCCGGTGATGGCTGCCGCGATGCGTTCCGCACCCTTTTTCGCCCAGTCCGCCTGACGCGCTTCGACCATGACGCGCACGACCGGTTCGGTACCCGATGCGCGCAACACGACGCGGCCTTTGCCTTCGAGTTCTTTTTCCACTTCAGCCAATACGTCTTTCGAGGCTTCCTGCCATTTCTGACCTTTTTGGATGCGCACGTTGATCATGGTTTGCGGATACGGCTGCCAGTCGGCACAAACGGTGGCAAGGTCTTGGTTCAGGATTTGCAGTGCCGCCAAAACTTGCAGCGCGGAGATGATGCCGTCGCCGGTGTTGTGTTTGTCCATACACAAAATATGGCCGCTGGCTTCGCCTCCGATGAGCCAGCCGCGGTGGTTCAGTTGTTCCAATACATAGCGGTCGCCGACTTTGGCGCGGCAGAAATCGACGCCCTGCTCTTTCAGGGCGATTTCCATTGCCATATTGGTCATGACCGTGCCGACCACGCCGCCGATGTTGATGCCTTCGCGGGCACGGGCTTTGGCGATGACGTAAATCAGGCTGTCGCCGTCGTACACTTTGCCGTTGCGGTCAACCATCATCAGACGGTCGCCGTCGCCGTCCAGCGCAATGCCGTAGTCGGCTTCGTTCTGCAATACAGCGGCCTGCAAGGCTTTGGGATGGGTCGCGCCGCATTTTTCGTTGATATTGTAGCCATTGGGTTCGTCGCCGATGCTGACGACTTGCGCGCCGAGTTCGTGGAATACTTTGGGCGCAACGTCATAGCCTGCGCCATGTGCGGTATCGACCACCAATTTCAGACCGCGCAAATCCAAATGGCTGGGAAAGGTGGATTTGCAAAATTCGATGTAACGGTCGTCTGCGCCGTTGATACGGCGGGCGCGTCCGAGGCGGGCGGACGGCTGGGTTTTCATTTCCTCGTCGATTTTGGCTTCGATTTCCAACTCAATTTCATCGCTCAGTTTCACGCCGCCTTCGGCAAAGAATTTGATGCCGTTGTCGGAATAGACGTTGTGCGACGCGGAAATCATCACGCCGGCGGACAAACGCAGCGCGCGGGTCAGATAAGCCACACCCGGCGTAGGCAGCGGGCCGGTTTGGATGACGTTGACACCCGCGGCGGTAAAACCTGCCACCAGCGCGGCTTCGAGCATATAGCCGGAAATGCGCGTGTCTTTGCCGATAAGGACGGTCGGCTTCTGCCCGCCGTCATGCTGCACCAACACCTGCCCCGCCGCATAACCGAGTTTCAATACGAAATCGGGGGTAATCGGAAATTGACCGACTTCGCCGCGCACGCCGTCCGTGCCGAAATATTTTTTTGCCATGAGTTTACTCCGTGAGGATGTTTTTAGAATGGGGTTACCCGTAAATGTCATAACGGGCAGTATAGGGGGATTTTATGTAAAACTGTTGGGATTTATGTTTAGCGTCATTAGATTGAGCCTGAGCGGTATAGTTTCTTATCTTATCAAAACCCGAAACAAGTTAACCGGATTAAACAAAAGGGTCGTCTGAAACCGCCAAACTTGTTTTCAGACGACCTCTTTATCACTATAGTGGATTAACTTTAAACCAGTACGGCGTTGCCTCGCCTTAGCTCAAAGAGAACGATTCTCTAAGGTGCTGAAGCACCAAGTGAATCGGTTCCGTACTATCTGTACTGTCTGCGGCTTCGTCGCCTTGTCCTGATTTAAATTTAATCCACTATATTTCAGAGGCTGTCGACATTTCATTTTCAAAGTGTTTTTTTACTTCCAAAACAGAAGCCATTAAATGCCGGTAATGCCTAAGGCGTCCCACACCTTCAACGCATCCGCCGTCGCCTTCACATCATGCACCCGCACAATTTGCGCGCCGCGCGCTACGGACGCCAACGCCGCCGCCACGCTGCCGTGTACGCGTTCCGCCGCGTCTGCCTCACCGGTCAGCTCGCCTATCATGCGTTTGCGCGATACGCCGATGAGCAGTGGGAAACCCGTTTCCACCATCAATTCGGGCAAATGCCGCATCAGCGCGATATTGTGTTGCAAGGTTTTGCCGAAGCCGAAGCCGGGGTCGAGTATGATGCGTTGCGGGGCGATGCCCGCCGCGATGCATTCTGCTGCGCGCGCTTTCAAATACCGCGCCACCTCACCGACAACATCCTGATATTTCGGATTAATCTGCATGGTTTCGGGCAAACCCTGCATGTGCATCAGGCAAATGCCCGTATCCGCCTGACTCGCCAGCAATTCGACCGCGCCCTCATCAGTCAACGCTGCCACATCATTAATAATATCGACGCCGCCGAGCGCCAACGCTTTTTCCATAATCACCGTGCGGCGCGTGTCCAAACTGATGGGAACACCCCACCCTGCCACTTCCGCCAACACAGGCGCAACCCGCGCCCATTCTTCTTCAGGCGAAACATAATCCGCACCCGGCCGCGTCGATTCGCCGCCGATGTCGAGAATGTCTGCGCCTTCTTTTAAAAGCTGTTCGGCGTGTGCCAAGGCTGTTTGGGCGTTTTGCGAATACACGCCGCCATCGGAAAACGAATCGGGCGTCAAGTTGACGATACCCATGATTTTCGGTTTGTCCAAACCAATTTCAAACCTGCCTACCTGCCAGATGCGCGTGGTCATGATGGTGTTCCGTAAAATAATGAAGACGAAATTATAGGTCGTCTGAAAACATCATGCAGCTTTCAGACGACCCCGTTTTACAAATCCTGCCGTTTAATGCCAAAATCAGGTTTACCGTCCTAATCCGCCTGACAAAGGAAGCATCATGTACCAACACGTCGAATACTACCCCGGCGACCCGATTTTGAGTTTGGTCGAAACCTTCAAAAACGACCCACGCCCCGAAAAAGTCAATTTGAGCATAGGCATTTATTTCGACGACGAAGGCAAAATGCCCGTGTTGGAATCCGTGAACCGTGCCGAGACTGCCCGCGCCGCCACACCTGCGCCATCGCCCTATCTGCCGATGGAAGGCTTGAACACTTACCGCAGCGCGGTGCAGCATTTATTGTTCGGCAAAGACAACCCTGCGTTCGCGCAAGGACGCATCGTTACCGTACAAACACTAGGCGGCTCGGGCGCACTCAAAGTCGGCGCGGATTTCCTGCACCGCTGGTTCCCCGCAGCGCGCGCCTACGTCAGCGATCCGACTTGGGACAACCATCGAGGTATCTTTGAAGGCGCAGGTTTCGAGGTCGGTACTTATCCTTATTACGACCCTGCCACCGTCGACGTGAAATTCGACGAAATGACCGCGTTTTTCAACACCCTGCCCGAAAACAGCGTCTTAATCCTACACCCCTGCTGCCACAACCCGACCGGCGTGGATATGTCCGAACAGCAATGGGACGAAGTATTGCACATCATCAAAACGCGCAAACTGATTCCGTTTATGGACATTGCCTACCAAGGCTTCGGCGGCGATTTGGACAGCGATGCCTACGCCATCCGCAAAGCGGTGGAAATGGAATTGCCGCTGTTCGTCAGCAATTCCTTCTCGAAAAACCTGTCGCTCTACGGCGAGCGCGTCGGCGGCCTGAGCGTGGTTTGCCCGAATAAAGAAGAAGCGGAATTGGTGTTCGGACAACTCAAATTCACCGTCCGCCGCATCTATTCCAGCCCGCCCGCACACGGCGCCTATATCGCCGCCGACGTAATGAACAATCCCGAACTTTACGCCTTGTGGCAAAACGAAGTCTATGTCATGCGCGATCGAATCCGTGCCATGCGGCAGAAGCTTTACGACGTCTTGACCGCCCAAATTCCCGACCGCGATTTCACTTATTTCATCAAACAGCGCGGCATGTTCAGCTACACAGGATTGAGCGTGGAACAAGTCCGCAGGTTGCGCGACGAATTTGCCGTTTACCTGCTGAATTCGGGTAGGATGTGCGTCGCCGGACTGAATGCCTCGAATATCGCCTATGTCGCCGATGCGTTTGCCGAAGTGTTGAAATAAAACTCAAAAAACAAACAGGTCGTCTGAAACCCGATGTAGTTTTATTTGAAGTAAATCAAAAGGCCGCCCGAAAAATTTTCATCTTTCAGACGGCCTCTCTATAATTGGCGCACCCAACAGGGATCGAACCTGTGACCTCCAGCTTCGGAAACTGACACTCTTCCAACTGAGCTATGGGTGCAGGGAAGGCGTAAGATTAACGCAAATCCCGCCTGTTGGCAAAGCCTATTATGCAGGATGGCGCAAACAAGACAAATTCGCAGAAAATTCCCCGCAAATAATCAACAACATAACCAATCCACCCCTTAACAAATGGCAAAAAACTGCCGCCTTTGCGTATATTTTCCACAAGAGCGATTGGAAAGCCCCTGTGAATTCAGTATAATCCAGCAAAATATTGTTAACTGCGTTTAACACACCAAACTATAACTCAAAGCACAACCTAACCTAACGGCGAGGCCTACCAAATGAAACAACTCCGCGACTCAAAAGCCCAAGGCTCTGCATTGTTCACCCTTGTGAGCGGTATCATCATTGCTATTGCAGTCATTTACTTCCTCATTAAATTGGCGGGCAGCGGCTCGTTCGCAGACGTTAACCAATCGTCCGAAGCCGCCACCCAAACCCGTATCCAACCCGTAGGACAACTCGCCTTGGGCGATGGCATTCCGGTAGGCGAACGCAAAGGCGATCAGATTTTCAACAAAATCTGTATCCAATGTCACGGTGCGGACAGCTCCGTCCCCAACGCACCTAAAATCGAAAACAACGGCAATTGGGCTCCCCGTATCGCACAAGGTTTCGACACGCTGTTCCAACACGCTCTGAACGGCTTTAACGCCATGCCTGCCAAAGGCGGCGCAGCCGATTTGACCGACCAGGAACTCAAACGCGTCATCACTTACATGGCGAACAAGAGCGGTGGCAACTTCCCTGATCCCGATGCCGCAGCACCTGCAGATCAAGCAGCTTCAGGCGATGCAGCCGCATCCGCACCGGTCGCTGCCGGCTCTGCTCCCGCAGCCGACGCACCTAAAGCCGAAGACAAAGGCGCAGCCGCTCCTGCAGCCGGCGGTGCAGACGGTCAAAAAGTTTACGAAGCCAACTGTAAAGCGTGTCACGGCGGCGCCATCCCCGGCGTTCCCCATGTCGGCAAAAAAGAAGACTGGGCTCCGCGTATCAAACAAGGTAAAGAGACCCTGTACAAACACGCGCTCGAAGGCTTCAACGCCATGCCTGCCAAAGGCGGCAATGCCGGTCTGAGCGACGACGAAATCAAAGCAGCGGTCAACTACATGGCTAACCAATCAGGCGCTAAATTCTGATTCATTCAGAAAACGCCATAAATGCTCCATCAAAAACGCACCTTCAAACAAGGTGCGTTTTTATTGGCTATACCACCTGCTTCCGCTTAACAAGAGACAAACAGAAAGCAGATGGCAACTCTAAGATTTTTATACTTGCATACAAGCCATACTCTAACTTTCCCTACCGAAACAGGAAAAGTGCAAGATTACCGTTACAGCAACAAAGTTATGCGAAATCCAAGCTGCTCTATAGCCCGCATTGTGCAGATATAGTGGATTAAATTTAAATCAGGACAAGGCGACGAAGCCGCAGACAGTACAAATAGTACAGCAAGGCAACGCCGTACTGGTTTAAATTTAATCCACTATACTTAAAAATCAGTGCTGAAGCCTGATCTCCCAAATGACAAAATTGCCGCAAACAACACCTTCATCATCATTCCCTATTTCACCACTCCTCCACTTACAAGATAGGGGGCAGGCTTGAATTTCAATTCATACCGATTTGCGGCAAGAATTCCAATTAAAAAGGTCGTCTGAAAACCAATGTTGGTTTTCAGACGACCTTTTTTGTTTTTTAGCTTATAGCTTATTTTGCCGCTGAAGCAGTAGACGCTGCTTCGGTTTTTGCACCAGTGGCTGCATTCTCACCCCATGCAGCAGGATATTTATAACCTTCGAAGCGTTTGTGAGCGTAGGCTTTGAACTCGTCGGAATTATAGGCTTCGGTTACATCTTTGAGCCATTGGCTGTCTTTGTCAGCGGTTTTGACTGCTGCCCAGTTGACGTAGGCAAAGCTCGGCTCTTGAAACAGGGCTTCGGTCAGCTTCATACCACTGCTCATGGCATAGTTGCCGTTAACGATGGCGAAATCAACGTCAGCGCGGCTGCGTGGCAGTTGTGCGGCTTCTAGTTCTACGATTTTGATGTTTTTCGGATTTTCAGCGATGTCGGCTTTGGAAGCAGTCAGCGGATTAACGCCGTCTTTCAACTTAACCCAGCCCAATTCGTTCAACATTACCAATGCACGGGCAAAGTTGGACGGGTCGTTAGGCGCAGAAACGCTGCTGCCGTCTTTAACTTCATCCAAAGATTTCAATTTACCCGGATACAGACCCAAAGGCGCAGTCGGCACTTGGAAAGTTTCAGTAATATCTAATTTGTGTTCTTTTTTGAAGTCGTCCAAATAAGGCTTGTGTTGAAAAATGTTGATATCCAGTTCACCTTCAGCCAAAGCGAGGTTAGGACGGACGTAATCGGTAAACTCAACCAGTTTGACGGTATAGCCTTTTTTCTCCAACTCAGGTTGGATTTGATCTTTGACCATGTCGCCAAAGTCGCCAACGGTTGTACCAAAGACGATCTCTTTTTTCGCCGTGCCATTATCGGCAACCGGTGATGCGGAGGATGCGGCAGGTGCGCTATCTTTCTGCCCACCACAAGCTGCAAGCATTACAGCAAGCGTAGCAGCAGAAAGGGTTTTAAAAAAAGTATTTACTTGCATATCTTACTCCTGATAATTCATTGAAACAGTTTTCAGACGACCTCTGCCGTCAAAAAACGAGAATTTTAAATCTATTTGGTAAAACTCAGGGTGTTTTTTGCAGGTTTTTCTGTTGATTCTTATTATTACCACAGTATATTCGAAATAAAACTCGGCACAATCCAAAACTTACGCGCTATGATAGCCTACAATTTTCCAAGTCAACAGATCTAGCTCGCGTTACCCAAAACGTACGAATAGATTAAAGAAGGTCGTCTGAAATCTTGTAGATAGGGTTTCAGACGACCTTCTATTTCATATTAAATAGATTTACATTACCAACGATTAAATAGAAAAGTCCTCGACAACTGGAGCATAAAGCGTTCTATCGACCACTTCACGTGTCAGCTTAGGCGCGAACAATTCTATAAAATCATATGCATAACCCCTAAGATAGGTATCTTTCCTAACGGCAATCCAAGTTGGAGACGACTCAAACAAATGCGAGGCATCCACTAATTCCAGATCCGTGTCATTCTCAGGATCGTAAGCCATCTTCGCCATCAACCCAACACCAAGACCCAAACGGACATACGTCTTTAAAACATCAGTGTCTGCTGCTGACAACACGACATCAGGCTGCTCCAACCTGGCTTTATTAAAAGCCCGGGCAATACTACTCCCCTGATTGAACGCAAATTCATACGTAATCAAAGGAAAAGAAGCCAAATCCTCAATACTTAAAGGATTTTTACAATCCAACAAAGGATGTTCATGCGGCACAATAACCGCATGATTCCATTCATAACAAGTTAATTTACCCAACTCCGGATGCTCATCGATACGCTCAGTTACAATCGCAATATCCGCCTCCCCATTGCTGACCATCTGGGCAATCGCTGCAGGACTGCCCTGCTTGATGGTCAGCGTTACTTTAGGATAACGTTTGACAAAATCTGCCACAATTAAAGGAAGAGCATAACGTGCCTGCGTATGCGTTGTCGCAACAACCAAAGAACCACTGTCGTGTTCGGTAAACTCATTCCCTATATTTTTAATATTCTGAACATCACGCAAAATCCGATCCGCAATTTCCAAAACAGCCTTTCCCGGTTGGGACACAGATACCACACGCTTGCCGCTTCGGATAAAAATCTGCACCCCCAACTCCTCTTCAAGAAGCCGGATTTGTTTAGAAATTCCTGGCTGGGAAGTAAATAGTGCTTCAGCAGCTTCAGATACATTCAGATTATGCCGGTACACCTCCAATGCATACCGTAATTGCTGTAATTTCATAAACGGCTCGTGTTCTATATATTTGTATGATTTGTGCGACAAATGGCAGACAATTTAACATATTTTTCCTAAATTGTCGGCAGCACCCTCACCTCAAATAAAAACTTTTGTTTTAAATAGTACTATACAAACCGATTATCGAAACCAACATTTCCCTCAGTACAAACTGTATCCTTCATACAACAACAAATGGCAACAAACTCCGATTTACCCATAAATAAATGACACAAACTTGATTTTTAGGCATGATTCGAAGCTAGGAAGCAGGCAGTTTCATGATTGTATGAGGCATTGAGTATTGACAGTAGGCACCATGCTTCTTTATAGTGCAAACTGATATATCCGATTTGCCGCTGCTTAGTATGCTGCGGCCTGTATATTGGTAATTTGCAGCGGTTCTTAAACACCCGCCGCATAACAATTTAGATGAGGGAATAAAATGACCAAACAGCTGAAATTAAGCGCATTGTTCGTTGCATTGGTTGCTTCCGGCACCGCAATGGCAAGCGAACCGCATACCAAACACGGCTACACCGTAAGCAGCCAATCTCAAGAAGTTGTCCGTAACAACTATGGCGAATGCTGGAAAAACAGCTATTTCGACAAAGAGACTCAAGGTCGTGTCGAATGTGGTGACCGCGAAGCAGTAGCCGCAGTCCAACAAGCTCCCGAATATGTTGACGAAACCGTATCTCTGTCTTCTAAAACACTGTTCGGCTTCGATAAAGATAACCTCCGCCCTGAAGCTCAAGAGAATCTGAACGCATTAGCCCAACGCCTGAGCAATGAAAACGTTCAAACTGTACGTATTGAAGGCCATACCGACTTTATGGGTTCAGAAGAGTACAACCAAGCTCTGTCCGAACGCCGTGCAAACGTAGTTGCCAACTACTTGGTTGGCCGTGGTGTTCCTTCCAGCAAAGTTTCCGCTACAGGCTTTGGCGAGTCTCAAGCTCAAATGACTGCTACTTGTGAAGCAGAAGTAGCAAATCTGGGCAAAAAAGTATCCAAAGCTAAAAAACGTGCTGCTCTGATTGCATGTATCGAACCTGATCGTCGTGTTGACGTGAAAATCCGCAGCACTGTTACCAAACAAGTTGCCCCGGGTCAAACAATTGAAGGTCAAGGTGAACGTCCTGCAGTAGATGAAGGTTGGATTCCTTCTCCCTACAACGGTGTACACGGTTACGCCAAACCTTAACTAAATTCAATTTTAATTCAAAACCCTGCATCTGCGGGGTTTTCTTATTATCCCCCCTCACTCTTACCCCCATAATATAGTGGATTAAATTTAAACCAGTACAGCGTTGCCTCGACTTGCCGTACTATTTGCCTCGCCTTGCCCTACTATTTGTACTGTCTGCGGCTTCGTCGCCTTGTCCTGATTTAAATTTAATCCACTATAATCAAAAAATCAATAAGCAAACCTTAATGAAAATCAGATACAAAAAAGGCATCCTAAGATTACTCAGGATACCCTCTTCAAGCCTCATATCATCAAGTAAAATTACTTAATCTCTATCTTCTCTTCTCCTCCCATATAAGGCTGTAAGGCGGCAGGAATATTGATGCTGCCGTCGGCGTTTTGATGGTTTTCCAAAACCGCCACCAAAGTACGACCAACTGCCAAGCCGGAGCCATTCAAAGTGTGTACCAAGCGGTTTTTGCCGTTTTCGTCTTTGAAACGCGCCTTCATGCGGCGTGCTTGGAAATCTTCGCAGTTGGAGCAGCTTGAGATTTCGCGGTAGGTATTTTGCGCGGGAACCCAGACTTCCAAGTCGTAGGTTTTGGTTGCGCCGAAGCCCATGTCGCCGGTACACAGGGTAATCACGCGGTAGGGCAGTTCCAAAGCCTTCAGGATGTTTTCGGCGTGACCGACCATTTCTTCCAGTGCTTCGTATGATTTTTCGGGATGAACGATTTGCACCATTTCCACTTTGTCGAATTGGTGTTGGCGAATCAGACCGCGCACGTCTTTGCCGTATGCGCCCGCTTCGGAGCGGAAACATGGGGAATGGGCGGTCAGCTTCAGCGGCAAATCGCTGCCTGCCACGATACTGTCGGCAACGGTATTGGTCAGCGTCACTTCGGCGGTCGGAATCAGGTATTGCGTTTTTTTGCTCTCGTCGCCGCCGCGGGTAACGTGGAACAAATCTTCTGCAAATTTAGGCAGTTGACCCGTGCCTTGCAGGGTGGTGTCGTCCACGATGTAGGGCGTGTAATGCTCGGTGTAGCCGTGTTTCAGCGTGTGCGTATCGAGCATGAATTGCGCCAACGCGCGGTGCAGGCGGGCGATTTGGCCTTTCATGACGGTAAAGCGTGCGCCGGACAGTTTCGCGCCACCTTCGAAATCCAAGCCTAAAGGTTCGCCCAAATCGACATGGTCTTTGATTTCAAAGTCAAATTCGCGCGGGGTGCCGACTTTGCGGACTTCGACGTTTTCGGTTTCGTCTTTACCGACGGGTACGCTTTCGTGCGGCAGGTTGGGAATGCTCAACAACCATGCGTCCAATTCTTTCTGAACGGCATCCAAATCGGCGGCTGCCTGCTCCAAATCGGTTTTGATTTGGGCGACTTGATCCATCGCTGCCTGCGCCTCTTCGTGTTTGCCCTGTCCTTTCAATGCGCCGATTTGTTTGGAAATGCTGTTGCGCGAGGCTTGCAGTTCTTCGGTTTTCACTTGGACGGCTTTGCGCTGCTCTTCCAAGGCATTGAAACGTGCGGTATCAAACTCGTAACCGCGCTGCGCCAAACGTTCGGCGACGGCTGTGGTGTGGCTGCGGAGCTGTTGGATGTCTAACATTTTGTTATTCTCTCAATAGAATTCAGAAATGGCATTATTGTAAACCAAATCGCCAATCTTTTCATGACAACACTTTTATTCAAAAACCCTTTCTTACATATCATGCATTGCAGAAAAAGCAAGAATGGGATAGAATCCATCGTTTTGTCAAACCTTGCCTTTTGCTTTCGCATGGCAAAAGGCTGTATTTAATCATCCATAAGGAGATAACATGCGTCATTATGAGATCGTGTTTATCGTTCATCCTGATCAAAGCGAGCAAGTGCCTGCTATGGTTGAACGTTACAAAACCATGATTGCCGAAGCCGGCGGTAAAATCCACCGCTTGGAAGACTGGGGCCGTCGTCAACTGGCTTACCCGATTAACAAAATCCACAAAGCACACTATGTTTTGATGAACATCGAAACTACTCCTGAAGTAGTTGAAGAGCTGGAAACCGCTTTCCGCTTTAACGATGCCGTACTGCGCCATCTGACCATCAAAACAAAACATGCTGTAACCGAAGCTTCTCCTATGCTGGGCGGCGAAAAAGCAAAAAACTTGCTGAACGGTGCAGCTGAAGAAGTTGCAGCAGCCGAATAAGATTGGATAATCTTACAAAGCTTACCGCCCTGATTTACAAGGTTGAATCCTTAAGATACACGCCGGCAGGAATCCCTGTTTTGGATATTATGTTAAAGCATGAATCTTGGCAGGAAGAAAACGGGCAAAAATGCCTGGTCAGTTTTGAAATTCCCGCGCGTATTTTAGGTAAGCAGGCTGAAGAATGGCAGTATCGGCAAGATACGATGGTAGAAGCAGAAGGCTTTCTCGCACAGCGAAGCAAACGCTTCCCAAGGCCGATACTCCGCATACAGAACATTAAAGAATATAAAGGTTAAACGACAATGGCTCGTCAATCATTCAAACGTAGAAAATTCTGCCGCTTTACGGCTGAAAAAATCCAAGAAGTCGATTACAAACAAGTTGATCTACTGAAAGACTTCATTTCTGAAAACGGCAAAATCATCCCTGCCCGCATCACCGGCACCAAAGCGCATTACCAACGCCAATTGGCTACTGCAGTCAAACGCGCACGCTTCCTGGCTCTGTTGCCTTACACCGATCAACACAAATAATTTTGGAGTTTAAATCATGCAAATTATTCTGTTAGAGAAAATCGGCGGTTTGGGCAACTTGGGCGACATCGTTACCGTAAAAAACGGTTACGCCCGCAACTTCCTGATTCCTGCCGGCAAAGCCAAACGCGCTACTGAAGCCAATATGAAAGAATTCGAAGCACGCCGTGCCGAATTGGAAGCCAAACAAGCCGAAATCTTGGCCGATGCTAAAGCACGTCAAGAAAAACTGGACGGTCAAACCATCACTATCGCTCAAAAAGCAGGTGTGGACGGTCGTTTGTTCGGTTCCGTTACCAATGCCGACATCGCTGCCGCGATTGTTGCTTCAGGCGTTGAAGCTGCAAAAGCCAACGTCCGCCTGCCTAACGGTCCTCTGAAAGCCGTGGGCGAGTACGAAGTTGAAGTGGCTCTGCACACTGACGCTGTTGCTGCGATTACCGTTGCTGTTGTTGCGGCTGCTGAGTAATAGACAGTCTTAAAAGGTCGTCTGAAAGGGAATGGAATGTATATTCCTGCCGTCTTTCAGACGACCTTTTTGCATAATTAAGACTACTTCTTTAGTGACTATAAATTCAGATATGAAAAAACTTATCCCTTTCATCGGAATATCAACCGCGTTGCTGCTTTCCGCTTGTAGTACAACCAAAACAAACGTTGAGTCTGCTAAAACGGTTGAGCCGATTAATCAAAGCAAAAACCAGCGTCCTGCTTTTGATTCTGCTGCGGAATCGGTTGCCAGCAGCGGCTTTAATGCCAATACCAATGTCCGCCAGTTTATCCGTTACGAGGCGGCGAAAAAGCAGTTTACGGAAGCCGAGCTGCAAAACTTCTTCAATGGCGTGGTTTACAAGGGTAATATCATCAATATCATGTACCGCCCGTCTACTTCGCGCCCTTGGTATGAATTCCGTACAGGCAACTCCGGTGCGACGAAATTCAACGGCGGCAAACAATTTTACGCCGCCAACCGTGCCGTTATCGATGATGTGGCGCGCAAATACGGTGTACCTGCCGAGCTGATTGTGGCGATTATCGGGATTGAGACCAACTACGGCAAAAACACAGGCAGCTTCCGTGTTGCCGATGCTTTGAGTACTTTGGGTTTTGATTATCCGCGTCGCGCCGAGTTTTTCCAAAACGAGCTGATTGAGCTTTTGCTGATGGCGAAAGAAGAAAAAGAGAACGTTTTTGACTTTAAAGGCAGCTATGCGGGCGCAATGGGTATGCCGCAATTCATGCCTTCGAGCTATCGCAAATGGGCGGTCGACTATGATGGCGACGGACACCGCGATATTTGGAACAATATCGGCGACGTTGCCGCTTCTGTTGCCAACTATATGAAGCAACATGGCTGGAAAACAGGTGGCAAAATGATTGTTCCCGTCAATCTGACGATTACGCCTGATTTGAAATCCATCATTGACGAGAAAACGGCTTTGAACCGTACCGTTGCGGATTTCAAAGCGATGGGTGTGGTTCCGCAAAAAGCGGTTGCCGACAACGAGAAAGCCGTTTTGTTCAGCTTGGAAACCAGTCCGGGCGTATTTGAATATTATCTCGGTCTGAATAATTTCTATACGGTTTGGCAGTATAACAACAGCCGGATGTATGTTACCGCCGTGCGTGATATTGCCAATGCAATCAACAACAACGGTTTGTAATATTCAAAAACCACCTTCTCCAAGGTGGTTTTTTATTTGAGGGCCTGAAAAAATCCACTCTAAATTCAAGCAATCAAACGGATTTTCATACCGTAATGCTTTTTGCCATGTCCGGAAACAAACTGTCCGCCGCGCGCAGGCGATAAAAATGCGTTGCCTTCGGCGGTAGGCTCGGCGCAGGTGTATTGTCCGTTTCGGTCACTCCAAAGTGCGTAAACGGGCAGATTTTGCGTTCGGATGTCGAGTTTCATTCCGTCAAACGCAACATGTGTATCTGACGGCGAGGCGACAAATTCCGTATGTGCAATATAGTCGGCATCGTAGGGCGCACCGTTGAAATCGAATTGGGTGCCGACGGCGGGGAAATAGGGATGGAAACCGGGCGAAGTGCGCACGGGCACATCGCCGTAATTGCAGACGGTCAACGCGGCGACTGCTTCGTTTTCGTTCGGCAGGCTGTAATCCAGCAGCCATTCGACGTTTTCGTAGCCCTTTGCCGTGCTGATCAATCTCAAGCCGACATCCGATTCGTTTTGATAACGGATTTCCCAAGTGGAGGTTCTGCCGAAACCGTGTTGCGCCAAATGGTTTTTACCGTCCGGTCCGAACTGCGGCAGTCAGACGTGCATCCCGCCGCGTAATTTTGTATCAGGACCGACTTGAACGCTGGTTTTCGGGAATAACACTTCCCGACCTTGTAAAACCAAGTTGTCTATATATGCGCCCATGGTGTTTATCTGCATGGATGCGGAATGGTTGCGTAAGATGATTTCAGATATGGCGGTTTGTTCTTCAGATTGTTTTAAATTTTGTAACATTCTAACATTTGTATACGTGCCATTACCGATATGCAGACAGAAAATCCTTAATAAAAATCAAAAAAATGCTAAAATACCAAGCATCTTCCAAGGTCGTCTGAAAGGCGTTCAACCACTTTTCAGACGACCTTCCGATTTATTTCCAGCAGAGAAAACCTTATGGCTTATCAAGTTCTTGCCCGCAAATGGCGTCCGAAAACCTTTGCCGATTTAGTCGGTCAGGAACACGTCGTCAAAGCCTTGCGCAACGCGCTGGACGAAGGCCGCCTGCACCATGCCTACCTGCTGACCGGCACGCGCGGGGTCGGGAAAACCACCATCGCCCGTATTCTGGCGAAAAGCCTCAACTGCGAAAACGCGCAACACGGCGAGCCTTGCGGCGTGTGCCAAAGCTGTACGCAAATCGACACCGGTCGCTACGTCGACCTGCTGGAAATTGACGCCGCCTCCAATACCGGTATCGACAACATCCGCGAAGTATTGGAAAACGCCCAATACGCACCGACCGCCGGTAAATACAAAGTCTATATCATTGACGAAGTGCATATGCTCTCCAAAAGCGCGTTTAACGCCATGCTGAAAACGCTGGAAGAGCCGCCTGAACACGTCAAATTCATTCTCGCGACCACCGATCCGCACAAAGTCCCCATCACCGTTTTGAGCCGCTGCCTGCAATTTGTCTTGCGCAATATGACTTCGCAGCAGGTTGCCGACCACCTTGCCCACGTTTTAAACAACGAAAACATCGCCTACGAACCCGCCGCCTTGCAACTCTTGGGTCGTGCCGCCGCAGGCTCGATGCGTGATGCCTTAAGCCTGCTCGATCAGGCTATCGCCATGGGTTCGGGCAGCGTTGCCGAACAAGACGTCCGCCAAATGATTGGCGCGGTGGATAAACAATATCTGTACGAACTGCTGGCGGGTATCGTCAACCAAGACGGCGAAGCCCTGCTGGCGAAAGCGCAGGAAATGGCGGCGCGCGCCATCGGTTTTGACAGCGCGTTGAGCGAACTTGCCATGCTGTTGCAACGCCTCGCCTTGATACAGGCGGTTCCTTCCGCTTTGGCTCATGATGATCCTGAGCGCGAAACCCTGCTGCAACTGAGCCAGGCACTCAGCGGCGAACAAATCCAGCTTTATTATCAATGCGCTATCCACGGCAAACAGGATTTAAGCCTTGCGCCCGACGAATACGCCGGCTTCGTCATGACCCTGCTACGTATGCTTGCGTTTGCGCCGCTGGCAGCGGATGCGCACGACGTTGGCGGACATATCGAAAATACTGAGCTGCATTCTGCCGAAACGGGTGTCCATACCGCAAAGAAGCCTTTGCAACTTCCCCAGTCTGAAGCCGCCAAACCGCCCGTTCAGACGACCCCTGCGCCTGCCACGTCGTCTGAAAACAAGGTTTCCGAACCGGTTTCAACTCAAGGAAACAACGACGTCCCACCTTGGGAAGACGCGCCGAGCGAGGCAGAAACCGTAACAGAAACGCCTGCGCAAACGGCGGATGCGAGCGTTCAGACGACCTCTGACGCAGCAGAGACAAACACTTCGTCCGCAAACGAAGCAGAAACGCCGTCTCAGACGACCCCTCAAGACGAAACGTCGTCTGAAAATCAAGTTTCCGATAACGAGGCAGCAAACAACGAAACCGACGTTTCCTTGTCTGAGACGTCGTCTGAAAACCCCATTCAGATGACCCCGATTGAAGAAGCCGTGGACGCAGAAGCATTTGCGCATGAAGCCCCCGTAGCGCCTTTCTACGATTACGGTGCGCCCGATCATGACTACCCCGTAGAAGACAGCGCGGAAATGCCCCCGCCGCCGGATTGGGAACACGCCGTCCCTGCCGATACGGCAGAATCGGAAGCCGAAGAAGACCACGACGACGACGAAGGCACGCAGTTCGCCCCGTTGCCCGAGTTTTCCACCGAAAATTGGGCGGCAATCGTCCGACATTTCGCCCGCAAGCTCGGCGCCGCGCAAATGCTGGCGCAACACGCCGCATGGACGAACTACGACGCAGGCAGCCATCTGATGATGCTGTCGATGACCGACGAAGCCCGCGCGACCGCCAACAAAGAGCGGCTCGACAAAATCAAAAACACGCTTGCCGAAGCCTACGGTCTGCCATTGAAATTGCAAACCGAACCGTGGCGCGACGATGCGGGCTGGGAAACCCCGACCATGCGCCGCCAACGCCTCCAACTTGAAGGCATGCAACAGGCACAGGATTTGCTCGAAGCCGACGAAACCGCGCGTCAGGTTTTAAAAGTTTTCGAAGCCCAATGGCAGCCCGATTCTTTGGAACTGGCGGAGCAGGCGGAATAACGGCATCGAGAATTTCCGTTTCCCTTCGGATACATAAACATTCAGGTCGTCTGAAAACCATCAACCCGCTTTCAGACGACCCTTCGCACCAAACGCTATAAACCCATAACCTTAACGATTCAACCACAGGAGTTTTAAATATGTTCGGAAAAGCCGGATTAGGCGGCCTGATGAAACAGGCGCAGCAAATGCAGGAAAACATGAAAAAAGCGCAAGCGAAACTTGCCGAGACCGAAGTAGAAGGCGAAGCAGGAAACGGCTTGGTTAAAGTCGTGATGACCTGCGCCCACGTCGTGCGCAAACTCGAAATCAGCCCCGACCTGATTCAAGAAGCCGCAGACGACAAAGAAATGCTCGAAGATTTGGTGCTCGCCGCCATCAACGCCGCTTCTGAAAAAGCCGAAGAAACCACCAACAAAACCATGGGTGCATTCACCCAAGGCCTGCCCGCAGGCATGGGCGACTTCTTCCGCTAAATCCTCGCCGTAAAAGCAAACAAAGGTCGTCTGAAACGCTGAAAAGCAGTTTCAGACGACCTTCGGATTATCAGTTTGACAAATCGATACCCGTCCAATATTTTCAGACGACCCCTGCCCGCTTTGGTAAAATATAGTGGATTAACTTTAAATCAGGACAAGGCGACGAAGCCGCAGACAGTACGGATAGTACGGCAAGGCGAGGCAACGCCGTACTGGTTTAAAGTTAATCCACTATACACCATACAATCAACCGCCCTTTTCCACTATTCCCCAGCAACGCCAACCGCCCATGACCAACCAGCGCATCAACCACGAACCTGTCTTCCTGCTTGCTTCCGCCCCTTGGCGCGAGAGCAGTTTGTGGGTGGAAGTGTTCAGCCGCCGTTACGGGCGCGTGGCTTTGTTGGCGAGAAGTGCGCGCAAGCGGCAGAGCGAGCTGCGCGGCGTGTTGGTGCCGTTTGTACCGATCAGCGCCTCTTGGTACGGTTCGCAAGAGTTGAAAACGCTGCATCGTGCAGAGTGGATAGGCGGCTGGCCGCAGCCGCAAGGCAGGGCTTTGTTCAGCGGCCTGTATATCAACGAACTAATGCTCAAACTGACGGCTCGCGAAGACCCGATGCCCGAGCTTTATGACGCACTGGAAGCAGTGATGCGGGCGGTATGCGGCGAAAGCAGCCATACCGCCGCGCTGCGGCGTTTCGAATGGGCTTTACTTACCCGCTTGGGATTCGCGCCCGATTTGTTCCACGATGGCAACGGCGAAGAAATCCGCGCCGAAGAAACCTACTGGCTGACGCCTGAAAACGCGGTCGTCCCCATCGAAGAAGCCGAACGCTTCAATCCGCGCAACTATGGCGTGGCTGTCGGCGGCGACATTTTGATCCAGCTGCGCGAGGGCGATTTCACCCACCCCGAAAGTCTCGGACAGTCGCTAAAAATCACGCGCCTGCTGATTGACAACCTCCTGCCCGAAGGCATTAAATCCAGACAGGTTTTGCAACAGCTCCAGCAATTCAGTTTCGGCGTTTAATCCTTTTCAGACGACCTTTTCATTTCGATTTTTTCTCTTAGTTTCATTCTGATGCGGAAAATCAGAAGCATACCGCGCACATCAATCCGCAATCTCTGCAAACCTCTCCCAATTTGCCAATACATACGCCACAGCCGCCGCCATATCGTCGTCCGCGATTTCGTAATATTCGCCGTCCAATTCCTCAAAATCCGGAAACTTAGCACGAATCACATCCAAAGATGCCCCACCATCCGCCATTTCCTCGATTTTTGCGCCGTCCCGCTCGTATAAAGCCTTCGCCTTATCCAAAATCTTAGGCGTCGGTTTAATCCGCCAGCGGCGCAGGCTGTCGGCAACGGGGTTATGGAACACATATTCGCCGTAACCCGCCGCAATCAGTTGCACAAAGCCGCCCTCCTGCACTTGGCTGTCCAAATAGCAGTAAGCCGTCAGCGTGTGCTGTTCGTTGTTCAAACACCGCATTTCCTCATCGCCTGCCGCATCCGTATAATCCAAATACGCCGCGCTCAATGTGTAGAGGAATTCTGCCGCATCTTGAGGGTTCAAATCATCCTGCCGGAAAAGTGTCGTCATGTTAAAGCCCGTCTGAAATAAAATAGATTTAAAGCTGATTTATAAAAACTGCATTATAACCAAAGCATTATCAAACCAAAACCCATTTTCAGACGACCTTTTACGCTGCACAAGAAGGCGATATATCGTACAATAAGGTTGGATTTACCAAGGAAAAATCATGAACGCAAACACCGAAACCGTCATTATCTACCCCAAAGACCTGCCGCTGCACTGCTCCGGTCCCAACCACGAAACTTGGAACGGTCATCCGCGCGTCTTCCTTCCGATTCAGTCCGACAGCGACATCGAATGCCCCTATTGCGGAACGCGTTACCATCTCGAAGGTCACATTCCCCACCACCATTATTGAGACGCTATGAAGAGATACGCCCTCCTGCTGTTGCTCGGACTGTGTACCGCCTGCGGTTCGTATAAAGCCGTCCGCCCCGATGCCCCACGCGCCGTCGTCGCCGAAGCGCAAAACAACGCCATCCGCTACCAAGCCGCCGACGGCAGCCGCATCTCCGCCATCTACGTCAACAGCAACAGCCCGATGACGGTCGAGCTGCATCAGGGGAGCACGGTCGAAAAACTGACGCAAACCCATTCGATGACCAAAACCACGGAATACCGCAACGCAAGCACAAGATGGCAGCTTCAAGACGGCTTCGCCACGCTGACTCGCGGCGGCAAAACCGTCGTATTTACCGAAATTATTGAATAATCCTGCCTGAAATGTTTGTCAAAAGGTCGTCTGAAAAACCTTAAACGGTGGTTTTTCAGACGACCTTTTGACAAGTTCGGTATCGTAAATCCACGTCGGAAGTATCTGTTCAGTTATTCCCGCCTGCGCGGAGACGGTAAACCCGGAGGTTCGGGCTTGCGGTAATCTTTAAGCACCTCTAAAAAACCGAAGGCTGGATTCCCGCCTGCGCAGGAATGACGGCGATTTAGACAGCTTCGATAAATTGTTATCTGCCTTTTAAAAACAGCTACACCTTCAAATCAAAAGTCGTCTGAAAACTGCAATATGCGGTTTTCAGACGACCTTTTGTGTTGCCCTGTTCAAAACAAGGCTGAACCTGATTCGGACAGGGTTTAATGATCGACGGTAATGCCTTTGCTTTCCTGCTGTTTCTGTTCGTCCAGTTTCTTTTGCAGGGTGTCGCACGGGGTGTCGCAGTCGCAGACTTTTTTCATGCCCAGCGAGGAGATGCCGCCGCAACTGCCTTTGATGGTGCGCTTGGAGAAAATATAGCCGACCGCCATGCCGAGGATGACGAGGAGGAAGAGGCCGAAGGTGAGGAGTAGGGTTTTCATGATGGTGTTCCTGTGGGATGGATATGAGTGTGCAGGTATTAATGGAGTAGTTTTTTAAACGCGCCGGACATTTCGGTGCGGTAGCCGTTTTGGTCGCGGATAATCAGGAAAACGGCGAGGTTTTGCTGTTCGGCGAGTTTGAGGGCTTCGGTTTCGCCGAGTACGAAAAGTCCGGTGGACAAACCGTCGGCGGTGGTGGCGTTATCGGCGACGACGCTGATGGAGGCGAGGCGGTGCGACAGCGGGCGGCGGGTTTTGGGGTCGATGATGTGGGACAGCCGCCTGCCTTGCGGGTCAACGTGGAAAATGCGGTAATCGCCGGAGGTGGCGAGGGAGCGGTTGTCGAGGGGGATGACGATTTGGGTGTTGCCGCCTTGGACGATGTTGGGCTGTTCGATGCCGATGCGCCAAGGCTCGCCTTTAGCGTTGCGGCCTTTGCCGTGCAATTCGCCGCCGATTTCAACAAGGTAGTTGTTGATGCCGAGTTTTTCAAGTTCGCCTGCCACTTTGTCCACGCCGAAGCCTTTGGCGATGGAGGAAAGGTCGAGATAGGTTTCGGGCTGGGTTTTGGCGAGCGCGGCTTGTTTGCCGTTTTGCGTCAGGATGATTTTGTCCGTGCCGGTTTGGGCGGCGGCTTTGTCGATTTCGGCTTGGGTAGGTTCGCGGGTGATTTCTTTGTTCGGTCCGAAGCCCCAAAGGTTGACGAGCGGGCCGACGGTTACGTCGAGCGCGCCTTGTGTGAGGCGGTTGAGGCGTAAGGCTTCGGCGGTAACGGCGGCGAAATCGGCGGAAACGGGCATGGGTTTGCGGGTTTCGCGCATTTGGTTGAAGCGGCTGATTTCGGAGTCTTCGCGGTAGGTGGACATTTGGCGGTTGACTTCTTCGAGCGCGCCGTCAATCTGTTTTTTTACGGCTTCGGGCGCGGGCGGGTTGGGGAGGTCGTCTGAAAGGTATTTGACGGTATAGGTCGTACCCATCGTTTCGCCCTGAAGCACGGTTTGTTCGGATGTTTTTTTGCCGCACGCGCCCAAGGGCAGGGTAAGGGCGAGGGCGGCGGCAAGGGCGGGAATGGCGGAGGGCAGGTGCATGATAGGGTGTTCGGGTGTTTTCAGACGACGTATTGTAACGTAAAACGCAAGGGGGCGCGGCTTGCGGGGACAGGGCTTTTCTGCTAACATCCGCGCTGCATTAAGAGTTGGGAATTCCATGCCAACCTGCTTTTCAGACGGAAAGGTAAGGTGGACGGCTGCAAAGCCGATGTGGTCCGAGAGGGCAATTCAAATCCCCCCGCTTGATGCGGGAATTTTTTTTGCCCGTATGTTCTGTACGGGCAGGATTCCGAACCGCTTTATCCAAGTAGGAATATTTATCATTTGGATGGAGCGCAGGTGGAAATTTTGTTATGATTTCCGTTGTGGGATATATGATGAAACAACAGGTCGTCTGAAAGCAGACGGCTTGTTTTTGAAGGAAAATATTGAAATGAGCGAATATCTGTTTACTTCCGAATCGGTTTCCGAAGGCCATCCGGACAAAGTAGCCGACCAAGTGTCCGATGCGATTCTAGATGCGGTTTTGGCGCAAGACCCCAAAGCGCGTGTCGCGGCGGAAACTCTGGTAAACACCGGTTTGTGCGTGTTGGCGGGCGAAATCACCACCACCGCCCATGTGGACTACATCAAAGTCGCACGCGAAACCATCAAACGCATCGGCTACAACTCGTCCGAGCTGGGCTTTGATGCCAACGGCTGCGCAATCGGCGTGTACTACGACCAACAATCCCCCGACATCGCCCAAGGCGTGAACGAAGGCGAAGGCATAGACCTGAACCAAGGCGCGGGCGACCAAGGTCTGATGTTCGGCTACGCCTGTGACGAAACCCCGACTCTGATGCCGTTTGCCATCTATTACAGCCACCGCCTGATGCAGCGTCAAAGCGAATTGCGCAAAGACGGCCGCCTGCCTTGGCTGCGTCCCGACGCAAAAGCGCAACTGACTGTGGTTTACGACAGCGAAACCGGCAAAGTAAAACGCATCGACACCGTCGTCCTGTCCACTCAGCACGACCCTGCCATCAGCCATGAAGAACTGAGCAAAGCCGTGATCGAGCAGATTATCAAGCCCGTTCTGCCGTCTGAAATGCTGACTGCCGAAACCAAATACCTGATCAACCCGACCGGCCGCTTCGTCATCGGCGGCCCGCAAGGCGACTGCGGCTTGACCGGACGCAAAATCATCGTCGATACCTACGGCGGCGCAGCTCCGCACGGCGGCGGCGCATTCTCCGGCAAAGACCCGTCCAAAGTCGACCGTTCCGCCGCTTACGCCTGCCGTTATGTTGCGAAAAACATCGTCGCCGCCGGTTTGGCGACCCAATGTCAGATTCAGGTTTCCTACGCCATCGGCGTTGCCGAACCGACCTCGATTTCCATCGATACTTTCGGCACAGGCAAAATCAGCGAAGACAAACTGATTGCCCTGGTTCGCGAACATTTCGACCTGCGCCCCAAAGGCATCGTCCAAATGCTCGACCTCTTGCGCCCGATTTACAGCAAATCCGCCGCCTATGGCCATTTCGGCCGCGAAGAGCCTGAATTTACTTGGGAGCGCACCGACAAAGCAGCCGCATTGAAAGCAGCCGCAGGCGTATAAAAAAGCATAAAGGTCGTCTGAAAGGGAGTTTCAGACGACTTTCCATCCTTATGGTAACTGCAATTTTTCCCAATCAGCAAGGCAGCATGCGTCGGTATGCTGCCTTTTTCGACCAGAAAGATTACAATTAGCAGGTCGTCTGAAAATCCAAAGAAAGGACACATCATGCTCTTAGGTGTAAACATCGACCACATCGCCACCGTCCGCAACGCCCGCGGTACGACCTATCCCAGCCCTGTGGAAGCAGCATTGGTCGCGGAAACGCACGGTGCGGATTTGATTACCATGCACCTGCGCGAAGACCGCCGCCACATCAAAGATGCGGACGTGTTTGCCGTTAAAAATGCCATCCGAACGCGCCTGAACCTTGAAATGGCGTTGACTGAAGAAATGCTGGAAAACGCGCTTAAAGTCATGCCGCAAGACGTGTGCATCGTGCCTGAAAAACGTCAGGAAATCACGACCGAAGGCGGTTTGGACGTATTGGCGCAACAAGAAAAAATCGCCGAGTTTACCAAAATCCTGACCGACGCAGGCATCCGCGTCTCGCTCTTTATCGATGCCGACAACGAGCAAATCCAAGCCGCCCATGATGTCGGTGCGCCCGTTATCGAGCTGCACACCGGCGCATACGCCGATGCACACAGCCACGCCGAACAAATCAAGCAATTCGAGCGTCTGCAAAACGGCGCGCATTTTGCCAGCGATTTGGGCTTGATCGTCAACGCCGGACACGGCCTGACCATACACAACGTTACCCCCATCGCCCAAATCCTCGCCATCCGCGAGCTGAACATCGGGCATTCGCTGATTGCCCAAGCCCTCTTCCTCGGCCTGCCCGAAGCCGTCCGCCAGATGAAGGAAACCATGTTCAGGGCAAGGCTGCTGCCTTGATAGGCGACACCCACCTTTTCAGACGACCTTCTCTCAAAAAGGAGACCACCGCATGATTTACGGCATAGGCACAGACATCGTTTCCCTCAAACGCATCATCCGCCTGAGCAAAAAGTTCGGACAAGCGTTTGCCGAACGCATCCTTACCCCTGAAGAGCTGCTCGAATTCCCGCAAGCAGGCAAGCCCGTCAACTACCTCGCCAAACGTTTTGCCGCCAAAGAAGCCTTCGCCAAAGCCGTCGGTACGGGCATACGCGGCGCGGTTTCCTTCCGCAACATCGGCATCGGGCATGACGCATTGGGCAAACCCGAATTCTTCTACGCCCCCGCTCTGTCGAAATGGCTGGAAGAACAAGGCATCAGCCACGTCAGCCTCAGCATGAGCGACGAAGAAGACACCGTGTTGGCATTCGTCATTGCCGAAAAATAAGACAATACCCATCGGCAGGTCGGATACTTAAATCCGACCTTTCCGAATTTTCAGACGACCTTTCTCCCTATTCCCATGACCCAAGACACCCGCCCCCTTATCCGCGTCGTTGCCGGCATCCTGCTCAACCAAGACGGCGACTACCTGCTCAGTTCCCGCCCCGAAGGCAAGCCCTATGCCGGATATTGGGAATTTGCCGGCGGCAAAGTCGAAGCGGGCGAAACCGACTTCCAAGCCCTGCAACGCGAGTTTGAAGAAGAACTCGGCATCCGCATCCTCGCCGCTACGCCTTGGCTGACCAAAATCCATTCCTACGAACACGCCCGCGTCTGCCTGAAATTCCTATGGGTAAACCCCGACCAATGGACGGGTGAACCCCAATCCCGCGAAGGACAAGCTTGGTCGTGGCAAAAAGCGGGCGATTTCAACGTTGCCCCCATGTTGCCCGCCAACGGTCCGCTGCTGCGCGCCCTCTCTGTCCCCCGCCAGCTTCAAGGTCGTCTGAAAACCGGTTTGCACGGACAAAACCGCAGCGGCGAATACCGCGTCGCGCCCTACTCCCTAGCCGAACCGCACCACGCCAACATCCTCATCTCAGAAACCGAGCTGCGCAAACTCGGCAAATTGCCTCAAGCCCAAAGCGTTTGGGTATCGATACACACCCGCGAACAATGGCAACGCGTGCAAGATGCCGACGTCGTCGTTTGGCAAGTCAACAACGACGCAAGCGCACGACAAGTGCTTGAAATATTGGAACAAGGCGTATCCCTTCCGCTGGTTGTCGCCGCGCCCGAAACACTGGTTTCAAACTATCGCGACCGCTGGCTCTCAACAGGCGCACACGCCATCCTGACCGACAACGACACCGAGGTCGTCTGAAATGGACAAAAACCGCAAACTCCTCATTGCAGGCGTCCTCCTCATCCTCTTCGCCGCCGCCAAACTCCTGCTGCTGGACTGGTGGCAGAAACAACAGCCCCAAGCCCGCGCCGCCGAGTGCGACCTCACCAAAGGCTGCACCCTACCCGACGGCTCACACGTCCGCTCCACCCGCATCAGCACCCGTTCCGCCTTCGACATCACCGTCGAAAATGCCCCTGCCGAAACACAACAAGTCAGCATCAGCTTCAGTATGAAAGATATGGACATGGGCTTCAACCGCTACATACTCCAACAACAATCCCCGCGCACCTGGCAAGCACGCCAAATCCGCCTGCCCGTCTGCGTCGAAGGCAAACGCGACTACATCGCCGATATCACCATAAGCGGACAGACTTTTCAGACGACCTTTACCGCCCAGTAAGCGTTCTACGCGTATTCTGCAAGAAAACTTTTTGGAGAAAGATTTATAGTGGATTAAATTTAAATCAGGACAAGGCGACGAAGCCGCAGACAGTACAGATAGTACGGCAAGGCGAGGCAACGCCGTACTGGTTTAAAGTTAATCCACTATATTTTCTCTTGCTATCCTTTCCCTTTATTTCACCAAAGGTCGTCTGAAATCCGTTTTCAGACGACCTTTCTCTATGCGCCATCCCTCCATCAAAATATCCGCATCACAACAAGCCCACTCTTCCTAATACACAGGTTTCCCCTACCCTTCCCAAAATCCGCCTGCCATCAAGTTTGGCTAAAACACATCAGCAAATCCCAATCTCTGAAATTATGATTATATGATTAACGTTCTCTTAATAAATGATATTCCTTGCAAATCATTATCAATTAATATTAGAATACGCACTCTCAAATTAACGTAACCCATGAACAACCCGTCTAGAGGAAGAATTATGAAATCCCCCCAATCCCCCGCCTTCCGTTTCAGCATCATGGTGCTGGCGCTGTCTTCAGGCTTTGCCCATGCTGAAAATATCAAACCCGAAGCAACAGCCGAATTGAAAGAAGTCGTCGTTACCGGTACTGCCGTGCCGACCCGCGTTACCCGCAATCAGCTTGACCGCGAAACTTCGACCGATTTGAAACAAGTTATGAAAGACCAAATCGGCATGGATGTCGGCGGCGGCAACGGCGTGGCGCAGTTTTACAGCATTCGCGGCGTCGGCGAAGACAAGATTAATCTGGAAGTGGACGGCACCAGCCAATCCACCAAAATTTTCCACCACCAAAGCCGCTTCCAGCTTGACCCCGCTTTGGTGAAAAGCATCAACGTCGAAAAAGGCACGGGCGCGGCGAGCGCGGGCTTGGGCGCGGTCGGCGGTACCATCCGCGTAACGACGGTTGACGCGAAAGACCTGCTGACCGACGGCAAACCTTTCGGTTTCAAACTCGGCGCGGGCTTGAGCAGCAATAAAGGCTCAACCGGCAACGCGGCGGTTTACGGCTATCAAAACGGCTTCGATGCCCTGTTTGCAGGCAACTTCCTCAACAACCGCGACTACAAAGACGGCAACGGCAATGTCAACCGCGGCAGTCGTCTGAAACAGCACAGCTACCTCGCCAAACTCGGCTACGACTTCAACGACGACCACGGCATCCGCCTGACCTACCGTCAGGAATACCAAAAAGGCAACCGCACCGACAAAGCCGAGTTCCAAAACGTTGACAGCTACGTCGGTGTAGACGGCACTTATCAAAAAGAGCAATCCTACAATCTGGAATACCGCGGCCGCAACGTCGGCTTCCTCGACAAAATCGACGCCAACGTCTTCCAAATCAACACCGACGACACCAAGCCGCCTAAAGGCGCGCCCTCCCCGAAAGCCCAAGCTTCCGGCACGGCGCAAGGCGGCGTTCCCATCGGTCAGCTTGAGTTAAGCAAAATTAAAGCGACCGGCGCCAACCTGAACCTCGCCAGCTCCTTCGGCGACGGGCACATGGTGAAATACGGCGTCAACTACCGCCACGAAACTTCCGAGCCGTCCGACAAAGGCGCATGGCTGAAGATTCTCGGACTGTATGACCGCGACAAAGAGAAAAAGGCTGAATACGGCGTTTACGCGGAAGGCATTTGGAACCTGCACCCCGTTACCCTGACCACCGGCCTGCGTTACGACCATTTCAAATACAACGCCGCCAGTAAACAAAGCGCGTCGCACGGACAGCTCAACCCCAGCATCGGCGCGATTTGGGACATCAACGACAACTTCTCCCTCTTGGCAAACCTCAATCAGGCAAGCCGCGCGCCCCGCCTGAACGAAGCCCTGTTGGCTAACGAACGCGCAGGCGCCGCCGCCGATTTGGACAGCAACCTCAAAGCCGAAACCGCCCGCCGCGCCGAATTGGGCTTCAAATGGCGCAACGACAATTTCAACGTCAGCGGCAGCGTGTTCCACCAACGCATCAAAGACCTCATCGTCTATCGTTGGGCAAAAATCAACAACAATACCGCCTCCATCACCGAACGTGGCAAGATTTACAACGGCGGCACGCTCAAAACCTACGGCTACGAACTTGACGCGTCCTACCGCTGGGGCGGTCTGACCGCGCGCGCCGGTGTGTCCTACGTCAAACCGCGTCTGAACGGCGAAATGTACTACGGCGAAAGCCCGATTCAAGCGGAAGACCACGAAAGCTCGTTCACCTTCTGGAACACCGGCCGCCAATGGCTGACCGGCCTGTCTTATCAGTTTGAAAACCCCAAACTCGAAATCGGCTGGCGCGGCCGCTACGCCCAAAGCGTGAAATACACCGACGTCGCCCGCGGACAAGGCACGATACACGGCAAGAAAGCCGGTTACGGCGTACACGACATTTACGCCAACTGGCAGCCGCTGAAAAAAGACAACCTGAACGTCAACTTCGCTGTCAACAACATCGGCAACAAACAATACCGTTCGCACAGCCAACGCTTCCCCGACGGCAACGGACGCGTGCCCTTCTACGAACGCGGCCGCGAGTTTGCCTTGGGCGTGAATTACCGCTTCTGATAAAAGTGTTGATAAAAGGTCGTCTGAAAACCGAGTTTCAAGGTTTTCAGACGACCTTTTTTAATGTATTAGGTTAAGGGTAGACATTTACCCCCTGCCGCCATTTTCACCCCATTACCCTTCCCTACATGGCACAATCAACCGCTCAACATTCTTAAACAACTTTTTGTCGTAAAAATCAAACACAAACCGCCGCCAAATCACCCTTCTCCCTGCAAAACACAAATAACATTTTGTTTTTGTCATGATTGTATCTATGATATTGGATTTATGCCGTTTGATAAAAACGCACTATTTCAACCAAAAAAAGGGGGACAATATGTCTGCAATCAACACCAAAATCAAAACCATCATCCTCACCGCCATCAGCGCGGCAATCCTTTCAGCCTGCGGCGGTGGCGGTGGCGGCGATACCGCCGCACTTTCCACCGGATCAACCAGCACAGGCGGCAACGGCAGCCCTGCTAAAAACGGCAGTCCAAACAATGCTACCCCCAGCGCAGCCAACAAAAATAATGGCAATACCGTAGCAGCAGCAACCCCTAGTCATAACCGCGCTGACAATCTCGCGGACTTGATTGATGAAGCACCTATTGAAGCAGTAAATGGCACTACACCACTGCACACCAGCTTTATCTCCTCCGCCACTGCACAACAAGGTAATCCAAATGCCCAGTTACGTCTTACCAGAACAGCAGACGGAAAAGAATATACAGGTGATTTCTACCTTACCGACAGCAAAGAAAACAATCAAAACGGTTTAATTAGCTCATTAGACTTCAAAAACAATGACGAAGTAAAATTGGACGGCGTAGTAATTGCCAACAAAAATGCCGCTCAAGTCAATTGGACCACACCATATTCTCTGATTATGAAAGTATTTTCAGGTGGTAATACGAAAAGTGACGGTGGTCCACAAAACGGTAAGATAGATGGTGACAGCAAAAACTTTATTAATGGTCGCGCCTCAATCGACGAGAAGATTACCGAACTGTACACTCAAATTGAAACAGCCAAAGAGACTTTGAAACAAGCTAAGGAGCAAGGCGATGTTGATGCTATCGCAAAAGCTCAGGCAAAGCTTGACGAATTGAACGATTTAGATGGTCGTCTTCGTGATATACGCCCTGTTATAGCTGCCGGAGCCAAAAACTTGGCAGATAAATTGGCATACTTTAGAAAAGGTAACTTGGTTGCTGGAGATGGCAAACATCTCGTTTTTGACAAACGCTTCGACGGTGTGTATATCATCCAATTTACTGATGGCACACAAATCGTCATGCACGACCCTGCCGCGGCAGGCTGGGCTTACCAAACCTTTGCATACTATTTTGATCCAAAAAACGACGTTGCATTCGGCTACCAAAGCCTGGGCGATGAAACCAAGTTCACCGACTTGCCTGAAAAAGGTACGGCAACTTACAACGGCTTGACTACTGCCTATGTTGTGAAAGGTGACCAAGGTCGTCAGCTGACTGCAGACGTTAAAGCTATTGTCGATTTCGGCTTGAAAGGCGTACGCTTTGAGACTTCCAATTCCCAATTCCATTCTCTTGATGACAACGGTCGCCGTGTAACTGTAAAAGGTACTGACTACGACATGAAAGGTACGGCAAAATGGGAAAACGGCAACCTCTTCCTAGGTTCGGTTGAAGCAGCCGCAGCAGGCTTGAAAGGTAATTTGAGCGGTAAATTCTACGGTGCAAAAGCTGCTGAAATCGGCGGTACTTACGGTCTGAAAAACCAAGACGGCAGCGAACACCTGATCGGTGGTTACGGCGCGAAACGTCAATAAACCATCCTTCAATCTGCCGAAAGGTCGTCTGAAAACCGGGAAACAGGTTTTCAGACGACCTTTTCTTTTATCGTCATTTAGAAAGAATTTTCCCGCTTTGTTTTTTATATATAGTGGATTAACTTTAAACCAGTACGGCGTTGCCTCGCCTTGCCGTACTATTTGTACTGTCTGCGGCTTCGTCGCCTTGTCCTGATTTAAAGTTAATCCACTATACAAGCAGGAATGATGGTTGACGACCGAAGCGGTATCGAAGATTCAGTATATTTCCCATACCTTCCGCAATCTCGTACTATTCGAAACATAAAACAGCAAAAGACACCAATAATTAAGCGTCCTTATAATATCAAAGGTCGTCTGAAAACCTGTTTCCCGGTTTTCAGACGACCTTTTTTAAAGCGGATTACTCTTCGCTTTGCGCTTCTTCTTTTTCAACGGCAACTTCAACGGCAACGGATTCGTCGCTCAAAGTGCCTTTGGTGGACGGGGTTTGTCCTGCCATGCGCGGGTCGCATTCTGCTGCCATGCGCAGGGCGCGGCCGAAGGCTTTAAATACGGTTTCGGCTTGGTGGTGGGCGTTGCGGCCGCTGAGGTTGTCAATGTGCAGGGTCATCATGCTGTGGTTGACGACGCCGTGGAAGAATTCTTCAAACAAGTCAACGTCAAAGCGTCCGATGAGGGCGCGGGTGAAGTCGATGTTGTAGACGAGTCCGGGGCGGCCGGAGAGATCGATGACAACGCGGCTCAAGGCTTCATCGAGCGGAACGTAGGCATGGCCGTAGCGGCGGATACCGGCTTTGTTGCCCAAGGCTTGTTTCAGGGCTTGACCGAGTACGATACCGATGTCTTCTACGGTGTGGTGGTCGTCGATGTGCAAATCGCCTTTACAGGTGATGTCAAGGTCGATCATGCCGTGGCGGGCGACTTGGGCAAGCATATGCTCAAGGAAAGGGACGCCGGTGTCGAGGCGGTATTGTCCGGTGCCGTCGAGGTTGAGGCTGAGGGTGATTTGGGTTTCGCTGGTGTTGCGGGTGATGCTGACTGCGCGGCCTTCTGCGGGCATATGGAATGCCGGTGCGGCGGCTGCGGCAGCTTGGGCGGCACGCTCTTGGCGGGCGGCTTCGGCGGCTGCGGCTTTTTCTTTATCTTTGCTGTGGTCGCGGTTTAACCAGCCTTTGCGTTTGTGCATGCCGGCTTCGAGTTTGGCGGCAAGGCTGGGGCGGATGCCGCGTGCTTTTTCGTCTTCTGCCTGCTCTTCAAGGCGGCGTTTCAGTTGGGACAGGGATGCCGCGTTGTCGTAACCGCATTTGCGGGCAAGTTTGGTCAGCGAGCCTGCTTCTTCGACAAGCTGCAGGAAATTGGCAAGGTGGAGTTGAGTGATGGTCATAATTTTACTTTCTGTGGGGTTTTAAAAAATCAGGCATAAAGCTTGCGGATAATATCCAGTACGGCATCGTTTTGCTCGGGACTGCCGATGGTAATGCGGACGCACTGCGCCAAAAGTGGATGCGTGCCGTGGAGTTTCTTAATCAGGATGCGGTTTTCTTTAAGCGTGTTAAACAATGCGTCTGCATCGGGAACGCGCACGGTAATGAAATTCGCTTCGCTGGGGAAGGCTTTCAGACGACCTATGGCGGACAATTCGCAAAAAACGCGTTCGCGCTCGGCTTTTAAAATATCGATGGTCGTCTGAATCGCGTCGTGGTGTTGCAGGGCGAATTTGGCGGTCGCCAAGCTTAATTGGTTCATATTGTAGGGCGGCAGGATTTTCGCCAGCTCGCCCATTACGGCGGGGTTTCCTGCCCCATAGCCGATGCGTAGTCCGGCAAAACCAATTTTGCTGATGGTGCGCATCACAACCAGATTTTCAACGCTGCCCGCCTGCGGCAGAAAACTGTCGCGGCTGAATGCGCCGTATGCTTCATCGACAACAACGATACCCTGCGCCGCGCGGATAATGGCTTCGACTTCTTCGCGGCGGAAACATACGCCTGTCGGATTGTTCGGATAGGCGATGAAAATCAACGCGGGCTGATGTTTTTCAATGGCAGATAAAACGGCGGGCAAATCAAGCGTGAAATCTTCATTGAGCGGCACGCCGACGTAATTCATGCCGTACAGCTCGGCATTGTGCCGATACATCACGAAACTCGGCTCAACCGCCAGCATGGTCGCGCCTGATTGGGCAACGAGCAGGGTCAAGAATTGGATTAACTCATCCGAGCCGTTTCCTAAAGCGATAGAGGCGGCTTCAGGAATGCCGAAGGCTTTTCTTAAAGTTTCCTGCAGCCCGCTGGCGGCGGGGTTGGGATAAAGCTGAATCGGCGCTTGGGCAATCAGCCGCAGCCATTCGTTTGACAGCTCGGGAAAACGGGCAAACGGATGATACGGACTTTCCATTGCATCCAGCTTGATGAAGCCTTCGGGCAAGTCGGCAATTCGGTAGGCGGACATGGCTTTGATGTCGTCGCGGATGAAATTAGCTGTATCTTTCATGATTTTCCTCCAGATTTTACAAAATAACCAACGATTCTTCCGCAATATAACACAGCTTTTTTAAATAATCACCGAAGAAATCAATAAATAATTTACACCACCGATAAAAAGATATATTCCTTATTTATTTTTATTCAAAATCAGCTTAACCATATATTTTTAATATATTTTAATTTTTAATATTATATCCCAAAAAATACCTGACATATATATTTTAAATTAAAAAATATCGTATTTTAGAGAACTATTTAACGTTTTATGCAATATTCAATGCAGCAATCCTTACTCTCTCATTTATTTAGCTTATCTTTTAAAATGGGTAAAGATTCTGTTTATTTATATGAACTCAAGGAATGTCGGCTGATGCAATAAATAACATTTATTCTAGAAGACAATAACTCCAAGACAGTAAGTTTCAAGACATTGATGCACCTGATTTGTTTTTTACCGTAACGATACTTTGTTTTATAATTATGCTTTATGTATTTTTCAGAAGTCTCAACAATATGAATTGGAAAAAAACGGTAGCGGCATGGTATTTGTGCTTAATGCCGTTCTCTGCCTATGCCTTGAATCTCGGCAATATCCCGCCGGACGAAATCTCCGTTTACGTTCAAGAATTGGACAGCGGCAAAGTTATCGAATCACACAGAGCAGATGCCTCGGTCAATCCGGCATCGACGATGAAGCTGGTAACAGCATTTTCCGCCTTTGAAGCTTTGGGTAAGGATTACCGCTGGACAACGGAATTTAAAACCAACGGACATATCGAAGGCGATTCGTTGGAAGGCGATATTTATTGGGTGGGCAGCGGCGATCCCGTGTTCGACCAAGACGGGCTGAAGGATGCCCTGCAACAACTGCAAAACAAAGGCATCAGACATATTAAAGGCAGCCTGGTACTCGACCGCCATCTTTGGGGTACCGTCGGCAACCCGCCAGATTTCGAATCCGACGCAGGTTCACCGTTTATGACCGCTCCCGACCCGAATATGCTGGCTTACAAGGTTGTCTGGCTCAGGCCTGAGTCAGATGGCTCAGGCGGCATTACCGTCGAGACCTCGCCTCCCCTACCCGATATTCCTATTGAAAACAAAACCGTACTGTCAAACTCCGGGAAATGCGGTGCATTGCAAAATCATATGCGTGCCAGCTATTCCGGTGGAAAGCTACATATCGGCGGTAAGGTTCCGGAGAGTTGTTTAGGCGGGGAAATGCATATCAACATGCTCTCCTCCATAGAATTTGCACACAAAAGCTTTGTTAATCAATGGCGCGCACTCGGCGGTACGATTTCAGACGACCTCAAAACCGCTCCTGCACCGAGTAACGCAAAAATCTTGGCAGTTTCACGCTCCAAACCGTTGTCAGACATACTGACCGACATGAACAAACATTCCAACAACCTGATTGCACGGTCCGTATTCTTAAAACTTGGCGGCAACGGCGACAGCGAAACCGCACGCAGAAAAGCAGCGGAAGCGGTTTCCCTGGAATTGGCAACTGCAGGGATTGATACGGAAAACCTGGTTTTGGAAAACGGTTCGGGCTTATCGAGAAGCGAGCGCGTTACCGCGCACATGATGGGACAAATGCTGGAAAAAGCTTATTTCAGCCCGTTTAAACAGGAATTTATCGACACGCTGCCAATTGCCGGACAGGACGGGACATTGAAAAAACGCCTGAAGCAACCCGGCAGCCGACTGCGTCTGAAAACCGGCACGCTCAAAAACGTGCGGGCGCTGGCAGGCTACTGGCTTGGCGACAAGCCGATGATTGTCGTCGTAATCATCAACAGCCCCAAAGCCTCTGCCTACCTTCACGATTTGGATGCGCTGGTTTCCCAAATAGTCTTACCCGGAGGAAACGACTGGATAGACGCAAAACTAACCTGCAAAGAGCGGATGGCAGTTTAAATCCGGCCAGAAATAGTCCGACCTTGATTGTGCGTCATTAAAAAGGTCGTCTGAAAACTTTCAGACGACCTTTTATATTTTCAACACCTGCAAATCAACCATCTATCACTCAACAAACCTGTATCCGCGCTCATCAACCTCCAATATAGAAGCATAGTCGCTACGCCAATCTCCCAGCACAATACGCGTATATGCGTTCTCTTCGTGGATATGTTCGCGGTGCGTATGTCCGTGAATCAGCAATCTGACGCCGTAATTATGGACGATATCAGAGGTGAACTTGGGATTGACATCCATAATTTCAGCAGCTTTATATTGCTTGTCGTGCTTACTGGTATGGCGGATTTTTCGCGCAATGTTCAGACGCAGCTTGAGCGGCAACATGAGGAACAACCGTTGCAACCATTTTTGATGAACTGTTTTCCTGAATTTCTGATAACGCACATCATCGGTACACAAAGTATCGCCGTGGCAAATCAAAGTCGGCGTACCGTATAAATCGACGACTGAATATTCCGGCAGCAGTACCATGCCCGCTTGCCTTGCGAACTTCTCACCTATCAGAAAATCACGGTTTCCGTGAACAAAAAAACATTCCACTCCACCCTCTGCAACATTACGGACGGCACGGGAAACGGTATCCGTCAATTCGGAATGTTCGTCGTCCCCTATCCAAAAATCAAATAGGTCGCCCAAAATATAAACCGCCCTCGCAGACGGTGCTTTTTCGCGCATGAAACGCAAAAACAGCTCGGTCAACTCAGGACGGGTTTCACTCAGGTGTAAATCGGCAATAAAATAAGTCGGCATAACGGCTGCAATATATGAAATCTCAGGCCATTATAGGTTTTCAGACGACCTTTGTATATTTAAAGGTCGGCGGATTCGCATTTGAAGTGCAACTTTCCCTAACAGAAAAAGGCCAGTATGCGGTAGCATACGGCCTTTCCTGCAAGAAAGATTGCCATGAGCTACACACAACTGACCCAAGACGAACGATACCATATCCAATACCTGTCCCGCCACTGCACCGTCACAGAAATCGCCAAACAGCTTAACCGCCACAAAAGCACCATCAGCCGCGAAATCAGACGGCACCGCACCCAAGGGCAGCAATACAGTGCCGAAAAAGCACAGAAGCAGAGCCGGACTATCAAACAGCGTAAGCGAAAGCCCTATAAGCTTGATTCGCAGCTGATTCAACACATCGACACCCTTATCCGCCGCAAACTCAGTCCCGAACAAGTATGCGCCTACCTGCGCAAACATCACGGGATAACACTCCACCACAGCACCATTTACCGCTACCTCCGCCAAGACAAAAGCAACGGCGGCACCTTGTGGCAACACCTCAGAATATGCAGCAAACCCTACCGCAAACGCTACGGCAGCACATGGACCAGAGGCAAAGTGCCCAACCGCGTCGGCATAGAAAACCGACCCGCTATCGTCGACCAGAAAACCCGCATCGGCGATTGGGAAGCCGACACCATCATCGGCAAAGGACAGAAAAGCGCATTACTGACCTTGGTCGAACGCGTTACCCGCTACACCATCGTCTGCAAATTGGATAGCCTCAAAGCCGAAGACACTGCTCTGGCAGCCGTTAGGGCATTAAAGGCACATAAAGCCAGAGTGCACACCATCACCATGGACAACGGCAAAGAGTTCTACCAACACACCAAAATAGCCAAAGCATTGAAAGCGGAGACTTATTTTTGCCGCCCCTACCATTCTTGGGAAAAAGGGCTGAATGAGAACACCAACGGACTCATCCGACAATATTTCCCCAAGCAAACCGATTTCCGAAACATCAGCGATCGGGAGATACGCAGGGTTCAAGATGAGTTGAACCACCGGCCAAGAAAAACACTTGGCTACGAAACGCCAAGTGTTTTATTCTTGAATCTGTTCAAACCACTGATACACTAGTGTTGCACTTGAAATCCGAATCCAAGGTCGTCTGAAAACATTTCAGATCAGATCAATGAAGGTGATTTTTCCCGCCCCGAGAAATAATTTTCTGATACGTCTCCTGATTGTGGACATCACTGATAGGAACAACATAAAAAAACTCATTACTGCGGACAAATCGGCTGATCAGATCCGCACGGATAGAAGTAAGATCGTGATACAGCAGGCTCAAACCCTTGCGTAATACATATTTCCAATCCATGTAGTTACGCGCATTCGGGCGAATATCGTTCATCGCATCCAATGCCAATAATTTACGGTTTTGCGTTTTTTTATCAACGGGATGAGAGTAAATCGAATGGAAATACAACATATCGCTACTTCCTTCTTCGCTGAAAAACGGCGGCAGGCTCAGCGTCGCATCGACATTACCCAAAGGATAGTCATCAGTCAGATAGTGAACCGCATATAAAAACAGCGAACCCTTGGTGTAATTCAGCTTTTTTAATGCTTCAACAGCAGCAATAGTAGTACATTGATGATCGGTATGAACATCAATATTCGGCGAAGGCGTAACAACAACATCCGGACGGAATGACTCGATGACGTAAGCCATATTGTCCACCAAATCATGCCAATTCGAACCACCATGCAAACCCTCTGATATGGCAGATTTATTGGCTCGCCGGAAAATACCCACATCTGCCGTCTCCAACTTGGCAGAAGGAATTTCACGCTCGGGGTGGCGATATAAAGTTTTCAGCGTTGTATCAAAAAAACCGAGCTGCAAAATGTTTTCAGACGATACCCCTGCCAAAAGCGGAACGGTCAGACTGTTCCAGACCCGCATCCGCCCCTTTTCCAAATATTGCTCCTTAGTTTCCGTAGGGCAGCGTTTGCTGAAAAGGTTTTCATAATGGAAACGCCCCGCTTCGCTTGCCGTTACCGTTACCACCATCGCATTTGCAGCATATTTTTCATACAGGCCGTAAGCTGCCAACTCCGCATCGTCAGCGTGCGGCGCAAGCACTAAAATTTTTTTATCATCTAGAGACATACGCGGATAAACAGTCAGTCTGACTTCCTGATTTTTCAACGATACCCTTCTGCCCCGTAAAAAAATTTCCCGACTTTCAGCATCGAACATATCGCTGAAGTTCAAATATCTCACCCCCCTACCGCCGAATTCGATGTAATGCTTCCAAATACCTTTGCGGGTTTCAATCTTAATATAGGGCAACAACCATTTGCCCAACAAAGAAGTTTCAACACTGACCGCAGCCAAGACCGTATCATTAATATCCACTTCTTGAGGTAGTTTTATAACTCCACCCTCCAATCGCGCTACAAAATGCCGGGGCAAACAGTCATAGCGATAATCCTGCGTAACGTTATAGGCAAAGCGTTTAATATGCATCCTCATGATAATCATCAAGAAGCACATTATCCCAAGAACCAACACCGCAAGTATTGTAAATAACAACATTATTCACCTCTAAAATTATTTTTCATAATATTACATTCCAACTTCATCCCTTTGGATTTATTACTTAACAGTTCATAATAAACAAATAACATATAAACTCAAAAACAAACGCGACATAGCGAAATTTTCTTATATTTTACGAAGTTATACAAGCATTAAAAATAAAAATGACAAAAGGATTAATAAACCTGGCATTGAATTTGTTAAAAAATATTAACCTAAATAAATATTACATGATATAAAACGTCTTATTTATATAAGCCCCTCCTGCAAATAGCGCATAATCATAAGAATAATAACAATCCTAGGTTCAATATCAGATAACCTTTTTTGCCACGATACCCTTCCCCTTCTTACAAAAATCAGGAACGGCTTTAAAACACATAAAAATCAGATAAATAAAACTCCCTAAAGCATGAACCACACAACAAATCCGAATTAAAAAGCTCTTTCCTGCAATACCTTGCTACCAACAATGAAAAAGGTCGTCTGAAACCCGTGTAATAGGTTTCAGACGACCTTTTGACTGTCAGGTTTTGTCCACCTGCTTTTAAAAATTACGCTTCTTTATTTTCAGTAGCTTTTTGGCGCAGGCGCAAGCTCAATTCGCGCAGCTGTTTGTCATCCACTGCATTCGGCGCGTTGGTCAGCAGACATTGGGCACGTTGGGTTTTCGGGAAGGCAATCACGTCGCGGATGGATTCGGCACCAGTCATCAGTGTCACCAAACGGTCGAGGCCGAATGCCAAGCCGCCGTGCGGAGGCGCGCCGAATTTCAGGTTGTCCAAGAGGAAGCCGAATTTTTCTTGTTGCTCTTCAGAGCTGATTTTCAGTGCGGCGAACACTTTTTCCTGTACGTCGGCACGGTGGATACGGATAGAACCGCCGCCGATTTCCCAGCCGTTCAACACCATATCGTAGGCGCGTGCCAAGCAGTTTTCAGGATCGGATGCCATCAGGTCTTCATGACCGGGCTTGGGCGAGGTGAACGGATGGTGCATGGCTGCCCAGCGGTCGCCGTCTTCGTCGTATTCGAACATCGGAAAATCGACAACCCACAAAGGTTTCCATTCGTCCACGAAGTAGCCGTTTTCCGCGCCATGTTCCAAACCGACTTTGATACGCAGCGCGCCGATGGCTTCGTTCACAACTTTGGCTTTGTCTGCGCCGAAGAAGATGATGTCGCCGTTTTGTGCGCCAGTACGCTCGATGATTTCTTTCAGGGCATTTTCGGACAGGAATTTTACGATTGGAGATTGCAGACCGCTGTCTTCACCGTTGGAAAGGTTGCTGACATCGTTCACTTTGATGTACGCCAAACCTTTCGCGCCGTAGATGCCGACAAATTTGGTGTATTCGTCGATTTCTTTGCGGCTGAATTTTGCACCGTTCGGTACGCGCAGGGCAACCACGCGGCCGCCTTTCATGTCGGCTGCGCCGCGGAAGACTTTGAATTCTTCCGTTTTCATCAGGTCGGTCAGCTCGGTGAATTTCAGGTTGATGCGCATATCGGGTTTGTCGGAGCCGTAGTAGAACATGGCTTCGGAGTAAGGCATACGCGGGAAATCGCCCAAGTCCACGCCCAGCGCGTCTTGGAAGACTTGTTTTGCCATGCCTTCGGTGATGTCCATGATTTCATCCTCGTTCAAGAACGAGGTTTCCAAGTCGATTTGGGTGAATTCGGGCTGGCGGTCGGCGCGCAAGTCTTCGTCACGGAAGCACTTGGTGATTTGGTAGTAACGGTCGAAACCCGCCACCATTAACAGTTGTTTAAACAATTGAGGTGATTGCGGCAGCGCGAAAAACTCGCCCGGATGAACGCGGCTCGGCACGAGGTAGTCGCGCGCGCCTTCAGGCGTGGAACGGGTCAGCATCGGGGTTTCGATGTCGATGAAGCCTTGCGCGTCCAGATAACGGCGAACGCCCATAGCGACTTGATAACGCAGGCGCAGGTTGCGCTGCATCACCGGACGGCGCAGGTCGATAACGCGGTTGGTCAGGCGCACGTTTTCGCTGATGTTTTCGTCATCGATTTGGAACGGCGGCGTAGCGGCGGCGTTCAATACTTCGATTTCTTTGGCAAGGATTTCGATTTTGCCGGAAATCATTTTGTCGTTGGTCGTGCCTTCGGGACGGTTGCGCACACGGCCGGTAATGCTCAAAACGTATTCGTTGCGGGCGGAATCGGCAGTGGCAAACGCTTCGGGTGTGTCGGGATCAATCACGACTTGGACGATGCCTTCGCGGTCGCGCAGGTCGATAAAAATCACACCGCCGTGGTCGCGTCGGCGGTGTACCCAGCCTTTGACGGTTACGGTTTGGTCTAAGTATTGCTCGCTGATCAGGCCGCAATAGTTGGTACGCATAAAATCACCTTTTTATATTGTTCAATTTGAAAAGAAGGAAAAGGTCGTCTGAAAAAAGACACCTTAATTGTTTTGTTCTGTATCGTCGTTTTCAGACGACCTGTGTTCTGCCAAAACCTTGACCCGAACTTCATCCGGCATCACCATACCCAGCGAAATCACATATTTCAATGCTTCGTCCACGCTCATATCGAGTTCGCGCACGTCGCTTTTTTTCACCATGATGTAATAGCCGCCGGTCGGGTTGGGCGTGGTCGGCACATAGACGGAAAGATAGTCGTCATCGTGCGGCAGGCTGCCTTTGAGTTTGTCGGGAATATGCCCTGAAACAAAGGCAATCGTCCAAATATTGGGCTGCGGGAACGGAACCAGCACGGGCGTTCTGAACGAGCGGCTGCTGTCGGAAAGCAGAGACTCGGATACTTTTTTGACGCTGGAATAGATGGACTTGACGACGGGAATCCGTCCCAGCAGGCTGTCCCATGCAGCGAGGATTTGGCGTCCTAAAACGTTGGCGGCGAACACGCCGGTCAGAAACAAGACGACAATGGCAGCAATAATGCCCAAGCCGGGAATGTTGAATCCCCAGAAATATTGAGGCTGCCATTGCTCGGGCAGCAGACTGATCAGCCGGTCGGCGGCAGATATGATATAGCTGACCGCCCAAATGGTTACGGCTATCGGCAGCCACACCAGCATGCCTGTAATCAGATATTTTTTTAATGCCTTGGCAACTTTTCCGCCTTCGGCCGTTTGTTCTGTCATCTTCTGTGTTATTCCGACAAATATCGCCCAAACGTTGCATTATACGCGTTTGGGCGATAGGAAACGAGTGTTTTTAATATGGGAAGGGTGTTTGTTTTGCTTTCAGACGACCTATGTGCAACATGGTATAAAAGGTCGGCTGAAAACAAGATTCGGCATTAAATTCCGTCCCAGTCGTTGAACATCAGACCGATGCCGATGCCGTTTTGTTTGTGGTTGTAATCAATCAGGCTTTCGCCGTAGCCGTGAAAGCCGCGCACGACGCCTTTGAGTTTGCCTTTAATCGGGAAAGTATAGGCGGCTTCAACCGCGCCGTGTCCGGTTTTCGGATTGTAGCGCAGCAGGGACGAAATATTTTGTTTGTCGTTCAGACGGTATTGCAGCCTCAAATCGCCATGACCCATGTAGTCGGTAATATCGGGATTGTCGTTGTTTTCACCGGTCTGATCGAATGCTCGCATCCACACGCGCGGGATAACTGTCAGCTTGCCCCATTCCATTCCTGCCAGCGCGTAAACTCGGTTCCATGAGCGGGATTCGGGGCGGCTTTGTCCATTGGATTGGTGGACGAAGCCTACGCCGACCATACGCAGTTTGCCGCCGAACGGTAAATCAGCCTTCACGGGCTGTGTCAGGAAAATTTCGGGTTCGTAATCGGTATTGCGGAACGGCGCGGATTTTCTGCCTTGGTTGTAAATCTGCCAATCGGATTTTTGGGTGTAGCCGAACCACAAGTCTGCGCGGGTTTTAAACAAATCTTCGGCAATTTTGCTTTTGAACGAAACTTGCAGTTTGGTTTCTATGTGTTTCTGTTCGCTGAATTTTTCCTGATTGGTCGTGCCGCGCGAAGGGGAGTGGGGATACAGGTTGGGCGAGCTGTTGTACCATGCGGGCATCAGGTACATGGGATTGTGCTCGCGTACGCTCAATAAGCCGCGCGAGTCGTTTTTGTCCAAATCGTACATCAGACTCAGTGGCGTGTAGGCATCGGCTGTGGTGCGGAGATTGTCTTCCGAAAGGGTGGATTGTTCTTTATTTTCGTCAAACACAATCGTTGCCGTTTTTTTCTCGCGGCTGGTGCTGATGGTTTTGGGCAAATCGACCGGTGCTTTGGCGGTTTCTTCGCGAATGACGGGCAGCGGAGCTTGCGGCGGCAGTTGAGCCGAGTAAATGCTGTCGTAACACGCCAAACGGGTGGCATTGTCTTGAATGGAGGTGCATTGCAAAGCCGTGTCGGCATAGGCGACAGGGGCGGTGGCTCCGCCGACAAGGATAAGCATCAAGGCGCGCCGGCATTTGGAGAATGACGGTTTTTCGTTTTTCGGAGTATTGCTTTGCGCCGAATTGTGTTTCAACATCTTGTCCATCATTTCATTCATAGGATTGCCGATTGGATGTTTTCAGACGACCTTTTGCCTGAAAATCCGGATTAATCGTTTGAAAAACAGATTAAACCGCATTTTACCGCCTTGCGCAGGTGTTACAGCAGGTCGTCTGAAAAGTTTACATCAACTTGCACCACATAAGGCAATGCCCCTGAAAGGTTAAGACCTCAGGGGCATCGTTATCTGCTTGCCCGTCCCGACGTGATGAAACACCAAGACGATAGGCGAAAAAGATTAAGCCAATGCTTTTACTTTGGCAGACAGACGGCTCTTATGGCGGGCTGCTTTGTTTTTGTGGAATACGCCTTTGTCAGCGATACGGTCGATGACTTTAACGGACTCTTGGTAAACTGCTTGAGCAGCAGCTTTGTCGCCGGCTTCAACTGCTTTCAACACTTTTTTCACTGCGGTACGGAATGCAGTACGCAGGCTGGCGTTGTGGGCGCGTTGTTTAACCGATTGGCGGGCACGTTTGCGGGCTTGTGCGCTGTTTGCCATATTGAATATCTCCTGAAAAATAAATTCTGTAAACGCGCAATTTTAAAGACAGATTTCTCTATATGCAAGTATTTTCTCTGTTTGCGCGCGCAAATCGCCCGTATTTTGCCCAAAAACGACATCTTGCGCAACGCAGTTTTCCCGAGTCTAAGAAATCGTGCCTTATTTCAATAAAAATCAGTCAGATATTGCTTTGAGTTCTCACCTACTTCCATTACAATAGCCCCGCTTTGTGCCGGGGTAATGATGGGGTGCAGAGTGTTCATTTTCTGTTAACAATCTTTCATCAGGAATCTGCCCGTATGAAAAAATCCGTATTAGCCGTATTGGCGGCATTATCGCTGGCCGCTTGCGGCGGTGGTGAGAAAAAAACCGAGCAACCTCAAGCAGGCAGCGCGCCTGCTGCCAATGCCGAAGCAGCCGCCACCGATACCTTGAACATCTACAACTGGTCGAACTACGTTGACGAGAGTACCGTTGAAGACTTCAAAAAAGCCAATAATCTGAAGCTGACCTACGACCTTTACGAAAACAACGAAACCCTCGAAGCCAAAATGCTGACCGGCAAATCCGGCTATGATTTGGTCGTTCCCGGTATCGCCTTCCTGCCCCGCCAAATCGAAGCGGGTGCTTATCAGAAAGTCAATAAAGACCTGATTCCCAATTACAAAAACATCGACCCCGAATTGTTGAAAATGCTGGAAACTGCCGATCCGGGCAACCAGTATGCTGTTCCTTATTTCTCAGGCGTCAACACTTTGGCGATTACGGCGAAGGGTAAAGAGCTTTTAGGCGGCAAGCTGCCTGAAAACGGTTGGGATTTGCTGTTCAAGCCCGAATACACCAATAAGCTGAAATCATGCGGCATCGCCTTGTGGGATACACCGAGCGAAATGTTCCCTATTTTGTTGAACTATTTGGGTAAAGACCCCAAGGGTGCAAATCCTGATGATTTGAAAGCAGCGGCGGAAGTGCTGAAAACCATCCGTCCCGATGTAAAACGTTTCAGTCCGTCTATTATTGACGAGTTGGCGCGCGGCGACATCTGTCTTGCTGCAGGTAACGGCGGCGACTTGAACTTGGCGAAAGCCCGTTCCGAAGAAGTGAAAAACAATGTCGGTATTGAAGTCTTGACGCCGAAAGGCATGGGCTTCTGGATTGAGTCTTGGCTGATTCCTGCTGATGCGAAAAACATCGCCAATGCCCACAAATACATCAACTACACGCTTGATCCTGAAGTGGCTGCGAAAAACGGCATTGCCGTCACCTTCGCGCCTGCAAGCAAACCGGCGCGCGAGAAAATGCCTGCCGAGTTGGTGAACACACGTTCTATTTTCCCGAACGAGCAAGACATGAAAGACGGTTTCGTGATGCCTCAAATGAGCGCAGATGCGAAAAAACTGTCTGTCAACTTGTGGCAAAAAATCAAAGTCGGCTCCAATTAATCCGGAATATTGAAAAACGCCGTCTGAAATTCTTCAGACGGCGTTTCTAATTTTACCGAAATATCCGTGCCGTTCACCTATTGCCTTGATGCACGGTTACGGTTGCTTAGGTTAAAACTTCATCTCCAAAGTCAGGGTGTAATTTCGTCCCGGTGCGGCGTAGCGGTTATACCTGCCGACATTATTGTGCCTATTGACCGCTCCTTCGGCAGTCTGCCTTACAGACTCCCAAGTGGTATACCGGTAGTTGAAGAGGTTATACACGCCTGCGCGCAGGGTCAGGTGTTTCTTGATATTGTAATATCCGGAAACATCCGTAACATGCCAAGGCCGCGTCCGCCGTGATGCTGCTTTTTTAGCATTGGCATTACCGTTCAACAGCGCCTGGCTACCTAGCAGTTCGTCAACAGATTTTGCCTTGGAATAAGTAAACATCGTATTGATGCCCCATATTCCGTCAGGATGGTCGTAACCCAAACCCAATACATATCGTGAAGGTTGGACGGCATCAAAGAGATATGAAGTTACAAACGTCCTGTCGGCGCGTATATCGGCATCTTTGACCTTGATACGGTTATAGGCAAGCGTGGAATACAACCCGTCCGGCAACCCGCCCCATACACCGTGCCAATCGATTTTACCCAAAATATTGATACCGGCTATCCGTGCATTTTGAGCATTTCGGTATCCGGGGTCGCCAGAAGCCGAAGTTTGCCCGTTTTGAGTTCGGGTTTCATAACCGAATGCAATCAGGTCGCGATAAGCATTGTTGAAATAGCTGGCTTCCAAATTGCCGAAGTCCCCTTTAAATACAATACCTGTCTCTCTATTAAAGGATTTTTCCGGTTTCAGATCCAACGTTTTCAAAGACTCCCCGGCTCTCCAGCCGTACATTTCGGCAAACGACGGTAGACGGAAGCCCGTAGAAGCGCGATAAGTCAAATCCATCCAGGTGAAAGGCTTGAGGACTACGCCTGCGTTCCAAGAAAGGTTGCGGTGAGTGCCGGTAGAGACACTCTTATCTTCCGAATGCGTACTGCGGTAATCGTAACGTATACCTGCTCCGACATCCGCCCACCTGCCCAAACGAACATTGTCTTGAACGGCTGCATAATAACCGTTGCCGCCGATATTCCTCGGTGTGCAGTCTGTATAGGTGTTATTGCCGAAACGGCATATCGGCGATGTATTGACCGTGGTCTTGCCGATAGACACCCAATACGGTTTGCCTTGGCTTCCGTTGGGTGACTGCGCCCCTTCCGGGATTTTCGATCCATATGCTTGAACTGCGTTTTGAAGATAATAATCGCTGTGGGACAATTGCGACTTAAAGCGGTCGTACCCTAGATTGATACTCAGATTGTGACGGATTTTGGCCGTATCAAATGCCTTTTTAAATACTGCTTGGAACAGGTTTCGGTTTTCTTCATAAATCATCCGGTCGGATTTATAGAAGGAATACGGTTTATTGCCGTCGGGACGGCAATTTTTATCCGAACCGTCGTGAGAGCAATGCGTCTGCTGCAAACGGTTGTCCAAATCTATACCTTGCCGGTCATAAGAAAGTCGGGCGTAATCGGCCCAGGTATCCTTGTCAGCATTATGGTAAACATATTCGACCCCGTACCGGTTTTTAGTATGGCGTTCATCATAAAACACGCCGGTACCGTAACCGATACCCTGCAATGTACCGCCCTCTCCCTGAACAAACAGCCTTTCGGCCTTATTATTGCCCGAATATTTGCCAAAGCCGCTCGGCGTACCGTTTCTCCGGACACTTTCATTCAGATCGGCCTCGGTAAAATAGGCAGGAACAGTCATATCCCGTGTATCAAAGGTCTGCTGCGTACGTTCAAGAACGGCTCCGACATAATGGCGGTTGTCCAAATGCCAACCCGGTCGGAACAGCCATGATTGGCTGCCATACTCAAGCGGGTCCGCAAGGAAGCGGCTGGGGCCGGTATAATCCTGCGTGCTGACGGTTTTGCGCTCATCTTTGGCCAAAGCATCTTTTTTCGCATTGTCTTTACAGGCCGCATATCCATTGGAACATTCCTCTTCGACAATGAAATTTGCGTACGGATGGGTATCCTCGACCGGCATCAGCCGGTTGAAACTTTGCACACCTTTACCAGCATCTTTATGCGCGTGGGTTTCCTTCCCCCGCCGTTTAGTATAAATAAGGAGGGCTTCCGCGCCGCCGCTGCGTCCTGCAAGCGCAAGGGACTGTGTCAGGGCATGGTCTTTTCCAGAATAGGCAGTTTTACTCTGAATGCCCCACTGTTTTCCCTCTCCGATAATGTCGGCTGCGGTTTTGGTTTGAAATGCGACCGAACCTGCCAATGCGCCGTTTCCGTATTCTGATGAATTCGAACCCTTGCTGATTTCAACGGCCTTAACGTTTTCATACTCAATTTCATTGATTGCGCCGCTGCTGCCCGCCGTCCTCGTCCCACCCAATGCCGCCTGCGCGGTGTAGGACTGTATTTGCGAAACGCCGTCTACCGTTAAGGAAACGCGGTTTTTATCCATGCCGCGTATTGAATAGCCGGAACTTGCGCCCCGACCCTGTTCGACCACGGCAATACCCGGATCGTAACGGGTCAGGTCTCGGATATTCAAAACCTGTTCTTTACTTAGCGTCTCGGAAGATTTGACCAGCTTGCCCAGCCCGGTTACTTCGTTATCACGGCGGGTTTTCTGTTTTTTCGCATTGACCTGCACGGTATCGAGCTGCTTTTCCCACACTTGTCCGGACGGTAAAACATCCGCATAAGCAGGCAGCGCAGTCATCAGCGACAGGCATAAAATATTTAATCGGAACAAATGTTGCTGTTTCATATCATTTCTCTACTTACTGCCTTCAGACGGCATTTAAAGCCGATATGCCGTCTGAAGAACTTTCCTCTGTCAACCGGCAGCCCAGTTTACCGGACAAGCTGTTGGCGTTTCGTACCGAATACCACTGCCGCCTTGCCGCTTTCTCCCTCCAATGTATTTCCGGAGAACGATCCGCCCATCTCAATGGCGTTTTTGCCGTAGAAGCCGCCGGACACATCTGCACGGATATTCGTTCGTTTCGGATCGATGGTATTTTTCGGATCTAATGCAAAGCCGTTTTCACCGGTTTTCGCCACACCTGAAAAACCGTTGCCCTGAATCGTGGCAGTGATGGTGAATACGGGGGCAATGCGGTCTTTCGCCGTCAGCATACCGTTGAGGGTTTTCTCGGCAAAATTAACTTTAAACTCCGCCCGGTTACCGCCTTCCTTATTGGAAGGTTCGGCACTCCAGCTCGTACCATTAACAATAGTACCCGACCATGTACCGCGATATACCGCCTCTCCCGCCGTTACAGGCATATCGGAAACCGGCGTACGGCTGCCCTGCAGGAACATATCGTGCGAACCGCGGTGTTCCAACACCCCGAAATGCAGGTAATCCAAATTGGAGCAGCATACCGACACCTTCACACCGTCTTTCTCAAATATATGCTGGAATGCCGTCTGAGTGCCTTCGGACGGCACAAGCGCAAGCTCTACGCCGTCAATCAGCAGTTTGGCCACGTTGCCGAAGCTGTCTATCTGTTTTTTCACAAAATCCGCACCGATGCGGTAAGCGTCCATAAAGGTTTCAGCCAATGGTTTTTCTGCACCGTCTTTCTGTTTCGCGCTGAATACGGCAAGCACTTTCTTATCGTTTGCCAAAAACTTGCCGCCCAACTCATCGCCCTGAGGCCCGTAGAAACCACCTTCCAGACTATCAGAATCAGAAACGAAGGGATGACCGTTCCCAGTATCTTTATCTGCAGCCAACGCCTTACCTTTGAAACGGTTACCGTGCAGGTTAGCCTGAATGTCGTAACGTTTAATTTGTTTGGTTTTATTTTCGGTTTCGTTATGGGTAATCCGGTTATTGCGGTAGAGCACGCCGGTCATGGTCTTGGCGGCGAAGTCCACCTCAAACTCGCTGGTCAGCCCAAAATCGGTCTGACCTTCCGGTGCCTCGCTTTTATTGCGCAACACATCCGCTTCCTCGGCAGACAAAGCCCCGTACCTATCGCCCGCTTGCGAATTACCCAACTGGGAAAACTTCTGTTTTTCCTTGGCATCGGTTACATAATCCCAAGTGCCTTTGTAAATCGACTTGCCCATCGGCAGAGCTTGGGAAGGATTGCTGCCTTTGTAGAAAAGGTAGCCGTCCGCGCCGGAAAGGGCGATATTGTTTTTGAAATCGATTTTATTGACACCGTTGCGGTAGATATAGCCCGAGCGGACATATTGGAAATCCGTGTATCCTTCCACACGGCTTTTGCCGTCGCCCGTTGTGATGGATTCGTTCAGCGTACCCTTATCCATCGCAAAAATCTCATTCTTTTGGGGAAACTCACCCGGCTCACCCTCACCTAATTTCTCCCAATCCGCTTCTGATAATGCCTTATGATCTTCTTTATTTTTCGGGTGCCAGTTCCGACGCGGTATTTTGGCTGCAAAACCGTAAACCGGACGGTCGTTTTCCGCCGCCTGCGCTTCATCGGGGTTTGCCGGTTTTTCAGTCTGTTCGTCTTGGTATTTCGGTGCTTCGGACTGCGGGTTGTGCTGTTTCGTTTCCACGCTGTCCAAATCGAAACTGCCGCCGCCCGCGCAGGCAGAAAGCAGCAGCACAGGCAGGATACCGGCTGCTTGGGCAATAAGTGAATTTTTCATATCAACTTTTTTAAAAATGATAATAGTTTATATTTTATTAACTTAAAATGTAATTTGCAAACATTTTCTGACATACCTTCACAAAACACCCGCACATCCTTACTCCGGATATGCGGGTGTTTGAGCAAACCTTGCCTAAACCAAAGACACCATTTCAATCTGCTCCATCGTCCTACCCAGAAAACGTTCGCCTATCGTTCTGAATTTCAAAGGAATATCGCTGACATAAAAACGATAGTCGGGATTATTGTTGTCAGTATTGAGTAATCCCTCCTGCGCAAGGATGCGTGCTGTTTCTTCAGCCGTCGTAATTGCAGAATCAACCAACGCGACATTACCCGCCTCCCTACCGATTAAGGGCTTGAGCAAGGGAAAGTGCGTGCAGCCTAACACCAGCGTATCGATGCCGTCTGCAAGCAATGGTTTGAGGTATTCGCATACGGTCAGGCGGGTAACTTCATGTTCCAACCAACCTTCCTCATCGGTACGGGTATGTTGTTTGTAACCGAGTTTGTAGAGGCCGTTTTTCTTTGTCCAACGGGCATCTTTGTCTTTGCTCGGTGTGGTTTGGCCGCTGACTTGTCCTTCTTCATCGACTTCTATGGCCTGACGCTGTTTGCTGCCGGCAGTCTGAATAATGGTGGCGTCAATGACGGCGGCGGATGCTTTCTCTATTTTTAGGCCTTTTTCGGTCAGTTGGCAGTTAATCAGTTCCAGCAATTCGGACAGGGTGTCGTCTTGCGCCAGCCAGTTGCGGTAGCGGCATAAGGTGCTGTAATCGGGGATGCTCAGTTCGTCAAAACGACAAAACAGGTTGAAATCGATGCGGGTGATGAGGCTGTGTTCGAGTTCGGGATCGGAGAGGCTGTGCCATTGTCCGAGCAGGACGGCTTTGAACATGGACAACAGGGGATAGGCGGGACGGCCGCGGTGGTCTCTAAGGTAACGGGTTCTTTGACGATTCAGGTATTGCTCGATCAGTTGCCAATCAATCACCTGATCCAACTTCAATAGTGGGAAGCGGTCGATGTGTTTGGCAATCATGGCTTGTGCGGTTTGCCGGAAGAAGGTGCTCATGGGAAATCCCCTAAATATCTTGGTGGGAATTTAGGGGATTTTGGGGAATTTTGCAAAGGTCTCAGCACAACTCTTCGATAAGCTCTGCCTGTGTTTTTTCGTGATCGGGTTTGTCGGCGATGAAGGGGTTTTTGCGGTGTTCGGTCATGGTTTTGGATTGTGGATGTTCGAGTGCGCCGATACCGCCTTCCTGATAGGCGCGTATCCATCGCCGCAAGTGGGTTCGGGAGATGCCGTAGTGGTCTGCAGTACGCTGTTGACTGCGTATGTGCAGGTAGTGGAGTACGGCTTGGTATTTGAAGTGTAATGTATATTTGCTCATAAAAAAACTGCACCTTGGTGGTTGGAGGGTATGTCTCCAACTTTTGGGGTGCAGTTCAGTTTTCAGACGACCTTTTCTTATGAATCAAACTGAGAAAGCACCTTTCAATCCTACATTCAAAATGTCAACAATTTTATGGACAAAGATACAAAAACCAAGAAACCCAAATCATATTTATCCTATAAAAATCAAAAAACAATCTTCACAATATTCAAACAACGTTAAAAGATGAAAGATTTTGTCTTGATTGAACAGGCGGTTTGCGTTATCGTTTGCATTCTTTCATTCATAAACTCTGTGTTTCATCCCAATTGATTGGACAGTCTGACTGTCGCCGTGTTTCTTCAATGCGCGTACCCTAAACCGCTGCTTGGAGGGCTTGCATTACAGGTGCTGTGGCGAGGCGGGTTGCCCCTATTGGTTTGAAGCCGTATAAAAGAGGTCATTATGCAATTATCAGGTGCACAAATCATAGTGCAAAGTCTCAAAGCCGAAGGTGTAGAGTATGTTTTCGGCTATCCGGGCGGCGCAGTCATCGAAATCTACGACGCTATTTTCCAACTCAATAAATTCAAGCATATCCTGGCACGCCACGAGCAGGCGGCGGTACACGCGGCAGATGCGTATTCGCGCGTCAGCGGCAAAGTCGGCGTTGCGCTGGTTACTTCCGGACCGGGCGTGACCAATGCGTTGACCGGCATTGCCACCGCATACAGCGACTCTATTCCGATGGTGGTCATCAGCGGACAGGTCGGTAATTCGCTCATCGGTACGGATGCGTTTCAAGAGGTGGATACGGTCGGCATTACCCGTCCGTGCGTCAAACACAACTTCTTGGTAACCAATGTCAACGAACTTGCCGAGACCATCAAGAAAGCATTCCAAATCGCCGCCAGTGGCCGACCCGGCCCGGTCGTGGTCGATGTTCCTAAAGATGTAACGCAGGCGATGGCGAAATTCAGCTATCCGCAGGAAGACATCTTTATCCGCTCTTACCAACCTGTCGTACAAGGCCATATCGGGCAGATTAAAAAAGCCGTCCAAATGTTGGCTTCCGCCAAACGTCCGGTCGTTTATTTCGGCGGCGGCGTGGTATTGGGCAATGCTTCGGAAGAGCTGACGAAGTTTGTCCGCATGACGGGCGCACCGTGTACCGGCACACTGATGGGTCTGGGCGCATATCCTTCAAGCGACCGACAATTCTTGGGTATGCTGGGTATGCACGGCACTTACGAAGCCAACCTCGCTATGCAAAACGCAGATGTCGTGTTGGCTGTGGGCGCGCGTTTTGACGACCGTGTCGTATCCGTTCCGTCCAAATTCTTTGAAAAAGCCAAAAAAGTCATTCATATTGATGTTGACCCGTCCAGCATCGCCAAACGCGTCAAAGTCGATATTCCGATTGTCGGCGATGTGAAAAACGTGTTGACCGAAATGATCGGCTTGTGGGGCAAGCAAGATACGACTCCCGCGTCCGATTCTTTAGACAAATGGTGGAAAAGCATCGAAGAATGGCGTTCGCGAGACTGTCTGTGGTTTGACAACGACAGCGAAATCATCAAACCGCAATACGTCGTGCAAAAACTTGCCGAAATCACCAACAACTCCGCCATCATCACTTCGGACGTAGGGCAACACCAAATGTTCGCGGCGCAATATTATCCGTTCGAACGCCCGCGCCAATGGCTTAACTCCGGCGGCTTGGGTACGATGGGTGTAGGTTTGCCGTATGCGATGGGCGCGAAACTTGCCGCCCCCGATCAAGACGTGTTCTGCATTACCGGCGAAGGTTCGATTCAGATGAACATCCAAGAATTGTCTACCTGCTTCCAATACCGCATTCCGGTAAACGTCGTTACCCTAAACAACGGCTACCTCGGCATGGTTCGCCAATGGCAGGAGCTGTATTACGGCAACCGCGAATCGGAAACCTATTTCGATTCCCTGCCCGATTTCGTCAAACTGGCGGAAGCATACGGCCACATCGGCATCCGCGTGGACAAAAAATCCGATGTTGAAGGCGCGCTTTTGGAAGCGGTCAAACAAAAAGACCGTTTGGTATTTATGGACTTCTTGACCGACAAAAAACAAAACGTGCTGCCCATGGTCGGCAACGGCAAAGGTTTGGACGAAATGGTCCTGCCGCCGCATATGCGCGAAAACCCGAAAGCGTAAGGAGAACGACAATGCGACATATCTTATCTGTTCTGATGGAAAACGAATCAGGCGCGATGAGCCGCGTGGTCGGTCTTTTCTCCGCTCGCGACTACAACATCGACTCCTTGGCAGTAGCCCCGACTGAAGACAAAACCCTTTCGCGCATGACCATCGTTACCCATGGCGACGAGCAAGTCATCGAACAAATCACCAAGCAACTCAATAAATTAATTGAGGTGATTAAAGTGGTCGATTTGAACGAAAGCCGTTTTGTCGAACGCGAATTGATGCTGGTAAAAGTCCGCGCCGTCGGCAAAGACCGCGACGAATTTTTACGTCTGACCGAAATATACCGTGGCAGCATCATCGACGTAACCGACCGCAGCTACACCATTGAAATCACAGGCTCTACCGACAAACTCGACTCCTTCCTCGAAACTGTCGGACGCGCCCAGATTTTGGAAACCGTACGCACAGGCGCAGCCGGTATCGGTCGCGGCGAGCGTATTTTGAAAATTTAAAACCGTCAGTTTTCAGACGACCCGATAGGTCGTCTGAAAACAAAAACGGCAGGAGAGATTGATGCCAAACATTAAAATCGTCGCACTGGTTACCGTTAAACCCGAATACACGGAAACGCTGAAACCCTTGTTCCAAAGCCTGGTCAAAGCCAGCCGCGCAGAAGAAGGCAACATCAGCTACGATTTACATCAAGAAATCGGCAAACCCAACCGTTTCGTCTTTGTCGAAAATTGGAAATCTCAAGCAGCCATCGACGCGCACAACGCAAGCGAACATTTCCAAGGTTTCGTTAAAGCCATCGACGGCAAAACCGACGCACTCGAAATCGTTTTGATGGAAGAACTCTCCGTTTAACCCTTTACCCTCAATCCAACTGTCCGGCATCCTCAACACAAGGCCGGAACCCATTTTATCCAAAGGAAATCAAATGCAAGTTTATTACGATAAAGACGCCGACCTGTCCCTGATCAAAGGTAAAACCGTCGCCATCATCGGCTACGGCTCACAAGGCCACGCCCACGCGGCAAACCTGAAAGATTCAGGCGTAAACGTAGTAGTCGGACTGCGCCAAGGCGGTTCTTGGAAAAAAGCCGAAGCGGCCGGTTTTGAAGTATTGTCCGTGGCCGATGCCACCAAAAAAGCAGACGTAGTGATGATTCTGCTGCCCGATGAAAACCAACCCGTCGTGTACAAAAACGAAGTCGAGCCTAACCTGAAACAAGGTGCGGCACTGGCGTTCGCACACGGCTTCAACGTCCACTACAACCAAATCGTACCGCGCGACGACTTGGACGTGATTATGGTCGCCCCTAAAGGTCCTGGCCACACTGTACGCAGCGAATTCCTGAAAGGCGGCGGCGTCCCTTCACTGATCGCCGTTTACCAAGATAAAAGCGGCAAAGCCCGCGACATCGCCCTGTCTTACGCAGCAGCCAACGGCGGCACCAAAGGCGGCGTTATTGAAACTAACTTCCGCGAAGAAACCGAAACCGACCTCTTCGGCGAACAAGCCGTATTGTGCGGCGGCGCAGTCGAGCTGGTGAAATGCGGCTTTGAAACCTTGGTTGAAGCCGGCTACGCACCTGAAATGGCTTACTTCGAATGCCTGCACGAGCTGAAATTGATCGTGGACTTGATGTACGAAGGCGGCATTGCCAACATGAACTATTCCATTTCCAACAACGCGGAATACGGCGAATACGTTACCGGCCCTGAAGTCATCACGTCTGCTACCAAAGAAGCGATGAAAAAAGCCCTGTACCGTATTCAAAGCGGCGAATACGCCAAAATGTTCATTCAAGAAGGCGCAACCAACTACGCCAGCATGACCGCACGCCGTCGTCTGAATGCCGACCACCAAATCGAAAAAGTCGGCGCACAACTGCGCTCCATGATGCCTTGGATTGCCAAAAACAAACTGGTCGACTTGGATAAAAACTAATTCGATTCAGCTAACAAAAAACCTGCCCGATAATTCGGGCAGGTTTTTTGTTATACACAGCGTAAAAAGGTCGTCTGAAAACCCAAATGTATTTCAGACGACCTTTTTATACCTAAGCTCTAAAAACTGCTTACTTCACAATCTCAACCGGACCATGATCGTCGCAGTGGTCGCCGTGTTGATGGTGCAGGCGGCCGTTGACGATATAGTCGGTGTGATCGCCGTGCGGTACGGCTTCATGGCCGCAGCCTTCGCCGTGAACGTGACCTTGGCAGGTGTCGACGGGATGGCAGCCGTCGGGATTGGTTTCATTGACGCTTAAGCTGTGTTCGTCGTAATGACCATTGTGTTCGTGGTGCAGATGACCGTCGTGCAGATAGTCGGTATGGTCGTCATGTTTGATGGCGGTATGGCCGCAACCGGCACCGTGGGTATGATCGTGATGATCGTGGATTTTGCAAGTCATTTTGATTCCTCTTTATCGGCAGTTGAATTCAAACCCTTTAGGTTACGTCCCTATAATATCCTTTTTTGGCATTTCAGTAAACAATTTCTTCTTTATTAACATAGTGTTACGGTATATCATTATAGCTTTTAAAGGTCGTCTGAACGTACGATTTCGAAGATATGTCTGTTGCAACTGTTTCAGACGACCCAACCATTCGTTATCATTTATAATGTCATTTCCTAGACGGCTTGGCAGCTTATGCCGATGGTTTGCGGGTCGTCTGAAAACAATATCAAGATAAATATAGGATTTTTCACTATGTGGGACACAGTACGGCAATGGCTGCATACTCTGCCGGTACGCGAGGAAGTGGTGGAATCGGTGCTGATGGTCATGGCACTGCTGGTTTTGCGGGGCGTTTTGCTGAAACTGTATCTGCGCCGCCACCCGCATTACAGCATTGAGGAAAAACGCCGCTCCTTGGTACTCGGCCGCAATCTGACGCTGATTTTGACGATTTTCGGGCTGGCGGTAATTTGGGCGACACAAATCCAGACGCTGGCGCTGTCGATGTTTGCCGTAGCGGCGGCGATTGTGGTGGCGACGAAGGAACTGATTATGTGTTTGTCGGGCAGCATCTTGCGCTCGGTAACGAAACAATATTCGGTCGGCGACTATATTGAAGTGAACGGCCTGCGCGGGCGTGTGGTCGATATTAATCTTTTGAACACGTTGATGATGCAGATCGGCCCGAACCCGCTGGTCGGTCAGCTTTCGGGCAAGACTCTGTCGTTTCCCAACAGCCTGCTTTTGAACCACTCCGTCCGCCGCGACAATATCTTGGGCGATTATGTGATTCATACGGTGGAAATTCCCGTGCCGATTCATTTGGATTCGGATGTGATTGTAGGTCGTCTGAAAGCCGTATTGGAGCCTTTGTGCCAACCTTATGTACCTGCCATCCAGCGGCATTTGGAAAACGTGCAGGCGGAGAAGCTGTTCATTACCCCTGCCGCCCAGCCGCGCGTAACCCGCGTGCCGCATGACGACAAGGTGTACCTTATCATCGTGCGCTATGCCTCGCCCGTGGCGAAGCGTTTAGAAATCCAGCAGGCGGTCATGGACGAATTTTTGCGCGTACAATACCGCCTGCTAAACCCTCAAGCTTAACCCCATAATCTATTAATAATCAGGAAAAAACTATGTTGCCCGAATTCGCCCTTACGCAAATGTACCCCGTCATCATGACCCCCAGCCACGACGGGAAATATTTCCACAATTACGTCCTTTCGCTGCTCAACATCGTCAACACCAGCGCGCAAAACGGCTGGCCGCTGCAAGTAATGATGCAGCGCGGCGAGAGCCTGATTACCCGCGCGCGCAATAATTGCGTGGCGACCTTCTTGGAAAACCAAGAATGGACGCACCTCTTCTGGATAGACTCTGACATCGGTTTTTCCGCCGAAGCGTTCTACCGCCTGCTTTTGGCGGATAAAGACGTCGTTGCCGGCATTTATCCGCTGAAACGGGAAAACTGGCCTGACGAAGGCGTTCCCGCCGGCACGACCCAAGCGGATTTCGAGCGGATGTACACCGCCTACACCGTCAACACAGGCGATAAAAACGAAAACGGCGAAATCGTCCTGCGCGTCGATGAAGAAGGCTTTATGAAAGTCGATGACGCGCCGACCGGATTCATGGTCATCAAACGCAGCGTGTTCGAAAAAATGATGGCCGCCTACCCCGAGCTGAACTACATCTCCGACAGCGACTACAAACGCGAAGACAAAGGGCTGCACTACCGCTTCTTCGACTGCATGGTCGATCCCGAAAGCAAACGCTACCTTTCCGAAGACTACACGTTCTGCCGCCTGTGGCAGCAAATCGGCGGCGAAGTTTATGTCGACGTCCAATCCAACCTGACCCACCAAGGCGCGAAAATCTACCGCGGCGCGTTTGCCGACTCACTGCAAACCAATATCGCACAAGCCGTGTTCGCCCCCGCCGGCACACCGATGAGCCTCGACCTCGCCGCCCCGCTCGCATCCAACCCGCGCGGCGCAGAATAGCGTAAAAACAGGGAAAGACGCTTTAAGCCTGACGCGATGGCACTATATCTCCCCTATTGTTTGCCCCGTCGTTTTCAGACGACCCCGAATCCAAACAGGTCGTCTGAAAACACAATCGGTTCGCCCGAACGGCAAACCTAAAACCCTAGACACACATTATCCCCATTTTCCCATTGACTCAGGCGGCAGCCATTTTTCAGACGACCTCCGTCCGACCCCGCCACCCACACAAAGGAATCCCATCTATGACCGACAACGTACTGCTCCATTTGGGCGAAGAACCCCGTTTCGACGCCATCCAAACCGCCGACATCAAACCTGCCCTGCAAACCGCCATCGCCGAAGCGCGCGCGCAGATTGCCGAAGTCAAAGCCCAAACGCACACCGACTGGGCGAACACCGTCGAACGTCTGACCGGCATCACCGAGCGCGTCGGCAGGATTTGGGGCGTCGTGTCCCATCTCAACTCCGTCGTCGATACGCCCGAACTGCGCGCCGTCTATAACGAACTGATGCCCGAAATCACCATCTTCTTCACCGAAATCGGACAAGACATCGAGCTGTACAACCGCTTCAAAACCATCAAAAACTCCCCCGAGTTCGACACCCTGTCCCCCGCACAAAAAACCAAGCTCAACCACGACCTGCGCGATTTCGTCCTCAGTGGCGCAGAATTGCCGCCCGAACAGCAGGCAGAACTGGCGCAACTGCAAACCGAAGGCGCGCAACTCTCCGCCAAATTCTCGCAAAACGTCTTAGACGCGACCGACGCCTTCGCCCTCTACTTCGACGACGCCGCACCGCTTGCCGGCATCCCCGAAGACTCGCTCGCCATGTTTGCCGCCGCTGCGCAAAGCGAAGGCAAAACAGGCTACAAAATCGGTTTGCAGATTCCGCACTACCTCGCCGTCATCCAATACGCCGACAACCGCGAACTGCGCGAACAAATCTACCGCGCCTACGTTACCCGCGCCAGCGAACTTTCAGACGACGGCAAATTCGACAACACCGCCAACATCGACCGCACGCTCGAAAACGCCCTGCAAACCGCCAAACTGCTCGGCTTCAAAAACTACGCCGAACTATCGCTGGCAACCAAAATGGCGGACACCCCCGAACAAGTCCTCACCTTCCTGCACGACCTCGCCCGCCGCGCCAAACCCTACGCCGAAAAAGACCTCGCCGAAGTCAAAGCCTTCGCCCGCGAACGCCTGAACCTCGCCGACCCGCAGCCGTGGGACTTGAGCTACGCCAGCGAAAAACTGCGCGAAGCCAAATACGCATTCAGCGAAACCGAAGTCAAAAAATACTTCCCCGTCAGCAAAGTTCTGGCCGGTCTGTTCGCCCAAATCAAAAAACTCTACGGCATCGGATTCACCGAAAAAACCGTTCCCGTCTGGCACAAAGACGTGCGCTACTTCGAGCTGGAGCAAAACGGCAAAACCATAGGCGGCGTCTATATGGACCTCTACGCCCGCGAAGGCAAACGCGGCGGCGCGTGGATGAACGACTACAAAGGCCGCCGCCGCTTCGCCGACGGCACGCTGCAACTGCCCACCGCCTACCTCGTCTGCAACTTCACCCCGCCCGTCGGCGGCAAAGAAGCCCGCTTAAGCCATGACGAAATCCTCACCCTCTTCCACGAAACCGGCCACGGCCTGCACCACCTGCTCACCCAAGTCGACGAACTGGGCGTATCCGGCATCAACGGCGTCGAGTGGGACGCAGTCGAGCTGCCCAGCCAGTTTATGGAAAACTTCGTCTGGGAATACGACGTCTTGGCACAAATGTCCGCCCACGAAGAAACCGGCGAGCCCCTGCCGAAAGAACTCTTCGACAAAATGCTCGCCGCCAAAAACTTCCAACGCGGCATGTTCCTCGTCCGCCAAATGGAATTCGCCCTCTTTGACATGACCATTTACAGCGAAGACAACGAAGGCCGTCTGAAAAACTGGCAACAGGTTTTAGACAGCGTGCGCAAAGAAGTCGCCGTCATCCAACCGCCCGAATACAACCGCTTCGCCAACAGCTTCGGCCACATCTTCGCCGGCGGCTACTCCGCAGGCTATTACAGCTACGCATGGGCGGAAGTCCTCAGCGCCGACGCCTACGCCGCCTTTGAAGAAAGCGACGACGTTGCCGCCACAGGCAAACGCTTCTGGCAGGAAATCCTCGCCGTCGGCGGCTCCCGCAGCGCGGCAGAATCCTTCAAGGCCTTCCGCGGACGCGAACCGAGCATAGACGCACTGCTGCGCCACAGCGGCTTCGACAACGCGGCTTGATAGTAAGGTTGATATTAAAAATATAGCGGATTCGATATAGAAATACCTGAACCGTCATTCCCGCGCAGGCGGGGATCCGGATCGTAAAGTTAAAGAAACCGTTTTATCCAATAAGTTCCTGTGCGGGCAGGTCTGGATTCCCGCCTGCGCGGGAATGACGGCGAAGATGTTTTTTATAGTGGATTAACTTTAAATCAGGACAAGGCGACGAAGCCGCAGACAGTACAGATAGTACGGCAAGGCGAGGCAACGCCGTACTGGTTTAAAGTTAATCCACTATATTTGAAATTTACTATAAAAGGTCGTCTGAAAAGTTTTCAGACGACCTTTATCGAAATCAATAAATACTGATAGGGAGATGTCAGAAATGACAACATACGCAGCACCTGAATTTCATAAAGAGGCTTTTAATTGCCCGCATTGCGGGGCATATGCGTATATGCAATGGATTGGTATATATCAAGATCGCAGATACGATCTAACAGCGATTCCATATAAGTGTGCACTTTGCCCACATTGTAAACAAATCAGTCTTTGGAAATCTTTTGAAGACTCTTTCTTGGGTGAAATGCTCTACCCTGATTTCGGATCTACCCCACTTCCTGCCGAAGATATGCCCGAAGATGTCAAAAAAGATTACGAGGAAGCTGCCCGAATTTTCATCAAATCCCCTCGAGGGGCAGCAGCATTACTGCGTTTAGGCTTGCAAAAATTATGTATTCATTTGGGAGAAGAAGGAAAAAACATCAATACCGACATCAGGTCGCTGGTTGAAAAAGGCGTATTCTCAGGACAGGTTGTCAAAGTTGCCGATACTTTGCGTATTACCGGAAATAATGCCGTACATCCCGGTCAAATTTCAGATGAAGATTTTGATAGGGCTGCCGGGAAAATGTTCGACCTAATCAATTTCATTGTGAAGAAAGCGATTACCGAACCGAAAGAACTGGACGAGCTCTACCAACTAATGCCCGAAAAAGCAAGAAACGCCGCAGAAGAGAAAGATAAAAGAAACTTGCAAAATCAGGAACAAAATCCTTCCGCCCCACCTACTCAAAAGTAACGGCAGGTAGTTTGAGACCTTTGCAAAATTCCCCAAAATCCCCTAAATTCCCACCAAGACATTTAGGGGATTTCTCATGAGCACCTTCTTCCGGCAAACCGCACAAGCCATGATTGCCAAACACATCGACCGCTTCCCACTATTGAAGTTGGATCAAGTGATTGATTGGCAGCCGGTCGAACAGTACCTGAATCGTCAAAGAACCCGTTACCTCCGAGACCACCGCGGCCGTCCCGCCTATTCCCTGTTGTCCATGTTCAAAGCCGTCCTGCTCGGACAATGGCACAGCCTCTCCGATCCCGAACTCGAACACAGCCTCATCATCCGCATCGATTTCAACCTGTTTTGCCGCTTTGACGAACTGAGCATCCCCGATTACAGCACCTTATGCCGCTACCGCAACTGGCTGGCGCAAGACGACACCCTGTCCGAATTGCTGGAACTGATTAACTGCCAACTGACCGAAAAAAACCTAAAAGTAGAGAAAGCATCCGCCGCCGTCATTGACGCCACCATTATTCAAACTGCCGGCAGCAAACAGCGTCAGGCTATAGAAGTCGATGAAGAAGGACAAGTCAGCGGCCAAACCACACCGAGTAAGGACAAAGATGCCCGTTGGACAAAGAAAAACGGCCTCTACAGACTCGGTTACAAACAACATACCCGTACCGATGAGGAAGGCTATATCGAGAAACTGCACATCACCCCCGCCAATACCCATGAGTGTAACCACCTGTTGCCTTTGCTGGAAGGAATAGCCAAAGACACAACCGTCTATGCCGACAAAGGCTACGACAGTGCGGAAAACCGGCAACATCTGAAAGACCATCGGTTGCTGGACGGCATTATGCGCAAAGCCCACCGCAACCGTCCGCTGACGGAAGTGCAAACCAAACGTAACCGATATTTGTCGAAGACCCGTTATGTGGTCGAACAAAGCTTCGGTACGCTGCACCGTAAATTCCGCTACGCCCGGGCAGCCTATTTTGGGCTGATTAAAGTGAGTGCGCAAAGCCATCTGAAGGCGATGTGTTTGAACCTGTTGAAAGCGGCTAACAGGCTAAGTGTGCCTGTTGCCGCCTAAAAGGCGGCCCGGATGCCTGATTATCAGGTATCCGGGGAGGATTAAGGGGGTATTTGGGTAAAATCAGGAGCAATTAGTGGCAGAAACAGCCGAAAACCTGTGTTTGGGTTTCGGCTGTCGGGGAAAGGGCTTTTTTGCAAAGGTCTCAGTTTTTTCATTTCAATTTTCAAAAATATTAGAGGTCGTCTGAAAGTTTCAGACGACCTTTTTTATGAGGATTCCAAACGTATTAAACTGTCTGAGTCGAGAATCAGACTTACACAGATCGGATGGCAAGGTTAATGTAAAAATAGAGCAGGCGGGAATCAAAGTAGCTTTAAAGAAACCGTTTTACCCGATAAGTTTCTATGCAGACAAGTCTGGATTCCCGCCTGCGCGGGAATGACGGTATATTTTTTGAATTAATATATAGTGGATTAAATTTAAATCAGGACAAGGCGACGAAGCCGCAGACAGTACAGATAGTACGGCAAGGCGAGGTAACGCCGTACTGGTTTAAAGTTAATCCACTATAAAAGGTCGTCTGAAAACCGATTGTCAGGCTTTCAGACGACCTTTGCCTTCTTTTTACGCCTTATTTTTTAAACATATTTTTAATAATGCCCATCACGCTGCGGGAAATGGCGTTGGTCACTTGGCGGTTGATTTGGCTGCCGATGGCGTCGGCGACATTGTAGCCCAAGCCCTGTCCTGACTTTTTACGTCCGCCGCTCAAGCCGCCGAGCAGTCCGCCGAGTATGCCGGGATCGGCATTGGCAGCTTCTTTTTCAGCGGCTTTCTGCGCTTTTTCCTGCTCTTTTGCCGCCGCTGCCGCCTCTTTCTCCGCCGCAGCCTGACTGTCGGCTTCGGCTAAGGCTTCAAAGGCGGAATAGTTGTCCACCATGTCTTTATAGGTCGGATACAAATCATCGTTTTGGAACAAGCGGTTGCGCTCTTCTGCGGCAAGCGGGGTCAAGGACGATTGCGGCGGCAGGACAAGCGCGCGTTCTACCGGCTCGGGCATACCTTTTTCGTCAAGGAAGGAAACGAGTGCTTCGCCGACGCCCAGTTCGGCAATCGCTTCGGCAACTTTTATATTCGGATTGCTGCGGAACGTTTCGGCAGCGGCCTTAACCGCTTTTTGGTCGCGCGGCGTGAAGGCGCGCAGGGCGTGTTGCACGCGGTTACCGAGCTGTCCGAGGATGGTGTCGGGTAAATCGAGCGGGTTTTGGGTCACGAAATACACGCCCACGCCTTTGGAACGGATCAGGCGCACGACTTGTTCGACCTGCTCCACCAGCGCATTGGCGGCGTTGTCGAACATCAAATGCGCTTCGTCGAAGAACATCACGAATTTCGGTTTGTCCAAATCGCCGACTTCGGGCAGGGTTTCAAACAACTCCGCCAACATCCACAGCAAAAACGCGCTGTACATGCGCGGCGAACGCATCAGTTTTTCCGAATTGAGGATATTGATGACGCCTTTGCCGTTGTCGGTCTGCATCCAATCTTGCAGGTTGAGCGACGGCTCGCCGAAGAATTTTTCCGCACCTTCGTTCTCCAGCGTCAAAAGCTGCCGCTGAATCGCGCCGATACTGGCGGCGGAGACATTGCCGTATTGCGTACGGTATTCCGAAGCGTGGTCGGAAACGTGTTTCAGCATACTGCGCAAGTCTTTCAAATCCAGAATGTGCCAGCCTTTGTCGTCGGCGACTTTGAACACAAGGTTCAACAAGCCTTCCTGCGTATCGTTCAAATTCATCAAACGCGCCAGCAGCAGCGGGCCCATTTCCGAAACGGTTACGCGTACCGGAATGCCGGTTTCGCCGTAAACATCCCAAAAGCGCACGGGGAAACTTTGCAGCCATTGCTCGCCCAAGCCAAACTCGGCAATGCGTTCGCCCACCTTGCCGCTGGCGGCACCCGCTTGCGCGATGCCCGACAAATCGCCTTTGACGTCAACCAAAAATACGGGAACGCCCTCGCTGCTGAAGGCTTCCGCCATACGGCGCAGGGTCACGGTTTTGCCCGTACCGGTCGCACCGGCGATCAAGCCGTGGCGGTTCGCCATTTTGCCTTGGATTTCAAGTGTCTTATCGCCCGCGCGCGCGATGGGGAATGTCGTCATGAAGGTTTCCTTTGATTGGATGGTTTGAAAAATAAGGCTATTTTCTTATGTTTCCACACACAGGGCAACAGATAGGCAGAAGGTCGTCTGAAAAGTTTTCAGACGACCTTTTACTATAAATAATTCAAACAAAAAGCGCGAACCTTTCGATTCGTGCTTTTTCAGACGACCTCAATTATTTCTTGTCGTCTTTTACTTCTTCAAAGTCGGCATCTACCACGTCATCGTCTTTCTTGGCGGAAGACGGTTCGGCTTGTGCGCTTTCGCCTGCTTGGGCTTCAGCTTGTGCTTGCGCGTAAACCATTTCACCCAGTTTTTGGCTGGCTGCGCCCAGTGCTTCGGCTTTGGCATCGATGGCGGCTTTGTCGTCGCCTTTCACGGCTTCTTCGGCTTCTTTCAGCGCGGCTTCGATTTTTTCTTTCTCAGCTGCGTCGAGTTTGTCGCCGTAGTCCGCCAAAGATTTTTTCACGGAGTGAATCAGGGCCTCGGCTTGGTTGCGGGAAGCGACCAATTCAGTCAGTTTTTTATCTTCCTCGGCATTGGCTTCGGCATCTTTCACCATGCGTTCGATTTCTTCTTCGCTCAAGCCTGAAGAACCTTGGATGGTGATGTTGGCTGCTTTGCCTGTGCCTTTGTCTTTGGCGGAAACGTGCAGGATGCCGTTGGCGTCAATGTCGAAGGTTACTTCGATTTGCGGCATGCCGCGCGGTGCGGGCGCGATGTCGGTCAAATTGAACTGCCCCAAAGATTTGTTGGCGGAAGCGCGTTCGCGCTCACCTTGCAGTACATGGATGGTTACTGCGCTTTGGTTGTCTTCGGCGGTAGAGAACACTTGCGACGCTTTGGTCGGGATAGTTGTGTTCTTCTGAATCAGCTTGGTCATCACGCCGCCCATGGTTTCGATACCCAAAGACAGAGGGGTTACGTCCAGCAGCAATACGTCGCTGCGGCCGCCGCTTAACACTTCGCCTTGAATCGCTGCGCCTACGGCAACGGCCTCGTCAGGGTTCACGTCTTTGCGCGGTTCTTTGCCGAAGAAGTCTCTAACGGCTTCTTGTACTTTCGGCATACGGGACTGACCGCCGACCAAAATTACGTCGTCAATGTCGCTGGTGCTCAAGCCGGCATCTTTCAATGCAATTTTGCAAGGTTCGATAGAGCGGGCAATCAAGTCTTCAACCAGGCTTTCGAATTTGGCGCGGGTAATTTTCATTGCCAAGTGTTTCGGGCCGGTTGCGTCCATGGTGATGTACGGCAGGTTGATTTCGGTTTGCTGGCCGCTGGACAATTCGATTTTGGCTTTTTCGGCAGCTTCTTTCAGGCGTTGCAATGCCATCACGTCTTGTTTCAAATCAATGCCTTGTTCTTTTTTGAACTCGGCGATGATGTAGTCGATAAGGCGTTGGTCGAAGTCTTCGCCGCCCAAGAAGGTGTCGCCGTTGGTTGCCAATACTTCGAATTGCTTGTCGCCGTCGAGGTTGGCGATTTCGATGATGGAAATATCGAAGGTACCGCCGCCCAAGTCATATACGGCTACTTTGCGGTCTTTGTTGTCGCCTTTGTCCATACCGAATGCCAAAGCGGCTGCAGTCGGTTCGTTGATAATGCGTTTTACGTCCAAACCGGCGATGCGGCCTGCGTCTTTGGTGGCTTGACGTTGGCTGTCGTTGAAGTAGGCCGGAACGGTAATCACGGCTTCGGTTACTTTTTCGCCCAAGTAAGATTCGGCGGCTTCTTTCATTTTACGCAGGACTTCTGCGGAAACTTGCGGCGGGGACAGCTCTTTGCCTTGCGCTTTCACCCATGCGTCGCCGTTGTTGGCTTTGATGATTTCGAAAGGCATGGATTCGATGTCGCGTTGGACTTCTTTGTCTTCAAATTTATGACCGATCAAACGTTTTACAGCGTAGATGGTGTTTTTAGCGTTGGTTACGGCTTGGCGTTTGGCGGGTGCGCCGACGAGGACTTCGCCGCCGTCCAGATAAGCGATGACAGACGGCGTAGTGCGTGCGCCTTCTGCGTTTTCAATAACTTTGGTTTGACCGTTTTCAGAGATGGATACACAAGAGTTGGTTGTACCTAAGTCGATACCGATTACTTTTGCCATATTGATGTTGCTCCTAAAAAGATTTTTCTAAGTTAATAATCGTGTGGAACATTTTGTTCCGTTGACCTGTAAATAGGGTTGCCCGATATTTTTTCAAGGGCTTTGTTGAAATTTTTTAAATATAAAACTCAACGGATTAAACCATTTATCCACAGGTAGGTATTTTGTTTTTCAGACGACCTTATCTTTGTTTTCCGATTGGGCATCATCGGAATGATTTTCCAAAAGCGGGATTGAAGGCTGAGGAACTGGGAAGGGTCGTCTGAAAATTTTATGCTTGATAAACTTTATCAAGCGGTGCCTTCAGGATTCTTGTTTCGCCACGACTACCATCGCGGGACGCAATACGCGGTCGGACAGGGTGTAGCCTTTTTTCATGACGCTGACGATGGTGTTCGGCTCTTGCTCGCTGACGACCGTCTGCATCGCCTGATGCTGGTGCGGGTCGAGTTTGTCGCCGGGCTGCGGGTTGATTTCCTTGATGTGCGTGGCGTCAAACGCTTTTTGCAATTCGTTCAGCGTCATCTGCACACCCATTTTCAGCGCGTCGAAATTGCCGCTTTGGTCGAGCAGTGCCATTTCGAGATAGTCTTTGACCGGCAGCATTTCGGCGGCGAATTTTTGTCCGGCAAACTTATGCGTATCGGCAATTTCCTGCTGATGGCGGCGGCGCAGGTTTTGCTCGTTCGCCAGACCGCGCAGCTCGCTGTCTTTCAGCTGTCCTTCCAACTCGGCGATACGCGCCTGCAATTCTTCGTAAGTCGGCGGTTCGGCAGCTTCGGGTTGTTCGGTATTGGGGGTTTGGGCAGCTTCTGCGTTTGCCGCCTCTTCGGTTTCGTGTTGATATTGTTCGTGATGTTCGCTCATTTCGTGCATCCTTTGGAATGGTTTGAATCGAATGCTACTTTATATAAGGTCGTCTGAAAAAACTTCAAGCACACGGAAACCATCATAAGCATATTCCTCAATGCGCTATCGCAAATCGTTGATAAAAGGTAAGATACGCCGATACCATCCTGTTTTCAGACGACCTCCGATATGAAAAAAGACCACCTGAACACAACCGATTTCAATCTCTGGCACACCATCCGCGAAGAAACCGCAGCCGCAGCCGCAGCCGAACCGATGTTGGCGAGCTTTTTGCACCAAACCGTGTTGCGCCACGATTCGCTCGATTCCGTCCTCGCCTACCACCTCTCCAGCAAACTTGGCAGCCCGATTATGGACGTGCGCGCCTTGTTTGAAATTTACCAGCAGGCATTGGGCAGCGACGCGCGCATCGGCAACTGCGTCGAGGCAGACTTGAAAGCCATTTACGAACGCGACCCCGCGTGCGACGAATATTCGCTGCCGCTTTTGTATTTCAAAGGTTTTCACGCCATTCAGGCGCACCGCATCAACCACTGGCTCTATCAAAACGGCCGCAAAACGCTGGCGTATTTCCTGCAAAACCGTATGTCGGAAGTGTTCGGCGTCGATATTCATCCCGCCGCCCGTTTCGGTCACGGTCTGATGCTCGACCACGCCACTGGTTTTGTAGCGGGCGAGACCGCCGTGTTGGGCAACAATATTTCCATCCTTCACGGCGTAACGCTTGGCGGCTCGGGCAAGGAATGCGGAGACCGCCACCCAAAAATCGGCGACGGCGTGATGATCGGCGCGAATGCTTCGATATTGGGCAACATCCGCATCGGCGACAACTCAAAAATCGGCGCGGGCAGCGTGGTCGTTGCAGACGTACCGTCTTCGATTACCGTCGTCGGCGTACCTGCCAAACCGGTGGGACGTTCGGTCAAAACCCCGGCGGCGGATATGGACCAAAGCTTACAGGGCGTGGCAATGGATTTTGTGATTTGAATTGAATTGCCCGATTAAGACCGCAGATACGAAAAGGTCGTCTGAAAACCTGATGGATAAGGTTTTCAGACGACTTTTTTCTATACGGACGACACGCTTATTTTGCTTATTTTTTTGATACGACACCCGCTATTAACCGCCATTCCTCATAGGATTGAATCTAATTTTGAATTGAAGATTTCCGATGAATTCCCGCCTGAGCGGGAATGATGCACCAATAAATATGTTGTCTCTAAAAATCAGCTTGGCAGCCAGAGTCGGTATTGGATGCATAGTGGATTAAATTTAAATCAGGACAAGGCGACGAAGCCGCAGACAGTACAGATAGTACGGCAAGGCGAGGCAACGCCGTACTGGTTTAAAGTTAATCCACTATATAAGTCAGCGTTATTGCCCCGATACTGCATTCCGTTCGTTGCTGCGCAGGCGTTCCAAATGGTTTTTGACTTCCTGTACTTTTGCTTCGGTAAACAGGTTGGCGATATTTTTCCAAATGCTGTGATAACCGTAGGGACCGTGCTGCATTTCGGCTTTTGCCTCTTCAATCTGCCAGCCTTGGTAAAGGATGCGGTACATTCCGGCAATCAGCCCCGTCCTGTCGGCACCGTGGTAGCAATGGATGAGGACTGCGCCGTTTTGTTGCTGCTTTTCAATCAGGTACAGGATTTCGGCGATGTCTTTAGGTTTGACATTCCACGACAACAGTGGGCGGTTGATGATGTTGATGCCGTATTGCTTGAGATAGTCGTCGTCATTGCGGTCGAAAAAGCGCAGATTGACGACGCTTTTGATACCCTGCTGCGAAATAGTTTCGCCGTCCTCGGGAACAGGCTGTTCGCTGCGGTAGAGTTTGTCATCGATACGGTAAAGGTTGGCATCTTGCTTGACAGATACTGCCCAAAGTCGGGTATTCATGGTTCGTGTTTCTTGAGTGGACGAGGCTTGGCAGGCGGCAAGCAGGAAGGCTGAGAAGATAATCGGTATGGTTCGTTTCATCATAGGGATAGATTAAAAAGGTAAAAAGGTTGTCTGAAAAGGAATCTGTTTTCAGACGACGTGTTTGATGTTTAAGAAAACCGCGCTTTTATTCCCATACGTTCGCCCGCTCGACTTCTTTCCATGCTTCGAGAATCAGGCTGCCGTCGTTGTCTTTCAACAGCGTCGCGTCGGAAAGCATACGCCGCCAGGTGCGGGCGTTTTTCAGGCCGTGCATCAGCCCGAGGCTGTGGCGGACGATGTGGCGCAAGATTGTGTCGCGTCCGGCTTGGATTTGGGCTTGACTGTATGTGTAGAGGCGCTGCACCAAATCGGCGTATTCAATCGGGCTGCGGGTATCGCCGTAAAACAGCCTGTCCCATTCGTGCATGACCATCGGGTTGTGATACGCCTCGCGTCCGACCATTACGCCGTCAACGTGTTGCAGGTGTCCGGCGATTGCTTCGTTGGTGGTGATGCCGCCGTTGATGATGATTTCCAGATCGGGAAACTCTTTTTTCAAGCGGTAAACGTAATCGTATTTCAACGGCGGAACGTCGCGGTTTTCTTTGGGTGAAAGGCCGTCCAGCCATGCGTTGCGGGCGTGGACGATGAAGGTTTTGCAAGCGGTTTTGTCGCGCAGCGTGCCGACGAAATCGGCGACGGTTTGGTATTCGGTCTGCCTGTCGACGCCGATGCGGTGTTTGACGGTAACGGGGATGCCGACCGCGTCCTGCATGGCGTTGAGGCAGTCGGCAACCAGCATGACTTCGTTCATCAGACACGCGCCGAACGAGCCTTTCTGTACGCGCGGGCTGGGGCAGCCGCAGTTGAGGTTGACCTCGTTGTAGCCGTATTCTTCTGCGGCTTTGGCCGCTTTCGCCAAATCGGACGGGTCGCTGCCGCCCAGTTGCAGGGCGACGGGCTGCTCGCCTTCGTTGAACATCAAAAAGCGGTCTTTGTCGCCATAAACGATGGCACCGGAATTGACCATTTCGCTGTAAAGCCATGTGTTGCGGGTAATCTGGCGGGCGAGGTAGCGGTAGTGGCGGTCCGTCCAGTCGAGCATGGGGGCAACGGAAAGGCGGCGGGGCGGGAGGTTGGTTTGAGACATTATGTAGTGTGTAAACAGTGTTTCAGACGACCTTTGTTCTTGAAGGTCGTCTGACAAGGAAACGGATTAAACGGATGGCGGGACGGCGGAAAACCGATGCGTCAGATTGGCTTTATAGCAAAGCTTAAGGTTGCTTTTGCTTTTCTACGACGATTTTTTCAAATGTGCGGATTAAGCTTGAGGCGATAACCTCCTCGCTAAACTCCGCCAAACAATCTTGACGCAGTTTTTCATGATCGAAGCGTTCGCGATTTTCATACATTTCAATCAATGCATCGGTAAGTGCGGGGATATTTTCGGTCGGCACCAAAATACCGTTCTCGGGCGTAACGATGGATTGCGGACCGCCGCACATGGTGGCGATGACGGGCAAGCCCTGAGACAACGCTTCAATAAACACGACCCCGAAGGTTTCCGTGCGGCTGGCAAGGACGAAAGCGTCGCTTTGGCGCATCAAATCCAATACTTCGTCCGTGGTTAGCGCGCCGAGGAAGCTGACGGCATGCGTAATGCCCAACTCTTGTGCCAAACGTCGCAAATTGGCGGCTTCCACGCCGTCCCCGCCGATTTTCAATTTGAGGAAAGGATATTTTTCCAATGCCTTCGCAAAGGCCGGCAGCAGGAGGTCATGCCCTTTCAGATGGCGCAGATGCGAAACGGTACAGAAGGTGTAGTCTTGGTTTCCTTTATCGGGAAACGTGAAATCCCTTGCGAAATTGTCGCCCAGTACGTTGGGCAGGTATTCCCATTCCAAACCGTATTTTTCCTTCAGCAGACGGCTGAAGTCGCGGCTGACGGCAAAACGCGCGGCACTATGTTCGGCAGCGAGGCGCATGATCGGCCATTGGTGAGGCCGTATGAGGTTGCGGGTAATGGTGCTGCTGTGTTCGGTAATGACGTAGGGAATACCGTAAGTCTTATAGATTTCGTAGGCAAGGATACCCGCGTAGTTCATGGAATGTGCATGAACAATATCGGGGCGGCCGTTTTCACGCACATATCGCGCAAATGCCTTCATACCCGCGCGCACCCAGCGGATGCGGTCCAAATCGACGACAGGGAAACGGGGGAAAAAATACATACTGTCGTAAGCGTAGGTATTCAATCCGCCCTGATTGTGTTTCCGAATGCCGTACGGACCGGTAAAAATGGATTTGGTATGGACGCGCAGATAGCGGAACATCGGCGCAATCACCCCGACTTTCAAACCTTTTCGCTGCAAGGCTTGTGCTTGAAGACGGAAAAAGATTCCGTCCACATCGGTTTCAGTTTTGGGATACCAAGAAGGAATAACGGCAACGTGCATGAAAAAACTTTCGTAATAATCAATCTGAGGTCGTCTGAAAAAACATTCGCCGTTTTCAGACGACCTTTTTAATAACCGGGTAAAACCTACTCCCCCGCCACGGTCATGCTCTCAATCAGCACCGAACCGATTTTGTTGGAAGAGCGGCGCAGCGCGTCGTTGGCAGTGCCGACGATTCCGAGGTACATATCCTGCAAGCGGCCGGCGATGGTGATTTCTTGGACGGGGTGGCTGATGATGCCGTTTTCCACCCAAAAACCTGCCGCGCCACGCGAGTAGTCGCCCGTGATGGTGTTCACGCCCTGCCCCATCAGTTCGGTAACCAACAATCCCGTGCCCATTTCTTTCAGCAAGTCGGACTGCGTTTCGTGCGTATGGTTCAAATAAAGGTTGTGCGCGCCGCCAGCGTTGCCCGTGGTCTGCATACCGAGCTTTCTCGCGCTGTAACTGCTGAGGAAATAGCCTTCGACAATGCCGTCGCGGATGACGAAACGCGGCTGTGTGGCGACGCCTTCGGAGTCGAAATAGGTGCTGCCGAAGGCGCGGGGGATGTGCGGCTCTTCGCGCAGGCTGAGGAAATCGGGCAGGACTTTTCTGCCTATGCTGTCAATCAGGAAGCTGCTTTGGCGGTAGAGCGCGCCGCCGCTGAGTGCGCCGACGAGGTGTCCGATAAGGCCGCCTGCGACGGTGGTATCAAAGAGGACGGGATAGCTGCCTGTCGGGATGCTGCGGCTGTTCAGACGACGTAAGGTACGCTCGGCAGCGGTTTTACCGATTTGCTCGGGACTGTCCATGTCTTGATGGCGGCAGGCTGCGTCGTACCAGTAGTCTCGCTGCATGCCGTTTTCGTCGGCGGCGACGATGCTGCACGAAATGCTGTGGCGCGTGCCTTGTTGGTGGGAGGTGAAGCCGTGGGTGTTGCCGTAAACGTATTGGTAATGTCCGGTCTGAACGCCTGCGCCTTCGGAATTTTCGATGCGCTCATCCGCGCTCAGGGCGGCTTGTTCGCATTGTTTTGCCAACTCGATGGCGGCTTCCGTGCTTAAATCCCATTCGTGGTAACGGTCGAGGTCGCCGACGTGTTGCGCCATAAGCGAAGCATCTGCCAGACCTGCGCAATCGTCTTCGGCGGTATAGCGGGCGATGTCGATGGCGGCTTTGACGGTGTCTTGCAGGGCTTTTTCGGAGAAGTCGGCGGTGCTGGCACGACCTTTGCGTTTGCCGACGTACACGGTAATATCCAGCGATTTGTCTTGCTGGAACTCGATTTGTTCGATTTCGCCCAGCCGTACGCTGACGCTTTGTCCGATGGATTCGCTAAAGTCGGCTTCGGCAGCAGCCGCGCCCATGTTTTTTGCCAAATCCAAGGCGTGCCCGCATAAGCCGGTCAGCTCGGAGGCGGTGTGGTTGAACAGCATAAAAGGTTTCCTGACAGAGGTTTGCGGCATTTTAACCGTTTTCAGACGACCTCGGCAAAAATACCGCCGCCGGAAACAAAAGGTCGTCTGAAAACGCCGTTTCGACAGGGCATTGACGTGGAACCTGCCCGAACGTGCTAAAATACCCGAAACAAAATTAAAGGTTTATCAAAATGTTTGAAAACGAAGACGAATGGGTCAGCAAAACCCAAATGAAAAAGCAAATGAACGATTTGCAGGCTTTGGGCATGGAGTTGACCAAACTCTCGACCGATACGCTGAAAAAAATCGGCTTGGACGAAGACTTGTACGAAGCCGTCGTTACCTACAAAAAAATCACGTCCAACGGCGCGCTCAAACGCCAAAGCCAATTCATCGGCAGGCTCATGCGAGACACCGACCCCGCGCCCATCGAAGCCTTCCTCGCCAAACTGCGCGGCGAAAATACCGCCCACAACGCCTTCTTACAACGCGTCGAACAAGCCCGCACGCGCCTCTTGGCGGACGACAACGCAATCACCCAATTCATGGCGGACTTCCCCCATGCCGACGCAGGCAAATTGCGCACCTTAATCCGCAACACGAAAAAAGAGCAGGAACAAAACAAACCGCCGAAAAACTTCCGCGCCCTCTTCCAAGAAATCAAATCCGTCATGGAAGGCGGTCAGAGCGATTCGGAAGAAACGCAGGATTGGGCAGAATAAATATCGGGGTCGTCTGAAAACGGGGTTGGGGGTTCAGACGACCTGTTTTCATACTTCCGGATAAACTTTATCATCAGCCCATAAAAGTCGTCTGAAACCGCCGTTGCCGTCATTCCCGCGCAGGCGGGAATCCGGGTCTCTGCATTGCGGAAATATCTCAAAGCTGCTGCAACTTCAAATTTCCGAATTCCCAGCCGTACGGAAATAACGACGGTAGGTTAACCATCAATACCTGACGGAAAAACAATATCTGCCCTGCTTATTTTAATTTACAGAAAAAGGTCGTCTGAAAACGGACTTAGCGGGTTTTGCTAACGTTTTCAGACGACCTTTGTTCAAACGCTCTGGCGTTTATTCAGTCCTTTTAGTCAGAAACGGCCATCAGGCTGGCGTTGCCGCCGGCGGCTGTGGTATTGACGCTGCAAGAAATTTCTTCAAACACTTGCAGGATGTCTAAGCCTTGTTCGGACGGGAGGATGCGGATGAGTGCGCCGTCGCGTTTTGCCAGCTCTTGCTTGCGGCTGCTGTCCAGCGGGCTTAGGGCGGCGACGTGGTGCACACCCGTGCTTTCAGGTTTGCTGTTGACTTGCAACAGGCCTTCGAGGTCGGCGGTGTAGGAGGCAAGCGGGCTGTCGGGTTCGACGACGGTTACGATGCCTGCGGCGGCAAGTTCGGTCAGGGCGCAGAAGGCTTGCAGGAGGCTGCCGCCGTGTACCCAGACGCGTTTGGGCGCGCGCCAGCTCATGGCGTTGCGTTCGCCGGTCGGTCCGACCAAGACGGATTCTGCTTGGCGCAGGGTGCGGATGCGGGCGTGTCCCAATGCTGATGCCGCTGCTTTTTTCTCTTCCGCATTAAACGGCAGCTTGTGAATCAGGGCTTCAAGGCGTTTGAGCGCGACTTCGTCCGCTTGTCCGATACGGCTCAGCGGCGGGGCAACCCATTCGGGGATGCGGGTCAGTTTTTGCAGATAGAACGAACCGCCTGCTTTCGGACCTGTACCTGACATACCGTGTCCGCCGAACGGTTGTACGCCGACGACGGCGCCGACGATGTTGCGGTTGACGTAAACGTTACCCGCTTCGATGCGTTCGCGGATGCGTTTGACCGTACCTTCGATACGGCTGTGTACGCCGCTGGTGAGCGCGTAGCCTTTGCTGTTGATTTGGTCGATGATTTGGTCAAGTTCGTCGGCACGGTAGCGGACAACGTGCAGGACGGGACCGAAGACTTCGCGGGTGAGTTCGTTCAAATTGTTGAGTTCGAACAAAATCGGCAGCACGAAAGTGGATTTCGCAGGATCAACGTCGGAGGCGGCTTTGACTTCGTGGTAAGACTTGGCAACGCCTTTCATTTTGTTGATGTGCGATTGCAGGTTTTGCTGCGCTTCGGCATCGATGACGGGGCCTACGTCGGTGGTGAGCTGAACGGGTTTGCCGACGACCAATTCGTCCATCGCGCCTTTGATGATGGCGAGCATCTTGTCAGCAACGTCCTCTTGGACGCAAAGGATACGCAAGGCGGAGCAGCGTTGTCCCGCGCTGTCAAAGGCGGAGTTGAGCACGTCCAAACAAACCTGCTCGGGCAGCGCGGTGGAATCGACAATCATGGCATTCTGACCGCCGGTTTCGGCAATCAATACGGGGCTGTCGTCGCGTTTGGCAAGGGCTTTGTTAATCAGTTGCGCCACTTCGGTCGAGCCGGTGAAAATCACGCCGCCGATGCGCGGGTCGCCTGTCAGCGCTGCGCCGACATCGCCTGCGCCGAGGACAAGCTGCAAGGCGGAAGTCGGGATGCCTGCTTCGTGCATCAGGGAAACGGCGTAGCTGGCAATCAGACTGGTTTGTTCGGCAGGTTTGGCGATAACGGTGTTGCCGGCTGCCAATGCGGAAACGACTTCGCCGGTAAAGATGGCGAGCGGGAAGTTCCACGGGCTGATGGCGACGATGGCACCGACGGCTTTGGCATCTTTGGGCAGGGTGTTTTCAGCTTCGTTTGCGTAGTAGCGGCAGAAATCGACGGCTTCGCGCACTTCGGCGACGGCGTTGTTCAGCGTTTTACCTGCTTCGCGCACGGCAAGCATCATCAGCGCGGGGGTGTGCTGCTCCAGCAAATCGGCGAAACGGCGCAAGCAATTAGCGCGCTCGGCGGCAGGCGTTGCGCTCCATTCGGGGAACGCGGCAACGGCTGCGCCAATCGCTTCTTGGGCAAGCGCAGCATCGGCAAAGCTGACTGTGCCGACTATGTCGTCGTGGTCGGCGGGGTTTTTAATCGGTTGCGCTTCGCCGACATCGCGGGCTTTGCCGTTGATAATGGATGCGGCATGGAAGTCTTGCGCGGCGGCGCGGTTGAGTTTTTCTTGAAGCTGTTGCAACACGGTTTCGTTGCTGAAATCGACGCCTTGGGAATTCAGACGACCCCTGCCGTACAAATCGCGCGGTAGCGGCAAGGCGTTGTGCAGGTGGATGCCTTGTTCGGCGATGGTGTCGAACGGGCTGCGGATCAGCGTGTCGATGCTGATGTTTTCATCGACGATTTGGTTGACAAACGACGAGTTCGCGCCGTTTTCCAACAGGCGGCGCACCAAGTAGGCAAGCAGGGTTTCGTGTGTACCGACCGGGGCGTACACGCGCACGCGGCGGCCTAAGTTTTGCGGGCCGACCACTTGGTCGTACAAGGTTTCGCCCATGCCGTGCAGGCATTGGTGTTCAAAGTCTTTGCCTTTGCCCATTTGGTAAATCGCGCCCAAGGTGTAGGCGTTGTGGGTGGCGAATTGCGGGAACACGGCGTCTTGCGCGTCCAGCAGTTTGCGCGCGCAGGCGAGGTAGGAGATGTCGGTATGGACTTTGCGGGTGTAGGTCGGATAGCCGTCCAGGCCGTCCACTTGCGCCCATTTGATTTCGCTGTCCCAGTACGCGCCTTTAACGAGGCGGATCATCAGTTTTTGGTTGTTGCGGCGGGCAAGGTCAATCAGATAGTCGATGACGAAGGGGCAGCGTTTTTGGTATGCCTGAACGACAAAGCCGATGCCTTTGTAACCTGCCAAATCGGGGTCGGAAACGAGTGCTTCCATCAAATCCAAAGACAGCTCCAAACGGTTGGCTTCTTCAGCATCGATATTGATACCGATATCGTATTTTTTACCCAAAAGGAACAGCTCTTTCAGACGAGGTAAGAGTTCGCTCATCACGCGTTCGTGTTGGGCGCGCGAGTAGCGCGGATGGATGGCGGAAAGTTTGACGGAAATGCCGTTGCCTTCGTACACACCTTGTCCGGCAGCATCTTTGCCGATGGCGTGAATGGCTTGAACGTAGTCGTTGTAATAACGGTCGGCATCTTCTTGGGTAAAAGCGGCTTCGCCCAACATATCAAAGGAGAAGCGGTAGCCCATTTTTTCGCGCTCTTTGCCGTTTTGCAGCGCTTCTTCAATGGTTTGTCCGGTAACAAACTGCTTGCCCAACAGGCGCATGGCGTAGTTCACGCCTTGGCGGATCAGGGGGGCGCCGCCTTTGCTGACGAGGCGGTTCAAAGCCGAACCCATCTGCTTGTCGCTCGGCGCGGTCAGTTTTCCGGTAATCAGCAAGCCCCACGCGGCGGCGTTGACGAACAGGGACGGGCTGTTGTTCAAATGGCTTTTCCAGTTGCCTTCGGAAATTTTGTCGGCAATCAGGCGGTCGCGCGTCGCATTATCAGGAATGCGCAGCAAAGCCTCCGCCAGACACATCAGCGCAATGCCTTCTTCGCTGGAGAGCGAGAACTCGTGCATCAGTGCATCCACGCCGCTGGCTTTGGTGCGGCTGGCGCGAACCTGCGTAACCAAGCGGCGTGCGAGTTCGGACGCTGCCCGACGCTCCTCATCGCTCATCTGTGCGCGTTGCAGCATATCCTGAACGGCTTCGATTTCGTCGCGGCGGTAAGCATCGGTAATCGCTTGGCGCAGTGGCGTTTGTGTCGGAAAAGCAAAGTCAAACATTTTAAGGTTCTCCAAAGTTTTTATGATGATTTTCAGACGACCTCATCCCTTTTCGAGGTCGTCTGAAAAGATTTAAAGCATATAGATAATATCTTAATAAATTTATAAGGGTCGGACAAGCAATTTATCTCAAAAACAGGATTTTTTGCTTTGATAAAAAGCAGATAAAGCCCAAAGAGTGCATTATCCGCATGAGCATCAATATAAAAATAAAACCTGCCTTCCCGTATAAAAATTCAGACGACCTACGGTCAACGGCAGGTCGTCTGAAAACACTTATTTCGCCTCGCGGTATTCCGCATCCGCTTTTTCAAAACGTTCTTGGATTTCACGAGACGGCTCTTTGTCGACAAGTGAAACGATAATAGCGACCACCAAGCAGGCAATGAAGCCGGGGACGATTTCGTACATGGTCAAAAGACCGGTTTCATGTGCCGCCAAAGCAGGTTTTTTGACCCACTCCGCCCACGCCACCACAGTCAGCGCGCCGGCAATCATGCCCGACAAAGCGCCGTATGCAGTGATGCGTTTCCACAATACCGACAGAATCACAATCGGGCCGAACGCCGCGCCGAAACCTGCCCACGCATAAGACACCAAGCCCAAAACTTTGCTTTCGGGGTCGGACGCAATCAGGATGGAGATCACAGCAATCGCCAACACCATCAGACGACCCACCCACACCAGCTCTTTTTGCGGCGCATTTTTACGCAAAAAGCCTTTGTAGAAGTCTTCGGTAATCGCGCTGGAGCAAACCAAAAGCTGGCAAGACAAAGTGGACATGACCGCCGCCAAAATCGCGCTCAAAATAATGCCTGCAATCCAAGGGTTGAACAATAAAGTAGAAAGCGCGATGAAGATACGTTCGTGGTTGCCGTGCATGGAAGCGGTTTGGTCGGGATTGGCACCAAAATACGCAATGCCGAAATAACCGACCGCCACTGCGCCTGCCAGACACAACACCATCCAAGTCATACCGATGCGGCGTGCGGACACCAGCGATTTCGCGCTTTCAGCCGCCATAAAGCGCGCCAAAATGTGCGGCTGACCGAAATAGCCCAAGCCCCATGCGGCGGTGGAAATAATGCCGATGACGGTCGTACCGGCAAACAGACTGCCGTATTCCTTGCCTGTACTTGCGGCAACATTTTGAATTGCGGCAGACATTTGATCTGCACCACCCAGACCCAGATACACCATTACCGGCGTCAAAATCAGCGCAAAAATCATCAAAGAAGCTTGCAGCGTATCCGTCCAGCTTACCGCCAAAAAGCCGCCCAAGAAGGTATAGGCAATGGTCGCACCCGCACCCAGCCACATCGCCTGATTGTAAGTCATGCCTTCAAACAGGCTTTGGAACAAAGTTGCACCCGCCACAATGCCCGAAGCACAATAAATCGTGAAGAAAAACAAGATAATCAGCGCGGAAACCACTTTCATCAAATGTCCGCCCGCGCCGAAGCGGTGGAAGAAATAATCAGGCAGCGTCAGCGCATTGTTGGCATATTCGGTATGTACGCGCAGACGGCCCGCCACCAAAAGCCAGTTGAAATACGCGCCGATCACCAAACCGATGGCAATCCAAGCCTCATTCAAACCGCTCAAATAAATCGCGCCGGGCAAACCCATCAAAAGCCAGCCCGACATATCGGACGCACCCGCCGACATCGCCGTAACAAACGGACCCAAGCTGCGCCCGCCCAAAATATAATCATCGAAATTGCGCGTGGAGAAATACGCGGCCAGACCAATCAAGAGAACGGCAATCAGATAGATTGCAAAAGTGATATACATGGGATTCATGTACTATTCCTCATCTAAAACTTCAAAATCACGGGCTGATGAAATTGCAGGCAATCCACGCCCAAACATTTTTCTAATTAAAATACAGCGGAAATTCTCGCGTTTTTACGGATACGCGGAACAAATCATTTTCAATTACAACAAGATAAGTAAAAAAATCCTATTGATTTGTAAATAATCCAATCCAGCATACCGTAAAAATTCCCACTTGCAAAGGCAGCGCAAACAGGTTCACCGCACAATGCGGACACGCCAATCAAAATACCATGTAAAACAAAATATTATGAAAATCTATTAAAAAATCTTGTTTTCAAACCTTGAAACTATCTTTCCTAATACCAAAACAATCCGCACAATTTTTCAGTAATTAAACAACACCCAAAACGGATCAACCCAAATTCCGCCTTAAAACTACCTTGCTTCATTTTCAGACGACATTTTCAAAAACCAGCCCGCCAACGGCCTGCCGTTTCCTATATAATTCCCGCATTACCGACTGTCGCGCAATATCAATATATCCTCATGAAACGGCTCAAACGCATCAAAACCATCCTCCGCACGCTTTACCTCTACCACCTCGCAGAGCTGTTTGCCGCGCTTGTCCGTCCGGGCTGGGCGCGGACGCTGTTGAAAATGCTGCCGCAGTCGTCTGAATTTGAAAACGAACCGCCTGCCGTGCGACTTCGTTTGGCATTGGAGAGCTTAGGACCGATTTTCATCAAGTTCGGACAGGTTCTGTCCACGCGCCCCGATTTGATTCCGCATGATTACGCGGTCGAACTGGCAAAGCTGCAAGACAAAGTCCCGCCGTTTGACGCACAACTTTCACGGGAGCAAATCGAAAAATCGCTGGGGCAATCCATCGAAACGCTGTATGCTGAATTTGAAACCGAACCCGTCGCCAGTGCGTCCATCGCGCAAGTACACAAAGCCCGCCTGCATTCGGGCGAACAAGTGGCGGTCAAAGTCTTGCGCCCCAACCTTTTGCCCGTCATCGAACAGGATTTGTCGCTGATGCGCTTCGGCGCGGCGTGGGTTGAGCGTCTGTTTGCCGACGGCAAGCGTTTGAAACCGCGAGAGGTGGTGGCGGAATTCGACAAATATCTGCATGACGAGTTGGACTTGATGCGCGAAGCCGCCAATGCCAGCCAACTTGGACGCAATTTCCAAAACAGCAATATGCTGATTGTGCCTAAAGTGTTTTACGACTACTGCACCAGCGACGTGCTGACCATCGAATGGATGGACGGCACGCCGGTATCCGAAATCGCCAAACTCAAAGCCGACAGCATCGATTTGCACAAACTCGCCGATTACGGCGTGGAAATCTTCTTCACGCAAGTCTTCCGCGACGGCTTTTTCCATGCCGATATGCACCCCGGCAACATTTTGGTCGCCGCCGACAATCGCTACATCGCCCTCGATTTCGGCATCGTCGGCACGCTGACCGACTACGACAAGCGCTATCTCGCCATCAACTTCCTCGCCTTTTTCAACCGCGACTACCACCGCGTCGCCACAGCCCACATCGAATCGGGCTGGGTGCCCGCCGACACGCGCGCGGAAGAATTGGAAGCTGCTGTCCGCGCCGTGTGCGAGCCGGTGTTCAACAAACCGATTTCGCAAATTTCCTTCGGTTTGGTACTGATGCGCCTGTTTGAAGTCAGCCGCCGCTTCAATGTCGAAATCCAACCGCAGCTTGTACTGCTGCAAAAAACGCTGCTCAACATCGAAGGCTTGGGACGGCAGCTTGATCCCGATTTGGACTTGTGGAAAACCGCCAAACCGTTTTTAGTGAAGTGGATGAACGAACAGGTCGGCCCGAAAGCCTTTTTGCGCAACCTCAAAAACGAAGCCCCCGACTGGGCACAAATCATCCCTTCCCTGCCGCGCAAAATCAGCGCGCTGGTTGACGAAAACCGCCAGCAGGAAATGCGCGATGCCTATATCCATTTGGTCAAAGTGCAGCAGCGGCAAAGCATGTGGCTGGGCGTGATTGCGGTTACTTTGCTTCTGATTTTGCTGTTTGATTAAAACGTACCTATTCAAAAGGTCGTCTGAAAACGAAATAGTAGTTTTAAAAAACTCGCTACCCGCATTTTCAGACGACCTTGGATTCGGATTTCAAGTGCAACACTAGTGTATCAGTGGTTTGAACAGATTCAAGAATAAAACACTTGGCGTTTCGTAGCCAAGTGTTTTTCTTGGCCGGTGGTTCAATTCATCTTGAACCCTGCGTATCTCCCGATTGCTGATGTTTCGGAAATCGGTTTGTTTGGGGAAATATTGGCGGATGAGTCCGTTGGTGTTCTCATTCAGCCCTTTCTCCCAAGAATGGTAGGGGCGGCAAAAATAGGTTTTCGCCTTCAATGCTTCGGCTATTTTGGTGTGTTGATAGAACTCTTTGCCGTTATCCATAGTGATGGTGTGCACTCTGGCTTTATGTGCCTTTAATGCCCTAACGGCTGCCAGAGCAGTGTCTTCGGCTTTGAGGCTATCCAATTTGCAGACGATGGTGTAGCGGGTAACGCGTTCGACCAAGGTCAGTAATGCGCTTTTCTGTCCTTTGCCGACGATGGTGTCGGCTTCCCAATCGCCGATGCGGGTTTTCTGGTCGACGATAGCGGGTCGGTTTTCTATGCCGACACGGTTGGGCACTTTGCCTCTGGTCCATGTGCTGCCGTAGCGTTTGCGGTAGGGTTTGCTGCATATTCTGAGGTGTTGCCACAACGTGCCGCCGTTGCTTTTGTCTTGGCGAAGGTAGCGGTAAATGGTGCTGTGGTGGAGCGTGATTTGGTGGTGTTTGCGCAGGTAGGCGCATACTTGTTCAGGACTGAGTTTGCGGCGGATAAGGGTGTCGATGTGTTGAATCCGCTGCGAATCGAGCTTATAGGGTTGTCGCTTACGCTGCTTGATAGACCGGCTCTGCTTCTGGGCCTTTTCGGCGCTGTATTGCTGCCCTTGGGTGCGGTGCCGTCTGATTTCGCGGCTGATGGTGCTTTTGTGTCGGTTAAGCTGTTTGGCGATTTCGGCGATGGTGCAGTGGCGGGACAGGTATTGGATGTGGTATCGTTCGTCTTGGGTCAGTTGCGTGTAGCTCATGGCAATCTTTCTTGCAGGAAAGGCCGTATGCTACCGCATACTGGCCTTTTCCTGTTAGGGAAAGTTGCACTTCAAATGCGAATCCGCCGACCTTTTATTATGGATTTGAATAAAACGCGCACCTCAACCTCAGCATGGGCTTCGCCCAAGAAACAGAATAGACCGATATATTTTTCGCAGGGAAAGCCCACGCTACTTTTATACTCATTACCGAGGTCGTCTGAAACACGGATTACAGCTAGGCAAGCCTGCTATACCCGTTTTCAGACGACCTTTTTCCTTATACAATAGCCGCTTGAATTTTATATATTCTGATATAAAGGATACGGATTATGTTCGGCAAACAACTCTTTGAAGAAGTCAGCGCAAAAATCAGCGAAACCATCGCCAACAGCCCCGCCAAAGACATGGAGAAAAACGTCAAAGCCATGCTCGGAAGCGCGTTCAACCGCATGGATTTGGTTACGCGCGAAGAATTCGACATCCAGCAGCAGGTTTTGATCAAAACCCGCACCAAATTGGTCGAGCTGGAAGAGCGTCTGGCAAAACTTGAAGCCGCGCAAGAGCCTGAGCAGACCGCATTGGAAGCCGCGCAAGCCGCAGCCCAAGAAGCCGTCGAAGAAATCAAACAGCAAACCGAAGCCGGCGAATAAGGTCGTCTGAAACATGTCGCTTGCCTTGGTTTACAGCCGCGCCTTGAGCGGCATGAATGCGCCGTTGGTCGAAGTGGAAGCCCACCTTGCCAACGGCCTGCCTCATTTCAACATCGTCGGACTGCCCGACACCGAAGTCAAAGAAAGCCGCGACCGCGTGCGCGCCGCCATCATCCAAAGCGGTTTCGACTTCCCAGCCAAAAAAATCACCGTCAACCTAGCCCCTGCCGACCTGCCTAAAGAATCGGGACGTTTCGACCTGCCGATTGCGTTGGGTATCCTCGCCGCATCCGGACAAATCGCACCCGAAAAGCTCGCGCAATACGAGTTTGCCGGCGAATTGGCGCTTTCCGGCATGTTGCGCCCCGTGCGCGGCGCGTTGGCGATGGCGTGGCAGGGTATGCAGGCAGGACGCTCTTTCGTCCTGCCGCAGGAAAACGCGGAACAAGCCGCCGTGATGCGCGGCATTACCGTTTACGGTGCGCGTTCGTTGGGTGAAGTCGCTGCCCATTTGAACGGCATCGAACCCTTGGCGCAAACCGCCTGCCAAGTTCCGCAGAGGTCGTCTGAAAACGACAAACTGCCCGACCTCATCGATGTCAAAGGTCAACACACCGCCCGCCTTGCTTTGGAAATCGCTGCCGCGGGCGGACACAGCCTCTTAATGATGGGGCCGCCGGGAACGGGCAAATCCATGCTTTCCCAACGGCTGCCCGGCATCCTGCCGCCTTTGACCGAAGACGAATTGGTCGAAGTATGGGCTTTGCGTTCGCTCCTGCCCAATCATCAGCAACAACTCGACAGCCACCGTCCTTTCCGCAGCCCGCACCATAGCGCCAGCTCGGCAGCCATGGTCGGCGGCGGTTCCGACCCGCGTCCGGGCGAGATTTCATTGGCGCATCACGGCGTTTTATTTTTGGACGAGCTGCCCGAGTTTGATCGCAAAGTTTTGGAAGTTTTGCGCGAACCGTTGGAAAACGGCGAAATCCACATTTCCCGCGCGGCGCGTCAAGCCGTCTATCCCGCCAAATTTCAGCTTGTCGCCGCCATGAACCCTTGTCCTTGCGGTTATCTCGGGCATCCCGTCAAACCCTGCCGCTGCACGCCCGAAAGTGTCGCACGTTACCGCAGCAAAATTTCCGGCCCGCTGCTCGACCGCATCGATTTGACCATCGAAGTTCCGAGCCTGTCCGCCGCCGAACTGATGCAGCAGGAAGCAGGAGAAAGCAGCGCCGTCGTGTTGGCGCGCGTGATCGCCGCCCGCGACAAACAATACGCGCGGCAAGGCAAAGTGAATGCCGCCTTGAGCGTCAGTGAACTCGACACGTCCGCACGCATCCAAAAAGAAGCGCAGGAAGCCTTGGGCAACCTGTTGGAAAAACTTTCACTCTCCGCCCGCAGTTTCCACCGCATCATGCGCGTGGCGCGTACGCTGGCAGATTTGGCGGGAGATGAAGAAGTCGGCAGAAGCCACGTTTTGAAAGCCGTCAGCTTCCGCCGCGCGTTGTAAGATTTTTCAGACGACCTTGAATACTGAAAACGGAAAATTTAAGGTAAAAAACTCAGACGTATTAGGTCCTGCTGGTGTTTGAAATGCGGAATATTCTGTTTTATCAGAAAAAATCTGTTTTTGATAAATTGTCAGCACGTCCTAACATCACGGCGGTTTTCGTAAAAAGCATGTAAACAAATGGCGCATTTTTGCCCAATATAAAGGATATTGATAAAATGACCCGTCCCTGCCGATGGCAGCAGCAGATTCATCTGCCGCCAAAAGGTCGTCTGAACGGCATCATCAATATAGGTATCTCATGAATAAGAACACTCAATACGGCAAAGGCCTTTTCGGCTTTTTCTTCGGCCTCCTCCTCGCTACCGGCGTGATCGGGGGTATCCTGTATTTTCTGAATCAAGACACGCCGAACGCCTTTAAAGGCGCGACCGAGCCGCAAAAACAGCAAACCGAGCCTGAAATCCTCAAGCCGCAGGAAAAATCCAAACCTGAGGCTAAGCCTGAAGCCAAGCCTGAAACGGAAGAACCGCCTGTCGTTGTTCCCGTAGAGAAAGAGCGTCCGACCGAAGAGACCAAGCCTGAGGTGAAACGCAGCGAGGCTGACGACGATGCCGCAGCCAAAGAAAAAGAACGCGCTGAGAAAGAAGCGCAAGAAAAGGCAGATAAAGCCAAAGCCGACAAAGAGCGCGCAGACAAAGAAAAAGCGGAAAAAGAACGTGCCGTCCGCGAAGCAGAAGATGAAGCCCGCGAGGCTGAAAAAGCCCTGCGCGAAGCTGAAAAAGAAGACCAAGATGCTGCCGAACGCGAGTTGAAACAAAAACTTGCCGAGAAAAAGGCAGAGCTTGCGAAAAAACGCGCCGAAAAAGCCAAAGCCGACAAAGAGGCCGCCGATAAAGCCCAAAAGGCAGCTGAGTTGACCGACAAACAAAAAGCGCGCGCCGAGCGCAAACTTGCCGAGAAAAAAGCGGCAGAGAAAAAAGCCGCCGAAGCCAAAAAAACCGAAACTGCTAAAAAAACCAACAAACCGACTCCCGAACAAATCTTGAATAGCGGCAGCATCGAAAAAGCCCGTCAGGAAGCGAATAAAGGTGCGGCGAAAGAAGCGAAGAAAGCCGACGCGGAAAAATCATCCGCCAAAGCCGACAATGCTAAAGCTGAGACCAAAGCAGCAGAAGGCGGTAAAAAAGTCATCCTGCAAATGGGTTCGTACGCCGACCGCAACAGCGCCGACGCGCAACGTGCCAAACTCGCCATGCTGGGCATTTCGTCCAAAGTGGTCGAGCGCACCAACGGCGACAAAACCGTTTACCGCGTACAAAGCAACAGCATGTCGTCTGAAGCCGCGAAAAACATTCAGAAAGACTTGCAAAAACACAATATCAACAGCCTGATGCGTTCGGCTCAATAAGGAGGCGGCAATGAAACGGACAATCAAACCGGCAGCCGTACTCCTCAGTCTCGTGCTTGCCTTTTCCGCAAGTGCGCAGGCTGCGGTCGAAGGCGTGGATTACACGGTTTTGAAAAAACCGATTCCGCAACAAGACGCATCCAAAATCGAAGTTTTGGAATTTTTCGGCTATTTCTGCGTACATTGCCAAAACTTTGATCCCGTCTTGCTGTCATACAGCAAAACTTTCCCGAAAGATGTTTACCTGCGTACCGAACACGTCGTCTGGATGCCTGAAATGTTGGGCTTGGCGCGGGTTGCTGCAGCGGTTAACGCTTCGGGTTTGAAGTATCAGGCAAACCCCGCTATTTTCAAAGCCGTACACGAACAGAAAATCAATTTGGCGGATACCGCCACTTTCAAAAGCTGGGCGGCGGCACAAAAAAGCTTTGACAGCAAAAAACTGATTGCCGCATACGACGCACCCGCGAGCCTCGCAGCCGCTAAAAAAATGCAAAGCCTGACCGAGACTTACCGTATCGAAGGTACGCCGGACGTCATCGTCGGCGGCAAATATCGGGTCATATTCAGCAGCGATTGGGAGAATGGGCAGAAAACCATAGGCGAGCTGATTAACAAAGTCCGCCAAGAGCGTTCCGGCGGCAAAGCAGCTTCTAAAGCCGCGCGCTGACGGAATTTATCCAGACAGTTTCGGAATGATCGCTAAAGATAAGACGGTTTCCGAACTGTCTGTTTGTTTTGGGCGGCGTATAGTGGATTAACTTTAAACCAGTACGGCGTTGCCTCGCCTTGCCGTACTGGTTTAAAGTTAATCCACTATAAAATCCATAAAAACGATACTGCTGAGGGATGGTGCAAACACCGCCATCCCGCAGCAGTTTTCTGATTCTGATACCGCTTTATCCTGAAATCCAGACAGGCAAACGTCGTCTGAAAACCAAAAAAGAAAGCAATATGGACATTTTAACTTTATTAAAAGCCCTGATTATGGGCATTGTGGAAGGTTTGACGGAATTTCTGCCGATTTCAAGTACCGGCCACTTGATTGTATTGGGCGACTTGCTCAATTTCCACAGCAACGGCAAAGTATTTGAAATCGCCATCCAACTGGGCGCGGTACTTGCCGTGATTTTTGAATACCGTCAGCGTTTCACTTCCGTTTTGTCCGGACTGGGTAAAGACCGTGCCGCCAACCGCTTCGTGTTGAACCTTGCCGTCGCGTTTGTACCTGCCGCAGTCGTAGGTTTGCTGTTCAGCAAACAAATTAAAGAATATTTATTTAACCCAATTACCGTCGCCACCATGTTGGTATTGGGCGGATTTTTTATTTTATGGGTCGAAAAACGCCAAAGCACAATCAAGCCGAAAGTCAAAAGCGTGGATGAAATGCGTCCGATTGATGCGCTTGTGGTCGGTTGCGCCCAAGTGTGCGCGCTGGTGCCGGGGACTTCGCGTTCGGGCAGTACGATTATTGGCGGTATGCTGTGGGGCATCGAGCGCAAAGCTGCGACCGAATTTTCTTTCTTCCTCGCCGTGCCGATGATGATTGCCGCTACCGGCTATGACGTATTGAAAAACTACAAACTTTTTACTTTGCAAGATGTCGGCCTGATTGCCGTCGGTTTCATCGCCGCCTTCTTGGCAGGCCTCTTGGCGATTAAATCGCTGCTGAAATTCGTGTCCAGCAAAAACTACGTTCCGTTTGCCTACTACCGTATCGTCTTCGGCGGATTGATTCTGCTGACTTGGGCGATGGGCTGGGTCAAATGGGCAGCATGATGTTGAAGCAGGGATAAGCTTTAGATAAAGCAAAGGTCGTCTGAAAACCTTGTATACAAGATTTTCAGACGACCTTTCCCAGTATGGCGGGCTAATCCGACAAACCGCCCGCCCCTAGCCCGCGTGCAACACAAATATCGTCGGGCGTTTTTTCAAATTCGGTAGCGTTTTCATTTTCCGCCAAGCAGCAACGGTTTGGCTGATGATTTCCTGTGTCGGCAAAGTCAGGTCGGTTGCGGTGCAGAGGCGGGTTTCAGGGTACAAGGTTTCCAGTGCGTCGGCGAGCAGCGCATCGTTGCGGTAAGGCGTTTCGATAAAAATCTGGGTTTCGTTTTGCTGACGGGAACGCTGCTCCAAGCTCTTCAAAGCGGCGATACGCTCACTTTTCTCCGACGGCAGATAGCCTTTAAACGCGAAATTCTGCCCGTTCGCCCCTGACGCCATCAACGCCAGCAACAGGCTGGACGGGCCGACCAGCGGACGGACTTCATAGTCGTGTCGGTGCGCCAACGCCACCAGATTCGCGCCGGGATCGGCAACCGCGGGACAGCCTGCTTCGCTGAGAATGCCCATGCTGCGCCCTTCCTGCAAAGGTTTCAAAAGCTCGGGCAGGGTTTTCAGGTCGGTGTGTTCGTTGAGGGTTTGCAGGTTTAGCTCGCGGATGGGAGTCGTGATGCCCAAATGTTTCAGATGTGCGCGGGCGGTTTTTTCGGCCTCAACTACGAAATCGGTCAAGCCGGTAATCTGCGTCTGTTCGTGCGGCAGCAGGCAGGGGGTATCGGGCGCACCCAAAGGGGTGGGAATCAGGTAAAGAATCGGGGACATGATGGGTTTCCTATACGGAAGGTCGTCTGAAACCGTCATACGGCTGTTTTCAGACGACCTAAATGATTTCTACGCCTTCGTTTTTTAAAAACTCGACCAGTTTGAAGATGGGCAAACCGATAAGCGCGTTCGGGTCGCTGCTGTCTATGCGCTCCAGCAACGCCGCGCCCAAGCCCTCGCTCTTCGCCGCACCCGCGCAGTAAACCGCGTCCGGCTCGCGCGCCAGATAACGCTCAATCTGCCCGTCTGTCAGCGCGCGCATCAAGACCGACGTGTTATCGACATGACGCTGAATACGGCCCGAAGCAGTATTCAAAAGCACGATTGCGCTGTAAAATTCAATCTTTCTGCCGCTCAAATCCCTGAGCATTTGTTGTGCATTTGCGACGTTCATCGGCTTGCCCAACTGGCGGTCATTGCACCACGCCACTTGGTCCGCACCGATCACCAACGCGGCAGGAAATCGAGCCGCCAGCGAACGCGCCTTCCCTTCCGCCAAACGCAAGGCAGTATCCGCCGCGTTTTCACCCGCAGCAGGCGTTTCGTCGAAATCAGGCGCGACAGTTTGGAAATCAATACCCAAACGCTCAAGCTGCGCGCGGCGGAACACCGAACCCGAACCCAATATCAAAGGCAGTTTTGCATTCATATTTTGCTTAAAAATATTGACGTTAGACTGTCGAAATTATATCATACCCCGTTTATGTCAGACCCTAATTTGATTGACCCAGAAGTTTTCGCCTCCGAAAAGCAGACCCTGCAAGGCAGCTTCCTGCTTGAGGAATTGGACGAACGAGTCCGTTCGCACGATTATCCGGCCGACAAACAGACCAAAGTGTCGTTTACGCTGAGCGGCGGACGCGACCGACTGCAGCGTTTGTTTCTCGATTTAAACGTCAAAGCCGATATGCCGCTGATTTGCCAACGATGTATCCGCCCCATACCGTTTACGCTCGACGAAACCAGCCGCATTGTTTTGTTCGCCAATGAAGAGGACTTGGATGAAGCAATGCTTGCCGACGAAGAGTTGGAAGGCATGCCGATTGAGAAAGAACTCGACGTACGCAGGTTGGTGGAAGACCAAATCCTAATGTCGCTCCCCTTCTCCCCGCGCCACGAAAACTGCGACAACGCCGCGCTGGAACAAGTCAATCAGGACAAACCCAACCCTTTTGCTGTTTTAGCAGGTTTGAAAAGCAGTTAACCAGGACACAGTTTTATTTATCTAGGAGCTTGAAATGGCCGTTCAACAAAACAAAAAATCCCCTTCTAAACGCGGTATGCACCGCTCTCACGACGCTTTGACCGCGCCTTCTCTGTCTGTTGACAGCGTAACCGGCGAAGTACACCGCCCGCACCACATTTCCCCCAACGGCATGTACCGCGGTCGTAAAGTAGTGAAAGCCAAAGGCGAATAATCTTATTCGACTGACTGAAAAAGCCAGAATATTGCCATGCAATGCTGGCTTTTTTACATTACATCCGAACTGCCCGACTGCATGCCTGAATCCATCTCAACACTCGGCACGAAATCCTCACAGTTCAAACTGATACACCCAATCCAATCGGGAATCGCCATGAAACAGAAAATCTGGTACACCTACGACGATATCCACCGCGTGATCAAAGCGTTGGCGGAAAAAATCCAAAACTCCGGCGTCAAATACGATGCCATGATCGCCATCGGCGGTGGCGGCTTCATCCCCGCCCGTATGCTGCGCTGCTTTCTGGAAATCCCGATTTACGCCGTAACAACCGCCTATTACGACAGCGACAATGAAGGACAGGTAACGGAAGAAGTCAAAAAAGTCCAATGGCTCGACCCCGTCCCTGACGTACTGAAAGGCAAGAACGTACTCGTCGTCGATGAAGTCGACGACAGCCGCATGACCATGGAATTCTGTCTGACCGAGTTGCAAAAAGAAGATTTCGGCACCATCGGCGTTGCCGTCCTGCACGAAAAAATCAAAGCCAAAGTCGGCAAAATCCCCGAAGGCATCCCCTACTTCAGCGGTCTGACCGTAGAAGACTGGTGGATCAACTACCCTTGGGACGCACTCGATATCGACGAACACAACCGCCTCGCTGCCGAAGGCAAAAAATAAACCCGTGATGGAGAAGCCCGCCTTCTCCCGGAACGGCAACGGCGAAATCCGTACCATACCGATAAAACGAGATTTCGCCTCTTTTCAGCGCATCTTCATAAAACGTATTAGAATGTGGAACGCAACACTTCAATCCGAAGCACCCGACCACACATACACCCTATTTTCAGACGACCTCCATACCGCATATCGTCCAAAGGTCGTCTGAAACCGATTGTGAAGCCGAATAAACTCACAGAGGCAGCCGATACTGCCCCTCTTCCGCTTCACGGCAAAAACCGGAGAACAACATGATTACATTGGCCGTAGATGCCATGGGCGGCGACTCAGGTCTCGCAGTTACCGTCCCCGGTGCCCTTGCCTTTTTGAAACAGCAGCAAGACGTACACCTCATTATGGTCGGCGACGAATCCGCCGTCCGCCAAGCCCTCTCCGCAGCCAACGCACCAATGGAGCGCATTACCGTGCTCCACGCCTCCGAAGTCGTCGGCATGGACGAAGCCCCTCAGCTTGCCCTGAAAAATAAAAAAGACTCCTCCATGCGCATTGCCATCAACCAAGTCAAAGAAGGCACCGCGCAAGCCGCCGTCTCTGCCGGCAACACCGGCGCGCTCATGGCGACCGCCCGCTTCGTCCTCAAAACCATTCCCGGCATCGACCGCCCCGCCATCGCCAAATTCCTGCCTTCCGACAGCGAACACCTGACCCTCGCCCTCGATTTGGGCGCAAACGTCGACTGCACGCCCGAACAGCTCGTACAGTTCGCCATCATCGGCAACGAACTCTTCCAAGCCCTCTACCCGCAAAAAGGCAGCCCGCGCGTCGGCCTGCTGAACGTCGGCACCGAAGACATCAAAGGCACGGACACCGTCAAACAAACCTTCAAACTGCTCAAAAGCAGCAAACTGAATTTCATCGGCAACATCGAAAGCAATGGCGTCCTATATGGCGAAGCCGACGTGATTGTCGCAGACGGCTTTGTCGGCAACATCATGCTCAAAACCATCGAAGGCGCGGTCAAATTCATGAGCGGAGCCATCCGTCAGGAATTCCAACGCAACCTGTTCAACAAAATGGCCGCCGTCGCCGCCCTCCCCGCCCTGAAAGGCTTGAAAAGCAAACTGGATCCCCGCAAATTCAACGGCGCCATCCTGCTCGGCCTGCGCGGCATCGTCATCAAAAGCCACGGCGGCACAGACGATGTCGGCTTCAGCTATGCCTTAGAAGAAGCCTACCACGAAGCAAAATCCGCCAGCCTGTCGAAAATCGAACAAGGTGTCGCCGAACAACTTACCGCATTGGAGACAATCAAGGAACAAAAAGAGGCTGCTTCTGATACGGCAGAATAACGCCATTGAACGACGAAATATAAAAACGTCGTCTGAAAAATTTTCAGACGACGTTTTTTTGAAAAATCATATGCCGGCATTGGGTTGATGATTTTTAGAACAAACTTGCCAAACTATATGCTGTCCGGCAAACCAAAACTTGTGGCACAAGCTTTATCGGCAAATTATGCCGAAAACTTTAAAAGCTTTTTCCATAACATTTGAAAGCAAAGTCCATGCTGCATCACCTTCGTCATTTCCACACAGACAAAAGTCTATATTTCAGTCTTTCAAGAATATTTAAATATTTCCAAGATTTCTAATCTTTAGGTTTCCACTTGCACGAAAATAGTAGAGCCAATCTCGAAAACGAAATAAGTTCGCTATATAAATCGGTTACCTAGCTCCCCCACCCCGCAACCGCGAACCTGAAACAATCAAAAAGGTCGTCTGAAAACGTTGGACAAAGCTGCTTTCCCGTTTTCAGACGACCTTTTTTTACGGCTATATATTATTCACCCAAGAGCGCAATATCCGCTACCGCGTTCATCTGCTCTGCCAAACGGTTCAGCAAATTCAGGCGGTTTTGTTTTACGGCGGGGTCTTCAGCCATCACCATCACGCTGTCGAAGAAGGCATCGACTTGCGGTTTAACGGAGGCCAGTTCGGACAAGGCGGTTTGGAAATTGCCTTCGGCAACAGCAGCGGCAATTTTTGGCTGCAAGCCTTGTGCGGCGGCATACAGGGCTTTTTCTTCATCTTGTTGCAGTAGGCTTTCATTGACTTCGCCCAGCGCGGCATCGGCTTTTTTCAGCAGGTTTTGCACGCGTTTGTTGGCGGCAGCGAGCGCGGCGGCTTCGGGCAGTTGTTTGAACGCGGCAACGGCTTGCAGTTTGGCGGTCAAATCGTCCAAACGGCGCGGCTGTTTGGAGAGTACAGCGGCGACGATGTCTTGCGGATAGTCGTTTTGCAGCAATACGGCAAGGCGCGCCTGCATGAAGTCGGCGGTTTCAGACGACGTTTTCTCGTTGAGCAAACCTTGGGGGAAGCTGTCGAAGGTCGTCTGAATTAGCTCGTTTACGTCCAAACCATACTGCATCAGCATCCGCAAAATACCCAAGGCGGCGCGGCGCAGGGCGTAGGGGTCTTTGTCGCCGGTCGGAATCAGACCGATGCCCCAAATGCCGACCAAGGTTTCCAGTTTGTCGGCAAGTGCAACGGCAGTAGCGACTTTGCCGTTCGGCAGATTGTCGCCGGCGAAACGCGGTTGGTAGTGTTGCTCGACGGCTTCGGCGATTTCTTCGGTTTCGCCGTCCAAACGGGCATAGTATTTGCCCATCGTGCCTTGCAGTTCGGGGAATTCGCCGACCATTTCGGTAACCAAGTCGGCTTTTGCCAAACGCGCGGCGCGTTCGGCTGCGGCAGCGTCCGCGCCTAAAGCTTTAGCGATGTGGGCGGCGATGCTTTGCAGGCGTTCGATACGCTCGGCTTGCGAGCCGATTTTGTTGTGGTACACCACATTTGCCAGCTTGGGCAGGCGGCTTTCCAAAGTCGCTTTTTGGTCTTGTTTGTAGAAGAACTCGGCATCGGACAGACGCGCACGCAAGACACGTTCGTTGCCTTGGATAATGTGCGACGGGTCTTCGGTTTGCAGGTTGGAGACCAACAGGAAGCGGTTCATCAGCTTGCTGTTTGGGTCGAGCAGCGGGAAGTATTTTTGGTTTTGCTGCATGGTCAGAATCAGGCATTCCTGCGGCACGGCGAGGAAATGTTCTTCAAAACCAGCTTCCAAAACAACGGGGTATTCGACCAGCGCGGTAACTTCGTCCAACAGGGCTTCATCGGCGGCAACGGTCGCTTTCAGACGACCTGCCTGCTCGTTCAAGGCTGTCTGAATCGCGGCTTTGCGCTCGGCAAACGAAGCGACGACTTTGCCTTGCTCGCGCATTTGTGCGGCGTAGCTGTCGGCGTTTTCAATGGTGATTTCACCGCTGGACAGAAAGCGGTGTCCCAAGGTTTGATTACCGCTTTGCAGGCCCAAGACGCTGACGTTTACGATGTCGCTGCCGTGCAGCACAATCAGCCCGTGAACGGGGCGCACGAAGGTAAACGTGCTGCTGCCCCAACGCATCACTTTCGGAATCGGCAGTTTCTTAACAGCTTGATTGATAATGTCTTCCAAGAGTTCGCCCAACGGTTTGCCGGTTTGGACGTATTCGTAGGCGTACACATCCTGTTTGCCGTCGTGGACGATGGTCAGGTCTTCGATTTTTGCCCCTGCACCGCGCGCAAAACCTTCCAAAGCCTTGGTCGGCGCACCGTCTTTCATGGCATTCGTTACGGCAGGGCCTTTTTTCACGATTTTCTGATCGGCTTGAACGGCTTTGACGTTTTTGATTTGAACGGCCAAACGGCGCGGCGAGGCGTAGGCGGTAAATTCGGCTTCGCCGTCAATCAGTTGCGCTTTTTCCAAGCCTTCGGCAACAGAAGTGGCGAAGTGGTTGCCTAAATTATTCAGGGCTTTTGGGGGGAGTTCTTCGGTAAGGAGTTCGATTAAAAGGGTTTGGGTTGTCATGGGAGACTTTCTGTTTGTCCGTAGGTTCTGCTTATAAATCCTGCATATGCCGTACGGCCTGTATTAATGGATACGCAATAAAGGTCGTCTGAAAACCTGTTTCAGACGACGTATCGTTATTTTTTAATCAACGGGAAGCCCAGTTTCTCGCGGCTTTCGACGTATTTCTGCGCCACGGTGCGGCTGAGGGCGCGGATGCGGCCGATGTAGGTGGCGCGTTCGGTCACTGAAATGGCGCCGCGTGCGTCTAATAGGTTGAAGGTGTGTCCGGCTTTGAGGACCAGCTCGTAGGCGGGCAGGGCGAGGCTGGCGTTTTCTTCGGCGAGCAGGCGTTTGGCTTGCGCTTCGTAGTCGTTGAACTGGCGCAGCAGCCAGTCGGCATCGCTGTATTCGAAGTTGTAGGTGGATTGTTCGACTTCGTTTTGGTGGTAAACGTCGCCGTAAGTTACTGTATTACCGTCGAGCGTTTTTGCCCAAACGAGGTCATAGACGTTTTCCACGCCTTGCAGGTACATCGCCAAGCGTTCGATGCCGTAGGTGATTTCGCCGAGTACAGGGGTGCAGTCGATGCCGCCGACTTGTTGGAAGTAGGTAAACTGGGTTACTTCCATGCCGTTTAACCAGACTTCCCAGCCCAAGCCCCATGCGCCGAGGGTGGGGTTTTCCCAGTCGTCTTCGACGAAGCGGATGTCGTGGACTTTGGGGTCTATGCCCAATTCGCGCAGGGAGTCGAGATAGAGGTCTTGGATATTGGCGGGGGCGGGTTTGAGGGCGACTTGGAATTGGTAATAGTGTTGCAGGCGGTTGGGGTTGTCGCCGTAGCGGCCGTCTTTGGGGCGGCGGCTGGGTTGGACGTAGGCGGCAAACCAAGGCTCGGGGCCGAGCGCGCGCAGGCAGGTGGCGGGGTGAGATGTGCCGGCGCCGACTTCCATGTCGAAAGGTTGGATGACGGTGCAGCCTTTGTCTGCCCAGAATGTTTGCAGTTTGAAGATGATTTGTTGGAAGGTGAGCATGGCTTATGTTTCGGATTGGGATAAAAGAGGGATTTTACTGTTTTGACGGTGTTTTGGGTAGGTGTACAGGCAGATGGAATGGCGGGGCGGCGGTGTGATTTGACTGTCAATAAATGCGGAAACATGCCACAATGCCGTTATCCTGTTGTCTGTTTTAATCTGTTTTGATTGAATTTGAGGAGTCGCCCATGACCCCGATTTTGGCTTTCGATATCGAAACCGTACCTGATGTGAACGGCATCCGCCTGTTGTACGACCTGCCTGCCTCTTTGCCGGACGACGAGGTGGTCTTGTTCGCCCAGCAGAAACGCCGCGCCCAAAACGGCTCTGATTTTATGCAACACCACTTACACCAAGTGGTCGCCATTTCCTGCTGTATGCGTTGGGGGCAGGACAAAATCCATGTCGGCACCATAGGCGAAATAAACGACAGCGAAGAGGAAATGATCGCCAAGTTTTTCGACCTTATCGAAAGCCATACGCCGCAATTGGTCAGTTGGAACGGCGGCGGCTTCGACCTGCCCGTCCTGCATTACCGCGCGCTGATACACGGCATTGCGGCGGCGCGTTATTGGGATATGGGCGAAGGCGATTTCGGCGACAGCCGCGATTTCAAGTGGAACAACTACATCAGCCGCTACCACAACCGCCATTGCGACCTGATGGACCTGCTCGCCCTGTACCAACCGCGTGCCAATGTGCCGCTGGACGATATGGCGAAACTTTGCGGTTTCCCCGGCAAACTGGGCATGGACGGCAGTAAAGTTTGGGAGGCGTTCCACGCAGGTCGTCTGAAAGACATCCGCGATTATTGCGAAACCGATGCGGCAAACACTTATTTAATGTTCCTACGCTTCCGCCTGATGAGCGGCGCTTTGGACGCGGATGAGTATGAAGTGGAAGTCAAACGGCTGAAGCATTACCTGACCGGACAGGCTCAGGACAAGCAGCATTGGAACGAGTTTGTCGCCGCGTGGCGTTAAACGTCAGGCTTGGAAAGGCTATCTTCCTGCCAACCATAAAGGTCGTCTGAAAAGCAGAATCCGGTATGAACTGGCCCCCAAATCTTGGACACTCATAAAAGCCTTTTCAGGCGCTCTGTGCAAGCTGGGTTCTGTATGCGACAGGACTCAGCTTTTTCAATTTCAGACTGCAACGCTCCCGGTTTTAGTAATCCATATAGTCATCTATCTGCTTCATCAATTCGTCCACCGTCAATTCTCCTGCGTTATAGAAACACTCCGTCTTCAACACCGCAAAGAAGCTTTCCATCGGCGCATTGTCCCAGCAGTTCGCCTTTCGCGACATGCTTTGAACCATGGAATGCTCCGCAAGCAATTCCCTATACCCCGCCGTACGGTACAGCACGCCCTGGTCGGAATGCAGCATCGTTCCTTCGCCGGTCAGCCGGGGTGCGGCTTTTTCGAGCATTTCCTTCACCATTTCGCTGTCGGCTCTGCGGCTCATGGCGTAGGCGACGATCTCGCGGTTGAACAAGTCCAAGATTGGCGAGAGGTACAGTTTGCCGTCGCTCCCTTTGAGTTCGGTCACGTCGGTCAGCCATTTTTCGTTGGGCTTTTGGGCTTTGAACCGGCGTTTGAGGAGGTGTTCCGATATTTCGCCCATGGCGGGATGGCGGTAGGCTTTTTTCGCCCGTATTTTGGCTTTCAGCCCCAACTGCCTCATCAACCGAGCTGCTTTTTTGCGGTTCCAATCCAATGCTGCGGCAATGCGCCTTTGCCCGTAGCGTCCTTTATGTCGTCGGTAGGTTTCGACAAGGAGGGCTTTGTCGGCTGCGTCGGGGTCGGGCCGGTCTTGGTGATGGTAGTAAAAGCTGCTTTTGGGCAGGTTTGCGATGTGCAGCAGGTATTTGAGCGGGTGTTGCGCCCTCAGTGTTTGGACGGTTTGGCTTTGTCCTTTTCGGTCCGCTTTTGGCTGAGGGCTTTCAACTCCTTTAGGTAGGCGACCTTTGCGCGCATATGGCACAACTCTTCGATAAGCTCTGCCTGAGACCTTTGCAAAATTCCCCAAAATCCCCTAAATTCCTACCAAGACATTTAGGGGATTTTCCATGAGCACCTTCTTTCAGCAAACCGCACAAGCCATGATTGCCAAACACATTGACCGCTTCCCACTATTGAAGTTGGATCAGGTGATTGATTGGCAACCGATCGAACAGTACCTGAACCGTCAAAGAACCCGTTATCTCCGAGACCACCGCGACCGTCCCGCCTATCCCCTGTTGTCCATGTTCAAAGCCGTCCTGCTCGGACAATGGCACAGCCTCTCCGATCCCGAACTCGAACACAGCCTCATCACCCGCATCGATTTCAACCTGTTTTGCCGTTTTGACGAACTGAGCATCCCCGATTACAGCACCTTATGCCGCTACCGAAACTGGCTGGCGCAAGACGACACCCTGTCCGAATTGCTGGAACTGATTAACCGCCAACTGACCGAAAAAGGCCTAAAAATAGAGAAAGCATCCGCCGCCGTCATTGACGCCACCATTATTCAGACCGCCGGCAGCAAACAGCGTCAGGCCATAGAAGTCGATGAGGAAGGACAAGTCAGTGGACAAACCACACCGAGTAAGGACAAAGATGCCCGCTGGACAAAGAAAAACGGCCTCTACAGACTCGGTTACAAACAACATACCCGTACCGATGAGGAAGGCTATATCGAGAAACTGTACATCACTCCCGCCAATACCCATGAGTGCAACCACCTGTTGCCTTTGCTGGAGGGCATTGCCGAAGGCACGACCGTCTATGCCGACAAAGGCTACGACAGTAAGGAAAACCGGCAACATCTGAAAGACCATCAGTTGCTGGACGGCATTATGCGCAAAGCCCACCGCAACCGTCCGCTGACGGAAGCGCAAACCAAACGCAACCGATATTTGTCGAAAACCCGTTATGTGGTCGAACAAAGCTTCGGTACGCTGCACCGTAAATTCCGCTACGCCCGGGCAGCCTATTTCGGACTGATTAAAGTGAGTGCGCAAAGCCATCTGAAGGCGATGTGTTTGAACCTGTTGAAAGCGGCCAACAGGCTAAGTGTGTCTGTTGCCGCCTAAAAGGCGGCCCGGATGCCTGATTATCAGGTATCCGGGGAGGATTAAGGGGGCATTTGGGTAAAATCAGGAGTAATTAGGAGCGGAAATAGACGAAAACCTGTGTTTGGGTTTCGGCTGTCGGGGGAAGGGCTTTTTTGCAAAGGTCTCTGCCTGTGTTTTTTCTTGGTCGGGTTTGTCGGCGATGAAGGGGTTTTTGCGGTGTGGGGGCATGGTTTTGGATTGGGGGTGTTCGAGTGCGCCGATGCCGCCTTCCTGATAGGCGCGTATCCATCGCCGCAGGTGGGTTCGGGAAATGCCGTAGTGGTCTGCGGTACGCTGTTGGCTGCGTATGTGCAGGTAGTGGAGTACGGCTTGGTATTTGAAGTGTAATGTATATTTGCTCATAAAAAAACTGCACCTTGTGAGTTGGAGGGGATGTATCCAACTTTTGGGGTGCAGTTCAGTATGGATTTCTGTTTTCAGACGACCCTAAACAAAATTAGAACCTACAATGGATTAACTTCAAACCAAAACAACGTTACCTCACCTTAACTCAAAGAAAACACGATTTACTAAGATTCAAAAGTTCAAGGTAAATCAACTGCAGACTCTATATAGCCGACCATTCCTCTAACCTATCCTGCTTTAAAGTGAAATCTCTATAAGACGTCGTCTGAAAACCAAATAGCTGCCCTCTCCACGTTCGTTTCTTACGCACAAAAAAATACCGGCAAAGCCGGTATTTTAAAATTTGGCGCGGCGGACGGGGCTCGAACCCGCGACCCCCGGCGTGACAGGCCGGTACTCTAACCAACTGAGCTACCACCGCGCATCATTGTTTTGCAACAATGAAAGGAAACTTGGTGGGTGATGACGGAGTCGAACCGCCGACATTCTGCTTGTAAGGCAGACGCTCTACCAACTGAGCTAATCACCCGAAAATAAAAAATACCGACAATGTCAGTATTTTGAAATTTGGCGCGGCGGACGGGGCTCGAACCCGCGACCCCCGGCGTGACAGGCCGGTACTCTAACCAACTGAGCTACCACCGCGCATCATTGTTTTGCAACAATAAAGGGAACTTGGTGGGTGATGACGGAGTCGAACCGCCGACATTCTGCTTGTAAGGCAGACGCTCTACCAACTGAGCTAATCACCCTTGTCGCTGCGTTTGCGAAGACACTATTAAATCAAAAAAGCATCCGCTGTGCAAGCTTTATTTTTTATCGCATTAAGTATTTCCTTGCAAACTCCAGTTTTCAAAAGAAATAATTTCCTCCTGTCTGCCTGCGACAACCAAAATATCATTCGGTTGCAGCTGGAAATCCAAGTCGGGGTTTTCTATCCTGCTTGTGTTTCGGCGGATAAATAGAAGTTTGATGCCTGCGTTATCCAAAGGTAAATCACGGATGGTCTTGCCTATGGCGTGGGCTTCTCCAGTCAGAGGAAAGGCGTGGCGGCATACCGATTTGCCTCCGTCGTCAAATCCATTTTCATCATCACTGCCGACAAACAAGCCTTCCAAAGAGGCGTAGCGGCTGTGTCGGATGTTGGCAATGGTCTGATAAACATGGTTGAAGGTCGCACCATTACCCAGCATGGCGTAGCTTGCCAGTACCAAGCTGGTTTCTTTGGTGTCGGATACAGCTTCTTCCGCGCCCATATCCGTGAAGGTTTTGACGTAATCGTCATTGGTAGCCCGAACATACACAGGCATGCTCGGATGCAAGGACATGATATTGTCGAGAACATGCTGGGTTTCGTGCATATTGTTCAGGGTAATGACCACCATTTTGGCGCGCTCCAAACCTGCCGCCTCCAAGACTTCGCGCCGTTTGGCATCGCCGAACGAGACCGGTTCGCCGGCATTGCGTGCCACCTGAACCCTGCCGATATCGAGGTCGAGGGCGAAGAAGGGGATGTTTTCCTGAGCCAAGACACGTCCGACGGTCTGACCGCCGCGTCCGAAACCGATAATCAGGACGTGGTCGGATTTGCTCATGGTTTCCACCAACATACTGTGCAAATCCAATGCCTTCATGTCCCAGCTTGATTTGACGAAACGGCTGACGATGGCATCGCTGCTGCCCAAGATAAATGGGGCAATAATCATAGACAACAGAATCGCTGCCGTAGCTGCCTGCTCCAGCTCGGGCGACACCATATTGATTTTGCTGGAGATGTTTAACATCACAAAACCAAATTCGCCGCCTTGTGCCAAATAGAGGGCTGTTTTTAAGCTATCCGCAATCGGATGCTTCATATGCAAAGCGATGAAAAAGACGACCAATGCTTTCAATACCAGCAAAATTGCCAGCAAAATCAGAATCTGCTGCCAGCCGCCGATTAAAGCTTGGATATCCAGTTTCATGCCGACCGTGATAAAGAAGAAACCGAGCAGAATATCGCGGAACGGACGGATGTCGTCTTCCACCTGAAAACGGTATTCCGTTTCCGAAAGCAGCATACCGGCGACGAATGCGCCCAATGCCATCGACAAGCCTTCCAGTTCGGTCAGATAAGCTACGCCCAAGGTTACCAGCAGGACGTTGATCATAAACAATTCAGACGACTTGCGTTTGGCGACCATTCTGAACCAGCGCGACATTACCTTGCTGCCGATAACGAACAACACGCCCAGCGTGACCAGCATTTTCAATCCGGCAAGACCCAGCGCGACCCACAGACTGCCTTCTTCGCCATTGCCCGACAACGCAGGAATCAGGATCATCAACGGTACAACGGCAATATCTTGCATCAACAAGACACCCATCGCCATTTGACCGTGCAGCTGTCCCAATTCGGTTTTTTCGGACAGGATGCGGCTGACAATTGCCGTGGACGACATGGTCATCGCCCCGGCTGCGGCAAACGCCCAATTAAAGTTGACACCCATCAGCATCAAAATGCCGATAATCGACAGCATGGTCACAACGACCTGCAAACCGCCCAGTCCGAACACCAAACGGCGCATGGCTTTGAGCTTGGGCAGGGAGAATTCGAGACCGATACTGAACATCAGGAATACGATACCGATTTCACCTAAATAATCAGTAGCATGACCTTGCGGAATCAGCTTCAACATACCCGGACCGGCAATAAAGCCGACCAAAAGATAACCGAGCATGGAAGGAATGTTGAATTTACGGCAATAAATTACCGTAATGACGGAAACGAGGAGGACGATAACGATGGGTGCGAGGGAAAAAGTTTCGTGCATAGAGCGGGCGGCCTTGATGTTTGTTGGAAAATGACTGTTTTATTTATGACAGGCCGTCCGAGCGGACGCGGAATAACATTCCGGCATTGTCGGGACGGAGTAGAGATATTGTATCAAAAAACCCTGTAAAATAATGTTCCTACGCAATAAATAATACCGAATAAATGAACATTTCGAATATTTCTGTTTCAGACGACTTGCCAAATAGACTTTTATTCTCTCAATAAAATAAAAACATTAATAGGACATCCTCCATGCCCCCTACCCCTTGTCCATGTTCTTCTTCCCTACCCTACGCTGAATGCTGCCACCCCTTCCATACTCATCAATCTCATCCGCAAACTGCCGAAAAATTGATGCGCTCAAGATACAGTGCCTGAGACCTTTGCAAAAAAGCACTTCCCCCAACAGCCAAAACCCAAACACAGGTTTTCGGCTGTTTTCTCCCCAAATCACTCCTGATTTTACCCAAATACCCCCTTAATCCTCCCCGGATACCTGATAATCAGGCATCCGGGCCGCCTTTTAGGCGGCAACAGACACACTTAGCCTGTTGGCCGCTTTCAACAGGTTCAAACACATCGCCTTCAGATGGCTTTGCGCATTCACTTTAATCAGTCCGAAATAGGCTGCCCGCGCATAGCGGAATTTACGGTGCAGCGTACCGAAGCTTTGTTCGACCACATAACGTGTAGAAACTAGTAGCGTTGTTTACAGTATTTCTAGGAGAATACTGAAACATGAACATACACAAAAATACACGTCTCACCCCGCACCACCGCCAAGCCATTTGGCTGGCCTACACGCAGGGGAAGGAAAGCATCACCTCCTTGGCACGCCGCTACCAAGTCAGCCGCGTCACCATTTACCGCGCCCTTAAAGCCGCAAGGGCCAAGCTGCTCAAACCGCAAACCAGTACCAACAACCGTTTCAAACAGGCAAAGTACGGAATGAAACGCCTGGCCAAGGTAGAACGCGGTATTCAGGAAAAACTCAAAAAGCAGGCCAAACGCTACAATAAATCCTACCCCGGAGAGCTGGTGCATCTCGACACCAAACGGCTGCCGCTGCTCAAAGGACGAAAAGCCGCCGATAAGCGGGATTACCTGTTTGTCGCCATCGACGATTTCTCAAGGGAGCCATACGCCGCCATTTTGCCGGACAAAACCGCAGACAGCACCGCCAAGTTTCTGACCGAACACCTGATTGATCCCTGCCCATACCTGATTGAGTGCGTTTACTCCGACAACGGTACGGAATACAAAGGCTCGGCCAACCATGCTTTCGGTGTGGCCTGTTACGAGAACGGGATTGGTCAAAAGTTTACCCGGGTTGCCCGTCCGCAGACCAACGGTAAGGCGGAGCGGGTTATCCGTACCCTGATGGAGATGTGGCATAAGAAACAGTCGTTTGACAGTCCGGAACATCGGCAAAAGGAGTTGTGCCGCTTTGTTAATTTTTATAACACTGTGAAGCCACACCGCAGTTTGAACGGCGATACGCCGTTTGAGGTCTTGCAGGCTTATTTTTCTCAACCTGTGGTGTAAACAACGCGACGTGTTCCTACACATAACGGGTCTTCGACAAATACCGGTTACGTTTGGTTTGCGCTTCCGTCAGCGGACGGTTGCGGTGGGCTTTGCGCATAATGCCGTCCAGCAACTGACGCTCTTTCAGATGTTGACGGTTTTCCGCACTGTCGTAGCCTTTGTCGGCATAGACGGTCGTATCTTCGGCAATGCCTTCCAACAAAGGGGACAGATGGTTGCACTCATGGGTATTGGCGGGGGTGATGTGCAGTTTCTCGATATAGCCTTCCTCATCGGTACGGGTATGTTGTTTGTAACCGAGTTTGTAGAGGCCGTTTTTCTTTGTCCAGCGGGCATCTTTATCCTTACTCGGTGTGGTTTGACCGCTGACTTGTCCTTCTTCATCGACTTCTATGGCCTGACGCTGTTTGCTGCCGGCGGTTTGAATAATGGTGGCGTCAACGACGGCGGCGGATGCCTTCTCTAATTTTAGGTTTTTTCGGTCAGTTGTCGGTTAATCAGTTCCGGCAATTCGGACAGGGTGTCGTCTTGCGCCGCCAGTTGCGGTAGCGGCATAAGGTGCTGTAATCGGGGATGCTCAGTTCGTCAAAACGGCAAAACAGGTTGAAATCGATGCGGGTGATGAGGCTGTGTTCGAGTTCGGGATCGGAGAGGCTGTGCCATTGTCCGAGCAGGACGGCTTTGAACATGGACAACAGGGGATAGGCGGGACGGCCGCGGTGGTCTCGGACGTAACGGGTTCTTTGACGATTCAGGTATTGCTCGATCGGCTGCCAACCAATCACCTGATCCAACTTCAATAATGGGAAGCGGTCGATGTGTTTGGCAATCATGGCTTGTGCGGTTTGCCGGAAGAAGGTGCTCATGAGAAATCCCCTAAATGTCTTGGTGGGAATTTAGGGGATTTTGGGGAATTTTGCAAAGGTCTCTGCCTATGTGTTACATAATACTGGTTATATCGTTGCCACCACAGTTCCCTCCCAGCAAAATCTGCTGAATCAAGAAGAAATGCAGAAATGGAGCCAAGGAACCTTTTGGCTGGGATTAGAAGTAATCCACCATACCCTCATTGGCAAACGCCACGCCCAAGTTGAATTTAATGCCCATTTTCAAGATGGAGCTGAAACGGCATGCCATCATGAACTATCTACATTCGTCAATATTGACGGATACTGGTACTTTATTGATCCAACCGTTGCACTCCCGACAATGAAGCAAGCCTGCATCTGCGGTTCAGGAAAAAAATTCAAGGCATGCTGCGGACAATTTTTCAAATAAGGCAGAATGAGACCTTTGCAAAAATAGTCTGCTAACGAAATTTGACGCATAAAAATGCGCCAAAAAATTTTCAATTGACTAAAACCTTCCTAATATTGAGCAAAAAGTAGGAAAAATCAGAAAGGTTTTGCATTTTGAAAATGAGATTGAGCATAAAATTTTAGTAACCTATGTTATTGCAAAGGTCTCAGAATACAAAATCACAAAGGTCGTCTGAAAATATATTTCAGACGACCTCTTCATCTTCATAAGGCAACATAAAAAACTTAGATAAAAAAAACCATTCATACCAAGGGAGAAGTATGAATGGCCAATACATTGCGGGAAAACGTCTTACTTGCTGCACCGCCCAAAAGGGATAAAAGAGCGGTGTGTGTCAGCACTTTGCATTATACAAACCTTAGTATTAAATGCTGTTAAGAAGTGAAATTTTTTGAATAAATTGCTCAGAATATAAGATAAGCGTTAGTTTATTTGGATAAACGGTACATTTTCTATTATTCATATTAGTTAATTTACAACACTTCATTAAATGTAGCTTCATGAAATTAAAATTCACAGCAGCATCCCAAACATTCCTATTACATACCTGTATCTTAAAAACAGGCATCTCCTACTTATTGAAATCCATTTTTTGGAGAGGGTTTCATTATTCTTTTAATAGTTTCAATACTTAGATGTCACGAGCTTCACACAAAAAAGCCCTGCATTGCAGGGCTTTTTGAGATTCCAAAAACGAATTAACGTTTGGAGAATTGTTTTGCGCGGCGTGCTTTGCGCAGACCTGGTTTTTTACGTTCAACTTCACGAGCATCGCGAGTAACGAAACCGGCTTGAGACAAGGCAGGTTTCAGCGCAGCGTCGAAGTCGATCAGGGCGCGGGTAATGCCGTGACGGATCGCGCCGGATTGACCGGTTTCACCTCCGCCGATAACGTTCACTTTGATGTCGAACGCTTCAGCGTTTTCAGTCAGAACCAAAGGTTGGCGAACAACCATGCGGCTGGTTTCGCGGGCGAAGAATTCGTCAACGGGACGACCGTTTACGATGATTTGGCCGGTACCTTTAGTCAGGAATACACGAGCCACTGAACTTTTGCGGCGGCCTGTGCCGTAGTAGTATTTACCGTTCATGTCGTGTCCTTATTTCAATTCCAAAACTTTGGGTTGTTGTGCGGCATGGGCGTGTTCTGCACCAGCGTACACTTTCAGTTTTTTGATCATGGCGTAACCCAATGGGCCTTTAGGCAACATGCCTTTTACGGCTTGTTCCAAAGCGCGGCCCGGGAATTGCTCTTGCATTTCGCGGAAAGTACGCTCGTAGATACCGCCGGGGAAACCGGAGTGACGGAAGTATTTTTTGTCTTCGAATTTGGCACCGGTTACACGCAGTTTGTCCGCGTTGATGACGATGATGTAGTCGCCGGTGTCAACGTGGGGAGTGTATTCAGGTTTGTGCTTGCCACGCAGACGGTGTGCGACTTCGGCTGCAACGCGACCCAGAACTTTGTCTTGGGCGTCGATAACGAACCATTCGCGCTTCACCTCGTGGGGTTTCGCTGAAAAGGTTTTCATAGTGGAAATCCAGATAGATATAGAAAGTTGTGAATTTTAAAGATGGGATTGGCTTTTGTCAATCGGATTGGGGTCGTCTGAAAGTGTTTTTTCTATGATGGCGGTTTTATGCGTAGGGAGATGTTGTTTTTAAGCTGGAAAACATTACTGATGATTCAAAATATCGGGATGTGTTTTTTTAACTTTACGCTTGGTTTTCAGACGACCTCGAAGCCGATGATAAATGAAAGCCATGCCGCAATCGGGCATGGCTTGATATGGGGAATCCCCGCGAGAGCCGTTTTGGCTGAATCCGCTTGAACCTTGTTGACAAGGCGGTCACCTCGGGCAGTTTCGGGTGCATCTAAGGATAGACGCTCGCGCCCACTGCAACTCCCGGCAACCTTAAGCGAACTTATTGGTTCAAAGGAATATATGCCTTCGCGGACACCGCAGGGAAAAAGAAAAATCAGTTTTGTTCCAACCGCGCCAAAGCTTTTTGGCAAGCGTTGTTCATGTCGGTCATTTTACGCTCAAATTCACCTATTGCCAAATCGTCTTTGAGTGTGATTTTAAGGAGGTCGTGGACGACGTTGAGCGCGGTCATAATGGCGATTTTATCGCTGCCGACAATGCGTCCGCTCTCTTTGATGGCGGCACTTTTTTTGTTGAGCATATCAACGGCTTGGAGCAGGGTATCTTTTTCTTCGCTCGGGGTGTTGATGGTGAAATTGACATTCATGATGTCGAGGCTGACTTGTTCGATACTCATGGCGTGTCCTTATGATTGCGTTTCTTGCGGCAGGCGGGAAATGAGCTGGCGGATTTTTTCTGCAGTCTGTTCCAATGCGCTGCGGTATTGTTCTTTTTCGGCATTAAGATTGTCGATTTTGCCTTGAAGGTCTTCTTTGAGTTTGCCGACTTGCACGAGCAACGCTTCGCTCAATTCGTCAACGGCGGCTTCGTGTTCGCGCTTTTGTTGTTCATGCTCGAGCTTGAGGCGGTCGATTTCTTCATTAAGGCGGCGGTTTTCACCAACAAGGGTTTCAAATTTTTGGGCCAGCTGGTAAACGCTGACTTCCAAGGTGTCGAGTGATTGATTCATGTATAGGCTTCCGTATTGCCGCATGGTGGCAGGCGGTCAGGATATTAGGATGATGATGCAGGGATGTCAATCGCTGCCGAATCTTGAGGTCGTCTGAAACTTTTTGGTTTGATGTTTTCAGACGACCTTTACCGTTCGGTCTTACTCAAAGCGCGCGCTGCGCTCCATGAGTCTTTCTGCAACTTGTTGCGGGGTCATTTCCTTGCGGATGAGTTGCAACAGGGTTTGGGTAATGGGCATGTCGATTTGGTATTTCACAGCGGTGTTAAACACTTCTTCGATGGTGCTGACACCTTCGGAAACATGGCCGATTTCCACCAACACTTGATGCAGTTCTTTTCCTTCTGCCAAACCCAAACCGACACGGCGGTTTCGCGAAAGCGCGCCGGTACAGGTCAGGATAAGGTCGCCGATGCCGGCAAGCCCCATCATGGTCTTAGGCTGCGCGCCCATAGCCATGGCAAGACGGGTAATCTCGGCGAGACCGCGCGTCACCAGCGCCGCACGCGCATTGAGTCCGTATTCGAGACCGTCGGAAAGGCCGGTAGCAATTGCCATCACATTTTTGACAGCCCCGCCGACAGCCACGCCGATCACGTCCGTACTACCGTAGAGACGCATTACGTTGGTGTTGAGTTGCGGCACCAATTCCTCAATCCATTCCTGATTTTCTGAGGCGACAACCACAGCGCAAGGCAGTTGTTTGGCGAGTTCTTGGGCAAAGCTCGGACCAGACAGCACGCCGATTTTTTTGTTCTCAGGCAATACTTCTTTCAATACTTGGAAGGTCAACAGCCCTGTATCTTGTTCAAAGCCTTTGCAGGCAGCAAGGACGGGAACGTGGTCGGCATTGTGTTGTTTGAGGAGTTCTGCGCTGCTTCTCAAACCCGCGACAGAAGTTACGACAAGGACGAGTTCGCTGTCTTTGAGTGCATCACCCAAATCAGCGTAAACGGTTAAGGATTCAGGGAAAGGGAAACCGGGCAGGCCGTGTTTGTTTTCACGTTCTGCCTGCAATGTACGGACTTGTTCGGGATTGCGTGTCCAAAGGGCGACTTCGTTGCCGTGGCTGGCAAAGTGCAGGGCAAGGGCTGTACCCCAAGAACCTGCGCCGATGACGGTAATTTTCATTGTGTGTCTTCCAACGGTAGATTGTCGTTTAATTTAAACCAATCGGCTTGGCAGTGCAAGCGATAGAGGCCCATTCAACATGAAAAACGCATGAAAATGCAGAAGCTATCGCATATATTGTTTTTCTCTATTGAAAATCCAATATTGATTTACCGCAAAGGGCAAACCCCGCCCGCTGTTTATACTTCGCGGACAAAAAAAGCCGGACATATCAAACGGACGCAAACAAAGCGGAATGCCATTCCCCATTTTCGCCCGCCATTCATCACGGCAATTAACGGAAACGGTGCTTACTCATAATAATATCCACTACAAAAAGGAACACGCCATGAACTACCGCAACACCCGACTGCTCCTGTCGCTTGCTGTTTTATCCGCATTGGCCGCCTGTGGCGGACAGGAAAGCAAGGAACAAAAACCTGCTTCCGCACCGACCGAGGCCTCTGCCGTTCAGACGACCCCTGACGCAGCTTCAGCTGCCTCAGCAGCGTCCCAAGCCGCTGTTGACAGCAATGCTTCACCTGAAGACCAAGAGCTGCTCAAACGCGCACAAGGCATCTTCAAACCGCTGCCAAGCGCCGAAGAAATGCAGACACTACGCCCGTTTACCGAAGAACAGGTCAAACTCGGCCATCAATTATGGTATGAACCACGCCTCTCCAAAGGCAACACCGTGAGCTGCAACTCCTGACACAACCTTGCCACCGCAGGCGTGGACAACCTGCCGACCAGCCAAGGCCATAAAGGACAGTTCGGCGGACGCAACTCCCCGACCGCTTTAAACGCCGCCCTGCTCGGTATGCAGTTCTGGGACGGCCGCGCGGCTGACGTTGAAGAACAAGCCGGCGGACCGTTGGTGAACCCTGTGGAAATGGCAAACGACTCGCAAGAAGCAGCCGCTGCCAAAATCGCCAAAATCCCCGAATATCAAGAACTGTTTAAAACCGCCTTCCCCGAAGACGGCGCAGTTTCCTTCAAAAACATCACCACCGCACTGGGCGCATTCGAACGCACCCTGTTGACGCCGACCAAATGGGATGACTACCTCAAAGGCAACGTCAACGCCCTGAACGAACAAGAGCGCAAAGGCGTGCGCGCCTTTATGGACAACGGCTGTATCGCCTGCCACAGCGGCGTCAACCTCGGTGGTACAACCTTCCAAAAATTTGGTTTGGTTGAAGGACCGTACTGGAAATTCATCGAAGATCCGAAACACGACAAAGGCCGTGCCGACGTAACCAAAAAAGCCGAAGACGAATTCTTCTTCCGCGTACCAGGCTTGCGCAACGTCGCCAAAACTTATCCATATTTCCACAACGGCAGCGTTTGGGAATTGGACAAAGCCGTTACCATCATGGGTAAAGCACAACTGGGCAAAGATTTATCTAAAGAAGACACCGATAACATCGTTGCCTTCCTGAAAACACTCTCCGGCAATGTTTCCGACTCCGCCCGCACCATGCCCGAACTGCCTTTGTCTGCACCGATGGAATCCCATCCGAACAATAAATAAGCCGTAGATTTAGGGTAACGGAACCCGTTATCCTAAATTTGTGCCATACCAAACGTCGTCTGAAAAAGTTGTCCTGCTTTTCAGACGACGTTTCGATTTATGGAAACGCAATATAACTAGCCCCTCAATATTCAAGCCATTCATTCCTTAAAATACCGATGTCAGCCCTGTTAAGATTTCCAATAAACCCCAATCGTGGTTTATAATCTTTTCTAACGAAACAGGGGTGCTGCCTGATGTTCAGGCGGCTGAGAAATACCCTTTACACCCGATCGGGATAATACCTGCGTGGGGAGTTTTCACGGATTCTGTCTTTCAGACGACCCTTTTTGATATTGGGGCCGTCTGAAAAAGCAAAACGCTCCTGTTTCTTCTTTTCAAACGAGAAAACAGGAGCATTTTTTATGACTACGCCAAAGAAAACCGCCAAAACCTCCGGCAACGAAGCGCGCGAGCTTGCCGACTTGAGCGAAGACATCGGCATCCGCTTCAAATATCCGAACTCGGAGCGCGTGTATCTGCAAGGCAGCCGCGACGACATCCGCGTGCCTTTGCGTGAAATCCGTCAGGACGACACATACACGGCGCAAGGCACGGAAGCCAACCCGCCGATTCCCGTCTATGACACCAGCGGCGTGTACGGCGATCCGGCGGCGCACATCGACCTGAAACAAGGCCTGCCGCACGTCCGCACCGCATGGCTGGACGAACGCGGCGATACCGAAATCCTGCCCACACTCTCCAGCGAATACGGCATCGAACGCGCGCACGACCCGCAAACCGCCCATCTGCGCTTCAACCAAATCACCCGCCCGCGCCGCGCGAAAAGCGGCAGCAACGTAACCCAGCTTCACTATGCGCGCCGCGGCATCATCACGCCCGAAATGGAGTTTGCCGCCATACGCGAACGCATGAAGCTGGACGAACTTTTCAGACGACCCGAATACGCCAAGCTCTTGAAACAGCACGCAGGGCAAAGTTTCGGCGCGAACATCCCGACCCACCCCGACCAAATCACGCCCGAATTCGTGCGCCAAGAAATCGCCGCCGGACGTGCGATTATCCCCGCCAACATCAACCACCCCGAACTCGAACCGATGATTATCGGCCGCAACTTCCGCGTCAAAATCAACGGCAACTTGGGCAATTCCGCCGTAACCTCCAGCCTGACCGAAGAAGTCGAAAAAATGGTGTGGTCGCTGCGTTGGGGCGCGGACACGATTATGGATTTGTCCACCGGCGCGCATATCCACGAGACGCGCGAATGGATTATCCGCAACGCGCCCGTCCCCATCGGTACCGTGCCCATCTATCAGGCTTTGGAAAAAACCGGCGGCATTGCCGAAGATTTGACTTGGGATTTGTTCCGCGACACCTTAATCGAACAGGCGGAACAAGGCGTGGACTATTTCACCATACACGCAGGCGTGTTGCTGCGCTATGTGCCGATGACCGCCAACCGCCTCACCGGCATCGTATCGCGCGGCGGCTCCATCATGGCGAAATGGTGTCTCGCCCACCATCGGGAAAACTTCCTCTACACGCATTTCGACGAAATCTGCGAAATCATGAAAGCCTACGACGTGTCGTTCAGCCTCGGCGACGGCCTTCGCCCCGGCTGCATTGCCGATGCCAACGACGAATCCCAATTTGCCGAGCTGCACACCTTGGGCGAATTGACCGCCAAAGCATGGGAACACGACGTACAAGTCATGATTGAAGGCCCCGGCCATGTGCCGCTGCAACGCGTTAAAGAAAACATGACCGAAGAGCTGCAACACTGCTTTGAAGCGCCTTTCTACACACTCGGCCCGCTCGTTACCGACATCGCCCCCGGCTACGACCACATCACCTCGGGCATAGGCGCAACCAACATCGGCTGGTACGGCACAGCCATGCTCTGCTACGTTACCCCGAAAGAGCATCTCGGCCTGCCCGACAAAGAAGACGTGCGCACCGGCATCATCACCTACAAACTCGCCGCCCATGCCGCTGACCTCGCCAAAGGCTGGCCGGGCGCACAATTACGCGACAACGCTCTGAGCAAGGCGCGTTTCGAGTTCCGCTGGCGCGACCAATTCCGCTTAAGCCTCGACCCCGAACGCGCCGAGAGCTTCCACGACGAAACCCTGCCTGCCGAAGGCGCAAAAATCGCCCACTTCTGCTCAATGTGCGGCCCCAAATTCTGCTCGATGAAAATCACGCAGGAAGTACGCGACTACGCCGACAAGCAAAAAGCCCAGCGGCAGGGCATGGAGGAAAAAGCGGTCGAGTTTGTGAAGAAAGGGGCTGAGATTTACAGTTGATAAAAAGGTCCTTGGATTCGGATTTCAAGTGCAACACTAGTGTATCAGTGGTTTGAACAGATTCAAGAATAAAACACTTGGCGTTTCGTAGCCAAGTGTTTTTCTTGGCCGGTGGTTCAACTCATCTTGAACCCTGCGTATCTCCCGATCGCTGATGTTTCGGAAATCGGTTTGCTTGGGGAAATATTGTCGGATGAGTCCGTTGGTGTTCTCATTCAGCCCTTTCTCCCAAGAATGGTAGGGGCGGCAAAAATAAGTCTCCGCTTTCAATGCTTTGGCTATTTTGGTGTGTTGATAGAACTCTTTGCCGTTATCCATAGTGATGGTGTGCACTCTGGCTTTATGTGCCTTTAATGCCCTAACGGCTGCCAGAGCAGTGTCTTCGGCTTTGAGGCTGTCCAATTTGCAGACGATGGTGTAGCGGGTAACGCGTTCGACCAAGGTCAGTAATGCGCTTTTCTGTCCTTTGCCGATGATGGTGTCGGCTTCCCAATCGCCGATGCGGGTTTTCTGGTCGACGATAGCGGGTCGGTTTTCTATGCCGACGCGGTTGGGCACTTTGCCTCTGGTCCATGTGCTGCCGTAGCGTTTGCGGTAGGGTTTGCTGCATATTCTGAGGTGTTGCCACAACATGCCGCCGTTGCTTTTGTCTTGGCGAAGGTAGCGGTAAATGGTGCTGTGGTGGAGCGTGATTTGGTGGTGTTTGCTCAGGTAGGCGCATACTTGTTCAGGACTGAGTTTGCGGCGGATAAGGGTGTCGATGTGCTGAATCAGTTACGAATCGAGCTTATAGGGCTTTCGCTGGCGCTGTTTGGTAGTCCGGCTTTGCCGTTGTGCTTTTTCAGCACTATATTGCTGCCCTTGGGTGCGGTGCCGTTTGATTTCGCGACTGATGGTGCTTTTGTGGCGGTTAAGCTGTTTGGCGATTTCGGCGATGGTGCAGTGGCGGGACAGGTATTGGATGTGGTATCGTTCGTCTTGGGTCAGTTGCGTGTAGCTCATGGCAATCTTTCTTGCAGGAAAGGCCGTATGCTACCGCATACTGGCCTTTTTCTGTTAGGGAAAGTTGCACTTCAAATGCGAATCCGCCGTCGTCTGAAAAGTTTTCAGACGACCTTTTGGTTTTATTGGAAACCTGAAATTTTGGGCATATAAACCAATCTGCTCCATTTCTGACGGAGCCCCTATCCTCCGCAGCTATTCTAAGACAGGTGGAAATTCATCAAAAATTCCAAGAAACAGGTATTTGAAAAAGGCTTCCGGAATTCAAAAATATAGTGGATTAACTTTAAACCAGTACGGCGTTGCCTCGCCTTGCCGTACTATCTGTACTGTCTGCGGCTTCGTCGCCTTGTCCTGATTTAAATTTAATCCACTATAAATTCCCGCCACAATTTGTCCTTACGCAGAAAGAGACTGAATGACGACTGATGACAGGTGTCGTATCAAAAACCAAATGACCCGGCTAATGTCGACCTGTAAAACTACTCAACCTGACACAAACAAAAAAGCTGTATTCCCTAAGAAATACAGCTTTTTCAATATCACGATAAACTCGGATTATTCTTCAGAACCGGTATAAGGACGGATGCTGACAGTTTTACGGTTCAGCGCGCCTTTGGTTTTGAATTCAACGTAACCGTCAACTTTGGCGAACAAAGTGTGGTCTTTGCCCATGCCTACGTTGTCGCCGGCGTGGAATTTGGTACCGCGTTGGCGGACGATGATGGAACCTGCCGGAATCAGCTCGCTGCCGTAGGCTTTTACGCCCAAGCGTTTGGCTTCTGAATCGCGACCGTTGCGGGTGCTACCGCCTGCTTTTTTACTTGCCATTTGTAATACTCCTAAGTTTCAAAAATTAGGCGATTGCCACGATTTCGATTTGGGTGAAATTTTGGCGATGGCCTTGGCGTTTTTGGTAGTGTTTACGGCGGCGCATTTTGAAAATGCGTACTTTCTCGCCGCGACCATGGGCTACTACTTTAGCTGTTACTTTTGCGCCTTCGATAAAAGGAGCGCCAACTTTTACAGATTCGCCGTCAGCAATCATCAAAACTTCGGTCAGTTCGATTTGGCTGTCGAGTTCGGCTGGTATCTGTTCTACTTTCAATTTTTCGCCAACGGCAACTTTATATTGTTTGCCGCCGGTTTTTACGACCGCGTACATACTCAACTCCATGAGAATTATGGTTAATATCCCGCACACCATTGTGCGAAACATGGCATTCTATTGCTATTTGCCTGTTTTGTCAAAGTTTATTTCGTTTGTGGGGTCAGGGTCGTCTGAAAGATGTGTCAAACGGGCTTTGCTGCTATAATCGCGCGTTGGATTGCCGATATTTTTTATGCGGCAATATTATTTCCGCCTTATACCCAACCCATTTATTTATACGGCAAGCCTGCTTCATTTTGCTGACTGAGAATGTGTTATGCTCGAAAACCTGCCTTATTTCCAACGCCATCTGCCTGAAGACCTTTCGCGGGTCAATGAAGTAATCAACCAAGCGGTTCAGTCTGATGTCGCGCTGATTTCGCAAATCGGTACTTATATTATCAGTGCCGGCGGTAAGCGTCTGCGCCCGATTATGACAATTTTGGCAGGCAAGGCGGTCGGCTATGACGGAGATAAGCTTTATGCTTTGGCGGCGATGGTGGAGTTTATCCACACTTCGACTCTGCTGCACGACGATGTGGTCGATGAAAGCGATTTGCGCCGCGGACGTGAAACGGCGAATAATCTGTTCGGCAACGCGGCGGCGGTGTTGGTCGGCGACTTTTTATATACGCGCGCTTTCCAGTTGATGGTTGATTCCGGCAGTATGCGCATTTTGGAAGTCATGGCGGATGCAACCAATATTATTGCCGAAGGCGAGGTCATGCAGCTGATGAACATCGGCAATACCGACATCACCGAAGCGCAATATGTTCAAGTGATTCAATATAAAACAGCCAAATTGTTTGAAGCGGCAGCACAGGTCGGCGCGATTTTGGGTAATGCCTCTCCTGAGCATGAGCAGGCGCTGAAAGATTACGGCATGTATGTCGGTACGGCGTTCCAAATTATTGATGATGTTTTGGATTATTCGGGTGAAACTGAAGAAATCGGTAAAAACGTCGGCGATGATTTGGCAGAAGGCAAACCGACTTTGCCGCTGATTTATCTGATGCGCAACGGGGCGAAACAAGTGGCGGACGATGTGCGCCACGCTTTGGAAAATGCGGACCGCAGCAGTTTCCAAAAAATCCATGATTATGTCGTCCATTCCGATGCGCTGACTTATTCGATTTCCGAAGCACGTAAAGCAGTTGAGCAAGCAGTGGCTTCTTTGGCTGTGCTACCTGACAGCGAAGTCAAGCAGGCGATGGTTCAGTTGGCTGAGGAATCATTGGCACGGGTTTCTTAAATCCGATGAATTTCAACTTCGTCCCGATGTTTCTGGTGACGCTGATTTTTCTCGGTGTCGTCAGTAACAACAACTCGATTACGATTTCAGCAGCAATTTTGCTGTTAATGCAGCAGACTGCTTTGTCGCAATATATTCCTTTCATGGAAAAACACGGCTTGCATTTTGGGATTATTTTGCTGACAATCGGGGTCTTAAGCCCGCTGGTTTCAGGCAAGGTTCAAATTCCGCCGCTGTCAGAGTTTGTCAATTTTAAAATGATTGCCGCTGTATTAATCGGTATCCTTGTTGCCTGGCTGGCAGGACGCGGTGTACCGCTGATGAGCGAACAGCCCGTGTTGGTAACAGGTCTTTTGATCGGTACGGTTATCGGTGTGGCGTTTATGGGCGGCATTCCGGTCGGTCCGCTGATTGCCGCAGGATTATTATCATTTATAGCAGGAAAAGTTTAACACGCTCGCCATAGTTCAACGGATAGAACGTATGCCTCCTAAGCGTAAAATACAGGTTCGATTCCTGTTGGCGAGGCCACCACTGCAAAATATGTCGTATTGAATACCCACCATCTGCAATCCGACATTACCGAATTCTTGATTTACATTAAGACCAAAGTAAAATTTCCCCTGGTCATTTACATCTCTCTTTTTTCTCCATCTATTTTGCTATAATCACACCCAGTTCTCTTTTTCAGACGACCTTACTCCAAGATCCCCTGAAACCTCCATTCCATTAAATAAAAAGGATGCCTTATGAGCTTACACAGCGATATTCTCGTCGTAGGTGCGGGACCGGCAGGACTCAGCTTTGCAGCCGAACTGGCCGGAAGCGGTTTAAAAGTTACCCTGATTGAAAAAAGTCCCCTGGAGGTTTTGCAAAATCCGCCTTACGACGGCAGGGAAATCGCCCTAACCCACCTGTCCCGCGAAATTATGCAACGCTTGGGCATGTGGGATTTGATTCCCAAAGACGAAATTTACCCCTTGCGCGATGCAAAAGTCTTGAACGGGCAGTCCGATTACCAACTCCACTTCCCGCAACCGACCCAAGCACGCGGCGAACCTGCCGACTGCTTAGGTTATCTGATTTCAAACCACAATATCCGCAAAGCTGCTTATGAAGTCGTATCCAAACTGGAAAACGTTACCATCCTGACCGGTACCGGCGTCAAAGAAGTCAAAACTTCCGAAGACGAAGCCCAAGTCATCTTGGAAAACGGCGAAGTTTTGAGCGGCCGCCTACTCTTGGCAGCAGACAGCCGCTTCTCCCAAACCCGCCGACAACTGGGCATTTCCTCCGATATGCACGATTACAGCCGCACCATGTTTGTCTGCCGCATGAAGCATACCCTGTCTAACCAGCATACCGCTTACGAATGCTTCCACTACGGCCGCACCATCGCCCTGCTGCCTTTGGAAGAACACCTGACCAACACAGTCATTACCGTCGATAGCGACAAGGCAGACACCATCAAAAAAATGTCTCCCGAAGAATTGGCAGCCAGCGTCAAAGAGCAGCTCAAAGGCCGTTTGGGCGATATGGAATTGGTCAGCACCATTCACAACTACCCCTTGGTCGGCATGATTGCCCAACGCTTTTATGGCAAACGCAGCGCCTTAATCGGCGACGCCGCCGTAGGTATGCACCCTGTTACCGCACACGGTTTCAACTTGGGCTTATCCAGCGCAGACCTCTTGGCAAAACTGATTCTCGAAGCGGAACAACGCGGTCAAGACATCGGCGCCGCCAGCCTGCTGGAAAAATACAGCACCAAGCATATGCTCCATGCCCAACCGATTTACCACGGCACCAATATGCTGCTCAAACTCTTTACCAATGAAACTGCGCCCGCCAAAATCCTGCGCGGCTTGGTATTGCGTGCCAGCAACAACTTCCCGCCGCTGAAAAAACTGATTACCAAACAACTGACCGGCTAATGCGTTTAAACACATCAAAAGGTCGTCTGAAACGCTTTCCAGACGACCTTTTATATATTTTCCACAGCAACTTTGACATATAAGGTTCGAAATAAAAAAGCCCCTGTCCGACAGAGGCTTTTCCATTTTCCAGAAACCGGATTATTTCAATTTGGTTTCTTTGTAAATAACATGTTTACGGGCAACCGGATCAAATTTTTTGATTTCCAATTTGCCGGGCATAGTGCGTTTGTTTTTGGTAGTGGTGTAGAAATGACCAGTACCAGCACTGGATTCTAGTTTGATTTTATCGCGCATTGCAGTAATCCTTAATTAACGGTTTAAATTAAGCTTCGCCGCGAGCACGCAAATCAGCCAATACGACATCAATGCCTACTTTGTCGATGGTACGCAATGCAGCGTTAGAAACGCGCAGGCGAACCCAGCGGTTTTCACTTTCAACCCAAAAACGACGTGATTGCAAGTTAGGCAAAAAACGACGTTTGGTTTTGTTGTTGGCGTGTGATACGTTGTTGCCAGACATCGGGCGCTTACCGGTCACTTTGCAAACTCGTGCCATGGTTAGTCTCCAAACTTCTAAAATAGTAAAACGCGATTTATACCATAAAAAACAGCGTTAGTTCAAGCATTTTGACAAAAAACCGACTGCTTGTCGGGATAAATCTTCCAAATGTTGTTTTCGCGAAACGCTTTGACCGCGAAATGAATGAGGCGAAATTATAGCGGATTTCCAAAGCTTCTGCATATGAAAAGGTCGTCTGAAACTATCTTTACCGTTTTAAGACGACCTTTTCTGTCGAATTAGCGATTCCATCTCCTTCCGTAGCAACACTCATCAATGCCCTCCTCCGCCTCCGTCATGATGGAAAGGCGGCTTCGCCAGCCAAATAATGGGAATCATGATAATGAACAAAATACTGCCTGCCAAAAATATCTCATTCGAGCCAACGATAAAACCCTGTTGGGTAATGGTACTGTTTATCAGACCGACTGCCTGCTCTCCGTTCAAACCCGCTTCTGCCATCTGACGGACTGCTTCGGCGGTATCCGGAGAATACGGCGTGATATGTTCAGTCAGTTGCGTATGATGTAAAGCCTCCCTCCGCTCCCACATGGTACTGACGACAGACACACCGACACCACCCATAAAGACACGCAGAAAATTCGACAAACTGCTTGCCGATGCGATTTGCGGACCTTTCATGTGCGATAGAGTAATGGTCGTCAGCGGCAGGAAGAACATGGCCACCCCCAAACCCTGCCAAAACTGCGGCCAGACAACGCTGCTCATGTCCATTCCCGCATAAAAATCTGTCCGCCAATGAAAAGTAAAGGCAAACATCAAAAAACTACCGGTAACCAACAGGCGCATATCGATTTTATTGCCGAACCGCCCTATCAAAGGAGATAGGAAAATCGGCAGAAATCCGATAGGGGCAGCCGCCAATCCCGCCCATGTGGCGGTATAACCGAGGTTGGACTGCAACACCAGCGGCAAAAGCGTCAACGTTCCCATATACACCATAAACCCGAGCGAAGTCGTCAATACGCCGATGGTAAAGTTGCGGTTTTTAAACAAAGACAAATCGACAATCGGATATTTTTCACCTAATTCCCAAACGATGAAATAAGTCAGACATACCGTTGCAACGACTGCCAATACGATAATTTCACCCGATGCGAACCAATCGAGCTCTTTCCCCCTGTCCAACATCATTTGCAACGAGCCGATACCGACGATCATCAAAATCAGCCCAGTGTAATCAATAGGCGTTTTAACCGTATCGGTTTCACGGTCGCGCAGTTGCTGCCAGGCGATTACCGCAGACAAAATGCCGATGGGTATATTGATGAAAAATATCCACCCCCAATGCCAGTTGTCCGAAATCCAGCCACCGAAAATCGGTCCTAAAACAGGGGCGACCACGACTGTCATCGCCCAAAGTGCCAATGCCAAAGTCCGCTTCTCGGGCGGGTAAGATGCCATCAAAAGGCTTTGGGACAAAGGGATCAGCGGCCCCGCGACAAAACCCTGCAAAATACGGAAGAGCACCAAGGTTTGCAAATTCGGTGAAATACCGCACAACCAAGATGTAATCACGAAACCGATGACCGATCCGACAAACAGCCGCACTTCACCCATCCGCTTCGCAAGAAATCCTGTCAGCGGTACGGAAATGGCATTTGCCACGGCAAATGATGTAATCACCCAGGTACCCTGTGTCGTTGCCGCACCCAAATCACCGGCAATAACGGGGACGGCAACATTGGCAATCGTCGTATCCAATACTTCCATAAAGACGGCCAGGCTCAGCGACAATGTAACCAAGACCAACCTGATGCCTGTCAACGGCGGATAATTCATCAAAATCTTCCTTCACTGCCGACATTGCCACTCCCGCTTTTAACCTAGGCGGGGTTTGCCGTATCGACTTTCTCTTGAAACAGAATGAGCAAGTCCCTCATCCTGATCGCACTACTTATTTCACTAATTTGCCGGATATGAACGTTTCAGACGACCTGTCGGGATACCGAAGGTCGTCTGAAACAGTTTATTTGGCGTATTTTTCAAAAATCTTATCGATTAATGCATTAGCCGCCGCCCAATCTACGCTGTCCGTTTCCGGAGCTGCCGAATTTTTCACGGCAGCCGCCGTCATCGGCTTACCCGAACCCGCTTCTGCAATATCGACTTTGACTGTCATGGACAGACCGACGCGCAAGGGGTTTGCTTTCAATTCATTAGAATCCAGGCTGATTCTGACCGGTACGCGCTGAACAACTTTAATCCAGTTGCCCGTTGCGTTTTGCGGAGGTAAAAGAGAAAACGCGCTGCCCGTCCCTGCGGACAAGCCCATGACTTTACCGTGGTAAACCACTTTTTTGCCGTACAAATCGGCAGTCATTTCCACAGGCTGTCCGATTTTCATTTTTCGTAATTGCGATTCTTTAAAATTGGCATCCACCCACAAATCCGTCAGGGGAACAACTGCCATCAACGCCGCGCCTTGCGAAATTCTCTGTCCGACTTGGACATTGCGTTTTGCAATCTGCCCGCCCATAGGCGCGCGGATTTGTGTACGCTGCAAATTCAGCCAGGCATCTTTAATCTTGCTCACTGCGGTCTGAACGGCAGGTTGTTCGCGCACTGGAATATTGTTACCCAACGCAGCCTGAGCCGAAGCCTCTTCCGCCTCCACCGCTTTCAATGCAGCTTGCGCCTGAACGACCGCCGCCCGGGCATGACTTAACTCCTCACCGGAAATGGCATCCGTACCGGATAGGGCTTCCCGGCGTCGCAAATCTGCCTGAGCGCGTGCCAAATCGGCTTTACGCAGCAACACTTGCGCTTTCGCCTGGGAATTGACTGCCGTCTGCTGCTTGTTTTGACGGATTGCCTGAATCAGCTCGTTTTGCGCCCTGTCATACGCCAGTTGGAAATCACTGTCGTCCAGAGTAACCAAAACATCGCCTTTTTTCACAACATCCGTGTCGTCAAACATGACTTTGCGCACTGTCCCGCCAACTTGCGGCGTAATCTGAACCAAATATCCCGCAACATATGCGTCTTCAGTTGTTTCTTCGTGCTGCCAAAACAAAACATAAGCAAAAGCCACGCCAATAGCCGCCAAAACAAATAGCAGCGTAACCACTGCCATATTCCGCTTGCGCCTGTTCGGCATTTTGACCGGTTTGCCCGATGTGCTGGGAGTTTGCCCGCCGTTTGCTGACTTTGTTTCCATGATTTAATTTACCCGAGTATTAAACTAATAGGCTTTCTACAAAACTAACATCCGAATCTTGGATAAATCCGTAGCCGCTCCGATTTACCTTGATTTCAAAAACAAGATCAATCTAAGGATTCGCAAAAAACCTAATATCGAATATTATTTTATGTTTATTAAATAATAATATCTTATTGATTTAATTTAAACGTCAAATAAGATATAGGGAAACGGGCATTCTATATCCGCACCATTACTCAATCAAGTAACTATTTTAAATGAAATATGACAAACCATCCCTTTAATAATTTATTGTCATTTTTATTTACTCAATAGAATGATTATTAAAGAATAATTTACAGGTATTTTAATCCCATTCTGAATTACGTTTCATTGTTGCTTACTTACCTCTTTTAATTTCTCATGAAACTATTTCAATATTTCAAATTAACATAATAAACATTTATTCCTAAAATTTAACTTTTTCCTGAGTCGGGAAAGTATCTGTTTCATAACCTTGCTTTTAAGCTGAAAAACATCCCCTACCCTCTTAGTTCTCTTCCAAATAACAAAGAAAAGCATAAGATCGTCTTTCCAAACAAAGAGGTCGTCTGAAACCTATCTTTCAGACGACCTCTTTTCTATTTCATTGTTATTTCAACAACGTATTGCCTCAACCTCAGCCTGCTTCTTGCAAAAAGCCTGCCAGTTCGGCGGTGTCGAGTGCGATCATCAGTTCTTCGTTAGTCGGTACGACCAAAACGGCGGGATTGGAACCTGTCGGGCTGATGATGCCTGAGTTGCCGTAGCGTTTTTCCATATTGGCTTTGGTGTCGATGTGCAGACCCAAATAGTCGAGGTAGGCGACGGTTTTGGCGCGAATGTTGCGGGAGTTTTCGCCGATGCCGCCGGTGAAGACGAGGGCATCTATGCCGCCGCAGGCGACCGACATGGAGGCGATGTATTTGGCGAGGCGGTAGGTCATGACTTCGAGGGCGAGACGTGCGCCTTCGTGGCCTTCGTCGGCGGCGATTTCGAGGGTGCGGCAGTCGTTGGAGAGTTCGGAGATGCCGAGCAATCCTGATTTTTTGTTCAGCATTTCATCGACTTGCTCGATGTTCATGCCGGCGTGGGCGGTCAGGTAGCTGTACACGCCGGGGTCGATGTCGCCGCAGCGGGTGCCCATGACGAGACCTTCGATAGGTGTGAAGCCCATGCTGGTATCGACGGATTTGCCGTTTCGGATGGCGGTGATGGACGCGCCGTTGCCGAGGTGGGCGACGATCATGCGCAGGTCTTCCAGCGGTTTGCCTAGAATCCGCGCGGCTTCGGGGGCGACGTAGCGCATGCTGGTGCCGTGGAAGCCGTAGCGGCGGAAGGCGTGTTTTTTGCGCAATTCGCGCGGCACGGCGTAGGTGTAGGCGCGTTCGGGCATGGTTTGGTGGAACGAGGTGTCCATCACGCCGACGTTGGGCAGGCCGGGGAAGTGTTCCTGCGCGGCGAGGATGCCGCTGATGTTGGCGGGGTTGTGCAGCGGGGCGAGCGGGATGCAGGCTTTCAGTTCGTCGAGGACGTCTTGGTCGATGAGGACGGACTCGTGATATTTTTCGCCGCCGTGGGCGATGCGGTGGCCGATGGCTTTGATGCGGTCGTGCAGACCGTGTTTTTCCAGTTCGTTCAACAGCATACCCACCGCACCGGCGTGGCAGTTACGGCCGGTCAGGGGAGCTTGGCGTTTGTTGCCGTCTTTGTTGAAGGTGATGACGGCTTCGGGCGTACCCAAACGTTCGCCGAGACAGCTTAGGACGACGCTGCCGCTTTTGCGGTCGATAACGGCGCCTTTGAGCGAGGAGCTGCCGCAGTTCAGGACGAGGATGAGTTGGTCGGACATGATGTTTCTCCTTGTAGTTTGTGGTTGTTTTTTTGGTGTGGGGTCGTCTGAAAAAGGCTGAGCGTTTGGCGGGGTGTGTTTCAGACGACCTCTTTGGGCAAAGTGTATGCCGCATTTTCTATCGTCATTCCCGCGCAGGCGGGAATCCATATTTGCTCACAAGCAAGCTCTGATAAAAATCAGGAAACAGAATATCGACTATGGATTCCCGCCTGCGCGGGAATGACGGCGGTTAGACTATTCGGCTTTATTGCAATCCTTTATCAAATGTCGTCTGAAACAGTGGACAGTGATGTCCGTCCTACATGATTTCAAAAACAATCATCGGGAACGCGCACCTGTCCTTCCATAATCACGCGCGCGCTGCGGCTCATGACGGCTTTTTTCACCGCCCAAACGCCGTTGGAACATTCTGCCGCCGCACCGACGCGCAATGTGCCGGAAGGATGGCCGAAGCGCACTTCGTTGCGCGTTCCGCCGCCTGCGGCAAGGTTGACCAGCGTGCCGGGGACGGCGGCGGCGGCGGCGATGGCGACCGAGGCGGTGCCCATCATGGCGTGGTGCAGTTTGCCCATACTCAGGGCGCGTACCAGCAAACCGATGTCGGCGGCGTTCACGGTTTTGCCGCTGGAGGCGGTATAATCGGCGGCGGGGGCGACGAAGGCGACTTTCGGCGTGTGCGCGCGGGCGGCGGCTTCGGACACGTCGTTAATCAAGCCCATTTTCAGCGCACCGTAAGCGCGGATTTTTTCAAATTTTTCCAGCGCGGCGGCATCGTTGTTGATGTCGTCCTGCAACTCTTTGCCCGTGTAGCCCAAGTCGGCGGCGTTCAGGAAAACGGTCGGAATGCCCGCGTTGATGAGCGTGGCTTTCAGACGACCTATGTCCGGAACGTCCAGCTCGTCCACCAAATTGCCGGTCGGAAACATACTGCCTTCGCCGTCGGCGGGGTCGAGGAATTCGATTTGCACTTCGGCGGCGGGAAAGGTAACGCCGTCCAGCTCGAAATCGCCCGTTTCCAAGACTTCGCCGTTTTGCATCGGAACGTGGGCGATGATGGTTTTGCCAATGTTTTTCTGCCAGATTTTGACCGTGCAGATGCCGTCTGAAGGGATTTTGCCTTTATCGACCAAGCCCTGCTCGATGGCGAACGCGCCCACGGCGGCGGTCAGGTTGCCGCAGTTGCCGCTCCAATCGACGAAAGGCTTGTCGATGGAAACTTGCCCGAAGAGGTAATCGACGTCGTGGTCGGCACGTTCGGACTTGTCCAAAATCACCGCCTTGCTGGTGGACGAACTGGCGTTGCCCAAACCGTCTATCTGCTTGCCGTAGGGGTCGGGGCTGCCGAGTACGCGCAACAGGATTTTGTCGCGCGCGCTTCCCGCTTCCCGCGCCGCCTCGGGCAGGTCGGAACGTTTGAAAAACACGCCTTTTGATGTACCGCCGCGGTAGTAAACGGCGGGGATTTTGATTTGCGGCATTTTTTGGGTTCTCCTTATGTAGCGTGGGCTCTGCCCACGATTTTTTTACCGTATCAATTTAGCCTTTATTTCGTGGGCAAAGCCCACGCTACACCCACTTTCCAGAAGTACATTAGGCTACCACTCCGACAAAGCCGTTTGATTCCGCAAAATGTCGAAGTTCGCCCCAATCTACGGCTGCTGTATTGTGATACGGCAGATTATTAAACCCCGTCATTCCCGCGTAGGCGGGAATCCAGACTTATCCGCACAGAAACTCATCGGATAAAAAGGTTTCCTCAATTCCACTTTCTGGATTCCCGCCTGCGCGGGAATGACGATTTACAGTAGATGCCTGCCATATCGGGAATTACGTGAATGAGCAAAATGTTGGACCCGACCCACGCTACGTCTTGCTTTTCAGACGACCTCTACGCCGCGTTCCCTTCCAAAAAATCCTGTGCAAACCGTTGCAGCACGCCGCCGGCTTCGTACACCAGCACTTCCTCTGCGGTATCGAGGCGGCAGGTAACGGGGACTTCGACGGTTTCGCCGTTTTTGCGGTGGATGACGAGGGTCAGGTCGCCGCGCGGTTTGCGTTCGCCGACCACGTCGTAGGTTTCCGTGCCGTCCAGTTGCAGGGTGTGGCGGTTGGTGCCGGCTTTGAATTGCAGCGGCAAGACGCCCATACCGATGAGGTTGGTGCGGTGGATGCGCTCGAAACCTTCGGCGGCGATGGCTTCCACGCCCGCCAGCCGCACGCCCTTCGCCGCCCAGTCGCGGCTGGAGCCTTGTCCGTAGTCCGCGCCGGCGATGATGATGAGCGGCTGTTTTCGGTTCATATAGGTTTCGATGGCTTCCCACATGCGCATGGTTTCGCCTTCGGGTTCGACGCGGGCGAGCGAGCCTTGGCGCACGCTGCCGTCTTCGTTTTTCACCATTTCGTTAAACAATTTGGGATTGGCGAAGGTGGCGCGTTGGGCGGTGAGGTGGTCGCCGCGGTGGGTGGCGTAGGAATTGAAGTCTTCTTCGGGCAAACCCATTTTCGCCAGATATTCGCCTGCCGCACTCGCCGCCAGAATCGCGTTGGAAGGCGAAATGTGGTCGGTGGTGATGTTGTCGGGCAGAATCGCCAAGGGGCGCATTCCCGTCAGGCTGCGTTCGCCTGCCAGCGCGCCTTCCCAATAGGGCGGACGGCGGATGTATGTGGACATCGGACGCCAGTCGTACAGCGGACTGGGGGCTTTTTGCGCTTTGCCGGTGTCGAACATCGGTACATACACGTCGCGGAACTGCTGCGGTTTCACATATTCGGCGACGACGGCATCGATTTCTTCGTCGGTCGGCCAGATGTCTTTCAGGCGGATTTCCTTGCCGTCGTCTGAAACGCCGAGTACGTCGTTTTCAATATCGAAACGGATGCTGCCCGCGACGGCGTAGGCCACCACCAGCGGGGGCGAAGCGAGGAAAGCCTGTTTCGCATACGGGTGGATGCGGCCGTCGAAGTTGCGGTTGCCCGACAGTACGGCGGTGGCGTACAAATCGCGGTCTATGATTTCCTGCTGGATTTTCGGGTCGAGCGCGCCGCTCATGCCGTTGCAGGTAGTGCAGGCGAAGGCGACGATGCCGAAGCCGAGTTTTTCCATTTCGGGCAACAGACCTGCTTCTTTCAAATAGATTTCCGCCACTTTCGAGCCGGGGGCGAACGAGGTTTTAACCCACGGTTTGCGTTTCAGCCCGAAGCGGTTGGCGTTGCGCGCCAAAAGTGCGGCGGCAACGACGTTGCGCGGGTTGGAAGTGTTGGTGCAACTGGTAATCGCGGCGATGATGACCGCGCCGTCGGGCATGAGGCCGTCTGAAGGCTCTTCGTAAGGCTTCGCCAGCCCTTTCGCCGCCAAATCGACGGTGGCAAAACGCGCGTGCGGGTTGCTCGGGCCTGCCATGTTGCGCGTTACGCTGCTCAAATCAAACTTCAACACGCGCGGATAAACGGCGGTTTTCAGATCGTCCGCCCACAGTCCGGCAGTTTTGGCATAGGTTTCCACCAATTTCACCTGCGCGTCGTCGCGTCCGGTCAGTTTCAAATAATCAATGGTTTGCGCGTCGATGGCGAACATGGCGGCAGTCGCGCCGAACTCAGGGGTCATGTTGGAAATGGTCGCGCGGTCGCCGATGGACAGGCTTCTCGCGCCCTCGCCAAAAAATTCAACAAACGCCCCGACCACGCGCTCTTTGCGCAGAAACTCGGTCAGCGCCAACACAATATCCGTCGCCGTAATGCCCGCCTGCCGTTTGCCCGTCAGTTCCACGCCGACAATATCGGGCAGGCGCATCATGGACGCGCGTCCCAGCATCACGGTTTCCGCTTCCAAACCGCCCACGCCCACGGAAATCACGCCCAGCGCATCGACGTGCGGCGTGTGCGAGTCGGTGCCGACACAGGTATCGGGAAACGCCACGCCGTTTTTGACTTGGACGACGGGCGACATTTTTTCCAGATTGATTTGGTGCATGATGCCGTTGCCCGCCGGAATCACGTCCACATTTTCAAAAGCGGTTTTCGTCCAGTTGATAAAGTGGAAACGGTCTTCGTTGCGCCGGTCTTCGATTTCGCGGTTTTTGCGGAACGCATCGGGGTCGTAGCCGCCGCATTCCACCGCCAGCGAGTGGTCGACGATAAGCTGAGTCTGCACCACCGGATTCACTTTGGCAGGATCGCCGCCCTTCTCTGCAATCGCATCGCGCAAGCCCGCCAAATCCACCAGCGCGGTCTGCCCCAGAATATCGTGGCACACCACCCGCGCGGGATACCACGGGAAGTCGATTTCCTGCTTGCCGTCTATCAGCTGACCCAGCCAGCTTTGCAGCGTCGGCAAATCGACCTTGTCCGCGCGGTTGACCAAGTTCTCCGCCAAAATGCGGCTCGTGTAAGGCAGCTTGTCGTAAGAGCCGGTCTTGATGTCCTCACACGCCGCACGCGCGTCGTAGTATTCCAAATCCGTACCGGGCAGCGGTTTGCGGTAACGTTGGTTGGCAGCCATGTTCAGTTCTCCTGTGGATCTATTTTTCTTGTGGTTTGGGGTTTCAGACGACGTTTGTTGAAGGGGGCGTCTGAAACTTAAATATTCGGTTTTAATGGGTAACAACGATATTGCACGTCGTCTGAAATCTACTCGGCTTGCAGGCTTTCCCTGCATTTTGGCGAAACCGTGAAAAAAAGTTGCCGCGCTGCCTCCGCCATTCCCGCCGCGGCCTGTCCTCGCTAAGGCGGGGGCGGGAATGACGGCAGACGTTGCGGCTGGTTTTTCAGACGACCTTCTCTCTCTCGCATATTCCAACAGGTCGTCTGAAAAGCGGAACCGTAGGCGGGACTCAGTTTTCCGCGGGCAAAGTCCACGCTACACGTCGTCTGAAATCCGATTGGCGCCTCCTACGGCTGTTGTCCGTCTCAGCGTTCTTCAATCTCCACAAACGCCAAGTCTTCGGGGCCGGTGTAGTTCGCGCTCGGACGGATGATTTTGCCGTCTTTGCGCTGTTCGAGGACGTGTGCCGCCCAGCCGGTGGAGCGCGAAATCACAAACAGCGGCGTGAACATGGCGGTCGGGACGCCGAGTTTCTGATAGGACACGGCGGAGAACCAGTCCAAGTTCGGGAACATTTTTTTCTCTTCCCACATCACGCTCTCCAAGCGTTCGGCGATGTCGAAGAGGCGCATGTCGCCCGCTTCCCGGCTCAAACCGCGCGCCACTTCTTTAATCACGACGTTGCGCGGGTCGGAAATGGTGTAAACCGGATGGCCGAACCCGATAACGATTTCTTTGCGGGCGATGCGTTCGCGGATGTCGGCTTCGGCTTCGTCGGCGTTGCGGTAGCGTTTTTGGATGTCGTAGGCAACTTCGTTCGCGCCGCCGTGTTTCGGACCTTTGAGCGCGCCGATAGCGCCGGTGATGCAGGAATACATGTCCGAGCCTGTACCGGCAATCACGCGGGCGGTGAAGGTGGAGGCGTTGAACTCGTGTTCCGCATACAGAATCAGAGAAACGTGCATGGCTTTCACCTGCGATTCGGTCGGGCGTTTGCCGTGCAACAGGTGCAGGAAGTGGCCGCCGATGGTGTCTTCTTTGCTTTCAACGTCGATGCGTTTGCCGTTGTGCGAATATTGATACCAGTAGAGCAGGATGCTGCCGAGGCTGGCGATGAGTTTGTCCGCAATGTCGCGCGCTTCGCTTTCAGGGTGGCTTTCACGTTCGGGATGAACACAGCCGAGCATGGACACGCCGGTACGCATGACGTCCATCGGATGCGTGTGCGCAGGCAGGCTTTCCAACACTTTAATCACGCGGATAGGCAGGCCGCGCATGGATTTGAGTTTGGCTTTGTAGGCGGCGAGTTCGAATTTGTTGGGCAGATGACCGTGAATCAGCAGGTAGGCGACTTCTTCGAACTCGCATTTCTGCGCCAGATCGAGAATGTCGTAACCGCGGTAGCTCAAATCGTTGCCCGTGCGGCCGACCGTACACAGCGCGGTATTGCCCGCCGCCACGCCGGAGAGGGCGACGGATTTTTTCGGTTTGAAGGTCGGGGTTTCGGTGGTTGCAGTCATGGTATTTCTCCTTTGTGTTTTATGGGTTTTGGGTTTTCAGACGACCTATTCAAGGTTGAGGGTCGTCTGAAAACGGTTTTTTACTTCTGAAACAATTTATCCAGCTTCTGCTCGAAGTCGTGATAATTCAAATGCTCGTAAAGCTCCGCGCGGGTCTGCATGGTATCGACCACCGCCGCCTGCGTGCCGTCGCGCATAATCGCCTCATAAACATTCAGCGCGGCCTTGCTCGCGGCGCGGAACGACGACAGCGGATACAGCACCAGCGACACGCCGTTGTCCGCCAGCTCGCGCTGCGTATAAAGCGGCGTCGCGCCGAATTCGGTAATGTTCGCCAACACGGGCACTTTCACCGCATCCGCAAATTGCCGGTACATCGCCAAATCCGTCATCGCTTCAGGGAAAATCATGTCCGCGCCCGCTTCCACGCAAGCCTGCGCCCGCTCGATGGCGGCATCCAAACCTTCCACCGCCAGCGCGTCCGTCCGCGCCATAATCACAAAATTCTCATCCACGCGCGCATCCACGGCGGCTTTAATGCGGTCAACCATTTCATCTTTAGAAACAATGGCCTTGTTCGGACGATGCCCGCAACGCTTCTGCGCCACCTGGTCTTCGATATGGACAGCTGCCACGCCCGCACGCTCGAAGTTGCGAATCGTGCGCGCAATATTGAACGCCCCGCCCCAGCCGACATCGATGTCCACCAGCAAAGGCGTATCCACATTGTCCGTAATCCGCCGCGCATCAATCAGCACATCTTCCATCGTGGTAATGCCCAAATCCGGAATCCCGCACGAACAGGCCGCCACGCCGCCGCCCGACAGATACACCGCCTTAAACCCGCTCTGCGTCGCCAGCCGCGCAAAATAAGCGTTTACACAGCCGACCACGGCAAGGGGATTCGACTCCTTCACAGCTTGGCGGAAACGGGCACCGGCAGAAAGTTGGCTCATGTTAATTCTCCTTTGTAGATTAGATTTTTTTCAGTATCGACTCAGCGGCCCAGTTTCCGCAAAACCCGAAACGAACCGTTCAAAAAGAAACAATGCTTGCAAAACCCTTTTCAGACGACCTTTCAAAAACCAAACCCATCGGGTCGTATGAAAAATCAAAATCAATAAAAACAATCAATTAACAAATTCAATACAAACAATTCGGCTGAAGCGGAGGTATACGGAATTTTTTAATATTTTTAATATTCAGAAAAGAAATAAAGCTGGAAAGACAGGATTTTCAAAACCCAAACCGTCCGCAGAAATGCGGAAACCCCGATTCGGGCAAAGAGCCGTCAGACCGCCGCGACTGCCCAAAAGCAGACGACGACGGATGCGGCAGAGATAGAAGACGATCTATAACAAGACGGAGAAGTTTGGTACAGATTCATGACAGGGTTCCTTTGTAGTGCAATGTAGTTTTTATAAGTATGGACAAATTTAAAAAATAATTTTCAGGCTGTCAAACACTTTTTCTAAAATATTTTTAAAAAATTCAATCATTAATGAACAATACTTCAGAAACAAAACCCAAACCACCACCTTAAAACAACCCAAATCCTTGCCTGACAAAGCCTGTATCACCTCTAACCAATCAGAACTATTTTAAATAATACTTCTTAAAATCAAATATAATTAATTCATTTTTTAGGAATTTTTGTTTAACCGCAAAAAACAGCATCCAAACCGCCCAAACCACCCGATTTTGCACCCACGCCCTTTTTCAGACGACCAAAATTTAAATAACATTATGATTTAACAATAAAAATAATCTGATTTTAAAATGTAGTCGCGTGTAGTTTTAGATATAAAAAGGTCGTCTGAAAATCGTAACCCTATGATTTCAGATGACCTTCACACCCAGCCGTAGCGTGGGCTTCGCCCACGAAAAACAATGCCATTTATCGCCCCCGACTCGAAAACCAAGCAATCAACTCCGTGGGCAAAGCCCACGCTACGATCCGCAGTAGGCATCGAACTGCCCTACCCGCCGCCGCGTTGGATTTGCCCATCAAGGAAAGTTTTGTATTTAATGGGAAAGGTTTTTGCTTATCTCAGAATCACGTTCATCCACCATAAAAATTAAAAAAGGTCGTCTGAAACCCATAATCACATGATTTCAGACGACCTTTTCACACATTCCCGGTACGCGTTACGACGCTGTCTGATGCCGTTTCAGGCGCATGGCGAAAAACACCATCACCGCGCCCAACACCAGCGCGCTGCCCATCGCCAGATGGATGCCGTCGAGCATGGCTTGTTGCGGCGAAGCGGCGGAGGAAAGTTTCTCGCCGATATTGGTCGCACCGACGAAAAATGCCGCGCCGATTGCACCGGCAATCGGGTTGATGGTGGTCAGAATCGCTGCGCCGTGGGGATTGAGTTTTTTCGGCAGCGCGTTCAAGCCGTGGGTTTCGCCCGTTACGCAGGCGGAGACGGACACCGCCATCAGCGTGAACATGGCGGTCAGCATCATGACTTGCGTGTCAATCCGCAAAAACAGCCACAACACCGCCAGCGACACCGTCAGCATCACCGTGGCGGGCAACACGACAAACCGTCCGCCTTTCTTGTCCAGCAGTTTGCCGAACAAAGGCGCGGCAACCGCTTGGGCGATGCTCGCAGGCATCAGAATCAGCCCCGTCGCCGTACCCGTCAGCATCAGCACCTGCTGCGTGTACATCGGCATCAGCAGTTCCAAACCTAAAAACAGGAATACCGCGCCCGCCAGAATCACGACGCAGTAGCGGAACTGCTTATACTCAAACGCTTGAAGGTTCAGCAGCGGCGTCGCCAAGCGGGACTGGCGGTATGCGAACCAGCCCACCAGCGCGACGGAGGCGGCAAACAGCAGGATAAATTCCGCCAGCGGCAGACTGGCGAAATTACTGCTCGCATACACCAGCCCGCCGAAGCCCGCAATCGACAGCACGGCAGACAAAATATCAATCTTCGGACGGCTGATGGTGCTCAAATTAACCGTCAGATACTTGCCCACCAACGCCATCGCCGCCAGCATAAACGGCGCGGTAAAGCCGAACAGCACACGCCAATGCGTGTGGTCGATGATGATGCCTGACAGCGTCGGCCCCATCGCAGGCGCGGCGGTGAACATCATGGTAATCACACCCATCGCCGTTCCGCGTTTGTTCGGCGGGTAAATCGACAAAATGCCGTTAAACAGGAGCGGCACAAAAAACGCGGCAGACACCGCCTGCACCATCCGCCCTACGACCAGAATCCCGAAAGTCGGTGCAAACGCGCAAATCAGCGAACCCGCCAGAAACGTCGCCTGCGTGAACAATACCATCTTGCGCGTTTCAAACCATTGAATCACGCCCGCCGTAATCGGTGTGAACGCACCCATCACCAGCAAAAAGCCCGTCGTCAGCCATTGGACGGTGGTCTTGTCGACACCGAAATCCTTCATAATCGGCGTGAGCGCGACATTTAAAAGCGTGTCGTTGAGATAGCCGAAAAACGCGCCGATAAACAGCGTCGCCACAATGGTTTTAGAGGGGAAGTCGGGATTGTCGGCGTGGTATTCGTGAGTCGTATCATCTGTATCAATATCGGAAGCGTGCATAACATCATATTGAAATATTTGAGGAATACGGATTTTAGCATGGATATGCAAAAGGTCGTCTGAAACCCTATACCGGATTTTCAGACGACCTTTGAAGCTTGATACTTATTGAGATCTCTACAAAATTCACCTAAATTCCCACCCCGAACATTTAATGCACCGAGGTCATTTGAAACTACAACGCGACAATAAAATTATTGGGCATACCTGCGATGCGTAGGAGTAGTTATTCAGGGCAGTAGGCCTCCTGCTGAAAAATAGCAACCTCAAGATAAGTAATAAGTTTATTCGCTATAAAACCTGTCCGAACCTGTTTTCGACAGGCATTTTTTATTTTAAAACAGCAGGTTGTTTTTCAGTAAGGTATTTCCAATAGCGTTGCGGCATTTGTTGGCGGTGCAACCTAGGATTGCATCGTGACGGAATATTGGTGCTGTTGAAATAGTCCTGCCACAAGGCTTGGTAACTGCGTTCGTCAGGGGCGTACGATGTTTGGATGAGGTGGGCTTCAAGCCTGTTGATTGCGTGCAGGCCGTTCGTGTCGCTTAAGATGCCGTAATGCCGCTGCATATCGAATATCGCCCATTGCTGTTGCGGATAACGGTTGCGGAAATGGCGTGTAATCAAGGGCAACACATCGTATTGAGGTTCGATACGCGCGAGATACAGACCATCTGCCAGCTCTTCAAAGCGCACAAACGCTTCCATCTGGTGTTTTTCATGTCCGACGGTTTTAACCCATTGCGCCCATTGCATCACATCGTAAAGACCGTAATCGCAGAGCACGTCTTTGCGCATCGGGCGGGCAAGCATCAGGCTGACGATGCGCAGAAAAGTATCGGGCATCTCAGGTAGGGCGATTAAAAAGCCATACAGCAGTTTGACCATGCCGCCGCGTCCGATTTGCTGTTCGAGCCGTTTGAAAACGCGCTGGGCGCGTTCGGGGGAGGTGGTAACGGTTTCGCTGCGGCTGAATAAATCCGTATCCTGCGCATCATGGGTAATATGCACGTTTTCAGGAGCGTATTTGCAGGCGTAAACATGAAACACGGTGCTCAGCAGTCCGTCGAAGCTGCCGTCATAGTGCAAAGTGATTTGCATAATGTGGACCTTTTCGTTATCAGCCGAACAAATCGCTTTGCACGGCATCGCTTTGGCTGAATTTGGAGCGTGTGTTTTGTAAAAGCAGGCCGCGCAGTTGCGGGCTGTCGATTAGGTCGGCGTAGCGGTTGGGTTCGGGCAGGGTGATGAAATAGCGCGCGCGGTTTAATGCCACGCCCATTTTGCGCAGGTGTGCCATGGTAATCATGCGGAAGCGGCGGACCTGCACGATTTTGCGGGCGGACTTCACGCCGATACCGGGCACGCGCAAAATCATTTCAAGCGGCGCGTGTTGCAGCGGCACGGGAAACCATTCGCGGTGGCGCAGCGCCCAAGCGAGCTTGGGGTCGAAATCCAAGTCGAGGAAAGGTTGCTGTTCGTCTAAGATTTCATGATCGGAAAAGCCGTAAAAACGCATCAGCCAATCTGCCTGATAGAGCCGGTTTTCGCGCCGCAACGGCACTTGCGTCGATAAAGGCGGCAGGCGTTTGTCTTCCAATACCGGTACATAGCCCGAGTAATACACGCGTTTGAGACCGTAATGGCGGTAAAACCCGCCAGCGGCGCGGATGATTTGGCGGTCGGTTTCGCCTGCCGCGCCGATAATGAACTGCGTGCTTTGTCCGGCAGGGGCGAACTTGGGCGTGGATTTGATGGTTTTGCGGCCGTCGGCAAAGGCGACGATTTCGTTGCGGACAAACGCCATCGGTTGCGTCATGTCGCTGTGGTTTTTTTCGGGTGCAAGCAGCTTGAGGCCGGAAATGGTGGGGATTTCCATGTTGACGCTGAGGCGGTCGGCATACAGCCCGGCTTCGTGCAGGATTTCGGTAGACGCTTTGGGAATGGTTTTGAGGTGGATGTAGCCGTTAAATCGATGTTCTTCGCGCAGTTTTTTGGCAATCCGCACCAAGCGCTCCATGGTGTAATCGGCGTTTTTGAAGATGCCGGAACTCAAAAACAGCCCTTCGATATAGTTGCGGCGGTAAAAGCTCATGGTCAAATCCACCACTTCATCGACCGTAAACGCCGCGCGCGGAATATCGTTGCTGCGGCGGGAAGCGCAATAAGCGCAGTCGTAGATGCAATGGTTGGTCAGCAGGATTTTCAGCAGCGATACGCAGCGGCCGTCTTCGGTGAAACTGTGGCAGATGCCCGCACGCGAAGAGTTGCCCAAGCCTTGCCCGTCGTTGCCGCGCGAACCGCCGCTCGACGAGCAGGAAACATCATATTTGGCGGCATCGGCTAAAATTTCGAGCTTACGGCTGATTTTTTGATAGTCCATAGCTTATCTGTTATTAGAGAAAGTTAAGTTTTTTTATTATAGTTGTAAGATTTTATTTAGTCAGCTAAATTTTTTCTTAGTATGTGATGAATGATTCAGGAAGGCATGATGCCTGTCTAAGCATTTATGAAGGTTTGTAACGCGACAGAATGCTGCGTTTTGGATTGAAAGCAAAATGCAAGATATTCGGGTTAAGCAGGAGTATGATGAAAAACGCGCCGATAAACAGTGTCGCCACAATGGTTTTAGAAAGGAAGTTGGGATTGTCGGCGTGGTATCCGTGAGCCGTATTGTCTGAGTCAATATCGGAAGCGTTAATATCAACATATTGAAATATTTGAGGAATATGAATTTTAGTATGAATATGCAAAAGATCGTCTGAAACCCGATACCGGATTTTCAGACGACCTTTGGAGCTTGATAATTATTGTCCCGAATGCCGTTTTACCAGCTTCGTCCAGTTGATATAGCCGTAAACCGAATTGTACAAATACATGACGTACATCAGCAAAAGCGGCAGGCTCGTTTCTCCGTTTTTCAACCATGCCGCTGTCCACAGCGAAATCGTCAGGATATTGACCACAATCCACAATGCCCATTGCTCGCGGTAGCGCAGAATCATCAAAACCTGAGCCACAATCGACACGACGACCGTTACGCCGTCGAGGGTCGGCAACGCGCTGCCTAAGTGGTGCAGCCATTCGATGTAGACCGACGTTCCGACGACAGATGCGGCAACCACCAGCAGCCACTGTCTGACCGTCAACGCCTTCGCCTTCACTTCCTCCGTTTCCGCCGTTTCGCCCAGCGCCATATGTTTGCGCCACATAGCGAAACCGACAAACTGGACAGGCACATACACCAATAAATTCAGCATCATCTCGCCGTAGAGCTTAAACGTATAAGAAACATAAGCATACAGCGATACGGAAATCAGCCCGAACAAATAATTGCTGATTTTGCCCTTACCGACGAAGACGACGCACAAAATGCCCGTTACCGCCGCAATGCTCGCCAGCCATGAGTCGGGATTGAAGACGAACACGACCGCCTGTATTCCCAAAAACATCAGCAGCCAAACCGCTTCGAAATGCGTCCAACCGCCGAACAATTCGCGTTTCCACCAGGCTAATGACATGATTTTTTTCCCTTTTTTCTTTATTAATGCTCGATGCGGGATGCCTCTCAAAACAAAAGAATCCATCCCATATTGCATATGTTTTACATTATGCGTAAGTTTCAATTTACACGCAATAAAACAATTACTAAAGTTACATATCTAATTAAAACTGTTGCCCAAGCAATACAGTGAATCCGAAAAAACAAGGCTTTCCATCTAACGATTTGTCTTCAAGTACCTGAATTTTCATCATAATTCCCATAACAACCATAAAGAAACTAAATTTCAGCGTGTACGACCTGCCCGTAGATAAAGCCGCCTTAACGCGATGCCCTAATCTTGACCGTTATCCGCACCCATTTTAAAATGAATTTACGAATCGTTTTTATTTTTACACAATCAGGAGAAAATTCATGGCAAAAAAAGTCAGCATTTTAGTAGGCAGCCTGCGTAAAGGCTCGTTCGCACGCAAAGTGGCGCAAAACGTCATCCCCATGTTCCCCGAAGGCTACGAAGCCCAAATCGTCGAAATCGGCGGCTTGCCGCTCTACAATTTCGACTATGACGACCCCGCCGAAACCAACTTCCCCACGCCCGAAAGCTACACCGCCTTCCGCGAAACCATCAAAGCCTCCGACGGCGTATTGTTCGTTACCTCCGAAAACAACCGCACCGTCCCCGCCTGCCTGAAAAACGCGGTAGACATCGGCTCCAAACCCAACGCTGACGTCGCATGGAAAAACACGCCCGCAGGCATCATCAGCCATTCCGTCGGCAAAATGGGCGGTTACAGTTCGCAAAAAAACCTGCGCCTTGCCTTGTCCTACTTCAATATGCCGCTGACCGGGCAGCCCGAAGTCTTCCTCGGCAACTCCCCTACTCTGTTTGACGATAACGGCAAACTCATCGAATCGGCACGCAGCTTCGTCCAAGGCTATATCGACCAACTCGTCGCCCTGATCGAGAAAAATCCTAAATAAGCCGTCATCTATTCCGTCAAAGCATTTCCATAAAAAAGGTCGTCTGAAAACCTATGCCGAAGGTTTTCAGACGACCTTTGTATCCCCTGCTTTACGCAGTTTCTTTCTTGCTCAATGTCAGACCTGTCCAACCGAACAGTAGCGTCAAAATCAGACTCAAATAGCAGAAGAAGGCATAAGGCAGGTATTCCCAAACGGGTACGCCAAGTGCGTGGCTGATAAATACGCCGCAGACGCTCCACGGAACGAGAGGGTTGATGACGGTACCCGCATCCTCAAGCGTGCGCGAAAGGTTGCGCGAATGCAGACCTAGCTTGTCGTACACAGGTTTGAAGGTTTCGCCGGAAAGCAAAATACTCAAATATTGTTCGCCGATAAGGAAATTGACGCCAACCGACGTAGCGGCAACGCTGAAGGTGGCGCGTCCGGCGGTGGTCAGGAACGCGCGGATGGCGTCCAGCAGCGACGGAATCACGCCGAGCGTGAACAGCAAACCGCCCAAACTCATGCCGAGAATCACGATGGTTTGCGTGAAGAACATGCTTTCCAAACCGCCGCGCGAAATGAGTTTGGCGATGTCTTGGAACGCTTCACCTTCCAGCTTGTAGCCGCCGTAAAACCATGCACCGAGCTGGTTCAAGTCGGGCGTACTGTGGAAATAGGTAACGCCAAGCGCGGCGATGATAGTGAAGAGCATGGCGACGACGGCGTTGACGCGCAACAGCGCCAACACGACCAACAGCGCAAACGGAATCAGCGAATAGCCGTGTACCAAGCCCGTCGCTTCAAGCTGGCTGCGGAAGGATTCGACGCTGTTCATATCGTGTGCGGCAACATTGGGCAAGAGCCACAGCATCAATGCTGCGCTGATAAGCCACGCAGGAATGGTGGTGTACATCATGTTTTTGATGTGTTCGAACAAATCAATGCCGACGATGGAGGCAGAAATGCCCGTAGTATCGGAAAGGGGGGACATTTTGTCGCCAAAGAACGCGCCGGAAACAATCGCGCCCGCCGTCATTGCCAAATCGGCATGAAACGCCGCCGCCATGCCCATAAAGGCAACGCCGACGGTGGCGCAAGTGGTCAAACTACTGCCGATGGATACGCCGATAATGGAACACAGCGCGAAAGCAGAAAAATAGAAATAAGTAGGAGAAATCAGCCCGAAACCGTAATACATCAGCGTCGGAATTGCGCCGCTCATCATCAGCGCGCTGACCATCAGTCCGATGAAGAAAAACAGGTAAATCGCACCCATGCCCTGCCCCACCGCGCCGACCATGCCTTTTTGCATGTCGTTGTATTTCAACCCGCGTGCAAGACCGTAGAGGATGAGGACGGTAATGGCGGCAATGATGGACATATGGGGCAGCCAGCCCAACGAAATGATGGTGTAACCCATCGCCCCGATTAACGCCACGACGACGGCAAGAGCTTCTCCGCGCGGCATGTCGAGCAGTGATTTGAATGTAAACATATTGCTTTGCCTGTTTTGTGTGTATTTAACGAAGTTTAGCACACAGGGTCGTCTGAAAAACCGCTTTTCAGACGACCCCGTGATTTTTTATGAATGTAGAAACGGATTTTTATTAAAACAATATAATATTAAAATATATTTTTTAGAAAAAAATATCCATTTTTTAATATTTAAGAAATATTATGGCTTTTTATGCCATAAATAACCATATCGTTCATCATGTAAAAATACGGACTGAATTTCGTTTTATTCCGCTTCGCACTGTTTCAAGTTAAACCTTGCCGCAGACGCTTCGCGTTTGTAATCTGTTTCGTTGATGTAGTTTGGCCGATAATCCCGCAGCCATTCGGACAATGGGGCAAGCGTTTTGCGGCAGGCCGCTTTATCTCCGGCATTTTTAAAGCTGACTGCCAAATCATTCAAACCCCGCATCCAGTCGGTCAGATAGAGGAATCTGCCACATTGGTTTAGATATTGCCGCTTGAGGTTTGCCGCCTCTCGGAAACGTTTGTCCCGATAGGCAGTCTGGAAACGCCGCTCCGCCGCCTCTGCATATTTTGAGGCGCAGGCCGTCGGCATTTTATAATAAACCCTGTCGAAAAAAGCGTTATGCCCGCAATAGCTTTGACAGGCTTCTCGGGCGGATTCGGGGATGTCCAAACGCACACTGTCGCGCTTGAAACTGAAATGCACGACACAGCCCTCCCCATCGCTGACAATACGATTGCGAACGACGCCTTCGTAATCGCACACATTGCCGTTTGGATTGATGGTACTGACGGAAAAACTGCTGCCCTCAAGTGTCAACACCCCGCTACTGAGACGGTCGTCGGCAATGACGTAGTTTTGTGCGGCAGCATGCAGGGATAACACGGCGGGAAGTAAAAAGATTAAGGGTTTCATCAATACGGACACTCCTCAGAATTGACGGTTTCAGGCATTCGGCAAAGTTTTCACGCCCGAAATGGATTCATTTAGAAAATACCCTCACTTCTCTTTTCACCCAAGCGGAAAAGACGGCAGGGGCTTCTATGGTTTGAATTGGCTATATTTCCGCAAAAAGGTCGTCTGAAAACTTTCAGACGACCTTTGGGGTTTTATTTGCAGGTTTTCATGTTCAGGCTGCCGTAGCGTCCGACGATGTTGCGGATTTCCTGTGTGTCTTTGTCATCGACCGACATGAAGATGACGGTCATGCGGGAGACGCTGAGGGTGCTGTCGGCGGCGTTACCTTTGTCGTCTTGTTCGACGATGCGCGCGCCGCCGAAGCCTGCTGCGGACAGGCGCGAGATGAGGACTTGGGCTGAGGAGCGGCTTTTCATCACGCCGAGGCTGATTTCGCCGTTGTAGAGCGTGCCGTTGAAGCCTTTGTTGCCGAGCGCTTCGAGACGGTTCATGGCTTCGCTGTCGGCGGGCAGCAGGACGCGGAAGGTTTTGGCGGCCTGGTCTTTCGATGCGCCGCGTTTTTCTACGGTGCGGCTGGCGGCATGCGGCCAGCGGGTCAGCAGGCCTTTGATGCGGTGGTAGTCGTCTTCATCCAGGGTAACGCTGGCGTTGGACGTACATTGGCGGGCGGCGGATGCGTTTTTGGCGGCGGGATTTTCGTTGGCGGCAGCAGCCGGATTGGTGTTTTCTGCGGCGGCTTTTTCTTTTTCGCGGCGGGCTTTTTCTTCACGTTCTTTTTTTTCTTTTTCGCGGCGTGCCAATTCCTCTTCTTCTTTTTTCTTACGCTCGGCTATGGCTTCTTCGGATTCGGGTTCGGGCAGGTCGGCTTGTGTTTCGTCGGTTTGCAGCCAGTCGGGTTGGGCGTTGTCGGCAGACGCGGGGGCTTGCTGCGGGCGCAGGGATTCGGGTTGGGCGAGTTCGTGGGCTCCGCCTTCTACGGGCGTGGCGGCGGGGGATTTGGCGTTGTTGAGGCGGTGCGTAATCATGCCGCCGAAGACGATGATGTTGAGTGCCACGAGGGCGGCGAAAAGCCATTTCATGAGTTGTTTTCCTTTTTTGTGTTCGGGTGCCGTTGTGGTGTGCGGACGATTTTGTGTTGTTATTTTGTGGCGACTCGGCTGTAAAGCCAACCGGCTGAAGTGTTTTGTTTGGAGGTCGTCTGAAAAGCGGCATGGGCGTTTCAGACGACCTTTTGAATCGGCGCGACAGCGTTGCTGCTTATTCGGGCAGTGTGTCGGTCTGTTCCTGCTCTTGCGCGACCCAGTTCAATAAGCCGTAAATGACGAGATTATCTACAATTTTTACTGTATTGTCCAAAACAAACTGCTTGGGCAGGGCGTTAACGACTTTGCTTGCGCCGCCGCCGGTGATGATGACGTCGACGGGTTTGCCTTCGCCCGTTTTTTGTTGCAGCCGCCCGTGCATCATGATGACGGCTCCGCAAACGGCATCCATCATGCCGCTGGTGATGGCGTTGGGCGTGGTGGTGGGGAAGGGGTACACTTTGCCGGCGGGGCGGTCGAGGTTGGCGGTTTTGGCGGCGAGGGCTTCTTTCATGAGGTGGAAGCCGGGCATGATGGTGCCGCCGAGGTAATGGTTGTCTTCGGTGAGGGCGTCGGTGGTTACGGCGGTGCCGCAGCTAACGACGACGCAGGCGTTTTGGCTAAAACGGCGGCTGCCCAAGGCGTTGAACCAGCGGTCGGAGCCGTGTTCGGCGGGGTTGCGGTAGTGGTTGCGGATGCCGAGTGCCTGCGGCATGGAGGGCAGCCAGCGGACGGGCGCGGTCAGGTGGGCTTCGACCAGGGCTTTTTTGAGGTCGCCGCACACGGCGCAGCCGACGATACGGGTACGGTCGTCTGAACGCGCTGCCCATTCTTCGCCGAGCTTGCTCAAATCGCGGTACGGCGCGCGGGTGACTTCGTTGAACACGCCGTTTTCCACCCATGCCCATTTGAGCTGGCTGTTGCCGCCGTCGAGCAGGAGGAGGCGTTCGGGCGGGCGCGGCGCGGCGGCGCGGGGCGTGTCGTCGGGGCGCAGGCTGATTTCGCCGCTGACGACGGTTTGTTCGCCTGCGGCTGTCATCAAGTGCAACGCGCCTTGTGCATCGACGCTGAGGACGGTGCCTTCGTTTACGGTCTGCCCGTCGCGCAGGAGCAAGACGGGTCTGCCGTGGTCGCGGTGGGCGGTTTGGTATTCTTCGAGGAAGGGGGCGAACCCGTTTTGCGCGTATTGCGTCAGGACGGCATTGAGTTCGCCCAACAATTTGTCCAACAGCGTTGAAGCGGGAATGCAGTGTACGGAGGCGGTGCCGCGGGCAAGCTGCGCGTTGTGGAAAAGGGCCTGGACGGAAGCGGCGTTTTCGACTTCTTTGGGCAGGACGAAATTGATGCCTATGCCGATGACGGCGGCGGTTTTGCCCTCGTTGCGGACGGTTTCGATCAGGATACCGCCGAGTTTGTCCCTGCCGGCGACCAAATCGTTCGGCCACTTGATTTGTATGTCCAAACCCGATGTGGCTAAAGCGCGACGGCAGGCGAGCGCGACGGCGGGGGCGAGCGAGCCGAGTTCGTGCTGCGGTTTGTCGAATACCCAGCCGAAGCTGAACATCAGGCATTCGCCCAGCCGGTGTGTCCACTTGCGTCCCTGCCGCCCGCGGCCTTTGGTTTGCAGATGCGCGACGCAGAGCGATTTATGGGCTTGTTCGGGCGAAGTGCGCGCCAGATTCAGGATTTCGTCGTTGCTGGACGTGCATTCGTGTTTTAAGGTCGTCTGAAAACTGCGTTCCGCGCCCAAGCGCTGCAAGGCTTCTTCGTCAAACAAAGCAAGCGGGCGCACGAGCCGCCATTGCCCGTCGTGCTGGCGCAGCAGTCCGCGGATGTGTGCGGGCATCTGTTGCCAAAAGCCGTTGAGCTGGTGCGGCTTCACGCCCGCGATACGCGCGAGATGGGAAACGTGTTGCGGCAGACCGTCGGCGAGTTCCGCCAAAACCCGACTGTGCGGCAGTTTCAGCGCGGTCATTTGCCGCCCTCGGCTGCGCGGATTTTTTCCAGCGTTTTCGTGGTGGAAGTCTGGTGCAGGAACGGAATGGAAAACACTTTGCCGCCGCGCGCCAGCGTTTCTTGCGCGCCGACGATTTTTTTGACCGGCCAGTCGCCGCCTTTAATCAGAATATCGGGTTTGATTTGCTCGATCAGCTCGGCGGGCGTGTCTTCGTCAAACCAAGTAACCAAATCCACGCTCGCCAATGCCGCCGCCACCGCCGCGCGGTTTTCCAGAGGATTGACGGGACGGTCGTCCCCCTTGCCCAAACGGCGCACGGACGCATCCGTGTTCAAAGCCAATACCAACGCCGCCCCCGCCGAGCGAGCCTGCGCCAGATAGGTAACATGTCCCCTGTGCAGAATATCGAAACAGCCGTTGGTAAACACCAGCGGGCGGGGAAGCGTGTGCAGACGTTGCGCCAATTCTTCGGGCGGGCAGATTTTGCGTTCGAAATCGGGGAGGGACCAGTCAGACATAATCGGGATTCCGTCAGGGATAAACAGACAGGCGGTATGATACCGAAGCGGGCGGAAAAGGAAAACCGCGGGATAAAAATAAGGAAAGGTCGTCTGAAAACCAAAATCGGATTTTCAGACGACCTTCAAACCCATCCTATTCGCGGGCGATGCCCACGCTGCGCATCGGTTTGCGGGAAACGGTTCAAACCGTTATTTGAACCACCGCGACAGCGCCGGAATCCGCGACAGCAAAGCCGTATCCAAAATCCAAATCACGGCGATGGCGGCGATGGCGGTCGGGAACAATACCGCCACGATCAAAAGCGGTACAGCCATTGCCCACCATACCGGCAGCTCGATTTTCTGCGCCGGAGGAACCAGTCCGCCCGCTTTGGACGGGCGGCGTTTCCACCACATCACGCAGCCGCTGACGCAGATGAAAATAACCGCCAGGCAGAACAAGACGTTCGCCAACACGCTCCACCAGCCCAGCGTCCCCATGTGCAGCGCGATGCTGGCCGCCATGAATTTGCCGAAGAAGTTGTAATCGTCGAAACGGATGTCGGCCAGGATTTTGCCGCTGTATTGGTCGATGTGCACCGTGCGGTCGGCGGTCGGGCTGACCATGTCGTAGCTCATCGAATCCTGCGACAGCGTCCACACGCCCGTTTCACCTTTGGGCAGGTTGAGTTGGTAGCGGCCTTTGAAACCGATTTCGCGGGCGAAGCGGTCAACCGTTTCCAAAGTCATCGGTTCGCTCGGATTGATGCCGTTTTCGCCCTTCGTCGTACCGGAAACAGGCATGGGCGTGAGTTCCAGAACCCACGGTGCTTCTTTGGTTTTGCCGTCGTTCAACACATCGCCGTGGGTCGGCACGACGGATACGGGGTTTGGTTCGACCCCCCATTTACCGGCGGGGAACTGGCTCCAAGACTGAACGAACTTACCGCCCCAAATGCCCGCCCAAGCAACGCCCGATAAGCAGAACAGCAATAAAATCAAAGAAACCCAAGTACCGAATGCGCCGTGCATGCTGCGCCACCACGAGCGTCCTTTGCCCGCTTTCGGCACAAGCATGGATTTCAGGCTGCGCTGTTTCGCCCACCACAGATAAATCCCTGTAATCATCATCAGGATAGTCAGCGACGCGGCGGTTTCTATCAGATAATCGCCCGCCGTGCCGAGCATCATATCGCCGTGGATTTCATCCATCGTGTGATACCAGCCCTTACTGCGCGGCATGGAACTGACGACTTTCGCCGTATAAGGATCGACGGCGACCATGGTCGCTTTGTCGTCGTTGTTCACGCGGAACACGGCAACCATATCGTCGGCGCGCGGCGCGATATATTGCACCACCGACGCGGTTTCAGGGTTCACAGACTGGCGCGCCGCTTCCGCCTGCGCCGACAAAGGCTGCACCTGCGCCTGCGGGGTAACGTGTATACGCTCACCCTCTTTGCCGGTAATGTTGGCAAATAGAAGCATTCCCAACCCTGTTATGGCAAGCAAGGTCAGAAAGGGAGCGACCAGAAGTCCGAAATAAAAATGCCACCGCCACACGGTCAGATAGCGGCGGTTGGCTTGTTGTTCGGAACGAGGAGCGGGTTGGGATGTGTTCATAAATTCTCTCTGTTGTTTTATCGTGAATTGAAATTAGAAAACGCCTGCCCGCATGGGAATGACGACATAGGTATCCCCTATTTGATTTGAATTTACTATAAATTAATACAAAATAACTAATACTTTATAAGTATAACGAAGTTTTGGAATGCTAACAATTCCTGATGAAACCATTGCCGCATAAGGAAATGCCAAAAGAAGACCGTATCCGGCAGAAATAGTTCACCGACCGAAAGCATTTCATAGCAAAGCTTTAGCGTAAATAAAAAGGTCGTCTGAAACCTCAAAGCAGGTTTCAGACGACCTTTTTATTTGTTCAATCAGAAATCAATGTTTTCGTAGGCATCGTCAAATACGAACGGGCCGCGTTCGCCGCCGCTTTCGGATTCGAGGTGGATGCGGGTCATCATCATGGATTGGTCGACTTCTTTCATCATGTCGTAGATGGATATGAGGGCGATGTTAACGCCGGTAATGGCTTCGGTCGTGATGCTTTTGCCGACTTCCGAGGAAACGGTTACGGTGGCTTTGACGTAGGCGAGTTCGATATCGACATCGAAATCGACGCGGACGTGTTGCAGGGGAAGGGGCTGGTAAAGCGGGACAAGCAGTCCGACCTGCTTGATGCCTTGTACGGCGGCGATACGGGCGACGTTGAGGATGCCTGCGTTTTGGGTGGCGTTTTCTGCCAAAACTTTGATGGCGGAGGTACTCATATTGATGGAGCCGCTTGCTACGGCGGTGCGGACGGTGAGTTGGCGTTTGTCGTTTTCGCGTACGGAATTGAAGTTAAACATACTGTGCCTGCGTGAAAATAGGATTTTATGTCATAGTATAGTGGATTAAATTTAAATCAGGACAAGGCGACGAAGCCGCAGACAGTACAGATAGTACGGAACCGATTCACTTGGTGCTTCAGCACCTTAGAGAATCGTTCTCTTTGAGCTAAGGCGAGGCAACGCTGTACTGGTTTAAAGTTAATCCACTATATTTTACGGGATTTCTGCGCTTCGGACTATGCTGCGGATACAAACGGCAGAATAATCGGACTGAAATGCACGGGCGGTTTTGTTAAGCAATTAACGGCTTGGCTTGTGCAGACGCGGGTTGTATCCAGTTTCGGCATTTTGCAACACCTTTTCCGATGGCGGTTTCAGACGACCTGCTATACAATGTTTTACGTTTGTTTTTGAGATAAATAAAGAGAGAAAATCATGCAACTGCATATCCTGAACAATCCCAAGGACGCCGCTCTGGCAGCAGACGCGGAATTTTTAAAACAGTCTTTATACAAACTTCTGCACGAAGAAGCTTCGCCGTTGGTAGTGGAAACGGTCAAGCTGTTGTCTACTTCGGACGACAGCGCGGCTTTGATTGAAAAGGTTTTGCCGCAACTGGACGAACAGCAGACCCACGACCTGACGCTTGCCTGCGGTCTATTTGCGCAGATTCTGAACATCGCCGAAGACGTACACCACGAACGCCGCCGCCAAATCCACGAAGAGGCGGGACACGGCGGCGCGGAAGGCAGCTTGGCGGAAACGGTACGCAAACTCAAAGCGGCGAAAATCGGCGGCAAGGCGGTTCAAAAACAATTAAATACAACCAATGTTACCGCCGTTTTGACCGCACACCCGACCGAAGTGCAACGCCAAACCGTGTTGAACTTCAACCGCCGCATCCGCGCCCTCCTGCCCCGTCGCGAACGCTGCACCCATGCCGACGCGCTGGCGGAGTTGCGCCGCGAAATCGACACTATTTTGCTGGGCTTGTGGCAAACCAGCGAAACGCGCCACCACAAACTCAGCGTCAACGACGAAATCAACAACGGCGTGTCCATCTTCCCGATGAGTTTTTTCGAGGCACTGCCCAAACTCTACCGCAGCATGGAACGCGAGTTTCAGACGACCTATCCTGATGTTGACGTGCCCGACATCTTAAAAATCGGCGGCTGGATAGGCGGCGACCGCGACGGCAATCCGTTTGTCTCCGCCGAAACCCTGCGTTTCGCCTTCCGCCGCCATGCCGACGCGGTGTTCCGTTTTTACCGCGGCGAACTCGACAAACTCTACCGCGAGCTGCCGCTTTCCGTCCGCCGCGTCAAAGTCAACGACGATGTAATGGCGTTGTCCGACGAATCGCCCGACGAAGAAATCGCCCGCACCGAAGAGCCGTACCGCCGCGCCATCGCCTACATCATGGCGCGCGTGATGGGCAAAGCCCGCTCGCTCGGCTTGGGTATGGGCTGCAAATTCGGCTTCATGATGCCTTACGCCTCCGCGCAAGAGTTTTCAGACGACCTCCACAAGCTGCAACGCTCCCTGCGCGACAACGGCAGCGCGCTTTTGGGCGAAGGCAGGCTCGCCGACCTGATCCGTTCCGTGTCCGTGTTCGGCTTCCACATGATGCCGCTCGACTTGCGCCAACACGCGGAAAAACACGCCGATGTCGTTGCCGAACTCTTCAAACACGCCGGTTTGGAAGACTACGGCAGCCTTTCCGAAACGGAAAAACAGAAAGTCCTGCTGCGCGAGCTGAAACACCAGCGGCCGCTGTCCAGCCCGTTCATCACTTACAGCGAACACACCCGCCGCGAAATGGCGATTTTCAACGAAGCGCGCAACATCAAAGACGAATTCGGTGAAAACGCCGTTACCCAAAGCATCATCTCCAACTGCGAACAGCCCAGCGACCTGCTCGCCCTCGCGCTGCTGCTCAAAGAAAGCGGTCTGTTGACAGTTGAAAACGGCAAACCGCAAAGCCGCATCAACATCGTCCCCCTCTTCGAAACCATCGAAGCCCTCGAAAACGCCTGCCCCGTCATGGAAACCATGTTCAGCAACGAATGGTACCGCGACCTGCTGCAAAGCCGCGACAACATTCAGGAAATCATGCTCGGCTACTCCGACTCCAACAAAGACGGCGGCTACGTTACCAGCTCTTGGTGTCTCTATCAGGCGGAATTGGGTTTGGTCGAACTCTTCAAAAAATACGATGTTCATATGCGCCTGTTCCACGGTCGCGGCGGCAGCGTCGGACGCGGCGGCGGCCCGTCTTACCAAGCCATTCTCGCCCAACCGGCGGGCAGCGTGGCGGGACAAATCCGCATCACCGAACAAGGCGAAGTCATCACCGCCAAATACGCCGACCCCGGCAACGCCGTACGCAACCTCGAAACCCTCGTCGCTGCAACGCTCGAAGCCAGCCTGCTGCCCGATCAAAAAGACCCCGAACCCGTGCTCATGCAGGCATTGTCGGACGTATCGTTCAAATACTACCGCGAGCTGATTACCCACCCCGACTTCATCGACTATTTCCTGCAAACCAGCCCCATACAGGAAATCGCCACCCTCAACCTCGGCAGCCGCCCCGCCAGCCGTAAGACCTTGGCGCGGATACAGGATTTGCGCGCGATACCGTGGGTGTTCTCATGGATGCAAAACCGCCTCATGCTGCCCGCGTGGTACGGCTTCGGCAGCGCGGTGGAAAGCCTGTGCGAAGGCAAACCCGAAACCCTCGCCGCCCTGCAGGAACACGCGCAGCACAACCCATTCTTCCAAGCCATGCTCTCCAATATGGAACAAGTGATGGCGAAAACCGACATCACCCTCGCCGAAAACTACGCCGGCTTGAGCGAATCTCCCGAAAAAGCCGCCATCATCTTCGGCATGATTAAGGAAGAATACCAACGTAGCCGCAAAGCCCTGCTCGACCTTTTGCAAACCGACGAACTCTTGCGCGACAACCGCAGCCTCGCCCGTTCGCTCGCCCTGCGGATTCCGTACCTGAATGCGCTCAACGGCCTGCAAATCGCCATGCTCAAACGCCTGCGCAAAGACCCGCACGACCCGCACACCCTCCTGATGGTGCACCTGACCATCAACGGCGTGGCACAAGGTTTGCGCAATACAGGTTAAGGCAGCACGAAAAAAGGTCGTCTGAAAACCGTTTCAGACGACCTTTAGACCAAGCGCAAAACCGTAGTGCGGGCTTTATTTGCGAAAGCCCATACTGTTTTTTTCAACCCGCTTGCCGCCCTTCTTTACGGGCTATTTTTATAGTGTATTAAATTTAAATCAGGACAAGGCGACGAAGCTGCAGACAGTACAAATAGTACGGCAAGGCGAGGCAACGCCGTACTGGTTTAAATTTAATCCACTATACCTTATTCGCGAACCGCCTTTCCCAATAACCCTTTTCAGACGACCTTTTCCACACTTCCGCATACCATGCCGACCAAACCGCCCGCCTACCACATCACGCACAAAATCCGCCAAACCCGCCGCATTTCGCGCAAAAGCATTGCTTTTCTGTTCCTGCTGGCAGGTTCGGCGCTGGTCGCACTGACCGCCCTCCTGTTTGCCTGGATGGCGGATTTCGCGTTGGAAATGAATGCGGAGCTGGTCCGCGAATATCCTTGGTTTGCCTGGGTTGTCCTGCCCTTCGGGCTGCCGCTCATCGTCTGGATCACCCGCCGTTTCGCCCCCTACACCTCCGGCAGCGGCATCCCGCAAGTGCTCGCCAGCCTCGCCCTACCCTACGGCGCCAACAAAACCCGCCTGATCCGCTTGCGTGAAACCCTCCTCAAAATCCCGCTGACCTTCCTCGCCATGTGCGCAGGCGCGTCCGTCGGGCGTGAAGGACCGTCCGTCCAAGTCGGCGCGGCAGTCATGAGCGCGTGGGGCGCATGGTGCAAAAAACACGGCTTTGCCTTTCGCGGTATGCAGGAAAACGACCTCATCGCCGCAGGCGCGGCAGGCGGGCTTGCCGCCGCGTTCAACGCCCCGCTCGCAGGCGTGATTTTCGCCATCGAAGAACTCGGGCGCGAAGTCATGCTGCGTTGGGAGCGGCAAATCCTGCTCGGCGTCCTCGCTGCGGGTTTTATCCAAGTCGCCATCCAAGGCAACAACCCCTATTTCTCAGGCTTCAGCGGCGGCGCACTCGACAATATGCTCGGCTGGGTATTGGGCTGCGGACTCGCGTGCGGCATCGCCGGCGGACTGTTCGGGCGTACCCTGTATCTCGGCGCCACTGCCTTCGCTCCCGCCAAATGGCGCGAACACATCCGCCGCCACCCCCTGATTACCGCCGCCCTCATCGGCATCCTGCTCACCGCCATCGGCACGCTTTACCAAGGCAAAACCTACGGCACAGGCTACCACGAAGCCGCCCAAGCACTGCGCGGCATCCACGAAGCCCCCGCCGGACTCGCCGTCGCCAAATGGTTCTCCACCGTCCTTACCTACTGGACAGGTACGCCCGGCGGCATCTTCACCCCTTCCCTCACCATAGGCGCAGTCTTGGGCGAACGCATCGCCGTCCTCACCGGACTTACCCAAGGCACCCACGTCCTCGTCCTCCTCTGCATGGCGGCCTTCCTCGCTGGCGCCACCCAATCCCCGCTCACCTCCGCCGTCGTGGTGATGGAAATGACCGGCGGACAAAACCTCCTCTTCTGGCTGCTCATCGCCTGCATCTTCGCCTCACAAGTCTCCCGCCAATTCTCCCCCCGCCCCTTCTACCACGCCGCAGGCACACGCTTCAAACGGCAGGTGGAACAAAGCGGACAGAAGTGAAGCACGACATCAGTGATGAGTGAATATGTAGGAAAGGTCGTCTGAAAGCTTAACGATTCGTAGGCATAGCCCACGCTACAAAGTTTGTTGATAACACAAGTGCCGCAGCATGGACTCGGTCAACGAAAACGATTGGCAAAAAGGTCGTCTGAAAATTCAAAAATCGGGTTTTCAGACGACCTTTGTGTTTGGGTGGCTATCGGTTTTCGCTGGTGCGGGGTATTGGTAGCGTGGGTTTTACCCACGAAGATAATTGACGGACAGGTCGTCTGAAATCTTGATTGGTTCGTGGGCGAAGCCCACGCTACAAAGTTTGTTGACAACACAAGTGCGTAGTGCAGACTCTGTCCACGAAAACGATTAACACAAAAAGGTCGTCTGAAAACTGAAAAATCAGGTTTTCAGACGACCTTTTTGTTTGAACTGCCTATCGGTTCTGGCTGGCTCGGTAGAAGGCGATGAGGCCGTTGGTGGAGCTGTCGTGCTGCGGGTTGCTGCGTTCGAGTTCGGGTTCGATGGTTTTGGCGAGTTCTTTGCCGTATTCGACGCCCCATTGGTCGAAGGGGTTGATGCCCCAAATCGCGCCTTGGACGAAGGTGCGGTGTTCGTATGCCGCCATGAGCATGCCGAGACGGCGGGGGTCGGTGGCGCTGAGGAGGAGGCTGTTGCTCGGGCGGTTGCCGGGGAATTCTTTTTGCGGGGCGAGGCGTTCGCGTTCGGCTTCGGGCAGGTCGGCAAGTTCGGCGCGGGCTTCTTCGAGGGTTTTGCCTTTCATCAGGGCTTCTGCTTGGGCGAAGGCGTTGGCGACGGTGAAGCGGTGTTGGCGGTTGATGCCGTAGGCGGTGGTCATGGGGACGATGAAGTCGCAGGGGATGAGCCGTGTGCCTTGGTGGAGGAGTTGGAAATAGGCGTGCTGGCAGTTGACGCCTTCTTCGCCGAAGACGATGCCACCTGTGGTGTGGGGGACGGGCCGGCCGTCGGCGGTGCGGTTTTTGCCGAGGCTTTCCATGTCGAGCTGGTTGAGCCACGAGGGGAGGTGGCGCAGGTTGTGGCTGTATGGGACGGCGGTTTGTCCGTCGGCGTGCTGGAAATTGTTGTACCAGATGCTGATGAGCGCCATGAGGACGGGGATGTTGCGGCGGTAGGGGGTTTGGAAGAAGTGGGTGTCCATGGCGTGCGCGCCGGCGAGGAGTTCGCGGAAGCGGTCTGTGCCGACGGCGACCATGACGGGCAGGCCGATGGTTGACCAGACGGAATAGCGTCCGCCGACCCAGTCGAACATGGCGAAGACGTTGTCGGGCGCGATGCCGAAATTTCGGGCGGCGGCAACGTCGGAGGAGATGGCGCAGAAGTGGCGGTAGATGCCGGATTCGGGCAAACCTGCATCCCGATACCAGGCGCGGGCGGCGTAGGCGTTGAGCAGGGTTTCGGGCGTGCGGAAGGATTTGCTGGCGATGCTGAATACGGTGGTTTCGGGCTTGAGGTGGGCGAGTGTGCGGCTGATGTCGGCGTCGTCTGAATTGCTGACGAAGTGGACGCGGATGTTTTGTCGGTAGGCTTTGAGGGCTTCTACGCACATTCTGGGACCGAGGTCGGAGCCGCCTATGCCGATGTGGACGAAGTCGGTGATGGGTTTATCGGTGATGCCCCTGTGGCTGCCGTTGTTGAGTGATTCGGCGAAGGCGAGGGCGTGGTCGAGTTCGCGGTGGATTTTGGGGAGGATGTTTTCGCCGTCAACGTAAACGGGCGCGGCATCGGCAGGCAGGCGCAGAGCGGTATGGAGGACGGCGCGGTGTTCGCTGAGGTTGATTTTTTCGCCGTTTTGCATGGCGTGCATCTGTCCGGCTAGGGGCGAGGCTTCGGCAAGGCGGCACAAAAGTTGCAAAGTGTCTTCGCCGAGGCGGTTTTTGCTGTAATCGAAGAGGAGGCCGTCGAGGGTTTCGTGCATATTGCCGAAGCGGTCGGGTTCGGCGGCGAAGCGGTCGCGCAGGTGGATGTGTTGTGTGTCGAGCCGGTGTTGTTCAAGGGCTTGCCATGCTTCGGTAAATGCGGTCATCGGGTTTCCTTCGGAATTGGGTTCGCTCATTCGGCGGGATGTGATTTAGTTATAGATTGTCGTTGTAGTGATTGGTTCGATACGGTGAATATTTATGTAGTCATATGTAGTTTAACAAAGGGGCGCGGGTTTGGCGAATATGGGTAGTCAAACGGCGTAGGAATTGTATGCAATTTGCAATTTATATGCTTGATTTTTATCAAGGTTTTTTAAAATTTTCGGTATGACACCGATGTCAGGTGTGCTATGCTTCGTAATCAAATGAAACAGGGCTGAGGCGGGAGTCGTAAGATGGCTACAATTTATGATGTTGCTGCTTATGCGGGCGTCTCACCCAAAACGGTCAGCCGCGTCATCAACGGTGATGCGCCGGTCAGCGATAAAACCCGTGCAAAAGTCGAAACAGCGATTGCGGCTTTGGGTTATATCCCGTCTTCGGCGGCGCGGGTGATGCGGTCGAACCGCTCGGACTTGGTCGGACTGATTACCGGCGCCATCTCGCGCACGGGCGAATACGGCGGGGTACACGGGCTGCCGGATATGTTTTTAATCAAAGGCATCCAGAAGAAAATCCGCGAAGCGGGCAAAACGCTGATGATTGCGGATACGGACAACCGCTACGAGCAAATCGATCCTCTGGTCAGAACCTTTATGGAACACCGCGCGGAAGGCATTTTGTATGTAACCGAATCGCACCGCGAAATCGTCCTGCCCGAAATGCCCAACCGCTGCCCGATGGTTTTGGTCAACTGCTTCGACGCGGTAGGTACGCCGTCGGTGTTGCCGGACGACGAGCGCGGGCAATACGATTTGGTGCGCAACATCATCCGGCGCGGACACCGCCGTATCGCCTATATCACCTTGCAGGCGGGCGCAGAAGCGACACGGCTGCGTTTGGCGGGCTACCGCCGCGCTTTGGACGAATCGAACATGGTGTTCGATCCTGACTTGGTGCAAACCGGCATCACCGATTTCGCCAACGACAGCGAGCCTTTGATTGCGGCAGTGTTGAAATTATTATCGTTAGCCGACCCGCCGACGGTCATTTGCTGCGGCAACGATGAAATGGCAGTCCGCGTTTACGGCATTTTGAGGACGCGCGGCGTACGCGTTCCGGAGCAGGTATCGGTGGCAGGGTACGACAACCACAGCGCGATTGCCGAAACCCTGTTCCCGCCGCTGACCAGTACCGAGCTGCCCTATATGCGCATGGGCGCGCTGGCTGCGGAAATCCTGTTCGACATTATCGAGACCAAAGAAGCCGTCCGCCTGCCCGTTCGGGTTGTCGGAGAAACAATTTGGCGGCAGTCGGTTACGGCATTGAAGTAAAACATTCTTTCAGACGACGTCTGCTTCATGAGGCAGACACAATACGACAATAAAAGGTCGTCTGAAAACACAAACAACGCATCACTCTACCTATTTGCAACGTATCAATACGATACGCCAAAGAATAAAGAAAGCGGCCCAACCGCTTCAACTATGCAGTGTTTCCCGCAGTTTGTTGTTCCATGTTTTCTTCTTACAAAGTCCAGGAGTCGCTTCAAAATGAAGATTTCCCCACAAGTATCGATGACGCTTCGCCAGATTATGCTGATGAACTTCGGCTTCTTCGGCATCCAATACAGCTTCGGTTTGCAGCAAACCGCCATCAACCCGATTTTCAGTTTCTTACATGCCGACCCCGGCCAACTGCCTATTCTGAATATGGCAGGTCCGATTACAGGCTTGCTCGTTCAGCCCCTTATCGGCGCCATGAGCGACCGCACCTGGATTCCCGGCTTGGGACGCCGTCGCCCGTATTTCTTAATCGGCGCCATTGGTTGCAGCCTCTGCCTCTTCATCTATCCGCACGTTACCGCATTATGGGTTGCCGTATTGCTGCTGTGGCTCTTGGACATCAGTAACAACACCGCCATGGAACCCTTCCGCGCCTTCATCGCCGATACCGTCCCCGAACACCAACAATCGACCGGCTTTTTGATGCAGTCCGTGTTTACCGGCTTGGGCATTACCCTTGCCAACGTATCGCTCTACATCTTCCAACAAATCGGCTGGCTGCAACAAACCTCTGAAGCAGGTATCCCCTACTGGGTATTCGGCTCGTTCTATATCGGCGCCGTCTGCTCCATCGGCTCCGTTTTAGTAACCGTATTGTCCACGCCCGAACGCGAACCTTCTCCCGAAGAAATGGCGGCAATTAAAGCCCAACCCAGCGGCCCCGTCCACGCTATAAAAGACATCGGCACAGCCATTAAGGAAATGCCCACCCCACTGTGGCAGCTCGCCTCGGTTTACCTCTTCCAATGGTACGCCCTCTTCATCTACTGGCAATATATTTCCCACAGTATCGTCAAATCCGTCTGGGGCTCGACATCTGCCGACTCGGCCGCGTATGAACAGGCAGTGGCATGGACCGGTTTGGTCAACGGTTTTTACAACGTCGTAACCTTCGTTTCCGCCTTCGGACTGATGTGGATGGCGCGTAAATATGCTGCGAAATATGTCCACGCCTTCGCCGTTATCCTGGCTTCGCTCGCCCTCCTGACCATCCCGCACATCACCAACAAATACCTGATGTTCGCCCCGATGATCGGCTTCGGTATCGGCTGGGCAAGTATGATGGGCGTACCGTTTATGATTGTCGTACACTCCATCCCGAAAGAACGCTACGGCGTATATATGGGCATCGTCAACATGATGATTGTGATTCCGATGCTGATTGAAACCGTTACCTTCGGTTGGATCTATGACAACTTCCTCGGTGCAAACCCGTCCAACGCCATGACCTTCGCCGGCGTCTTCCTCGCCATCGCTGCCGTATTGACCCTGACCATCAAAACGTCAAACAAACCTTATGGCGTAGAATCGGCAAGCTGATTCAAGCAGTTGCGACAAGGTCGTCTGAAACCCAAATTGAGGTTTTCAGACGACCTTGTCGCATATTCACAAAAGATTGTCGGGAAAACGATAGTTTTTTTCCACAACGTCAGCCATCAAAAATATAAAATACAACAATTCTCATTTGTAAAAGACCGGAGAAATTGATGTTCCGACCCAATCTGACCGCTGCCGCCGTTGTGGCCGCTTTATCTTCCACTGTATTTGCCGCCGAAACGGCCGAGCTGGATACTGTCCATGTGAAGGGGCAGCGTTCGTATAACGCGATTGCCACCGAGAAAAACGGCGATTACAGCTCGTTTGCCGCCACTGTCGGCACAAAAATCCCCGCATCTTTACGCGAGATTCCGCAATCCGTCAGCATCATCACCAACCAGCAGGTAAAAGACCGCAACGTCGATACCTTTGACCAGTTGGCGCGCAAAACGCCGGGTCTGCGCGTGTTGAGCAATGACGACGGACGCTCGTCGGTTTATGCGCGCGGTTACGAATACAGTGAATACAACATCGACGGCCTGCCCGCGCAGATGCAGAGTATCAACGGCACGCTGCCCAACCTGTTCGCCTTCGACCGCGTCGAAGTGATGCGCGGCCCGAGCGGCTTGTTCGACAGCAGTGGCGAGATGGGCGGTATTGTGAATTTGGTGCGCAAACGCCCGACCAAAGAGTTTCAAGGTCATGCAGCGGCGGGGTTCGGTACGCACAAACAATATAAAGCCGAAGCCGATGTTTCAGGACCTCTGAACGCCGACGGCAGCGTGCGCGCCCGTGTGATGGCGCAAACTTCGGGCGCGTCCCCCCGTCCGGCGGAGAAAAACAACCACCACGAAACCTTCTACGCGGCGGCGGATTGGGACATCAATCCCGACACGACTTTGGGCGTAGGCTATCTCTACCAACAACGCCACCTCGCGCCGTATAACGGTTTGCCCGTCGGCAGCAGCGGCAATCTGTTGTCCCTGCCCAACCACACCTTTGTCGGCGCGGATTGGAACAAATTTAAAATGAACAGCCATGACGTGTTCGCCGATTTGAAACATTATTTCGACGACGGCGGCTACGGCAAAATCGGTATGCGCTATTCCGACCGCGATGCCGACTCCAACTACACCTTCGCCGCCAAAAAACTTTCTGCCGACAATAAGGCGGACGTCGTCGGCTTAGGCACGGAAATCAAACAAAAAGCCTTCGCGGTTGACGCAAGTTACAGCCGTCCGTTTGCCTTGGGCAACACCGCAAACGAACTCGTCGTCGGCGCGGACTACAACCGCTTGCGCAGCACCAACGAGCAAGGCCGTGCAGCCGTTGCGCGTAATGTTGCCTTGGGCGATTTCCACTCCGTTCCCTATGTCAACCTGATGCAGAACGCCCGTGCCGGCGCGCGCGGTTACAGCCATACCGTCGCTACCGAAAACCTTGACGAATTCGGCGTTTACGGCAAATCCGTCTTCCATCCGGTCGACAGGCTGTCGCTCATTGGCGGCTGGCGTTTGGGACACTACAAAATCGAAGCGGGCGACGGCGACGAGTTGCACAAAGCCAGCAAAACCAAGTTCACCGGCTACGCAGGCGCAGTTTACGACTTGAACGACAACAACAGCCTCTACGCCAGCTTCTCCCAACTCTACACGCCGCAAACCAGCCTCGGCACCGACGGCAACCTGCTTAAAGCGCGGGAAGGCAACCAGTTTGAAGTCGGCTACAAAGGCAGCTACATGGACGACCGCCTCAACACCCGCGTCTCCCTCTACCGACTGAAAGACAAAAACGCCGCCGCACCGCTGAACCCGAACAACCGCAACACCCGTTACGCAGCCTTGGGCAAACGCGTGATGGAAGGCGTTGAGACCGAAATCAGCGGCGCGATTACACCGAAATGGCAAATCCACGCAGGTTACAGCTATCTGCACAGCCAAATCAAAACCGCCTCCAACTCGCGCGACGACGGCATCTTCCTTCTGATGCCCAAACACAGCGCAAACCTGTGGATAACTTATGAAGTTACGCCCAAGCTGACCCTCGGCGGCGGCGTGAACGCGATGAGCAGCATCTCCTCGGCGGCAGGGCTGCGCGCAGGCGGCTACGCCACATTCGACGCCATGGCGGCATACCGCTTCACGTCCAAACTGAAGCTGCAAATCAACGCCGACAACATCTTCAACCGCCACTACTACGCCCGCGTCGGCAGCGCAAACACCTTCAACATTCCCGGCTCGGAGCGCAGCCTGATGGCAAACCTCCGCTACGACTTCTAAAAACGGGAAAAGCAAAAGGAAAACAAATCACCGCCAAAAACCAGAAGACCAACACATTACGGAAACAGACCGGACAGGCAGGGAACACTACCTGTCCGGTTTTATCATTTATGTCCCATGTTTGACATAGAGAAAACGGCAGATATAGCCCAAAGGTCGTCTGAAACATCCGACAACCCGATAACACACACAACACACCCCACCAACACAACCGACAACCCCGCCATGACCTCACGCACCGCACACTGGCAAGCCGCCCGCCTGCTGCAAGCAGAAGAAACCCACATCCGCTCCAAGCACACCGGCCGCAGCTACCGCATCCAAACCGCCGCTATCGGCAGCCCGCCCCCGCAAGGCTATCCCGTCCTCCATATCCTCGACGGCGACGCCTTCTTTCCCGCCGCCCTCAGCATGGCGCAATCCCTGCTCATCAACCCCATGACCCGAAGCCGCGCCGCCTGCCTCATCGTCAGCATCGGCTACCCCAATGGCGAAGTCCGCGACCTGACCCAACGCGCCCTCGACTACACCCCACCCCTGCCCGAAACCGCCACCGAAGCAGACCGCCGCCAGTACGGACAAGCCGACCGCTTCGCCGCCTTCCTCGACCACGAACTCGCCCCGGCCCTCGCCGCCAAATACCCCGTCAACCCCAAAGAACAAGCCCTGTTCGGACACTCCTTCGGCGCATTGTTCGGACTCTATTCCCTCTTCACTGCCCCCGACCGCTTCAAACACAACCTGCTCGCCTCCCCCTCCGTCTGGTGGCACAACCGCCGCGTCCTCGACTTCCTCCCGTCCGCCCTTCCCGCCGACACCGCCGTCCGCATCAGCGTCGGCGAACACGAAGGCCGCAGCAACCGCCCCGAACAAATCGGCAGAGAAATGGTCGCCCAAGCCAAACTACTTGCAGGCACCCTCCAACACCTCGGCGCAGACGCACAATTCACCCTCTACCCCAACGCTAACCACGGCAACACCCCCTTCTACGCCCTCCCCGACCACATCGAATACCTCCGCCAAGCGTGGCAGAAGAAATAAACAGGCAGAAACGAAAAGCCGTATTCCAAACAAAGAGAAATACGGCTTGAGTGATGGCAGTTGGGGATTTTCAGACGACCTTTTTCACGAATCTATAAAGGTTTTATTCAATTAACTTGGGATAAGCGAAGTTTGTAGCGTGGGCTATGCCCACGAACCTATCGTCCAACAACCCGAAATCCAGCAACAGTCAAATTTGTATTTATTTCGTGGGTAGAACCCACGCTACGGATTGTTAGTTGTATTTGCCGTCTTACATCGTTGGCAAAGCCCACGCCACTCGTTGCTGCAACGGAACTTGTCCCTTCCCCCGTTTGGCGGGGGAAGGTTAGGATGGGGGTGGTTTTGTGGGTTTAGATAAAATCAAATTCGTTCAGCCCGTAGAGCCACCCTCTCCCCAGCCCTCTCCCGCCAGACGGGAGAGGGAGTAGGTCGCAGGTAAAAACGAGGTCGTCTGAAAACTTTGGGATTTGGGTGTTAGGGAAACCCGTTCACGTTCGTTTTCAGACGACCTTTTATTCAATCAATGCAGGCTTGGAATAACTCAAGTAGCGTGGGCTGCGCCCGCGAAATCTACCACCTGATAATCCAAATCAGACTACAGTCAAATGAGTATTTATTTTTCGCATTCATCTCGTAGGCAAACCCCGCGCTACGGGTTGCTGTAACAGCAACTTGTCCCTTCCCCCGTCTGGCGGGGGAAGGTTAGGATGGGGGTGGCTTTACGGTTTTAGGTAAAAGCAAATTCGTATTCGTACACCCCATAGAGCCACCCTCTCCCGCCGGACGGGAGAGGGGGCAGGTTGCCGATAAAAACAAGGTCGTCTGAAACCTCAAAGCTTTCAGACGACCTTTTATCCGCTTCTCCTATTTCCACCACCCGCTACTCAGCGGGAACGTTATCGGGTCGTAATATTTCGGCAGTTGTTGCGGGATGCCGAGGTTATTGCGGTAAACGACGCGGTAGCGGTCGGCGTACCAGGCGGGGACGATGATGTATTGGTGGCGGATGGTACGGTCTAGTGCTTGAACGGTGGTTTTCAGTTCTTCGCGGTTGGTGAAGCTGCTGAAATGTTTGAGCAGCTTTTCGACATCGGGGCGGCACACGCCGGCGAGGTTTTGGCTGCCGGGGATTTTGGCGGCTTCACAGCCGAAATAATCGTATTGTTCGTTGCCCGGGCTTTCGCTGTTGGCATAGACGGTAATGGTCATGTCGAAGTCGAAATCGTTGAGACGCCTTTGATATAAGGCGGGGTCGGTAACGCGGATGTTCATGGTGACGCCGATTTTGGCGAGGTCGCGCTGCCATTTGGCGGTGATGCGTTCGTAGTTTTTGGATGCGGTCAGGAACTCGAAGGTCAGGGGTTTGCCTTGGCTGTCGGTCAGTTTGCCGTTTTTATAGCGGTAGCCTGCTTTTTCTAAAAGGGCGCGGGCTTTGAGCAGGTTGGGGCGTATGCCTGTCTTCGGGTCGGTTTGAGGCGGTTCGGGGACGGGTTGGTTCAGGACAGCGGGATCGAGGGTGTTGCCGAGGGACTGGAGCAGTTTCAGTTCCGCGCCTTGCGGTTTGCCTGTCGCCGCCATCTCGCTGTTGGTGAAGAAGCTGTTGCTGCGGCGGTATGCGCCGTAGAAAATGCGGGCGTTGACGCTTTCAAAGTCGAAGCTCTCGACCATTGCCTGCCGCACGAGGATGTTGTTGAACGGGACGCGGCGCATATTCATAACGAAGCCCTGCATGCCGGCATTACTTTGTTGCACCCATTCGTATTTGCCCAAGCCGCGTTTGGCGAGCATTTCGCCGGTATAAGCCCGCGCCCAGTTTCGGGCGATGTTTTCATAAACGAAGTCGTATTGTCCGGCTTTGAGTCCTTCGAGGCGGACGCTGTTGTCTTTGAAATATTTGAAACGGACGGTGTCGAAGTTATATCTGCCTTTGCGGGTCGGGAGGTTTTGCGCCCAGTAGTTTTTATCGCGCGCGTATTCGCTCATGCGTCCGATGTCTGCTTTGACGAAGCGGTAGGGGCCGGAGCCGATGGGCATTTTGTTCGCGCCTTTTTCCAGCCCTTCGGGATAGCTTTTATGAGAAAAGACAGGCAGTTGCCCCAAGACCATGTGTAATTCGGCGTTGCGCTGTTTGAAGCGGAAAACGACTGTCCTGTCATCGGGCGTTTCGACTTTGGCAACATCGCTCCAGTAGATGCGGTAGGAGGGATTGGCGGCTTTGTCTTGGGTAAGCAGGCGGAAGGAGGCGGCGACGTCTTTGGCAAGCACGGGATCGCCGTTGTGGAATTTAGCCTTCGGGTTGAGTTTGAATGTTGCCGACAGCCCGTCTTCGGCAAGTGAAAAGTCTTCCGCCAGCAGCCCGTACATGGAGAAAGGTTCGTCCCAACTGTTGTCCGTAAGCTTATCCACGGTCAGCATGAGGATGCCGACTTCTTTGTCGCCTTTGAGGGTGAACGGGTTGAACGTATCGAAGCCGCCCTGTATCGGCAGGGAAAACACGCCGCCTTTTGGCGCGTCGGGATTGACGTATTCGTAGGCGCGAAAGTTGGCGGGATATTTCGGCTCCTGCCCCAAACCCAAACCGTATGCGGCAAAAGCGGTGGCAGAGGAGAAGGAAAGTAGCAGCAGGACGAGCGTTTTCATGAGTTTCCAAACCGAACGGGACGATGAAGCCCGATTATAGCAAAAGGTCGTCTGAAAAATTTTTCAGACGACCTTTTGTGTGTTTCAAAATCCTCAAGAAGACTGCTGCCGTTTTTTCGCCTGCGCGTCAAACTCCGCCAGCGTCATGTTCAAAGTCTGCAAACACGGCCTCATCACCGCATCGACAGCTTGGTTCACATGATCCCTTCCTAAAGGCGACGGGCGGTAAACAAAGAGCTTGAAAAGTTCGCTCAACTCAATCGAATCCGCCCCCGTTTTCAACACCCAGCCCTGACGGCCGTTGTAGATATAGCCGTGTCGCGCCAGCTTTTCCAGAAGCTCGCCCAATTCGTCGTAGCCCATATTGATATGTCGTCTGAACTCCTGAACAGGCAAGGCTTTGCCCTCTTTTTGCGCCGCATCCAAAAGCAGCAGGATTTTCAACACATCGTCAAACCGCCCGCGCGCATCGAAGCCCCTGCGGAACGCATCGCCCTGCCAATAAGACAGCGACGAAGTCAGCACCGCGCCGCCCAACACCAGCGTCCACAGCAAATTCAGCCACACCAAGAAAAACGGCACGGCGGCAAACGCCCCGTAAATCGAGCGGTAGCCGTCGAAATTGCCTATATACCAGGCAAACAGGAAACGCGCCGTCTCCAAGCAAAACGCCGTGACCAAAGCCCCGATAAACGCATGACGCGCAGGCACGAAGCGGTTGGGCACAAAACGGTACAGCCCCCACAGCAAAAGCGTGGCAAAAAACAGCGTACCTAAGGTTTGCAGTACCCCCACCACCCATTGCGGCGCAAACGAAGCCAGCGCAGAATCCTGCACCGACCCGACCATAAAAGAAATCCCCACGCCCAAAGACAGCGGCCCAAACGTCAGCAACGCCCAATACACCAAAAACTGCATCATCCAAGGCCGCTGCGTATTGACCCGCCAAATCCGGTTAAACGTATTGTCAATCGTCCGAATCAGCATCAGCGACGTCACCACCAGCATCACACTACCGATCGCCGTCAACTTTCCCGCCTGATCGCGAAACGCATTGATATAATCAAACACCATGTCCGCACCCTGCGGCACAATAGTCTGATTGACGAACGCAACAAAAGAGTCCGACCAACGGTCGAACACAGGAAAAATCGAAGCGACCGCCACCATCACTGTCAACACCGGCACCAAAGCCAGAAGCGTCGTAAACGTCATACTCGACGCCGCCTGCGGCACACGCTCCTCATCAAAACGCCGGACCACAAACCACGCAAACGCAAACACCTTACTACCCAACAAACCTTGCCACCACTTCAAAAACGGCATAATCTTTCCCGAAAAAATAACCAATTAAAAATAAAAAAACAGAAAACGCCGCAGCACACACCACGTCGTCTGAAAACACAGCTTCAACAGCCAAACACCGATTTTCAACCAACCCAATTGTAACGGAATACCCAAATGAACCCAAATCCCCTCAAAATACTCGTCCTCTACTACTCCCAAAACGGCAGCACCCTCAACCTTGCCCGCCAAATCGCACGCGGCATCGAAAGCGTCGCAGGCTGCGAAGCCGTATTGCGCACCGTCCCCAAAGTCTCCACCGTCTGCGAAGCCGTCGAAAAAGACATCCCCGACAGCGGCGCACCCTACGCCACCGCCGAAGACCTCAAAACCTGCGCCGCCCTTGCCCTCGGCAGCCCAACCCGCTTTGGCAACATGGCAGCCGCCATGAAATACTTCATCGACGGCACCATCCCCCAATGGCTCGGCGCAGAACTTGCAGGCAAACCCGCCACCGTCTTCACCAGCACCTCCTCCCAACACGGCGGACAAGAAACCACCCTCCTCACCATGATGCTCCCCCTCCTGCACCACGGCATGATCATCAGCGGCATCCCCTACACCGAATCCGCCCTCAGCAGCACCCAAAGCGGCGGCACCCCCTACGGCGCGTCCCACGTCGCCGGACACGACAGCAAACCCGTCCTGACCGCCGAAGAAAACGACATCGCCTTCGCACAAGGCAAACGGCTGGCAGAACTCGCCGTCAAGTTGGCTTAAGGCGGATAACTTAGAAAACCAATCTGCCAAAAGCCAAAAGGTCGTCTGAAAACCTGATTTCCAAGTTTTCAGACGACCTTTCCATTATTTTTGAGCCCAAATCATTTCTGTCTTTTTATCCATGATTAAACTGCCCTTCGCTCAAAAATTTTGCGGTTTGTTCTGCGGTAATGTGTTTGAACAGCATACCGCTGTGGCTGACGGGCAAGATAACGTGGTCGCGCATATTCGGGCAGCGGGTTTCGCTGACCAAAACCGTGCCGTCGTGTTCGCCGTGCAAGCCCAATACGCGCCCCAGTCCGAGCGGTTTGTTGCCGGCGATACTACCCAGCTCGATATGTTCGGGCAAATCGGGCGTGCCGCCGTCGAGCGCATCGCGATATGCGCCGCCGAGTACGGGGGTTTTCAATCCGAGCCGGAACACCCTTTGCGCAGCCCTGCTGCCTTGATGCGGCGTGCCGAAGGTAACGATGCGGCCGGTGATTTTTTCGGGGTGGGCGGCGGCAAAATGGCGCAATACCAGCCCGCCCAGACTATGTCCGGCAAAATGCAGAGGTTCGCCTGTATCGTGTTTTTCAACAAACTCCGCCAATGCCTGCGTATGCTGCTGCATGGTGTGCCAGACGCTGTAATAACCAAACAGGGCAACGTCAAAGCCTTGTTTCTCCAACATATCCGCTAAAGGCTTCATCACCCAAGAATGCATGTGCAGTCCGTGCAATAAGATGATTTTCGACATGAGGACCTCCTGTATTTTTGCCGTAAGCATTATGCCATAAGTCAGTCAGACCGTATTGCGGACGCGTTTTGTCTTTTGAAAACGGGCTTAAGCTCCGGTTATAGTGGATTAACTTTAAATCAGGACAAGGCGACGAAGCCGCAGACAGTACAGATAGTACGGCAAGGCGAGGCAACGCCGTACTGGTTTAAAGTTAATCCACTATAAAATCTGTTGCCGTAGTTTCAGACGACCTTGGTTTGAGCGGATCAGGTTTAAAAGTTCGTCCCAAAGAAAAAAGGTCGTCTGAAAACCTGATTTCCAAGTTTTCAGACGACCTTCTGTTCAGACAATGCTTACTCGTCGGCTTTATAACCTTTTAGAGCAAAGAAGACAATGTAGAGGTAGCACACGGCTGATACGATAAAAGACGACATCAGGCTGTAAGTATCGACCGCCCAACCTTGTACGACCGGAACAATCGCACCGCCGACGATGGCAGTACAAAGTACGCCAGAAGCGGCATTGGTGAATTTACCGAGGTTTTTGGTCGCCAGCGAGAAGATGGTCGGGAACATGATGGAGTTGAAGAAGCCGATGGCAAGCAGCGCCCACATAGCGACGTCGGCATTGCCTTTACCGGTCATCATGGCGATGATGAGCAGGACAACGGCGATAGTGGCGTTGAAGGCAAGATAGCGGTTGGGCGCGATTTTCGCCATAACTGCCGAGCCGAGGAAGCGTCCGACCATGGCACCGCCCCAGTAGAACGACAGGTATTGCGCGGCAGAAGCGTGATCCAATCCTTTCAGGAAGCCCAAGACGTTAACCATCAGCGAGCCGATGGATACTTCCGCGCCGACATAGCAGAAAATACCTGCCGCACCGAGAACAAGGTGTTTGTATTGCCACACGCTGCTTTTGCCGTCATGGTTGTGTTCGCTTTCTGCTTCGGCGATTTTACGCGCGTCAGGTAGGCGGATCATTTTCACGAAGACTGCAAGGATAATCAACAGACCTGCCAAACCCAAGTAAGGGATTTGAACGGAGGAAATCTTTTCGGCTTTGCTGACGGTCTGCGTCGCATCTGCCAGAATCAGGAACGCGCCAATTTGCGGGGCGATGGTCGTACCCAATGAGTTGAATGCCTGCACCAAAGTCAGCGTAGCGGATTCTTTGCCCGGTTTCGCCAACAGAGTTACATACGGGTTACCCGCAACCTGCAACAGGGTTACACCCGAAGCAAGAATGAAGAGCGCGCCCAAGAAAGTCGGGTAAGAGTGGCTGCCCGCAGCAGGATAAAACAGCAAGCATCCGACGGCGGTCAGCAAGAAGCCGCCGATTACGCCATTTTTATAGCCGATTTTACCGACGAGATGCCCCATCGGAATCGACATGATGGCATAGGCGGTAAAGAAGCAGAACTGAATCAGCATCGCCTGAACATAAGTCAGATCGAAAATTTCTTTCAGATGCGGAATCAAGATGTCGTTCATGCAGGTAATGAAACCCATCATGAAGAAGAGCGTGGTCAGGACGACCAGCGCGGAATTATGGTTTTGTTGTGATGGCGTAGACATGATTTGCCTTTCGATTTAGATTTATTGGAATTGACCGTACAAACAGTTAATATCCGTTAATAACGGGCTGAATCATACTGGCTTTTGCCATTCTTGCAAACACTGAAAACACGCCGACTACATCGAGTTTCAGCAAGATTCTGTCCGATAAAGCATTTTATAGACAGAATCCGTCCAAATTTTACAAAAAACCCGCCCACAAACGACTTAGAATCTTATTTCAGACGACCTTTGACCTGACGCAAACTTCTCCGCCATGCCCCTCATTTACGCCTATCTCGGACTCGCCGCCTCCGCCTTTACCTCCGCCACCATCCTACCGGGCACATCCGAAGCCGCCTTCGCCGCGTTTATCTACAACTATCCCGAACAGGCATACGGCGCGTGGTTGTGCGCCGGACTGGCAAACGGCTTGGGCAGCATGGTTTCCTATTGGATGGGGCGGCTGATTCCGTCTAAGAAAAGGTCGTCTGAAAAGACCCTGCGCCTGCTCCAACGCTGGGGCACCCTGCCCCTTTTGTTTGCCTGGCTGCCCGTTATCGGCGACGCGCTGCCCATTGCCGCAGGCTGGCTCAGGCTCAACCCCTACACTTCCGCCCTCATGCTCCTGACCGGAAAAATCCTGCGCTACGGCATCATCCTTGCCGGTATCAAAGGCATGATGTAGCCCGTCGCCACAAAACCTGCCGCATTCATTTTCAGACGACCTGAAACAGCGTAAAATCCAAAAGGAAATATCCCGTCCCTTCATTTTTGCAAAGCGAGAAATCATGTTCTTCAATCACATCGAAGCCGCCCCCGCAGACCCCATCTTAGGCTTGGGCGAAGCATTCAAAGCCGAAACCCGTCCCGAAAAAGTCAACCTCGGCATCGGCGTTTATAAAGACGCATCCGGTGCGACCCCCATCGTCAAAGCCGTCAAAGAAGCCGAAAAACGCCTGCTTGAGAGCGAAACCACCAAAAACTACCTCACCATCGACGGCGTTGCCGACTACAACGAGCAAACCCAAATCCTCCTCTTTGGCGCAGACCACGAAATCGTCGCCAGCCGCCGCGCCAAAACCGCCCAAAGCCTCGGCGGCACAGGCGCATTGCGTATTGCCGCCGAGTTCGCCAAACGCCAGTTGAACGCACAAACCGTCTGGATTTCCAACCCCACATGGCCCAACCACAACGCCATCTTCAAAGCCGTCGGCATTCAAGACAAGCCCTACCGTTACTACGACGCCGCCAAACACGGCTTAGACTGGGACGGCATGATTGAAGACCTCGGCCAAGCGCAAAAAGGCGACGTCGTCCTCTTGCACGGCTGCTGCCACAACCCCACCGGCATCGACCCCACGCCCGAACAATGGGAAACCCTCGCCAAACTTTCTGCCGAAAAAGGCTGGCTGCCCCTGTTTGACTTCGCCTACCAAGGCTTCGGCAACGGCCTCGAAGAAGACGCATACGGCTTGCGCACCTTCTTGAAATACAACAAAGAATTGCTCATCGCCAGCTCCTATTCCAAAAACTTCGGCATGTACAACGAACGCGTCGGCGCATTCACCTTAGTCGCAGAAGACGAAGCCACCGCCGCCCGCGCCCACAGCCAAGTCAAAACCATCATCCGCACCCTCTACTCCAACCCCGCCTCCCACGGCGCGAACACCATCGCCCTCGTGTTGAAAGACGCGGATTTGAAAGCACAATGGATTGCCGAACTCGACGAAATGCGCGGCCGCATCAAAGCCATGCGCCAAAAATTCGTCGAACTGCTCAAAGCCAAAGGTGCAAATCAAGACTTCGACTTCATCATCGAACAAAACGGCATGTTCTCCTTCAGCGGCCTCACGCCCGAACAAGTCGACCGCCTGAAAAACGAGTTCGCCATCTACGCCGTGCGCTCCGGCCGCATCAACGTCGCCGGCATTACCGATGACAACATCGACTACCTGTGCGAAAGCATCGTAAAAGTGTTGTAATCCGCATCAGGCAATACAAAAAGGTCGTCTGAAAACCTAGGCTTCAGGTTTTCAGACGACCTTTTTTGACAACGCGGATTCGGGCTAAGCCAAACCGTAACGCAGGCTATGGCCGCGAATTTATAGTGGATTAAATTTAAATCAGGACAAGGCGACGAAGACGCAGACAGTACAGATAGTACGGCAAGGCAAGGCAACGCCGTACTGGTTTAAAGTTAATCCACTATAACAAACAAACCCGTATCAAAACTCTAACGGGTAGGCTGTAACAACCTCAAAACATACCGGCAAATAAAAAGCCCGGACATTTGTCCAGGCTTTTTAAATTTGGTGGGTCGTGAGCGATTCGAACGCTCGACCAACGGATTAAAAGTCCGCTGCTCTACCGACTGAGCTAACGACCCGATAAGCTGCAAATTATAGAAGGCGAGACTTTTCGTGTCAAGCAATTTTCTCAAAACAACAAGATTAAATCTTTAAATATTTGATTTTCCGATTATTCGCTTTTGCATAATCTTCAGCACCACAAGGTCGTCTGAAACCGTTCGAAAGGCTTTCAGACGACCTCTGCCCGTTATTCCACTACAATTTTTGGGAAGCGGCTGCTGAAATCTTTGCCTTTGTCTGCAATGGTCAGGGCGATTTGGAAGGCTGCGTCGGTGTAGATTTTGGCAATGGCGGGATGGTCGTCAAACAACTGTTTCGCCGCGCCGCCATCCATTGCTTCACGCACGGGCAGGCTTAACGGAAGCTGTCCGAGCAGCGGGACATTCAGACGACCTGCCAAGTTTTTGCCGCCTTCAGAACCGAAAATAGCTTCGGTATGGCCGCAATTGGAGCAGATATGTACCGACATGTTTTCGAGTACGCCGAAAATCGGGATGTTGACTTTGTTGAACATATCGACCGCCTTGCGTGCGTCAATCAGGGCGATGTCTTGCGGCGTGGTAACGACGACCGAGCCGGTTACGGGGATTTTCTGCGACAGGGTGAGCTGGATGTCACCTGTACCCGGCGGCAGGTCGATGAAGAGATAGTCCACTTCGTCCCACTCGCTTTGGAACATCAACTGCTGCAAGGCTTGGCTTACCATCGGGCCTCGCCAAACGACGGCTTGGTCGGTATCGACCAAAAAGCCGATGGACATCACTTGGATGCCGCTGTCGGCTTCGACGGGAATTAGTTTTTGTTTTTTTTGGTCGGGTTTGCGGTCTTGCACGCCCAACATAGTCGGCTGGCTGGGGCCGTAGAGATCGGCATCCAACACGCCCACGCGCGCGCCCATGCGTGCCATGGCGGTAGCGAGATTGGCAGTGGTAGTGGATTTGCCGACACCGCCTTTGCCGGATGCAACGGCGATAATGTTTTTGACGCCTTTGATAGTGGCGACACCGGGCTGTACTTTGTGCGTTGTGATTTCAGTGTCAATGCTGAGATGGATATGCGCGTCGCCTGTGATGCCGATGACGGCTTCTTGCAGGCTGTTGGCGATGTCGGCAGCGATATGACCGACGGGGAATCCGAATTTCAGTCCGATATAAAGGCCGTCGGAACGTTCTTCCAACAGCTTGACGGCTTTTTCGCTGCCGAGCGTGCGCTCGGTGCCGGGGATTTTTACTGCTTCGATTGCGGCGGAAATGGCGGGAATATTCATGTTGTTCTCTCTGATGCGGTGGCGTTTGAAACAAAACGAATGATACCGTATTGCCTTGTTCGGACGCAAAATATTGCGGGCTTGGCGTTTCAGACGACTTCTCGCATGAAACGCCAAGCCCGCGGGGAAATGCGTATAATGACCGCCTGACAAAATTTGTAAGCATCAAAATAAGATTATGGATATTTCCGATTTCGATTTCACCCTGCCCGACCGATTAATTGCCCAGCATCCGCCCGAAGTGCGCGGCAGCAGCCACCTTTTGGTCGCACTACCCGATATGCCGCTGCAAGACCGGGCGTTTGGCGATTTGCCTAATTATATTGAGGCGGGCGACGTTTTGGTGTTCAACAACACCAAAGTCATGAAAGCGCGGCTGTTCGGGCAAAAAGAGAGTGGCGGCAAAATCGAAGCTTTGATAGAGCGCGTTTTGGACAACCACACCGCGCTGGCGCATATCCGTTCGTCCAAATCGCCCAAGCCCGGCACGAAGCTGATTTTCGAAGGCGATATTTGTGCCGTCATGGTTGAGCGTGCGGACGAACTGTTCTGCCTGCGTTTTGAAGGCGAACAAACCGTTTACGAACTTTTGGAGCAAAACGGCCATTTGCCGCTGCCGCCCTATATCGAACGCGCTGCCGACGCGAATGACGACAAGCGTTATCAAACCATCTATGCCAAACATCAGGGCGCGGTCGCGGCGCCGACGGCAGGTTTGCATTTTACAGACGAGCTTTTAGGTCGTCTGAAAGCCAAAGGCGTGGAAACGGCGGAAGTCACCCTGCACGTCGGCGCAGGAACGTTCCAGCCCGTGCGTGTGGACAAAATCGAAGAACACAAGATGCACAGCGAATGGTTTGACGTACTGCCCGAAACCGTCGCCGCCATCGAAGCCGCCCATGCGCGTGGAAACAAAGTTTGGGCAGTCGGCACCACTTCCATGCGCGCCCTCGAATCCGCCGCGCGCGAGACAGGTCGTCTGAAAGCAGGACAGGGCGATACCGATATTTTCATCACGCCGGGCTACCGCTTCCGCGTCATCGACCGCCTGATTACCAATTTCCACCTGCCCAAATCCACGCTCCTGATGCTCGTCAGCGCGTTTTCGGGTATGGAACACATCCGCGCAGTGTACCGCCATGCGGTCGAACATGAATACCGTTTTTTCAGCTACGGGGATGCGATGGTTTTGGGGCGGAGCGAAACGGACATCGCAGATTAAAAGATACTGCCCATCCTGCCGCCTTTCCCGCTCTGAAAATCGGCTTTTGAATTCAGCAATGGTTTTTAAACGCCTATTTCGTAAAATTTCCTATGAATTTCCCGCCCGCGCGGGAATGACGGCAGGAATCTTACTATTTTCGGTTCGCCATCAGTCTCCCGGTTCAATATGAAACCGGCTTTAATTCATGAAGTTGAACTTCAATTATTTGCATCTTCCTTTTCTTGATTGGTTTTCCTGAAAATTCGTCTAACAAAAACATAGGGAAGAAATATTGAAAGAAAATTCAAAGTCCCCTGAATAAAATTCAAATTCCAACTGTATTTATTGATATAGCCGAGAAGGAACATATCGGATAAAAAATATAGAAATTGATAACAAGCTATGACCAATATTACGAAAAATATAAACTGCTTCCAGTTGTTCATAGAATACCTCACACCTTTTCCAAAAGGTCCAATGCTGCCAACAATAAATCCATTCCCTTGCTGCTTCATGTTTTTCCTGATTGAAGCCTGCCGGTAGGTTTTTCAATAACAAAGATTCATTCTTGCCGATGCGTTCTAAAGCTTTTTCAGACTCATCCGTACTTATTCCCCATCAAAGACGCTTTACATTCAGCCGCAGCTTGATGTCGTCTGAAAACGCGGTTACGTTGGAGTTGATGATGAAAGGTCGTCTGAAATTTTTCAGACGACCTTTTCGCATCCGCACCTCAAACGTGATGGATAACCAGTTTCTTGCCCTGATAATCCAATACGTCCACATCCATATCAAACAAATCTTTAATATTTTCAGCGGTAAAAATGTCGTTCGGCGCGCCAGTCATGGCGACTTGTCCGTTTTTCATGGCGACGACGTGGTCGGCGTAGGCGGCGGCTTGGTTGATGTCGTGCAGGACGACGACGGTGGTGCGCTTGTGTTCGCGGGTCAGTCGTTGGAGCAGCTGCATGAGGGCGCGGGCGTGGTACATATCGAGGTTGTTGAGCGGTTCGTCCAAGAGGACGTAATCGGTGCTTTGGCAGAAGACCATGGCAATCATGGCGCGTTGGCGTTGTCCGCCGGAGAGTTCGGTCAGGTAGCGGTTGGCGAAGCTGTCCAGTTTGAACTCGGAAAGTGCGTTTTCGACGATGGCGAGGTCTTCGGGGGTCGGTCTGCCTTGATGGTAGGGATAACGCCCGAACATGAGCAGGTCGCGCACGGTAATGCGGCTCATGACGCTGTTTTCTTGGGTCAGGATGGAGAGCGTTTTTGCCAGCTCGGCGGTGGGCGTGGTCGAAACATCTTTGCCGGCGTAGCTGATGCTGCCCTGTTCCAGCGGGCGGAGGCGCGCCATGAAGGAGAGGAGCGTGGATTTGCCTGCGCCGTTTGGACCGATGAGCGCGGTGATGCCGCCTTCGGGGATGTCGAGGCTGACGTTGTTGAGGATGGGGTTGCCGCCGATGTGGAAGCTGACGTTGCGGATGGTAATCATGATGAGTGTGATGTGTGGATTTGTTTTCAGACGACCTCCGAACATGAGAGGTCGTCTGAAAAGGATGGGCTTCAGATTTCGCGAACGATGACGAATTGGGGATTGTCTGCCAAATCAATCAAGAAGGCTTTGACACGCGCCTGCCAGAGTTCGCCGAAACGTTTGAGTTCTTCTGCGGTGGCGGTGCCGCTGACGGCTTTGGGCATGATGTCGCGCATTTCGGGGGCGAAGGGCTGCATGGCGGCGTTGAGGCTGACGGTGACGGTTTTGCCGTTGTCTTTACGGCGCAGGGTCAGCGTGCCTTCGATGTCGGCATCGAAACTCAACAGGTTGCGGCGGGCGAAGCGTCCTTGCGGGCCGACGCCGCCGAAGCCGGTTTCGGGAGCGGCGCCGGTTAAGAGTTGGACGACGGATGCGGTAACGCCGACCGTGCCTTCGTCGCGCGCGCCTTGCATGGCGGCTTCGATTCCGCCGCGCTGCGGCAGATCGCTGCCGTAAAGTGCTTTCAGGCCTTTAAGCGTCATGAGGTACGCGCCTGCAACGGTGGGGCAGGAGTGTCCGCACAGGCGGACGGCATCGGCGTAGCGATACTGCATGATGCCCTCCTCTGCCGCGCCGAGAAATTCGGCGAGCGCGTCTTGGACGGTCAGCGTCGGGGCTTGCTCGAAAAATTCGGGAAAGTGTTCTTGAGTCATACGGTATCCTTTTGCTTTAAAGAGGTCGTCTGAATCTGTTTTCAGACGACCTTTGTGCTTATTTCAACAGGGTGCGTTTATCGTTGATAAACATTTCGGCAATTTTACTTGAACCGAACGGGTTGAGGTGGTTGGTATCGAAATACACCGGCAGCCCGTCTATAAGTTTGTCCGCGGGGATGTACTGCATAAAGTCCACCCACTGCACGCCGCGGTGCTGCTTCACGATTTTTTCGACTTCGTCTTCCGACTTGGCGGAATCGCGGACTTCTTCTTTTTTATCCTCTGAAACATAATTGATGTCGATGCCAAGCTTTTGTCTCAGGTAATAACGCCGCAACGGCAGCTGCCCGTCCATGGGCGTATCGGCCAAAACGTACACTTTTTTGCCCGCCTTCACCAAATCCTCCAGCATTGTGTTGAACCGTTCCAAAAATTCCGGTTTGGCGGTATGGAGGAACCAGCGTTGCGAAATGATGATGACAGGATAGTCTTTGGTTTTTTGTTCGATAAACCTGTTATACGGATTGCAGCGGTCAGCGCGGCGGTCGCTGTCGGGCAGGGTAAATCCAAACGCGGTGGCGCAGCTGTTGGACGTAATGACGTCTGCCGACCAGCCTTCTTTTTTGCCGACAATGTCGAGGAACGGGCTTAAATGGGCGGCATGTGAGTCGCCGATGACCAAAACTTCAGGTTTTTGGTTTGCCGCGCCGACGGCGCAATCGGTTTTAGTCAGCGTGTCCGCGCAAATTTTGCTTTCATCGGCTTTGTACAAACTGCTTTCAAACGCGGCGGGTTTGGCGGTCATCAGGTAGGTTGCCGCAGGAATCAGCAGCGCGAAATAAGCCACCATGCTCCATTTGAATTTCGCCGTCGTAAAATTCTTCGCCTTCCGCGCCGGTGTTTCCACAAAATAATAAGACAATACCGACAACAGCAGCATGATGATGACAGCCAATGCCGATGCGGCAAGCGGAAGCTGCGCGTCCATATAGATGTAACGCATCATCGCCAACACCACCCAGTGCCACAAATACAGCGAATACGAAATCAGACCGACAAACACAACCGGCTTGAGGCTCAACAGTTTGGACGTATTGAAACCTTCCTGCATCTGCAATGATTTGCCCGAGTAAATCAAACCGCCAACCGCCGTACAGCAAAGCAGCCGTTCGATGTTTCCCGCACCGGGCAGGACGCCGTAGGGCAGCACCAGCGTGACGGCGATGACCGCCATCATCAGCCATCCGAACAGCGGCGTACTGGCTTTGTCGTTTTGTTCGGCGGGCGGAATAAAGGCAAAAAGCGAACCGACCAGCAGCTCATAAGCGCGCACATGCGGCAGGAAATACGCCTCCATACCCAAAGTCGGCAACAGCGCGGAAAACAGGCTGATGACAATCAGCAAAAGGATAAACGTCCGCACATTGCGCCGTTTGCTGATACGGAAAAACAGAATCAGCAACGCGGGGAAAATAAAGTAAAACTGTTCTTCCAACGACAGCGACCAAATATGTTGCAACGGCTTTTCCGTCGCATCCGCATCAAAATAACCGCCACGGCGCGCAAAAAACAGATTGGCGGCAAACAGCAAGGCATAGACGGCAGATTTGACGTATTGGCGCAAATCGAAAGACAAAAAGAAAATGGCGGCAACGACCGTCGTGCAAAGCAATACGCAGGCAAAGACCGGCAAAATGCGTTTGGCGCGTCGTTTATAAAACTCGAGAAACGAAAAGCTGCCGTCGTGAATCTCGCGGCTGATAATGGTCGTAATCAGGTATCCCGACAACACGAAAAACATATCCACGCCCAAAAAACCGCCCGGCAGCCATTGGGGATCGATATGAAATACGATGACGGATAAAACCGCCAATGCCCGTATCCCATCCAAATCAGGACGGTATTTCAACACTTTACTCATAGTACGCACCTTGATAGTGATGCTTATTATGAGTAAGAACTCGATATTTAGTTTCATTCACGCTATCAAATCCAAGGGCGTGGAAAACGAAATATACCGTTTGGAAATAGTGGTTTACGCCATTCGAATTCAGGCTCAAAAAGTTTTCAGACGACCTAGCGCTTGCGTTTCAACACCAAATACAAAAACACCAGCCCGCCGGCAAATTCAACCACCACGCTCAACACCGCCTTCATACCGAGCAGGTGTTCGAACACGGTTTGTCCGCCGACCAGCAGGATGCCGCCGACACACACCGTCATCGGCAGCCGCACGCTATGGCGCACGCTCGGGGCGAAATGGTTGGCAAGCGCGGCAGCCAGCAGGCCGAAGAAGCTGACCGGCCCGACCACCGCCGTCGCCGTCGCCACGAGCGCGGCAATCCAAAGCAGCAGCCACAAGGTATTGCGCGTATAGTTTATGCCCAAGTTAATCGTTTGGTCGCGCCCCAAAAGATGAACGTCCAGACGGTGCCGCTCGCGCCAAACCGCCACCACACTCGCCAGCAGAATCAGCGCGCCTACGCCCAAAAGCTCGCTGTGAACCGTATTGAAGTTTGCAAACATGTTCGCCTGCGCCGCCGTAAATTCCTCCGGATCAATCATGCGCGTCAGCAGCGAAGAGAGGCTGCGGAACAAAATCCCGAAAATCACGCCGATTAAAATCATGCGCGACAAATCGCGTCCGCCCTGCCGGATGAGTGTGTAAAACAAAAGCAGCGAGCCGCCCATCATCATCACCAGCTCAAAGCCGAACTTACCCGTCAGCGGCAGCGACGTATAGCCCACCCCGCCCAAGGCAAACAGCAAAAGCGTTTGCAAAAACACATAAAGCGAATCGAAGCCCAAAATCGAAGGCGTAAGAATCGGATTGTTCGTCAGCGTTTGGAAAAGCTGGGTCGAAACCCCGACCGCGTACGCCACCAACAGCAAAGCCGCCAGCTTGGTCAGCCGCAGCTGCAACACAAAATCCCAATCGCCTTGGATGTTCAAAGTCAGGAACAAGGTGCAACACGCCAGCAGCAAGACAAACGCCGCCCACAGCGGACGGGAAGAACCCTGCATAAACGCAACCTTGTTTGAGCGAAGCGCGCTACGCTTGTTTTCAGACGACATGGGCAGGTTTCCTCAACAAAATCCACAAGAACAACACCGTACCCAACACACCGAACACGGTTGAGACCGGAATCTCAAACGGGAACACAATCACGCGCCCCAAAATATCGCACAAAAGCACCAACGACGCGCCGAGCAAAGCCACCGCAGGCAGACTTTGGCGCAGCTTGTCGCCCATCAGGCGGCTGATGATGTTCGGCACGACCAGCCCGATAAACGGAATATTGCCGACCGTTACCAACACCAGCGACGTAATCAGCGCGACAATCACCAAACCTACCCACAACACCGCCGTCCGGTTCAGACCCAAATTCACGCTCACCGTTTCGCCCAAGCCCAAAATCGTCAGCTGATCGGCAATCAAATACGCCGCCAACGCCAAGCCGCCCGTCAGCCACAGCAATTCGTAACGCCCCAACAGCACGCCCGAAAAATCGCCCTGCTGCCACACGCTCAACATCTGCATCATCTCAAACTCATACGCGATAAACGTCGTCACCGCCTCGATAACGCCGCCGAAAATAATCCCCACCAGCGGCACCATCAACTGCGCCGTCGGCGGCAAACGGCGTATCAGCATCATAAACACCAACATCCCCGCCAACGCCGCCGCAGCCGCCACCGACATCTTCGCCGTCAGCCCCGCAGCCGGAAGCACCAGCGTCATCACCAACACGCCCAACGCCGCGCTCTGGCTCGCCCCCACCATAGACGGCTCGACAAAACGGTTGCGCATCAAAATCTGCATAATCATCCCCGCCACCGCCATCGACGCTCCCGTCAGCACAATCGCAAACGTGCGCGGCAGGCGGCTGACCAACATCAGTTCCGTGCTGTCAGACAAAGTCCAGCGAAACACATCCGCCCAGCGGAAATCGCCGACGCCCACCGACAGGCTGACGACAAACAGCACCACCAGCACAAAGCAGTTGATTAAATTTAAAGATAAAGGTTTGACGTACATAAGGGGAAAATGTGAAATATTTAAAACATGGTAATAGCCATATTCGGCAATGTAATGCATCTTCCCCTCTTTCAACATGAGGGGACACTTTGAATTTCGGCGTCTTTTAAAACAATCTCATCCTAAATACCCCATCCTTTCAGGATATGGCAAGGGACAAAATTGCGGTTATGGCAATCAAGGTCGTCTGAAAATAAATCAGGCAACACTTTAATAAAATTCTGACACAAACCGAAAATCGTGCTAACGATAACATTTACCACAAAAAGAGACAATATTTATTCGAATAATAACCATTCTTGATAAAACCAAAGTTTACCGGCATAGAATCCCATTAATAGGAATCTCCGTTTCCGCACAAATCTACTGTATCTTTCCAAATCCCATTTGCTATAAAATTCCCCGATACAACCCCTTTCAGACGACCTCATCATGAACGACCACCAACTGCTCCGTTACAGCCGCCACATCCTTCTCGACGAAATCAGTATCGAAGGACAGGAAAAAATTCTTGCCGCCCGCGTCCTCGTCGTCGGCTGTGGTGGGCTGGGCGCGGCAGCACTCCCGTATCTTGCCGCATCAGGCGTTGGCAAACTCATCATCGCCGACCACGACACTATAGACGATACCAACCTCCAACGCCAAACCACCTTCACCGAAGCCGATATCGGACAAGCCAAAGCGCAAGTGATGGCAGGTCGTCTGAAAGCCGTCAACAGCGCGTGCGACATTACCGCACTGACCGAAAAACTGGACGAAACCCGCCTGACCGAGCTCATGTATACCGCCGACATCGTTCTCGACTGCACTGACAACTACCCCACCCGCCAAGCCATCAACCGCGCCGCCGTCGCCACCCGTACCCCGCTGGTTTCCGGCGCTGCCGTGCGTTTTGAAGGACAAATCGCCGTGTACCGTCCCGATTTGCCTGACAGCCCTTGCTACGCCTGCCTGTTTGACGGAGATACCGCCGATGACGGCGCCTGCGCCCTGTTCGGCGTATTTTCTCCGTTGGTCGGCATCATCGGCGCGACCCAAGCCGCAGAAGCCCTTAAAATCCTCACCGGCGCGGGCGAACCGGCACACGGCAAACTGAAAACTTACAACGCACTGACCGGCAAATGGCAAGAATTCCTCTTCACGCACAATCGTGACTGTAATGTGTGTGCCAAACCCGAATCAGACGAGCCGTACAGATGATTGCTTGAATACTTAACTTAGGTTCCATGGTCAGTTTAAACAAACATTAAAACATTATCAGCCACCATTTCCCGCCGACTCATCATCACTGCCACACTGTAAAGGTCGAAAGGTCGGCGGATTCGCATTTGAAGTGCAACTTTCCATAACAGAAAAAGGCCAGTATGCGGTAGCATACGGCCTTTCCTACAAGAAAGATTGCCATGAGCTACACGCAACTGACCCAAGACGAACGATACCACATCCAATACCTGTCCCGCCACTGCACCGTTACCGAAATCGCCAAACAGCTTAACCGCCACAAAAGCACCATCAGTCGCGAAATCAGACGGCACCGCACCCAAGGACAGCAATACAGCGCCGAAAAAGCACAACGGCAAAGCCGGCTTATCAAACAGCGTAAGCGAAAGCCCTATAAGCTCGATTCGCAGCTGATTCAGCACATCGACACCCTTATCCGCCGCAAACTCAGTCCCGAACAAGTATGCGCCTACCTGCATAAACACCACCAAATCACGCTCCACCACAGCACTATTTACCGCTACCTTCGCCAAGACAAAAGCAACGGCGGCACTTTGTGGCAACATCTCAGAATATGCAGCAAACCTTACCGCAAACGCTACGGCAGCACATGGACCAGAGGTAAAGTACCCAACCGCGTCGGTATAGAAAACCGACCCGCCATCGTCGACCAAAAATCCCGCATCGGCGATTGGGAGGCCGACACCATCATCGGCAAAGGACAGAAAAGCGCATTACTGACCTTGGTCGAACGCGTTACCCGCTACACCATCATCTGCAAATTGGACAGCCTCAAAGCCGAAGACACTGCCCTAGCGGCCATTAGGGTATTAAAGGCACATAAAGCCAGAGTGCACACCATCACCATGGACAATGGCAAAGAGTTCTACCAACACACCAAAATAGCCAAAGCATTGAAAGCGGAGACTTATTTTTGCCGCCCCTACCATTCTTGGGAGAAAGGGCTGAATGAAAACACCAACGGACTCATCCGGCAATATTTCCCCAAACAAACCGATTTCCGGAACATCAGTGATCGGGAGATACGCAGGGTTCAAGATGAGTTGAACCACCGGCCAAGAAAAACACTTGGCTACGAAACGCCAAGTGTTTTATTCTTGAATCTGTTCAAACCACTGATACACTAGTGTTGCACTTGAAATCCGAATCCAAGGTCGTCTGAAATTATCCGAAATGTGCAAAGTCCAAACTATTAATTCTTCAATCATAAAAAGGGCAAACCCGATTGGGTTTGCCCCTTTTTCATTACAAGACTTAGTGAACGTCTTTCCAATATTCTTTTTTCAGGAAGTATGCCAGAGGCAGCATCACTGCAAGCAAGAACATCAACACGATATAGCCTGTACGTTTGCGCTGGAGTTGCGCCGGTTCACCCATGTAAACCAAATAGTTCACCAAATCGCGTACATAAGCATCGTACTCTGTTTGGACGACTTTGCCGTTTGGCAAGCGACGGCTGTGTGCGCCGGTAGATTCCCAATAAAGTTTGGGTTTCGATACGCCATGCTCATCTTTAACCATAACCGGTTGACCTTTGGCATCCAACTCAACCGCTTGAACGCCTTGTTGCTCCCACAATGGGTGTGGCATACCGACTTTATCGAATACGACGTTGTTCCACCCGTTCGGACGGGTCGGGTCTTTATAGAAGCCGCGCATATAGGCATACAGATAATCCGCGCCTCTAGAGCGGGCAATCAGCGTCAGATCCGGAGGAGCCGCACCAAACCATTTGGCAGCATCTTTAGGATTCATCGCCGCCAACATGACATCACCGACGTTGTCTGTCGTAAACATCAGGTTTTTCTTGATTTCTTCATCAGTCAAACCGATGTCTTTCAGACGGTTGAAGCGCATACCGCTTGCCGAGTGGCAGGATAAGCAGTAGTTGGTGAAAATTTGAGCACCGCGCTGCAAGCTGACTTGGTCGCGCAGGTCAATCTCAACTTTTTCGTAGTGTCCGCCACCGCTGGCGACGGCGGCACTCATAGGCACTGCCAGTAATAAGGCAGCAAACCAGTTTTTCAGGGTATGTTTCATTTTCGCTGCCCTCATCAGATATTGGTTGCAAACAGGTAAGCACCTACTGCGGTAATACCGACATAAACAAAGAACATGATTTTTTGTTTAGTGGTGCTCATGGTTACACGCTCAGGCGTAGCTTTTTCGCTATTAAACGCATTCAGGAATGGAATAGCTGCAAAGAAAACTGTGTAAGCCAGAACGAATGCCTTAACGATGTTATTTGGCAAGACTGCAACTAAATATAGGTTATAAATAATTAAAGCTGCATAAACAAACAGACTGATTAAATATTTAATACCACCAGCTTTTTCAGCCAACCATTTAGGATTTGTATGCAACGGCATACCGATGAAGAACAAGAAATAGAATGCACTGAATGCACGAGCAAAAGCTGTACGAGTATCATCTGCTACCAATGCACCCAGAATTCCCAAGCCGATAAAAGATACAACAAACAACGCCAACATTACTTTGAAAGAGTTGTTGCGGTAACGAACAGATTTTACAGGTGACTTATCCAACCAAGGCAACAAGGCAATCAATACAACTGCTGCACCCATGCCGATTACACCCCATACCTGAGTACCTGCCATCGAAGGAATCGCACGCAAAATAGCGTAGAACGGGGTGAAATACCATACCGGCGCAATGTGCGGCGGTGTTTTCAGCGCATTTGCCGCGTCAAAGTTCGGGGCTTCAAGGAAGTAGCCACCGCCTTCGGGAGCGAAGAACAATACGGAGCAGAAAACAATCAGGAATACGACAACGCCCAAGATGTCTTTGACGGTGTAGTACGGATGGAAAGGAATGCCGTCGAGTGGAACGCCGTTTTCATCTTTGAGTTTCTTGATTTCCACGCCGTCGGGGTTATTTGAGCCGACTTCGTGCAGGGCGATGATGTGCGCCACGACCAAACCGAGCAACACTATCGGCACAGCGATAACGTGCAGCGCGAAGAAGCGGTTCAGGGTAACGTCGGAAACGTTGAAGTCACCGCGGATCCAAGTGGATAAATCAGGACCGATGACAGGGATGGCGGAGAACAGGTTAATAATCACCTGCGCGCCCCAGAAGGACATTTGACCCCAAGGCAGCAGGTAGCCCATAAAGGCTTCGGCCATCAATGCCAAGAAAATCAAGGAACCGAAAATCCACACCAATTCACGCGGTTTTTTGTACGAACCGTAAATCAAGCCGCGGAACATATGCAGGTATACGACGATGAAGAAGAAAGATGCGCCGGTAGAGTGCATGTAGCGGATAATCCAGCCGCCAGACACGTCGCGCATGATGTACTCTACTGCAGTAAAGGCAGCAGGCAGGTGATAGGCATTCAGGTTGCCGTCCGGTTTGTAGTTCATGGTCAGGAAGATACCGCTGACGATTTGAATTACGAGGACGAGCAGAGCCAAAGAGCCGAAGTAGTACCAGAAGTTGAAGTTCTTCGGCGCGTAGTATTGAGCCAAATGCTCATTCCACATTTTAGACAGAGGGAAACGAGCGTCCGTCCAGTCTAACAATGCTTTTGCTTTGTTATTGGTTTGGTTTGCCATAATTATCGTTCCTTATTTTTAGTCTTCGCCTACCAAGACTGTCGTATCGCTCAGATATTTGTAGGGCGGAACAACCAGGTTGGTCGGTGCAGGAACACCTTTATACACGCGGCCTGCCATGTCGAATTTCGAACCGTGGCACGGGCAGAAGAAGCCGCCTTTCCAGTCTGCACCCAAATCCGCAGGGGCAACGTCGGGACGGTAGGTCGGCGAGCAGCCCAAGTGGGTACAAATACCGATGGCTACGAGAATTTTCGGCTTAATCGAACGGGTCTCGTTTTTACAGTTTTCGGGCTGATGATCCACATCGGAATTAGGATCAACAACCGCGCCGTTCAAACTTTTCAGGTCTTTGAGCTGCTGATCGGTACGATTGACCACCCAAATCGGTTTACCCTGCCATTCGGCAGTCAGCATTTGTCCGGATTCGATTTTGCTGACATCGATTTCGACGGGAGCACCTGCGGCCTTGGCTTTTTCCGAAGGGAAAAAGCTTGCCACGAAAGGCGTAGCTACGCCCAAAGCCGCCACACCGCCCGCGCCGCATGTAGCCAGCGTCAGAAAGCGGCGGCGACCGCTATTGATTTCTTGATTATCCATTATTCAGTCGTCCTAAAATTTTGGGAATACCGAGCCATTAAACGATGTAATTCTACCTAGTTTGCAGTGATACTCAAAGCATTATTTAAATTAAGGTAAATTTTCATGACGATTATCAAGGCTTAGGCGGGGTTATCTTCGTCGAAATGACAGATTTCCAACTCGAAATGCCGGGCTACGGCCTCGCCCAAAGCGCGGATGCCGTAACGCTCCGTCGCATGGTGTCCCGCGCTGACAAAGGCAACGCCTGTTTCATTGGCAAGGTGAAACTGCGCTTCCGAGATTTCTCCGGTCAGATAGGCATCGACGCCTTCGTCTATGGTCGTCTGAAAAAATCCCTGCGCTCCGCCGGTACACCATGCGATGCGTTTGATTTCGCGCGACATATCGCCGACGGCTACGGGCTGCCGCCCCAGCGTTGTAGCAATGTGTTGCAACCATTCAGCCAAAGTCTGCGGCTTTTTCAGACGACCTATATTCAACAGGTTCTGTTCGCCGAACTGCCTTTCGACTTCCCAGCCCAACTTATCGGCAAGCTGCGCGTTGTTGCCCAGCACAGGGTGTGCATCCAGCGGCAGGTGGTAGCCCGCCATATTGATTTGGTGTTGCAATAATGTTTCGATGCGCGCTTTTTTCCAGCCTGTAATCGTTATCGGCTCGCTTTTCCAAAACATTCCGTGATGCACCAAAAGCATATCCGCGCCCTGCTCCGCAGCGAAATCGACCGCCGCTTTGCTTGCCGTTACCGATGTCGCTATTTTGCCGACTTCCGCCCCGCCCTCGACCTGTAAACCGTTGGGCGCATAGTCTTTAAACATTCCGACCTGCAACACCTCGTCGCACCACGCCAAAATATCGTTGCGTTTCGCCATATCATTCCTTTCAACACATAGCGGATTAAATTTCATAAAACAAGACGAAACAATGCCATCCCTGTTTCAAATCAATTCACCACATTCATACAAAATCGGACGCACATTCTAACCGCAAACCATGATGCCCCCAATCCCCATACCGTCCAACACGCGCCCGCATTTACACCCCGGCATGAAATATTTTAATATTGCCTGTTTCAAGAGGTCGTCTGAAAGCGTAAAAACCAATGGATTCCATCATCGAACTGCGCCATCTCAAAACCCTGCTGGCACTCGAAGAAACCGGCAGCGTATCCCTTGCCGCCAAGCGCGTCTTCCTGACCCAATCCGCCCTTTCGCACCAAATCCGCGCGCTTGAAAACTATTACGACACCCCCCTGTTTGAGCGCAAATCCACGCCCTTGCGTTTTACACCCGCCGGCGAACGCCTGTTGAGGCTCGCACGCGAACTCCTCCCGCAAGTTTCCGCCGCCGAGCGCGACCTCGCCCGCATCATCGAAGGCGAAGCAGGCGAATTGCGGCTAGCTGTCGAATGCCACACCTGTTTCGACTGGCTCATGCCCGCGATGGGCGAATTCCGCCCCATGTGGCCGCAAGTCGAATTGGACATCGTTTCCGGCTTTCAGGCAGACCCCGTCGGACTCCTGCTGCAACATCGCGCCGATCTCGCCATCGTATCCGAAGCCGAAAAACAAAACGGCATCAGCTTCCGCCCCCTGTTTGCCTACGAAATGGTCGGCATCTGCGCCCAAGACCACCCGCTTGCCGCCAAAACCGTTTGGGAAGCAGAAGACTTCATCGGTGAAACCCTCATCACTTATCCCGTTCCCGACGAAATGCTCGACCTGCCCAAAAAAATATTGTTACCCAAAGGCATCAATCCACCGCGCCGCCGCAGCGAACTGACCATCGCCATCATCCAGCTCGTCGCCAGCAAACGCGGCATCGCCGCCCTGCCCTACTGGACCGTGATGCCCTATCTCGAAAAAGGCTACGTCGTCCACCGCCAAATCACTGCCAACGGTCTGCAAAGCGAACTCTACGCCGCCACGCGCACCGAAGACGCAGACAAAAGCTATCTCGACAACTTCTGCCAAATTGTCCGCGAACGCAGCTTCGCCGACCTCCCCGGCTTAAGCGAACTGACAATGCCCGGACAGGATTGATGTTTTCTTGAAACAGGGTGTCAAGGCATTCACGCACTTCGATTTCAATATCAAAAGGTCGTCTGAAAACCCAAATCTCAGGTTTTCAGACGACCTTTGCCCGACAGACACATATTATAGAGTTATAAAGCAGCCCCATGACCGTTAAACCGCATTAATCCCCACAAACACAGGCTAACCGTTTTCAGACGACCTTTATGTTAGAATAGGTCGTCTGAAACCTAGCAATCCGCAAGGAAACACTATGCAAACCTTAGACCCCGAGCTGCAACAGCGCGCGGCGCATATCAAGCTGCTGATATTGGATGTGGACGGCGTTTTGACCGACGGCCGCATCTTTATCCGCGACAACGGCGAAGAAATCAAATCGTTCCACACGCTGGACGGACACGGCTTGAAGATGCTTCAGGCAAGCGGCGTGCAGACTGCGGTTATCACAGGTCGGGACGCGCCCTCCGTCGGCATCCGCGTCAAACAGTTGGGCATAAATTACTACTTCAAAGGCATTTCGGACAAACGCGCCGCCTATGAAGAATTGCGCGCGCAGGCGGGCGTAGAAGAAGCCGAGTGCGCCTTTGTCGGCGACGACGTGGTCGATTTGCCGGTGATGGTGCGCTGCGGATTGCCGGTTGCCGTGCCTGACGCGCATTGGTTTGCGCTGCAACACGCCGCCTATATTACGAAACATGCGGGCGGCGCAGGCGCGGTGCGCGAAGTGTGCGACCTGATTATGCGCGCGAAAGGTACGCTGGGCGCGGCTTTGAACGAGTACATCAAATGAAAGTAAGATGGCGGTACGGAATCGCATTCCCTTTGGTACTGGCGGTCGCGCTTGGCGGATTGTCGGCATGGTTGGGGCGCATCAGCGAAATCGACATTGAAGAAGTCAAACTCAACCCCAACCAGCCGCAATATACGATGGGCGGCATAGACGGGCGGCGGTTTGACGAACAAGGTCGTCTGAAAGAACATCTGAGCGCAAGAGGGGCGAAACAATTTCCCGAAAGCACCGACGTACATTTCGAGCTGCCGCACCTCGTCTTCTTCCAAGAAGGCAGCCGGCTTTACGACGTCGGCAGCGACGAAGCCGTGTACAACACCCAAACCAAACAACTCCTGTTCAAACACAACGTCGTCCTGACCAAAGCCGCCGATGCCAAGCGGCAGGCGGGCGTCGTCAAAACCGATCTCCTACACGTCGATACCGAATCGCAATACGCCCAAACCGACACGCCCGTTACCTTCCAATACGGCGAATCGAGCGGCAACGCCGAAGGTCTGACGTATGACCACAAAAAAGGTTTGTTGAACTTCCCATCCAGAGTGAAAGCCACGATTTATGATACAAAAAATATGTAAGGTATGTGTTTTAACCGCATTTTTCGCCACCGCCCCCGCCTACGCCCTGCAAAGCGACAGCAAGCAGCCGATACAGATTGAAGCCGACCAAGGCTCGCTCGACCAAAACAACCAAAGTACCACCTTTACCGGCAACGTCATCATCAAACAAGGCACGCTCAACATCCGCGCAGGCAGCGTCAACGTCTCCCGCAACGACAAAGGCGAACAGTTCATGAAAGCCAGCGGCTCGCCCGTCCGCTTCAGCCAGACGCTCGACGACAACAAAGGCACGGTTAACGGACAAGCCAACAACGTAACCTACTCCTCCGCCATCAACCTCGTTACCCTGACCGGCAACGCCAAAGTCCAACGCGGCGGCGATGTAGCCGAAGGCGCAGTCATTACCTACAACACTAAAACCGAAGTCTATACCATCAACGGCAGCTCCAAATCAGGTGCCAAATCCGCCGCCAAATCCGGCAGGGTCAGCGTCGTCATCCAGCCGTCCAGCACCCAAAAAACCAAATAACCCGCATCTGACAACACCAAAGGTCGTCTGAAAACCAACATAGCAAGCCCCAAAAACACATTTTCAGACAACCTCCGAACCAAGAGTCATTTATGAGCGAAAACACCAGCCGCCTCGTCGTTCAAAACCTGCAAAAAAGTTTCAAAAAACGCCAAGTCGTCAAAAGCTTCTCCCTCGAAATCGAAAGCGGCGAAGTCATCGGCCTGCTCGGCCCCAACGGTGCAGGCAAAACCACCAGCTTCTACATGATCGTCGGACTCATCGCCGCCGACGCAGGCAGCGTTACCCTCGACGGACAAGAACTGCGCCACCTGCCCATACACGAGCGCGCCCGCTTAGGCGTCGGCTACCTGCCCCAAGAAGCCTCAATTTTCCGCAAAATGACCGTCGAACAAAACATCCGCGCCATTTTAGAAATCAGCACCAAAGACAAAAGCCGCATCGACGGCGAAGTCGAAAAACTGCTTGCTGACCTCAACATCGGCCACCTGCGCCACAACCCCGCCCCCTCCCTGTCCGGCGGCGAACGCCGACGCGTCGAAATCGCCCGCGTACTCGCCATGCAGCCGCGCTTCATCCTCTTGGACGAACCCTTCGCCGGCGTCGACCCCATCGCCGTCATCGACATCCAAAAAATCATCGACTTCCTCAAATCGCGTGGCATCGGCGTACTCATTACCGACCACAACGTACGCGAAACCCTCAGTATCTGCGACAGAGCCTACATCATCAGCGACGGCACCGTCCTCGCCTCCGGCAAGCCGGACGACTTGGTCAACAACGAACAAGTCCGCTCCGTCTATCTCGGCGAAAACTTCAAATACTGATTTCAAATACTGACCATGACAAACCGCACAATCAATTGTGCGGTTTTTTTAAATGACGAAACCACCCAAAGTAAGTTGACGCATGAAGTGTAAAGTGTTGAAATACACATATCGAATAAAAAACAGCGTTCCCCAAAACGCCAAACACACCATAAAACCTTTTCAGACGACCTCTTTGCCATCGAACCAAACCCGAGGACAAATGCCGTCCGAAATATAAAAAACAATCAACATACATTGCACCATGACCTTACTCGGCCTCAAACTCAGGCAGACCCAACAACTCAATCAACGTCTGCAACAATCCCTGCGCATCCTGCAAATGTCCGGCATCGAACTCGAACGCGAGGTCGAAGACTGGTTGCAGGACAATCCCCTGCTCGAACGTCCCGAAACCGACGAATTTGCCGACGCAGAGTTCAATCACGGCACCACCATACCGCGCAGCAACCACCTCGGCGGCGACGATGCCGAAGACGCGTGGCTCAACATCGCCAAAGAAGAAGATTTCAACCAATACCTGCACTCCCAAGTGTGCGAACACCCCCTTTCCGACAAAGAAGCCGCCTACGTCCACATCCTTATCGACTTCCTGGACGACCAAGGCTATTTCACCGACAGCATTCAAGACCTTATCGACAACACACCCTTGGAATGGATGCTGGACGAAGACGAACTGCAAAACGCCCTCGACCTTTTGCAGACCTTCGACCCGCCCGGCGTTGCCGCCGCCGACCTGACCGAATCCCTGATGCTCCAACTCATGCGCCTGCCCGCCAGCCCCGCGCGTCAGGCGGCCGCCCACCTCATCCAAAGTTCGCTGCACGATTTGGGCAAAAACCGCAAACAAAACATCATCCGCTTCCGCAAACTCTTTCCCGAAATCGACAGCGAAACCATAGAAGCCGCACTCGACATCATCGCCACGCTCAACCCCTACCCCGCCTACGGTTTCGCCTCCTCCGAACCGACCGCTTACATCCAGCCCGACGTTTGGGTCAAAGAAGGCAAAGACGGCTGGAAAGTCATCGGCAACGAAGCTGCCTGGCCCAAACTGCAACTCAACCGCGAATACTGTGAACTCATGAAATCCGCAGAAGACGGCGCACCCGAGTGGAAAGAAAAAATCAACGAAGCCAAGCAGCGCATCGACTCCCTCGAACTGCGCAAAAGCACCGTCATCCGCCTTGCCGAATACATCGTCAAAAATCAGGAAGACTTCTTCATCTTCGGCGAAATCGGACTCGCGCCCATGCTCATGAAAGACGCAGCCGCCGAATTGGGGCTTGCCGAAAGCACCATTTCGCGCGCCGCCAACCAAAAATATTTGTCTTGCCCGCGCGGACTATTTGCGTTACGCTATTTCTTCACACAGGCAGTCAATTCCGAAGGCGACAAAGAAGGCCTGAGCCAAGGCGCGATTAAAGCCGTTTTGGGGCAGATTATCGAAAACGAAGACAGCAGCAAACCCCATTCCGACGAAACCCTTGTCCGCCTCCTCAAACAACAGGGCATAGACATCGCCCGCCGCACCGTCGCCAAATACAGGGAATCGCTCGACATCCCGCCGGCACACAAACGCAAACTTACCGAATGACAGTTTTAAACCGCAGTTTTCCCGTTCCGTTTCTGACGGACTGAACCCCACCGAAGGAGCTGTATTATGAATCTGAAAATCACCGGTCTGAATTTCGACGTTACCGAGGCCATCAAAAACTACGTTTCCGAAAAATTGGAACGCATCAACCGCCACGCAGCCAACGCCATTTCCGTTACCATCACCCTTTCTGTGGAAAAACTCAATCAACAGGCTGAAGCAGACATCCATCTGGCGGGCAAAGACCTCCACGTCGAGGCCGTTGAACAAGACATGTACGCCGCCATTGATGTTCTGATGGACAAGCTCGACCGTGCGGTGCTGAAACATAAAGAAAAAAGCGGCGATGTCCGCAACACGGTAAAACCTGCCGCAGAATAAGCCTTGATTCAATAATAAAAACGTCGTCTGAAAATTTTCAGACGACGTTTTTTGTTAGCCAGTAATCTAGGGGCTGAACATAATGATTTGAATCCCACATAGGCGTTTTTCTGCTGGCAAAACCCACGTCATATTGGTCAACAAGCATTGCAGTATGTTAGCCCCATCAGGACAAAATTTTGAAAAATCATTGTATTTAAAAAAGAAACTGTTTTCTTATTCTGAATCCATGTCGGATTAGAAAAATAGAAAATATCCACGCCTGCCTTCTTTGTTCATGAAAGCAAACTACGTTTTCAGATGACCCTCCCTCTCTTACCAAGAGTAAATGACACCGCCCGACTTACTCTCATTATTCAAATCCATTTGAAAAAATAAATACTTAAACCCATCCGAAAACCCGCCATACCGCCCCGTTGCAAATCATGCTATGGTCTATTTGATACGTTTGAAAAACCTTAACTACCTTGTATTCTGATTACAAAGAAAGGCTTCAAAATGGACGGTTGGACTCAGACCTTGAGCGCGGGCTGGCTGCTGGGTATTGCGGCGATGGCGATTGTGCTGATTTTGCTGTTGATTGTGAAACTGCGTGTCCACGCACTGTTGACCTTGGTGTCGGTGAGCCTGCTGACGGCGGTAGCGACGGGGCTGCCGATGGATAAGATTGTGAACGACGTTCTGCTGAAAAACTTCGGCGGCACGCTCGGCAGCGTGGCTTTGCTGGTCGGTTTGGGCGCGATGCTCGGGCGGCTGGTGGAAACTTCGGGCGGGGCGCAGTCGCTGGCGGATGCGCTGATTCGGATGTTCGGCGAAAAACGCGCGCCGTTTGCTTTGGGCGTGGCTTCACTGATTTTCGGCTTCCCGATTTTCTTTGATGCGGGATTGGTGGTGATGCTGCCGATTGTCTTTGCGACGGCGCGGCGCATGAAACAGGACGTATTGCCTTACGCTCTGGCGTCTATCGGCGCGTTTTCGGTGATGCACGTTTTCCTGCCGCCCCACCCCGGCCCGATTGCGGCTTCGGAATTTTATTCGGCGAACATCGGTCAGGTGCTGATTTTGGGGCTGCCCGTCGCCATGTTCACTTGGTATGTCAGCGGTTATCTACTGGGTCAGGTTTTGGGACGCACCATCCGCGTGCACGTTCCCGATTTGCTCAGCGGCGGCGCGGTGGACAACGACCAGCCGCAAACGCCTGCCAAGGCTTCGACCGTGGTCGGCATTATGTTGATTCCTATGCTGTTGATTTTTATGAACACAGGTCTGTCCACCTTAATTAGTGAAAAAGTCGTCAGCGCGGACGAACATTGGGTACAGGTGGCGCGCATGATCGGCTCGACTCCGGTCGCACTGTTGATTTCGGTTTTGGTGGCGCTTTATGTTTTGGGCAGCAAACGCGGCGTGAAGGCGAGCGCACTGGAAAAAACGGTGGACGGCGCACTCGCCCCCGTCTGCTCGGTCATTCTGATTACCGGCGCAGGCGGCATGTTCGGCGGCGTGTTGCGCGCATCGGGCATCGGTCAGGCGTTGGCGGACAGCATGGCAAATTTGGGCATCCCCGTATTGCTGGGCTGCTTCTTGGTGGCTTTGGCGTTGCGCATCGCGCAAGGTTCGGCAACCGTTGCGCTGACGACTGCCGCCGCATTGATGGCACCCGCCGTTGCCGCCGCAGGCTTCAACGACTGGCAACTCGCCTGCGTCGTTTTGGCAACCGCGGCAGGCTCGGTCGGTTGCAGCCACTTCAACGACTCGGGCTTCTGGCTGGTCGGCCGCCTTTTGGATATGGACGTACCGACCACGCTGAAAACATGGACAGTCAACCAAACGCTGATTGCCGCCATCGGCTTTTCAGTGTCGGCGCTGCTGTTTGCCGTGGTTTGAGGTCGTCTGAAAACGGTTTTGAGACACTCTAAACCGTCTGCCCGACCTTATATAGTGGGTTAACAAAAATCAGGATCAGGCAACGAAGCCGCAGACAGTACAGATAGTACGGAACCGATTCGCTTAGTGCTTCAGCACCTTAGAGAATCGTTCTCTTTGAGCTAAGGCGAGGCAACGCCGTACCGGTTTAAAGTTAATCCACTGTATCTTTCCACTCAAACAAAGGAAGAAAACATGACGACGCATTTTGTGATGATGGGTGTTTGCGGCTGCGGCAAAACCACCGCCGCCCTGTCCCTGCAAAAACACCTCAACCGATGCCCCTACGCCGAAGGCGACGATTTCCACACCCAAGCCAACCGCGACAAAATGGGCGCGGGCATCCCGCTGACCGACGAAGACCGCTATCCGTGGCTGCGCAACCTGCGCGACTGGATGACGGAACAGGCGCAAAGCGGCGCGGCGTACACCATCGTTACCTGCTCCGCCTTGAAGCGCCAATACCGCGACATCCTGCGCGGCGCGCAAGGCACAACCGCCTTCATCCACCTGACACCGCCGCAAGCCATCAACCTCGAGCGCATGATGGCGCGCCAAGGGCATTACATGAAGGCGGGAATGCTGGATTCGCAACTGAAAATTCTGGAAGAACTCGGCGCGGACGAATACGGCGTCAAAATCGACAACCCCGGTTCGCCCGAAGCCGTAGAAGCCGATATTTTGGCTTGGGTTAAAGCGGAAGGTTTGTTGTGAAGAAAGCGTGTAAATAGGTATAAGGAAGGTCGTCTGAAAATTTCAGACGACCTTTTTGCGGAGATTCATTTTACAAACCACCCGCGATACAACCGCTTTTCAGACGACCCCTCACAAAGTCTCCGCCTGAAACCACGTTTTGCCGTTGGCGGTGCATTCGAGGATGCGCCAGTCGTAGGTTTGGCTGAGGCGTTCGGCGTCCATGATGTCGGCGGTTGCGCCTGCGGCGGTGATGCTGCCGTTTTTCATCAGCGTGATGTGGCTGGCGTAGTGGCCGGCGAGGTTGAGGTCGTGCAACACCATGACGACGGTCATGCCTTGTTCGGGCAAGGTGGTGAGGTGCTGCATCAGGCTGTGTTGATAGCGGACGTCGAGATGGTTGGTCGGCTCATCAAGAAAGAGGACTTCGGCATCCTGCAACAGCGCGCGGATGACGGCGGCGCGTTGCTGTTCGCCGCCGGAGAGGGTTTGGATGCGTTTGTGTTGCAGGTCGGCGAGGTCGAAATGCTCGAGCAGGGTTTGGGCGCGTCGGGTGTCCGCCTGTTTGGGCCGCCGATACCAGGCGAGTTTGGGGTATCGTCCGATGAGGACGTATTCAGACAAGGTCATGGGGAGGTTGAAATGTTCGTGTTGCCCGACCCAGGCGATTTTATGTTGCCTGAGCGCGTCCTTCATGGGCGTTCCACACCAGCTTGCTTGCGGATGGTAGAGGAACTGTTTGAGCAGGGTGGACTTGCCCGCGCCGTTGGGTCCGATGACCGCGCTGACGGCGCATTGGGGAAATTCGGCGCGGTCCAAAGACAGGATGGTGCGTTTTCCGGCTTTGACGGTGCAGTTTTCGATCAGCAATGCCATGTCAGCTCCTTTGGTCTTTGACAATCAGCCACAGGAAAAACGGCCCGCCCAAAATGGCGATGACGATGCCGACGGGCAGGTCGATGGGATAGACCACCCAACGGGCAAACGTATCGGCGAGCAACATAAAAATCGAACCGACGACGGCGGACAGGATAATCAGGCGGGTGCGCGAGCCGCCGACTGCTTGCGCCAATACGTTGGGTATCATCATGCCGACGAAACCGATAATGCCGCCGAGCGAGACGGCGGCTCCGGTCATCAAAGCCGCGCCGATGATGGTTGCCACGCGGGTGGCGGCGACGCTGATGCCCATGGTGTGCGCCGTTTCGTCGCCCAAGAGCAGATAGTCGAGATGGCGACCGACAGCAGTCAACACGACCAAACCCGCCAACATCACGCCGCCTGCGTAGCCGGGCGAAACAAAGCCTGCTTCGGAAAAGCTGCCCGAGAGCCAAGTCATGGCGCTGCGCAATGCCATGTCGTCTGAAAGGAAAAGAATCAGGCTGACCAACGCGCCGCACAAAGCGCTGACCACAAAACCCATGACCAACAGCCCCAGCTTGCCGCCGCCGACCAGACGGTGTCCGAACAGAATCAGGATACAGACGGCAAACGCGCCCGAAAATGCCGCCAGTGGCACGGCGATGCTCCAGCCCATCGCAATCGCCAGCACCACACCCATTGCCGCGCCGCCCGACGTACCGATCAGGCTCGGGTCGGCAAGCGGGTTTTCAAACAACGCCTGCAACGCCGCACCGCTGGCGGAAAGTGCCGCGCCGACCAGCAAAGCGACAAAAATACGCGGCAGGCGGATTTCCATCAACACGGGATCGGCAGCAAGCGGATTGCTCCACCCCCCCTCGCCCACTCCGGCGCAAAACCAGATCAGAAACAAAGATAAAACCGGCAACGCCGGAAGCCATTTTTTCATGTTGTGATTCTTTGAAGAGTATTTCGGCAGCGGCTGCGAAACGCCGACGGATTCGCCGTTGATTGCTTTTCAGACGACCTGTTCGCAATAAACGAACGCAGAAAGCTGCTGCCTTCATGTGCATCCATTCCAAAACAACGACGGCAAAAGAAGGTCGTCTGAAACCGACAAGAAGCCGGATTGCCCATCCGACTTCATGCCATCACGCAACTTTCAGACGACCGCTCCTTATTTCCCTAAATCATGCAGCTTGCGGATGATGTCGGACGTGTAGAGGCCGTAGCGCATATAGTCGTCCGCCTGCCAGAACAGGATGCGTTTGTTTTTCCCGGCGGGGCTGGAGGCGATTTCGGGGCGGGTCATGATTTTGTCGAGGCCGCCGAGGGCTTTTTCATTGTGTTTGGCGATGATGATGACGTCAGGTTTCGCGTTTAGCCAGCCTTCGCGCGAGAACGGTTTGAGTCCGTCCACCGAAGCCGCCGCGTTCGTCCCGCCAGCTAAGCGGATAAGCACGTCGCCGACGGTGTTTTTACCCGCAACATAACGGCCGTCGTAGCTGAGGATGTAGCGTTTGCCGTTGGCTGGTTGCGCCTTGATACTGCTTTTAAACTGCTGCGCCAAAGCCTGCGCCTGCTTTTCCTTGCCCAACAATTTGCCGATGCGGGCGAAACTTTGCTGGTATTGCTCCAGCGTTTCGTTTGAATTGACGTTTTCCGCTTTGACACCGGCGCGGCTGAGTTGGGTGTAAATGCCGTCGGGTTTCGCCATCCAGCTTCCGATGACCAAATCAGGCTTTTTGGCGATGATGGGTTCGGCGGAGAAATTGCGGTAGAAGCCGATGGACGGCGTGTTTTTATAGGCGGGATTGCGGTTGAACTCGTGGATGCCGACGACTTCTTTATCCGCACCGAGTTTCGCGGCGATGTCGGCAACGTCGGGCGTCAGGATAACGACGCGCTGCGCGGCGGCATGGGCGGCAAGCAGGGTCAGGACGGCGGCGATGATGGTTTTTTTCATGATGTTTCCGTATGGTTTGCAGGGTTTGGAGGTCGTCTGAAAACCCAAAACGGGGTTTCAGACGAGGTGTGGATTTAAAAAAGATTACAGCCCGTATGTTTGGCGCACTTCGGCAATCAGCGCGCGCCACGCTTCGGATTCCGCCTCCGCATCGGCAGGTCTGCCAAACAGTTGCAACACCAAATTGCGGCGTTCGTCATAGGCTTCGATGCTGTGAACAATGCCGTTGCTGCCCGGACGGCGGACGAACCAAAGTTCGGCGAGTTTGGCGTCGTCGAGGAAGATATTTAGAAGGTTAATGATATAAATTATCATTTTATTTCAATTTAAGGTCAACCTTCATTAAAAAGTATAGTGGATTAAATTTAAATCAGGACAAGGCAACGAAGCCGCAGACAGTACAGATAGTACGGCAAGGCGAGGCAACGCCGTACTGGTTTAAAGTTAAGCCACTATAACGAAAAATCAAAGCAAATCGAGACTATGCCGCCTCGGTTTAATGTGAACCCGTCAAACCGCAAAAATGACGGTAAAACCGACTCCCCACCCTTGCGCCAAGCCCCAAGCTTTCGTCCAAACCCCTTATAAAAACAATACAATTCCGCTACAATAGCCCTTTGCATTTTTTCAGACGACCTTAGCGAAACGTCGTCTGAAACCGAAATACCGAAACCATAGAGAATCACAACATGACCGATTACAGCAAAACCGTAAACCTGCTTGAAAGCCCGTTTCCGATGCGCGGCAATCTTGCCAAGCGCGAGCCTGCGTGGCTGAAAAGCTGGTACGAGCACAAACGCTATCAAAAACTGCGCGAAATCGCCAAAGGCCGTCCGAAATTCATCCTGCACGACGGCCCGCCGTATGCCAACGGCGACATCCACATCGGTCATGCCGTCAACAAAATCCTCAAAGACATCATTATCCGCAGCAAAACCCAAGCCGGTTTCGACGCGCCTTATGTGCCGGGTTGGGACTGCCACGGTCTGCCCATCGAAGTGATGGTGGAAAAGCTGCACGGCAAAGACATGCCCAAAGCGCGCTTCCGCGAATTGTGCCGCGAATATGCCGCCGAACAGATTGCCCGTCAGAAAAAAGACTTCATCCGTCTGGGCGTGTTGGGCGACTGGGACAATCCTTACCTGACCATGGATTTCAAAACCGAGGCGGATACCGTGCGTATGCTCGGCGAAATCTACAAATCGGGCTATCTCTACCGCGGCGCGAAACCGGTTCAATTCTGCTTGGACTGCGGCTCTTCGCTGGCTGAAGCGGAAGTGGAATACAAAGACAAAGTATCGCCTGCGATTGATGTCGGCTATCCGTTTAAAGACACCGCCGCGCTTGCCGCCGCATTCGGTTTGGCAGGCATCGAAGGCAAAGCGTTTGCCGTCATCTGGACGACCACGCCTTGGACGCTGCCTGCGAGCCAAGCCGTGTCTGCGGGTGCGGACGTGGTTTACCAACTGATTGATACGCCCAAAGGCAAATTGGTATTGGCGAAAGATTTGGCGGAAGACACGCTCAAACGCTACGGTTTTACTTCAGACGACCTGAAAGTATTGGCAGAAACCACCGGTGACAAGCTGGAAAACCTGCACATGAATCATCCGTTCCTCGAACGCGATATTCCCATGCTCAACGGCGAACACGTTACCACCGACGCCGGTACGGGCTTGGTACACACCGCCCCCGCACACGGTTTGGAAGACTACGCCGTCTGCAACAAATACGGCATCGAGCTTTACAACCCCGTCAACGCCGAAGGCAAATACATCAGCGAAACGCCGCGCGTCGCAGGCATGAGTGTTTGGGAGGCGAATCCCGTCATCCTGCAATGGCTGGAAGAAACCGGCAACCTCTTGGCAAGCAGCAAAATCGAACACAGCTACGCCCACTGCTGGCGCCATAAAACCCCGCTGATTTACCGCGCGACAGGTCAGTGGTTTATCGGCATGGACAAAGCCGGCAGCGACGGCAAAACCCTGCGCGACAAAGCCATCAAAGCCGTGGACGACACCGAGTTCTTCCCGTCTTGGGGTCGCGCGCGCCTCGAAGCCATGATCGAAGGCCGCCCCGACTGGGTCGTTTCGCGCCAACGCTACTGGGGCACGCCGATGACCTTCTTCGTCCACAAAGAAACCGGCGAACTGCATCCGAACTCCGCCGAGCTTTTGGAAAAAATCGCCCTGAAAATCGAAGAAAAAGGCATTGAAGCATGGTTCTCCCTCGATAAAAGTGAATTGTTGAGCGCGGAAGATTGCGAAAACTACGACAAACTTTCCGACACGATGGACGTATGGTTCGACTCCGGCTCGACCCATTATTCCGTTTTGAAACAGCGCGAAGAATTGGACTGGCCCGCCGACCTCTACCTCGAAGGCAGCGACCAACATCGCGGCTGGTTCCAATCCTCCATGCTGACCGGCTGCGCCTCCTCCATGGGACGCGCCCCGTACAAACAGCTTCTGACCCACGGTTTCGTGGTTGACCAAAACGGCCGCAAAATGTCGAAATCCATCGGCAACGTCGTCGCGCCGCAAGAAGTCTATAACGAGTTCGGCGCCGACATCCTGCGCCTGTGGGCGGCATCCACCGATTACAGCGGCGAATTGGCGATTTCTAAAGAAATCCTCAAACGCGTCACCGAAAGCTACCGCCGCATCCGCAACACCTTGAGCTTCCTGTTTGCCAACCTCAGCGATTTCGACCCGTTCGAACACACCGTACCGCAGGCAGACATGGTCGAAATCGACCGCTACGCCTTAGTATTGGCGCGTCAGTTGCAAGAGCGTCTGGCAGGCGACTTCTATCCGCGCTATGCCTTCCACTTCGCCGTGAAAGACATCGTCGCCTTCTGCTCGGAAGACTTGGGCGCGTTCTACCTCGACATCCTGAAAGACCGCCTCTACACCACCCAAGCCGACAGCCACGCCCGCCGCAGCGCGCAAACCGCCCTGTATCACATCACGCGCAGCCTGGTTCTCTTGATTGCACCGATTTTGTGCTTCACCGGCGAAGAAGCGTGGGACATCATCGGCGGCGGCGAAGAAGACAGCGTCCTCTTCCACACTTGGCACGAGTTCCCACCCATCAACGAAAAAGCCGAAGCCGAACTGGTGAAAAAATGGACGGCAGTCCGCGAAGCCCGCGAAGCCGTAACCGCCGCCATCGAGCCTTTGCGCGCCGACAAAACCGTCGGCTCGTCCTTGCAGGCAGAAGCCGAAATTACCGCGCCGGAAGCCACCGCTGACTACCTGAACGCCTTAGGAGAAGAATTGCGCTTTGCCCTCTTGGTGTCCAAAGTCGAAGTCAAAACCGGCAGCGAACTTGCCGTTACCGCCAAAGCCAGCGACGGTGAAAAATGCGAACGCTGCTGGCACTACACCCACGACATCGGCTCAGTCGCAGGCCATGAAACCATCTGCAAACGCTGCGCCGAGAATGTCGATGGCAAAGGCGAAGAGCGGCATTACGCTTAAGTGCTGCCGACATTTGATTTTCGAAGTGGATTTTTGTTTGAAAAGCGGCAAAATCAAGCTGGAAACCGCAGCAAGATTGGATACCTTGCGAGAATTTCCAACGCGGAAGATGCCGCTTTAAGAACAAAAAGATACAGAAATTATTGAATATCGACAGACTCTCAGGTCGTCTGAAAAAAGGTCGTCTGAAAACCAAGATACAGGTTTTCAGACGACCTTTGCTATGGCGGAACGGCTTTATGCTTCGACTGGTTTGCCGCGCAGGGAGAAGGTGTAGGCTTCGGTGATTTCCAAATCGATCATTTGGTTGATCATGTCGGGCGTACCGGTGAAGTTGACCACGCGGTTGTTGGCGGTACGGGCTTGGAGCTGGTCGGGGTCTTTTTTGGAGATGCCTTCGACCAGACAGCGTTGTACGGTGCCGATCATGGTTTGGTTGATGCGGGCGGTTTCGGCTTCGATGACTTCATTCAGGGCTTCGAGGCGGCGCACTTTTTCGGCATGCGGGGTGTCGTCCGGCAGGTTGGCGGCAGGTGTGCCGGGGCGCGGGCTGTAAATGAAGACGAAGCTCAAATCGAAAGCGATGTCTTTCACCAGCTTCAGGGTCTGCTCGAACTCGCGCTCGGTTTCGCCGGGGAAGCCGACGATGAAGTCGCTGCTCAGGCACAAGTCGGGGCGGATGGCGCGCAGTTTGCGGATGATGGATTTGTATTCCAAGGCGGTGTAGCCTCGTTTCATCGCGCTCAATACGCGGTCGGAACCGCTTTGAATCGGCAGGTGCAGGTGCGACACCAGCTTGGGCAGGTCGCGGTAGCACTCGATAATCGAGTCGGTAAACTCGCGCGGGTGGCTGGTGGTAAAGCGCATACGCTCGATGCCGGGGATTTCGTGGACGATGCGCAGCAGGGTGGCAAAATCGCAGATTTCGCCGTCTTCCATTTCGCCGCGATAGGCGTTGACGTTTTGTCCCAAGAGGTTGATTTCTTTCACGCCTTGCTGGGCAAGGTTGGCGATTTCGGTCAAAACGTCGTTCAGCGGGCGGGAGAACTCTTCGCCGCGTGTGTAGGGGACGACGCAGAACGAGCAGTATTTGGAACAACCTTCCATAATGGACACGAATGCTGCGCCGCCTTCGACGCGGGCGGGCGGCAGGTGGTCGAATTTTTCGATTTCGGGGAAGGAAATATCGACTTGCGACAGGCCGCTGGTTTCTTTATCCACAATCATTTTGGGCAGGCGGTGCAGCGTTTGCGGGCCGAAGACGACGTCCACATAAGGCGCGCGTTTGATGATGTTTTCGCCTTCTTGGGAGGCGACGCAGCCGGCAACGCCGATGATGAGGTCGGGATTTTTTTCTTTGAGCGGGCGCACGCGGCCTAAGTCGGAGAACACTTTTTCCTGCGCTTTTTCGCGCACGGAGCAGGTGTTGAAGAGGATGATGTCGGCTTCGTCGGCTTCGGTCACTTGTTCGATGCCGCCGTTTTCTTCGGCGAGTACGGCGAGCATTTTTTCGCTGTCGTATTCGTTCATTTGGCAGCCGAAGGTGCGGATAAATACTTTTTTCATGGTTTGTGTCTTTCTCAGGTAGCCCGTAATTGCGGGGCTGATTGTTATAAAAATCTTCATTTCAGACGACCTTTGGAACGTGGACAGGTCGTCTGAAACGCAGATTCGTCAGGGCGCAAAAATGCGCGGTTGCGCTGCTGCGGCTGCAACAGCCAACCACGCGGTGTGTGTTTGGGTCGTCTGAAACGGGCAAACGACGGCTTATTGCGCGTCTTTTTTAACCTCGTCGCGGACTTCTTTTTGCGCGGTAAAACGGGAGGCTTCGTCGTCGGTCAAAACCCACACTTCGCGCACAAGGGCGTTGGTGTCGTTGTGTTTGAACGCGATGGTTTTGCCGGTTTTGCCTGCCAGCCGCCCCATCGGGATGAAGCGGTCGTTTTCGTCGTGGATTTTGGTGAAACGGGTGATTTGCAGCTTGGCGGAATTGCCGTCGGCAATGCCCAGCGTCAAGAGGCGCGTCCATGAGAAGCCGCCACGGCTCACTTTCAGATAAGGCAGTTCGACCTGTTTCAAAACCGCCGCGTCCATATCGCTCGGCAGCCTGCGCTGGGCGGCGTAGGAGACGGTGGAAACCAAAAGGGTAAGCATTAAAATGAATCCGCGTAACATGATGTTTTCTTTATGGTATAAATGGGTGCGGATTATAGCACAAACGCTTCAAATATGAACAGAGTGATTGTTTTTACAGAACAATTTTCATTTTCAGATACAGAGTTCAAGTCTTGGCGGTTTGGGCTTTAGGGGTCGTCTGAAACGGCTGGCGCGGGCAATCTGATGATAAAATACCGCTTATTTTTCAGACGACCTCAGAAAGAATCCGCTATGAACCGTAACGAAACCCTGTTTGACCGCGCCAAAGCCATCATCCCCGGCGGCGTAAACTCCCCCGTCCGCGCATTCGGCAGCGTCGGCGGCGTACCGCGCTTCATCAAAAAAGCCGAAGGCGCGTATGTTTGGGACGAAAACGGCACGCGCTACACCGATTACGTCGGTTCGTGGGGGCCTGCGATTGTCGGACACGCGCACCCCGAAGTCATCGAAGCCGTGCGCGAAGCCGCCTTGGGCGGTTTGTCGTTCGGCGCGCCCACCGAAGGCGAAATCGTCATCGCCGAAGAAATCGCCAAAATCATGCCGTCGGTCGAACGGCTGCGCCTCGTCAGCTCCGGCACCGAAGCGACCATGACCGCCATCCGCCTCGCACGCGGCTTTACCGGACGAGACAAAATCATCAAATTCGAAGGCTGCTACCACGGCCATTCCGACAGCCTGCTCGTCAAAGCCGGCAGCGGCCTGCTTACCTTCGGCAACCCGTCTTCCGCAGGCGTTCCCGCCGATTTCACCAAACACACCTTAGTCCTCGAATACAACAACATCGCCCAACTCGAAGAAGCGTTCGCCCGCAACGGCGACGAAATCGCCTGCGTCATCCTCGAACCCTTCGTCGGCAATATGAACCTGGTCCGCCCGACCGAAGCCTTCGTCAAAGCCCTGCGCGAATTGACCGAAAAACACGGCGCCGTGTTGATTTACGACGAAGTGATGACCGGCTTCCGCGTCGCGCTCGGCGGCGCGCAGTCGCTGCACGGCATCACGCCCGACCTGACCACGATGGGCAAAGTCATCGGCGGCGGTATGCCGCTTGCCGCGTTCGGCGGACGCAAAGACATCATGGAATGTATTTCCCCGTTGGGCGGCGTGTATCAGGCAGGCACATTATCAGGCAACCCGATTGCCGTCGCCGCCGGCTTGAAAACGCTCGAAATCATCCAGCGCGAAGGCTTCTACGAAAACCTGACCGCCTTGACCTGCCGCCTCGCCGACGGGCTTGCCGCCGCCGCCAAAGCACACAACATCGAGTTCACCGCCGACAGCGTGGGCGGTATGTTCGGTCTGTATTTCGCCGCACACACCCCGCAAAACTACGGCGACATGGCGCGCTCCAATATCGACGCCTTCAAACGCTTCTTCCACGGTATGCTCGACCGCAACACCGCCTTCGGCCCGTCCGCCTACGAAGCAGGCTTCGTCTCCGCCGCGCACACGCCCGAGCTGATTGACGAAACCATCGCCACCGCGCACCAAGTGTTCGCGGAAATGGCGAAGTAGGGCGAAGCGCATCCGCAGAAGCAGGTGTGATTTACATAGCAAAGGTTGTCTGAAAACTCGAATTTAGGTTTTCAGACAACCTTTTAAATTTGAAGCGATACCCGAAAATATAGTGGATTAAATTTAAATCAGGACAAGGCGACAAAGCCGCAGACAGTACAAATAGTACGGCAAGGCGAGGCAACGCCGTACTGGTTTAAATTTAATCCACTATACCTTATCGCCTCCCGCAAGTCTGATGTCGGTATTCGACAACGCTGTAATCAGGAAGCAGCCGCATCGAAGGCCAACATTCTGCGGCATACAGGAAACAAAAATCATATCTGCTTTAAAGGCAAGGTCGTCTGAAAGCCTGAATTCAGGCTTTCAGACGACCTTGCCTTGCCCTCCCCTTTTAAACCATCGCTTGATACAACGCAATCATCAGCGGCATGGTGATGACGCACAGCAGCGTCGTGATGCCGTAAATCGCGCTGGCTTTACGGGCGTTTTGACCATAAACCATCGCCATTTGGGTAACGGTGGACGCGGCGGGGCTGACGGTGGCGAGGAAGCTGATAAGGACGACGGTATCGCTGTGTCCGCCCAAGCGGGCTATGCCTGAAACTTTGACAAACACCAACAGAATCAGCGGGATAAGTATCAGGCGCAGGAAGGCGACGAGGTAAATCCGTTTGGAGAGGACGATTTCTTTGAGCGGCAGCGAGGCAATCAACATTCCGGCAACGAGCATGGCGACTGGGCCTATCATGCTGCCGACAGTAGCGAGCGTATTGTCGATGATGTGCGGCAGTTTGATTTGGAAAGCAAACATGAACACGCCGATAAAGATGGAAAGGATGTTGATGTTGGTCAGTACGGTTTTCCACGCAAGATTGCCGCGCCCGCAAAGCAGCAGGCGCAGGTGCGTCCAGAAAAGGAACATTTGGACGATGATGAAGCCGCTGGTGTAAATCACCCATTGCGGTCCGAAAATGGACATTACCAGCGGGATGATGAGGTTGCCGGAATTGGTGTAAACCGTGGCAGCGTGTTCGAGCGTATCGAGCTTAAACACAGTTTTGAAAAGCCTGCCCAGCGCAATCAGCAGGATGTGGAACACGACCGCCAAGGCGACCGAGAGTTTCAACCCGTCAACGATGTCGGGCGTGTTCTCGATTTGGAAAGCGTGAATCATCACCGACGGGCTGATGAGGTAGAGCGCGATGACGGAGAGCGTGCGGCTGTGTTCGGAATTCAGAAGCTTAAACTTCACCAACGCCATGCCCATCAGGACAATCAGGGTCAGCTCGGTGATTTTGCCGGCAAGGAGCAGGGCGGTTTCCATAGCTTATCCGTATCTGAATATAGAAAAGGAATTCTATAGCAAATCGCAGCTTTCGTTATCCATAAAGCCCCGGTTTTCCAAGCTATATCGCCATCACTATGCAGACCCCTATAAATAAAAAGCAAAAGGGTCGTCTGAAACCTATTTAAGCCTTATGCCAGAATACCAGAGCCTTTCCGACAACAAGTACATCATCCTCATACGCAAGAGAAGTCTTTACAAAAATTAAAACATTTACTTGTAGTAGTAAAATGCCAAATGCATCCTAATAGTCAGATAAAAATACCGTTCGTCGCTTTTTCCCCACAAATTGATAAAAATAGAAATTTAAAATATTTTCTACCAAACAAGGTAATACCCATCAAAAAACCCAAAAATCAAATTAAAATATCATATATTTCATATGCTTATTATTCTATTGCAATTTATTGCATCAAAATACATTTCAAAAAAATCGAAGAATACAGGCCTATGCGCCCCTGTTCCCACTATAAAAAATTACACAAGCCTTGATTTTTAATTTCGTACTTTTACAATATGCATTGAAACTTTTCTTGGCGATTATTAAGTTCCAGCCCGAAACGGCATAATCCTTTTACAGTTTACGGGGAGCCGCCGGAAAAGCATCAACGTCCCTACACCCACCATACAAAGGTAAAAAACATGAAAAAATTCAATGTAAAAGTATTGAGCATGGCTGTTACGGCAGCCGTAGCAAGCGGCGCAGCGGGAGCGGCTGAACAAAACTTTGCAGCAGCGGTTGGCGGCAAAGACGATCAAGGTCAAGCAGCGTTTTTTACTGTCTTCGGCGAAGGCACAACATATGATAAAGATACCGGTAAGCTGACTTTCAAAAAAGATAGCGATGCCCTGCTTTTGAAAACCTTAGAGTTAGAACAAACCATTAATGGTTTTGCATCTGGTTCAAATTTCATCACAACTGATGCTAATGGCAACAAAACCGTCCGCGAAGCCACTAATGAAGATGTTGAAGCCGATGAGTTTAAAGGACTGGGCTTGAAAGAAGTTGTCGCAGCACACGATGAAGCATTGGGTGACTTGACTGAAACCGTCAACGAAAACAGCGAAGCATTGGTGAAAACTGCAGAAGTCGTTAATACCATCAGCGCAGATGTAAATGCCAATAAAGCGGCAATCGAAACCAACAAAACAGCAATCGCCACGAAAGCCGACAAAGCTGATGTTGACAAATTGGTGGAATACACTGCCGATATGGGCAAAAAAGTTAACGATATCGGTGATACGGTAACTGAATTGGGTGATTCAACCAAGGAGGCAATCGCTACTGTTGAACAGGACATCGTTGGTTTGACAAAGGGCTTGGGGCTTGCGGCAGAAGCTGTAGAAGACAATCGTAAAGAAATTGATGCCAATAAAGCGGCAATCGAAACCAACAAAACAGCAATCGCCACGAAAGCCGACAAAGCTGATGTTGACAAATTGGTGGAATACACTGCCGATATGGGCAAAAAAGTTAACGATATCGGTGATACGGTAACTGAATTGGGTGATTCAACCAAGGAGGCAATCGCTACTGTTGAACAGGACATCGTTGGTTTGACGAAGGGCTTGGGGCTTGCGGCAGAAGCTGTAGAAGACAATCGTAAAGAAATTGATGCCAATAAAGCGGCAATCGAAACCAACAAAACAGCAATCGCCACGAAAGCCGACAAAGCTGATGTTGACAAATTGGTGGAATACACTGCCGATATGGGCAAAAAAGTTAACGACATCGGTGATGCGGTAACTGAATTGGGTGATTCAACCAAAGAGGCAATCGCTGCTGTTGAAAAAGACATCGATGCCAATAAACAAGACATCGTTGGTTTGACGAAGGGCTTGGGGCTTGCGGCAGAAGCTGTAGAAGACAATCGTAAAGAAATCGACGTCAACAAAGCAGCAATTGATGCCAACAAAGAAGCAATTGCAACCAAAGCCGACAAAGCTGATGTTGACGAATTGGTGAAATACACTGCCGATATGGGCAAAAAAGTTAACGACATCGGTGATGCGGTAACTGAATTGGGTGATTCAACCAAAGAGGCAATCGCTGCTCTTGAAGAAGACATTGATAGCAATAAAACAGCAATTGAAAACAAAGCTGATAAAAAGGATGTGGAAGGAATCAGAATCAAAGCTATTGAAGCTAAAGAATTAGCTCAATCTGTACAAGGTTCTGTTGAAGTTGCTAAAAAATCAGCTAAAACTGCCGCGGATTCTGCTCAAGCTGCACAAAAGGCTGCTGATGCAAATGCAGCACAAGTTGAAACTAACAAAGCCGATATTGTTACACTGCAAACAGCAAGCAACCAACACGCTACCGATATTGCTACGCTGCAAACAGCAAGCAACCAACACGCTGCAGGTATTGCTAAAAACTCAGCTCGCATCGACAGCTTGGATAAAAACGTAGCAAACCTGCGTAAAGAGACCCGTCAGGGCCTGGCAGCACAAGCAGCCCTCAGCGGCCTGTTCCAACCTTACAGCGTCGGTAAATTCAACGTTACCGCTGCTTTGGGTGGTTTCAAATCTGACACCGCAGTTGCAGTCGGTGCAGGCTACCGCTTCAATGAAAACTTTGCAGCCAAGGCCGGTCTTGCAGTGGGTACCTCTTCAGGCGGCTCTGCATCTTACAACGTAGGTTTGAACTACGAATGGTAATATTCTTCGTAGAACTGACCTAAATTGACCCGCAGCTTCGGCTGCGGGTTTTTTATGCATTTAATCTTTGAAAGAAAAAATGCCCAAAGGTCGTCTGAAAACCCAACTCTGATTTTCAGACGACCTTTTCTCAAACCATTTCAACCGAAATGTTGACAATTTTTCACCCGATAACAAAGCGTTTTCAGTATAATACCGCCCGCAAATTTCCTTTTTTTTGAAAAGCATAAATCATGACTACTTCAAATCAAAATGTGCTGGAGCGCATATTCAATTTAAGCGCAAACGGCACGAATGTACGCACGGAGCTGACGGCTGGGCTGACCACCTTCCTCGCCATGTGCTACATCATCATCGTCAATCCGCTGATTCTCGGCGAAACGGGCATGGACATGGGCGCAGTATTCGTCGCCACCTGTATCGCTTCCGCCATCGGCTGCTTCGTGATGGGCTTCGTCGGCAACTATCCGATTGCGCTCGCGCCGGGTATGGGCTTGAACGCCTACTTTACTTTCGCCGTCGTCAAAGGCATGGGCGTACCCTGGCAGGTGGCTTTGGGCGCGGTATTCGTTTCCGGCATCATTTTCATTTTATTCAGCTTTTTCAAGGTGCGCGAAATGCTGGTGAACGCGCTGCCTATGGGTTTGAAAATGTCGATTGCCGCCGGTATCGGACTGTTTCTGTCGCTGATTGCACTCAAAGGTTCCGGCATTATCGTTGCCAGCGACGCGACTTTGGTGAAACTGGGCGACATCCACCAACCTGCCGCGCTCTTGGTATTGGCGGGCTTCGCCATGGTGGTGGCTTTGGGGCATTTCCGCATCAAAGGGGCGATTATCCTGACCATTCTGACGATTACTGCCATTTCCACCCTGCTGGGCTTGAGCGAGTTTAAAGGCGTAATCGGCGAAATTCCAAGTATCGCGCCGACTTTCATGAAGATGGATTTCAACGGCCTCTTTACCCTCAGCATGGTCAGCGTAATTTTCGTCTTTTTCCTGGTTGATTTGTTTGACTCCACCGGCACGCTGGTCGGTGTTTCCCACCGAGCAGGCCTGCTGGAAGACGGCAAACTGCCTCGTCTGAAACGCGCCCTGTTCGCCGACTCGACCGCCATCGTAGCCGGTGCCGCACTGGGTACGTCTTCAACCACGCCGTATGTCGAAAGTGCGGCGGGTGTTGCCGCAGGCGGCCGCACCGGTCTGACTGCCGTAACCGTCGGCGTATTGATGTTGGCGTGTCTGATTTTCTCACCGCTGGTGCAGAGCATCCCCGGTTTCGCCACAGCGCCTGCGCTGCTCTACGTTGGTGCGCAAATGCTGCGTAGCGCGCGTGAAATCGACTGGGACGACATGACCGAAGCCGCCCCCGCTTTCCTGACCATCGTGTTCATGCCGTTTACCTATTCGATTGCAGACGGCATCGCCTTCGGCTTTATCAGCTATGCAGTGATTAAACTTTTGTGCAACCGCGTGAAAGACGTACCACCTATGGTGTGGATAGTTGCCGTATTGTGGGCGTTGAAATTCTGGTATTTAGGAGGCTAATGCCCCATTTGCAGAAAGATCGTCTGAAAAAACCTGAACTGCACCCCAAAAGTTGGACACATCCCCTCCAACTCGCAAGGTGCAGTTTTTTTATGAGCAAATATACATTACACTTCAAATACCAAGCCGTACTCCACTACCTGCACATACGCAGCCAACAGCGTACCGCAGACCATTACGGCATTTCCCGAACCCACCTGCGGCGATGGATACGCGCCTATCAAGAAGGCGGCATCGGCGCACTCGAACATCCCCAATCCAAAACCATGACCGACCACCGCAAAAACCCCTTCATCGCCGACAAACCCGACAACGAAAAAACACAGGCAGAGCTTATCGAAGAGTTGTGCTATATGCGCGCAGAGGTCGCCTACCTAAAGGAGTTAAAAGCCCTCAGCCAAAAGCAGACCGCAAAGGACAAAGCCAAACCGTCCAAACACTGAGGGCGCAACATCCGCTCAAATACCTGCTGCACATCGCAAACCTGCCCAAAAGCAGCTTTTACTACCACCACCAAGACCGACCCGACCCCGATGCAGCCGACAAAGCCCTTATCGCCGAAATCTACGAACGGCATAAAGGACGCTACGGGCAAAGGCGCATTGCCGCAGCATTGGATTGGAACCGCAAAAAAGCAGCGAGGTTGATGAAGCAGTTGGGGCTGAAAGCCCTTATACGGGCGAAAAAGCCTACCGCCATCCCGCCATGGGCGAAATATCGGAACACCTCCTCAAACGCCGGTTCAAAGCCCGAAAGCCCAACGAAAAATGGCTGACCGACGTGACCGAACTCAAAGGAAAGGACGGCAAACTGTACCTCTCACCAATCTTGGACCTGTTCAACCGCGAGATCGTCGCCTACGCCATGAGCCGCAATGCTAACAGCGAAATGGTGAAGGAAATGCTCGAAAAGGCCGCACCCGGTCTGACTGATAAGAAAGGAACGATGCTGCATTCCGACCAGGGTGTGCTGTACCGTACGGCGGGGTATAGGGAATTGCTTGCGGAGCATTCCATGGTTCAAAGCATGTCGCGTAAGGCGAACTGTTGGGACAATGCGCCGATGGAAAGCTTCTTTGCGGTGTTGAAGACGGAGTGTTTCTATAACGCAGGTGAATTGACGGTAGATGAATTGATGAAGCAGATAGATGACTATATGGATTACTACAACCGGGAGCGTTGCAGTTTGAAATTGAAAAAGCTGAGTCCTGTCGCATACAGAACCCAGCTTGCACAGAGCGCCTGAAAAGGCTTTTATGAGTGTCCAAGATTTGGGGGGCAGTTCACAAGTTTTCAGACGACCTTTTATATATAATAAGTAGTGGCTCAGGCTCTATTAATTAATATTAGTTTAAATAGACGTATAAACCATTCAGTAATAACTGCACAAACTCTCTTAAAGCCGATATACGGAACAGTTTTTATCTGCACCAGAAAAATAGTTTTTCGTAACATCATCACAAGAACTAGCAGTACTCTCACAAATAAAAGTCGTTAGAGATTCATTAATCTTTATTACCCTAGGTTCTTTATTTTTATCCAATGCAACTGCCTTTAAAGTAAATTTCCCATCTAACGCGCCTCTAGCAAGCCCATGAGGATAAATACAAAAGTTTTCTAAACTCCGCGAGTTAGGTAAATCAGGCCACGCTGTAGAAGTTTTCTTGAAACTACCATTCTGCTGATAAAATCGCTCCATAAACTGAGCACTCTCAACAAGCGCTGCTAGAGCCTGACGTATTTCTGAGTCTCTAAGATATTTTTGATAACTTGGATAAGCTATTGAAGTTAAGAACCCAATTATTGCAATTACAAAGATTAATTGAGTAAGAGAATACCCTTTACAATTTTCTTTATTCATAATTTATTACCTATTGATAATTTCATCACCCAATTTCAATATATATCCTTTTGTATAAGAAACCTTTTGGGTTTACAACACTTACTTTCAGACTGACTAAGGCCACCCATATTTTCTTCCAGGCAGAATACCAGCCTACATCTCAAATTCCTTGTCTTAATGCTCCCAGTTAATTTACTTTTGGACGGCGTTTTTAGCTTTTGAGTTTGCAGGTGCGGGCGCGACGGTTGCTTCGGCCTTCAGTTTGGAGAAGATACCCTCGCCGATGCCTTTGACGTTTTTGAGCTCTTCCACCGATTTGAAGGCACCATGCTGCTGACGGTAGTCCACAATGGCTTTCGCTTTGGCCGGACCGATGCCGGGCAGGGCTTCCAATTCGGAAGAAGAGGCGGTATTGATGTTGACGGCTGCCAGCGACAGCGAGGCAGTTAAAACGGAGAGTGCGGCAAAGAGGAGTTTTTTCATAAGGGCGTTTTCCTATCATTTCGTTAATATGGACGGTAACACCGGGGAGACGTTACCACTATATATCTTATCATCATATACTTTACATCATTTTAATTCAAACAATTTTAAATATTTCTAACTTTACTATCTCTCAATGTATTGATTCTACAACATCTACTAACCCACCTCAATTTCGAAGCGGCCCCATCCACATTCTCAAAAGTCCATTCTTCTGCAACCGGAGCATTCGGAGTATTACCCCATTCCGCCCCACCGCCGCTATCAAGGCAGGAGGGTCCGGTTCGCCAAACTTGTCAACGATTCAAAGTAAAAGCCCCCGACATCTGTCGGGGGCTTAGAATAGGTGTTTGGCAGTGACCTACTTTCGCATGGAAGAACCACACTATCATCGGCGCTGAGTCGTTTCACGGTCCTGTTCGGGATGGGAAGGCGTGGGACCAACTCGCTATGGCCGCCAAACTTAAACTGTACAAATCGGTAAAGCCTCAATCAATATATTCGGTGATGACTGAATCAGTCAGTAAGCTTTTTATTTGAAGTTCTTCAAATGATAGAGTCAAGCCTCACGAGCAATTAGTATGGGTTAGCTTCACGCGTTACCGCGCTTCCACACCCCACCTATCAACGTCCTGGTCTCGAACGACTCTTTAGTGCGGTTAAACCGCAAGGGAAGTCTCATCTTCAGGCGAGTTTCGCGCTTAGATGCTTTCAGCGCTTATCTCTTCCGAACTTAGCTACCCGGCTATGCAACTGGCGTTACAACCGGTACACCAGAGGTTCGTCCACTCCGGTCCTCTCGTACTAGGAGCAGCCCCCGTCAAACTTCCAACGCCCACTGCAGATAGGGACCAAACTGTCTCACGACGTTTTAAACCCAGCTCACGTACCACTTTAAATGGCGAACAGCCATACCCTTGGGACCGACTACAGCCCCAGGATGTGATGAGCCGACATCGAGGTGCCAAACTCCGCCGTCGATATGAACTCTTGGGCGGAATCAGCCTGTTATCCCCGGAGTACCTTTTATCCGTTGAGCGATGGCCCTTCCATACAGAACCACCGGATCACTATGTCCTGCTTTCGCACCTGCTCGACTTGTCGGTCTCGCAGTTAAGCTACCTTTTGCCATTGCACTATCAGTCCGATTTCCGACCGGACCTAGGTAACCTTCGAACTCCTCCGTTACTCTTTGGGAGGAGACCGCCCCAGTCAAACTGCCTACCATGCACGGTCCCCGACCCGGATAACGGGTCTGGGTTAGAACCTCAAAGACACCAGGGTGGTATTTCAAGGACGGCTCCACAGAGACTGGCGTCTCTGCTTCAAAGCCTCCCACCTATCCTACACAAGTGACTTCAAAGTCCAATGCAAAGCTACAGTAAAGGTTCACGGGGTCTTTCCGTCTAGCAGCGGGTAGATTGCATCTTCACAACCACTTCAACTTCGCTGAGTCTCGGGAGGAGACAGTGTGGCCATCGTTACGCCATTCGTGCGGGTCGGAACTTACCCGACAAGGAATTTCGCTACCTTAGGACCGTTATAGTTACGGCCGCCGTTTACTGGGGCTTCGATCCGATGCTCTCACATCTTCAATTAACCTTCCAGCACCGGGCAGGCGTCACACCCTATACGTCCACTTTCGTGTTAGCAGAGTGCTGTGTTTTTAATAAACAGTCGCAGCCACCTATTCTCTGCGACCCTCCAGGGCTTACGGAGCAAGTCCTTAACCTTAGAGGGCATACCTTCTCCCGAAGTTACGGTATCAATTTGCCGAGTTCCTTCTCCCGAGTTCTCTCAAGCGCCTTAGAATTCTCATCCTGCCCACCTGTGTCGGTTTGCGGTACGGTTCAATTCAAACTGAAGCTTAGTGGCTTTTCCTGGAAGCGTGGTATCGGTTACTTCATGTCCGTAGACACTCGTCGTCACTTCTCGGTGTTAAGAAGACCCGGATTTGCCTAAGTCTTCCACCTACCGGCTTAAACAAGCTATTCCAACAGCTTGCTAACCTAACCTTCTCCGTCCCCACATCGCATTTGAATCAAGTACAGGAATATTAACCTGTTTCCCATCGACTACGCATTTCTGCCTCGCCTTAGGGGCCGACTCACCCTACGCCGATGAACGTTGCGTAGGAAACCTTGGGCTTTCGGCGAGCGGGCTTTTCACCCGCTTTATCGCTACTCATGTCAACATTCGCACTTCTGATACCTCCAGCACACTTTACAATGCACCTTCATCGGCCTACAGAACGCTCCCCTACCATGCTAGTAAACTAGCATCCGCAGCTTCGGTTATAGATTTGAGCCCCGTTACATCTTCCGCGCAGGACGACTCGACCAGTGAGCTATTACGCTTTCTTTAAATGATGGCTGCTTCTAAGCCAACATCCTGGCTGTCTGGGCCTTCCCACTTCGTTTACCACTTAATCTATCATTTGGGACCTTAGCTGGCGGTCTGGGTTGTTTCCCTCTTGACAACGGACGTTAGCACCCGCTGTCTGTCTCCCGAGGAACCACTTGATGGTATTCTTAGTTTGCCATGGGTTGGTAAGTTGCAATAACCCCCTAGCCATAACAGTGCTTTACCCCCATCAGTGTCTTGCTCGAGGCACTACCTAAATAGTTTTCGGGGAGAACCAGCTATCTCCGAGTTTGTTTAGCCTTTCACCCCTATCCACAGCTCATCCCCGCATTTTGCAACATGCGTGGGTTCGGTCCTCCAGTACCTGTTACGGCACCTTCAACCTGGCCATGGATAGATCACTCGGTTTCGGGTCTACACCCAGCAACTGTTCGCCCTATTAAGACTCGGTTTCCCTACGCCTCCCCTATTCGGTTAAGCTCGCTACTGAATGTAAGTCGTTGACCCATTATACAAAAGGTACGCAGTCACACCACAAGGGTGCTCCCACTGTTTGTATGCATCAGGTTTCAGGTTCTATTTCACTCCCCTCCCGGGGTTCTTTTCGCCTTTCCCTCACGGTACTGGTTCACTATCGGTCGATGATGAGTATTTAGCCTTGGAGGATGGTCCCCCCATATTCAGACAGGATTTCACGTGTCCCGCCCTACTTTTCGTACGCTTAGTACCACTGTTGAGATTTCGAATACGGGACTATCACCCACTATGGTCAAGCTTCCCAGCTTGTTCTTCTATCTCAACAGTTATCACGTACAGGCTCCTCCGCGTTCGCTCGCCACTACTTGCGGAATCTCGGTTGATTTCTTTTCCTCCGGGTACTTAGATGGTTCAGTTCTCCGGGTTCGCTTCTCTAAGTCTATGTATTCAACTTAGGATACTGCACAGAATGCAGTGGGTTTCCCCATTCGGACATCGCGGGATCATAGCTTTATTGCCAGCTCCCCCACGCTTTTCGCAGGCTTACACGTCCTTCGTCGCCTATCATCGCCAAGGCATCCACCTGATGCACTTATTCACTTGACTCTATCATTTCAAGAACTTCTCTGACTTTGCCTGACATTCCGTTGACGAGAACATCAAACTTGAATTTCCTACTTTGATAAAGCTTACTGCTTGTTGTGTCTTAATCCCGCCTTTTGTCTTTCGGGATTAAGTCGATACAATCATCACCCAAATACTGCACCTGTTTTTCTTTTCCTATCCAGGAGACAACTGACCGTTTGCAATCGGTCAATCATCAAAAACAGACACATTGTCTTTGTTTGTTGATTTCGGCTTTCCAATTTGTTAAAGATCGATGCGTTCAATATTGCTATTTACTTCGCAAATCAAAATGAGCTGATTATTATAGCAGCCTTTCTTTTCCCGTCAAACTGATTCGTCAGCAGACTCCTCTTTAGAAAAAAAGAAAGCAGTTACACTGCCTTTTTAACTCGCTTTGATTTGGAAAGTATTGGTGGAGGCAAACGGGATCGAACCGATGACCCCCTGCTTGCAAAGCAGGTGCTCTACCAACTGAGCTATGCCCCCGTTCTTGGTGGGTCTGGGAGGACTTGAACCTCCGACCCCACGCTTATCAAGCGTGTGCTCTAACCAGCTGAGCTACAAACCCGGATTCTCTTCTTAAGCGAATCTTGTCTTCACTCAAGCATTTTTCCGCATCTTCTACAGTTTACCGATAAGTGTGAATGCAACAGCCTCTTCTTTCTCTAGAAAGGAGGTGATCCAGCCGCAGGTTCCCCTACGGCTACCTTGTTACGACTTCACCCCAGTCATGAAGCATACCGTGGTAAGCGGGCTCCTTGCGGTTACCCTACCTACTTCTGGTATCCCCCACTCCCATGGTGTGACGGGCGGTGTGTACAAGACCCGGGAACGTATTCACCGCAGTATGCTGACCTGCGATTACTAGCGATTCCGACTTCATGCACTCGAGTTGCAGAGTGCAATCCGGACTACGATCGGTTTTGTGAGATTGGCTCCACCTCGCGGCTTGGCTACCCTCTGTACCGACCATTGTATGACGTGTGAAGCCCTGGTCATAAGGGCCATGAGGACTTGACGTCATCCCCACCTTCCTCCGGCTTGTCACCGGCAGTCTCATTAGAGTGCCCAACTTAATGATGGCAACTAATGACAAGGGTTGCGCTCGTTGCGGGACTTAACCCAACATCTCACGACACGAGCTGACGACAGCCATGCAGCACCTGTGTTACGGCTCCCGAAGGCACCCCTCCGTCTCTGGAGGGTTCCGTACATGTCAAGACCAGGTAAGGTTCTTCGCGTTGCATCGAATTAATCCACATCATCCACCGCTTGTGCGGGTCCCCGTCAATTCCTTTGAGTTTTAATCTTGCGACCGTACTCCCCAGGCGGTCGATTTCACGCGTTAGCTTCGCTACTAAGCAGTCAAGCTGCCCAACAGCTAATCGACATCGTTTAGGGCGTGGACTACCAGGGTATCTAATCCTGTTTGCTACCCACGCTTTCGGGCATGAACGTCAGTGTTATCCCAGGAGGCTGCCTTCGCCATCGGTATTCCTCCACATCTCTACGCATTTCACTGCTACACGTGGAATTCTACCTCCCTCTGACACACTCTAGTCACCCAGTTCAGAACGCAGTTCCCAGGTTGAGCCCGGGGATTTCACATCCTGCTTAAGTAACCGTCTGCGCCCGCTTTACGCCCAGTAATTCCGATTAACGCTCGCACCCTACGTATTACCGCGGCTGCTGGCACGTAGTTAGCCGGTGCTTATTCTTCAGGTACCGTCATCAGACAGGGGTATTAACCCCGCCCTTTTCTTCCCTGACAAAAGTCCTTTACAACCCGAAGGCCTTCTTCAGACACGCGGCATGGCTGGATCAGGCTTGCGCCCATTGTCCAAAATTCCCCACTGCTGCCTCCCGTAGGAGTCTGGGCCGTGTCTCAGTCCCAGTGTGGCGGATCATCCTCTCAGACCCGCTACTGATCGTCGCCTTGGTAGGCCTTTACCCCACCAACTAGCTAATCAGATATCGGCCGCTCAAACAGCGCAAGGCCAAATGGTCCCCTGCTTTCTTCCTCAGAAAATATGCGGTATTAGCTAATCTTTCGATTAGTTATCCCCCACTGCTCGGTACGTTCCGATATGTTACTCACCCGTTCGCCACTCGCCACCCAAGAAGCAAGCTTCTCTGTGCTGCCGTCCGACTTGCATGTGTAAAGCATGCCGCCAGCGTTCAATCTGAGCCAGGATCAAACTCTTATGTTCAATCTCTAACTTTTTAACTTCTGGTCTGTTTCAAAGAAACTGACAGGACAATGTCTAAAACATCATCTTGTCTGTCTTTTAAACAGTGTGAGGCTGTCGCACTCACACTTATCGGTAATCTGTTTTGTTAAAGAGCGAAAACGAATTATAAAGCATTTCAAATCATTGTCAATCAAAACTTTTTTCAAAACCTCGAAAAATCAGACCAACTGTGATATACTTATTAGTTCGTTCAATCACCGCCAAAGCAGCGAAGAACCGAACTATACCCCTCCCCTCAAAAACCGTCAACTCCCAAACAACAAAAAATTCTACAAAACACACCAACAAACTGAAATACAAAGATTTTTATTTCAGAACCCTCAAAACAGCATTTCAAAACACCCTCAATCCAAACCCGAACAGCCCAAAACCATCCAATTCTCACAACTACAAACAGAAACTCAACTCCCAACACCTAATAACACCAAAGGTCCTTGGATTCGGATTTCAAGTGCAACACTAGTGTATCAGTGGTTTGAACAGATTCAAGAATAAAACACTTGGCGTTTCGTAGCCAAGTGTTTTTCTTGGCCGGTGGTTCAACTCATCTTGAACCCTGCGTATCTCCCGATCGCTGATGTTTCGGAAATCGGTTTGTTTGGGGAAATATTGTCGGATGAGTCCGTTGGTGTTCTCATTCAGCCCTTTCTCCCAAGAATGGTAAGGGCGGCAAAAATAGGTTTTCGCCTTCAATGCTTTGGCTATTTTGGTGTGTTGATAGAACTCTTTGCCGTTGTCCATGGTGATGGTGTGGACTCTGGCTTTATGTGCCCTTAATACCCTAATGGCCGCCCGGGCAGTGTCTTCGGCTTTTAAGTTCTTTAATTTGCAGATGATGGTGTAGCGGGTAACGCGTTCGACCAAGGTCAGTAATGCGCTTTTCTGTCCTTTGCCGACGATGGTGTCGGCTTCCCAATCGCCGATGCGGGTTTTCTGGTCGACGATAGCGGGTCGGTTTTCTATGCCGACACGGTTGGGCACTTTGCCTCTGGTCCATGTGCTGCCGTAGCGTTTGCGGTAGGGTTTGCTGCATATTCTGAGATGTTGCCACAAGGTGCCGCCGTTGCTTTTGTCTTGGCGAAGGTAGCGGTAAATGGTGCTGTGGTGGAGCGTGATTTGGTGGTGTTTGCGCAGGTAGGCGCATACTTGTTCAGGACTGAGTTTGCGGCGGATAAGGGTGTCGATGTGTTGAATCCGCTGCGAATCGAGCTTATAGAGTTGTCGCTTACGCTGTTTGATAGTCTGGCTTTGCCGCTGGGCTTTTTCGGCGCTGTATTGCTGCCCTTGGGTGCGGTGCCGTTTAATTTCGCGGCTGATGGTGCTTTTGTGGCGGTTAAGCTGTTTGGCGATTTCGGCGATGGTGCAGTAGCGGGACAGATATTGGATATGGTATCGTTCGTCTTGGGTCAGTTGCGTGTAGCTCATGGCAATCTTTCTTGCAGGAAAGGCCGTATGCTACCGCATACTGGCCTTTTTCTGTTAGGGAAAGTTGCACTTCAAATGCGAATCCGCCATCGTCTGAAATTAATTTCAGACGACCTTTGCTAATCCAAACACAGTTCCAAACAGATAATTGCCAATTTAACGCTGCAGCAAGATTTCCAATACAAACTTGCTTCCTACATAAGCGAACATTAGGCTGACAAACCCGATGATTGTCCAAACGGCTGCTTTTTTACCTCGCCATGCCGTCATACTGTGCTTAAGCAGCAACGCACCGTAAATTATCCATGAGAGAATGCCGAATACGGTTTTATGGGTAAATGTAACGGGTTTACCGAATACAGCCTCTGCAAAAAATGTCCCGCTGACAACCGAATAGGTTAATAAGATAAAACCTACCCACATCCCCTGGAACATGAGCTTTTCCAAACTCAGTAAAGACGGCAGAAAACCGGACAAACTGGAAACACGTCGTCTATGCAGGTTACGGTTGAGCAGCAAAATCAAAACGGCAAACAAGGTCACAATGCCGAATAAACCGTATGCCAGCAACGATGTACCAATGTGCGACATAAACGGCAAATCATTGATTTGATAACCGACATATTTTCCTGGAAACAGCGCGCCCAATAATAAGGTAAACGCTGCGCACGGATACAAAAGCAGCTGCAATCCGCGCAGACGATAGAAAAAACTACCGACGAAATACACCAGCAGCATTAACCATACAATTAAACTGACGGAATAACCGAAGCCCATAATCAATACTTTGTCTTGAATGACGGGCATGAGCAATACGGCACCGTGCATAGTTAACGCGGCACCCAAAACTGCCAGTTCGGCTTTTAGGGGATAATCTTTAATATCTCGGGTCTTGTGGTTGAACCAAACGAATATACCCAATCCGGCATACACCAGTATCAGGCAAATCAGGATAGTCGGCATAACAAACTTTCTTGGCGCGCATACATAACCGCACGCGATAGTGTAAAATAATCTCAATTTTATTTTAGCAAAGAATGCCCCGAACAGGGCAGCTATTATCATTACCAAGGACAAGCATGTTAGACAACTTAACCAACCGCTTTAGTAAAGTTTTCAAAAATATCCGCGGTCAAGCAAAACTGACAGAAGACAACATCAAAGAGGCATTGAGGGAAGTTCGCCTTGCTCTGCTCGAGGCGGACGTAGCCCTGCCCGTCGTAAAAGAATTTGTCAACAACGTCAAAGAAAAAGCTCTCGGACAAGAAGTTACCGGCAGCCTGACCCCTGACCAAGCCTTTATCGGCGTCGTCAACCAAGCCTTGATCGAATTGATGGGCAAAGAAAATTCTTCTTTAGACTTGGCGGCCGTACCGCCTGCTGTCGTTTTAATGGCAGGTCTGCAAGGTGCGGGGAAAACCACCACCGTCGGCAAACTCGCCCGTCTGCTGAAAAACGAACAGAAGAAAAAAGTCTTGGTCGTTTCAGCCGACGTGTACCGCCCTGCCGCTATCGAACAGTTGCGCCTTTTGGCTGAGCAAGTCGGCATTGACTTCTTCCCTTCCGACTCCAATCAGAAACCTGTCGAAATTGCCACTGCTGCGATTGATTATGCAAAAAAACACTTTTACGACGTCTTGATGGTCGATACCGCCGGACGCTTGGCGATTGACGAAGAGATGATGAATGAAATCAAAGCGCTGCACGCAGCCGTCAATCCGGTAGAAACCTTATTCGTCGTCGATGCCATGTTAGGTCAAGACGCTGTAAACACCGCACAAGCATTCAACGAAGCCTTGCCGCTGACCGGCGTCATCCTGACCAAAATGGACGGCGATTCGCGTGGCGGTGCTGCATTGTCTGTACGCCACATTACCGGAAAACCTATCAAATTCATCGGTATCGGTGAAAAAATCACAGGACTCGAACCCTTCTACCCAGACCGCATCGCCAGCCGTATCCTCGGTATGGGCGACGTGTTGAGTCTGATTGAAGATGTCCAAAAAGGCATAGACGAAGAAGCCGCTGCCAAAATGGCGAAAAAGCTGCAAAAAGGCAAAGGCTTCGACCTCAATGACTTTAAAGAACAAATCCAGCAAATGCGCAATATGGGCGGGCTGGAAAGCCTGATGTCAAAAATGCCGGGCGAACTGGGTCAGATTTCCAAACAAATTCCCGAAGGCACGGCTGAAAAAGCCATGGGCAAAGTCGAAGCCATCATCAACTCCATGACGCCCAAAGAACGCGCCAATCCAACCCTGCTCAAAGCCAGCCGCAAACGCCGCATTGCCGCAGGCGCCGGTACCAGCGTGGAAGAAGTCAACAAAATGCTCAAGCAGTTTGAACAATCGCAACAAGTGATGAAAATGTTCAGCGGAAAAGGACTGGGCAAACTGATGCGTATGGCAAAAGGCATGAAGGGTATGAAAGGAATGTTTCCCGGAATGTAATCCGCAGGAAATATAAGAGAGGTCGTCTGAAAACTGAAATTGGGTTTTCAGACGACCTCTTCATATTGAGATTCTAGTCAGTCAAAAGCATAGCAATCCATTATTACAAAAGAATAATAGTCATCCTCTAACTGTAAAGTGCAACCGCCTTTACCCATGCAAGCACCTCCCGAGACAGTTTGCGCAAGTAATTTACCGTCGAATCACCGCACGCCTCTGAAGCATACAATTCAACGGTTTTACCTTGCCAGTAGCGCTTGGCAAGCCAAGAGGCACGCGCAAGATGGAAAGCATCGCTGACAATGATGATTTCGTTCGCATCCCGTAGATCCGGTACACTCAGCAAGATGTTTTCATATGTACTTTTTGAATGTTCTTCCAACCGTATTTTTTCGGACGGTACGCCCATTTCCACGGCCATATCGCGCATAGTTTGAGCTTCATTGCTGCCGTCCCCGTCCGTTCCTCCGCTCATCAGCAACTCATCCACTTTACCTTGCCGATACAATCTGACACCTGCTTCAACCCGCGAGCGCAAACAAGGATTAGGTTTTCCTCTGCGGTTAACAGCATTACCTAAAACAACGGCAATATCGGCAGAAGACAGGTTTTCAGACGACCTTTTTTCCACATTGACTGCACATAGATGCAGCCAGCTCAAAACAGCACACCATACCAAAAAACAAACGATGCACAATATCCAATACTTTTGCATTAATACTCCGGTGGATTTTGACCTTGTGTCATCATAGCATAATCTCTTTCACCATCTTCCAAGGCTTCAGACAACCCCTTAGCTGCCAATTACTTATTGCATCCCTCCCCTTCCATCTTTATAATGCGCACACTCTTACGGGAGTAGCCATCTGATGTTTGCTGACCATCAGAGCCGTTATCAACATAATTGACTGAGTTCGACAAAAATTGGTCATGGTGGCGGCATCTTCCTGACAACTGGAAGACAGGCAAGACGTAAGCGTTGTCCATACCCTTGCGGGCGGTATGTGCAACGCTTTTTGTTTTTGCCCGCTTCGGTTGAGTATCTTATGGAAGCATTTTTCTCTTCAATATTGGGCATTGCCATTGCCGAAATCGGCGATAAAACGCAACTGCTCGCTCTTTTCCTTGCCGCACGTTTCGCCCAGAAAAACGCGGTAGTCTCCGGCATTTTCGTTGCCACTTTACTGAATCATTTGGTCTCCGCATTTGTCGGCGTATGGCTGGCGGAAACCGTTTCTCCCGAGACCGTCAAATGGGTCGTCGGCATCAGCTTCATCGCGGTCGGTCTGTGGCTGCTCTTGCCCGATAAAGATGAAAACCCCGACAGCCGATGGCTCAAATACGGCGCGTTCGGAGCGACGGTTTTTCTGTTTTTCATGGCGGAAATCGGTGACAAAACCCAAATCGCCACAGTCTTACTGGCGGCAAAATACCAATCCTTATCCATGGTCGTACTCGGCAGCGTTGCCGGATTGATGTTGGCAACCGTTCCCGTGGTTTATCTGGGCGATATGCTGATGAAAAAAATCCCCGCCAAAGCCGTGCGGATTTCCGCCTGCGTACTGTTTTGCGTATTGGGCGCCATCACTTTGTCCGGTGGCGGCATTATGTTGAAATAGGTCGTCTGAAATGTGGGAAATCTTATTTAGGCATCCGGATTTTGTCGCCATTAACAAGCCGCAAGGCGTATCCGTACATCAAGAAGAGGGCGAAGTCAGCCTGACGCAGACGCTGGCGGCGCAACTCGGTCTTGAGCAGGTTTGGCTGCTGCACCGATTGGACAAACAGACCAGCGGCGTGCTGCTGTTTGCATTGAACCCGCAAAGCGCGTCGGCGCTGGCGCAGCAATTTGCCGCAAAAACCATGCGTAAAACTTATTTGGCGCTGGCAACGGATAAGCCGTCTAAGAAACAGGGTTGGATCAAAGGCGATATGGAAAAATCACGGCGCGGTGCATGGAAACTGATGCGCAGTATGGAAAATCCCGCCATTACCGAGTTTGACAGCCATAGTTTAGAACCCGGCTTGCGCCTGTTCGTCCTGCATCCGCATACGGGCAAAACCCATCAGCTTCGTGTCGCCATGAAAAGTTTGGGCAGCCCGATTTTGGGCGATACGCTCTACGGCGGGAAGCCTGCCTCGAGGATGTTCCTCCATGCGTGGAAAATCAAATTTGATTATCAAGATCAGACGTTTGAAATCGTCGCGCCCTTGAGTGAGGAATGGCCTCCATTGGATTTCATTCATGAATAAATCCAAAATATCTGACAAGGTTTCGTGTATCGCATCAGATAATCGGAAATAAAAAAACCGCTAAGAAAGCGGGTAGTTAGGGCAACACCTTTTCAAAGTCGAAAATAATACGGGGGACGTTGTTTTCTTTCCAGCGGTGTAGATTGTCGGTATGCCATCGACGGGCGATTGATTCAAAGGTATTTAGGGCGGCGGCTTGCCGTTCGCACTTTTTCTGTTGCTTGGCTTCGCTGGGGTCTTGCCCCGATACAAGCAAGCGGCGGGCATTCTCGGCGGCTTGGCGGGCTTCTACCAGTGATACGGTCGGATATTTGCCGATTGAAAGCGTTTTACGTTTGCCGTTATGCGAAAAGTCAAACCGCCATAACTTCCCGCCGCTCGTATTGATATACAGATACAAGCCCTTGCCGTCATTCAGCTTAAACGGTTTTTCGGCGGGCTTGGCGTTTTTGATTTGTCGGTCATTCAGCGGCATAGTGGGGGTATGTTTTAGGGGGTATTTCAGATACCCCGAATCATACCCCCTGATTTTGGTTGATTCAATTAAGCTGAATTAGACGGAATTATACAATCGGGAAGAAGATAATAGGATAGCAATCAGTCTGAAAGCCTTGTATTTATTGAGATTGGTTGATGGCATTAGACGGGATTAAACGAAAAAAAAACGCCTAGAATTTCTAAGCGTTTTTGTGTGTTGGTGCCGACAGCGAGATTTGAACTCGCACAGCCTACGGCCACTACCCCCTCAAGATAGCGTGTCTACCAATTTCACCATGTCGGCATTTGAAAAACTGTTATTTCTGCTGCTGAGGAGCGGGTGCAGCAGGTGCGGGTTGGTTTTCAGCGGGAGCGGCGGGCTTAGGAGCCTGCTGGGTTTGTTTCACATTGCTGAAGTCCAAACCGTGTTTGTTTGTATGGGTATGGATATAAACCATTGCCATGCAGGTTGCGAAGAAGAAAGTCGCTGCGATGGCGGTTGCGCGGCTCAGGAAGTTTGCGTTGCCTGCGGAACCGAATACGCCCTGCGCACTGCCGCTACCTGACCCGAAGGTCGCGCCTGCGTCTGCGCCTTTGCCGTGTTGCAGCAATACTAACACAACCACTGACAAAGCGGAAATAATATTAATAATCCAGATAAGGGTTTTAAAGGCTTCCATATGTTTTCTACGAGGCTTGTGCTGCGTTGATGATGGCGGTAAATGAGTCATATGATAATGACGCGCCGCCAACCAATGCGCCGTCTACATGAGGTACTGCGAAGATGTCGGCTGCATTGTCTGCTTTCACACTTCCGCCGTAAAGAACGCGGATTTTAACATCGCTTCCGCACAAAGACAAGATTTCTTTGTAGATGAATGCGTGCATGTCGGCAATTTGTTCTACGGTGGCGACTTTGCCGGTGCCGATTGCCCATACCGGTTCGTAGGCGACGGCGATGTTTTTGGTGTCCAGCCCTTGCAATACGGAGAGTTGGTGGGCGATGACTTCGTGTTCTTTGCCGGCTTCGCGCTCTTCGAGGCTTTCGCCGACGCACAATAGGGGAATCAGACCTACGTTGAGGACGTTTTCCATTTTGCGGCGTTGGATTTCGTTTTTTTCGCCGAAATAGAGGCTTCGTTCGGAGTGTCCGATGAGAACGATATCTGTGCCGATGTCGGCGAGCATTTCTGCGGACACTTCGCCTGTGTAGGCGCCGTTGTTGGGGAAACGGCTGACGTCTTGGGCGCAGGTGAGGATGCGGTTGTTGAGGACAATCTGCATGGCGTTGTGCAGTTGCAACAGGTAAACGGTTGGGGCGGCGAGGCCGATGAGGACGCGTTCGGCGGTGGGCATGATGCGGAAGCGGTGCATGAGTGCGTTGTTGTTTTGGAGTCGGCCGTTCATTTTCCAGTTGCCGATGACCCATTTTTGATCCCACATTCCGATTTGGTGATGCATCTTTTTTGCTCCGTGTTGTGTTTCTTTGGCTGTACGCTGCGTGTAGCGTGATGTAACGTGAAGTTTAGTGGATATGCGACGGGTTCGCAACTTGAAACGGGCGGAATGTTTGGATACGGGATGGCTGTTTGGGGTCGTCTGAAATGCTGTTTCAGACGACCTGTTCTATAATAACTGCTTGATATACACATATATAGGACATGGCTATGCACGCGCTTCATTTTTCGGCTTCGGACAAGGCCGCGCTTTATCGGGAGGTATTGCCGCAGATTGAGTCTGTGGTGGCGGATGAGACGGATTGGATGGCGAATTTGGCGAATACGGCGGCGGTTTTGAAGGAAGCGTTCGGCTGGTTTTGGGTGGGTTTTTATTTGGTCGATACGCGCACGGACGAATTGGTTTTGGCGCCATTTCAGGGGCCTTTGGCGTGTACGCGGATTCCGTTCGGACGCGGGGTATGCGGTCAGGCTTGGGCGAAGGGCGAGACGCTGGTGGTCAAGGATGTCAACGCGCATCCCGACCATATTGCCTGCTCGTCTTTGTCGCGTTCGGAAATCGTGGTTCCGCTGTTTTCAGACGACCTTTGCATCGGTGTGTTGGACGTGGACAGCGAGCATCTGGCGCAATTTGATGAGACGGATGCTTTGTATTTGGGCGAACTGGCGAAGATTTTGGAGAAGCGGTTTAAGGCTTCGCGTCAGGCGGCTTGAGACTGAAAAAAACAGGCAGGCGGCGCGCGCTGAAGTTGGCGCGGCGGGAGTGTGGTTTTATAATGTCTGCCATTGCTAAAACAATTATTTAACGGAGCACAAAATGGATTTTGAAAAAGCGCGGTTCAACATGGTCGAGCAGCAAATCCGTCCGTGGGATGTATTGGATTTTGACGTTTTGGACGCTTTGGAGGAGATTCCGCGCGAGCGTTTCGTGAACGAGTCTTTGCAGGGCTTGGCGTATGCTGACATGGAGCTGCCGCTTGCCAACGGTCATAAGATGCTCGAGCCGAAAGTCGTGGCGAGATTGGCGCAGGGTTTGAAGCTGACCAAAACCGATACGGTTTTGGAAATTGGCACGGGTTCGGGCTATGCGACCGCACTCTTGGCGAAACTGGCGGGCAAAGTGGTTTCAGACGACCTCGATGCCGAACAGCAAGACCGCGCCAAAGCAGTGTTGGATAACTTGGCTTTGAATAATATCGATTATGTGCAAAACAACGGATTGACCGAACCTTCCGCGGGTGCGCCGTTTGATGCGGTTTACGTCGGCGGCGCGGTGGACCGCGTGCCTGACGTATTGAAAGAACAGTTGAAAGACGGCGGCCGCATGGCGGTCATCGTCGGCCGCCGGCCGGTACAGCGCGCGCTGCTGATTACGCGCAAGGGCGACGAATTTGAAGAAAAAGTCTTGTTCGATACACTGGTTGCGCATTTGGATGATAAAGAAAACCGCCCTTTCGGCGATTTCGATTTTTAATCTTTTTTGAAATCAAAGGTCGTCTGAAAACCAGCCGGACATGGCGAAACGTTTTCAGACGACCTTTCATCGTTTCCATCATTTCACACACACAACATCATGACGATCCCGCAACTCACCCCGCTGCAACTGCAACAATGGCAGGAAGAAGGCCGCGCGTTCCATCTGCTGGACGTGCGCACCGACGAGGAAACTGCCGTCTGCGCCCTGCCTGACGCCATCCATATCCCGATGAACCTGATTCCGCTGCGCCAAAACGAGCTGCCCGACGACGATTTGCCGATTGTCGTTTACTGCCACCACGGCATCCGCAGCCTGCATACGGCGATGTATCTGGCAGATGCGGGTTTTGAAAATCTGTTTAACCTGCAAGGCGGGATTGATGCTTGGGCTTTGCAGGTGGATGGGGCGATGGCGAGATATTGATATAGTGGATTAACTTTAAACCAATACGGCGTTGCCTCGCCTTGCCGTACTATCTGTACTGTCTGCGGCTTCGTCGCCTTGTCCTGATTTAAAGTTAATCCACTATAACGCTAAAAGGTCGTCTGAAAACCATTTTTCAGACGACCTTTTTTCATATTTTCGCTTCAATAATGTGGCGGAATTTCATCACGCAGGCTGTAAGGCTCGCGCTCTCCGTTTGCGCCTTTGTCCTGCATTTTCTGATAAAGCAGCCTCAACTGCGCCTGCTGCAAATCCAGCGTCTGCTGCATTTTCGCCACCGTATCGTTCAGGCTGCCGATTAAATCTTCCTGAAGCGCGGTTTGGATTTCCAGCTCGGTGATGCGGTGTTCCAATTCGTCCATTTCGCTCATTTACAGCACCATCGCGGCAACCCAGCCGGCAATCATCAGCGGGATATTGTAGTGGATAAAGGTTGGGATGACCGAGTCGCGAATATGGTCGTGTTGTCCGTCGGCGTTCAAACCCATGGTCGGGCCGAGCGTCGAGTCGGATGCGGGCGAACCGGCATCGCCCAACGCGCCCGCCGTACCGACGATGGCGACGGTTGCCAGCGGCGAGAAGCCGAGGCTGATACACAGCGGCACATAAATCGCGGTAATAATCGGCAAGGTGGAGAAAGAAGAGCCGATGCCCATGGTGACCAACAATCCGACAAACAACATGGCAAATGCCGCCATGCCTTTATTGCCGCCGAAAAGCTGCATACTGTGTTCGACCAGCGGTTTGATTTCGCCTGTCGCGGTCATGACTGCCGCAAAGCCTTGCGCTGCAATCATGATGAAACCGACCATCGCCATCATTTTGATGCCTTCGCCGAACACGTCGCTGGCAGCATTGCGGTTCATCACACCAAGCATCATAAAGACAGCAAAACCCAGCATCGCGCCCAACACCAGCGAATCTTCATACATCAACTGAATCGCAAAACACACGCCGATTGCGATTGCCGCCACCAGACTGCGGTAAACCGAAGGTTGCGGTTGTTCGGATGCTTCGCGGTTGTCCTCAGTATCAACGGTATTGGTTTGATAAGAACGCGGTTTGCGGTAATGGATAAACGCCAAAATCAGCCCCGAAACCATACCCAAAGCAGGAATCGCCATCGCGTGCATGACGCTGATGCCTTTGACGTCCATGCCCGCAGATTTGATATTGCCCAAGAGAATGTCGTTTAAGAAAATCGCGCCGAAGCCGAAGGGTAGGAACATATAAGTCGTAACCAATCCGAACGTAATCACGCAAGTAATCAATCGACGATCAACTTTCAAGCGGTTAAACACCAGCAAAAGCGGCGGAATAATCATCGGAATGAAGGCAATATGGATAGGCACGACGTTTTGACTCATGATGCCCATCGCCAGAATAATCAGCAGCAGCGTCCATTTCACCGAACTCTCGCCTTTCGCGGCATCCTGACTGTTGTTGAGTTTGCGGATAATGCCTCCAGCAAGCTGCTGCGGCAGCCCGGAATAGGTAATCGCCATCGCAAACGCACCGAGCATCGCGTAAGACAAAGAGATCCGCGCGCCGCCCTTCAAACCTTCGTTAAACACAGGAATAATCCCCGATTGCGTAACATTGCCTGCCGCATCCACGACGTTTTCCAGCGGCATTCCCGCCACCAAGCCGCCGACGAACGCACCGACAGTCAGGCTCAATACGACGTGTACCCGCGACAGCGACAACACGAGCATCACGATTACTGCAATCACTACGGCATTCATGCCCTTTCTCCATTTCAGACGACCTGTCAGCCATCTATTTATATGTTAAAAGAAACATCATAACCTAACATGATTTAACACGCTAGGGCAAACCGCCTTTCAGACGACCCGCCCTACCCCGCTGCCTAAAAATAAAGGTCGTCTGAAAACAAGTGAAACAAGTTTTCAGACGACCTTGGATGGGTTTTGGGTTTCAACTACCGCGTGTGTGCAGTATGCACGCACCCTACACCCGATGCCCGGTTTCAGTAGGTCAGATTCTCGAATCCGACGGCTATTTGAGATGGCAGCGGCTTTAGTCGGATACAAGTATCCGACCTACGGCTGGCTGTCTATATTTCAGACGGCATCGGATGGATTGTAGATTAAACTGCCAGATGTGCATCTAGGGATACGCATACGGTAACCGTAGGGTGGGTTCAAGAACCCTGCCTATAGTTACTTAGCCAATACGCGTTTATCTGCCAATCCTGTCAATCTTGAAAAATTTTCTTTTTGTTTCAATTCACCCCAAGAAAACTGATGCAACCGCTCCCATCGAAAGTCATCTTGCCGAGTTGAAATCCAGACTCCTTCAAGCGCAACCAAGCCAAAGCCATCACACCCCAAACGCAAAGCATAAGACTTTGCCTGCAGGAAGGCATCTTTTAACTGTCTTTCATTAGCAATACGATATTTGGCTTCCCAAATAAATCGGGCACTCTCTTCTCCACGTCGATCATTTGCAAATAGGGCATAATCAGGAAAAACACGATCATTACGCCCCATTCTTAAAGTCATCTGCCTTAGCCAATCATTTTCATCAAACCCTAATCGTTTCAACAATGGTTCAAGTAAAGTAATTTCTACATCCCGCTCATTACTTAAATTGCCAAAATCAGGCTCGTCCAAAAATGGTAATTTTGGCAGTATAGAAACATCAAAGTTTTTAGATTTCAATATCTCTATGATTGCATTGTATTCATCTGATGTACATTCTCTTCCATTCACTCCTTGCATATTGGCTTTAACCAAACCTTTTTCTTTCCAAACTGGGTTACTTTTCAATTCATATAAACGAATCGTCGGAATGACTATGGGAAAGCCTACCCAAACTCGTTCAGGATAGTAACTAAATGGATCATAGTAGGTAGGAGATACTGCGCGGAAGATAGCCGTCAATCCGCTATACGGGGACAAACTATACAATAAAATAATATCCCCTATTTTCGTTTGCGGATTTCCCTGCCAAAAAGTTCGATATGTTTCTCCATTCTTCCCTAATAAATCCGTATCCTCTTTGGTTCCTCCGCTGATATAAATATTGATTGCATCAGGCAATTCATCGGTATTAATAAAGTCAGGTAGGGTTTTTAACGAAAAATCATATAGAAAACAATTTAATTCTATATAGTCTAATGAATATTTTTTCCGAAATTCGTATATCTCTCGGCATAAATTTCCATAGTAAAGGAAACGATCACGGTATTTCTGTTTACTTGGCGGTATTGGCAAAGGTATATCAAATGACTGGAAAACTCTTTCTAACAAGAAAAACCGGTTAGTAAAAAAATACGGAATATAATGTTCAGGGTCTTTTAGATACAAAAACAATGAAATTACATCTAACTTTGCCAATTTGTCCCTACATTCCTTTTTATCACTTCCAGCAAGAAAAGAATCAACAAATCTTTCAAACTTTTCAATTGCCTGCTCAATATTCTTAGCACGTTCCCAATCTGAAAATTTTGCTGATAGGTCTTCAAAAGTTTCTATCCAATAACCTTCGCTTTCCTGTGTATATCCCTGCTTAAATAAATAGGCGTATATTTCCTTCCATTTTTCTTCTTTTACCCATACAGATAAATTTTCAAAGAAGTTTTTAGTTTCTCTTGCTGAATCAGTTTGCAGATAACAATCAAAAACATAGCGATTAAAATACATACCACCTCCTCAATGCGCTTCTTCCCAATTCATTCCTACGCCCACTTCCGCCACCAGCGGCACGTTCAACATCCCTCCGTCCACTTTCGCCATAATCTGCGGCAGTTTTCCTTTCACTAAATCCAGTTCGGCTTCGGGTACTTCCAACACTAATTCGTCATGTACCTGCATAATCAGTTTGCTTTGCAAGAGGTCATCTGAAAGCCAGCGGGATACGTCTATCATGGCGCGTTTGATGAGGTCGGACGCAGTGCCCTGCATGGGGGCGTTGATGGCGGCGCGTTCGGCTCCGGCGCGGGCGTTGGCGTTTTTGTTGTGGATGTCGGGCAGGTAGAGGCGGCGGCCGAACAGGGTTTCGACAAAGCCTTGTGCGGCGGCTTGTTCTTTGGTGCGCTGCATGTATTCGGCGACGCCGGGATAGCGGGCGAAGTAGCGGTCGATAAAGTTTTTGGCGGAGATGTTGTCGATACCCAGTGATTTGGCGAGGCCGTATTGGCCCATGCCGTAAATGAGGCCGAAGTTGATGGTTTTGGCGTAGCGGCGTTGTTCGGACGAGACGTTTTCGGGGGCGATGCCGAATACTTCGGCGGCGGTGCGGCGGTGTACGTCTTCGCCGTTTTGGAACGCGGCAATGAGGGTTTTGTCGCCGGAGAGGTGCGCCATGATGCGCAGCTCGATTTGGGAATAGTCGGCGGAAACGATGACGCTGCCTTGCGGTGCGGTGAAGGCGCGGCGCACGCGGCGGCCTTCGGCGGTGCGGATGGGGATGTTTTGCAGGTTGGGGTTGTTGCTGGCGAGGCGGCCGGTAATGGCGACGGCTTGGGCGTAGGTGGTGTGCACGCGGCCGTCTTTGGGCGAAATCATTTCGGGCAGTTTGTCGGTGTAGGTGGATTTGAGCTTCGCTAGACTGCGGTTTTGCAGGATGATTTTGGGCAGGGGGTAGTCGGGCGCGAGCTGTTCGAGCACGGCTTCGTTGGTGGAAATGCCGCCTTTGGCGGTTTTTTTCAGGCCTTTGGTGGGGATGCCCATTTTGTCGAACAGGATTTCTTGCAGCTGTTTGGGCGAGTTGAGGTTGAACGGCTGGCCTGCGGCGGCATAGGCTTCCTGTTCGAGCTTCATCAGCTCAGCGCCGAGTTCTGCGCTTTGGCGGGCGAGTTCGGCACGGTCGATTTGTACGCCGTTGCGTTCCATTTCAAACAATACCTGCGCGACGGGCAGCTCCATTTTTTCATACATTTCAAGCTGTTTGGCGTCCATTTGCGCACGCAGGTGCGCTTCGAGGCGCAGGGCGAAATCTGCGTCTTGGGCGGCGTATTCGGTCGCCTGCTCAATGGCGACGTCGGCAAAACCGATTTGCTTCGCGCCTTTGCCACACAGCGATTCGTAGGTAATGGTTTCCAAGCCGAGCCAGCGTTCGGACAATTCGTCCAAGCCGTGTCCGAGATGGCTCTCGATGATGTAGGAAGCGAGCATGGCGTCGCCGGCAATGCCGTTCAGGGCGATGCCGTAGTTGGCGAAAACGTGTTGGTCGTATTTGAGGTTTTGCCCGATTTTTTTCAGGGCGGGGTTTTCCAAATGCGGTTTCAGACGACCTAATACATCCTGCAAATCAAGCTGTTCTGGCGCAGCAGTCAGGCTGTGTCCTACGGGGATGTAAACCGCTTCGCCCGCTTGGAACGCGATGCTGATGCCGACCAGCGAGGCGTTCATCGCGTCTAAAGATGTGGTTTCCGTATCAATACCGATTTTGTCCGCCTGCGACAGTTTGTCCAACAAGGCGGCAAACTGCGCTTCGGTGGTAACGGCTTGATAATCCAGTTTTTCGGGCGCAACGGCTTTTTCATGTAGCCTTTCAGACGACGTTTCCATGTCCAACGCTGCCTGTTCGCCTATTGTATCGCTGCCAAACAAATCGCCGTCCGCTGCTTCGTGCATACGGCTTTCTGCTTCTTTCAGCCAAGTGCGGAAGCCCCAGCGTTTGAAATCGACCGCAAGCTGCGACCATTTCGGCGAAGTACGGCGAAGGCTTTCGAGGCCGTCTGAAAGCTCGGTGTGCAAGTCCACATCGGTTTTAATCGTCACCAAATCATACGAAAGTGGCAGTTGGGGCAGCGCGGCTTGCAGGTTTTCGCCGACCTTGCCCTTGATTTCCGCAGCGTGTTCCATCACACCATCCAGCGAGCCGTAGGCTTCCAGCCACTTCACCGCCGTTTTCGGGCCGCACTTCTCCACGCCCGGCACATTGTCCACCTTGTCGCCCATCAGTGCGAGATAATCGCGGATTTGGTCGGGGCGCACACCGAATTTTTCCTTCACGCCTTCAATGTCCAGCGTTTCGCCGCTCATCGTGTTCACCAGCGTAACGCGCTCGTTCACCAATTGCGCCATGTCCTTATCGCCAGTGGACACCACCACATTCCAACCCGCTTCGCCGGCCATCGCCGCCAGCGTGCCGATCACGTCGTCCGCTTCGACTTGCGGAATGACCAACACCGGCCAGCCCATCAGCCGCACCAAATCCGGCAAGGCTTCCGCTTGCGGGCGCAAATCGTCCGGCATCGGCGGGCGCGTCGCCTTATAGTCGGGGAACATCTCGTGGCGGAAATTCTTGCCCTTCGCATCAAACACCACCGCGCAATAATCGTGCACATAATCCGCCCGCAGACGGCGCAACATGTTCAACACGCCGTAAAGCGCACCCGTCGGCGCACCGTCAGGCGCAGTCAATTGCGCCATTGCATGATATGCGCGGTAGAGATAAGAAGAGCCGTCAACGAGGAGAAGGGTGGGTTTGGACATGGTGAACTTGCTTGAAATAAGTGAAAAATAGATGGATGGATTATAAAGGAAAAGGCAAGAGGTCGTCTGAAAGCAAGTTTTCATGGCATAACACGTTCCACTCAAAACGCCCTTCCCTTTTCGCGACCAGACCGTTAGACATTGCCGTAAAAAGGTCGTCTGAACTTTCAGACGACCTTTTTGCATACCTGCAACACGCTATTCGTCAATACTCCGCCGAATGCCAAAACGGCTGCCCTACGGTCGGCGTACTGGCTTGTGCTTTGGTGCGCGCCTCGACCGGTTCGGCTTCAAATGCCAACCGTCCGGATTCGACGGCGAGTGCGAAGGCGCGCGCCATGTTGACGGGGTCGCCGCTGCGGGAAACGGCGGTGTTCAGCAATACGCCGTCAAACCCCCATTCCATCACTTGCGCCGCCTGCGAGGGCAAACCCAAGCCTGCGTCGATAATCAGCGGCGTGTCGGGCAGGCGTTCGCGTAGGACGTTCAGCGCATAGGCGTGAACCGCGCCCAAACCCGTGCCGATCGGCGCTGCCCACGGCATCAGCGCCTGACAGCCTGCGTCAAGCAGGCGGCGGCAGGCGACCAGGTCTTCGGTGCAATAAGGCAGCACTTTGAAGCCGTCTTTAATCAGGATTTCCGCTGCTTCGACAAGCTGGAACACGTCGGGCTGCAACGTGTCGTCGTCGCCGATAAGTTCGAGTTTGATCCAATCGGTTTCAAACACTTCACGCGCCATCTGCGCCGTCGTTACCGCTTCCTGCACGCTTTGGCAGCCTGCTGTGTTCGGCAGTACGGGCACGCCGCTTTCTTGCAATAGCGACCAAAACCCTTGCCCGTGTGCCTCACCGCCGTTTCCCGCGCGGCGCAGCGAAACGGTAATCATCGCGGGTTGGGAAATTTGGACGGATTGTTTGAGGATTTCAGGGGTCGGATAGGCTGCCGTGCCGAGCAGCAGCCGTGAAGGGAAAGTTTCTCCGTATAGGGTGAGCATGATGGGTTCCTTTGTAAGGTTGTTCTGGGGACAGGGGTCGTCTGAAAAGGCAAAACCGCCTAACCGCCGACCACCGGCCGCACGATATCGACTTTATCGTTTTCGTTCAAAACCCTTTCCGCATACGCGCCTTTGGCGACAAATCCGGTATTCACCGCTACGGCAAAAGGCTTTTGCGGCGCGGTTTGGGCGATGAGGTCGGCGATGGTTGTGCCGTGAAGTTCGGCGGGTTCGCCGTTTAAGATGATGTTCATGGTTTCTCGATGTTTCGTAGGTAAGTTTCTTTATTCGCGATGCGCCTGTTCCTGCTTGAACCCGTCGCCCCATTCCTTCAATGCCGTCAGCACGGGCGCAAGCGTTTTGCCGTAGTCGGTCAGGCGGTATTCCACTCGTGGCGGGACTTCGGGATACACAGTACGCAAAATGATGCCGTCGGCCTCCAATGCGCGCAGTTGGGCGGTCAGCGTGCGCTGCGACACATCAGGCAGGATGCGGCGGATTTGGTTGAAGCGCAGCGTGCCGTCCGTGTGCAGGCGGTAGAGTATCGTTCCTTTCCATTTGCCGCCGATGACGGAAAGCGCGGCTTCCACCGAGCAGCCTTCGGCGCAGTCGTAGCTTGGGTGCGGTGTGCGGGGCATGGCAGTATCCTTTATGTAACTATATGAAAAATAAGTGCGTTCTTGTTAGTGGTGTGCTTCGGGCGCATGATACACGCTTTCAGACGACCTAACAGGAGAACATCATGAAAGCCATCGGTTTCAACCGCCCTTTGCCCGTTGCCAACCCTGAAGCCCTGCTCGACATCGAAATGCCCGAACCCGAACTGCGGCCGCACGATATTTTGGTTGCCGTGCAGGCGGTTTCGGTTAATCCTGTCGATGTGAAAGTTCGGGCGGCACATACGCCTGCGGCAGGGCAGTACCGCATATTGGGTTACGACGCGGCAGGCATTGTTCAGGCGGTCGGCAGCGAAGTGCGGAATTTCAAAGTCGGCGACGAAGTGTATTACGCGGGCGCCATCAACCGCCAAGGTTCGAACGCTCAATTACAGGCAGTGGACGCGCGCATTGCCGCCAAAAAGCCGCGTTCGCTGGATTTTGCCCAAGCCGCCGCGCTGCCATTGACGGCGATTACCGCATGGGAAACGCTGTTCGACCGCTTGGACGTCAACAAACCCGTGGCAGGCGGCGCCAATGCGCTGCTCTTAATCGGCGGTGCAGGCGGGGTCGGCTCGCTTGCCATCCAGTTGCTGAAAAAGCTGACCGGCATCCAAGTCATCGCCACCGCTTCCCGCCCCGAAAGCCGCGCGTGGGTGAAGGAATTGGGCGCGGATTTCGTCATCAACCATCATGAAAACATGGCGGAACAGATTGCCGCGTTAAATATCGGCGCGCCATCGTTTGTTTTTTCCACTAACCATACCGACCGCCATCTGCCGCAAATCGTGGAACTCATCGCCCCGCAAGGCAGAATCGCGCTGATTGACGACCCCGAAACGTTGGACGTGAACCCGCTCAAAGGCAAAAGCCTGTCGCTGCATTGGGAATTTATGTTTACCCGTCCGCTGCGCGAAACGGCAGACATCGAACGGCAGGGCGAAATCCTAGCCGAAACCGCGCGGCTGGTGGACGAAGGCATCATCCGCCCGACCGCCACACAAATCCTGCACGGCATCAATGCCGCTAACCTGCGCCACGCCCATGAGATGCTGGAGCGTGGGGATATGGTCGGCAAACTGGTGGTGGAAGGCTGGGACAACTGAATCCGCCGATTATTTTTGCGCCGTTATGCCCGCTTCTGCCTGTATGGCATCCGAAATGACGGCAATCGAATATCCTAATTGAGCAGGTCGTCTGAAATTTGGCTTTCAGACGACCTTATTCCTCCCACAAAGCCTGAAAAGCTTTAACCACCGCTTCGGGATTTTCCGCTTCGGTAACGGCACGGACGACGGCGAGGGAGGAAACGCCGGTGGCAAGGACGGCTTGGGCGTTGTTCAAATCGATGCCGCCGATGGCGACGACAGGCGTGCCGCCTGCCTGTTTCACATATTCGCGCAGTTTGTCCAATCCTTGCGGGGCGGTGGGCATTTGCTTGGTCGTGGTCGGGAAAATCGCGCCGCTGGCGACGTAGCTGGGGTGTACGGACAGGGCGCGGTCGAGTTCGGCGACGGAGTGCGTACTCAAACCCAAACGTAAACCGGCGGCGGCGATGGCGGCGAGGTCGGCGGTGTCCATGTCTTCCTGTCCGAGATGCACACCGTATGCGCCCGCTTCTATCGCCTCGCGCCAGTGGTCGTTGATGAAAAGCTGCGTGCGGCTGCCCTGACAGGCGGCGACGCAGCGGGCGATTTCGCGTTTCAATTCATCGCCGTGCAGGGTTTTGCAGCGCAGTTGCACCGTGTCGGCACCTGCTTCGACCATGCGTTCCACCCAATCGGCTGTGGGAACGACGGCGTAGAATTTAAGCGGGGATTTTAGGGGCGGGAAGGTCATGGGGTGTCCTTTTAAGTTATCGCTGATGGCGTTCCTGCAGGCGTTCGGTATGCGCCCGCAGTTTTTCGCCGTCGGCTTGGTATTCGTTTGAAGACAGCACGGCAGTTGCCGCTTCTATTTCCTGTGGCAGCAATAAGGTCGTCTGAAAACGTCTGATATAGGATGCTGCCTGTCTGATACGGCAGACATTCGGCGGCATTTGCGTTTTCAGTTCACAATCGCCGAGGAAAACCACCATCGAATGAAATTTTTCTTCCGGCAGTTGCAGCAGTTCGGATAATGCCTTGATGTGTGCGTAATTCTGGCGCAACGGATTTTGAAAGTAGTGTTTCTGTTTATAGACGACTTGTGTCCATTTCGATTGCTTTTCGCTGCCGAAAATCCAACCTGTGTAATTCTTTGTTTCTATGACAAATATCCCGAAAACCGAAACATAGATATGGTCGATTTGCGTCGTGCCGCTGCGGGATGGAATAATCAAATCGTGAAATTCGATATAGGTTTCTTCATCCAAATCTTTTCCGATTACTGAACGGACTGCTCGTTCGCCTATGCGTCCTTTCACTTTGGGATTTTGGAGCAGCGCTTTCAAAAAAAGCAGGGGAATGACGAGCAGGAAAATCCAAAATATACCTGACAGGTTTCCCATTGCTTGTTCAATCATGACGTTTTCCTTTTTGTTTTATTGTTTAAGTTAAGGTGAGCAGCTTGGTATAGCCATCTAATGGGGTCGTCTGAAAACATCGAGTATTCACATTCATACCGTAAAGTAGAAGACGGATGACACTTGATGGGAAGCTTCCACTTTTATAACCAACGGCGAACGCGCCGACAGTAAGACTCGTACTCTGCACCGAATTTCTGCGCCAAAACGCGTTCTTCTGGCATGATTTGAAAACGCGTCATATAGGCAACAAATGCAGCCAAAAACAACCACGGCAGCGGGTGCGCCAAATAGCCCGCCCAGGCGACCAGCCAGCAGCCCAGACCCGCATACATCGGGTTGCGGCTGAAACGGTACACGCCGTCTGAAACGAAGTGTTCGGTTTGTTCGGGGTTGAGCGGGCTGACGGTCGTGCGCACACGGCGAAACGCCCACACACCTAATACGCCCAACGTCGTCCCAAATACCATCAAAACAACCGACAGCAATATAGGAAAGCGCGGCAGTATGCCGACCAAAGCCGACACTTGGGCAGAGATGTACATCAACAACGCACAAATAAAACATATCGCCGGCGGCGGAATTTTGGTTTCTAAATTCATATTGTTGCCTTTATAAAACTGATGGCGCGACGTTTTCAGACGACCTCAAACTTATTTTCCAATATACGCCAAACCGCTTTCTTCATCACGTTCGGGCGCGTCTTTTCCGTCAAACAGTGCCACTGCCAATCTGACGGCGGCGGCGGTTACGGCGGGGGAAATCATGAAGCCGTGACGGAAAAGGCCGTTGATTTCAATCAGGCGTCGGGCGCGGCTGTAACGGATTTCGGGATTGTGGTGGTTGAGCGTGGGGCGCAGTCCGGTGGCGATTTCGAGGATGTCGGCTTCGCCGAAAGCAGGGTGGACGGCATAGAGTGCCGATAAAAGTTCCAACCCTGAACGCACACTGGCGGGGGCTTGGCTTTCGCTTTCAATTTGGGTCGCACCGATGACGAAGACGTGGTTTTCTTTCGGGGCGATGTAGAGCGGGTAACGTGGATGGAGCAGGCGCACGGGGCGGTTTAGCATGATTTCGGGCGTGTAAACCCTCGCCACTTCGCCGCGTATGCCGCGCAAGGTGCTTGTGTGTTCGGGGGATTGGTTCCACGCAGTTTTTGCGCCGTAACCGCGGCAGTCGATCAGCCAGTCGTATTGGGCTTGCAGGTCGTCGGGGGCGCATTCGTGTTCCCAGTGGCAAGGGACGTTCAGTTCGTCCAAAGCGTCGGCAAGTGCAGACAACATCTGCCGCCCGTCGAGTTGACCTTCGGTCGGCAGGTAGATGCCGTCTGAAAAACGTCCTGCGAGTTGCGGTTCGCGTTCGGCGATTTCATCGGCGTGCCAACGGATGATTTCGTCATTCGCCACGCCGCCGCGTTTAAGATGGCGGACGAACTCGCCGGATAAAGGTTTGTCCTGACCGTGCCACACGATCAGGCTGCCGTTCTCCTGCATCATGGTCGGCGTTTTCAGACGACCTCTGATGTTGCGCCAAAGCGGAATGCTCTGTCTGCCCAGTTTGATGACTTCAGGCGTAGCTTCGACCGCTTCCGCAGCAGGCGCGAGCATGGCGGCGGCAACATAAGCGGCGGCGTGTTCGCCTTTGCGCCCGCCCTTGTCAAAGAGGGCAACGGATAAACCTTGTACTGCAAGTTGTAAAGCAGTCAGACGGCCGCAGAGGCCGCCGCCGAGAATGGCGATACGGGGCATGGTGAATTCCTTTGCAGTATTTGGGCAGTCGGGAGGACGAAAGATAAGACGGAAGCGGAATCCACCGAATGGCGGGAAATGCGGGAAAGGGAACGGAAGCCTGAAAAGGCGTTTGACAGCTTGTTTCCTACGCAGGCATTACCCCGACAGGTTCTACGGATTCCGCTGGCGCGGTCTCAGCTGTTTGCGGGAACAAGCAGCACTCCGACAAGAAAAATATGAAGTTTATACAGATTTGTTTATTTTGGCAAAAGATCGTCTGAAAATACAAGTTTTCATGAAGTAAAATACTTTAAAAAAGTAATTTTCCAAATCAATCTTGGCACTTTGTCCAAATGAAACGCTCTATTAAAGAAATTTGTTTCAAAACACGAAAATGAAAAACATCAAATACAAACAAATAACGATAAATAAATAATTACCTAAACTAAAAAATAATTTATAGCATGCAATTCAACATCTTGAATTACTAATAAAAAATGTCATCCGCAATGCGGATGACACTTAATTTCGAAGCAATTATTCGCTAACTGTATTATCAGCTTTATCAACCAATTCAACGAGTGCTAACGGGGCATTATCGCCTTTTCGGAAACCATACTTCAGCACGCGAACATAGCCACCATTTCGGGCAGCAAAGCGTGGACCCAATTCATCAAACAATTTAACCACAACATCACGATCACGAGTGCGGTCAAATGCCAAACGACGGTTTGCCAAGGAAGGTTTTTTACCCAATGTAATCAAGGGTTCTACTACGCGGCGCAATTCTTTAGCTTTAGGCAAAGTTGTCACAATAGTCTCGTGAGTCAACAATGAGTTCGCCATATTACGCAGCATTGCAGCGCGATGGCTGCTTGTACGGTTTAATTTGCGGTTACCATTACGATGACGCATGTCATTATCCTTTAATCTTCAAACTTACGGCTTTTCTAAGCCTACAGGCGGCCAAGCTTCCAATTTGGAACCCAGTGTCAAGCCTTTAGATGCCAACACCTCTTTGATTTCATTCAAAGACTTACGACCCAAATTCGGAGTTTTAAGAAGCTCTGTTTCAGTACGTTGAATCAAATCGCCAATATAATAAATATCTTCAGCTTTCAGACAATTAGCTGAACGTACAGTTAATTCCAAATCATCTACCGGGCGCAGCAGGATAGGATCAATAGGAGGAGCTTTTTCTTCAACTTCTTCTACTGGAGTACCTTGCAAATCAGCAAAGATAGACATTTGATCAATTAAAATACGAGCGGCACTACGTACAGCTTCTTCAGGATCAATAGAACCATCAGTTTCAATATCCAAAACCAACTTATCTAAATCCGTACGCTGCTCTACGCGTGCAGGTTCAACTTCAAAGCTAACACGACTGATGGGCGAAAAGCTCGCATCCAACTGAATCGCACCAATCTGACGGTTCTCATCGCGCACAACACGACGACCGGAAACAGATTGATAGCCACGCCCCTGCTCAACTTTGATTTCCATCTCAATTTGACCGTTCTCAGCCAAATGACAAATAATATGCTCAGGATTTAAAATTTCCACATCATGTGGTAATTCGATATCACCGGCAACAACAGCACCGGCACCTGACTTTTTCAAAGTTAACTGAACTTGGCCACGTCCATGCAGCTTAAATACAATACCTTTGACATTCAATAAAATATCGACAACATCTTCTTGAACACCATCAACAGTAGAGTATTCGTGCAACACACCGGAAATGGCCACTTCAGTAGGAGCAAAACCATTCATGGATGACAGTAAGATACGACGCAAAGCATTACCTAAAGTATGACCAAAACCGCGCTCAAACGGCTGCATAGATACTTTTGCACGAGTTGTAGATAAAGTATCGACATCAATTTGACGAGGTTTCAAAAATTCGGTTGTGCTATTTTGCATTTAACTGTCCCTCACTGAGCTAGCATTATTTAGAGTAGAATTCTACCACCAGCTGTTCATTAATATCGCCAGTTAATTCTGAACGATCCGGCATATTTTTAAATACACCTTCCAATTTGTCTGCATCAACAGAAACCCAGCTTGGCAAACCGATTTGAGTTGCTAAACTTAAAGCTTCTTGAATACGAACTTGTTTTTTAGCTTTCTCACGAACAGCTACAACATCACCTGCTTTAACTTGGAAAGAAGGAATATTTACAACCTGACCGTTAACGGTAATTGCTTTATGAGAAACCAGCTGACGTGCTTCTGCACGAGTCGAGCCAAATCCCATGCGATATACTACATTATCCAAACGAGATTCTAACAATTGCAACAGTAATTCACCGGTAGAGCCTTTACGTCGATCTGCTTCTGCAAAATAGCGACGGAATTGACGTTCCAAAACGCCATAAATACGACGAATCTTTTGCTTTTCACGCAGTTGCAAGCCATAGTCAGACAAACGTGGTTTCTTTACACCATGCTGACCAGGAGCTGAATCAAGTTTACATTTAGAATCCAAAGAACGACGAGCGCTCTTCAAAAATAAATCGGTGCCTTCTCGACGAGCCAATTTACATTTAGGGCCAATATAACGTGCCATGTTTCAATCACTCCTTTAAATACGACGTTTTTTAGGCGGACGGCAACCGTTATGAGGCAACGGAGTAACGTCAGTAATACTGGTAATTTTAAAACCAAGAGCGTTGAGTGCACGTACAGAAGACTCTCGACCAGGGCCAGGACCTTTTATACGAACTTCTAAATTTTTAACGCCATATTCTTGGGCAACTTTACCAGCTGCTTCTGCAGCTACCTGAGCTGCAAATGGTGTACTTTTACGAGAACCTTTAAAACCAGCACCGCCAGAGGTAGCCCAAGACAATGCATTGCCTTGACGGTCAGTGATTGTAATGATGGTATTGTTGAAAGAAGCATGTACATGCACAATACCTTCGCTTACGGTTTTACGTACTTTTTTACGTACACGCGAAGCTGTGTTTGCTTTAGCCATTAATAAAATTCCTTAAAAATTATTTTTTACCAGCAATCGCTTTACGCGGACCTTTACGGGTACGAGCATTTGTGCGAGTGCGTTGACCACGACAAGGCAAACCGCGACGATGACGGAAACCACGATAACAACCCATGTCCATCAATCGCTTGATGCTCATCGTTACTTCACGACGCAAGTCACCTTCTACTTCATATTTAGCAACTTGTTCACGCAAAGCGTCTAATTGAGCCTCGTCCAAATCTTTTGCTTTAGTAGTGGGAGCAATATTTGCTGCCTCGCAAATCAATTTAGCACGAGTAGCACCAATACCATAAATAGCCTGCAAGCCAATTACGATATGTGCATTATTAGGGATATTTACCCCTGCAATACGAGCCATATTTTTTCCTTTAAACGGCAAAGTTCGTCACTATACCACAAAGTCTTACTAAAAGAAAAGTTCCCTTAGCCTTGACGTTGTTTGTGACGAGGATCAGTACAAATTACACGAACTACTCGATTACGACGGATAATCTTACAGTTGCGGCAAATTTTCTTTACAGACGGTTGTACACGCATTATATTTCCTTATATCGTTTTATCTAGCTCGGAAGACAATCCGAGCTCGAGTTAAATCATAAGGTGTCAGTTCTACCGTCACCTTATCCCCAGGAGAGATCCGGATATAGTGCATACGCATTTTCCCGGAAATATGACCTAATACAACATGGTCATTCTCAAGCTTTACTTTAAAAGTTGCGTTAGGTAGAGTTTCAAGAATCTCCCCCTGCATTTGTATGGTATCTTCTTTAGCCATAATTCTACTTACGTGATAAAGATTTCATATCAAGACCGCTCATTAAACTCTCATATTGCTGAGTCATGCGGTAAGAGTTAATTTGGGTACTAAAGTCCATTGTCACTACAACTAAAATTAGTAAAGATGTACCACCCAAATAAAAAGGAACATTCAAAGCTGTTGTCAAGAACTCTGGAATTAAACAAATAGTTGTAATATATAATGCACCAAACAAAGTGAGGCGCAACACAACTTGTTCCAGATATTGCGAAGTTTGTTTACCTGGTCGAATTCCTGGCACGAAAGCACCGCTTTTCTTTAAATTCTCTGCCATTTCTTTTGGGCTAAAAACTAAGGCTGTATAAAAATAGCAAAAGAAAATAATTGCCACTGTAAATAGCAAAATATACAAAGCTTGTCCATGCTGAAGCAAACCAGCAATTTTATGCAACAAACTGCCTGTATCACTAGGACCAAACCAACTCAACAAAGTGGATGGAAACAAAATAATACTTGATGCGAAAATAGGAGGTATTACGCCTGCCATATTCAACTTAAAGGGCATATGCGTATTTGAACCTTGCATTACACCGCTGCCAACTTGGCGTTTTGCATAATGCACGGGAACTTTACGCTGAGCACTTTCAAAATATACAACAATATAAATTAACAGTAACGCACCAATAACAATTGACACAGCCGTTGGCATACCAATTGACCCTTGACTCGTTAAAGCCAATAATCTTGCGATACCGGAAGGAATACCGGCAGCAATACCAGCAGTAATAATCAAAGAAATACCATTCCCAATCCCACGCTCTGTAATCTGCTCACCTAACCACATCAGGAACATTGTACCTGTGACTAAGCTCACTACTGTAGAAATATGGAACTCCAAAGAATTAGTAACAACTACACCTTGCTGGAATACAAAAGTAGCTACACCAAAACTCTGTAAGATGGCCAATAGTACCGTACCATATCTTGTATATTTCGTAATAACTTTTCGACCAGCTTCACCTTCCTTTTTTAATGCCTTTAAAGAAGGAATAATTTCAGAAGCCAACTGAACAATTATTGATGCTGAAATATATGGCATGATGCCAATTGCAAATATACTAAAGCGCTCTAACGAACCACCAGAAAACATGTTCAACATGCCTAGTATGCCGTTCCCAGCGCTTTCGTATAATTTAGCTAAAGCAACAGCATCTACGCCAGGTACTGGGATATGTGCACCAATACGAAAAACAATTAACGCACCCAAAAGAAACGTTAGGCGTTTTTTCAGATCTCCAAATTTGGACAAGCCTGATAAAGATTGTTGATTAGCCACTGTAATGCAAGCCTTATTCTTCCACTTTACCACCAGCAGCTTCAATTGCTGCTTTAGCACCCTTAGTGGCCTTAATGCCTTTCAGGACAACAGCTTTTGAAAGCTCACCAGAGGCAATAACTTTCACATTAGAAACAGTTGCAGGAACCAACCCAGCTTGCTTGAGAACCAATACATCAATCTCATTTACAGCAAGTAAGTTCAATTCACTCAAACGAATCTCAGCATTTGCAGCAGCAGTCAATGATTTAAAACCACGTTTTGGTAGGCGACGTTGTAAAGGCATTTGACCGCCTTCAAAACCTACTTTATGAAAACCACCAGAACGGCTTTTTTGACCTTTATGACCACGACCACCGGTTTTACCTAAACCGCTACCAATACCACGACCCACACGACGACGGGCGTGGGTAGCACCCTCAGTAGGTTGAATAGAATTTAGAAACATATCAAGCCTCCACTTTCAACAAGTAGCTGATTTTGTTAATCATACCACGGTTTTCAGGGGTATCTAAAACCTCTACCGTATGCTCACGATGACGCAAACCTAAACCGCGAGCACATGCACGATGAGATTCAATTGTACCAATCAGGCTCTTCACCAATGTAACTTTAATCTTTTTTTGCTCAGTCATGGCTTGCTCCTAAAATGTCTTCTACTGTTAAGCCACGTTTAGCAGCAATATCTGCAGGTGTATACAACTTAGACAAGCCGTCTAATGTAGCTCGTACAATGTTATAAGGATTTGTAGAACCATGCACTTTAGCAGAAATGTTATGAATACCCATAGCATCAAAAACTAAGCGCATAGGACCACCTGCCTTTACACCACTACCTTCTTTAGCAGGCTGCATAAAGACCTTGGTAGCGCCATGACGTCCAATAACCTCATGATGAATCGTACCATTTTTTAGAGGCACTTTAATCATAGAGCGACGAGCCTGATCCATTGCTTTTTGAACAGCTACCGGCACTTCTTTTGACTTACCTTTGCCCATACCAATACGACCATCTCCATCACCAACAACAGTTAGTGCAGAAAAAGCCATGATACGACCACCTTTAACTACTTTAGTTACGCGATTAACTGCGACCATTTTTTCAATCAGGCCGTCACCGCGTTCTTCAATTTCATGTTTTGCCATCTGAAAGTCTCCAATTATTAGAAGCTTAAACCATTTTCACGTGCAGCTTCAGCCAAAGCTTTCACACGACCGTGATATTGGAAACCTGAACGATCAAAAGCAACTTTTTCTACACCTACTGCTTTAGCTTTCTCAGCAATACGCTTGCCAACCACTGCAGCTGCTTCGACGTTGCTACCAGATTTCAGGCTACCACGTACCTCAGCTTCCAATGTAGAGGCTTGAGCCAATACTTTATCACCTTCAGCACTAATTACTTGAGCATAAATATGATTATTGCTACGGAACACACATAATCTTACCATTTTCAAGTCCGCAATTCGCGCACGGGTTTTGCGTGCACGACGGAGTCGGGTTGCATGTTTATCCATTAGTGAACCTCAATTATTTTTTCTTGGCTTCTTTCATCACTACCACTTCGCCTACATAACGAACACCTTTACCTTTATAAGGTTCAGGAGAACGGAAAGCACGAATTTCAGCAGCAACTTGACCAATCACTTGTTTATCTGCACCAGTCAAAACGATTTCTGTTTGGCTAGGGGTTTGAACAGAAACACCTTCAGGCATTTCATATACGATTGGATGGGAAAAACCTAAAGACAAGTTTAAAACTTTGCCTTGAGCTTGAGCACGGTAACCCACACCAATCAACTGCAGTTTTTTCTCAAAACCTTCAGAAACACCTTTAACCATATTATTAACTAATGCACGGGCAGTACCAGACATAGCATTTGCCTGTTTACTGTCATTTTTTGCAGCAAAAGTTAATTTACCATCGTTTAATTCAATGGCTACATCAGAATGCAAAGGAAAAGACAACTCACCATTCTTACCCTTGATAACCAATGCTTCTGTTCCAAATTTTACTTCTACACCAGCAGGAACAGTCACTGGGTTTTTTGCGACACGTGACATTTACTTTTCTCCACTAGGCTACGATGCACAACAACTCACCACCAACACCCTCAGAACGAGCCTTGCGGTCAGTCATCACACCTTTAGAAGTACTAACAATAGCGATACCCAAGCCATTCATAACATTAGGAATTTCGCTAGAAGCTTTATAAATACGCAAACCTGGACGTGAAACACGTTTAATTTGCTCAATCACAGGGCGACCTGCATAGTATTTCAATTGAATTTCCAATACCGGTTTCGCATCAGCAGAAACCGAAAAATCCTCGATATAACCTTCTTCTTTCAAGACTTTTGCAATTGCACACTTTAATTTGGAAGAAGGCATGGCAACTACTACCTTATTGGCACGTTGCGCATTACGAATACGAGTCAACATATCGGAAATAGGATCATGCATGCTCATTATTAATACTCCTATTACCAGCTAGCTTTAACAACACCCGGAATCTCGCCACGCATAGCGATTTCACGGATTTTAATACGACCCAAACCGAATTTACGGAAAGTACCACGAGGACGACCTGTCAAAGCACAACGACGGCGTTGACGTACAGGAGCTGCATTACGTGGAATGGATTGGAATTTCAGACGAGCTTCAAAACGCTCCTCTTCAGTTGCATTCGCATCATTAATAACAGCAAAAATTGCCTCACGTTTGGCTGCAAACTTTTTCGCCAAAGCTTGACGTTTTAGTTCACGATTAATAAGTGCTTTCTTAGCCATGATTATCCTTTAAACGGAAACTTGAACAGCGATAATAAAGCTTTAGCTTCTTCATCAGTTTTTGCAGTAGTTGTAATAGTAATATTCAAACCACGCAAAGCATCAATTTTATCGTATTCAATTTCCGGGAAAATGATTTGCTCGCGAACACCCATATTGTAATTACCACGGCCATCAAAAGATTTGCCACTTACTCCACGGAAGTCACGTACTCGAGGTAATGCAATAGTAATCAAACGATCCAAGAATTCGAACATTTGATCACGACGTAATGTTACTTTGCAACCTACAGGATAATTATCGCGAATTTTAAAGCCAGCGATAGATTTACGAGCAACAGTAACTACTGGTTTTTGACCAGCAATTTTCTCTAAATCAGATACTGCGTGCTCCATAACTTTCTTATCAGCAACAGCCTCTCCAACCCCCATATTTAAAGTAATTTTTTCAATACGAGGAACTTCCATTACTGACTTGTAACCAAATTGTTTAATCAATTCAGGAACAACTGTATCTTTATAAAACTCTCTCAAACGAGCCATGTTATCTCCTTATGCTCCAATAACAGAGCCATTTGATTTGAAGAAACGAACGCGCTTAACTTTGCCTTCATTCTCAATCAGTTTAATACCAACACGGTCTGCTTTATTAGTTTCCGGATTCAGGATTGCAACATTAGAAATATCCAACGGCATTTCTTTGGAAACAATACCACCCTCAACACCACGCATCGGATTAGGTTTTTGGTGACGTTTTACAACGTTAACACCTTTAACAACAACTTTATCACCCAATACGCGAACTACTTGACCTTGCTTACCTTTATCCTTACCAGTGATCACAACAACTTGGTCACCTTTAATGATTTTATTCATCGCGCTATTCCTTATAACACTTCAGGCGCCAATGAAACGATTTTCATAAATCGCTCAGTACGCAACTCACGGGTTACCGGACCAAAAATACGGGTACCCAGAGGTTCAAGTTTATTGTTTAACAACACGGCGGCGTTGTTATCGAATTTAATCAACGCACCATCAGGACGACGCACACCTTTAGCAGTACGAACAACAACTGCATTGTACACATCACCTTTTTTGACACGACCACGTGGGGCCGCATCTTTAACTGCGACTTTAATAATATCGCCAACAGAAGCGTAGCGACGCTTAGATCCGCCCAACACCTTGATACACATAACGCGACGCGCACCAGAGTTATCAGCCACATCTAAGATGGTCTGCATTTGAATCATATTAGTACCTTTAAATTAACCAACTTAATTTACCATTTTCATATAGCTCGCTCACTTATTTAAATTAAGCTAACCAAATGAAACCATCACGGTTCTAGTAAACCAGTCTTGGATCCCGAAGGGAAGAAACTTCCAGAAGAAACTGAAAGATAAGAAACGAAGTTTACACGCAAATTCACTTTGGCGCAACACTTCGTTTCTTATTAAAGCCAACTGTCTTAATTCTTAAACAGTACGTGCTTTCTCAACCAGCTCTTTAACAACCCAAGATTTGGTTTTTGACAGTGGACGAGATTCCGCAATTACTACTACATCACCAATTCCATATTGATTATTTTCATCATGGGCATGGATTTTAGTTGATAAACGGATGATTTTACCGTACAGAGGGTGTTTCACTTTACGCTCAACCAGCACTGTAACAGTTTTGTCCATTTTGTCGCTTACCACTTTGCCTTGCAAAGTACGAACATTTTTATTTCCGCTCATTACTTAGCACCTTTTTCAGTTAAAATGGTTTTAATACGAGCAATATCGCGACGTACACGTTTTAATTCGCTTGGCTTACCCAATTGACCAGTTGCGTTTTGCATACGTAAGCCAAATTGAGCTTTCAACAAGTCCAACAAATCTGCATTTAATTGCTCAATAGATTTGTCTTTCAATTCATTTGCTTTCATTATTGACCTACCTGTCTTACTACAAAGGTCGTAGGAATAGGCAATTTGGCAGCAGCCAATTCAAATGCTTCACGAGCCAAAGCCTCTGGAACACCGTCCATTTCATACAACACTTTGCCTGGTTTGATTTCGGCAATGTAATATTCCACGTTACCTTTACCGCCACCCATACGAACTTGAATAGGTTTTTCAGTAATTGGTTTATCAGGGAATACACGAATCCAAATACGACCACCACGTTTAATGTGACGAGTCATTGTACGACGAGCAGCTTCGATTTGGCGGGCAGTCAAACGACCACGACCAACGGCTTTCAAACCGAACTCACCGAAACTTACTTTGTTACCGCGAGTAGCAATACCAGTATTGCGACCTTTTTGTTGCTTGCGGTATTTCAGTCTAGTTGGCTGCAGCATTACGTCCACCTGCCTTTCTTTGTTTCTTTTCATGCTCAGGTTTAGCTGAAGTCTTTACATTACCTTCAGTATAGACCCAAACTTTCAGACCCAGCACGCCATAAGTGGTATGGGCTTCGCTAGTCGCATAATCTACGTTGGCACGCAAAGTATGCAGAGGTACACGACCTTCACGATACCATTCGCTACGAGCAATATCTGCACCATTCAGACGACCTGAGGTCATAATCTTGATACCTTTTGCTCCTGAACGCATAGCATTTTGCATAGCGCGCTTCATAGCACGGCGGAATTGAACGCGTTTTTCCAATTGCTGAGCAATACCATCAGCAATAATTTGTGCATCCAATTCAGGTTTACGGATTTCTTCGATATTCACATGAACAGGCACGCCCATCAAGGCTTGCAAATCACGTTTCAGAACTTCGATATCCTCACCTTTTTTACCAATTACTACTCCTGGACGGGCAGAGTGGATGGTAATGCGTGCAGATTTTGCAGGACGTTCAATAACTACGCGACCAACAGAAGCATTCGCCAATTTTTTACGCAGGTAGTTACGAACATCAATGTCTTGTTTCAAAACAGCAGAAAAGTCGGTGCTTTTAGCAAACCATTTTGAAGCCCAGTCTTTAGTTACCGCCAGGCGAAAGCCTGTAGGGTTAATCTTTTGTCCCATAGCTTTTCCTTAGTTGCCCACTGTCACATTGATATGACAAGTTTGTTTTTCAATGCGGTTACCGCGACCTTTGGCACGAGCTTGGAAACGTTTCAAGCTTGGACCTTTGTCAACAAAGATAGTGACCACTTTCAACTCATCAATGTCGGCACCGTTATTGTGCTCGGCATTAGCAATAGCTGATTCCAATACTTTTTTAATCAGTTCAGCACCTTTTTTAGGGCTGAAAGTCAAAATATTCAAAGCTTGGGCAACGTCTTTACCACGAATCAAATCAGCTACCAAACGAGCTTTTTGGGCTGAAATACGGGCATTTTTATGTTGTGCATTTACTCTCATGATTCACCTTATTTCTTTTTAGCCTTTTTATCAGCCAAATGGCCTTTAAAGGTACGGGTCAATGAGAATTCACCTAATTTATGACCAACCATGTTATCACTGATAAACACCGGCACATGAGTGCGGCCGTTGTGTACAGCAATGGTCAGACCGATAAAGTCAGGCAGAATGGTAGAACGACGAGACCAGGTTTTAATCGGGCGTTTGTCGTTGCTTGCACGAGCAGCATCTACTTTTTTCAGCAAATGCAGGTCTACATATGGGCCTTTTTTCAATGAACGAGCCATACTAATTAACCTTTATTTGAGTAACGACGACGAACAATCATGTTATCCGTGCGTTTGTTATTACGAGTGCGGTAGCCTTTAGCAGGAGTACCCCATGGGCTAACCGGTTCGCGAGCTTCACCGGTACGACCTTCACCACCACCATGCGGGTGATCGACAGGGTTCATGACAACACCACGAACGGTCGGACGAATACCGCGCCAACGATTGGCACCAGCTTTACCGATTTTCTTCAGGCTTTGCTCTTCGTTACCGACTTCACCGATGGTTGCACGGCAATCTACGTTGATTTTACGAACTTCGCCAGAGCGCAGACGGACTTGAGCGTATGCACCTTCTTTAGCCAACAATACTGCAGAAGCACCGGCAGAACGCGCAATTTGTGCACCTTTACCAGGTTTCATTTCGATACAGTGGATAGTCGTACCAACGGGGATGTTGCGGATCGGCAGGGTGTTACCTACTTTGATGGCAGCTTCAGCACCGGAAACCAATACAGCACCGGCTTGAATACCGCGAGGAGCGATGATATAGCGACGCTCACCGTCTGCATAGCACAACAGTGCAATGAAAGCAGTACGGTTAGGATCGTATTCGATACGCTCTACTTTTGCAGGGATACCGTCTTTGTTACGTTTAAAGTCTACAACACGGTAATGGTGTTTATGACCGCCGCCTTTGTGACGAGTGGTGATATGACCATTATTGTTACGACCGGCAGTAGAATTTTTCTTTTCGAGCAAAGGTGCATAAGGCGCACCTTTGTGCAAACCTTCTGTTACCACGCGAACCATGCCGCGACGGCCTGCAGAAGTTGGCTTCATTTTAACGATTGCCATTTTGTTTATTCCTTATCTGCAGCTGCAGCAGCGGCTTCCAAATCCAACTCTTGACCGGCAGCCAAGCTTACATAAGCTTTTTTAACATCGCTGCGGCGGCCCAAAGTACGACCAAAACGCTTAGTTTTACCTTTAGTGGTAACGGTAGTTACAGAAGCAACTTGAACACCGAACAGCAGCTCAACAGCAGCTTTGATTTCAGGTTTGGTTGCATTTGCCAAAACTTTAAACGTCATTTGGTTGCGTTTTTCAGCCAATACGTTGCTTTTTTCAGAAACGATAGGTGCCAAAATCACTTGAGTCAAACGTTGTTGATTCATACCCATTGCTCCTCTAATTGTGCAACTGCATCTTTAGTGATGATTACTTTTTTGTAACGCAGCAAGCTGTAAGGATCAACTTGTTGAGCTTCCAAAACCAACACATTTGGCAAGTTGCGTGAAGCCAAGTAAACATTCTCATCGAGCTGTTTGATTACAAACAGCACTTGCTCCAGACCCAGATTTTTCACTTGTTCGGCAAAAACTTTGGTTTTAGGAGTTTCAGCAGTCAACGCTTCGATAGCAAACAAACGCTCGTCACGAGCCAATTGGGACAGGATAGTCGCCATACCGGCACGGTACATTTTACGGTTTACTTTTTGAGTGAAGTTTTCGTCGGGTTTGTTCGGGAACGCACGACCACCTTTACGCCACAGCGGAGAAGAAGTCATACCGGAACGGGCACGGCCGGTACCTTTTTGACGCCATGGTTTTTTGGTTGAGTGTTTTACTTCGGCACGGGTTTTTTGAGCGCGGTTGCCAGAACGGGCGTTTGCCAAGTAGGCATTTACCAGCTGATGAACCAACGCTTCATTGTATTCGCGAGCGAACAAAGCATCAGAAACAGACAGACTGCCTGAAACTTGTCCTTTAGCGTCAATTACTTTCAATTCCATTACGCACCTACTTTCACGCTAGGACGAACTACAACATCGCTGTTGACCGCACCCGGAACAGCACCCTTAACCAACAGCAGTTGGCGTTCTGCATCAACACGGACAACTTCCAGTTTTTGGACAGTTGCTTTGGTGTTGCCGTATTGACCGGCCATGCGTTTACCGGGGAACACGCGACCTGGGTCTTGCGCCATACCGATAGAACCTGGAACACGGTGAGAACGGGAGTTACCGTGGGAAGTACGTTGGGCACCGAAGTTATGACGTTTGATCGTACCGGAGAAACCTTTACCTTTAGAGGTACCGGTTACATCGACCAGTTGACCGACTTCAAACATAGAAACGGTGATTTCGTCACCGGCTTTCAATTCAGCCAGTTTTTCTTCAGTCAAAGCAAACTCGATCAAACCACGACCGGCTTCAACACCTGCTTTTGCAAAGTGTCCGGCTTCGGCTTTGTTGACACGGTTAGCTTTTTTCTGACCAAAGGTAACTTGAACGGCAGTATAGCCGTCAGTATCTTTGGATTTTACTTGTGTAACGCGGTTGGCAGACATATCCAAAACGGTTACCGGAACAGAAACACCCTGTTCGTCGAACACGCGGGTCATACCAACTTTGCGTCCAACCAGACCTAAAGTCATGATTATTTTCCTTTTAAAGTAAAGGGGCGGGCTACGATTGGCCTACCTTCGGACAATGATAAAACTTGGCACAAATGCACCAAGTCCGCCATTATAATCGACAAATCAAGCAAATACCAATCTTTTTTTAACACAGGGGCTTACTCGTGCTTTTTATCCCTATAAATTGATATTTCGCCGTCTATATACCCGAGGGAAGCGGCGTGTTGTTTACACACAAATCACCCTCCATATTTAACAAAAGGTCGTCTGAAACCCACAATCATAGGTTTTCAGACGACCTTTTATCCTACCGATACATTCAAACGGCGGACTGCTTCGCTTTGTCACCGTTCCAAGGTGCAACTTTAAACAGCAGCAACATACCCGGAATCCCTAACATGAAACACAGCCAAAAGAAATTAACGTAGCCCATCGCTTCAATCAGAAACCCTGCTGTCGCATTCATAAACGTACGCGGTACAGCGGATAGGCTGGACAGCAGCGCAAACTGTGTGGCGGTAAATGCGGTATTGGTTTGTTGCGCCATATACGACACAAATGCCACCGTACCCAAGCCGACACCTACTGCCTCGGCAGCAATGACGACTGCCAACATGGTTCGTTCTGATGCACCCACATGCTCGAAATGTCCGAAACTTGCCAGCCACGCAAAACCTAAAATCGTAACCCATTGCACCAAACCAAAAAGCCACAATGCACGGTTCACGCCTAATTTGTTTACCCAAATGCCGCCGATAATCCCGAAAATCACCGCCGGCCACAGTCCCGCGTTTTTCGCAATCAGGCCCATGTCAGTTGGTGAGAAGCCCATATCGATATAAAACGGGTTTGCCAGCGCAGTTGCCATACTGTCACCCAGTTTATACAGCACGATAAAAGCCAAAATAATCAACGCCTGTTTAATGCTTTGACGGGTAAAGAAATCGCGGAACGGCTCAACAACGGTATTTTTAAACCCTTTTGCACCTACGGGTTGTTGTGCCGGTTCTCGCGCCACGAATAAAGTGGCAAGCAACCCCGGAATCATGAATAGCGCGGTAATGATGAAGACGGACGACCAAGGCATCCTATCGGCTAAAATCAGACTTAATGAAGCGGGAATCAACGAGGAAATACGATAGGCATTCACATACAGCGAGTTACCCAAAACCAACTCTTCATCGGATAACACTTCTCGGCGGAAAGCATCGATCACAATATCCTGACTGGCGGAAAAAAACGCCACTACCAAAGACAGCCCCAAAATAATGGACAAGTGTTCTTGCGGGCGGACAAACGCATAGGCAGCCAAAAGCAGCAAAAGCGCTATCTGCATCACCAGCATCCAGCCGCGCCGCAAACCTAAAAACGGCAAGCGTACAGAGTCCATGAGCGGAGACCAGATAAATTTCCAAGTGTAAGGAAAACCAATCAGGGCAAACAGCCCGATGGTTTTCAAATTAACCTCGTTGAGGCGCAGCCACGCAGGAATCAGGCTGTATAGGAAATAAAGCGGCAGCCCCGATGTGAAGCCCGTAAAAATACAAATCAGCATATTGCGCGAAAAAATCCGCTGCATCGTGCTTGGTTGTGAAGCAGTCATAATGGGTGAGCAACATCAAAAAGAAAGGCGCATTGTAACAAATCCTGTTTAAACAAACTTTAAACTATGCATAATAATCAAAAAGGTCATCTGAAAACCGTTTTTCCGTTTTCAGACGACCTTTGTGCTTGGCTTGGTGTTTAAGCGGGTTACGCCGTTTTCTTCTCGCGTATCGGCAGGTTCAGCAAAGCCGCCGTTCCCGCCAACACTGCATCGGCATACCACATCCAGCCATAATCGTTGAATTGATAAATCACGATGCCGCCGATATACGAGCCTAAAAAGCCGCCGATTTGGTGGCTCAACATCGTCAGTCCGAACAGCGTCGCCAGATAGCGCGTGCCGAACAGCTTGCCCGTAATCGCGGCAGTCGGGGCGACGGTGGCGAGCCAAGTGAAGCCCAGCGCGGCGGCGAAAATGTAGAAATTGACGTCGGTTCTCGGGGCGGCCAGGTATATCAGCACCATCGCCACACGCGAGGCGTAGAGTCCGAACAAAACGTATTTGCCCAAAAACCGCCCCGTACACCAGCCCGAAAAAATGCAGCCCGCGATGTTCGCTAAGCCGATAATCGCAATCGAAGTCGAAGCGACCGAAGCGGGCAGGCCGCAGAGCGCGATCTCGTTGGGCAGGTGGGTTACCAAAAACGCAATGTGGAAACCGCAGGTAAAAAAGCCTAAGTGCAGCAGGATGTAGCTTCGGTCTTTAAACGCCGCTTTGACCGCCTGCCCCAGCGTTTGCCCGTTTTCAGACGACGTGTGGTGCGTGGCGACAGCGTTTTTGCCGCCCGCCAGCCACCACGAAATCGGCAGGATCAAAAGTGCAATGCCGCTCCAAACGTAAAACGTTCCCGTCCAGCCGACGGCAGGCAATATCAACAAACCCTGCACTAGCGGCGCAAACAGAAACTGCCCTGCCGAACCGCCCGCGTTGACCAGCCCCGAAGCCAAACCACGTTTGTGCGGCGGCACTTTCGCCGCGACCTGTCCCATGATGATGGAGAAACCGCCCGCGCCTGTTCCGAATGCAAAAAGCAGCCCGATTGCCAGCATCAGCCCCCAATAAGTCGGCATCTGCGGCACCATCAGACAGGCAGATGTCAACAGCAGCGCGCCGCCACCCAACACCTTAAATGCGCCGAAGCGGTCGGCAAGCGCGCCGGAAAGCGGCTGGGACAAGCCCCACATCAACTGGAAAACGGCAATAATCAGGCTGAACTCTTGGATACTCAGCTCGGTAGAGTCGACGACCGGACGGACAAACAGCCCCATAGTCATGCGCATACCGATGGTAATCAGTAGGATGGCGGCGGCAGCGGCGGTCACCAGCCAAAGGTTAGGGGATTTTTGCTGTGCGTGTGTCATGGTTATGGTTTGTTTCTATTGAAAAATGCCGTTCAATCAACTGGCAAAACGACGGATTCTAGCAAATTAGGTTGATATCGGCTAAATAACTCCTGATGCTTTGGATATAGCCAAAACCTCTATCCGCAAGACTTTGTCCGTTTTTTCTATCTGCGCGGCAAATTATGGAATAAGAGTCAGGATAACCATATATGAAAAAACGTCGTCTGAAAACCTGAAACCTTATTTTCAGACGACCTTCGACCGCAAACACCTAACCAATCCGTGCCTTCGGCTCGAAATAACGTTCTCGGACAGATGATTGTTGATTAAGAAGGAGCAGCATGAAAATAATCAGGGATATTGCACTATGGATAGTGATAACGGTTTGGATTAATTTTTATCCCGACCGTTACCGCTACGACACCGTTCCGCAAGGACGACACGGATACTGGCACATCGATCATCCGTGGTATCCCTATGCCCGTTTTTTGTTGCCGCTGCTTCTTGCTGTCTGGATTGCCTATAAACATTTCAAAAAAAGAAAATAGGTAGGACTGCATACAAAAAGGTCGTCTGAAACCCAAATTTCGGTTTCAGACGACCTTTTTATCGATTCGGGTATCTTAACGATGCCCTTTTCTTTCAGCCTTTAGTCTTTGCTCGTTTCCACCAAGACCATTTCGGCAGCGGCGACGGGTTCGGCTTCGACTTTCGGCACGTCCGAGCGGCGCAAGCCGGATTCGGGTTCGGGCTGAACCTGTTCGGCAAAAGCGGCGACGGCTTCGGGATTGGTTTCGACAAACACCAAACCGCCTAAGTCGGGCATCGCGGCAACGGCAGGGGCAGTTTCTTCCGGTTCGGTCGCTTCCACTTGGCTTGCTTCCGGCGCAGTTTGCGGCTCCGATTCTGCTGCTTGGGCGGCTGCGGCGGCAAGGGCTTCGATGGCGGCGGCAGCTTCGCGTTCGGCTTTCCAAACGACCAGCTCTTCCTCCATTTCGGCAACGGCTTCGACCTGGCCTTCAGCCGGGACGGCGGTCATCGGTTGGTAGCCGTCTTCGGTTTCGATGGCGAATACGGAAGTCGAAGTTTCTTCGACGCTGCCGATGGCAGAGTCGATGATGCTGCATTCGTCGTCGGTGCTGTCTTCGATCAAGATGTCGCTATCCACATCTTCGCCTTCGATGGAGAAAACGAATGCTTCTTCAGCAACGGTAACGGGTTCGGAAACCACGACAACCAAAGGCTCAGCACTATCCTCGGGAGCGGGGATGGTTACGGCAAACGGTGCTTCTTCGACAGGCTCGCCCATGACGTGCGCGGCGGCGAAGCGGACTTTGTCGGAGGTATCGTGAATATTCAGGTACTGCTCAATTTTGGCGGCAGACGGAATATTGCGTTTTTTACCGTTTTGACGGCGGTCGCGCTGATTATTGCGTTCGCGGCGGTCGCGTTGGTTGTTGCGCTCGCGTTGGCGGCGTTCGTTGCCTTTCGGTGCATCGGCCTCGGCGGTTTGCACGCCCTCTTCCGCCACGTTGTCCACTGTTTCGGACAGGGTTTCTTCCGCACGGATTTCCGCTTGTTCGCGGTTGCGTTCGTTGCGGTTGTTGTTGCGGCGGCGTTTGTTGCCTTGCTCCTGCTCTCCTGAACGGGATTCGTTTTCAGACGACGTTGTCGCGGCAAATGCTTGAACTTCGAGGTTTTCAGCTTCCGCTGCGGCGCTGCGCTCGTTTTGACGGTTGCGGCTGCGGCGGTTGTCTTTGGCGTTGCGGGTTTCGTTTTCCGCTGTCTGATTGTCCGCTGCTTTGTCTTTGAAGTCCGCCACTTCGCGCACTTCTACCTTACTGCCGTCGTGCCTATTGTTGCGGCGCGGGTTTTGGCGGCGGTTGTTTGCGCGGCGGTTGCCGGAATTGCCGTTGCGGTTGTTGCCGTTTGAAGTGCGTTTTTCTGCCACCTCGGCAACAGGCGCGGTTTCGGCTGCGGTGTTGCCGCCGAAAATGCGTTTGAGCCATGCTTTGAAGCTATCCCACCATGAACCGCTCTTCTGCTCGGATACGGTCGGGGCAGGCTGGGTATGGCGCACGCCTTTGACGGCGGGTTCGGGACGGGCGGCTTTGGCTCTTTCGCTGCCGAAAGGTTTGGCGGATTCGTCTTCTTCCGGCTCGGCAACGCGTTTGTAGCTCGGTTCGCCGTCTTCTTCTACGTCGTCGATGCGGATGCGGTTGATTTCGTAGTGCGGATTTTCCAAGTGGATATTCGGAATCAGGACGACGTTGACGTCCAAACGCTCTTCCATCGCAAACAGCTCGGCGCGTTTTTCGTTCAACAGGAAGGTAGCGACATCGACGGGCACTTGGGCGTGTACTTCGCCGGTATTGTCTTTCATCGCTTCTTCTTGAATGATGCGCAAAACGTGCAGGGCGGTCGATTCGATGCCACGGATCACGCCGGTACCGGCGCAGCGCGGACAAGCGACATGGCTGCTTTCGCCCAAAGCGGGTTTCAGGCGTTGGCGGCTCAATTCCAAGAGACCGAAGCGGGACAGCTTGCCCATTTGCACGCGGGCGCGGTCTTTTTTGAGCGCGTCGCGCAGGACGTTTTCAACATCGCGCTGGTGTTTGGGGTTTTCCATGTCGATGAAGTCGATGACGACCAAACCACCCAAGTCGCGCAAACGCATTTGGCGGGCGACTTCTTCGGCAGCTTCCATATTGGTTTTGAACGCGGTATCTTCGATGTCCGAGCCGCGGGTGGCGCGGGCGGAGTTGACGTCGATGGAAACCAAGGCTTCGGTATGGTCGATCACAATCGCGCCGCCGGAAGGCAGGCTGACGCTGCGGGCGAACGCGCTTTCGATTTGGTGTTCGATTTGGAAGCGGGAAAACAGCGGCGTATGGTCTTGATAGAGTTTCAGACGACCTACGTTGCTCGGCATGACGTAGCTCATAAACTCGGCAACTTGATCGTAAACCTCTTGATTATCCACCAGAATTTCGCCGATGTCGGGACGGAAATAGTCGCGGATGGCGCGGATGAGCAGCGAGCTTTCCATGAAGAGGAGGTAAGGGTCGTGATGCGCTTTTCCTGCTTCTTCGATCGCCTGCCAGAGTTGTTTGAGGTAGTTCAAATCCCATTCCAACTCTTCCGCGCTGCGGCCGATACCGGCGGTGCGTGCGATGATGCTCATGCCGTTCGGAATGTCGAGTTCTGCCATAGCGGCTTTGAGTTCTTGACGCTCTTCGCCTTCGATACGGCGGGATACGCCGCCGCCGCGCGGGTTGTTCGGCATCAATACCAAATAGCGTCCGGCAAGGCTGATGAAGGTGGTCAGCGCCGCGCCTTTGTTGCCGCGTTCGTCTTTTTCGACTTGAACGATGACTTCCATGCCTTCTTTGAGCACGTCTTGAATGCGCGCCCTGCCGCCTTCGTAATCGCGGAAATACGAACGCGATACTTCCTTAAACGGCAAAAAGCCGTGGCGGTCGGTTCCGTAATCCACGAAACACGCTTCCAGCGACGGCTCGATACGGGTGATGATACCCTTGTAAATATTACCTTTGCGCTGCTCTTTACCCAGCGTTTCGATGTCCAAATCCAAAAGGTTTTGCCCATCGACAATGGCAACGCGCAGCTCTTCCGCTTGCGTTGCATTGAACAACATTCTTTTCATAATAATTACCTCGCACAGGCGGGCAGCCTTTTTCAGACGACCTGCCTGCTCTGTCAGACACTCTGCGAGGCGGACGGGATTGGGCATAGCCCGCGCCCCTTTTCGGCGCGGGATGCAGAAACCCGGATGAGCAATCAGTTTTTGAATTGAAGTCCGCAAGGTTGCACGCCGTCCAAAACAATGCGGCCGTGTGCGGAAGGGTACGGATAAAGAAGGCAATAAAGAACAATGCGGCGGAACGCTCCGTCCGCCACCGAAGTCCGGACGGTACAGGTCCGGCTTGGAAAACAGGTAGCCGACATCTTCTTATTATCGTTATGCCGGAAGTTTCGAACGGTGCGGCGCGGCAGGTTTGTCAAACACCCGCCCCTCGTCTTATGCCCGGTCAAATCGGCAAAATCAAATCAAACTTAATTACGTTCCTGCGTTTACGGGCTTTGGCATAAACGCAGGGAAAATGCTTTGCAGAGTGCGTTTTTAATATAAAATCTCGTTTTAACAATACCATCCGTCCCATACGGCCTGTTTGTACAGGTTTCTGCCGAAACGGATGTTCGGGATTATAGATGAAAACGCACGCAATAAGCAAAGATTCAGTCAGCCTGATTACCGTCGCCGAGCACGAAGCCGGCCAACGCCTTGACAACTATCTGATAAAAATCCTCAAAGGCGTACCCAAAAGCCATATCCACCGCATTATCCGCGCCGGCGAAGTGCGCCTGAACAAAAAACGCTGCAAACCCGACAGCCGCATCCAGACAGGCGACTTGCTTCGCATCCCGCCCGTGCGCACCGCCGAAAAGCAAAGGTCGTCTGAAAACCGCGCCCAAGCCGTACCCGCGCGCGAATTTACCATCATCTACGAAGACGACGCGTTACTCGTCATCGACAAACCAGCAGGCACCGCCGTCCACGGCGGCAGCGGCGTGAGCTTCGGCGTCATCGAACAAATCCGCCGCGCCCGCCCCGAAGCCCGCTATCTCGAACTCGTCCACCGCCTCGACAAAGACACCAGCGGCCTCCTGATGATCGCCAAAAAACGCAGCGCGCTTATCAAACTGCACGAAGCCATCCGCAACGACCACCCTAAAAAAATCTACCTCGCGCTGGGCGTAGGCAAACTGCCGAACGACAGCTTCCACGTCAAACTGCCCCTGTTCAAATACACCGGCGCACAAGGCGAAAAAATGGTGCGCGTCAGCGAAGACGGCCAATCCGCGCACACCATCTTTCGCGTGCTCAACCGCTTTTCAGACGACCTCCTGCACCAAGTCGGTCTCTCGCACCTCACCCTCGTGCAAGCCACCCTAAAAACCGGCCGCACCCACCAAATCCGCGTCCACCTCCAATCGCAGCAATGCCCCATCGTCGGCGACGAACGCTACGGCGACTACCAAGCCAACAAACGCCTCCAGAAACTCGGTTTGAGACGAATGTTCCTCCACGCCGCCGAGCTGCACCTCGACCACCCGCTGACAGGCGAAAAACTCATCTTAAAAGCCCCGCTGCCGCAAGACTTGGCACAATTTGTCCTGATGCTGGAAAACGCAGGAAAGGTCGTCTGAAACCCGTAGCGTGGGCTTTGCCCACGACACGAGTGCAAAGACAACAGACAAATCCGGATTGTCAGACAACAAGTTTCGTGGGCAAAGCCCACGCTACAACTCCACTGCCCTGAGAACCTAATCCCTTAATAACCCCACGCCTTTCAGACGACCTTTTTTTCCGCTACCATAACGCCCGACACAACACGGACAAACACCATGACCCCGACACAGCAACTCCAAGCAGGCATACAGGCATTAGGTTTGGACCTATCCGCAGAACAGCAAACCCATCTGCTCGCCTATACCGACCTGCTCAAAAAGTGGAACAAGACCTACAACCTCACCGCCCTGCGCGACGAAGCGCAAATGGTCAGCCACCACCTGCTCGACAGCCTGACCCTGCTCCCCTACCTCCAAGGTGCGCACACCATGCTGGATGTCGGCTCCGGCGGCGGACAGCCCGGCATTCCCACTGCCATCTGCCGTCCCGACCTCAACATCACCCTTCTGGACGCCAACACCAAAAAAACCGCCTTCCTACAACAAGCTGTCATCGAACTCGGACTCGCCAACGTCCGCGTCGTCAGCGGCCGCGTCGAAGCCGTTCAAGACTTCCAAGCCGACATCATCACCAGCCGCGCCTTCGCCGAACTCGCCGACTTCGTCAACTGGACGGCACATCTGCTGAAAGACGGCGGCCGCTGGGTCGCCATGAAAGGCGTGTACCCCGAAGAAGAAATCGCCAAACTTCCCGACACCGTCGCCGTCGAACGCGTCGAAGCCCTCCACGTCCCCGGTTTGGATGCAGAACGGCATATGGTGGTTTTGAAAAAAGTTTGAGCCTTCCGAACATTGAGTCTGAATATTGAAGAAGATCGTCTGAAAACCCGAAACAGGCATTTCAGACGACCTTTGTATGTATGCGGAAGCATAAGCGTAGGCATTTTGCCATTTCAGTCCGCCATAAAAAACCGCCCTACTTGCAGGGCGGTTTTTTGATTTACCAAATATCGGATTTGATTTTGCGTTTCAAACCCGGATGTTCGGAAAGTTTGAAGACGGGGTCTTTGCCCATTTTCAGTTTCGACGTGTAGTCCCTCAACAGCAGGAAGGCAAGCGGAGAGAGGAGTAAGATGGCGACCAGGTTAATCCATGCCATCGTACCCATCGCCATATCCGCCATATCCCAAACCAGCGGCACGTTGGCGACTGCGCCGAAATATACCCAGCCCAATACCATCATACGGAACAAGGCGGTCAGCAGCCAATGGCTTTTGATGAACTGCACGTTTGATTCGGCATAGGCATAGTTGCCGATGACGGTAGAGAAGGCAAACATAAACAGAATGATTGCCAAGAAATCCGCGCCCCATGCGCCGACCTGGCTGACAATCGCAGCTTGGGTCAACTCTGCGCCGCTCAAATCACCGTAAGGTTGTTGGTAAACCAAAACGATAAACGCCGTGCAGGAACACACAATAATCGTATCGACGAATACACCCAACATCTGAATCATACCTTGGGAAACAGGATGTTTGACTTCGGCGGCTGCGGCAGCGTTAGGCGCAGAACCTTGACCTGCTTCGTTAGAATACAGACCGCGTTTAATACCGATCATCATGGTTTGCGAAATCAAACCGCCGAGCAGGCCGCCACCGGCAGCCTCAAATTTGAACGCGCTGCTAAAAATCTGACCGAAAACATGCGGAATCAGGCTAATGTTAGTAATGATGATGTAGAGCGCCATCAGCAGATATAAAGTTGCCATCAGCGGGACAAGCATTTCGGCGAAGCGGGAAACGCGGCGGATACCGCCGAAAATAATCGGTGCAGTCATGATGACCAATGCGACGCCGACCGCATGTTCGTCCCAGCCCCACGCAGCTTTGGCGGTTACGGCGATGGTGTTGGTTTGAACGGCTTCATAAACGAATCCGAAGCAGAAAATCAAGCTCAATGCAAATACGATGCCCAACCATTTCTGACCCAAACCTTGAGTAATATAGTAAGCAGGACCGCCGCGGAAATGATGGTTGTCGTAATCGCGGATTTTGAACAACTGCGCCAGCGAAGATTCGACAAACGCCGAGCTCATGCCGATTAATGCGGTAATCCACATCCAGAATACTGCACCCGGACCGCCGACGCTGATGGCAATCGCCACGCCCGCGATGTTGCCCACGCCTACGCGGCTGGCAAGTCCGGTAACGAAAGCCTGAAACGGCGTAATACCGTGCGGATCATCGCCTTGTTTGCGGCCGCCGAGCATTTCTTTGATACTGCGTCCGAGCAGGCGGAATTGTACGAAACCGGTGGCAAGTGTGAAGAACAGACCTGCACCCAACAATACATACACCAGCCCTGTCCACATCGGATCGTTGATTTTCTGAACCCATTGGTGCAGCAATTCGGTAAAGTTATCCATAAAAAGCCTTTCTAGATACGGCTCTCCGAAGGGATAATCCTGTCAAAGTGCCGCAAAGCTGTTTTCAGACGACATTGGGACAACACCCAACGCCAAAACGCGCTATTCTAGCAGACTGTTGACAAACTGAAAAAACTTTACAGTTTCAGTATTGGCATAATCTTGATAAATATCATAGAGTTTCCTTGCATTACACGACACAGGCTCCGATTTGGGCAAGCAAAAAAGGTCGTCTGAAAGCATATTGCAGCTTTCAGACGGCCTTGCTGTTTTACGGTCCATAAAAAACGGCATGGCAAAAGCCATACCGTTGTAGGAAATATATTGTCGACTAAGCTTTCCGATATGGGTTTTCCACACCTTCAATCAAGGCTTGCAGGTATTCGCGCAACTGTTTTTCACTGCAGCCCATCAGAAGCGCGTCTTCAAATGCGTCTTGTGCTGTTTGATAAAGCTCGGTCATGTTTTCCGTCATGACTTTCACTTTTTCAGTGCAGGATACGATTTGCCCGTCGTCGTCGTACCATTTTGGCATTTCAGGCATACTCACGTTGTTGCTTTCCTAAACTTAATTGAGAAAACGGGACGGATCGTTTTTCTTCACGCGGCGTGCAAAGGCGTATTTGGCGTTCCAGTATTTGTTGCTGAGGCTAGTGATTTCAATGCGTTTGCCGGTACGCGGAGCGTGGATGAAACGATCGTTGCCGATGTAGAGTCCGACATGGGAAATCCTGCCGCGTCCCATCGTGCGGAAAAATACCATATCGCCCGGCTGTAATTCGCCGCGGGATATGCCGACGCCCATTTTTGCCTGTTCGGCGGAGGTACGGGGGAGGTTCAGCCCCATTGAGCGTCTGAAGATATGCTGCATAAAGCCGCTGCAATCGAAACCTGTGGATGCTGATGTGCCGCCGTAACGGTAGGCAACACCCAAAAGCCCCATCGCGCTGCCGATGAGTTCGTCGGCACTGTCTGAACTTCTCGATGCACGGACGGGTACTGCCGAAGCTGAAGGAATGGAATGTACAACGGGAGTTGCCGCGCGCGCGGGTTGGAAATTTATCTGCGGAGCCTGTGCGGGGACAGGCTGTTTTGCATCTTCAAATTGGTTTAAAACCTGCTGCCTGTTTTTGACGAACGAATCGAGATCGTCGGCGCTTGCAAAATGAATGCCGGACAGCATACAGGCCGAAACCAATAGTGCCGCCAGCCTGGATAAGGCTTTCATGTTTGACTGATTCCATTTTCAGACGACCTGTCTGCCGCCTGCTATTATGTTATTCTGTATCTGAGATATGCAGGCGATTGTATATAAAAAACAGGATGTTTGGCAAAAAAGCGTCTGTTATATTGCGTTAAAGCGTTGTTTATAAAAAAATTTGCAAAGATACTCAACCGATGATGATACCCACTCTGCTCGCTATGCGCGACTTTTCCAGAATGCGCGAAATTATTACCGTACTGACGAAATACGGCTTGGGCGGCTTTGTTCAGCGTATCCGTTTGGGCGCGGCGGGCGGAGACGAAGTGCATCCCGACAGCCGTTATATGAGTACGCCGCGACGCTTTCGCAAAGCGTTTGAAGAGTTGGGTCCGACCTTCGTCAAACTCGGTCAGGTATTGTCCACGCGGGTCGATATTTTCGGGGCGGAGTGGATTGAAGAGTTCGAACAACTGCAAAGCAACGTCGCGCCGATACCGTCGTCTGAAATCTATACTTTGGTCGAAGCCTATTTGGGCAAACCCGTTTCCGAAGTGTTCCGCAGCATAGACCCGAAACCCGCAGGCAGCGCGTCGGTGGCTCAGGTACACCGCGCCGAACTTTTAGACGGAACTGCCGTCGCCGTCAAAGTCAAACGCCCCGACATCGAGCCGGTCATTCAGGCGGATCTGCGGATTTTGAACCACCTCGCCAGACTGATGGAATCCGAAATCCCCGAAGTGCGCCGTTACCAGCCCGTATTGATGGTCGCCTATTTTGCCAAGAGTCTGGCGAAAGAAACCGATTTATCGGTGGAGCTGCGTTATATGCAGCGCTTCGGCCAGACCTTTTCAGACGACCCCTTGGTCCGCATCCCCGCCGTCTATCCCGACATTTCCAACCGGCACATCCTCGTACAAGACTACATCGGCGGCACGCTCCTGAAAGACGCCGACCTCGACACCATGCCCCACTCCTTGCGCAGCGGACTTGCCGGACGGATTACCGACACCCTCTTCACCATGATGCTGCGGCAAGGTTTTTTCCATGCCGACCCCCATCCGGGCAACATCTTCATCAACGACAACGGCGGCATCACCTTCATCGACTTCGGGCTGGTCGGACACCTCGGCAACACCCGCCGCCGCGAAATCCTCAACCTTATCAACGCTCTGACCAAAAACGACGCGCTGCTCATCCAATACGTCCTCAGCGACTGGGCGCAGGGCGATTTGCCCGACGAAAACCTGCTCGGCGCCGATGTTTTGGAAATGCTGCTCAACTACGAACACACGCCCATCCGCGACCTGCGCGTCAGCCAAGTCATCAACGACATCACTTCCATCATGCGCCGCCACGGGCTGACCCTGCCCGGCGACCTCGTGATGCTCTTCAAAACCCTCATCACCCTCGAAGGCGTCGTCAAACGGCTCGACGGCAGTATCGAACTGCTCGAACGCGCCAAACCCATCACCGAAGCCGCCGTCAAAGAACAAGCCTCCGCCGCCCACATCGCCCGCAACGCCAAAACGCAACTGCGCACCCTATTTCAAATGGCGGAGTCGCTGCCACAAGACTTCTTCAGGCTGACCAGAATGCTGCAAAAAGGCAAATTCGGCATCACCCTAGACCTCAAGCAGTCAGACCGCATCAGCCATCAAATCGACAGCGCCGCCAACCGCCTGACCATGGGCATCGTCACCGCCGCCCTCATTATCGGTTCGTCCATCGTCATGAGTATAGACACCGGCCCCAAGTTTATCGGCTTCGTCGGCTACCTTATCGCCTTCGCCAACAGCCTGTGGATTATCTGGTCGGTGTGGCGGTCGGGGAAACACTAGCCGCACGTTTGCTCAAATCGAGACCTTTGCAAAAAAGCCCTTTCCCCGACAGCCGAAACCCAAACACAGGTTTTCGGCTGTTTCTGCCACTAATTGCTCCTGATTTTACCCAAATACCCCCTTAATCCTCCCCGGATACCTGATAATCAGGCATCCGGGCCGCCTTTTAGGCGGCAACAGGCACACTTAGCCTGTTAGCCGCTTTCAACAGGTTCAAACACATCGCCTTCAGATGGCTTTGCGCACTCACTTTAATCAGCCCAAAATAGGCTGCCCGGGCGTAGCGGAATTTACGGTGCAGCGTACCGAAGCTTTGTTCGACCACATAACGGGTCTTCGACAAATATCGGTTACGTTTGGTTTGCACTTCCGTCAGCGGACGGTTGCGGTGGGCTTTGCGCATAATGCCGTCCAGCAACCGATGGTCTTTCAGATGTTGCCGGTTTTCCGCACTGTCGTAGCCTTTGTCGGCATAGACGGTTGTGTCTTTGGCTATTCCTTCCAGCAAAGGCAACAGGTGGTTACACTCATGGGTATTGGCGGGGGTGATGTGCAGTTTCTCGATATAGCCTTCCTCATCGGTACGGGTATGTTGTTTGTAACCGAGTCTGTAGAGGCCGTTTTTCTTTGTCCAACGGGCATCTTTGTCCTTACTCGGTGTGGTTTGGCCGCTGACTTGTCCTTCTTCATCGACTTCTATAGCCTGACGCTGTTTGCTGCCGGCAGTTTGAATAATGGTGGCGTCAATGACGGCGGCGGATGCTTTCTCTACTTTTAGGTTTTTTTCGGTCAGTTGGCAGTTAATCAGTTCCAGCAATTCGGACAGGGTGTCGTCTTGCGCCAGCCAGTTGCGGTAGCGGCATAAGGTGCTGTAATCGGGGATGCTCAGTTCGTCAAAGCGGCAAAACAGGTTGAAATCGATGCGGATGATGAGGCTGTGTTCGAGTTCGGGATCGGAGAGGCTGTGCCATTGTCCGAGCAGGACGGCTTTGAACATGGACAACAGGGAATAGGCGGGACGGCCGCGGTGGTCTCGGAGGTAACGGGTTCTTTGACGATTCAGGTACTGTTCGACCGGCTGCCAATCAATCACTTGATCCAACTTCAATAGTGGGAAGCGGTCGATGTGTTTGGCAATCATGGCTTGTGCGGTTTGCCGGAAGAAGGTGCTCATGAGAAATCCCCTAAATGTCTTGGTGGGAATTTAGGGGATTTTGGGGAATTTTGCAAAGGTCTCAAATCATCAATCAGTTCAAAAACAAAAAGGTCGTCTGAAAACCAAGGGCGCAGGTTTCGCCAAAACGTTTTCAGACGACCTTGATTTCCCTGCGGACGCAACCATATAGCCGTCAACCCGTCATCCAGATATAACAGAGGAATTTATGCCGCAAACCCAAATCAACCACGCCGACATCCGCACCCGCTTCATCTTCGACGATATGCCCGTTCGCGGCCTGCACGTCCGCCTTGAAAACGTATGGAAACACATCGTCGGACAAAAACACTATCCCCCCGCCATCCGCCGTGCCTTAGGCGAACTCCTTGCCACAGGCGCGCTCCTGTCCGGCAACCTCAAAACCGACGGCACGCTCATCGTCCAAGTTCAAGGGCAAGGTCGTCTGAAAATGCTCGTTGTCGAAGCTACTTCCGACCAAACCGTCCGCGCCACCGCACGTTGGGACGAAACCGCCGACATCAACGACGACGAAAGCCTGACCGACCTTCTCGGCAGCAACAGCGTCTTCGTCCTTACCCTTCAGCCCAAAGACGCAGAACCTTGGCAGGGGGTCGTCCCGCTCGAAGGCGGCAGCATCGCCCAAATGCTTATCAACTACACCAAACGCTCCGAACAGCTCGATACCCAAATCGTCCTTGCATCATCAGACGATGCCTGCGGCGGACTCTTGGTGCAACGCCTGCCTGAGACAGAACCTGACGCGGCATCATGGGAACATGTCAGCACGCTGGTTCAAACCCTGACTCCCGAAGAACTGACCGGGCTGGACGCACAACACGCTCTCTACCGTCTCTTCCACGAAACCCCTCCGCGTGTCTTCGATCCCGAAAATATCGAATTCGCCTGCACCTGTTCGCGCGGAAAAGTCAGCGATATGCTGCTTATGCTGGGTGGCGAAGAAGTCGGCGGCGTGGTCGCAGAACAAGGCAGCATCCAAATCGACTGCGACTTCTGCCATGCCAAATACGTCTTCGACGAAACCGATGTCAACGCCCTCTTCGGTGCCGATGTCGTCAACGCCGTCCTAGACGAAGCCAAGCGTCTGCAATAAACATCAACGCTTAATATTAATTAAGCAAAGGTCGTCTGAAACCGATTTTAGGTTTCAGACGACCTTTCATTTTTTATCGGTGCGGGTTTTAGAAGAAACAAGCCCGTAACGTGTGTTTCCCATAAGTCCGAACCTTATCGCCTGCTTTAAAATCAAAGGCAAACGGATACAAAAAAGGTCGTCTGAAACGGCATATTAGGCTTCAGACGACCTTTTATTTCAAATCTTCAAAAGATTAGATTATTTTTTGTTCAAAGAGTCGCGGATTTCGCGCAACAGCAATACTTCTTCGCTAGGCTCTGCAGGTGCTTCTTCAACAGGCGCTTCGGCTTTTTTCATGGAGTTCAATGCTTTGATAACGGCAAAAATCGCAGCAGCAATGATCAGGAAGCTGATAACGGAGTTGATGAACAGGCCGAGGTTCAGGGTAACAGCACCGGCTGCCTGGGCTGCTGCCAAGCTGGCATAACCGCCTTCCGGATCAGCTTGCGCGCCGTCTTTCAGGGTAATGAACAGGTTGGAGAAGTCAACGCCGCCGATCAACAGACCGATAGGGGGCATGATTACGTCGTCAACCAAAGATTTAACGATGCCGCTGAACGCAGTACCGACGACCATACCGACTGCCAAGTCTATAACGTTGCCGCGCATAATAAACTGTTTGAATTCTGAAGCAATAGACATAAATGTCCTCCTGTATGTTTGTGGATAATAGAGTGAAATTTTTAAAAAAGCGCATCCGAAGCGACGGACGGACTTTTCCAAACCGGCAGGCATGGTATCGTGTTATTCGTTAAACAAATTTTATAAAAGTTAAAATTTGTTTTTATGACAAAATTCCCGAAATATGCCGCCTTTTATATGAAAAAAGAACCGTCTGAAATCGGAGTGTAACTTTTTTACACCACTTATTCAGACGGATTTTTGCGTAATAAGTTGTCTTTTTCTACAAAATATTACAAATAATTACGCCTCTTCGTCGTTCAGGGCGTTGATGCTGTAACCGCCGTCAACGTAAGTGATTTCGCCGGTAATGCCTGAAGAAAGTTCGGAGAGCAGGAAGGCGGCGGTGTTGCCCACTTCATCGATGGTTACGTTGCGGCCGAGCGGGTTGTGGGAAGCGACGTGTCCCAAGAGTTTGCTGAAATCGGCAATGCCGGAAGCAGCGAGGGTTTTGATCGGACCGGCGGAAATGCCGTTGCAACGGATGCCTTCTTTGCCCAAGCAGGCGGCGGTAAAACGGATGCCTGCTTCAAGGCTGGCTTTCGCCATACCCATGACGTTGTAGTTGGGAATCGCACGAACCGCGCCCAAGTAGCTCAGGGCGACGATGGCGGAGTTCCTGCCGCGCATCATCGGACGGGCGGCTTTTGCCAATGCGGGCAGGCTGTATGCGGAAATTTCGTGTGCGGTGTTAAACGCTTCGCGGCTGATGCTATCGAGGAAGTCGCCGCTCAAGGCTTCTTTCGGTGCGAAGCCGATGGAGTGGACGAGGCCGTCCAAGCCGTCCCAATGTTTGCCCAAATCGACGAAAACTTGGTTGATTTCGTCGTCGCTGGCGACATCGCAGCGGAACACGAGTTCGGAACCCAATTCGGCGGCCATTTTGCGGACGCGCTCTTCCAGTTTGTCAACAACGTAGGTAAATGCCAAATCCGCGCCTTGTTCGCGGCAGGCTTTGGCAATGCCGTAAGCGATGGAGCGCTCGGAAATCATGCCGGTGATCAGGATTTTTTTACCTTGCAGAAAACCCATTTTTTGTCCTTTAAAGTGTGGTATTGCGGTTTGATGAAACTGGGCATTATAGCAAACTGGGGCGGTTTCGGTATAGAAAACAAGAGATAACCTGTCGTCCTGACGGAAAACGAAGGTCGTCTGAAACCTTTTCAGACGACCTTTGCACATCAAATCCCTTATAATGCTGCCCATTGTTTTCAACGGAAAAGGCTGTCTGAAATGACCCAAAACGCAAGCAACCTCTGCTGGCTCGATATGGAAATGACCGGGCTTGACCCCGAGCGCGAACGCATCATCGAAGTTGCCATGATTATTACCGACTCCGATTTGAACGTCTTGGCGCAGTCCGAAGTTTATGTCGTCCACCAAAGCAACGAACTGCTCGACGGCATGGACGCGTGGAACACCGCCACCCACGAGCGTACAGGATTGACCCGGCGCGTGCGTGAATCGCAACTCACCGAAGCGGAAGTGGAACAAAAACTGCTGGACTTTATCGCGCAATGGATTCCCGAAAAAGCCACGCCGATGTGCGGCAACTCCATCCATCAAGACCGCCGCTTTATGGTCAAATACATGCCGCGCCTCGAAGCGTATTTCCACTACCGCAATCTGGACGTGTCCACCCTGAAAGAACTCGCCAAACGTTGGAATCCGCCCGTTGCCAAAGGCGTGGTGAAACGCGGTTCGCATCAGGCTTTGGACGACATTCTCGAAAGCATCGAGGAAATGCGCTACTACCGCGAAAACTTCTTGAAACTGCCTTAAATCCTTGCCAATACAAGCAGCAATACAAAAAGGTCGTCTGAAAGCCTCAAATCCATTTGAACTGGACCCCAAATCTTGGACACTCATAAAAGCCTTTTCAGGCGCTCTGTGTAAGCTGGGTTCTGTATGCGACAGGACTCAGCTTTTTCAATTTCAAACTGCAACGCTCCCGGTTGTAGTAATCCATATAATCATCTATCTGTTTCATCAATTCGTCCACCGTCAATTCTCCTGCACGGTAGAAACACTCCGTCTTCAGCACCGCAAACTTCAGCACCGCAAAGAAGCTTTCCATCGGTGCATTGTCCCAACAGTTCGCCTTTCGCGACATGCTTTGCACCATGGAATGCTCCGCAAGCAATTCCCTATACCCCGCCGTACGGTACAGCACACCTTGGTCGGAATGCAGCATCGTTCCCTTATCAGTCAGACGGGGTGCGGCTTTTTCGAGCATTTCCTTCACCATTTCACTGTTAGCATTGCGGCTCATGGCGTAGGCGACGATTTCGCGGTTGAACAAGTCCAAGATTGGCGAGAGGTACAGTTTGCCGTCGCTCCCTTTGAGTTCGGTCACGTCGGTCAGCCATTTTTCGTTGGGCTTTCGGGCTTTGAACCGGCGTTTGAGGAGGTGTTCCGATATTTCGCCCATGGCGGGATGGCGGTAGGCTTTTTCGCCCGTATAAGGGCTTTCAGCCCCAACTGCTTCATCAACCTCGCTGCTTTTTTGCGGTTCCAATCCAATGCTGCGGCAATGCGCCTTTGCCCGTAGCGTCCTTTATGCCGTTCGTAGATTTCGGCGATAAGGGCTTTGTCGGCTGCATCGGGGTCGGGCCGGTCTTGGTGATGGTAGTAAAAGCTGCTTTTGGGCAGGTTTGCGATGTGCAGCAGGTATTTGAGCGGGTGTTGCGCCCTCAGTGCTTGGACGGTTTGGCTTTGTCCTTTGCGGTCTGCTTTTGGCTGAGGGCTTTCAACTCCTTTAGGTAGGCGACCTTTGCGCGCATATAGCACAACTCTTCGATAAGCTCTGCCTGTGTTTTTTCTTGGTCGGGTTTGTCGGCGATGAAGGGGTTTTTGCGGTGGTCGGTCATGGTTTTGGATTGGGGATGTTCGAGTGCGCCGATGCCGCCTTCCTGATAGGCGCGTATCCATCGCCGCAGGTGGGTTCGTGAGATGCCGTAATGGTCTGCGGTACGCTGTTGGCTGCGTATGTGCAGGTAGTGGAGTACGGCTTGGTATTTGAAGTGTAATGTATATTTGCTCATAAAAAAACTGCACCTTGTGAGTTGGAGGGGATGTGTCCAACTTTTGGGGTGCAGTTCAATTCTTTCAGACGACCTTTTTATATTTTGAAAGTCTGTGTAGCGCGCTTACGTCAGTCATACACCCTCCCGAAATCTACGCATCTCCTGCCAAATGCTACCGTATCAATGCGGCAAACCGACAAAAATACCGGTTCCAAATTTCAAGATTCTGAACAAACGCTGACACACAATTACAGAAAACAGTATAATACACTACTCAAAATGCCTATTCCGATGCCATGACCATCATTCCCAAACGATTATCGCTGCAAGATATCGTCCCGACAGAACCCCCTTTCGAGGGCAATCTTCGGGACTTTTTGCCTTTGCGGCAAATCATGGAAGACGGGAACGAAGAAGCGGTATACCGTATGTGCGGCATGTTGCTTGGCGGCAAGGAAAACCGTAGGGTATTATCAGGCATAGAATACATCGCATCCGGAGGGTTTCCGGATAAGGCATACAGGTTGCTGCATTGGAGCGACCGTTTCGGGCTGGCTGCCGACAAACTGCTGGCTGCCTACGCAGATTTCGGCGAACGCGGGTTCTCAGCGGCGCAAACCGCACTGATGCGTTATTACGCAGAACGCAACGACCTGCAATTTCTCTATTGGGCACAATGCGCCGCCCCGCAATCCCCTGAAGCGCAATACCTTATCGCGCGGCAGTATGCCTTGGCGGATAATTGGGAAAAGGCGCTAAATTGGTACAACCAGGCAGCCTCCCAGGGCTGGTCGCAGGCATGCCTGCAATTAGGGAAATCCTTCCTTTACGGCTGCGGCGTTTCTGCCGATTCTGCGCAGGCAGAAGTCTATTTGGAATATGCCGCCGAACACGGCTGGGTCGAAGCACAAATCCTGCTGGCAGATTTATTGGCTGCAAAAGGAAACCAAGACGCCCTGTCTTGGTACAGGCTTGCCGCCGTTCAGGGCAATGCGGCGGCGCAAACCGCCCTGGCACGGCAATATCTGACCGGCAAGCTGACCGACCGCGACCCGTTACAGGCATTCAAATACGCCAGAACCGCCGCAGACAGGCAGTTTCCGGACGCGTTATGCCTGATGGGCGACCTCTGCCGCTACGGACTGGGCATACGCCCCGACTTATCCGCCGCGCAACAATACTACCGCCACGCCGCCGCATTGGGCAGCATGGCCGCCGTACAGAAGCTGCTCAGCGAGGCCGCCCTGCACCAACCCGAACATTACGAAAAACTCAAATCCGAAGCCTTGCAGCGTCAGGAAACCGAGCAGCTTTGCCGCTCTGCCACCGCCTGCCTTGACGGCATCGGACAAAAAAAAGACTACGCGCGCGCACGACGGCTTTATCTGGAAGCCGCCGTCTGCAATCATGCCGATGCAGCAGCCGGGTTAGGCAAAATCTATTATCACGGTCTGGGCATTCCTGCCGATGCCGGTTCGGCGGCGTACTGGTTCGGCATAGCGGCGGAACAAAACCATCCTGAAGCGCAATATTATTCGGCATTCCTCCTCTACCACGGACAAGGTACCGCCATGAATGTTCCCGCCGCCTACGATTACCTTCAGGCGGCAGCAGACAACGGATATGGCAACCCGCAGGAACTCAGGGCAATATTGGAGCAATGGCAGTGCGAACGTTGAAGATACGCCGCCGTTGATTTCCATCCGGCAATAATAAAAGGTCGTCTGAAAACTTTCAGACGACCTTTTGTCTTTTGCCGAACTCTTTTAATCGGACAATTCCGCTTTCGATTCTTTATCTGCTTTCGCCGACCAATAAGATGCGAGCAGCGAGCCAGAAATGTTGTGCCACACGCTAAACAGCGCGCTGGGTACGGCGACGACAGGGGCTGCGGCAAAATGCGCGGCCGCCAATGCCGCACCCAAACCGGAATTCTGCATACCGACTTCGATAGCGAGCGTTTTTTGCGCATCGTACGGCAGCTTGCAGATTTTGGCTGCAAAGAAGCCGAGCAGGTAGCCGATGCCGTTGTGCAATACCACGACACCGAAAATCAACAGCCCGCTCTCAATAATTTTGCCTTTGCTCGCGCCGACGACCGCACCGATAATCAGCACAATGGCAACGACAGAAACCAAAGGCAAGGCAGCGGTAGCGCGTTCGGTCTGTTTGCGGAACACAGTATGTGCAACCACGCCGAGCGCGATGGGCAGCAACACCATTTGAACAATGGAAACAAACATCGCCTGCGCATTGATGTCGAGCATTTCACCTGCCAAAAGCAGGAAAATAGCAGGCGTCAGCAGCGGAGCCAGCAAGGTGGAAGCCGATGTAACTGCGACGGACAAGGCAACGTTGCCGCGCGCCAAAAAAGTCATCACATTGGAGGCCGTACCACCCGGACAGCAGCCGACCAAAATCACGCCCACGGCAACTTCAGCAGGCAAATTTAACAACTTGACCAAAAAATAGGCAGTCAGCGGCATAATGATAAACTGCGCTGCCACGCCGATAAGGACGGCTTTTGGATGACTGGCGACAATTTTAAAATCTGACGGCGTCAGCGTCAGCCCCATGCCGAACATAATGATGCCCAAAAGCCAAGTGATGTAAGGCAGTACCCACTTGAACAATTCGGGATCGAAGAAAGCAACGGCGGCGCACAATGCCGCCCAAAATGAGAAGGTTTTGCCGACAAAGTGGCTGATTCGTGCAATAGTGTTCATAAATAGTATGTGCGGTATCGGTTGATAAAATTATTGATTAGGAGGACAGTGAAATAAAGTAACACACAAACATCAAAATCTGTTTGGCCGTTGATATTTGTTTCACATCCGTCTAAACGCGAAGCATACACGGCTTTGTAACGGGATGTAAAGAAAAGGTCGTCTGAAAGCGTTTCAGACGACCTTTAAGCCATTCTGCCCTCACTCAAACAACCTGCCCTGCGCCAGCAACGCCTTCACGGGTGCGAAATCTCGGCGGTGTTCGGGCAGTACGCCGTATTTTTGCAGGGCGGCGAGGTGTTGCGTCGTGCCGTAACCTTTGTGTTGGTCGAAACCGTATTGCGGGTAACGTTCGGCAAGCGCGTACATTTCGGCATCACGCGCGGTTTTGGCGAGGACGGAGGCGGCGGAGATTTCGATGATTTTGCTGTCGCCCTTGACGACGGCTTCGGCGGGAATGCCCAAATCTTTCGGAACGCGGTTGCCGTCTATCAGCACCTTATCCGGCACGACCGCCAAACCTTGGACGGCGCGGGTCATCGCCAGCATGGTGGCGTGCAGGATATTGAGTTCGGCGATTTCTTCGGGCGACGCGGAGGCAATGCTCCACGAAACGGCTTGTTCTTTGATCAACACTGCCAGAGTATCGCGCTTTTTCTCGCTGAGTTTTTTCGAATCGGTCAGGCCGGGCAGGTCGTAACGTTCGGGCAGGATAACGGCGGCGGCAAACACGCTGCCGACCAACGGCCCGCGCCCTGCTTCGTCCACGCCCGCAAGGAGGATGGGAGACATATAGTTTCAGTGATAAGGTTCGGTTAACGGGAGAGGTCGTCTGAAAAGGTTTTCAGACGGCCTTTTGAATGATATGGCGGGTGCCGTTGTCATTTCTACCTGCGTGGAAGCAGCGTCGGTCTTGTAGGGTGGTTCAAGCCCGCCCTGCCCTATTTTTATGCTGTGAAACGGTTTTCGTGGGCAAAGCCCACGCTACAAAAATGGGCCTGTCAATTTCGGTGGGCATTCATGCCCGACAAGCCATATGGCCGATTCACTTAATTTTTGATGCTGCACCTATCGCCCCCGCCGTCATTCCCACACAGGCGGGAATCCAGTCCTCAACCATTCAGAACTATTTAAAGATTGTCATCATTTCAAACTTCTAGATTCCCGCCTGTGCGGGAATGACGGCGCGTGGTTTTCTGATTTGAATTTACTGCAAAACCATCAGATTCAGCCCGCAGGTCGGACATGCTCTTTATCAGGCAATAAGTATCAGAGGTCGTCTGAAAGCGTAGCTTCAACGAAGTGAAAACGAGTGCAGCGGGTTTCGCTAAAAGCCTGCTTCGGACAATACGGCTTCAGCCGCCAACGCATCGGTATCCTTGCGCAGCAGCAAATGCAGTTCGCGAAAATCCTGTTTCAGGGCAGCGGCGGCTTCGGGGTGGTCGTACCAATAAGCAACGGCGGCGGCGAGTTTTTCCGGCTCGGCATCGTGTTGCAAAAGCTCCGGTACGGCAGCTTTGTCCAACAGGATATTGGGCAGGCCGACATGCGGCACTTTGACTTTGTGTTTCACATAAAAATAGGTCAGCGGTGAAATTTTGTAGCTGATGACCATCGGTCGTTTGCACAAGGCAACTTCGAGGGTGGCGGTACCGCTGGTTACCAACACGACATCGGCGGCGGTGCAGACGGTATCGGACTGTTTGTCGGTGATGGTAACGGGAATAACGGAAAATTCGGGCTGCGCCAGAATTTCACCGATGCGCCTGCGGGTGGCGGCGGTAGCGGCGGGGAGCAGGAATTGCGCCTGCGGATAGCGTTTGAGCAGCAATAAGGCCGTCTGAAAAAACAAAGGAGCCATATAGTCGATTTCACTGACACGGCTACCCGGCAGCAAGGCGAACACGACAGCTTCGTCGGCCACACCCAACTTGGCGCGCGCGGCGGCACGGTCGTCATCCAGCGGCATGGTTTGCGCCATCGGATGACCGACAAACTCGGCTTTGCCGCCCGCGTCGAGGTAAAGCTGCGGCTCCATTGGGAACAGGCACAGCACGCGGTTGACCTGATGCACGATTTTGTTCACCCGTTCACGCCGCCACGCCCACACCGACGGGCTGACATAATGGACGGTGGGGATGCCCGCCTTTTTGAGTTTTTCCGCCACGCCCAAATTGAAATCGGGTGCGTCGATGCCGACAAAGACATCAGGCTTGATGCGGATGAGGTCGTTCACCAGCCCTTTGCGGATTTTTAGGATTTCGGGCAGGCGTTTGACCACCTCGACAAAGCCGCGCACCGCCAGTTTTTCCTGGTCGTACAGGCTCTCAAACCCTTCCGCCTTCATGCGTTCGCCGCCGATGCCGATGAATTTCGCATCGGGGCGGCGTTGTTTGATGGCGCGGATAAGGTGCGCGCCGAGCAGGTCGCCGGAGGCTTCGCCGACGCTGATGGCGATAACGGGGGAATGGTTCATCATCGTTACAGGAAAATAGATTGAGGTCGTCTGAAAAGGTTTTCAGACAACCTTAATAAGATTATTCGGCAGGAATCTGCTCAAATTCGGAAGCGGATTGCGGGAACGGTTCGGCAAAATCGGTTGCCGCAGGCGCATCGCTGTCCACCAATTCGTCGATGTCGATATTGTCATCCTCGCCTTGCGGTAATGTCCCGCCGGTTTGGCGGCTGCGCACTTTCATGTAAAGGTCGCGGGTGTAGCTGTATTTGTCGATGGCGGCGTCTTCCAAACCGTCGGTCAGGTCGAGCAGTTCTTCACGGGTGTTGATGGCCTGCAGGCCGATTGTGCCCCAGCGTCCTGCTCTGGTGTGGAAGACGGCGTTTTTAACTGGGTAGACGGTGGTAACGGCGTTGCCAATGGTATCGCGTACGGTAGATGGGCCGAACAGGGGGACAACGAAGTAGTTGCTGTTTTTCCAGCCCCATGTGGCGAAGGTGTCGCCGAGGGTGTTTTTATTGCTGGGTACGCCGCCTGCACCGGCTACGTCGATTAAACCGCCAAGGCCGAAGGTGGTGTTGATGCCGACGCGGACGAGGTCTTCGCTGGCGCGTTTGACGTCAAGGCGCAGAACGTTGCTGCCGAAGCTGACGACGTCGCGCAGGTTGTTGAAGAAGTTGATCACGCCGGTACGCACCGGTTTGGGCGTTACTTTGCGATAGCCGCGTGCGACAGGGGAAAGGACGTATTGGTCGGCCTTGTCGTTGAATTTGAAGACGGCGCGGTTGTAGCCTTCGTAAGGGTCGGCGGGGTTGGTTTCGGCAAATGCGGGTGTTGAGGCAATGCCGATGAGGAGTAGGAGTGAAGCGGTGGTTTTTTTCATGGTTTCAACCAGTCTTTGATTTCGTAAAGCTCGGACAGGGTGCGCACGGATTCGGGTATGCCTTGCAGGGTGATTTTCCCGTCAGGGCGGCGCAGTGCGTCAAGCAGCAGGGACACGCAGGCGGAATCGGCGCGTCCGACGCCGCTCAAATCGACCGCGTGGGTGTCTTTCAGACGACATTGCTGCCTGAAGCGGGTAAAGGCGTCGGCGGTCAAGGTTTTGACGGTAATGTCGCCGCTGATGTGAAGCGTGCCGTCGCGAAGTTCGGTTTGCATGGCTGTCTTGTCAACTTAATCTTGGATGATAAAACCTGAAGGTTATTGTGTGCGAAAGCCATGTCGTCTGAAAACGGACGGCATGGCTTGTCTTTGCATTATTTGCTGCCGTTTTTGGCTTTCAGCTCGGCAATCAGTCCGTCCACGCCTTTTGCTTTGATGGTTTCGCCGAATTGGTTGCGGTACACGGTTACCAAGCTCGCGCCTTCGATGGCGACGTTGTAGGCACGGTATTTGTTGCCGCTTTGGTAGGTGGTAAAGTCCATGTTGACGGGTTTTTGACCGGGTACGCTGACTTCGGCGCGGACGATGATTTCTTTGCCGCCTTTATTGACAACGGGGTTGTCTTTGACGTTGACGTTGGCGTTTTTGAATTTCAACATGGTGCCGGAGTAGGTGCGGATCAGCAGGGTTTGAAATTCTTTGGTCAACGCTTGTTTTTGCGCGTCAGACGCGGTACGCCAAGGGTTGCCGACTGCCAGCGCGGTCATGCGTTGGAAATCGAAATAGGGAATCGCGTAGGCTTCGGCTTTTTGGCGGGCGGTGTTGGCATCGCCGTTTTTTAAGATGCTCAATACTTGAGTGGCGTTTTGACGGATTTGGTTCACTGCGTCGGCAGGGGCGGCAACCGCCATGCTGATGCTCAAGATGCCGATGCTCAGTGCGCTGATGAAAGAAGTTTTTTTCATGATTAAGTGTCCTAGTTTGAATATGATGGTGTACGTTTATTCGGTTGTTTTTGCCGCATCGTCGCTGCCTGCCGCGTTTTTCTCGGCGAAGCTGGTCATGAATTTACCGATCAGGTTTTCCAGAACCATGGCGGAGCTGGTAACGGAAATGGTATCGCCCGCGGCGAGGGGTTCAGTATCGCCGCCTTGTTGCAGGCCGATATATTGTTCGCCCAACAGGCCGGAAGTCAGGATTTGCGCGGAAACGTCGCTGCTGAACTGATATTTGCTGTCCAAATCGAGGCGGACTTTTGCCTGATAGGATTTCGGGTCAAGCTCGATGGAACCGACGCGTCCGACCAATACGCCCGCGGATTTGATCGGCGCGTTGGCTTTCAGGCCGCCGATGTCGCTGAAATCGGCATATACGGTATAAGTCTTGCCGGAATTGCCGAACGCCGCGCCGCCCGCCACGCGGAAAGCGAGAAAGCCGACCGCTGCCACGCCGAGCAGGACAAACAGTCCGACCCAAAATTCCAATACATTCTTTTTCATTAAAGTTCCTTGAATATCCAATGTTCTTTGTTTCGTTTTCAGACGACCTGTCAATCCGTAAACATCAATGCGGTCAACACAAAGTCAATCGCCAAAATCGTCAGGGCGGACGAAACCACCGTGCGCGTGCTGGCGCGCAAAATACCTTCCGAGGTCGGAACGCAGTGGAAGCCCTGATGCACGGCAATCAGCGTTACCGCCACGCCGAATGCGGCGGATTTGATCAGACCGTTGATTACATCGTAATGGATCGTGATGTTGTTCTGCATTTGCGACCAGAAAATGCCGCTGTCCAAGCCCAGCCAGGTCACGCCGACCAAATACGCGCCGTAAATCCCCGCCACGTTGAAAATCGAAGCCAAAAGCGGCATGGAAAACACGCCCGCCCAAAAGCGCGGCGCAACCACGCGGGCGACAGGGTTGACCGCCATCACGTTCATCGCTTCGAGCTGTTCGGTCGTTTTCATCAAACCGATTTCGCTGGTCATCGCACCGCCCGCGCTGCTGGCAAACAGAATCGCCGCCAACACCGGACCCAGTTCGCGCAACAACGAAGCCGCGACCATATAGCCCAAAATATCGGCGGATTTGAATTTCGACAACTGCGTATAGCCCTGCAAACCCAAAACCATGCCGACGAACAGCCCTGAGACGGCAACAATCAACACCGACAGCACGCCGGCAAAATACACTTGGCGCACGCTCAGGCGCGGACGGACGAAAGCCGTACCGGATTTCGCCAGAATGTTCAGCAGAAACAGCGTAATACTGCCGAGAGATTGAATAAAGCCGAGGGTTTTCGCCCCGACGGAACGGATAAAATTCATAGGTTTCCATTACGGATTAACGGGTTTCAGACGACCTTGTAGGATGATGGTGATGGGTCGTCTGAAAAATAATTTCGGCTTCAGGCAACAACGGTACAGACGTTTCAGACGACGTCTGCAAACCGAGGTCGTCTGAAAACTACCCAAGCAAATCTTGCTGCAACGACGTTTGCGCGGGATAGCGGTATGCGACGGGGCCGTCTGCCAGCCCGCCGACAAACTGGCGCACCCAAGGCGAATCCAGTTCGCGCATTTCCTGCGGCGAGCCGGAGAACATAATTTCGCCGTGCGCCAAGAAAATCACTTGATCGACGATTTCCAAAGATTTTTCAATGTCGTGTGTCACCATAATGCTGGTCGAACGCAAAGCCTTGTTGACGCGGCTGATCAAGTGGGCAATCACGCCCAAGGAAATCGGGTCGAGGCCGGTAAACGGCTCGTCGTACAACATGATTTCAGGGTCGAGCGCGATCGTACGGGCAAGCGCGACGCGGCGCGACATCCCGCCGGACAACTCGGACGGCATCAGGTTTTCCACGCCGCGCAGACCGACCGCGTTCAATTTCAACAAAACCAAATCGTGGATAACCGCTTCCGGCAGGCGCGTCAGTTCTCGCATCGGAAAAGCGATATTGTCGAATACTGACAAATCGGTAAACAGCGCGCCATGCTGGAACAACACGCCCATGCGGCGGCGGTGTTCGTACAATTCATCAGCCGAAAAACCCGCCAAATCACGTCCTTCAATCAAAATCTTACCCGACTGAGGATGAATCTGACCCGTAATCAGCCGCATCAGCGTGGTTTTGCCGCTGCCCGAACCGCCCATCACGGCGGCAAAGTTTCCTTGGGGAATGCTGAAATTGATATTGTTCAGAATCGGACGGTCGCCATACGCGAAGGCAACGTCTTTCATTTCGATGAAGGGTACGGAACTCATGAAAGGGAAGATAAGGCGGGATGTATTTTAATTACTTGCATTGTAAAGCTTATCAAGGTGTCGGGCAATTTTCAGACGACCTTATCAAGAAAACGTCTGTTAAGAAGCGTGAAAATCATGTGTTTGGCAGAAATTTTAAGACCATTGGAATGGTTAAGATTGAAGTCTTGCAACCTGTTGTCTTCATTTCAGAACGGGGCGCGTTACAGAACTTAATAATCCTAAACATACCGTTTTTCGCCAGCGCGTGAAATTTTAAATTTATGGCAAGATTTTGTAGGCAAAGACACAACATTCTATAGTGGATTAAATTTAAATCAGGACAAGGCGACGAAGCCGCAGACAGTACAGATAGTACGGCAAGGCGAGGCAACGCCGTACTGGTTTAAAGTTAATCCACTATACAAACAAAACTTACATTTCAAATCAATTTGTGAAAGTCCTCCCATTTAAAACAAACCGGTCTGCCTGCAAAACAAAGTTTGTTTCACAGACAGACCGGTGATTGACTACGTCAATTAAGCAGCGATTTTTTCGCACTCTTTGATGCAGGCAAGGCAAGACTCATAGCATTGTTTGCATTCTGCATGATGACCTGCGTGTTGTTTGCACGCTGCGGCACATTGTTTGCACGCTTCGACGCAGACTTTTGCCAAAGAAGGGGTCAGCGGAGAGTTTTGGGCGGCAAGGTTTTGCAGCGCGCCGCACAAAGCCAGCATTTGGTTGACGCCTGTTGCGCAGTCTTTCATAGAAGTATCGCCTTGGCTCAGCAGTCGGATGCAGTGTGCCAAACAGATTTGACCTGCTTCAACACAGTGGGCAGCCGCTTTTCTGGCTGCTTCATAGGTTTTGGACGCAGCAGCAGGAGCAGCGTGGGAATGACCTTTATGGCTATGATTTCCGTGAGCGCGGGCGAATGAGGCGGCGGCTGCCAAAGAAACGGCTGTACCACCCAAGAATTGACGACGGTTCATACTGTATTTCCTTATATAATCATTGATATGCAGTTAAACATAACGAATCGCCAAAATCGAAGACAGTGGCTTTCTGCGCATCATTGATGTCGTCTGAAATCAGCCGCTTATTCGGATTTTGAGCGATTACACTACACTTACCGACGCAATCCTATCATTCAGCCGTTCGGCAGACAATAGGTCGAAAGTCGAGACTATACTTAATGAAGTATAAAAAGGCAAAGCCTCCAATATTCTAAACTATAAAAAGCCTGCCAACGATGTGGCAGGCTTTTTTAACAGAATGAATTATTTGTCCGAATTATTTTGACGACGCAAAATAGCCGGAATTTCAAAATCGTCTAAAACGGATTGGTTACTGAAATCCGCGGCAGTCAAATTCATTGAGCGGATACCTCTGTTGGTACGAACCAAGCCATCCACATTACCAGCTTGCGCAGAGTGAGCTGCTTCGGCATTTCCGCTAACCAATTTTTGTGTACGGACTGCCGCACGCATTTGGTTTTCGCTGCCGTTTTCTTTCAGACCAGTCGCAATAATGGTTACGCGAATAGCGTCTTCGCCCATATTGTCGTCTTCGGCAGTACCGTATTTACATTCAGCTTCAGGATGTGCATTCTCGTTAACCACTTTCATGATTTCACGATATTCGGACATTTTCAGGCAATCCGGAGCGGTAGTGATGTTCACCAATACGCCGCGCGCACCATCCAAAGTTACATTATCCAATAACGGGCTGGAAATCGCTTGTTCGGTTGCCAAACGGGCGCGGTCGATGCCTTGTGCAAAACCAGAACCCATCATGGCGATACCTTTGATGCCCATTACGTTTTTAACGTCGGCGAAGTCAAGGTTGATGAAACCGGGACGGGTAACTACTTCGGAAATACCAGCTACGGCATCACGCAGGACGTTGTCCGCAGCGCGGAACGCTTCACGCATGGTCACGTCTTCGCCCAATGCAGTCATCAGTTTATCGTTCGGGATGATAATCAATGAATCGACCTGACCTTTGAGCTGCTCCAAACCTTCTTGGGCGATGTGTACGCGTTTACCTTCGTAGCCGAACGGACGGGTAACAACCGCAACGGTCAGAATACCCATTTCTTTGGCAATCTCGGCAACCACAGGAGCCGCACCGGTACCGGTACCGCCACCCATACCGGTGGTGATGAACAACATATTTGCGCCGCGAATAGCATCTTCGATGGCTTCGCGATCTTCTTGTGCCGCAGCACGGCCGATTTCAGGATTGGCACCTGCGCCCAAACCACGGGTCAGGTTGGTACCCAACTGGATGCGTTTTGCCGCATTATTTTTGCCCAAAGATTGGGCATCAGTATTGGCACTAATAAATTCAACACCTTGGATGATGTTGGCAATCATGTTGTTAATAGCATTGCAACCACCGCCACCCAAGCCGATTACTTTAATGACCGCAGGGCTTGCGGCTGATTCAGCTACGTCGTAAACAAATTCCATTCAAATGACTCCTGCGCGCCCTGCATCGAGGACGGTCCAAAAATTAGATATTATCCGTATTATATAAGAAGTATTCCGACGCTGGCAAAATACTTCTTATTCATTCACCATTGCCGTCATTTTTTTACTACATTTTTTAACGAAAGCATACAGGTTCTTAATTGTTGAAAGTAGTTTCATTCCGACAACAACTCATTTTCCCTGTAAGCAAAGTAACGGAACGATCAGAAATTGTCTTTAACGAATTTCATCAGTTTTGCCCACAAACTGATTTTTTCAGTCTGATCATGAACCACAATCGCACCGGTCACCGGCGCGCCGTCTTCCTCACCTCTTGCCGCCTGCAAAAGACCGATGGCGGTTGAGTAGCGCGGATTGCGGATGCGTTCGGATACACCACCCATTTCTTGAGGCACGCCGATGCGTGCAGGCAGGCCGAACACTTCTTCGGCAAGCTCAACAATACCGGTCAGCATAGATGCGCCGCCGGTCAGAACGATACCTGACGTGAGGACTTCTTCAGGGAAGCCGGAACGGCGCAATTCGTTCAGGGTCAATTCCAAAATTTCTTCAACGCGCGGACCGATGACGCTTGCCAAAACGCGGCGTGAAATCTGACGGGGCTGACGGTCGCCGACGCTAGGGACTTCAACCATTTCGTCCAAGCCTTCCATATCAGGAATCGCGACGCCGTAGTGGATTTTAATGTATTCGGCAGCGCTGTGCGGGGTGCGCAGTGCTTGTGCCAAGTCTTTGGTAATCAAATCGCCCGCCACGGGAATCACGGCAGTATGGCGGATGGCGCCGTTGGTATAAACGGCAATATCGGTCGTACCGCCGCCGATGTCGATGACACACACGCCCAAATCTTTTTCGTCTTCAGTCAAAACAGCCTGACCGCTCGCCAAAGGCTGAAGCATGATTTGATCCATTTGCAAACCGCAACGATGGATACATTTTTGGATGTTTTGCAGGGCGGTATTGGCACCAGTAATGATATGTACGCGGGTATCGAGTCGGACGCCGCTCATACCGATAGGTTCTTTGACACCGGGTTGGTTGTCGATAATGTACTCTTGTACCACGGTATGCAGGATATTGTGATCCGGCGGGATATTGATGGCTTTGGCGGTTTCAATGGCGCGGTCGATATCGGCTTGCGAAACTTCCCCGTCCTTAATTTTGACAACCCCTTGCGAATTCAAGCTGCGGATATGGTTGCCTGCGATACCGGTTGTAACGTGGCTGATTTTGGTGTCCGCCATCAATTCTGCTTCATTGACCGCCTGCTGAATGGCTTGGGCTGTTGCGTCGATATTGGTTACCATGCCTGCTTTCAGGCCGCGAGATGGTGCCTGCCCGAGTCCGACAATATGGATTTCGTTGTCGTCTTGTACTTCGCCAATCAGGGCGATGACTTTGGATGTGCCGATATCGAGGGCACTGATATATTTACCTTGTTGTTCCATTATATTTGCTCGTTATTTCGCTGGAGTTATAACTATTTGTCTGTATTGGCAATAGTTGCTTCACGTTGTTTGTTTGGCTTTAGTCGTCTGAAACATTTTCAGACGACGTCTCTGATGTGTAACGCACGGAAAATCCGTCTTTATACCGCATATCAACGTAGGATAACCGATTTTGATTTTTACGCAACAGCGTTGGCCAAATTTCGGCGAAAAGCTGTAAGCGTTTGATTTCGTTTTCCCTTCCCAGTCTGACGGTAATCCCATTGTCTAAGACCACCAACCAAGCGGAGCGCGGCGTATAAATCAGTTCTTTAATCGCCAAATTTTGCCGGCGGAGGATGCCGGAAAATTCTTCGTAGTGTTTGACCATGTCCTTGCCTGTACCCGGCTGTCCTTCAAAAACGGGCAACTTGGCTTTGAGCTTGGCGTCAAACACATTGCCTTTGGTATCGACCAAACCGCCGCTGCGCCAATGGGCAACAGGCACGCGCTCGGTCAAATGGATTTCGACGGTATCGGGGAAGCGGCGGCGCACCATAGCGGAATCCACCCACGGCAGCTTTTGAAAGGCCGCCTGAATACCGTCCAAATCGGCACGGAAAATATTGCCGCGCGTATGCTGTTGAGCGGCGCGCTGAAGGGCTTTTCCGTCAGAATAAGTCAGCTTGCCCTGTATGGACACTTGTTTGACGGGAAAATGATTGGAGTTGTATAGCCAGGCTATGCAGGTACCGATGAGCATCAATGCCATCAGCAGCAACAGCCAGCGGGTCAGCCGACCCAGTGCGCTTGCGTCATCCCACATGTGCGGTTTTCAAAATTTCAATACATAAATCGGCAAAATCCACGCCGGTATGGGCGGCGGATTTCGGTACTAAACTGTGGCTCGTCATACCGGGCAGCGTGTTGATTTCCAAGAGGTAAAGTTTACCGTCGGTATCTTTGAGGAAATCGACGCGCACGCACCCATCTGCCCCGATTGCCTGCGCCCCGCGGACTGCCAGAGAGCGCATCAGGTTTTCTTCAGCCTCGCTCAAGTCTTCGGACGGACATTGATAAATAGTGTCGTCACGGTTGTATTTGGCTTCGTAGTCATAGAACTCAGTCGCTGGGATGATGTGTATGCTGGGCAGGCCTTTACCGTTCAACACGGGACAGGAGTATTCGCCGCCGCCGATGAATCTCTCGGCAATAATTTCGCCTTGAAGGTGTTTCAATTCTTCGTAAACGCTTTTCAGACGACCTTTTTCTTTGACTTTCACAACGCCGACACTACTACCTTCGGCTGCCGGTTTAACAAACATAGGCAAGCCGAGTTGCTGTTCGACGGCATCGAAATCGGAGTCTTCGTGCAAGACGGCAAACTCAGGAACAGGCAGCCCCAAGGCTTGCCAAATCAGTTTGCAGCGGTATTTGTCCATGCCGATGGCGGAAGCGGCGACACCGCTGCCGGTATAAGGAATGCCCAACAATTCCAACGCGCCCTGAACGGCACCGTCTTCGCCGTAAGTACCGTGAAGGATATTGAAAGCAGTTTGGAAACCTTGGGTTTTCAATTCCGCCAAGGGTGTTTCTTTAGGATCGAAGGCGTGTGCGTCTATGCCTTTGCTTTTTAAGGCATTCAAAATGGCAGCACCGCTATCCAGCGAGATTTCGCGTTCGCTGGAAAAGCCGCCCATCAATACGGCTACTTTGCCAAAATTCTGCATTGTTTTTGTTCTTTCTTGATTGCTTCATTTTTTGATACAGGTCGTCTGAAAACAAATCGGGTTTTCAGACGACCTTAATCTTGTTTATTCGCCTGATGGAACATCGCTTCATCAGGCAATTATCGCGGCATCACGCTAAAAGTTTGCGCCTCAGGCTTTTTTCGACAACTCCAACATCGCGGCAGGCACGCGGTTGATACTGCCTGCACCCATGTTCAACACAACATCGCCGTCCTGCAAAACGTTCAACAGCATTTCGGGCAAGTCGGCGACGTTTTCGCAGTAAATCGGCTCAAGTTTGCCCAATACGCGGATGGCGCGGGCAAGGGCGCGGGAGTCGGCGGCGGCAATCGGTTCTTCGCCGGCGGCATAAACTTCAGTCAACACCAGCGCATCAACGGTATTGAGGACTTTGGTGAAGTCTTCGAACAAATCGCGCGTGCGGGTATAGCGGTGCGGCTGGAAGGCAAGCACCAAACGTTTTTCCGGATACGCGCCGCGTGCGGCGGAGAGGGTCGCCGCCATTTCGACGGGATGGTGTCCGTAATCATCCACCAAAAGCGCGGTTCCGCCGTTGGGCAGCTTGATTTCGCCGTATTTTTGGAAGCGGCGACCAACTCCTTCGAAACCGAGCAAGCCGCGCTGAATCGCTTCGACGGATGCGCCGACTTCCAGCGCCACGCCGATGGCTGCCAAGGCATTGAGGACATTGTGTCTGCCGGGCATGTTCAACACAACTTCAAACGGCGCTTGTTCAGATCCTTTCATTTGGACATGAACGGTAAATTTCATTTGCGCGCCGACGCTTTCGATGTCGGTCGCGTAAATATCGGCGGTATCGTCCAAGCCGTAAGTGGCGTAAGGTTTGCTCACTTTGGGCAAAATCGCACGGACATGTTCGCTGTCGATACACAAAAACGCTTTACCGTAGAACGGCATACGGTGGATAAAATCAACAAACGCCTGATGCAGTTTTTCGACGCTGTGTCCGTAGGTATCCATGTGGTCTTCGTCGATATTGGTGACGACGGACATAATCGGGGTCAGATGCAGGAAGGACGCATCGGACTCGTCGGCTTCGGCGACGATGTATTCGCCTTTGCCCAAACGGGCGTTGGTACCTGCAGCATTGAGTTTGCCGCCGATAACGAAAGTGGGGTCGAGACCAGCCGCACCGAGAATGGAAGCGGTCAGACTGGTGGTCGTGGTTTTGCCGTGCGTACCGGCGATGGCGATGCCGTCACGGAAGCGCATCAGTTCCGCCAGCATCAGGGCGCGGGGAATGACGGGGATTTGCTGCTCCAGCGCAGCGACGACTTCGGGATTGTCTTTTTTGACGGCGGTAGAAGTTACGACAACATCCGCGCCGTTGACGTGTTCGGCGGTATGACCGGGATAAACTTGAATACCCAAGCTGCTCAAATGCTCGGTAACCGCATTTCGCGCCTGATCCGAACCGGAAACTTTAAAGCCCAAATTGTGTAAGACTTCGGCGATACCGCTCATGCCGACGCCGCCGATACCGACAAAATGGATGTTGGTAACTCGATTTTTCATCATGATGTTGCGTTCCGGTGGATTTTCGATGCGTAAAGGCGTTATTTTAAAGGGCTATCCGCTTCTGCGCCATAGTTTTCTTGTAAATTAAAGATGTTTTGGCATACAGGATTTCACATTGGTGGCAATACGGGTGAAAAAGAGGTTTCGTTCAGCGGTGAATTACCCATTTTTAAACTCGACTTCAGCTACCAAAATACCAGCAAAAACAAAACATAAGGTCGTCTGAAAACCGTTTTCAGACGACCTCTCGTTTATCAACTTGACGGCACTTGTATCCTCATCAAGCGCATATCCAATTTGCGCCGTCCCCACGCGGTCGCATACACAAGGCGCAAGAGCCACGGATAACGTGGTTTGCAGACGCTGCTCAAGCCCGCTTCTTCAATAATTTCCACACCCGGCATCAACCGTCGGATGTCGTCCGTGCCGCTTATCGCCCAGCAGAACTCAGGTGGTTTGTCCATTTTACCGAGTGCGTCGTGGCGTTTGCTTTGTCCAATGTAGGCCTTGGGGATAGTGTCGAAAGCAAGTTGGACGTTCGGCAGGCGGCGGGCAACCTGTTTGAAAAAGCCCTGCACCTGCGCCTCTTCGAAATACATCAACACGCCTTCGATCACGAGCAACACGGGTTTGCCGTGCGCGGCGACGGTGTTCATCCATGTTTCGTCGAACATGGACGCGCCCAGATAATGATTGTCCGATTCGGGCAGCAGCATGCGCCGCACTTCAATCACTTCCGGCAAATCCAAATCATACCAATCGGTAATGCGCGGCTTGCCCAAACGTTCGTAACGCGCATCCAGCCCCGCGCCGATTTGCACGACGACGGCGTCGGGATGTTCGGCGATAAAGTGCCGGGTCATATCGTCCAACAGCTTCGCCCGCCCGCAACAGCCGACCTGCGATGCTTTGACTTTGGCAAACTTGCTGAAGTCGTAGTCAATCTTATCCAACATCCGCACGGCTTCGTCATCGCGCAAAAGCGGCTGCGCCCTACCCTGCTCCACAGCCTTCGCCCACAGGGGAATCAGCATGGTACTGGACAGGGCGGAAACGGTTTCGGGAGAGATTTTTGCAGACATGGCAGCCTCCAATGAGAGAGATTCCTATTTACATCATACTCCCGCACAATAAGGCTGCCAAGTTGCAAAAAGGTCGTCTGAAACCTGTTTTTGGGTTTTCAGACGACCTCTGTTTCGTTCATCACATCATGTCATCATGCCGTACACGCGATGGCGGCTTCCGCCACATCGTCCGCGCTGTGCGGCAAAGCCAGCGTGCGGGCATTTTCTGCCCATTTGAGGCATTTTTCCCGGTTTAAACCACCGAGGATTTCGGCGAGTTTTTCCGCTGTCAACTGACTTTGCGGCAACAGCAATCCCGCCTCCGCCTGCACCATAAAACGCGCATTGGCAGTTTGGTGGTCATCGACGGCGTAAGGATACGGCACCAGCAGCGCGCCCAGCCCTGCTGCCGTCAACTCGGCAATCGTCAGCGCGCCGGCACGACAAATCACCAAGTCTGCATCGCGGTAGGCGGACACCATGTCGGTAATAAATTCCACGCATTCGGCTTTCACGCCCAGCGCGTCGTAATCCGCCTGCAAGCTGCCCAGTTTGCCTCGACCCGATTGGTGATACATCTGCGGGCGCGCATCGTCGGGCAGCAAAGCCAAAGCCTGCGGTACGGTTTTGTTCAAAACGTCTGCACCCAAACTGCCGCCGACCACTAAGATTTTCAGACGACCTTCACGCCCTTGGAAGCGTTCGGCAGGCTCAGGCAGGTTGGCAATATCCGCGCGGACGGGGTTGCCGACCAAACCGCCTTCGTGACTGAACGCTTTCGGAAAAGCGTATAACACCCGCTTCGCCCAGCGCGAGAGTTGGCGGTTGGACAAACCTGCCACGGCGTTTTGCTCGTGAATCACAATCGGCACGCCGCACAGCTTCGCCGCTAAGCCGCCGGGGAAGGTAACGAAGCCGCCGAAACCGATGACGCACTCGACGCGGTGTTTGCGGATAATCCGCTGCGCTTCGCGGACGGTTTTATACAAAGTAAACGGCAGCATCAGCTTACGTTTGATACCGTTGCCGCGCACGCCTTTAATCGCCAGCGTTTCGAGCAGGATGTCGTATTGCGGCACGATGCGCTCTTCCATCGAGCCTTCGCTGCCCAGCCAAATCACATGATGGCCGCGCGCGCGCAATGAATCCGCCACCGCCAGCGCAGGGAAAATATGGCCGCCGGTACCGCCCGCCATCAACATGAAAGTTTTACCGCCCATGATTTACTCCACTTGGTAACCGCGCATTTTTTTGCGGTTTTCATAATCGACGCGCAACAACAAAGTGATGCACACCAGCATGACCACAACCGCCGAACCGCCGTAAGACATCAACGGCAACGGCAGCCCCTTGGTCGGCAAAATGCCGATGTTGACGCCGATATTGAAGAAACTTTGAATACCTATCCAAACACCGATGCCGTTGGCGACATACGCGCCGAACGTCAAATCCAAATCGCGCGCCTGCCGTCCGATGGAAAAGGCGCGGACGACCAGCCAAACATAGCAAGCAACCAAAATACACATACCCAAAAAGCCGAATTCCTCGCCGATAACGGCAAAGATAAAGTCAGTATGCGCCTCGGGCAGGTAGAAACGCTTTTCCAAACTCGCGCCCAAACCCTGACCGAACCATTCGCCGCGCGCAATCGCCATCAACGAATGCGTCAACTGGTAGCCTTTGCCCAAAGGGTCCGCCCACGGATTCAAAAACGCCGACACGCGCGCCATGCGGTAAGGCGCAAGCATAATCGCCGCTGTCATGAATGAAGCCAGAATCATCCCCATCATGATGAAATACTTGGCAGGGAAACCCGCCAAAAACACCATAGCCATCGTAACGCCGACAATGACGACGAACGAACCGAAGTCGGGCTGGAACATAATCAACACCAAACCCGCGGCAATCAGCCCGCCCGGAAACATAATCTTCTTCACGCTCTGCAACACTTCCGCCTTGCGCGTGAACAGGCTGGACAAATACAAAACGACGGCAAGCTTGAACAACTCCGTCGGCTGGATATTGACCGGTCCCGCGTGAATCCAGCGGGTTGCCCCGTTAATCTCCCGCCCCAAAAACAAAACCAGCAGCAGCAAAAGCCCCGAGAAGCCGAAATACCAGGGCATAAGCTTTTTCCAAGTGTTCATGCTGATAAAAGACAGGCCGATGCACACAGAAACACCGACCGCGACAAACAAAGCCTGCTTGCCGACAAAAGAAAACTGCGTACCACCCTCCGCCGCCGCGTAAGCAATCGAAGCGGAATAAATCATCACCAGGCTGAACACGGTCATCAACACCGTCATCCACAAAAGCGATGTATCGAATTTCTGACCGCTGCGGGAAATCGGGCGGTCGAGAATTTTGGAAAGACTAATCATGAACAAACATCCGTTACGGAACAAACGTTTCAGACGACCTTTTGGATATACGGGTCGTCTGAAAATATCGAAAATCAGAAAAACGTCATTCTAAAGGTTTCTTGCCAAAGCAACAATTCAGATTCTTTAAAGACAGTCGGATTCCGGCGTTCTTTGCGCCCTACCCTGCTCTTTGATACCGATAAAAGGTCGTCTGAAAACGTTTTTATGTTTTCAGACGACCTTTTATGAATCTTTTCTTCGATCAAACAGACCGCTTTTTATCAAATGCAAACCCTAAACCACCTGCGGTATTTCCACCCACGGCTGTATCTGTTCCAACTGCGCGGCGAGGCTAAGCAGCGTGTCTTCGCGTCCGTGTGCGGCGGCGAACTGGGTGCCGACGGGCAGCCCGAGACCTTTGCAAAAAAGCCCTTCCCCCGACAGCCGAAACCCAAACACAGGTTTTCGGCTGTTTTCGCCCCTAATTACGCCTGATTTTACCCAAATCCCCCCCTTAATCCTGCCCGGATACCTGATTATCAGGCATCCGGGCCGCCTTTTAGGCGCAAACAGGCACACTTAGCCTGTTAGCCGCTTTCAACAGGTTCAAACACATCGCCTTCAGATGGCTTTGCGCACTCACTTTAACCAGACCAAAATAGGCTGCCCGGGCGTAGCGGAATTTACGGTGCAGCGTACCGAAGCTTTGTTCGACCACATAACGGGTCTTCGACAAATAGCGGTTACGTTTGGTTTGCGCTTCTGTTAGCGGGCAGTTGCGTTGGGCTTTGCGCATAATGCCGTCCAGCAACTGATGCTCTTTCAGATGTTGCCGGTTTTCCGCACTGTCGTAGCCTTTGTCGGCATAGACGGTCGTACCTTCGGCTATCCCTTCCAGCAAAGGCGACAGGTGGTTGCACTCATGGGTATTGGCGGGGGTTCGGTGTGGTTTGACCGCTGACTTGTCCTTCCTCATCAACTTCTATGGCCTGACGCTGTTTGCTGCCGGCGGTCTGAATAATGGTGGCGTCAATGACGGCGGCGGATGCTTTCTCTACTTTTAGGCCTTTTTCGGTCAGTTGGCGGTTAATCAGTTCCAGCAATTCGGACAGGGTGTTGTCTTGCGCCAGCCAGTTGCGGTAGCGGCATAAGGTGCTGTAATCGGGGATGCTCAGTTCGTCAAAACGGCAAAACAGGTTGAAATCGATGCGGGTGATAAGGCTGTGTTCGAGTTCGGGATCGGAGAGGCTGTGCCATTGTCCGAGTAGGACGGCTTTGAACATGGATAGCAGTGGATAGGCGGGACGGCCGCGGTGGTCTCGAAGGTAACTGGTTCTTTGACGGTTCAGGTACTGTTCGATCGGTTGCCAATCAATCACTTGATCCAACTTCAATAGTGGGAAGCGGTCGATGTGTTTGGCAATCATGGCTTGTGCGGTTTGCCGGAAGAAGGTGCTCATGAGAAATCCCCTAAATGTCTTGGTGGGAATTTAGGGGATTTGGGGGAATTTTGCAAAGGTCTCAGCCCGTGATGCCGGTAAAGCGGCACGCTCATGGCTGGGTTGCCGCTCATGTTCAGCGGCGATGTATAGCCGACGTATTGCAGCGCGGCGGCGGCTTCTTTTTCTAAAAACGGGTTGTTTTTCAAAAGAAAACCCAAACGCAGCGTGCCAAACAGCAGGCGCATGGCTTTTTGTGCGGCGGGCGGCGGCATCAGCTCGGATTGATAAACACACGTTTTGTCTGTCAGGCATAGCTGCCCGCCGCCTCGCCGTTCGCCCGCATAGGCAATTTTTAAGAAACAGTAACACCGGATAAAGGAAAAGAACAAGTTTGCCGTTGATGCAAAAAGGTCGTCTGAAACCGCCTTAACGTTTTCAGACGACCTTTGAGGCAATGGCGCACAAGGTTTACGGTAAAACCAACCCTCTTTTCATGTTTCAGACGGCCTCACAAAGCCTTAAACGCTTCAATAAACACTTCCGAACGGTGCGCATAGCCTTTGAACATATCAAAGCTCGCGCAGGCGGGACTGAGCAGCACAATATCGCCCGCTTCGGCTTGGGCGTATGCCGTCTGCACCGCTTCTTCCAAAGTAGCACAGTCAGTCATATTCAAACCGCAGCCGTCCAAATCACGGTGGATTTGCGGCGCATCGACGCCGATTAGGAACACACCTTTTGCCTTGCCGGCAAGTGCGTCGCGCAGGGGCGTGAAGTCCTGCCCTTTGCCCATGCCGCCCAAAATGACGAAGAGCGGATTTTGCAAACCGGCAATCGCGGCGGCGGTCGCGCCGACGTTCGTGCCTTTGCTGTCGTCGATAAACACCACGCCGTTTTTCTCGCCGATTTTTTCCACTCGGTGCGGCAGGCCTTGGAAGGTTTTGACGTGTTCGAGCAATGCTTCGCGCGGCAAACCGACGGCTTCGCACAAGGCGACGGCAGCCATGACGTTGGCAGCGTTGTGCAAGCCTTGCAGCGGGATGTCTTGCGTGGCAATCAAATCTTCATCGCCTTGTTTCAGACGACCCGTCTCGCGTTCCAGCCAAAAATCGGCTTCGTGTTCCAACGAAAACCATTTCACCTCGCGCCCGGCGCGCTTCATGGCGCGGCAGAACACGTCGTCTGAATTCAAAACCTGCACACCATCGCCACGGAAAATCTTGGCTTTGGTATGCGCATAGTCGAGCAAGTCGTCGTAGCGGTCGAGATGGTCTTCGGAAATGTTCAGCACCGTCGCCGCAGTCGGGCGCAGGCTTTCGGTGTTTTCCAGTTGGAAGCTGGAAAGCTCCAACACCCACACGTCCGCCTTTTTGCCTTCGCGCTGCAATTCCGCCTCCAAAACCGGCGTGCCGATATTGCCCGCGATAACGGTATCCAGCCCGCACTTGATGCAAAGATAGCCGACCAGGCTCGTTACCGTGGTTTTACCGTTGCTGCCGGTAATCGCAATCACCTTGTCGCCGCGGCGGTTCACAATGTCCGCCAGCAATTCAATGTCGCCCAACACGCGCCCGCCGTTTTGTTTGAACGCCTCGATATCCGGCTGACGCTCGCTGATGCCAGGACTGAGCGCCAGAATATCGAACCCGTTGTCCAACGCATCTTTCAGACGACCCGTGTAAAACACCAGCCCGTCAAACATCTTGCCGATTTGCGACACGCGCTCCGGTTTCAGCTCCGCATCATAAGCGGCAACCTCCGCGCCGTTTTTGCGCAGATAGGCAATCATGGAAATACCCGTGCCGCCAAGTCCGGCGACGAGGATTTTTTTGTTTTGGAAAGTCATTGTGGTTTTGTCCTAAGTTTTTTCAGACGGCATTTAGAAAAATTCAATATCCTGCCTGATTCAATTTTCTATAAGCATCACAACCTGTTTGGAATCCATTATCACAAGCCTTACCAAACCACTCTTTGGCAATCTTATAGTTCTGACGAACTCCTTGCCCATTGGCATACTTCACACCCAAATTAAATTGGGCTTCTGCAATCCCTTGTTCTGCCGCCTTGCGATACCACTGCACTGCCTGTATATAGTCCTGACGAACTCCTTGCCCATTGTTGTATATCAAACCCAAATTATATTGGGCTTGTGCGATCCCTTGTTCTGCCGCCTTGCGATACCACTGCACTGCCTGTATATAGTCCTGACGAACTCCTCGCCCATTCTCGTACATCACACCCAAATTAAATTGGGCTTGTGCAAACCCTTGTTCTGCAGCCTTGCGATACCACTGCACTGCCTGTGTATAGTCCTTACGAACTCCTTGCCCATTGTCGTATATCACACCTAAATTAAATTGGGCTTGTGCGATCCCTTGTTCTGCAGCCTTGCGAAACCACTTCACTATCTGTACATAGTCTTGACGGACTCCCTGTCCGTTGTAATACATCAAACCTAAATTAAATTGGGCTTCTGCAATCCCTTGTTCTGCCGCCTTGCGATACCATCTGACCGCTTCAACATAGTCTTTGCGGACACCTTGTCCTTTTTCATACATCACACCCAAATTATATTGGGCTTTAGCATTCCCTTGTTCTGCCGCCTTGCGATACCAATGCACAGCCTGTGCATCGTTTTGACGGACTCCTTGCCCGTTGTTGTACATCAAACCCAAATTAAATTGGGCTTTAGTATGCCCTTGTTCTGCCGCCTTGCGATACCACTGCACTGCCTGTGCATAGTCCTTACGAACTCCTTTCCCATTGTAGTACATCCCACCCAAATTATATTGGGCTTTAGCATTTCCTTGCTTCGCAACTTGAAACGTTTCCTTAAAATCCGGCACATTATCAGCCCAAGTTGCTTGCCCTATGCCCAAAGCCAGCAAAGCAACCATCATTTTTTTCAACCATGTATTCATTTCAAACTTCCCTGATGTATAGTGGATTAAATTTAAACCAGTACGGCATTGCCTCGCATTGCCGTACTATTTGTACTGTCTGCGGCTTCGTCGCCTTGTCCTGATTTTTGTTAATCCACTATATGTTTCATAAAAAATCACGACATTTTCAGACGACGGCCGAGGTCGTCTGAAAATGTCGTAATTCTATCCTGACTGCATTTAAAATGCTATTTTGCCACTTTGCCTGACTGTTACCGGCAGAAATATCGTTATTGGGATTCTCCGCCATTGATTGAGTGCAACGGCTGCAACTTTACAGCAGCAGCCCTTTTATCAAACAGGAAAAACGGGAAGGGATTCGCTTTTTTCAGACGACCTCAAGCCGGGAAGGTTGGGAAATAACCGTCCACGCCGTATTGCTTTAAGACGTTTTTCAGCTCGGGAATGCGGATTGCGGGATCGACCGCCATCGGCGGCATGGGCGGGTCTACGCCTTCTTCGTTTTGGTTGCGCATCCAGTCCGCCATCGCAAAAATTCGGATAAGGACGGGCTCGGCGAGGTCTTTGCTGATTTCCAGTTCGTTCATGGCTTGGGCGAAGCAGGCGACCCATTCGTCGCGCACCTGCATATTCACGGCAAAGGGCATGTGCCGCGCGCGCAGCATGGGATGGCCGTATTTCTGCTCGAACAAGGGCGGGCCGCCGAGCCAGCCGCTGAAAAATTCGTAGAGTTTTTCGCGAATCAGCGTCATGTCTTCGCCGTGCATCTGGCGCAGGGCGCGGTATTGCGGCTCGAGTTCCATCAAGTCGTAAAAGCGGTCGGTCAGGTTGCGTACGCCTGCCGCACCGCCGAATGCGTGATACATAGTGTTCTTTCTTTAAAGGTCGTCTGAAACGGTGATTTTAATAGACCGGGCCGCCTGCGTCATGCACGAGATCGTCTGAAAACGCGGCCTGGGCAAAATCAAACCGGCAAACGGGTTTTCAGACGACCCCAAGGGCGTTATGATTCAATTATTAACAAAGATTCATAAACCGCCCGTCTGCAAAGCGGCAAACCATAGAGGAAACCCGACCCATGCACACCATACGCGCCTTGCTCGTCCTGCTCGGCTGCCTCGCACTCGGCGAAACCGCCGCCTACCTTACGGGCATCAAATTGCCCGGCAGCATCATCGGCATGGGCATTCTGTTTGCCATGCTTCAGGCGGAGTGGGTGAAAGCCGAGTGGTTGCAGCAGCTTACCGACGCGCTGATGGCAAACCTGACGCTTTTCCTTGTGCCGCCTTGTGTCGCCGTCATCAGCTATTTGGATTTGATTGCCGACAGTTGGCTGTCGATACTCGTCTCCGCCGCCGCCAGTACCGTGTGCGTCCTGTTGGTTACGGGCAAAGTGCATCAATGGATACGGGAGAAAATCTGATGGACGGCATCCTTTCCCTGTGGCAACAGCCCAGCGTCCTGCTTTTCCTGACGCTGGCAGTTTACGCGCTGGCACTCATCCTCCGCGCGCGGACGGGCTATCTGCTGCTCAACCCCGTCTTAATCAGTACCGTTACCCTGATTGCCTACCTCAAAATCCTCGACATCGATTACGCCGTGTACCACGATGCCGCGCAGTTTATCGACTTCTGGCTCAAGCCCGCCGTCGTCGCGCTCGCCGTCCCGCTCTACCAAAACCGTCAAAAAATCTTCAGCCAGTGGCTGCCCGTCATCGTCTCGCAGCTCGCCGGCAGCGTGACCGGCATCATCACAGGCATGTATTTCGCCAAATGGCTGGGCGCGGAGCGCGAAGTCGTCCTCTCGCTCGCCGCCAAATCCGTGACCAACCCCATCGCCATCGAAATCACCCGCACCATAGGCGGCATCCCCGCCATCACCGCCGCCACCGTCATTGTCGCCGGGCTGGTCGGGCAGATCGCCGGTTATACCGTACTTAAAAACACAGTCGTCATGCCCTCGTCTGTCGGCATGTCGCTCGGCACCGCCTCACACGCCATGGGCATCGCCGCCTCACTCGAGCGCAGCCGGCGCATGGCGGCATACGCAGGGCTGGGGCTGACCCTCAACGGCGTGCTGACCGCCGCCATCGCCCCGATTATCATCCCCGTATTAGGATTCTGAACACTTTTCAGACGACCCCGATGAACCAAAAGGTCGTCTGAAAACCAAATCAAAAACAACCCCAAACAAAGGAGCAGCAAAATGGCAGTCAACCTTACAGAAAAAACCGCAGACCAACTACTGAACATCGACGGCATCCAACTCTTCACCGCCCGCGCAGGCATCAAACAAACTGACCGCGCCGACCTCACCCTGATGGTACTTTCCGGCGGCAACACCGTCGGTGCCGTCTTTACTACCAACCGCTTCTGCGCCGCCACCGTCCACATCGCCAAATCACACCTCTTCGACGAAGACGGCGTACGCGCCATCATCATCAACACCGGCAACGCCAACGCCGGCACAGGCGCGCAAGGCAGAATCGACGCCATCGAAACCTGCGCCGCCACCGCCGAACAAACCGGCTGCAAACCCTCCCAAGTCCTTCCCTTCTCCACAGGCGTCATCCTCGAGCCCCTGCCCGTCGGCAAAATCGTCGCCGCCCTGCCCAAAATGCAGCCCGCCGACTGGGCGGATGCCGCACGCGCCATCATGACCACCGACACCGTGCCAAAATCCGCCTCGCGCGAAGGCAGCGTCGGCGAAAAACACACCGTCCGCGCCACCGGCATCGCCAAAGGCTCCGGCATGATCCATCCCAACATGGCGACCATGCTCTCCTTCATCGCCACCGATGCCAAAGTTTCCCAACCCATCCTCCAACTGATGACCCAAGAAATCGCCGACGAAACCTTCAACACCATCACCGTTGACGGCGACACCAGCACCAACGACAGCTTCGTCATCATCGCCACCGGCAAAAACAGCCAAAGCGAAATCGACAACATCGCCGACCCGCGCTACAAACAGCTCAAAGACCTGCTCGGCAGCCTCGCTCTCGAACTCGCCCAAGCCATCGTCCGCGACGGCGAAGGCGCGACCAAATTCATCACCGTCCGCGTCGAAAACGCCAAAACCCGCGACGAAGCCCGCCAAGTCGCCTACGCCGTCGCCCACTCGCCGCTGGTCAAAACCGCCTTCTTCGCCTCCGACCCCAACCTCGGCAGACTGCTCGCCGCCATCGGCTACGCAGGCATCGCCGATTTGGACACCGACACCGTCGAAATGTATCTGGACGACGTACTGGTTGCCGAAAACGGCGGCCGCGCCGCAAGCTACACCGAAGAACAAGGGCAGGCAGTAATGGCTAAAGACGAAATCACCGTCCGCATCAAACTCCACCGCGGACAAGCCGCCGCCACCGTCTATACCTGCGATCTGTCGCACGACTACGTCTCCATCAACGCAGACTACCGTTCGTAAGGACAGATTGTAAGTTTTGGGTTTTCAGACGACCTTTGTTTTTCCGAAAACAATCCGTGGGCAAAGCCCACGCTACGGCTGTTTGTTTTTCAAACTGTAATGCGGGCTTTTCCCACAAAAACAGCCCATCAATTAAACAAAAATCCTCCATGCCGTCATTCCCGCGCAGGCGGGAATCCATTTTTGAATTTCAGCAACCGTTTTATAGTGGATTAACAAAAATCAAGACAAGGTGACGAAGCCGCAGACAGTACAAATAGTACTGCAAGGCGAGGCAACGCCGTACTAGTTTAAATTTAATCCACTATACAAACATTTGATCTCAGACTTACAACGTAGCGTGGGCTTTGCCCACGAATAAAGATAGCGAAAAATACTCTTTAGAGCAGGCTCTATATTTTCGCTATCGTCCGTAAAGACTAGATTTTCAGACGACCTTTTGTGATGTAAATAACGCGGTTATCTTTACACCTGCGCGTCATCAAACCCTGTCTGTGGACAAAGCCCACGCTACGGCCGGCTGTTTTGCAAACACCCGTTGCATAGGATTTCCAGTGGATTCCCGCCTGCGCGGGAATGACGGAATGTAATCTTTACCATCATCTCGGCGCGTGTGCCGTCCGCAAAACGTCTCCGCTGAAAAAATGCAAAAAGGTCGTCTGAAACCCTATTCCCAAGTTTCAGACGACCTTTGTTCCAATCAACCCTACAACACAGCCGCCGCTTTCTTCAACACCTGCCAGGCATATGCCTTCAGGCGCGGTTGGCGCAGCAGGCGGGCGGGGTGCGGGATGGTGAAATACGGTATGCCGCCACACAATTCGTCCATGACCGCCATCATTTCTTTCTGTTCGAAAATCTGACCTAAAAACAATACCGCACGGGCTTGGGACGATTCCAATTCATGCTTCAGTGCAGGCAATTCGGCATGGATTTGCGCTTCCGAGGGATGCGGGCTGAACACAGGGGCGGCTTTCACCCAACTGGTTTTGTGCGCCTGCTCCGGGCTGAGTCGGATGGCGGCGAGCATATTGTCCAGCAGGACGCCGGTTTCGCCGTGGAACAATTCGCCGTGCAGCGTGTCTTCGGTCGAAGGGCAGATGCTGACCACCATCAGGTGCGCAGTTTTGACTGTGGCGGACAGGCGCGGGAGGTCGTCTGAATGGTGCGGAGCGGCAGGCAAATCTGCCGTGTTTTGGATGCTGCGGGTTTGTTTGTCCGCAGGCGTTTCCTGCTTGGGTTTTGCCTCGGACTGACGGGCTGCTTCGACAGCCGCGGTTTGCGGGGATGGCATTTCGCGCTCGGGTACGTCCTGTTGGTTTCCGCCGTGTACGGCTGCCATTGCCGACAGACGCGCCTGATGCGCCCCTGCCGACAGGGTGCGTTCCTGACGGGGGATGGTCGTCTGAACCGACGCTGCCGCGGGTTTGGGCATACCGGTTTTGGGAGCGGTCAAAGCAGCGGGAATGGTTTTTGCCCCGCGCTTGAGCCACATCGGCCCCAGTCCCAAGGCTTCGTGCAAATGGAGGTAACGGCTGCTTAACATGGTTTTTCCATCAAAATTGCGTCTTCATATCCGCCCTCGGGCAGGGGATAATAATTTTTCCGCAGGCCTGTTTCGATAAAACCGTATTTGCGGTAGAGGCCGATGGCGGCGGCATTGCCTGCGCGAACTTCCAACAACAGGCGAGATACGCCTTGGCTTGAGGCCGTCTGAAACCAATATGCCAAAAGTTTTGAGGCGATGCCTTGTCGGCGGCACGCCGGGGCGGCGGCAATCAGGTGCAACTCGGACTCGCCGCAGATTTCGCGCCAGACGGCAAAACCGCAGATTTCGCCTCCGCGTTCGCAGACGCAAACGGTATCGGCAGGATTTTCTACCGCTTCGAGAAACTGCCGCTCCGACCAAGGCGAGGGATTGCCCGCCGCATCGATTGCGGTCAGGGCGGCACAGTCATCAGAGTTTGCCCGACGGATGTTCATGGTTTCGCCTTCCTTTCCGCCTGCTCTTTTGCCGTCAGGGCGATCTTGTCGCGGACGTATAACAATTCGGCATGTGCGGCGTCTGCCGCAGGATAACGCCCGCTCAGTGCCAGCTCGAGAAAATCGGCGGCAGTCGGCATGGACGGTATGCCGTCGAAAGGCGGTTTGTCAGCCAAGGCAAAGGCGTTGCCCACACCCGCTCCGAAGGTTTGTCCTTTCGGCAAAACGATTTCCGAAGCCTTGCCGACATGATAATCGCCCAAACGCATATGGGATTGCGTGTCAAACCACGCATAAAACACTTCGCCCATACGCGCATCGGTCGCCGCCAATACGCAAGGGCAGTCGGGAACCAGATAAGCCGCCGCATCCAAACTCGGCACGCCGACAACAGGCGTGTCGAAAGGGGTTGCCAAACCCTGCACGACACCCGCCCCGATACGCAATCCGGTGAACGCGCCCGGTCCTTGCGCATAAACGATGCCGCCCAAATCCGACGCGCCTATGTCCGCCTGTTCGAACAACACGCGAATCTGCGGCAGGATGAGTTCTGACTGGCGCGTACCGACGTTTTCATGATACAGGCGCACCTCGCCGTCCGCACGCAAAGCGAGTGAGAGAAAAGACGTACCGGTATCGACGGCAAGAATGGGACGTGAAGTATCGATGAGCATGGAATCTGTCCGTAATGTGTTGAAACGGCATTATAACATTGCCCGCAGAAGCAGTTGCTTGGTATAGTTTGCCCGTTTTCAGACGACCTATCCCCAAAGGTCGTCTGAAAACCCTGCCGCAACGCAGTTAAAACGCACACGGCAAGTCCCGCCCAAACCGATTTCCAACAACCCGCCCCAATCCCAAAACCATGACGGCACCCCTACCAACCGACTATATCGGACGCTTCGCCCCCAGCCCCACCGGCCTGCTCCACATCGGCTCGCTGCTGACCGCGCTTGCATCCTACGCCGATGCGCGCGCAAACCGGGGCAAATGGCTGGTCCGTATGGAAGACCTCGACCCGCCGCGCGAAATGCCCGGTGCCGCCGCGCATATCCTGCACACGCTTGAAGCCTTCGGTTTCGAATGGGACGGCGAAGTCGTTTGGCAGAGCCTCCGCCATTCGCTGTACAGGGACGCCTTGGGTCGTCTGAAAGAAAAAGGCCTGCTCTATCCCTGTTATTGCAGCCGCAAAGACTGGCAGGCGGCCGCCGCCCAAGGTGCCGACGGATTCGTTTACAACGGACGCTGCCGCCGCCCCGAAGACCGCCCCCACACCGACAAACCACCCGCATGGCGCATCCGCGTCAATGACGAAACCATCGGATTTGACGACGGTATCGTCGGACATTACGCCCAAAACCTCGCCCGCGACATCGGCGACTTCGTCCTCTTGCGCGCCGACGGATTTTGGGCGTACCAGCTTGCCGTCGTTGCTGACGATGCCGACCAAGGCATTACACACATCGTACGCGGGCAAGACCTGCTCGTTTCCACCCCGCGCCAAATCTACCTGCAACGCAGCCTCGGCTTCGCTACCCCGCATTACGCCCACCTCCCGCTTTTGGTCAACAAACACGGGCAGAAATGGTCGAAGCAGACGCTTGCCCCCGCCTTGGACGAAAACCATAAAGAACAATTACTCCGCCAAGTCCTGCAATACCTCAACCTTCCGCCCGCACCCGAAGTTTCCCGCCCGCAGGCGCTTTTATCTTGGGCGATAGAACACTGGCAGCCGCATAAAATACCAATACATGATATAGTTACGGAGTAGATTGGCGAGATTGCAACAAATTACTCGAGATATTATTCGAATGTAATTATTTTTTTACATAACCTGCACATTAATACTTCATATTTACTATAATCGCCGTAACCAAATGCATAACGGGAAGACGGCTATTTGTGCCGACTTTTCACCCGACTGTCAAAAACTTAAAAATAACAAAAGAAAATCATTATGTTAAGTGTCATTATTGTTGAAGACGAAGTGCTCGCTGCAGAACGCCTGCGCATCTTGCTCGAAGAGTGCAACGTCGTGATTCTCAACGTATTCCACCACGCACAACCCGCTTTGGACTGGTTGAGTATGCACGAAGTCGATATCGTATTTGCCGACATCGGGCTGCCCGAAATTACCGGACTCGAGCTGGTCGAACGCATCAAACGCGTCGCCAAACGCCAGCCCGAAATTATCTTCACCACCGCCTACGAAGAACACGCCTTGCGCGCCTTCGAACTGGCGGCAGCCGACTATCTGCTCAAACCCATCCGCTCAACCCGCCTACAAGCGGCATTGGACCGGGTCAGCGAAAAATACCGCGAAAAAGCCGACGACTTTACCCATTTCCAAGTCTTCAGCCGCGACCGCATGATCGAAATCCCATGGCAGCAGGCGCGTTATCTGATGGCGGAGCACAAAACCGTCTATCTGGTTACCGGCGACAGACAAAGCTACGAACTGCCCAAAACCCTGGTCTATTGGGAAGAATTGTTGGGCGAAAAAATCATACGCCTCCACCGCAACGCCCTCGCCTTCCGCCACACCTTAGACTACCTGATACGGCTGGACGACGATGACGACAGCGATTCTGCCTGGGGTGCGCAGATATTGGATATCCCCAAGCCCCTGCCCGTCAGCCGCCGCCAGCTTTCCGCCATCCGCAAAATCCTCAAAAGCAAGGTGTAGATTTGCCGATAACCCCCGAACCCTGCCTTTCATGCGCAGGGTTTTGTTTTTCAGGTTCAACCTGCTGTTCATCAGGTGCATTCATTAAAGTAAAAAAAATCGTAAGCCAAAATGAAAACAGGACATTTGCCGACCGTCATACCTGCTCAGGCGGGAATCTAAATCTCGGCATTTCGAAAATATTTCAAGGCGGCTGCAACTTTACATTTCAAGATTCCCGCCTGCACGGGAATGACGGCTTTGGCAGATCACCCTTTAGGACTTGACGGCAAATAATCGCAACCCGTCATCGAATCGCACGCTAGCGGGGAAGGCGGCAAAGTCGCCGTGACGGCAAAAAAGGTCGTCTGAAAACAAACGCCGCAGGTTGTGTTGAACCTGAAGCCGTTTTCAGACGACCTTTTATAGTGGATTAACTTTCAACCAGTACGGCGTTGCCTCGCCTTAGCTCAAAGAGAACGATTCTCTAAGGTGCTGAAGCACCAAGTGAATCGGTTCCGTACTATCTGTACTGTCTGCGGCTTCGTCGCCTTGTCCTGATTTAAACTTAATCCACTATATCTTGTTTGGAAAACTGGCGGATTAAGTTTAAATCAGGACGGGCAGTGCAACGCCGTGTGGGTTTGAACTTAACCCATACCCTTCAAAATAAAACGGGCGGATTGGATTGCCGCCCGTTTGATTGTCCCGTTGTTTATTTGGTGATTTGGTTTAGCTCGCCTTTGGCGTAGCGGGTTGCCATTTTCTCAAGGGAGACGGGTTTGATTTTGCCTGCCTGACCTTCGCAACCGAATGCAAGGTAGCGGTCGAGACAGATTTGTTTCATGGCTTCGACGGTTTTGCTCAGGTATTTGCGCGGGTCGAATTCGGACGGGTTTTCTGCCATGAAGCGGCGGATGGCGCCGGTAGAGGCGAGGCGCAGGTCGGTGTCGATGTTGACTTTGCGCACGCCGTGTTTGATGCCTTCGACGATTTCTTCTACGGGTACGCCGTAGGTTTCACCGATTTTGCCGCCGTATTCGTTGATGACTTTCAGCCATTCTTGAGGAACGGAGCTGGAGCCGTGCATGACGATGTGGGTGTTGGGCAGGGCTTGGTGGATTTCTTTGATGCGGTCGATGCGCAATACGTCGCCGGTGGGCGGACGGGTAAATTTGTACGCGCCGTGGCTGGTGCCGACGGCGATAGCGAGCGCGTCCACGCCGGTGTCTTTGACGAAGCGCACGGCATCTTCAACGCTGGTCAGCATTTGGTCGTGGGTCAGTTTGCCGACTGCGCCTACGCCGTCTTCTTCGCCTGCTTCGCCGGTTTCGAGGTTGCCCAATACGCCGATTTCGCCTTCGACGGATACGCCGCAGGCGTGGGAGAAGTTAACGACGGTACGGGTGACATCGACGTTGTATTCGTAGGTGGACGGGGTTTTGCCGTCTTCCATCAGCGAGCCGTCCATCATGACGGAGGAGAAGCCCAGTTGGATGGAGCGTTGGCACACGTCGGGCGATGCGCCGTGGTCTTGGTGCATGACGACGGGGATGTGCGGGAATTCTTCGACTGCCGCCAGAATCAGGTGGCGTAAAAACGGCGCGCCTGCATATTTGCGCGCGCCGGCGGATGCTTGAACGATAACGGGAGCGTTGACTTGGTCTGCGGCTTCCATGATGGCGCGCATTTGTTCGAGGTTGTTGACGTTGAATGCGGGCAGGCCGTAGCTGTTTTCGGCGGCATGGTCGAGCAGTTGGCGCATGGATACGAGTGCCATTTAAATCTCCTTGGTGAAGTAGCGGGATGGTGATGTGGGAAATTATAATGTTTTTCTTATTAAAAGACTACACGGGGCTACACTGGCTTTATATGTTAATGAGATTTTTTGTGGCTGCGGCGGGCAAGCGGTGCGGTCGGCATTTGTCTGACATGGTTTATAATAACGGTTTGTTTTCGGGGTCGTCTGAAACGGCGGCGGGAGGTGTGTTATGGGTAAGTTTGCAGTGTCGGATGTGGATGCGGTGTTGTTTCAGACGACCTTGTGCGTGCAGGTGGGCGATGTGAATTACGGCGGTCATCTGGCGAACGATGCCGTTTTGCGCTTGTGCCATGAGGTGCGGATGCGCTGGCTGGCGGGTTTGGGCTGGAACGAAACGGACGCGGGCGGCGCGGGGCTGATTATGGCGGACGCGGCGGTGCAATATTTGGCACAAGGTTTGTACGGCGATGAATTGTCGGCGGAAATGGGCGTCGAGGACATCGGCAAGGGCGGGTTTGCATTGTTGTTCCGCCTGACGCGCATCGCGGACGGCAAGGTGCTGGCGCGGGCGCGCACGGGCATGGTGTGTTTCGATTATGCGCGTCAAAAAGTGTGCCGATTGCCGGAAGCTTTGAAAACCGTGTTGGAGGTCGTCTGAAAATGTTGGCGCGCGATTTCGGACTGTCTTTGGACGGCTATTTGAAAATGCTGGGGCAGCAGGGCAAGTCGGCGCACACGCTGTCTGCCTACGGGCGGGATTTGACCGAACTCGTGCGGCTTTTGACGGAGGGGTCGTCTGAAACGGCGCAGGATTTGAAACGGCGCGATTTTGTGACGGCGTTGAAACGGCTGTCGCAACAAGGCTTGAGCGAACGGACGCTGGCGCGCAAATTATCGGCGTGGCGGCAATATTGCGGCTGGCTCGTACAGTCGGGCATGATGGACAACGACCCGACCTTCAACCTGAAAGCCCCGCGCCTGCCCGAACGCCTGCCCAAAGCCCTGCCGCAGGAAGAGTTGAACCATATGCTCGACAGTTCGCCCGCCGACGACAGTTTGGCGGTGCGCGACCATGCCCTGTTTGAACTGATGTACGGCAGCGGCCTGCGCCTGAGCGAGATACACGGATTGGATTTGGGCGATGTGTTGCTGGACGAAGGCTGGGTAAGCGTGACTGGTAAAGGCAGGAAAGAGCGGCAAGTCCCGTTATCGGGCAAAAGCGTCGAGGCCTTGCGCGCTTATCTGTCCGAACGCGTCGCGGCAAACGGCGAAACCGCGCTCTTTACCGGCAAAAACGGCACGCGGCTCGGACAGCGGCAAATCCAAAAACGCCTTCAGGCATGGGCGGTGCAGCAGGGCAGCGAACAACATATTTCCCCGCACATGATGCGCCACAGCTACGCCAGCCACCTTTTGCAATCCTCGCGCGACATCCGCGCCGTGCAAGAGCTGTTGGGACACAGCAACCTCTCGACCACGCAGATTTACACCAAGCTGGATTTCGACCATCTGGCAAAGGTTTACGACGAGGGGCATCCGCGGGCGAAACGGAAGAAGTAATTCAATAAAATCAACGGAAAACATCATGATCAGCATTTTCGACATTTTCAAAATCGGCATCGGCCCTTCCAGCTCCCACACCGTCGGCCCCATGAAAGCCGCCGCCGCCTTTTCAGACGACCTCAAGCAATCAGGACTGGACGTGCAAACCGAGCGCATCGTCATCGACATTTACGGCTCGTTGGCACTGACAGGGCGCGGACACGGCACATTCGACGCCCTCCTGCTCGGCTTGGAAGGCAGCCTGCCGCACGACATCCCCCTCGCCGACATCCCCGACCGTCTCGAACGCATCCGCACGCAACACATCCTCCGCCTCAACGGACGCGAAATCAGCTTCATTCCCGACCGCGACCTGAACATACGCGGCGATCAAGTGTTGCCCAAACACCCGAACGGACTGAATTTCAGCGCCTACGGCAAAGACGGCGGCAAGCTCAAAGAACAAATTTACTACTCCGTCGGCGGCGGTTTTATCGTTACCGATCAAGAGTTTGACAAACAAGCCGAACAAACGCGCCCAGTCCCCTACCCCTACACCAGCTGCGCCGAACTGCTCGCCCAATGCCGCATGAACCAGCTCGACATTTCCGAAGCCGTGTTGGCAAACGAAGCCGCGCTTGCCGGTTGCAGCGAAGCCGAAATCCGCCGCCGCGTCGCCGGCGTTGCCGACGTTATGGAAGGCTGCATCAAACGCGGGCTGGCGGCAGACGGCGAACTGCCCGGCGGCTTGAACGTCCGCCGCCGCGCTCCGCAGCTCGCCGCCAAACTCAAAGCCCTGCGCGAAACCGAAATCGTCAACACCCAGCTTTGGCCCATGGTTTACGCCATGGCGGTCAACGAAGAAAACGCCGCCGGCGGACGCGTCGTGACCGCCCCGACCAACGGCGCCGCCGGCATCATCCCCGCCGTCCTGCACTACTTCCGCAAGTTCAACCCGCACGCCACACAAAAGCGCGTCGAAAATTTCCTGCTCACCGCAGGCGCCATCGGCATCCTCTACAAAACCAACGCCTCCATCTCCGGCGCAGACGTCGGCTGCCAAGGCGAAGTCGGCGTCGCCTGCTCCATGGCGGCGGGCGCATACGCCGAAGTCATCGGCGGCACACCCAAACAAGTCGAAAACGCCGCCGAAATGGCGATGGAACACCATTTGGGGCTGACCTGCGACCCTGTCGGCGGACTGGTGCAAATCCCCTGCATCGAACGCAACGGCATCGCCGCTGAAAAAGCCCTCAAACTCGGCACCCTCGCCCTGCTGGAAGACGGCACGGACAAAAAAGTCTCACTCGACGAAGTCATCCAAACCATGCTGCAAACAGGGCGCGACATGAAGTCCACCTACAAAGAAACCTCGCTTGCCGGACTCGCCATCACCCTACAGAAAAAAGCCGTCCCCGTATCCGTCCGCGTTGTGGAATGTTGAAAACGGAAAAAATATGAAAAAGGTCGTCTGAAACCGAGTACAAACAGGTTTCAGACGACCTTTCCGCCCACCCGAAACGCTGAATTTTCCAGCAAAATCAGGTATAATAACGGTCTATTTCCGTCCGTCGGACAGCTTGACCGTCCGGGTGGCGCGTTCAACTGTCGTTCAGACGACCTCAGCAGAAATTCTTTTAAAAAATCTTACAGATAAAGACCATGACTGACCAAAAACACGAAGAATACGGCGCCGACAGCATACAAGTGCTGGAAGGCTTGGAAGCGGTACGCAAACGCCCCGGTATGTATATCGGCGACACGCAGGACGGCAGCGGCCTGCACCACATGGTGTTCGAAGTATTGGACAACGCCATCGACGAAGCACTGGCGGGACATTGCGACAAAATCACCGTAACCATCCATGCCGACAATTCCGTCAGCGTGGCAGACAATGGGCGCGGTATGCCCACCGGCATCCACCCGAAAGAAGGACGCTCCGCCGCCGAAGTCATCATGACCGTATTGCACGCGGGCGGCAAGTTCGACAACAACAGCTACAAAATCTCCGGCGGTCTGCACGGCGTGGGCGTGTCCGTCGTCAACGCGCTGTCCGACTGGGTAACGCTGACCATCTACCGCGACGGCAAAGAACACTTCGTCCGCTTCGTGCGCGGCGAAACCGAAGAGCCGTTGAAAGTTGTCGGCGATTCCGACAAAAAAGGTACGACCGTGCGCTTCCTCGCCAGCGCGGAAACCTTCGGCAACGTCGAATACAGCTTCGACATCCTCGCCAAACGCATCCGCGAACTTTCCTTCCTGAACAACGGCGTGGACATCGAATTGATTGACGAGCGCGACGGCAAACACGAAAGCTTCGCCCTTTCCGGCGGCGTGGCTGGGTTCGTGCAATACATGAACCGCAAAAAAACGCCGTTGCACGAAAAAATCTTCTACGCGTTCGGCGAGAAAGACGGCATGAGCGTCGAATGCGCGATGCAATGGAACGACAGCTATCAGGAAAGCGTGCAGTGCTTCACCAACAACATCCCTCAGCGCGACGGCGGTACGCACCTGACCGCGTTGCGCCAAGTGATGACGCGCACCATCAACAGCTACATCGAAGCCAACGAAGTCGCCAAAAAAGCCAAAGTTGAAACCGCAGGCGACGATATGCGCGAAGGTTTGACCTGCGTGTTGTCCGTCAAACTGCCCGACCCCAAATTCTCATCACAAACCAAAGACAAACTGGTTTCCAGCGAAATCGGCCCCGTCGTCAACGAAGTCATCAACCAAGCCCTGACCGACTTCCTCGAAGAAAATCCGAACGAAGCCAAAATCATCACCGGCAAAATCGTCGATGCCGCCCGCGCGCGCGAAGCCGCCCGCAAAGCCCGCGAAATCACCCGCCGCAAAGGCGTGATGGACGGCTTGGGACTGCCCGGCAAGCTCGCCGACTGCCAAGAAAAAGACCCTGCCTTGTCAGAGCTTTATCTGGTCGAGGGTGATTCCGCAGGCGGTTCCGCCAAACAAGGCCGCGACCGTAAATTCCAAGCCATTTTGCCGCTCAAAGGCAAAATTTTGAACGTCGAAAAAGCCCGTTTTGAAAAAATGCTCGCCAGCCAAGAGGTCGCCACCCTGATTACCGCGCTGGGCGCAGGCATCGGCAAAGAAGAGTTCAACCCCGAAAAACTGCGTTACCACCGCATCATCATCATGACCGATGCCGACGTGGACGGCGCGCACATCCGCACCCTGCTCCTGACCTTCTTCTACCGCCAAATGCCCGAACTGGTCGAACGCGGCTACATCTACATCGCCCAGCCGCCGCTCTACAAAGCCAAATACGGCAAGCAGGAGCGTTACCTCAAAGACGAACTGGAAAAAGACCAATGGCTGCTCGGCCTTGCCTTGGAAAAAGCCAAAATCGTTTCAGACGGCCGCACCATCGAAGGCGCAGAACTTGCCGATACCGCCAAACAATTCCTGTTGGCGAAAACCGTCATCGAACAGGAAAGCCGCTTCGTGGACGAACTCGTCCTACGTGCCATGCTGCACGCTTCGCCCATTGATTTGACGTCGTCTGAAAACGCCGATAAAGCCGTTGCCGAACTTTCCGGCTTGCTCGACGAAAAAGAAGTCGCCCTTGAACGCATCGAAGGACACGAAGGCAACCGCTTCATCAAAATCACCCGCAAGCTGCACGGCAACGTCATGATCAGCTACATCGAACCCAAGTTCCTCAACAGCAAAGCCTACCAAACCCTCACCCAAACCGCCGCCGCGCTCAAAGGCTTGGTTGGCGAGGGCGCCAAGCTCTACAAAGGCGAGAGCGAGTACGACGTGGACAGCTTTGAAACCGCGTTGAACATCCTGCTCCAAAACGCCCAAAAAGGCATGTCCATCCAGCGATACAAAGGTTTGGGCGAGATGAACCCGGAGCAGCTTTGGGAAACCACGATGGATCCCGCCGTGCGCCGTCTGTTGAAAGTGCGCATCGAAGACGCCATCGCCGCCGACGAAGTGTTCGTTACCCTGATGGGCGACGAAGTCGAACCGCGCCGCGCCTTCATCGAAAACAACGCCCTTATTGCGCAAAATATTGACGCTTGATAGGGGCTGAAACATGAAAAGGTCGTTTGAAAATGGGGATTTCCGGTTTTCAGACGACCTTTTTTGATTGGTGGGAACCAAGACAGATAAAACAAATACGGCAGATTCATTTATTTTTTGATACGACACCTGCCGTCATTCCCTGTGCGGACAAGAAATAACGGCAATAAGCATTTCAGATGACCTTCAATCAGGTTTGGCTGCAATACCGTAGGGGCAAATCAAGACCCAACGAATTCTTTTCGCCCCAATGCCTTGTCGGGTTTACCAACCCGCCCTGCTCCACCCGTAAGCCGAAAATTCCTGCCCGACACCCCCAACAAAAACAAACCCTGTTGCAATATCATAAATTACGGTAAATTCGCAAAGGAAACCCTTACCTTCCAACCATCAAGGAGTAAGCCATGCGTTTGATTATCGCCGCTCCCGCCAACGGGACAACATTAAAAAACGCGCTCAAGGCGCATTTGCAAAACGATCCGCGAGTTGACAGCCTAACCGATTTATCCTCACCGGATAGCACCTATCCGCAGCTTTCATTTGCTGCGGCGCAGGAGGTAGCGGCAGGGAGAGCCGACCGCGCTATTTTAATTTGCGGCACGGGAGTCGGTACGGCGATTGCCGCCAATAAAGTCCGCGGCATACGGGCAGCAACGGCGCATGATTTAATCACATTGCGCGGCTCGGTAGAAAACTACGATGCACAGGTATTGTGCATGGGACAAAACGTCATCGCCGCCCCCGCTGCCTGGGCATTGGTGGACATTTGGCTGAATTTGCGCCACAACACGGATAGCGGATACGCACCGAAAGTCGGCGAAATCGAAGCCTACGAATGCGGTAAGTAGTACGGTTTTTGCAAAAGGTTAGTCTAGACTCTCCATTCCCGCCCCGCTTGTATGAAGATGGCCCATCGCAGCATGAGCTTTACCCGCAGATTATTTTTGAGGTAAGGTCGCCTGAAATCTCCCTACCGCCGTCATTCCCGCACAGGCGGGAATGACGGCCTCGGCATTTTGGGAAGATTTCAAGGATGCCGCAACTTCAAATTTCTAGATTACCGCCTGCGCGTGAATGACGAAATTGCAGCCCTCTTGTTTTGACCTGCCATATTTCGCGGCCAAAGCCCACGGATTAAGTTCTATCCAAAAAAAACGGTCGTCTGAAAAGCCTGCCGTACACAGGGATTCAGACAACCTTTTATTTAACGGATTAAAATAAAACAGGATATTCACACCAGCCATTTCTGCGCCGAAAGAATCAGAAATAATGGTATAGACAGAGCAGCTTGTCGGGGAAAAATGCGAACCGACCTACAACCAGCATACTACGTATCCCCCCGCATTTTATCCAAGGATACAAAAAGAGCCTGCATAAAGCAGGCTCTTTTTTAAACTAACCGTATCAGATTAGAATTTGTGGCGCAGACCAACCAAACCAGCAGTAGATTCAACTTTGTTAACGCCTTTACCTTGTTTCAACCAACCAGCAGAAATCAAAGCAGAAGTACGTTTAGAGAAGTCGTAGTCAGCACCAACGATAACTTGGTTGTATTGACTGTTAGCTTGTTTCTCGCCATCTTCTTTAGCTTTGAAGCCGTGAGCGTAAGAAACACGAGGCATTACGTTGCCCATACGGTAGCCACCAGTTACAGCAACTTGGGTTTGCTCGTTTTTCTTACCGTAGTTAGCATCACTTACATCACCATTTTTTGATGCATCATATTGACCAGCAACAGCAAATAAAACATTGTTCGCGTCGTAACCAGCTACTAAACGATGAACTTGATGATCTTTAACAGTAGCCAAAGTATCGCCAACTTTCAAAGTAGAAGCAGCATCAGCAACTTTATCAACAGCAACATCATATTCGTTAGCTGTAATTACATCATGTTTTGCAAATTTACCAGCATAGCGACCAAAGAAACCGGAATTTTCATAGTTCAAACCAGCGTAGTATGCTTCACGGCTTTTCGCAGCATGAGTATATTTGTCGCTAGAGTTGGCGTTATCGCGAGGTTGGTATTGAACGCTTGCGCTAAAGCCTGAGAACACAGGGGAGTCGTAGCGAACAGACACTTTACGCTCATCTACACGTTCCAAAGTACCCAATGACAATACATGTGCATTAGCATCGCTGGATTCCCATGGATCGATGCTGTCGGTGCTGTCTTTCAGAGTAGTGTTGAGTTTACCAGCACGAATTTTACCGAAGCCACCTTCCAAACCGATGAAGGATTCACGAGTACCCCAGCCGCTGTCAGTACCAGCAACAGAAGTATTTTGTTCTACTTGCCAAATAGCGTTCAGGTTGTTGCTCAGGTGTTCATGACCTTTGAAACCGATACGAGAACCGAGGTCAGCGATTTCAGTTGCAGTTTTAGTAGTAGAAGAACGACCATTATCAGTCACACCAGAGCCTGCTTTGATGCGAGAAATTTCAACACCGGCTTTAACTTGACCGTACAGAGTCACATCAGCCATAGCTGCAACAGGCAAAGCTGCCAAAGTCAGAGCAATCAGAGATTTTTTCATTGCTGTATTCCTTTTTCTATCGTGAAGAAATAACTTAAGCAGACCCGGACAGAGTCCGCTTAGGCTTTACATTATCGCTGGAATCAGCGATTCCATGACTCTCACTATAATTGTTCCTTTCTAAAAAAACAAACTTTATTCACTTTCCCTTCTTGCCCCCTTACGCCATACCACCCTGCCAACAACATAAAATTCAAAACATTTTCTTTATAAATCATATAGTAATAACAAATCACCTATTGTTTGCATTTTTACAACACAGATTTCCCGAACGGTAGTTTTTTAGGACCGGCTGTTGCTTTTTGGCTAATTCAGGCAAGCGAGGAAACTGGAAACATCGTTCGGGTATTCATGCATGCATTTACCCTGATAGGGTTTGCCGGGCATAAATATCTCCCGATCTGCAGGAGCTGTCATTCCAGCTCCGTAGTACAGGCTGAGACCTTTGCAAAAAAGCCCTTCCCCCGACAGCCGGAACCCAAACACAGGTTTTCGGCTGTTTTCGCCCCTAATTGCGCCTGATTTTACCCAAATACCCCCTTAATCCTCCCCGGATACCCGATAATCAGGCATCCGGACCGCCTTTTAGGCGGCAACAGGCACACTTAGCCTGTTAGCTGCTTTCAACAGGTTCAAACACATCGCCTTCAGATGGCTTTGCGCACTCACTTTAATCAGCCCGAAATAGGCTGCCCGGGCGTAGCGGAATTTACGGTGCAGCGTACCGAAGCTTTGTTCCACCACATAACGGGTCTTCGACAAATATCGGTTACGTTTGGTTTGCGCTTCCGTCAGCGGACGGTTGCGGTGGGCTTTGCGCATAATGCCGTCCAGCAACTGGCGCTCTTTCAGATGTTGCCGGTTTTCCGCACTGTCGTAGCCTTTGTCGGCATAGACGGTCGTACCTTCGGCTATACCTTCCAGCAAAGGCGACAGGTGGTTGCACTCATGGGTATTGGCGGGGGTGATGTGCAGTTTCTCGATATAGCCTTCCTCATCGGTACGGGTATGTTGTTTGTAACCGAGTCTGTATAAACCGTTTTTCTTTGTCCAACGAGCATCTTTATCTTTACTCGGTGTGGTTTGGCTGCTGACTTGTCCTTCCTCGTCAACTTCTATGGCCTGACGCTGTTTGCTGCCGGCGGTTTGAATAATGGTGGCGTCAATGACGGCGGCGGATGCTTTCTCTATTTTTAGGCCTTTTGCGGTCAGTTGGCGGTTAATCAGTTCCAGCAATTCGGACAGGGTGTCGTCTTGCGCCAGCCAGTTGCGGTAGCGGCATAAGGTGCTGTAATCGGGGATGCTCAACTCGTCAAAACGGCAAAACAGGTTGAAATCGATGCGGGTGATGAGGCTGTGTTCGAGTTCGGGATCGGAGAGGCTGTGCCATTGTCCGAGCAGGACGGCTTTGAACATGGACAACAGGGAATAGGCGGGACGGCCGCGGTGGTCTCGGACGTAACGGGTTCTTTGACGATTCAGGTACTGCTCGATCGGCTGCCAATCAATCACCTGATCCAACTTCAATAGTGGGAAGCGGTCGATGTGTTTGGCAATCATGGCTTGTGCGGTTTGCTGGAAGAAGGTGCTCATGGAAAATCCCCTAAATGTCTTGATGGGAATTTAGGGGATTTTGGGGAATTTTGCAAAGGTCTCAGGCTTTATCTGCGGGTTGGTTTATCGAAAAGAGCAAAGGTCGTCTGAAAAGAATGCGTATAGATTTCAAACGACTTTTTATAGTGTATGAAAATAAAGACAGGATATTTCAAACATCATTCCTGATGTGAAAGAAATACAAGAGCTTGAGTACGGTAATTTTTGAATATTTTTCTAAAAATCAATGCTTGGATCCCTGTCAGCACGGGAGTGACTAGAATTTTCTTTATGGAAGGGAAGAATAGGTTTGACAGTATTTCGGACGGCCTTACAGCCATTCGGGCATTTCGGGACGGATGATGCCGAACTCGGGCGGATAATCCACCCCGGTCAAATACAGCCCATCAGGCATAAAAGTCGGAGGTGCTTTTAATCGACTGCGTTCTTCAATTAAGGCTTGGAATTCAGAAACGCTCAGTCTACCACTACCGACATAAACCAACGCGCCCATAATATTACGCACCATATGGTGCAGAAAGGCATTGCCGTGCAAATCCAGTTTGAGGAGTTGCGGCGTACCGCTGATTTTTGCGCTGTATAAGGTTTTAACGGGTGATTTTGCTTGGCATTCGGCAGCACGAAAGCTGGAGAAATCATGTTCGCCTTCTAATAATAATGCCGCCTGTTGCATTTTGTCAGGATCGAGTTTGAGATGCGTCCACCCTACCCTGCCTTGCAATACCGGGGAGCGGACGGGAGATGATTCCAAAAGGTAACGATACTTTCTACCGTATGCGTCAAAGCGGGCGTGAAAATGTGGGGCGACTTGCTGTGCGAACAATACAGCCACACCTTCAGGAAGATAGGCATTGATGCCCCGTACCCATGCTTGTTCGGGACGGACTACTGTGGTATCGAAATGGACGACTTGCGCAGTCGCGTGTACGCCTGTATCCGTCCGTCCGGCGACTATGGTTCGGATGGCTTCACCCGCAATTTGGCTGAGTGCATATTCTAAGGTCGTCTGAACAGTAGGCAAGCCGCCAGCTTGTTTTTGCCAGCCGTAAAATCGGCTGCCATCATAAGATAGGGTTAATGCCCAACGATAAACAGCGGGCTGATTTGAAGAAGGAAACATCATAATCGGTGAGGGTTCTATATTCGAACAAAATCATACGAAAATTGCTTATCCGACAGTATAGCAATAAAAAAGATGCCGCTTTTAGACACGGCATCTTTATTTTTCTTTCAAGAAAGGGATTGTTGGATTAATCAGCCTAGCTCTGCCAACAAGGCTTTGGTTTTATCTAAGATATCGCCGGTAGCCTCTTCCATCAGCTCTTGCAAAGTTTCACGAGCTGCACCGGGGTCTCCAATTTCGACATACATTTTTGCCAATTCGTATTTGGCTTCCAAAGGAGCAGTCATTCCGACGGATTCGGAAATAAAGCCTGAGTCAAATGCCGACTTGCTTACTTCTTCATCAACTGTCAGGTTTTCCCATTCGATGGTCTCTTCTACTTCATTACCTTGAGAATCTGCCAATCCGAAATCTTCATCGCTTTCTTGGAAGATAATGCCTTCATCTTGTTTGATTTCAAAAGGCTCTTCGGCTACGGCTTCATCGGCTGCAGCATCAACGGAAGCAAACTCTAAAGCCTCGTCTTCATTTAATTTTTCAGACGATGTTTGCTTAGATGTTGTGAACTCAGGCAGAGGCTCGATAGGTTGGGTTTCGATTTTTTCCGAGAAGAAATCCCATCCTTCTTCTGCTTCTTCAACGCCTTTGACATCTTCTGCGCCAACAGTCTGCTCCTGCTGTTGAACTTCGGAAGCATCGGAAGCTTCGTAGTCAAACTCCAAATCAGAAACTTCTTCCGCAACGGCGGGTTCGGTATAAGAATATTCTTCCTCACCTACTGAGGCATCCGCCTCTTTGGTTTCTTCATTGGCGTCATGGGAAGACGTGCCAAAGTTTGACTGAACCTCATCAAATTGCTGAATATGAGCTGTATTATCAGGCTCTTCTACTGCTTCTTCTTGATGTCTGCCTTCTATAACTACTGAAACCGGTTGATATGGATTCTCCGGTTCGGGCTCATATACGCTTTCTGTCGATTCAACTGAGTCCCAATCCAAATCACGGCGTTTTTCCGTTTCCTCATCCACGGTAACTGCGCTGGATACGATACCGACGTGCTTATCGTCAATATCATCGATATTGATATTGATCTCATCTTCAGCGGCTTCTTTGGCTGCATTGGGCTGTACAAAAAAAGCCTCGTCGTCAAAATCATCCTCGATAGACAGTCCGTCAGGCTCTTCTGCCGGAACAGCTTTCGCTTGAACAAACTGTTCGGGCTTCGCCTCGTCAGCTATCACGGTTTCTGCAAAGCTAATGTCGTCATCTTCTTCGTCATATCCTGCAGAAGGAACAGGTACGACAGGCGCGACAGCAGCTGCTTTTCGTTTGCCCAAAGCTTTCAGTAACAGCAACAATGCCAACAGCGCACCGCCGCCGATTAACAGCCAGCGCCATAATCCGCCATCTTCAGACGACTCTTCTACTGCTTCACTTTGAGCAGCGGAATTTTGCTGAGCAGCCAAAGCTTCTTCAACTTGGGCTTCCGGCGTAGATTTTGCTGTTTCACTTGCAGCGGTTTGTTCTGCGATGCCGGGTTGTAATACTTCCTCAGTGCCTACAGATGAAGCAGCTTGTTCTTGTGTTGCACCATGTGGAGCGGAAGCGGTTACTTGTGCTGGTTGTTGTTCAAACTTGGCTTCTTTGTTTGATTTAGCCTCTTCGCCAGCCTTATTTTCACCTGCCTTATTTTCCGCAGATGCATTAGTTTTGGCAGCTTCTGATTTTTCAGACGATGCTTTAGATGCTGCTGCGGTCTGCGGCTGCTGTTTATCAGACACAAGAGGCTTCTCGGCGGCCTGTTTAGCGGCTGCCTGTTTCATATCGAACTGGGTCGGGATATTCAATACTTTGCCAGCCAACATATGGTCGGCATTTTTATTGATGAACACACCAGGGTTGGCTTTTACCAATGCCTGTATTGCCTGCTCGACCGTCATTCCTTGAGGACGGATACGGGTCGCAATTTCAGTCAGGGTTTCACCCTGTTTGACTAAATGTCGTTTGCCATAACGCGGCTCGCCCTGTACAGAAGAGGCTGCATTTTGCGTCTGTTTAGGCTGTGTTTGGGCATTTTTTGACTTTTTATTGTCGATTCCGTCTTTACGCGTATTATTCGCAACATCTGCAGACGCATTTCCACTACGCAGCGCACGGTTAATCCGTTCGCGCGCAGCTTGACGGTCTATCTGCTGGGAAGCGTATGCGGGAGGCAGCTCCTGACGAACGCGGGGCGTACTGTCGCCCTTGACCGAGTAATCAGCCGGATCGATGATTGCGGTATATTCTCTAGATTGAGAGCCGGTACTGACTTGGAAAATCAGCACAGGGTCTTTGATGGCTTTAGCCGAACGGATATTGATGACGGCACGATCGCCCGCTCTGTGAACGCTGGTTCTGAGGTTGGCATTAGATACGGAAGCCTTGCCGCCGTTAAACAATGCCTGTGCTTCTTCTCCGGTTACGGTGATGTTGCCGGAAAACGGCTCACCCAAATGCGATTGAACATTTAAACCGCCCAACCCTGCGCTTGCACCCACCGAAACCGCTAAGGCAACGGAAGCTGCGATAAGTTTGATTTTGTAATGCTTTTTCAAAACTTGTCCCCTATGAAATGAATCCTGCGGTACTGCCGAGTACTTAACCGTCTATTACGATATATTACGTTATGATATAGTCTAAGTCCCTAATCTGCCAAGTAACACTGTCATTTATGTTATCAAAAATGTCATAAACCGTTGCTGTTTGCATCGGTGTGTTTCTTTTTTACAAATCTATCGGGAACTTATTTTATCATTCCATTTGCATTTTTAAAACCCTGCAACAAACCGATGGCATATCAAACAAACCAAAGTTTGAGATTTACGGTAATGCAAAAAACCGCGGCTGCCTGTATGATTGCCGTTTGATTGTTTGGTTTCCTTATTTTTGTTTTTTATATGAAAATTCTGAGTGATTTATTGGCGGTAATTTTGTTTTTTCTGACTTATACGGTTACGAAAGACATGATTGCCGCGACAGCCGTAGCTTTGGTAGTCGGTGTTTTGCAGGCGGCTTTTACCTATTGGAAATTTAAAAAGCTGGATACGATGCAGTGGGTCGGATTGGTTTTAATCGTGGTATTCGGCGGGGCGACCATCCTTCTGAAAGATCCGCGATTCATCATGTGGAAACCGTCCGTATTGTTTTGGATAGGCGCACTGGTTTTGCTTTTCAGCCACCTTGCCGGGAAAAACGGACTTAAGGCGACAATGGGCAAGGAACTCGAATTACCCGATACCGTCTGGAATAATCTGACCTATGCTTGGGTAGCGTTTCTCGTATTTATGGGCATAGCCAACTGGTTTGTATTCACTCATTTTGAAAGCCATTGGGTGAATTACAAGATGTTCGGTTCAACCGGACTGATGTTCGCTTTTTTTATCGCTCAAGGTATTTATTTGGGCAAACATTTACCGAAGGAGAATTAAGCAATGGAATTTTATATGCTTTTGGCCACTGATGCAGACGACGTGCATGAAGCCCGTATGGCTGCACGTCCTGATCATCTGAAACGTTTGGAAGCCCTGCAAGCCGAAGGGCGCCTTCTGACAGCCGGACCGAATCCCCTGCCCGACAATCCCGAACGCGTCTCCGGCAGCCTTATCGTCGCCAAATTTGCATCGCTTGACGAAGCCCAAGAATGGGCAGAACAAGATCCTTATGTCGCTGCGGGCGTATATGAGGAAGTTTTGATTAAGCCCTACAAAGCTGTTTTTAAATAATGGATATGCGTTCAGCAATAGAAGGTCGTCTGAAAACTCTAAACCCTCAGATATTCGAGTTTCAAGACGACAGCCATTTGCACAAAGGACACGCAGGCAATAAAGGCGGGGGGCATTATGCTGTAACCGTCGTCAGCGAGGCTTTCACTGGGATGAAACGTATCGAACGCCAACGCATGGTTCAAAACCTGCTCCAAGACCTGTTTGCCGGCGGTTTCGTCCACGCCTTGAGCATTAAGGCGGCAACGCCCGACGAATATTTCCATTGAATTATCCGCAGTGTTTCAAATTAAAGAGAAGATTATGAGAAAAACCCATTTTACAGCCGCATTGGTTATGGCCGCCCTATCCGGCAGCCTGTTTGCCCAAACCCTGGTTACCGTCAACGGACAAGCCATCGACAGCAGCGTGATTGACGGACAAGTTGCCGCCTTGAGTGCTGAAAACAAACAAATCCAGGATTCGCCACAACTGCGACAAGAATTGACCAACCGCCAAGTTATTAGCACGGTTGTCGCGCAAGAAGCCAAACGCCGCAAGCTGGATCAAAGTGCGGAATTCAAAAAAGCCCTTGAACAAGCCCGTGCAGATGCGAAGAAACAAGGCGCGGACAAAAAACCGTCCTTCAAAACAGAATGGGCGGCATTTGAAGACGACCTGCTCGGACAAGCCCTGGCCATCGACGTATTGCGCAAAAATCCTGTCAACGAACAAGAAATTAAAAAATCCTACGATGAATTTGCCAAATTCTACCAAGGCAGTCAGGAAGTACGCCTAGGGGAAATCGTTACACGAACTAAAGCCGACGGACAAAAAGCCGCTGCCGATTTGAAGGCGAAGAAAGCTTTTACCGCAGTATTGAAACAATATTCGATTGACGAAGAAGCCAAAAAAGCAGGAGGCATTCCTCAAGCTTATGTTCCGCTGAAAGACTTGCAAGAAGCCGCACCGCCTCTGTACGCAGCAGTCAAAGACCTGAAAAAAGGCGAAGCGACATCCGAACCGCTACAAGACGGTAATTCTTACGCCGTGTTTTACGTTGACGACCGCCGCGATGTCAAAGTCCCTGCCTTTAACGAAATCAAAGGCAACATAGCCCGCGATCTGAGTACTGCCCGCATTGACGACACTATGCGTGCGCTCTTGCAAAAAGCCGACATCAAACCTGCCAAATAACCTTTAAGCTTCCTATAACGGATAAGTAAAGGAAATTAAGCCGGATTCTTTTTGCTGCATTGATGCAATCCACCTAAAGGTCGTCTGAAACCATAACGTTTTTCAGACGACCTTTTCTACCTGCATTGCTGTTGAAACACTTGTGTATCTGAATCCGCCGTCAACCAATCTTTTGAATAGAGATAAAGAACCGCTATGCGAGCCGTCATCCAAAAAGTGAGTTGTTCCCGTGTCGATGTATTGGACGGAAATCATAAGGAAACCTGCGCAGAAATCGATAACGGGTTGATGATATTGCTCGGCGTTACCCACGACGATACCGAAGCAGATGCGCGCTATATTGCCGACAAAGCCGCCAATCTGCGTATTTTCGAAGACGATGCCGGCAAATTGAACCTGTCCGTCAAAGATGTTGGCGGCTCAATCCTGCTGGTTTCCCAATTCACGTTGTATGCCGATGCACGAAATGGACGCCGTCCGTCTTTCTCGGCAGCCGCCCCTGCCGAACAGGCGCAAACACTCTATTTGCATACTGCAGAACTATTGCGCGGACATGGTTTGAACGTACAAACCGGCTGCTTCCAAACGCATATGCAGGTCAGCCTGTGCAACGACGGCCCCGTTACCCTACTGCTGGACTCGCAAAAATTGTTTTGACGAAAATCCTACTGCAAGAGACCTTTGCAAAAATAGTCTGTTAACGAAATTTGACGCATAAAAATGCGCCAAAAAATTTTCAATTGTCTAAAACATTCCTAAATATTGAGCAAAAAGTAGGAAAAATCAGAAAAGTTTTGTATTTTGAAAATGAGATTGAGCATAAAATTTTAGTAACCTATGTTATTGCAAAGGTCTCTGCAAGACAAAACAAGTATTGCCATTGCCTCATATAATCCAAAGGTCGTCTGAAAACCCAAAAATTGGGTTTCAGACGACCTTTTTTTATTCGATTCTAATTCGAAGTCGACTCTATATCTTGCCACTATGTCAACGTCTCCACCACTACCCGCGCACCTAATTCTTCTTTCAAAGGCAAAGCGTTCAAGCGTTGTAAGGTCGTCTGAAATTCGGCGAACGGTATCGGTTCCGAACCGAAACGATGCATATGCAGGGTATCTTGTTGACAGTCAATCAACTCAATGCCCAATCCGGCAAGAAACGGAACGGCTCGCGCGAAGGCGATTTTGGAAGCGTCAGTCTCGAGGGCGAACATGGATTCTCCGTAAAACACCCGTCCGATTTGTACGCCGTAAAAGCCGCCCGCCAGTTTCAGACGACCTGCTTCATCGGGATAGAAACATTCAAACGAATGCGCGTAACCCAAGCGGTGCAGCTCGGTATAAGCGGCTTGGAATTCGGGAACAATCCATGTGCCGTCCTGACCGGGGCGCGGAAAGGCGGCGCAATGCGCAATGACGGTTTCGAAGCATTGGTTGACCGTTACCCGATAGGGTTTGTTGCGCAAGGTTTTCGCCAACGAACGCCCGATATGCAGATTTTCAGGCACGATGACGGCACGCGGGTCTATGGTGTACCAAAAAAACCAGCCGTCTTCGCTGAACCACGGGAAAATCCCCTGCCGATACGCCGACAGCAGCCGTCCCGTATCCAAATCGCGGCTGATACCGACCACGCCGTCGCATTCTTCCAGCGCGTAAAACGGGTCGGGAAAAGTGTAATCATTAGGGTAAAGCAAGGGGATACTCATTAAAAATCCTAAGGTATAGTGGATTAACTTTAAACCAGTACGGCGTTGCCTCGCCTTAGCTCAAAGAGAACGATTCTCTAAGGTGCTGAAGCACCAAGTGAATCGGTTCCGTACTATCTGTACTGTCTGCGGCTTCGCCGCCTTGTCCTGATTTAAAGTTAATCCACTATATTATTCTGATTTGCAACGGCATGATGTTCATGTTCCGCAAAAAATTTCAGACGACCCCAAATTCTCATCCAAGGTCGTCTGAACATCAAACATCTTTTAAAACGGGAATCAGCGTTTGCTCTTCGCTTGGCATTCGCCGCACACGCCGTACATATAAAGCGCATGGTCAACGATGCGGTAGCCGTTTTCTTCCGCGATTTTGTCTTGCAAGGCTTCGATTTCGGGATTGTGGAATTCCGTTACCTCGCCGCACTTCACGCAGACAATATGGTCGTGGTGGTCGCCTTTGTCCAATTCGTAAACCGCTTTGCCGGTTTCAAAATGATGGCGCTGCAAAATGCCTGCCTGCTCGAACTGGGTCAATACGCGGTAAATCGTCGCTACGCCGATTTCCACACCCTCTTCCAGCAAAATACGGTACACATCTTCAGCACTCAAATGCTCTTCAGCATGAGACTCAAACAAATCCAAGATTTTCAAACGCGGACCGGTAACCTTCAAACCGCTGTCTTTCAATTGCGCAATATTGCTGAATTTTTCCATAATATTCAATATCCCTGTAAAGTAATAGACGTTATAATACGCAATTTCAGCCCATTACACCATAGCGGTTTGCAATAAAACCACAAGTCCTATTTGCATACAAACGATAGTTGGCTGAAATTATAATCAAAGAGATGATTATCGTTTGCTTTTTCAAAATATTCAAGCAATGATACCCTTCCACCCGAATTCGAACAGAAAGGCATATCTGTGAACAAAACCCTCTGTCTTGCCCTCGCCGCCCTCATCGGACTTTCCGCATGCAGCGCCGAACGCGTTTCCCTGTTCCCCTCTTACAAACTCAAAGTCATCCAAGGCAACGAACTTGATCCCCGCGCCGTCGTCTCCCTCCAAGCAGGCATGAGCCGCGACCAAGTCCAACTCCTGCTCGGCACCCCGCTGCTGCGCGACGCATTCCACGCCGATCGCTGGGACTACACCTTCAATACCAGCCGCAACGGCATCATCAAAGACCGCAGCAACCTCACCGTTTATTTTGAAAATGATGTCCTTGTCCGCGCAGAAGGCGACGCCATCCAAAAATCCATCGAAACCCTCCAAGCCGAACAAAGAGCAGCCCAAACCGCACAATAATCACAAGGAAAACGCATGAGCGCATTAAAAATCGCCATCGCCGGCGTCAACGGCCGCATGGGCCGCGTACTGGTTGAAGCCGTCAACAACCATCCCGACACCATCCTCTCCGGCGCACTCGAACACTCCGGCTCCGAAGTCTTAGGCTTGGACGCAGGTTTCGCCTCTGGCATCAAAACCGGCATCGCCATTTCAGACGACGTTGATGCCGTCCTCGCCCAAAGCGACGTACTCATCGACTTTACCCGCCCCGAGCCGACCCTGAAACACCTGCAAAAATGCGTGGAAAAAGGCGTCAACATCATCATCGGCACCACCGGTTTCGACGACGCAGGCAAAGCCGCCATCCGAGCCGCCGGCGAAAAAACAGGCGTCGTCTTCGCCGCCAACTTCAGCGTCGGCGTCAACCTGACCTTCCACATCCTCGACACCGTCGCCCGCGTCCTCAACGAAGGCTACGACATCGAAATCATAGAAGGCCACCACCGCCACAAAGTCGATGCCCCCAGCGGCACCGCCCTGCGCATGGGCGAAGTCATTGCCGACGCGCTCGGCCGCGACCTCAAACAATGCGCCGTTTACGGCCGCGAAGGCCATACTGGCCCGCGCGATCCGTCCACTATCGGCTTTGCCACCGTCCGCGCAGGCGACATCGTCGGCGACCACACCGCCCTCTTCGCCACCGACGGCGAACGCGTCGAAATCACCCACAAAGCCAGCAGCCGCATGACCTTCGCAGCCGGCGCCGTCCGCGCCGCAGTTTGGGTCAACGGCAAAACAGGTTTGTACGATATGCAGGACGTTTTAGGATTGAAAAACAACTAAAGCTGGTTTCTCCTATGACACAAAAAGGTCGTCTGAAAAATGTTTTTCAGACGACCTTTTGATTACTTACAGCAATCGGTTTACACCAATACGCCAACCCTTTTATTCCTTCACAAAACTTACGCCGTGAAGATGGGAATTGAGGATGGCAGTCCGCAAAGCAGTCAATGCTTTGGGGCGGACGAAGTTCCGACGGTATGCCAAAACGACGCGGCGGTGCGGTACGGAGCCTGAAAACGGGATGATGCTGAACAGCAAATGGTCGTTTTCGGTCAACGCGGTAGCGGGCATGACGCTGATGGCGAGACCGCTGGCAACCATGTGGCGGATGGTGTTGATGGAGCTGCCTTGCAGGGTGTTGGTCAGGCCTTGGATTTTCTGCTTGGCGGCCAGCTCGGAACAGCTTGATAAAACTTGGTCGCGCATACAGTTGCCTTCCGTCAGCAACAAAACCTGCTCTTCGCCCAACATTTGCGGGGTAACGGCATCGAGTTCTTCGAAATGGTGCCCTTTGGGGACGATGACGAAGAAAGGTTCGTCATACAAAGGCTCTGTAACAATGCCAGGCTCTTGGAAGGGTTCAGCGACTACGATGGCATCGACGTCGCCGCGTTTGAGCGATTCGGTCAGGATGTGCGTGTAGTTTTCTTCAAGCATCAGGGGCATTTTCGGCGCGGTTTCGCGCAGGGAAATGATGAGCTTGGGCAGAAGGTAGGGGGCGACGGTAAAAATCAGACCGAGTTTGAATGCGCCTTCCAATTCGTTTTGCTCTTCGCTGGCAAGGTGCTTGATCAGCTCGGCTTCTTCCAGCACGCGGCGGGCTTGGGCAACGATGCGTTCGCCCGCTTCAGTGGTGATGATGTCGTTGCTGCTGCGGTCAAACAGGGATACCGACAGCTCTTCTTCCAGCTTTTTGATGGCGATGGAAAGGGTGGGCTGGCTGACAAAGCAGCGGCGCGCGGCACGTCCGAAATGACGCTCCTGCGCGACGGCTACGATGTAACGCAATTCGGTCAAGGTCATGTGTTAAGCCTTTTTCTGTTCCGTTTTTTGTTCAGGCAGGGTGATGTTCAATTCGAGAACATCCATACCGTCCTGCTTTTCTTGGGAAATGCGGATGTCGTCCAAAGAAACGTTGACGTATTTGGACAATACTTCCAGCAATTCTTTGCGTAGGGTCGGCAGATAGTCGGGGGCTTTCCCTTCTTGCGCGCGTTCTTGGGCAATGATGATTTGCAGGCGGTCGCGTGCGACGGCGGCGGTTTTCGGCTTTCTGCCGAACAACATATCTATTAATGACATGGCTTAGCCTCCGAACAGTCGTTTGAAGAAGCCTTTTTTCTCAGCTTCCAGGAAACGCATTTCGCGGTTTTCACCCAAGAGGCGTGCGATAACGTCTTTGTAGGCTTCGGCAGCGGAAACGCTGTTTTGATGGATGACGGGTTCGCCGGCATTAGATGCTTGCAGGACGTTTTGCGATTCCGGAATCACGCCCAAAAGCGGGATGCGCAGGATGTCGCAAATGTCTTGTACGGACAGCATTTCGCCTTTGCTGACGCGCTCTGGCGAGTAGCGGGTAATCAGCAGGTGTTCTTTAACTGTACCGCCTTGTTCCGCTTTGCGGGATTTGCTTTGCAGGATACCCAAGATGCGGTCGGAGTCGCGGACGCTGGATACTTCGGGGTTGGTAGTAACGATGGCTTCGTCGGCGAAGTAGAGCGCCATCAATGCACCTTGCTCGATACCGGCGGGAGAGTCGCAGATGATGTATTCGAATCCCATTTTGTCACTGCTCAATTCCTGCATGACTTTCTCAACGCCTTCACGGGTCAGCGCGTCTTTGTCGCGGGTTTGCGATGCAGGCAGAATGAAGAGGTTTTCGCAGTTTTTGTCTTTAATCAGTGCCTGGGTGAGCGTGGCTTCACCCTGGATGACGTTAATCAGGTCATACACAACGCGTCGTTCGCAACCCATAATCAGATCGAGGTTACGCAAACCGACGTCAAAGTCGATAACGGCAGTCTTGTGGCCTCGCAATGCCAATCCGGCTGCAATACTGGCGCTGGTCGTGGTTTTACCTACGCCGCCTTTACCTGATGTTACTACGATGATTTTTGTCACGATATTTCCTTTCAAATCTTGGAACGGTTAATCTGTGTCGATTGCGCTGATAACCAGGCGGTTGTCTTGCAATGAAACCTGTACGGCTTTTTTGTGCAGGTGGTCGGGCAGGTCTTGTTCGAAATTGCGGTAAATACCTGCTACGGAGACCAACTCCGCCTGCATGGAGTGAATGAAGATGCGCGCGTTGGTGTTGCCTTTCGCGCCAGCCAGTGCCCTGCCGCGCATGGGTGCATAAACGTGAATGTTTCCGTCGGCAATGAGTTCCGCACCTTCACTGACGATACCGGTCACGATAAGGTCGCCGTTTTCCGCATAAACCTGCTGTCCTGTGCGGACGGGGGTGCTGATGAGGACGGTCGGGTTATTGATGACGGTTGCCTGAACGGGGGCAGGCTCTTGGTTGATTTTGGGTTGTTGCGGCTCGGATTTGTCGCTGCGGCTGAAAACCAAATGATAACGTGCCGCAAAAGACGACCAACTTTCACTTTCATGGCGCAGCCCTAAAATCTGCATGCCGTAACGGGCAAAAAGGGTCAGCATAGCCCCGATGTCCAATGACTCGGGGTGATCGAAATCCTGTACGTCTAAAACAAAAGGAACAATATCCAATTCTTGATACTGACCGGCGCGCTGGCGTAGAAACTCTTCTAATTCGGTCAGATCTGCGGTATGCAGGTGAATAGCCAGCACGTCAAGCCGGGCTGACTTTATGTCGAAGGCAGGTTTCATAGTGAGTAAATCATAAAATTTTTTAATTGTGTAAGTTTACCGTGTAAATCTTGGCTATTCAATCCGTTTGGGTCGTCTGAAGTGAAATTTCCCATTCTCTTCTGAATTTCATGAAAAATCGATATAGGTTAATCAAAGTTACAAAGTGGTACAAAAACGACAAAGGTCGTCTGAAAACCAATTTTCCGGTTTTCAGACGACCTTTTCTTTATTATCTGCCTACCTTATTCGGGACGCATCTGCGGGAACAGAATCACGTCGCGGATGGTTTGCGAATCGGTCAGCAGCATCACCAAGCGGTCGATGCCGATGCCGCAACCGCCTGTCGGCGGCAGGCCGAATTCCATCGCGCGGATGTAGTCGGCATCGTAGTGCATGGCTTCGTCGTCGCCCGCGTCTTTTTGCGCCACTTGCGCTTTGAAGCGTTCGGCTTGGTCTTCGGGGTCGTTCAACTCGGAATAGCCGTTTGCCAGCTCGCGGCCGACAACGAACAATTCGAAACGCTCGGTCAGTCCTTGTTTCGTATCCGAAGCGCGTGCCAACGGGGAAACTTCGACCGGATAATCGACGATGAAGGTCGGGTTCCACAGTTTGCCCTCGGCGCAACCTTCAAACAGGGCAAGTTGCAGGCTGCCGATGCCGGGGGACGGCGGCAGGCTTTCGCCGTGTTTGACGATTTCTTTTTTCAGCCACTCCGCATCGTTCAACTGCTCGTCGGTGTAGTGCGGATTGTATTTTTTGATGGCTTCGAGAATGGTCAGGCGCTCAAACGGGCTTTCCAAATCGACTTCTTTACCGTTGTAGCTGATTTTCGCCGTGCCGTTTACCGTGCGCGATGCGTTGCGGATGATGTCTTCCGCCATCTGCATCATGCGTTCGTAGTCGGAGAAGGCTTCGTAGAATTCGATCATGGTGAATTCGGGGTTGTGGCGCACGGACATGCCTTCGTTGCGGAAGCTGCGGTTGATTTCAAACACGCGCTCCAAACCGCCTACCACCAAGCGTTTCAGATACAGTTCGGGGGCGATGCGCAGGTAGAGCGGAATGTCCAGAGCGTTGTGGTGGGTCACGAACGGTTTCGCCGTCGCGCCGCCGGGAATCGGGTGCATCATCGGGGTTTCGACTTCGAGATAATGCTCGTTCACCATGAAATTGCGCACGGATTGGATGATTTGGCTACGTTTGATAAACGTATTACGCGATTCTTCGTTGGCAATCAAATCGACGTAGCGTTGACGGTATTTGGTTTCCTGATCGCTCAAGCCTTTGTGTTTGTCAGGCAGCGGGCGCAGGGATTTGGACAGCAGGCGGATGTCGGACACGCGCACGGTCAATTCGCCGTGGTTGGTTTTGAACAAAGTACCTTCCGCGCCGACGATGTCGCCCAGGTCCCAATGGTTGAAATCGTCCAAAACTTCCTGACTCACGCCTTTGTTGTTCAGATAAAGCTGGATTTGACCGGTCACGTCTTGAATGGTGGCAAAACTCGCCTTGCCCATTTGGCGTTTGAGCATCATGCGGCCGGCAATTTTGACGGGGACGGCTTGCGGGTCGAGTTCTTCCTTGCTGACTTCGCCGTATTGGGCATGCAAATCGGCGGCAAAGCTGTCGCGCTTGAAATCGTTGGGATAGGCGTTGCGCTGTTGGCGGATGTTGTGCAGTTTTTCGCGGCGCAGGGCGATGATTTGGTTTTCGTCCAACTGCGGCTCGGTTTGCGGATTGTTTTGTTCGCTCATGGTGTTTTCCGGAAAAATAAATCAGGCGCAATCTTTTTCAGACGACCTGATTGAATCACAAAATTTGCGCATATTTTACGCGATGTCGGTGTTTTTTTCTATAAAGGCAAAAATGCCGCCCGAAACCCGAAAATCGGTTGCAGGCGGCATTTCGTTTAACTGAGGCTAATATCGGCAGTTAAATATTGGTTTCCAGATAAACGACTTGGGTTTGCAGATATTCTTCCAAACCGTGTTTGCCGTCCGCACCACCGATGCCGGATTTTTTCCAACCGGCGTGGAAGCCCTGCATGGCTTCGAAGTTTTCGCGGTTGATGTAGGTTTCGCCGAATTGCAGGCGGCGGGTGACGTAGAAGGCTTCGTTCAGATTGGTGGTGTAAACGGAGCTGGTCAGACCAAATTCGCAGTCGTTTGCCAAGGCGATGACTTGGTCGAGCGTGTCGAAAGTGGAAACAGGCAGGACGGGGCCGAAGGTTTCTTCCTTCATGATGTCCATGTTGTTGTCGGTGTCGGTCAGCAGGGTCGGCTCGAAGAAATAGCCGCGTCCTTCGGCGCGTTTGCCGCCGCAAACCAGCGTTGCACCTTGTTTGACGGCGCGTTCCACTTTTTCGGCAACGGCTTTGACGGCGCGCTCTTCAATCAGCGGGCCCATCTCCAGCGCACCTGCTTCGGCTTCGGCAGGATTGCCGTAGCGTACGCCTTTCATGGCAGCGGTCATTTTTTCAATGAACGCGTCTTTCAGGCTGCTGTGGACATAGACGCGCTCGGCGCAGTTGCAGATTTGACCGGTGTTGCCGACGCGCGAAGCCAAAATGGATTTCACCGCCAAGTCCAAATCCGCGTCTTTCAACACGATGGCAGGTGCTTTGCCGCCGAGTTCCAGCGAAACTTTGGTGATGTTGGCGGAAGCGGCTTCCATCACTTGGCGGCCTGCTTCGACGGAGCCGGTCAGGCTGACCATATCGACTTGCGGATGGGCGGACAAGGCATTGCCGATTTCCGCTCCGGGGCCGTTCACGACGTTGAACACGCCTGCGGGCAATCCGACCGCATCGACGATTTCAGCGAAGATGTGGCAGTTGATCGGGGTCACGCTGCTGGGTTTGACGACGATGGTGTTGCCCGTTACCAAGGCGGGACCCATTTTGCGGGCAATCAGGAAGAAGGGGAAGTTCCACGGCAGGATGCCTGCCACGACGCCCAGCGGACGTTTGAACAATAAGATGTTTTCACGCGGACGGTCGCTTTGGATGATTTCGCCTTCATAACGGCGCGCCCATTCGGCTTGGTAATCGAGATAGTCGGCGGTAAACATGACTTCCACGCGCGCCAAGTCTTTGGTTTTGCCGCCTTCGGCAACAATGGTGTCGGTCAGCTCGTCGGCGCGTTCGCGTATGCCTTGGGCGATTTTGCGCAAATACGCGCCGCGTTCGACCGCAGGCAGCCGCTCCCATGCCGGTTGCGCCGCACGCGCCGCTGCTACGGCACGGTCAACGTCCGCTTTGCCGCCTTTGGGTTCGCGGGCGATGGGTTCTTCAGTGGACGGGTTCAATACGTCGCGCCATTCGCCGTTGAAATCATTTTCAAAGCGTCCGTTGATGTACATTGCCAACTGTTTCATTTCAAGTTCTCCTGTTGTTGTAGTCGCGTGTAGTCAGTGTATGCTTAAATTGTCTGGCATACAAGTATATTTGTGGTAGAAGTAGATTATTACGGAGAACATGAAAAAAACCTGCTTTTTTTCAAAGCAGGTTTTAATGTTTGGTGGGTCGTGAGCGATTCGAACGCTCGACCAACGGATTAAAAGTCCGCTGCTCTACCGACTGAGCTAACGACCCGATAAGCTGTGAATTATATTGGCAGACATCCTGTGCGTCAATAATTTTATTGAAATTTTTTTCAATAAAAGTAAACAGCCTGTTATTTGCCGTTAAACTACCCTATTTTGCTGACCTGTTATGTTATGATGCCCACGCCTGCCTCAAACGAAGTAGGTGTTTTCTAGATTAAGAAAGGATAAAACATGAAAAAATTACTGATTGCTGCGATGATGATGGCCGGCTTGGCTGCATGCTCTCAAGAGGCCAAACAACAAACCCAAGAAGCTGCTTCCGCCGTAGCTTCCGATGTCAATGCAGCCGCTTCCGAGGCAAAAGATGCGGCTGATAAAGCAGTCTCCGACGTTAAAGATGCAGCTGCCGATGCCAAAGATGCTGCTGAAAAAGCTGTTTCCGATGTTAAAGATGCGGCTGCCGATGCTAAGGCAAGTGCAGATAAAGCTGTCTCCGACGCAAAGGAAACCGCAGATAAAGCCTTATCGAATGCAACCGAAGCCACAGGAAAGGCAGTTGAAGAAGCTGCCAAAGATGCAAAAAATGCTGCTAAAGATGCTTTGAACAAAGCCGCTGATGCAACTCAAGATGCTGCGGACAAAATGAAAGACGCTGCCAAGTAATTGTTTTAACAACGTATCAACAAGCCGTCGGAATTATTCCGTACGGCTTGTTTTGTTTACCTCGTTTTATTTTTCAGACGACCTCTTGTGTTAAGATGACGGCTTTACCGTGCAGGAAATCTGTTATGACCGATATTCTGAATAAAATCCTTGCAACCAAAGCCCTGGAAGTCGCCACACAAAAAGCTTCTGTCTCTTTGGATGAAATGAAAAAACAGGCAGATGCCGCCTTGCCCGTACGCGGTTTTTTTGACTCTATCCGTACCAAACACGAGCAAAACCGCCCTGCCGTCATTGCTGAAATTAAAAAAGCCAGCCCGAGCAAAGGGCTGATTAGACCCGATTTCCATCCTGTGCAGATTGCCCGCGCCTATGAAAATGCCGGAGCTGCGTGCTTGTCCGTCTTAACTGACGAACAATATTTCCAAGGCTCTCCCGAATATTTGAAAGCGGCACGCGCGGCAGTCGGGCTTCCCGTTTTACGAAAAGACTTCATCATTGATGAGTATCAGATTTATCAGGCGCGTGCCTGGGGTGCTGATGCCGTCTTACTGATTGCCGCCGCGCTTGAGCAAGAACAATTAGAACATTTTGAAGCAGTAGCCCATCAATTAGGCATGAACGTATTGTTGGAACTGCATGATACTTCCGAATTGGAAAAATGCCGAAATCTGACAACACCCCTATGGGGCGTAAACAACCGCAACCTGCGGACATTCGACGTATCTTTACAGCAGACTCTAGATTTACTGCCTGCACTGGCAGGTAAAACCGTCGTTACCGAAAGCGGCATCCGAAGCAAATCCGATGTCGATTTTATGCGCAGCCACGGCGTACATACCTTCCTTATCGGCGAAACTTTTATGCGCGCCGACGATATTGAAGCGGAAGTGAGGAAGCTGTTTTAAGGTTTCATATTGCGGAATCATGTAAAAGGTCGTCTGAAAACAGATTTTGGTTTTCAGACGACCTTTCTTTTCCTCAAGTCTAAAAGCGGGCAAAGTTCTGATTGTATAGTCAACTTTCTTAGTTTTTGACATGGCTGACAATAGGTGCAGCATCAAAAACAAAAGAAGTAAACTGAACTGACAAACTCAACAACATTTTGAAATAAAAAAGTTTCGTTGAGCCTTGAACCATCTACAATTACGAAAAAGCGCAATCAAATAATAAAAAACAGCGCGATTAACAGCAGTTGAATACATAATTTAAACAATGCAGTACGACTAACAAAGTAGATGGGTAAAGTGCCGAAAATAACCATCAGGAAGATAATCAGCCATGGTTGCCATCTGTTAAGATGGGTAGCTTCAGCAAAGCATGTATGAATATGAAATACCACAATGGCAACAACGAGTAATACAGGTGCAATTTCAGTTATAGTAATATCAGGCATAGTTCTATTGTCCCATTGATTAAGACCGTCTGAAATTTAAGTTTCAAACGGTCTTTTCTTATTCACCCAACAATCAGTCTTTCAACTTCGCTAACTGATTTTGCACTTTCGCCATTTTGTCTTCCAACTCCGCCAAATCGGCTTTGTCTTTTTCCACCAGATGCGCGGGGGCTTTTTCGGTGTAGCCGGGTTTGGAGAGTTTGGCGTTGAGTTTATCCAAGGCTTTTTGCAGCTTCTCGGCTTCTTTGCTCAAACGGGCGGTTTCGGCGGCTTTGTCGATTTCGATTTTCAGCATCAGGCGCGCGCCGTTGCAGACGGCGACGGGCGCGTCTTCGCTTTCGGGCAGCCTGTCCACTGTTTTGGCTTCGGTCAGGCGCGTGAGGGCGGGCAGGTATTTCAGCAGCGCTTCAGGCACACTGCCTTCCACAAACAGCGGCGCTTTCACGTTCGGGGCAATGCCCATTTCGCCACGCAGGTTGCGCACGGCGCCAATCAGGTCTTGCAGTTGCGCCATTTGGTCAAAAGCAGCCTGCACGATTTTTTCCGGGTCGGCTTTGGGATAGGCGGCCAGCATAATGCTGTCGGCGGTTTTGGCGTTGGCCAGCGGGGCGACGGCCTGCCACAGTTCTTCGGTGATGAACGGGATAATCGGGTGCAGCAGGCGCAATGCGGCTTCCAGCACGCGAACCAAGGTGCGGCGCGTGGTGCGCTGGGTGGTGGGGCAGCCGGTTTGGATTTGCACTTTGGCCAATTCGATATACCAGTCGCAATAGTCGTTCCACACGAATTCGTACAGCGTTTGCGCGGCCAAGTCGAAGCGGTAGGTTTCAAATGCTTCGGCAGCGGCGGCTTCGGTTTGTTGCAGGCGGCCGATAATCCATTGGTCGGCGAAGGTGTATGCCAGCGGCTGGGTTTCGTCTTGGCCGCAGTCTTGGTTTTCGGTGTTCATCAGCACAAAATTGGTGGCGTTCCAGATTTTGTTGCAGAAGTTGCGGTAGCCTTCGGCGCGTTTGAAGTCGAAGTTCACGCTGCGGCCGAGGCTGGCGTAGCTCGCCATGGTGAAGCGCAAGGCGTCCGCGCCCATGCTGGGGATGCCTTCCGGGAAGAGTTTTTTCGTGGCTTCTTCCACTTTCGGCGCGGTTTCGGGTTTGCGCAGGCCGGTCGTGCGTTTCACCAGCAGCTTGTCCAAGTCGATGCCGTCAATCAAATCGACGGGGTCGATGACGTTGCCTTCGGATTTGGACATTTTTTTGCCTTCGTGGTCGCGCACGATGCCGTGGATGTACACGTCTTTAAACGGTACTTTGCCGGTGAAGTGGGTGGTCATCATAATCATGCGCGCCACCCAGAAGAAGATGATTTCGTAGCCGGTGACCAAAACGTTGGACGGCAGGAAGGCTTTGAGTTCGTCGGTTTCAGACGGCCAGCCGAGCGTGGAGAACGGCACGAGCGCGGAGGAGAACCATGTGTCCAATACGTCTTCTTCGCGGGTCAAGCCTGTTTTGCCGGCTTGTTTTTCGGCTTCTTCCTGATTGCGGGCAACGTAAACATTGCCTGCTTCGTCGTACCACGCGGGGATTTGATGCCCCCACCACAGTTGGCGCGAGATACACCAGTCTTGGATGTTGTTCATCCATTGGTTGTAGGTGTTGACCCAGTTTTCAGGGATGAAGCGTACCGCGCCGCTGTCGACGGCTTTTTTAGCTTTATCGGCGAGGCTTAAACCTTTGAATTCGCTGTCAGGTTCGCCGCCGTTTGGGGTGGCGGACATGGCGACAAACCATTGGCTGGTCAGCATCGGTTCAATTACTGAGCCGGTGCGGTCGCCTTTCGGCGTCATCAGCGTGTGCGCTTTGATTTCGACCAGCAAGCCTTGTTCCTGCAAATCGGCGACCATTTGTTTACGCGCGGCAAATCGGTCCAAGCCTGCATATTTTTCAGGCAGGGCAAAGCCTTGTTGCGCTTCGCCTTTGAAGTTGAACACTTCGGCGTTTGCCAGCACTTTGGCTTCCAAATCGAACACGTTAATCAGGCGCGTGTCGTGGCGTTTGCCGACTTCGTAGTCGTTGAAGTCGTGCGCAGGCGTGATTTTTACGCAGCCGGTACCGAAGTCTTTTTCGACGTATTCGTCGGCAATCACGGGGATGGTGCGGCCGGTCAGCGGCAGAATTAATTCCTTGCCAATCAAATGGGTATAACGTTCGTCTTCAGGATTGACGGCAACGGCAACGTCGCCCAGCAGCGTTTCGGGACGGGTGGTCGCCACGATAACGGCTTCGGCGGGATTGTCCGCCAGCGGATAGCGGATGTGCCACATAGAGCCTTGTTCTTCCACGCTTTCCACTTCCAAATCCGATACCGCCGTACCCAAAACCGGATCCCAGTTTACCAAGCGTTTGCCGCGATAAATCAAGCCCTGTTCATACAGGCGTACGAACACTTCGGTCACGGTTTCGGCGCGCACGTCGTCCATCGTGAAATACTCGCGCGTCCAGTCGGCAGAGCAGCCCACGCGGCGCATTTGTTGGGTAATCGTGCCGCCGGAAACTTCTTTCCATTCCCACACTTTTTCCAAGAATTTTTCACGACCCAAGTCATGACGGGACACGTTTTGCGCGGCAAGCTGGCGCTCAACCACGATTTGCGTGGCGATGCCCGCGTGGTCGGTGCCCGGAATCCAGGCGGTGTTGCAGCCTTTCATGCGGTAGTAGCGGGTCAAACCGTCCATAATGGTTTGGTTGAAGGCATGACCCATGTGCAGCGTGCCGGTTACGTTGGGTGGCGGCAGCTGGATGGAAAAAGACGGTTTGGTCAAATCCATATCGGGCTGGAAATAACCTTGGGTTTCCCAGTTTTGATAGTGTTTGGATTCGATTTCGGCGGGATTATATTTGTCTAACATGGTAAAAAATGCTGTCTGTAAAAGGGTTTGCGGGCAAACGTCTGTTTAAAAAAATAATTGCGGATTATAGCGCAAAAAGGTCGTCTGAAACGGAATATCGTTTCAGACGACCTTTTTGAAACAAATCGAAACGGGCTTATTTGCCTTTGTCGGATTTGGCTTCTTTTTTCAGGGAAGCGTACAACTCAGGGTCGCGGTTTTTCAGCAGGGAGGCAATCGCCAAATCGTCGCGGTTTACTTTTGCCAAGTCAACGCGTTCGATGTGCACCAAGCGCAGCAGCTCGCGTACAGGTTTGGGCATATTGCGGCCGGATTCGTAACGTGAACCACCGGATTGGGTTACGCCGATACGGCTCCAAAAGTCCATTTGGTTCAAACCGAGTTTTTTGCGGATATCGCGGATGTTGTCAATTTTCTCAAACGACTTCATGAAAATTCCTTTTTCTTCTGTATTGTTTGTTGATAAGCAAGAATCTGCTTCTCAGCATCGGGATGCGGAAGCTTTCAACACAGACCAATCGTTACACGAATGACAATCGGCTGCGCGATAGAAAACTATCTATACTGAATGTTTAGACAGTATATTCGAAAGAAGTTTTGTCAGATTCTTGATAATTTGCAAAAATATTTCCAAGTCAAATAATTTCAACACATTTTCTTTATAAATCAGAAATATATATTTTAAGCATTAGTAATATTTTACAAAAATAAACAATCCAAACAGGAATATTGCACCCGTAATTATCAATTTATCATAATATTTTGCACAAAAAATACGCAATAGAACCATATTCCAATGCGTATTTTTAGCTATTCGGTCCCAAAACGCTGCCTAGCGTTTTCTCGGATAAAAGGTAATCGGCTGGACGATGGCGCGTGTCAGCTGTTTCGGCAAGGTCATCATTGCAATCATCCACACGCCCACCGTGTAACACAATATCCCGCCGTTACGCATCCCTCCCAATGCGGTACTGCCTAAAACTGCCTCCAACATCAAGCAAACGGCGGCAGCCGCACAAGCTGCCATGCCGGCGAGAAACAGCGCATGGCGGGTATACCTGCGCAACATTTTTTTCAAAGCCGCTTTGACCAAAACGGCAGCAATCAGGAGGTTGAAAAAGAAAAACATGCCTGCAACCAGCCATACCGCCGAATCGTTCCATCCTTTCGCCACGGACCATCTGCCATCCTGCCGGCTAAACAGCAATCCGCCGCCGCCCGCTATCATGACGAACACATCATGAATCAATAACGCCAGCGGCAATGCGGCAAAAATCAATGCCGTCAACAAAGGCCGATAAGGTTTTTCCTGTTCGAGATACATCATGCCGTTCCAAAATCGAAAACAACGGCAATTATAGAACAATCGCTTCAAAGCATCAGCCTGAAGCGGAATCAAAAATGAAACAACACCAAACTCAAGGCAATCACTGCCATGCCGGACGTCAAGCCGTAAACGGTTTCGTGTCCGTCGGAATAACGCTTGGCAGCGGGCAGCAATTCGTCCAACGCGAGAAACACCATCACACCCGCAATCACACCGAACACTGCGCCGAACACGAAAGGTGATAAAAACGGCTTGAGCATGGTGTAGCCCAAAACCGCGCCCAAAGGTTCCGCAAGTCCTGAAGCGAGGCAGGCGAGGACGGTTTTTTTGCGGTTGCGGGTGGCGAAATAGACGGGCGCGGCAATGGAAATACCTTCGGGAATATTGTGTATCGCAATCGCGAGCGCCAGCGGCATTCCGACGGCGGGATTTTCCAGCGTGGCGAAAAACGTTGCCAAACCTTCAGGAAAGTTGTGTGCGGTAATGGCAAACGCCGCCATCATGCCGACGCGGGCGATGTGGCGGCGTTTGTTTTCCTGAAAGGCGGGATCGTGCGGGTCGAGCGTTTCGTGCGGGTTCGGCACGATGCGGTCAATCAGTGCAATCGCCCCCATGCCCGCCAAAAAAGCCAGCGTCGCGGCGGCAAAGGCTTTGTCTTTGTCGTAAACCTCCACAAAGGCTTCGTTGGATTTGTTGAAAATCTCTGTCAGCGACACATACACCATCGCCCCGCCCGCAAACGCCAACCCGAACGACAATACGCGCGGGTTGGGTGTTTTGGAAAACATCACCAACCCGCTGCCCAATACGGTGAACAATCCGGCGGCGAGGGTGATGCCGAAGGCAGTGATGAGGTTGGGCAAAGCAATATCAAGCATGAAAATCGGTTCTTCAATGAATTCAATGCCATCAGGCTAACACACATTCCTACAAAAGAGAATAGTTATTATTTTCATAAATAAAGATTACGCTGGAAAATTATTGAGACTGTCATTCCTTACTCTCTTACACGAAGGCGGCTGTACAGGCATGTCAGCACAGGCTTTTCATTTCACTTTAACGTAACAAAAAGGTCGTCTGAAACCTGATTTCAAGTTTCAGACGACCTTTTCTGCTTTATCCCTGCAAGCGTTTTGTTCAACTCAAGAGCATTTCCTGCATCAGCTTCATGCCCCATTGCCAGCCGCCGAGTGCACCGTTGAGTGTGCCGGAATGTGGCGACAGGAGGAGGCGGGCGTTCCACAGGTTGGCCCGTTCTTCCGCCCAGTTGCGCGGCGTGCCGTTTTGTTCGGCGATTACAAGTGCGGTGCGGCAGGGGCAACGAACTCGCCGGAAGGTATGTATTTCATCGTCGGGGAAGGCTTCGGGGCGCGGCGAGACGAGGATGATGTTGACAATTTTTTTCTGCGTCAGGATGTCGGTTTGGTAGAGCCACGCCAAAAAAGCGGACACGCCTGCGCCGTGGGCGACGACGGCGATGTGTTCGCCGCTGATGCCTTCAAACGCCGTTTGAATATTTGCCTGCCATTGGGCGATGCTTTGATTGGCGGAAGCGGCGGTGGTTTGGACGACGGGATAGCTGACCGCCCAGCGGTCTATCCACATTTCCGCTTCGTCCGCGTCGCGTATCAAGAAAAGCGTCAGGTCTTCGAGTTCGAAAGTTCGCATTTCAGACGACCTATTTGAGCAAATCGTTGAGCGTAAAGGTAATCAAGAGCGCGGCAGGGACGCTTAAAACGGCACAGGTGGCGAGGCAGATCAGGATGTTGGCAATCAACCGCCAGCCTTTCCAGCCGAAACACTTGGCAGCAATCAGAAGACAGGGCAGCGAAAACAGCAGCCACACCAACGCCCAAAGCGGATTTGCGCGGGTCATTTCAACCCAGCCGGACATCCGCGCCAGCATGAATATCGTCCACACCAGCATAGGCAGTACAAACGCGGCGACCACCCATGCCGCGCCTATGCCGGTTTTACCGTTCACATTCCAATCGTATTTGCCGAAAACTTTATTGGGCAGCATAGTCGTACTCCACTACCAAAGGTGCATGGTCGGAAAATTTCTCGTCTTTATAAACATGCGCGGACACCGCTTTGGCGGCGAGTTCGGGCGTAACCATCTGATAGTCGATGCGCCACCCGACATCTTTCGCATACGCCTGTCCGCGGTTGCTCCACCAAGTGTAGCCCGGATTGTCAGGATAGAGCGTGCGCCACATATCCGTCCAGCCGAGCGTATGGATGACTTTGCCTATCCATTCGCGTTCTTCGGGCAGGAAGCCTGAGTTTTTCTGGTTGCCTTTCCAGTTTTTCAGGTCGATGTTTTGGTGGGCGATGTTCCAGTCTCCGCAAACGACAATGTCGCGCCCCTCCGCCTTCATGGCTTCAAGCATGGGATAGAAGGCGTCTAAAAAGCGGTATTTCAATTCCTGCCGCTCCGGCGCGCTGGTGCCGCTGGGCAGATAAAGCGAAATCACCGACAGCTTGCCGAAATCGCAGCGCACAAACCGCCCTTCCCTGTCGAATTCTTCAATGCCCATACCGATTTGCACATTGTCAGGCGCGCGTTTGCTGTACACCGCTACGCCGCTGTAACCGCGTTTTTCGGCGCAATGCCAATGGCCGTGCATCCCGTGCGGATTCTTCATTTCGTCGGACAAATCGGCTTCCTGCGCTTTGAGTTCCTGCACGCAGACAATGTCCGCGCCCGATGCGGCAATGTATTCGTAAAATCCTTTTTTGTAGGCGGAGCGGATGCCATTGACGTTGGCGGAGATGATTTTCAGCATAATTGTGTGCTTTGGAATATTAGTTTAGGGGAAAAAACGGATTGTAACCGATAGCGGCAAAGGTCGTCTGAAAAAACAGGTTTGGACAAATCCATCCTATTCCCGATACTCGAATACCGCACCTAAAAACTGGGCCAACGCCGAAACATGGGAACGCTGCGGATTCTTGACGGCGGTCAGCAGCCATACCCTGCCGTTTTGCTTCTCCAACTGAAGCAGGCGGGCTACGGCGCGCTGTTGCACCTCACCCTGCAATTCTTCGTGATAGCGCGTAACGAAGCCGTCGAAATTCTGCTCCGGGTTTTCATGATACCAACGGCGCAGGGCGGCACTGGGCGTAATGTCTTTGAGCCAGAGGGCGGAGGCGAACTTTTCCTTCGTAATCCCGCGCGGATAAAGGCGGTCGATAAAGACGGCAGTTTGCCCTTCTGCGGGGAGGTAACGATAAATGCGTTGTACGGTAAACATCGTTTTTCTGCTTGCTTATATTGTGAAATAAAGCCCTAGTTTTTTCAGACGACCTTACACCCTCAAGCGTCGTCTGAAACCCGTTTCCACCCCAACGCCAAATCGTACAAGGCTTTTTTGCTTTCTCCGGTAATTTTGGCGGCAAGTTCGGCAGCCTGTTTGGTAGGTAGTTCGGCGGTGAGGACTTTCATAACGTTTTGCGCGGCTTCGGGCAAGGTATCGTGTTTCTCACGAAGAGCAGGATGGAGGATGAGCACCATTTCGCCGCGCGCCTGATTGCCGTCGTTTTTCAGGGTCGTCTGAATTTCAGTAACCGTACCGCTAAGAAAGGTTTCGAAGGTTTTGGTGATTTCTCGGGCGAGAGTAAGACCGCGTTCGGGGAAGAGGGCTGCCATGTCGACAAGGGTAGCTTCGATGCGGTGCGGGGTTTCGAACATTACAACAGAAAAATCAGCCTGCGCCCATTTGGCAAGCAGCTTCTGCCGTTCGCCGGATTTGGGCGGCAGGAAACCGTTGAAGTAGAAATTAGGTTCGGTAACGCCTGCGACGCTCAACGCGCCCATCACCGCGCTCGCACCGACAACGGGGACAACTTTAAAACCAGCCTCACGCACGCGGCGGGCGAGTTTCGCACCGGGATCACAAACCGCAGGCGTACCTGCGTCGGAAACTTGTGCGACGGTAAGGTCGTCTGAAAGATGGTTGATGATTTTGTCCGCCATCTGCTGTTCGTTATGCTCGCGCACGCTGACGAGCTTGCCCTGTATGCCGTATGCGCTTAGAAGCTGTGCGGTAACGCGCGTATCTTCGGCGCAGATAATATCGGCTTTTTGCAGGACGGCGAGCGCGCGCAGGGTGATGTCCGCCAAATTGCCGATGGGCGTGGCGACAACGTATAATGTCCGTTTTTCAATACTGTCGGCGGCTTTTTGAAGGTGTTTTTGAAACATGGCTTTATCAGGTCGTCTGAAAACAATATAACGATATTATACGGGGTAAACCTCCATGCGTCTGAACCACAAACAAGGGGTGGCGGGCGAAGATGCCGCGCTGGCGTTTCTTCTTTCGCAAGGCTGCAAACTCATCGCGCGCAACTGGCACTGCGCTTACGGCGAAATCGATTTGATTGTCAAAAACGGTAACATGATTCTGTTTGTTGAAGTAAAATACCGCAAAAATCAGGGTTTCGGCGGTGCCGCATACAGTATTTCGCCGTCTAAGTTATTGAAACTGCAACGGTCTGCGGAGTATTATCTGCAACAAAACGGCATGACGCATACCGCGTGCCGTATCGATGCGGTACTCATAGAAGGAAACCGCCCGCCCGAATGGATAAAGAATATTACAGGTTGACGATATGACGACTTTACAAGAGCGCGTTGCCGCCCATTTCGCCGAAAGCATCCTTGCCAAGCAGGAAGCCGAAAAAGTGTTGGTCGAGCCGACCGCTCAAGCGGCGGAACTGATGCTGCAATGCCTGATGAACGACGGCAAAATCTTAGCCTGCGGTAACGGCGGTTCGGCTGCCGACGCGCAGCACTTCGCCGCCGAAATGACCGGACGCTTTGAAAAAGAGCGCATGGAACTTGCCGCCGTCGCGCTGACGACGGACACTTCCGCGCTGACCGCCATCGGCAACGACTACGGTTTTGACCATGTGTTCAGCAAGCAAGTGCGCGCGCTCGGACGCGCCGGCGACGTTTTGGTCGGCATCTCTACCTCCGGCAACTCCGCCAACGTTATCGAAGCCATCAAAGCGGCACACGAACGCGATATGCACGTCATCGCTATGACCGGTCGCGACGGCGGTAAAATCGCCGCCATGCTCAAAGACACCGACGTACTGCTCAACGTCCCCTACCCGCGCACTGCCCGCATTCAGGAAAACCATATCCTGCTGATACACGCCATGTGCGACTGCATCGACTCCATGTTGCTTGAAGGAATGTAAGCCTTTTTTCAGACGACCTCTTTTAAAGGTCGTCTGAAACATATCCGCCGAACTCATCATCAAGGAAAAAATATGAACATCAAACGTCATACCGCACCCGTTCTGACCGCCCTCCTCCTCAGCCTGACACTCAGCGGCTGTATCGGCGTACTCCTCGGCGGCGCGGCAGTCGGCACCAAATCCGCCGTCGACCGCCGTACCACAGGCGCGCAAACCGACGACAACGTAATGGCAGTGCGCGTCGAAACCACTGCCCGCTCCTACCTGCGCCAAAACAACCAAGCGCACGGTTACACTCCCAAAATCAACGTTGTCGGTTACAACCGCCACCTGCTGCTGCTCGGACAAGTTGCCACTGAAGGCGAAAAACAATTCGTCGAACAAATCGCCCGCGCCGAACAAGCCGCCGAAGGCGTGTACAACTACATCACCGTTGCCTCCCAAGAACGCACCATCGGCGATGTAACCAACGACACATGGGGTACATCCAAAGTCCGCACCACTCTTTTAGGTCTCAAACCCACCACACAGGCGCGCGTCAAAATCGTAACCTACGGCAACGTGACCTATGTAATGGGTATCCTGACACCTGAAGAACAGGAAAAAGTGACCCAACGCGTCAGCACCACCGTGGGCGTGCAAAAAGTCGTTACCCTGTATCAAAACTACACCCAACCCGAATAACGCAGCCCTAATCCAGAGGGCGGGAACAACATCCCGCCCGTCCCCATCCACCTTTACACACATCGATCTATGTCCAAAAAACAAAACGAATCTTTCCAACTCAAACCCAAACACCTTATCCGCGCCGCTCTCGTCATCTCCATCATCGCCGTCGGCGCACTGATTGTCGGCGTTATCGGTACGCTTAATACCAAACCCGACACAAGCAACACCCAATCCGCCCAACCCGCGCCCAAAGACGAAGGCGTGGAAGTTTGGCGTCCCAACGGCACCGTCGAACCGAAAAAAATCATAGCAGGCTCTGAAGACGAAACAAGCGAACAAGAAAAAACCGCTTCTCAAAACCCCGTCATTCCGCCGCAAAACCAATCCGAAAACCGCCGTGCCAAAGCACAGCCTAACGCTAAAAATAAAGATAAAAACAACGACCAGCACGACCAAACACCGCCCGCGCAGACAGAAACAGCAGAAATCAAAGCCAAACCTGCCCAAAGTACCCCTGCGGAGCAGCCACAGGCCCAAGCCCCTGCCCAGCCTGCCAAAACCGAAGTACACGAAACGAAGGGCGAATCCAAACCCGCACCTCAACCCGCTCCCAAGCCGGCTCAGCCTAAACCCGCTCAACCTAAACCGGTTCAGCCCAAACCTCAGTCCAAAGATGTCATGGACAATCTGTTTTAACCGGACAACCCGCCGGCCTGAGGTTGCCTTATCCGTAATCTGTATCCCCTTCCCTTTCAGACGACCTTTGTGCCGCAACAAGGTCGTCTGAAACCATCAAGGAAACAACATGAACGAAATCATCATCAAAACCCCTGAAGAAATCGAGAAAATGCGCGAACTGGGCAAACTCGTCGCCGAAGCCCTCGACTACATCGGACAATTCGTCAAACCCGGCGTGACCACCAACGAAATCGACAAACTCGTTTACGACTACCACGTCAACGTCCAAGGCGGCTATCCCGCCCCACTGCACTACGGCAACCCGCCCTATCCCAAATCCTGCTGCACCTCCGTCAACCACGTCATCTGCCACGGCATCCCCGACGACAAGCCGCTCAAAGAAGGCGACATCATCAACATCGACCTGACCATCAAAAAAGACGGCTTCCACGGCGACTCCAGCCGCATGTTTACCGTCGGCAAAGTTTCCCCCATCGCCCAACGCCTGATTGACATTACCCACGAATCCATGATGGCGGGCATCGCCGCCGTCAAACCAGGCGCAACCTTGGGCGACATCGGCTACGCCTGCCAACAAGTTGCCGAAAACGCAGGCTATTCCGTCGTACAAGAATTTTGCGGCCACGGCATCGGACGCGGTTTCCACGAAGCCCCACAAGTCCTGCACTACGGCAGAAAAGGACAAGGCGTCGTCCTGAAGCCCGGCATGATTTTCACCATCGAGCCGATGATCAACCAAGGCAAACGCCACCTGCGCATCCTAAACGACGGCTGGACGGTTGTGACCAAAGACCGCTCCCTTTCCGCCCAATGGGAACATGAAGTTTTAGTGACAGAAACCGGCTACGAAATCCTGACTGTCAGCCCGGCTACCGGCAAACCCTAATCTGTCAAAGCATCCCGCCTGCAATACAAAAAGGTCGTCTGAAAACTTGGAAATCAAGTTTTCAGACGACCTTTCAATCTTTCAGACTTTATAGTGGATTAAATTTAAATCAGGACAAGGCGACGAAGCCGCAGACAGTACAGATAGTACGGCAAGGCGAGGCAACGCCGTACTGGTTTAAAGTTAATCCACTATATCTTTCAAGCTCAATCAACCTTTAGTACGCTCCAACAGTTCTTCCGCCAAGGCGAGGTAGGCTTTGGTGCCTTTGGCGTTGGCGTCGTAGGCGAGTGCAGGCATGCCGTGGCTGGGGGCTTCGGCGAGGCGGACGTTGCGGGGGATGACGGTTTGGAACATCAGGTTGCCGAAATGTTGGAAAAGCTGTTCGCTGACTTCGACGACGAGGCGGCTGCGGCTGTCGTAGAGGGTGCGGACGATGCCGGTGATGTCGAGGCGCGGGTTGATCGCCTGACGGATTTTGCGCACGGTGGCAATGAGGTCGGAGATGCCTTCGAGGGCATAGTATTCGCACAACATGGGCACGATGACGCCGTTGGCGGCGACGAGTCCGTTGAGCGTGAGCAGGGTCAGTGAAGGGGGGCAGTCGATGAGGACGAAGTCGTAGTCGTTTTCGACGGTTTGCAGGGCGTTTTTGAGGCGGATTTCGCGGGCGATTTCTTGCACCAGCTCGATTTCGGCGCCGGCAAGCGCGCGGTTTGCGCCGAGTACGTCGTAGCTGCCGTCCCCGCTGCGGACGACGGCGGTTTTGATGTCGGTATCGCCCAATACGACTTGGTACACGCCTTCTTCGAGGCGGGCTTTGTCTATGCCGCTGCCTGTGGTGGCGTTGCCTTGCGGGTCGAGGTCGATGACGAGGACGCGTTTGCCTTTGGAGGCGAGCGATGCCGCGAGGTTGACGGTGGTGGTGGTTTTGCCGACGCCGCCTTTTTGGTTGGCGACGGCCAGGATTTGTGCGCTCATGTTTTTGCTGCTGTCGGATGGATTAATGGCGGAATTTTAACGTTTTTTGCTTGAAATGGGTATAAGGTCGTCTGAAAAGGAAGCAGCGACGGGCAGAGACGTTTTATAGCGAATTTTCTTTAAATCAAGACAAAACAAGGGAATACTGCGCCTATTAAAAGTGAACTTACTATACAATATACCGTTTTTGTAACTGCCGTAGAGATATACCATGAAAAAATCTTTCTTTGCCCTGTTGCTTGCCGTTGTTTTGCCTGCGGCCAATGCGGCTTCGGTTGCCGAATTGGAGGAAAGAATCGAGGTTTTAGAAGCCCGCGTCGCTAGTTTGGAACGCATTATCTTATCGGGTTCGCGCAACTCGAACCGTATTTATGTGTGCAGCGTCAAGCCGTTCCAAAAGTTGTTTGAGGCTTCGGGGAAAAACGAATGGGAAGCGCGCCGCGCCGTCCGCCATGCCTGCAATGCGGAAAATTCGGCGATGTTCTGCGAAGATTCTGCCATCCGTTGTGAAAAATACGAATAACGGGATTTGAATAAAAAGGTCGTCTGAAACGGAATCGGGTTTCAGACGACCTTTTTAACGGCATTCCGTCTTGTTTAACGCTGTTTTTTGCGGATTTCTGCCGCCATTTCCAAAGCGGTGCGGACAGCTTCAATCAGGCTGCCGGAGGCGGCTTTGCCTGTTCCCGCCAAATCCAGCGCGGTACCGTGGTCAACGGAGGTACGGATAAATGGCAGTCCGAGCGTAATGTTGACGCCTTGTCCGAAACCGGCATATTTCAACGTCGGCAGACCTTGATCGTGATACATCGCCAAAACGGCATCGGCATCTTTCAGCAAAAACGGCTGAAACACCGTGTCTGCGGGATATGGGCCGCTGGCGTGTATGCCTTCGCTTTTGAGGCGGGCCAGCGCAGGGATGATGATGTCGGCTTCTTCGTGTCCCAAATGTCCGCCCTCGCCCGCGTGCGGATTCAATCCGGTAACCAGGATATGCGGTTGGGCAATGCCGAATTTGTCTCGCAAATCGGCGTTCAAGATACGGACGACAGACTCGACGAGCGGCTGCGTCACGGCATCGGCAACCGCGCGCAGCGGCAAATGGGTCGTAACCAAAGCGACGCGCAGCCCACCGCCTACCAACATCATGACGACTTGTTCCGTCTGACTTTTTTCGGCGAGGTATTCGGTATGTCCGCTAAAGAATCCGCCCCCCGCACCTGCATCGTTAATGATGCCTTTGTGCAGCGGCGCGGTTACCATGCCGTCGAATATGCCTTCGGTAATGCCTTGATATGCCGTATCCAGCAGTTGCAAGACATAGCGCGCATTGGCGGGATTGAGCATGCCGGCTTCGCAAGGCGCGTCAAGCGGAATATGCAAAACTTCCAATTCCCCATGGCACAACGGGGCTTTATCGGCATCACTAAGGACAAAATCCCTCAAGACAACCTTTTTGCCCAACATCTCCGCCCGCTGCGCCAATAGGTCTTTGTCGCCCAAAACGACGGGGCGGCACGGCAACTCGGCAAACGCCAAATCCAAACAAATATCAGGGCCGATACCGGCAGGCTCGCCGGAGGTAACTGCCAATACAGGAAGGGACATGATGCGATTCCTTAATTTGGATAAAGGTCGTCTGAAAGTGGTTGATGGGGATTTCAGACGACCTTTGTTTTCATCTTTGCAATGTAGGGCGGATTCCAATAAGACCCCGCCATCCCGTCATACCCACGCGCGGGAATGACGGCAGGGTCCGTATCAAAAAACGAGTGAGGCAACCCTATTGCAATCCGTTACAAAAAGGCCGGATTCAAAAATCCGACCCATCAGTTCCAACAAAATTGAAGGCTGCCTGAAACGTCAACCCTACCACATTTTTCAGACGACCTTCAGGCAGATTTTTTTCAGCGGATAATCCCGCGCGTGGATTGGGCGAAGAAGTCTTTAAACACCGCCAGCTCTGCTTGCGTTTCGGCGCGGCGGAGGATATCGGCCTTGGCTTCTTCAAACGGGATGCCGCGGTGGTAGATGGTTTTGTACACATTTTTGACAGCGGAGATTTGCTCGGCGGTGAAGCCGTTGCGGCGCATGCCTTCGCTGTTGATGCCTGCGGGTTCGGCGCGGTAGCCTGCCGCCATGAAGTACGGCGGTACGTCTTTGTGTACGCCTGCGGCGAAGGCGGTCATGGCGTAGTCACCGATTTGGCAGAACTGGAACACCAGCGTGTAGCCGCCCAAGACGACGTAGTCGCCGATGGTAACGTGTCCGGCGAGCGAGGCGTTGTTGGCGAAGATGGTGTGGTTGCCGATGACGCAGTCGTGCGCGAGGTGGCAGTACGCCATAATCCAGTTGTCGTCGCCGACGCGGGTTTCGCCGATGCCGGTTACCGTGCCGAGGTTGAAGGTGGTGAATTCGCGGATGGTGTTGCCGTTGCCGATAATCAGCTTGGTCGGCTCGTCGCGGTATTTTTTGTCCTGCGGGATTTCGCCGAGGCTGGCAAATTGGAAAATGCGGTTGTTTTCGCCGATGGTGGTGTGGCCGTTGATGACGGTATGCGGGCCGATTTCGGTGTTCGCGCCGATTTGGACGTTGGGACCGATGACGGTGTACGCGCCGACTTTGACGCTGGAGTCGAGTTCGGCTTTGGGGTCAATGACGGCGGTCGGGTGGATGAGGGTCATGTTTTTCCTTTCCTGTCGTGTTGCCGCGAAGATGCGCGACGGCAACAGGTCGTCTGAAACTTTCAGACGACCTTTTTCTGAACACTCAAACCACGCGTTTGGCACACATGATGATGGCTTCGACGGCGACTTGCCCGTCCACTTTGGCGACGGCGCTGAATTTGCCGATGCCGCGTTTGTTGGTCAGCAGCTCGACTTCGAAAACAAGCTGGTCGCCGGGGATGACTTGGCGTTTGAAGCGGGCTTCGTCTATGCCGGCGAAGAAGAAGAATTCGTTTTCTTTGCGGCCGCCTTCGCTGAGGATGGCGAGTGTGCCGCAGGCTTGCGCCATGGCTTCGATGATGAGTACGCCGGGCATGACGGGCAGGTCGGGGAAATGGCCTTGGAACTGCGGCTCGTTCATGGTGACGTTTTTAATCGCGGTCAGGGTTTTCATGGACTCGAAGGCGGTGATGCGGTCGAGTTGCAAAAACGGGTAGCGGTGGGGAATGAGTTTTTGGATGTCTTTGGCTTCGATGGGGAGTTGTACGTCCATGTTCGTCGTATTCCTTGGTATTTCGGGTTGGCTGGGCGGTTTCATCGCGGGCGGGCTTTAAAACGGCAGGCTTTGCCGCCTTGTTGGGATTTAAAGCGCATCCGCCATGCAAACCGATTGTGGGATTATTCGTCTTTTTCGCTGTCGCTCAGACGGTTTTCCAATGTTTTGAGGCGTTTGTTCATTTCACTCAAGCGGTGGATGTAAACGGCGTTGCGCGCCCATTCTTTATGGGTGGACATCGGGAAGATGCCGGCGAGGTGTTTGCCGCTTTCGGTAATGCTGTGGGTGACAGACGTGCCGCCGCCGATGGTGGTTTTGTCGGCGATTTCGATGTGTCCGACCGTACCGACGCCGCCGCCGATGATGCAGTAGCTGCCGATGGTGACGCTGCCGGAAATGCCGGTTTTGGCGGCGATGACGGTGTGCGAACCGATTTTGCAGTTGTGTCCGATTTGGACTTGGTTATCGATTTTGGTGCCGTTGCCGACGGTGGTGTCGCTCATCGCGCCGCGGTCGATGTTGGTGTTCGAGCCGATTTCTACGTCGTCGCCCAGCGTTACCGCGCCGGTTTGCGGGATTTTAAACCATGAATCGCCGGCGAAGGCGAGTCCGAAACCGTCCGCGCCGATGACTGCGCCGCTGTGGATTTCGACGCGGTTGCCCAGTGTGCAGCCGTAATAAACGACGGCGTTGGGATGCAGGACGACTTCGTCGCCCAGTTTGCAGTCGTGTTGGACAACGGCGTTTGCCAAGATGCGGCAGCCTTCGCCGAGTACGGTGTTCGCGCCGATGTAGGCGTTCGCACCGATTTCGCAGCTGGCGGAAACGGTCGCGCTCTCTTCGACGACGGCGGTCGGATGGATGCCGCCGCGCGCTTTGACGATGGGTGAAAACAGACGGGCGACTTTGGCGAAATAGAGATAGGGATCGTCGGCGACAATCAGGTTGCGCCCTTCAAATTCGTCCACTGCTTTGGCAGAAACGATGACCGCACCCGCGCTGCTGTCGTGGACTTCGGCTTTGTATTTCGGATTGGCGAGGAAGCTGATGTGTTCTGCCTGCGCGTCTGCGAGCGGGCGCACGGCGGCGACGGAAATGTCCTTGCCGCGCCATTCGCCGCCAAGCTGCGCTGTGATTTGGGACAGGGTGTAGGTTTTTGAAGTCATGATGTTTTGTAAGCTTTGAGATGAGGTCGTCTGAAAAGGGACGGCGGGAGCAGTCGGACAGAACGGTTTGCTTAAAACGTATGCCGGCAGGAGTGATAAGACAGGTAATTATATCGTTTATTGGATTTTCAGACGACCCTTCGCTTGAAAGAGGTCGTCTGAAAACAGGTTTGTCGTATCTCGTTCAGCCTTCCGATTAACGTGTATTCAAGGCTTTAATCACGCTGTCAGTGATGTCGTAACGCGCATTGACGTAAATCACGTCCTGCAAAATCACATCGTAACCTTCGCGTTTGGCAAGATCGACGATGATGCGGTTGGCGTTTTGCTGGAGGGCGGCAAATTCTTCGTTGCGGCGCAGGTTGTAGTCTTCTGCCAGCTCCGCCTGTTTCTTGCGGAACTGCTGAACCAGCTCGCCCCAGCGTTTTGCCGCAGCTTCACGCTCTTTGCCCTGCAATTTGCCTTCGGTCAGGGATTTTTCGAGCTTTTCACCTTCTTGCTGCAATTTCTGCAAAGCGTCCTGACGGCTGCGGAATTCTTTTTCCAAGGTCGTCTGAATGCGTTGCGCCTGCTTGGACTCAAGATAAACGCGCTCGGTATTGATAAAGCCGATTTTCTGCACGGCTTCCGCCGCCACAGCTTGGTTCATCAACCCGAAGCCCAATAAAGCCGCGCCGCCGAGGCGGAAGGCGTTGGCAATGATGTTCATCTGGATTTCCTTGATTTTGTATCCCGCCCATCAGCGGGATGACGGTTTGTTTTTTAAAAAGAGGCAGGACGCCCTGCCCCTTTTCCTTCAGGTCGTCTGAAAACGTTTTACCCATTGGTATTTCAGTTTTCAGACGACCTTTTCCTGTCTACGTCAGAATGTTGTACCCAATTGGAACTGGAAGCGTTGGATTTCGTCGCTGTCTTTTTTCTTCAGCGGGTAGGCGTAGCTGAACTTCATCGGACCCAGCGGCGAGAGCCAGGTTACTGCCGCACCGGCGGAGTAGCGCAACTCTTCCTTGAAGGTCGATTTGTGGGTCGTGCCTAAGCCGTATGGATTTTGAACGGCATTATTGGTGTAGTAGGTATTGCTGCTGCTGTCGTTATACGTTTTACCGTCCCATACGCTGCCTGCGTCGGCAAAGAGGCTCAGACGGACGGAACGGGAATCTTTGATGCCCGGCATCGGGAATAGCAACTCGGCGGAAACGTTGGCTTTTTTGTTGCCGCCGTAGCTGATTTTCTCGCCGTATTCGTCATAGACTTTCGGACCCAGCGTACCGCTCTCGTAACCGCGTACGGAGCCTAAGCCGCCGCCGTAGAAGTTTTCAAAGAACGGCATGGTTTTGGTTTTGCCGTAGCCGTTGCCGACGCCGACTTCGCCGCCGAGCATCAGGGTAAAGTCTTTAGTTAGCGGGAAGAACCAAGTTTGGTTGTGGGTCAGCGTGTAGTATTGCAGGTCGCTGCCCGGCAGGGCGATTTCGCCGTTGATACCGGTCATGTAACCGCGGGTCGGCCACAATGCGCTGTCGGTTTTATTGCGTCCCCAGCCGATCGTACCTTTGTACAGCCAACCTTTGAAGCTGCCCACTCCGTCCGCGCCTTTACCGTATTGGTTGATAAAGTCGGCATAACGTTTAGGCGCGCCTTTGTAGGTATTCACGGTCAGGTGTTCCGCCGCCAGACCTAAATTGACGCGGTCGTATTCGGTCACGGGGATGCCCATGCGCACGCCGCCACCTGCGGTGGTGGTTTTATATTGTTTCGCACTGGAAGAGGCTTTACGCGGGTCGTAAGACTTGCCGTAAATATCGTAACCGAGGCTCACGCCGTCGGGTGTGAAATACGGATCAGTAAACGACAGCGAGCCGTTCAGCGTGGTTTTGCTTCGTGAAGCGCGCAGGGAAACGGATTTACCCGTACCGAACAGGTTGTCTTGGGAAACGCCCACAGACATGACCAAGCCGGTATCCTGAACCCAGCCCGCGCTCATATCCAAAGAGCCGGTAGAACGCTCGTTCACGCTCATGTTCAAATCGACTTGGTCGGGCGTATTGGCAACCGGCACGGCATCGAATTGTACGTTGTCAAAGTAACCCAGCAACTCGACACGCTCTTTGGAACGTTGCAGCTTGGAGGTGTCGTAAGGTGCGGATTCCATCTGACGCAATTCGCGGCGCACGACTTCGTCACGGGTTTTGTTGTTGCCGGTGATGTTGATTTCGTTCACATAGATTTTGCGGCCGGGTTCGACGTTCAGGACGAAATCGACAGTTTGGGTCTCGGCATTGGGAACAGGCTGGACATTGACTTCGCTGAACGCGTAGCCTGCCGTACCCATGCGGTTTTGGATGGATTCGAGCGATTTGACCATTTGGGCGCGTTCGTACCATTTGCCCTTTTTCATGGTCAGCAGTTTTTGCAGCTCTTCTTTCGGCACTTCGCGGGTGTCGCCTTCTATGCGCACGTCGCCCCAGCGGAAGCGTTCGCCCTCGTCAACCGTAACTTTGATGGTTTGCTTGGTTTTGTCTTCGTTGGTCTGGATGTCGGTATCCAGAATGCGGAAATTGAAGTAGCCGTTGTTTTGGTAGAACTCGCTGATGCGCTCCATGTCTTGCGAGAATTTTTGCTCGTTAAACTGGTTGCTCTTAGTCAGCCAAGTCCACATGCCGCCTTCGCTCAAAGACATTTGCTTCATGAGCTTGCGGTCGGAATAGACTTTGTTGCCTTCAAATTCGATTTCGGTAATCTTTGTGGTTTTACCCTCATCGATGGCGATGTCGATAGAAACGCGGTTACGCGCAAGTTTGGTTACGGTCGGCGTGATTTGGACCGACTGTTTGCCGCGGCTTTTGTATTCTTCCTTCAGGCTGGCGACAGACTGGCTCAGCGTGGCAGGATTGAAGTATTGGGATTGAGCCAAACCGAAGGATTCAAGGTTTTTCTTGATCACATCGTTTTGCAGCATTTTCGCGCCGGTGATGTTCAGCGTGCTGATGGTCGGGCGTTCGATAACGGTCAGCAAGACCTGATTGCCCATGGTCTCTACGCGGACATCGTCAAAAAAACCGGTCGCATACAGAGTTTTGATGATTTCTTCGCTGCGTGCGTCGCTGAATTGGTCGCCGACTTTGACGGGCAGGTAGTTGAAGACCGTACTCGGTTCGGTGCGCTGCAAACCTTCGACGCGGATGTCTTGAATGGTGAAGTCGGCAAATGCCAAAGGCGACATGCCCAATACCATCAAAGCAGAAGCAATCTGTTTCAATTTCATAAAATTATCCAAACAAACGGTTGATGTCATTAAAGAAAGCCAGTGCCATCATTAACAGCATGGCAGCCAGTCCGAGGCGCAGGCCGATTGCCTGTATGCGCTCGCTCAAGGGCTTTCCGCGTATCCATTCGGCAGTGTAGAACACCAAATGCCCGCCGTCCAACACGGGGATGGGCAACAAGTTCAACACGCCTAAACTAATGCTGACCAATGCGAGAAATTCCAAATAGCTTTGAAACCCCAGCTGTGCCGTTTTTCCGGCGACGTCGGCAATGGTCAGCGGGCCTGAAATATGGTTCAGGGAGGCATTGCCTGTAATCAGTTTTCCGAAGAATTTTACCGTCATCCAAGCGTTGTTGACGGTTTTGTCCCAGCCCATCGCAAATGCTTCTGCGACAGACGGCTTATATTCGCGCTTGATTTCTTTTGCCCACGCTTCGTCGCCCTGAGGACCGAAGCCTACCCTGCCGACCAGCGTTCTGTCGGGTTGTTGGATGCTGTCGGGGCGGATGGTCGTCTGAACGGTTTGACCGTCGCGCTCATAAATCAATTCGATTTTCTTACCCGGGCTTTGGCGTACAATTTCCACCCATTGTTGCCAAGACTCGATGTCCCTGCCGTCGGCACTGATCAGCTTGTCGCCTTTTTTTAAACCTGCTTTTTCAGCCGGGCTGTTTTCTGTCATTTCGCCGACACGGGTGGTGATTTTAAAAGGCGACAACCCGATATAGCCTTGGTTTTTCGCAATTTTACCTGCTTCGGGCGTGCCTGCGGCATCGATAATCCGCATGGTTTCTTGTCCCGAGGTCGTCTGAACGGCAACATTTACCTTGCCTGACTCGATGTTCAACACGATTTCTTGCTGGGCTTTTTCCCACTCGCCGACGTTAACGCCGTTAACCGAAATAATTTTGTCTCCGGGCTGAAAACCTGCTTTTGAGGCAATGGTATTTTGCTCAACCATGCCGACATAAGGGCGGATTTCGGTAACGCCGAAGGAAAAACTCAAACCGTAAAGCAGAACCGCCAGCGCGAGATTGGTCAGCGGGCCTGCGGCGACGATGGCGATGCGTTTGGCGGGATGCTGTTTGTCGAAGGCGTAAGGCAGGTCTGCCTGCGCCACTTCACCCTCGCGCGTATCGACCATTTTGACATAGCCGCCCAAGGGGATGGGCGCCAAACACCATTCGGTGTCGCCGCGCTTTCTGCTGAAAAACGGTTTGCCGAAGCCGACGGAAAAGCGCACAACCTTGACGCCGCACAATCTGGCGACGATGTAGTGTCCGAACTCGTGCAGGCTGACCAAAATCAGGATAGCAAAAATAAAAGCTAGAAGGGTTTGCAAAAGAATCTCTCAGTTTGGGTATGGGTTGACGTTGTCGATGTTTCAGACGACGTATCAAGGCAGGGGTCGTCTGAAAGCATTCGCAATGTGTAGAAAATATTATTGGCGTTATTTTGCCGATTATAAAGTCAGTCTGCCGTTTTGTCCGCCACACATGACGGATGGGCGGGTTTTCAGACGACCTGTCATTTTTTATCGTTGCGGCACGGTTTATCCCAATGCGGCGATAAATTCCTGCGCCTGTCTGCGGGTAACGGCGTCTTGCGCCAGCAGGTTTTCGATGTTGCCGAGGTCGTCTGAAAAGTCTTGTGCGAGACAGTGGGCGACGGTTTTGGCAATGTCGGTAAACTTAATCTGCCCGTCTAAGAAGGCGGCGACAGCGGCTTCGTTGGCGGCGTTCAAGACGCAGGGCGCGGCTCCGCCCGCGTTCATGGCTTCATAGGCGAGCTTCAGACAAGGGAAGCGGTCAAAGTCGGGCTTTTGGAAGGTCAACGCAGACAATGCGTCGAAATCCAGGTCGCCGACACCCGAATTGATGCGTTCCGGCAAGCCCAAACAATAAGCGATGGGCGTACGCATATCGGGATTGCCCAGTTGCGCCAGCACGGAGCCGTCGCGGTAGCGTACCATGCTGTGTATCACGGACTGCGGATGGATAACGACTTCGAGTTTATCAGGCGGGCAGTTGAACAGCCAATGCGCTTCAATCAGCTCCAAACCTTTGTTCATCATGGTGGCGGAATCGACGGAGATTTTGCGCCCCATGCTCCAATTGGGGTGTTTGACCGCTTGCGCGGGCGTAATGCTGTCGAACGTGCCTAAATCGGCCGTCAGAAACGGGCCGCCGGAAGCGGTCAGGATAATCGAGCGGATGCCGTGTTCGTTCAGACGACCTGTGTAATCGCGCGGCAAAACTTGGAAAATGGCGTTGTGTTCGCTGTCGATGGGCAACACTGCCGCGCCGTTTGTGCGGGCGGTTTCCATAAACAACGCGCCGGAAACCACCAGCGTCTCTTTGTTCGCCAGATAAATGGTTTTGCCTTTTTGCGCCGCCGCCAGCGCAGAAGGCAGGCCCGCCGCTCCGACAATGGCGCACATGACACCGCTGACTTCATCGGCAGACGCAACGTCAACCAATGCCTGCGCGCCGTGTAAAACCTGCGTCGCCGCGCCGTCGCGTTTCAACAGGGCTTCAAGCCGGGCGGCGTGTTCGGCATCGGCAACGACGGCATATTCGGGGCGGAACGTTTGACATTGAGCCGCCAGTTTCTCAACCTGCTTATGCCCCGCCAGCGCGAATACGCGGAATTTTTCGGGGTGGCGGGAGACAACATCCAGCGTGCTTTCGCCTATGCTGCCGGTACTGCCTAATATGGTCAGGACTTGTGGTGTCATGGTGTGTTCTTTATATACTGCTTTCGGATTTCAGACGACCTTGGGGCTTAAGGTCGAAAAGGTCGTCTGAAAACGCTTATTCGATATTGTGTTTGATGTGTTCCAACGACTTTTATAGTGGATTAACTTTAAACCAGTACGGCGTTGCCTCGCCTTGTCGTACTATCTGTACTGTCTGCGGCTTCGTTGCCTTGTCCTGATTTAGTTAATCCACTATAACCGCTTCAGAACAAGCTTTCAAAGGCGGCATAGACGCTGATGACGGCAATCAGGCTGTCCACGCGGTCGAACACGCCACCGTGTCCGGGCAGCAGATTGCTGCTGTCCTTGATGCCCACCGCGCGTTTGAGCCAGCTTTCCAACAGGTCGCCGCAGACGCTGACAACAGTCAACACCAAACCGATTAACACGGTATTGAGCCAGCCTGCGTCAAACGTGAGCCAACCGGCCCACCACACCACAGTCATGTACACTGCCACGCAAATCGCGCCGCCGATTGCGCCTTCCCAGCTTTTGCCGGGGCTGACGGTCGGTGCGATTTTGTGTTTGCCGAACGCTTTGCCGCTGAAATACGCGAAAACATCGGCAACCCACACCAAACCCATCACGGCAAGCAGCGACAAGGCATAATCGGGATGCGGACGCAGGGACATGAGTGCGAACCAAAACGGCATGACCAAAAGCCAGCCGACGGTATAAGCCTGCCAGCCGCCGTTCAATTTCCATTTGAATTTCAGCCACAAAGGCATGACGACCAGCCAAAACACCAAAACAGCGTACCAAACGATATCCGGCAGCGTCCAACCGCCTGCGTAGGCGATGACGCCGAACACCAGCGTCGCGGCGAGATAATGATTGGTTTTCAGTTTCTCCAATCCGCTCATGCGAGAGTATTCCCACAGCGTAACCAGAGAAATCAATCCGCAAAATGCCGCCCACAGCCATTGCGGCGCGTAAAACAGCATACCGAGCATCAACGGCAGCATCCACAGCGCCGTGATAATCCGTTGTTTCAACATTTTTAACCCCTTTGCTGCTCTACCGGCAGCTGTTCCGAAGTGCGCCCGAAGCGTCGTTCGCGTTTTTGGAACGAGGCGACTGCATCGTCTAAGGCTTTGCTGTCAAAATCGGGCCACAGGGTATCGGTAAAATAAAGTTCGGCATACGCCATCTGCCAAAGCAAGAAATTGCTGATGCGCGTTTCGCCACCGGTGCGGATAAACAAATCCGGCTCAGGCGCATCGCCCAGCATCAAGTGTTTCGCCAGCGCGTCTTCCGTAATCTCAGATACGCCTTCGGCAATCAGTTTGTTTGCCGCCTGCAAAATATCCCAGCGGCCGCCGTAATCCGCGGCGATGCTCAGGGTCAGGCCGGTATTGTTTGCCGTCAACGCTTCCGCTTCTTCTATGCCTTGCAGAATCTGCTGGTTGAAACGTTCGCGGCTGCCCAACACCTTCAGGCACATATTGTTTTCGTGCAGACGGCGCACCTGCTTTTGCAAAGCCTGCAAAAACAGCCCCATCAGGAACGACACTTCGTCTTCGGGGCGGCGCCAGTTTTCAGTCGAAAAGGCAAACACGGTCAGATATTGCACACCCAGTTTGGCGCAATGCTTTACCATATTTTCCAACGCGTCCAAGCCGCGTTTATGCCCCATCACGCGGGGAAGGAATCGCTTTTTCGCCCAACGGCCGTTGCCGTCCATAATCACGGCGATATGCTTCGGAACCGAAGTATGTTCCAAAATGGTCTGCGTGCTGCTCTTCATATCTGCCTTTCGCAGCGCGGCGGTTCAAAGGTCGTCTGAAACGCAGCGGACAAGGGTTTAAATCGCCATCAAATCTTCTTCTTTGGCAGCCAGCGTTTTATCGGCTTCGGCGATGTATTTGTCGGTCAGTTTTTGAACCGCTTCTTCGCCGCGACGTGCCTCGTCTTCGGAAATTTCTTTGTCTTTCAAGAGTTTTTTGATGTGATCGTTCGCATCGCGGCGCACGTTGCGGATGGACACGCGTCCTTCTTCCGCCTCGCTGCGTACGACTTTAATCAAATCTTTACGGCGCTCTTCGGTCAGCATGGGCATAGGCACGCGGATCAAATCGCCGACGGCTGCCGGGTTCAGACCCAAGTTTGAATCGCGGATGGCTTTCTCGACTTTGGCCGCCATATTGCTTTCAAAAGGTTTTACGCCGATGGTGCGCGCGTCCAGAAGCGTCACGTTGGCCACTTGGCTGACCGGAACCATGCTGCCCCAGTATTCGACTTCCACTTGGTCCAACAGACCGGTATGCGCACGGCCGGTACGCACTTTCGCCAAATTCTCTTTCAGCACTTCTACCGAGCGCTGCATTTTGCTTTCCGCTGTTTTTTGAATATCGTTAATCATTTTCTGCTTTCAAATAAGATACTGAATTTAAAACCTCGCCCGGACGCATGACCATCCGAACGGCAAATCAAGCTGTTAACTGCGCATAGTACCGTCATTCGGCGATTCCGACAAGGCAGGGGCGGTTTTGGGCCTTGTTTCTTAACTGATATTTAAATGCCGTTACAAATAGGATGTATAGAGGGCTGCATCAGCAAAAAAGGTCGTCTGAAAACGGTTTTTCCGCTTTCAGACGACCTTCCTTTATCCGCCAAACTTATTTCTGCTGCTGACGCGTGTACACCAGCGATGTAAGGATGGATGCGCCCAGTGCGCCGAAGACGACGGAGAGGGAAATGGAGATGGGGATGTGCACCCAGTGCATAATCAGCATTTTGATGCCGATGAAACTCAAGACGAAGGCGAGGCCGTATTTGAGGAAGATGAAACGGTCGGCGACATCGGCAAGCAGGAAATACATGGCACGCAACCCGAGTATGGCGAAGATGTTTGAGGTGAGGACGATGAAGGGGTCGGTGGTTACGGCGAAGACGGCGGGAATGCTGTCCACGGCGAAGATGACGTCACTCAACTCTATCATGATAAGGACGAGCAAAAGCGGGGTGGCGATGCGCTTGCCGTTTTCGACGGTAAAGAATTTTTCGCCTTCAAACTGATGGCTGACAGGAATGACCTTTTTAAGCCAGCCCAAAATCTTGTTTTGCGAAAGGTCCTCTTCTTCGGATTCCGGTTTCATCATATGGATGCCGGTATAGACGAGGAATGCGCCGAAAATGTAGAGAATCCATTCGAACCGCTGCACCAGTGCCGCGCCGATGAAAATCATAATAGCACGCAGGACGATGGCGCCGAACACGCCGTAAAGAAGGACGCGGTGCTGGTATTTCGGGGAAACTTTGAAGTAACCGAAAATCATCAGGAAAACAAAGATGTTGTCAACGGCAAGGGATTTTTCGAGGATGTAGCCGGTGAAAAATTCGAGGGTTTTTTCTTTGGCAACAACGGCGCCGTAAAGAGGATTGCCTGCCAGCTCGAAATAGAGCCAGCCTGCGAAGGCGCAGGATACGGCGACCCAGACGCAGCTCCAGGCGACGGCTTCTTTGACGCTGACTTTATGCGCACCGCTTTTTTTAAGCGAGAGCATGTCGATGATGATCATGATGAAAACGGCGGCGAAGAACACGCCGTAGAAAAGGGGCGAGCCGACGGAAGGGTGTTCGGTCATGTATTCGGATTCCTTGTGATGAGGTGGTTGGATGGCGGCTTTTCAGACGACCTGTTGGGAAAGGTCCTTGGATTCGGATTTCAAGTGCAACACTATGGTACTAGTGGTTGGAACAGATTCAAGAATAAAACACTTGGCGTTTCGTAGCCAAGTGTTTTTCTTGGCCGGTGGTTCAACTCATCTTGAACCCTGCGTATCTCCCGATCACTGATGTTCCGGAAATCGGTTTGTTTGGGGAAATATTGTCGGATGAGTCCGTTGGTGTTCTCATTCAGCCCTTTCTCCCAAGAATGGTAGGGGCGGCAAAAATAAGTCTCCGCTTTCAATGCTTTGGCTATTTTGGTGTGTTGGTAAAATTCTTTACCGTTGTCCATGGTGATGGTGTGGACTCTGGCTTTATGTGCCCTTAATACCCTAATGGCTGCCAGAGCAGTGTCTTCGGCTTTGAGGCTGTCCAATTTGCAGATGATGGTGTAGCGGGTAACGCGTTCGACCAAGGTCAGTAATGCGCTTTTCTGTCCTTTGCCGACGATGGTGTCGGCTTCCCAATCGCCGATGCGGGCTTTCTGGTCGACGATGGCGGGTCGGTTTTCTATGCCGACGCGGTTGGGCACTTTGCCTCTGGTCCATGTGCTGCCGTAGCGTTTGCGGTAGGGTTTGCTGCATATTCTGAGGTGTTGCCACAAGGTGCCGCCGTTGCTTTTGTCTTGGCGGAGGTAGCGGTAAATGGTGCTGTGGTGGAGTGTTATCCCGTGATGTTTGCGCAGGTAGGCGCATACTTGTTCGGGACTGAGTTTGCGGCGGATAAGGGTGTCGATGTGTTGAATCAGCTGCGAATCAAGCTTATAGGGCTTTCGCTTACGCTGTTTGATAGTCCGGCTCTGCTTCTGTGCTTTTTCGGCACTGTATTGCTGCCCTTGGGTGCGGTGCCGTCTGATTTCGCGGCTGATGGTGCTTTTGTGGCGGTTAAGCTGTTTGGCGATTTCTGTGACGGTGCAGTGGCGGGACAGGTATTGGATATGGTATCGTTCGTCTTGGGTCAGTTGTGTGTAGCTCATGGCAATCTTTCTTGCAGGAAAGGCCGTATGCTACCGCATACTGGCCTTTTTCTGTTAGGGAAAGTTGCACTTCAAATGCGAATCCGCCGTCGTCTGAAACAGGCTTACCAAGACAGGTAGAACATAGCTTTGGCGAAAAATACGATAAACAGCATATGGGAAAACACGACGGCGTGGATGTATTTGGACCAGCCGACGGTCAGGGTGTGCCGCGCCATTTTGACGACGGCGATGGCGAAATGGACGAGGACGCTGACTGCCAACAGGATTTTGAGGGTGAGGAGCGTGCCGAGTGAGGTGGCGAAGGGTTCGCTCAAGAAGGGCAGGTAGCGGTTGAATGCCATGACGATGCCGCTGATGAAAAGCGTAATGACGACGGGCGGCATAACGCGGACGGCGCGGTAGGACATGGCGCGTTCGACTTCGCGGCGCGATTCGCGCGAGACGCGGCTGGTGTGCATGACGGACAAAACCAGCATTTCGAAAAATACGCCGCCGACAAAGGCGATGGCGCAATAGAGGTGGATGATGTGGGCGATGGCGTAGAGACTCATGACCGTGTTCCAAGTGGGATATTCGGGTGAAATTGTATCATCAGTCGGACGTTTTCAGACGACCTCTTCTTCCAAATCGCCTTCGCGGGTTTCGCGCAGGTGTTCGCGCAGGCGTTGGAGTTCGTGTTTGTCCAGCCACTTGCGGCGGCTGCGTTGCAGGAGGATGACGAGTGCGGAAATTTCGTTGCGCATATTGGTGCTGAGCCAGAGGAAGCCTTGCCATTCGTAATGGAGGCGGGCGGCGAGTTTGCCCAGCTCGGGATTGATGGAGGTGTCGATGCGGATGCGGCGGGCATAGTGGCCTTTGATGAGGCGGACGGTCAGGCGCAGGTCGCGTTGGAGGCGGTTGAAATGGCGGTCGAGCAGGCGGATTTCGTGTTCGTTGAGGGTGGGGGCTTGCAGCTTGGCGGCGGTGGTGAGGAGCAGCTCGGTGGTGTTGACGATTTTGCGGTGGGCGTGCTGCATGGCTTCCATCATGGCGGGGCTGATGTGGCTTTCGCCTGATGTAGCAGCGAGGTGGCTGCGGCTTTTGACCATGCGGGCGTTGATTTGGCGCATTTTGACCATGTTTTGCTCCAGCCGCTCGCGGGTCATGCGTTTGCCGTTGCTGATTTCGGCAATCATTTTGCCGCATTCGGTCAGGTTGTCGGCAAGCATAAACCGCCACATGAGCGTGGAGCGCAGGGGAAGGAGTTTGGCGGCGACAATGGCGATGGCGGCACCGATCAGGACGTTCATGGCGCGCATAAGCCCGCTGTCGAGCCAGTTGTTGCTGTTGTCGCCGATGAGCATGCACATGGTCAGTCCGGCAAGCATGGGGACGTAGCCGTTTTTGCCGACCGCCGCCCAACCTGCGGCTGCGCTGGCGGTGCCGACGGTCAGGTAAAAGAGAATGCCGCCGTGGAAGTAGTGCTGGTTGAGCCACAACAGGGTCAGGCCTGCGCCCAAACCGATGACGGTACCGAGCATGCGTTCGACGGCTTTGGAGTAAATCGCGCCTTGAAATTGGAGCATGCCGAGTACGACGAACACGGTCATGCCTATCCATTCGCCGTGTTGGAGGTGGAGGAGTTTGGCGAGCAGGGTGGCAAACAGTACGGCAAGTCCGAGCCGGACGGCGTGTATGAGACGGCGGTAGCGGTAGCGTTCGTAGGAATTGAGCCAGCGTTTGACGAAGCGTTCGCGTTGTGAGGCGTTCATGATTGGGGCTATCTTGTTGAGATTTTTGGGTTTATCGGGCGGTATTGTAACGGGAATCAGGCAATACGGACAGGATGGAAGGCAAGGTCGTCTGAAACCCCCAATACTGCTTTCAGACGACCTTTAAGCCGCGACGACGGGTGGCGGATAGCCGTGTGCGTCAATTTCAGACGAGGCGAGCCACGGGGTATGGACGAGGTTGACAGGCAGGTGCGCCAATTCAGGGATGTGGCGGCGGACGAATGTGCCGTCCGGATCAAGCCGGCGGGCGGTTTGGATAATATCGATGGAACGTCGGCGGGCATTTCGGGCGGCAGTTTGCCAATTGCCTTCGTTCAACGCGGGGTCGAAATCGGTTTGCTGCGCGGCGAACCAAACGATGCCGTGTTCGGACGGCTGATGCAGGATGCCGCACAAAAATTCCGCCGTCAGGGAGCGCAGGGCGGGATGCAGCCAGCCGCTCGATTTCAGGCTGCGCATGGCGGCATCGATAAGTGGGAAACCTGTTTCCCCCTGCCGCCAGCGTTCCGTCAGGTCGTCTGAAAACGGCGCAGATTCGGCAGCAGATTCAGGCTCGATTCGGGCGCGGTGGTAAGCAAGCTGCTGATAGAAATCGCGCCGAATCCAGTTGTCCAACCAAGCATCTGCACCCTGCCCTGCGGCTTCAGTCGCCAACACGCGCGGCGAAATGCAGCCTGCGCTCAGATACGCGCTCAAGCGGCTGGTGCCTTTTCTGGCAGGGAAATCCTTCATAATCGGATAAAACCCGATATTTTCTTCAAAATGCCGCCATTGTTTGCCTGCCTCATCTTCGCCGCCGCGCTGCGCAGAAACCATATCCTGCTGCCCGTTCCACGCAGGAAATGACGGCATTTCAACAGAGGCCGTCTGAAAAATTTCAGTGTGTCCGCCTCCCGCATCCCGCCCGCCGAACCGCTGCCGAAACAAAGCCAGCCACGCTTCTTTATAATGCGGGAAGTCGGTATAAGGCGCACCGTGGCTGCCCATGATGTCTGCCTTGGCGAATATGGCACGGTCGTTAACGCGATCGAACGCAACGCTTTGTTCATCCAAAATCCGCCAAATGCGGTTATCTTGCCCGATTTCAGACGACGTATAGGCTTCGTCGGCAATTACGGTACGAACGTTCAACCGCGCCGCCAAAGCCGGCAATTCTTCCACACGGTTCACCGCATACAAAGCCACGCCGCGCGCCGCCAACGAGCCATGCAAAGCCGCCGCTGCCTGATAATGAAACCAATCCTGACGCGGATTGGGGATTTCAGACGACCCCTGCGCCACCCACACGCCCGCTACGGGCAATCCCCGCTTCACGGCGGCGGACAATGCGGCGTTGTCGCGTATGCGCAGGTTGCGGCGGAACCAGACCAATGTATGTGCTTGCATGGCGATGTCGTCTGAAAGGGATAAGGCGTTTGATTTTAGCAGAAATTTTGTGAGGACAAGGCGGACGGTTTTCAGACGGTCTTTAGGCAGATAACAGATGAAATGGATTCGGAATAACGCAGCTATAGCAAACATACTTAACTTTAAATCCGGCATGCCATCAAATTCCGTCATTCCCGCGCAGGCGTGAATCCATCTTAAAACTTGAGAAACCTTGATTTGAAAAACAGTTTCTGAGTTTCAAAAATGGATTCCCGCCTGCGCGGGAATGACGAAAACCGATAATTTGCGTATCGAAAATAAAGTCATTTAGCTAAATGTTCATCCTCTATCGTTTTAACCGGGTTCGAAGCGGCAAATCGAATTTCCAAAGCCGACATTTCATCGTCGTGAAGAAGCAGGGAAAACCTCAATCTCTCCACCGAATACGGATATCCGGCCTGCAATCTGAATTTGCCTGCCCAAACAAACCAAAGGTCGTCTGAAACCGCATTTTTGAGTTTCAGACGACCTTATATATTTACTTTTCCCCTTCCCTACCAATGCGACGCCATATTGTCGCGGTGGATGAGTTCGTCTTCGTGGGCGTAGCCTAATTTTTCGGCGATGCGCTCGGACGGGGTTTGCAGGATTTTGGCGGTTTCGCCGCTGCTGTAATTGGTGAGGCCGCGGGCGATTTCTTTGCCGTCGGTATCGAGGATGGCGACGAGTTCGCCGCGGTGGAAATGTCCGTCCGCGCGGATGCAGCCGACGGGCAGCAGGCTGGCGTGCTGTTCGGTCAGGGCTTTTGCCGCGCCGCTATCGACGGTCAGGCTGCCGGCAGTTTGGACGTGTCCGAGCAGCCATTGTTTGCGGGCGGCGACGCGGCTGTGCGCGCTGGTAAAGAGCGTGCCTATGCTTTCGCCTTGTTTGAGGCGGACGAGGACGTCGGGTTCGCCGCCCCATGCGACGACGGTGGCGGCTCCGCTGAGTGCGGCGCGTTTGGCGGCGGTTACTTTGGTGTACATGCCGCCTGTGCCGACGCTGCTGCCCGCGCCGCCCGCCATGCTTTCGAGGTCGGGATGGTCGGCTGCTATGGTCGGAATCAGTTTGGCTTGCGGATTTTTGCGCGGGTCGCTGTCGTACAGGCCTTTTTGGTCGGTCAGAAGGACGAGTGCGTCGGCTTCGATGAGGTTGGTCACGAGCGCGCCGAGGGTGTCGTTGTCGCCGAGCTTGATTTCGTCGGTGGTCACGGTGTCGTTTTCGTTGATGACGGGAACGATGCCTTTGGACAACAGGGTTTGCAGGGTGCTGCGGGCGTTGAGGTAGCGGGTGCGGTTGCTCAGGTCGTCGTGGGTGAGCAGGACTTGGGCGGTGCGGATGCCGTGCGGTGCGAACGCGGTTTCGTAGGCTTGGGCGATGCCGGTTTGCCCGACGGCTGCGGCGGCTTGCAGCTCATTGATGGCGGTGGGGCGTTTGCTCCAGCCCAGCCGTTTGATGCCTTCGGCGATGGCGCCGCTGGAAACGAGGACGGTTTGCACGCCTTGTTTGCCCAGTTCGGCGATTTGCGCCGCCCAGCGGTCGAGTGCGGCTTGGTCTATGCCTTTGCCGCCCGCGGTAACGAGGCTGGAGCCGACTTTGACGACAAGGGTGCGGATATTGGAGAGATTTTGCAGGGACATGGTTTTTCTCGTTTGTTCGGGGTGGCGGGATAGGCGGGAGGTCGTCTGAAAAGCTTATTCGCGGTTGCGCGCGTGCCAGAAATAACGCCATACGAAACAAGGGAAGGCGAATATCAGGTAGAGGCAGACTACGGTGGCGTAAAATTCCCAGTCTTGATGCTGAACCGCGCCGGCGCGGGATTCGAGAATGTAGGCGAGGACGGCGGTCAGGATGAAGCCTACCGCCAATTCGACGAGGTGATGCCCGATATGTTTGCGCTTGAGCTGGAATACACCGAAAAATTTGGTGGTAACGAAGGGGGCGTTGGCGAAGATGAGTGCCAATACCAAAAGGATGTACATGGATGCGGTCATGATGGTGTGTCTTTCTGTTTTCAGACGGCCTTTTTGATTCAAAAGGCCGTCTGAAAAAACAATCTTGAGCTGCGTATCTTAACAAAAACGGCAGCCTCTGACACGGCTGCCGTTTCGGTTCATCACTTTACAAGGTGTTTTCCAAAGCCCTAGCGCACCAGTCAATCACCGTTTGTGGCATGATGCCCCACAAAATCAGCAGGAACGCGTTGACGCTTAGGAAGAATTTGGCGACATAGTTGCTGCCAACGGGCTGGTCATGGGCAGATTCGTCGAAATACATGACCTTGACTACGCGCAGGTAGTAGAACGCGCCGATTAACGACATCACTACGGCGAACACGGCAAGTACGATGTATGTACTGCCCGCCATGGCGGCGTTTTGGGCGGTCGATGCGCTCAACAAAGCCTTAATCACGCCGAATTTGGCGTAAAAGCCCATCAGCGGCGGAATACCCGCCATCGAGAACATCGCCAGCAGCATCAGGAAGGCAAACCAGGCATGGCGTTGGTTCAAACCTGCCAAATCTTTGATTTCTTCACACTCGATATTGTCGGTGGACAATACCATCAATACGCCGAAACCGACCGCCGCCATCAGCGCATAAGTAATGGCGTAATACAAACCCGCCGCGAAACCGACCGCCCCCGCCATAAACGCCAGCAGGATGAAACCCATATGCGATATGGTGGAATAGGCAAGCATACGTTTGATGTTGGCCTGCATGATGGCGGCAAGGTTACCGATCAACAGCGATGCCACTGCCAACACGGCGAACATCTGCGACCAGTCGTGATGCACCGTTCCCAAACCGGTAACCAAGATGCGGAAGGCAAAGACGACGGCGGCAATTTTCGGCGCCGTACCGACAAACGCGGCGACGGATGTCGGCGCGCCGTGGTACACGTCGGGCACCCACATATGAAACGGCACCGCGCCCAGTTTGAACGCTACCGCCACAACGATAAACACCAGCCCCAGTTTCAACAGCCATTCGTTGGCAAGCTCGCTGTACGACGACGCCAAAACAGTGGCGAATTCCAGCGAACCCGTCGCGCCGTACACCATCGAAATACCGTAGAGCAACAGACCGGAAGCCAGCGCGCCCAAGACGAAATATTTGAGTGCGGCCTCGGCGGAGCGGCCGGAATCGCGGCGCAACGCAATCATGGCATAAAGCGACAGCGACAAAAGTTCCAAACCGATATAGGCGGTCAGGAAATGCGCCGCGCTCACCATCACGCTCATGCCTAACAGGGCAAACAGCGATAAAGTATAAAACTCGCCTTTAAAAATACCGCGCGCCTGATTATAGGGCTTGCTGTAAATAAACAGCCCGAAGGTCAGCCCGTACAACACCAGCTTGGACAGGCGCGACATACCGTCGGCGATATACATCCCGTGAAACGCCAACGTACTGCCCTGCTCCCACACCGCCAGCTGCGTAACCGCCACGATAATAACGGTTCCCAAACTCATCAAATGGGTCAGATAGCGGTTTTTATCGCTAATCCACAAATCTGCCAGCAATACGGCAATCAGCAGCGCAAACAGCACGATTTCGGGCATGGCAGGCATTAAGTTCAAATCAATCAAGTTCATTCGCACACCTCAAATCTTGCTTTGCGCCACATGGGCAATCAAATCGTTTGCCGCCTGATGCACCACTTCGATAAACGCCTGCGGATACAGGCCCATACCCAATACCGCAACCGCCAAAATCGCCAGAATCGCAAATTCGCGGCAGTTGATGTCTTTCATATCGGCAACGTGCGGATTGCCGACCGCACCGAAAATCACGCGCTTATACATCCACAGCGTGTAAGACGCACCGTAAATCAGCGTCAGTGCCGCCAGCGCGCCTACCCAGAAATTCACTTTGACCGCGCCCATAATCACCATAAACTCGCCCACGAAGCCCGAAGTCGCCGGCAGCCCCGCGTTTGCCATCGCAAACAGCATCATAAACGCCGCAAACTTGGGCATCACGTTCACCACGCCGCCGTAATCGGCGATATTGCGCGTGTGCAGGCGGTCGTACATCACGCCGATGCACATAAACATCGCCGCCGACACGAAACCGTGCGAAATCATCTGAATGACCGCGCCTTTCAATGCCCAGTCGTTCAACTGCCCGTTAATGAACAAGAACATTCCCAAGGTAACGAAACCCATATGGCTGATGGACGAATACGCCACCAGTTTTTTCATATCGGTCTGCACCAGCGCAACCATGCCGATATACACCACCGCAATCAGGCTCAACACGATGATGACCGGCGCGAAATAGCGCGACGCATCGGGCAGAATCGGCAGGATGAAGCGCAAAAAGCCGTATGCGCCCAATTTCAGCGTAATCGCCGCCAACACCATCGAACCGCCGGTCGGCGCCTCAACGTGGGCATCCGGCAGCCAAGTGTGCACGGGGAACATCGGCACTTTCACCGCAAACGACAGGAAAAACGCCACAAACAAAAGCTGTTGCACGCCCAGCGGAATCTGTTTGATGTTTTGGAAATCCTCAATCGAAAAGCCGCCCGCCTGGTAAGACAGGTACACAATCGCCACCAGCATCAGCAACGACCCCATCAACGTATAGAGAAACAGCTTCACCGACGCATACACGCGGCGCGGACCGCCCCACACGCCGATAATCAGGTACAGCGGAATCAGCATGCCCTCGAAGAACACATAAAACAGCAGGGCATCCCGCGCCGCAAACGCGCCGTTAATCAGGCCCGACATGATTAAAAACGCCGCCATATACTGCGCCGGACGCTTCTGAATCACTTCCCAACCCGCCAGCACCACCATCAGCGTGATAAACGCGTTCAGAATGACAAACAGCACCGAAATACCGTCCACACCCAGCGAGTAGTTGATCCGCAAAAGCGGAATCCACTCGTGGAACTCGGTAAACTGATAACCGCCGCTCAAACGGTCGAAACCCGTAAACAAGGGCAGCGTTACCAAGAAACCGGCAAGCGCACCGATTAAAGCGAGCACGCGGGCAAGCGGCGCACGGCTGTCCGGCCCCGTCGCCAAAACCAGCACGCCCGCAGCGATGGGTATCCATATTGCCAAGCTGAGTAGGTAGTTGGAAAACATAGTGGTTAACCTGTGGTTAAAATAAAAATATAGTTGTGTGGGTTGGTTTTTCAGACGGCGTTTTAAGAGGTCGTCTGAAAAAGGTTTGTTCAGGCTTCTGCTATTTGTCTCAAGCTAATTTTGCCGAATCTTCCAGCCTCATTCTTTCATGTAAATATTTGATCTTATTAACATCGGTATCGTGGGATAAGATTTCTAAATTATTCACACTGGCAGTCGCATAATGAAACATATCGAATTTACGTTTTTCTAAATTCTTCGGCGTATTATCACGTTCGGCTTCAAACTTATCAAAGCGGTACAGATTACTTGCCAAATCAGAAACATTCTGTGTAATGTCCAAAGATTCAAACTGTGCCAAAACACCGGTCAATCGAGACAATTTCTCAGATTTCCCCCAATCCACACCGCGCAAAACTTCATAACGGATAAGCGGGGTAATCACAAAACGGTTGTCATCCTGTTGCAACTTTTTCGCCATATCGCTCAATACGGCTTTCCGCTTTTCTTCGTCACTGTCATCATCCGCCAAATAAACCAAGTAATTGGTATCTAAAAGATAAACCGTCATTATTTATCCTCTAATCCGCCCAATTCCTGACGTACCAATTCCAATAAGGCTTTTTTTGCCTGTTCTTGATCACGTTCTTGGACGCGTTCTATCTTCTTCTTATTCAAATCCACGCCGAATGCTTCGTTGAGCAAATCCACAAAAGAAGCATTACTTGGATAGTCAATCATCTTGCCATAGACCACACCGTCCTCCTTGCTACGTACCAAACGGTAGGCTTCTCCCTGCTCCAACTGACTGATGACCAAAGACGAATGCGTGGTAATGAAAAACGTTGTGTTCGAAAACAATTTTTTCAGCAGCGGCACGATTTTGATCTGCCATTCGTTGTGCAAATGGCTTTCTATCTCATCAATCAGCACCACGCCGCGCACATGGGCAATTTGCTGCTCGTTGGTAAAGTAACTGTATCCCGCGACAATAGATTGGATAATCTTCAAAAGAGAAGTAAAACCGCTGGATAAATCAGAAAGTTCGCGCTTTTGGTTTTCTATTTTGATAAAAACACGGTTATTGCCTGAAATTTCCAAAAATTCGGGGTCTATGCGGTTGTCGATTTTATTGAGCAAGGACAGCAAAGTATCGATTTCAATTTTACGGTTGTCTTCTTTCGACTGATACGGATTGGCGGATTGTGCCCGCTGAATAATCCACTCTTCTAAGTTGGTATCCATATTCAGGGATTTAATATCTTCAACCTTATGATAAAAAACCGAAAACAACCGTTCTAAATATCCCTTTGAACGTTGCTGAAAATTACCTATTTGTTTAATCGCACCATCCTTATTTTCAACACCTCCCCGATTTTGTGCAGCTAAATAAACTATGGGCAAAGAGTGCCACAACTCTAAAAAGGGTCTTTTTTCCCATTGAAGATTTACATCATAAGTACCAAATATCACATCATTATCTTTTGGAAGACGTTTTGGGCGTTCTTTTCCAATAGATTCGAGACTAAACCCCATCTCTCCGATAGGAGTAACAACTTTTTTAAAAGGAATGGATGCCGGAGTTATCCAAGAAACAACTTGTTGTGCAGCCGCACTGGTGAACAACAATATCGCAAACAAACATTCCAACAGTTTAGTCTTACCTACACCATTCTCGCCAATCATCGTATAAACACGCTGATTGGGCTGAAAATCTACCTGCATCGTGCCGACACCGGTTACATGCTCAAAACGAACCGTACCGTCAAACAGCCGTTTATCCATATTATCTGCCCTTCTATTTTTCAGACGGCCTGATTATCTGAAATGTCAGATGTCGTCTGAAACTCTAATCCATTGCCGCCTGAAACCTTCTTTTCAGACGACCTCAAACACTGCCTTCTTTCTCAATCACCAAAATCCGCGCTTCGCCGCACGGATGGGCGACGTGTTCCGTGCCGATTCCTGCGTAGAAGATGTCACCGCTTTTCAACCGAACGATGTGTTCTTCACCGTTTTCTCGGTAGTGCATATCGACTTCGCCGTCCATCACGGCAAACACTTCCTCGCCGTCGTTGACGTGCCATTTGTAGGGCTGGTCCGTCCAGTGCAGGCGCACGGTGGTGCCGTTCATATTGGCGATGTCGAGTGCGCCCCATGCGCGGGAAGCGGTGAAGTCGGCAGAGCGGATGGTTTGTGTGTTTGACATTGTTTCTGAAGTTTCTTTTTTCAGACGACCTAAACGTCGTCTGAAAATCTCATCTTTACCTGCACAATCCCGATATGCCGTAAGTCGGATTCTCGAATCCGACACGCTGTACTATTTTCTTTTTCATGTCGGATACAAGTATCCGACCTACAACTTGAATGGTTCTTTTTCAGACGACCTCTAAACTGACTACGGACAGGTCGTCTGAAAATCCGCCTTTATCTGAACAATCCCCAGAAGGTCATGCCGAGCAATACCAATACGCCGAACACCATAGCGGCGGCGTAGGTGTAGATAAAGCCGGTTTGGACTTTGCGTATCTGAGCAGCAATCGCGCCGACCAGTTTGGCGGAACCGTTGACGATGCCGTTGTCGATAATGGCGGTATCGCCGACTTTCCAGAAGAAGTTGCCCAATGCGCGCGTGCCTTTGGCGAAGACGTTGAAATACAGGGCGTCGAGGTAGTATTTGTTTTCAAACAAAACGTAAACCGGACGGAACGCCTGCGCAATTTTGGCGGGCAGGTGCGGCAGTTTGACGTACAAAAGCCATGCGCTCAATACGCCTGCGATAGCGAGATAGAGGACGGGCGAATGCAGGCTGTGCGACACCATCGCCAATGCGCCGTGGAACTCTTCTTTCATGATGTGCATGGTCGGATGCGCATCGGCGTTGACGAAAATCACGTCTTTGAAGAAATCGCCGTAGAGCATGGGTTCGATGGCGATGTAGCCGATGATGACGGACGGAATGGCAAGCAGAATCAGCGGCAGGGTAACGACCAGCGGGCTTTCGTGCGGATTGTCGTTTTTGCCCAAGCCGTGATGTTCTTCACCATGGTCGTCTGAATGGTGTTCGGGCAGGCTGCGCCATTTTTCTTCGCCGTGGAACACCATAAAGTATTGGCGGAACGCATAAAACGCGGTAACGAACACACTGGCTAGAACGGCGAAATAAGCAAATCCGCTGCCCGGCAGGGTGCTGTATTTCGCTGCTTCGATAATCGAATCTTTGGAGTAGAAGCCGGAGAAGAACGGCGTACCGATCAACGACAAGTTACCGATCAGCATGGTCAGCCAAGTAATCGGCATGTATTTTTTCAGATTGCCCATATGGCGCATGTCTTGGTCGTGGTGCATACCGATAATGGCGCTACCTGCCGCCAAGAACAGCAAGGCTTTAAAGAAGGCGTGGGTCATGACGTGGAACATCGCCACGGAATAGGCGGACGCGCCCAGAGCCACAGTCATGTAGCCCAGTTGCGACAGGGTGGAATACGCAACCACGCGCTTGATGTCGTTTTGAATCACGCCCAAGAAGCCCATAAACAGGGCGGTAATCGCGCCAATCACCATAATCACCGACAGCGCGGTGCTGCTCATTTCGTAAATCGGCGACATGCGCGACACCATGAACAGACCCGCCGTAACCATCGTCGCCGCGTGAATCAATGCGGAAATCGGGGTCGGGCCTTCCATCGAATCGGGCAGCCAGACATGCAGCGGGAATTGTGCCGATTTACCCATCGCGCCCACAAACAAGAGCAGACAAGTTACGGTAATCAAAGACCATTCCACACCGGGGAAAAGCTGGATGGTGGCATTTTGTACGTTGGGCAGATAGGCGAATACGTCCTGATAACGCAAGCTACCGCCGAAATAGGCAAGCACCAAGCCGATACCGAGCAAAAAGCCGAAGTCGCCGACGCGGTTGATCAAAAAGGCTTTCAGATTGGCAAAAATCGCACTCGGACGTTTGAAATAGAAACCGATTAAGAGATACGACACCAAGCCCACCGCTTCCCAACCGAAGAAGAGCTGGATGAAGTTGTTGCTCATAATCAGCATCAACATGCTGAATGTAAACAAAGAAATATAGCTGAAGAAGCGTTGGTAGCCGACTTTTTCATCGTGCATATAGCCGATGGTGTAGATATGCACCATCAACGACACGCCCGTTACCACGACCATCATCATCGCCGTCATCGTATCGACCAAGAAGCCGACGGAGAAATCCAAGCCGCCCATTGTCAGCCAGGTATAGACATTCTCGTCAAACTTGGCGCGGCTGCCGTCGATAAAGCCCCACAGCACATAAGCCGACAACACGGCAGACACAGCCACACCGAGTATCGTAACCGTATGCGCGCCGGCACGTCCGATTTTATTGCCGAACAAACCCGCAATCAGCGAGCCTGCCAAAGGCACGAGGGCAATGATGAGATATAAAGTCATGTCGTTCATTTTGGATGAACCTTTTTGATTTAAAAATCTATGTTTGTTTTGTCGGTCGGATTCCCTAATCCGACCAATCTACTTTGTCTTGGTTTTCAGACGACCTCACGCCATAAGGCAGGTTGTCCAACCTTAAATTTTTTCCTTACAGGCTTCGGATTTTCAGCCAAACCGTGCGACAGCATTCAAATCCGATAAAGCTGCCTGTCTTGGCAACGCGCCCTAATCGCTTTAGTGATGATGTCGTGGGGATCTACCAATTTGAAACCGTTCCCGCCTAAGTCCAAGCGGTCAAGGTCAGTCAGCATTATTGTATCCAAAAACACGCCTGTTTCAGGTCTACGGTATTCCACCGCAATGCCTTGACAGCCCCTTGTATGAACTTGATACACAGAGCGTATCCATGCGTATTTCACCTTACCCGCCCCACAGCCGTGTATGCAATAAGACAAACCGTCTTCGTCCAAACGTATGAATTCCCGATCTCTGCCCGTATTGCGGCGCGAATTTTGCCACATCTTCCATCCGGCAATCCCGATACCCGCACACAAAACCGACAATAAGCCAAACAGCCAGCCCAACCGCCCCGCCCATGCGAACGCAAACCACACCAGCCAAATCGACAAGAAAAACGGAATAACAAGCCAACACAAAACTAAAAGCGAACGCGGCTTAAACACCCATTGCTCGATATTCACTTGATCGGTTTGTTCAGACGGCATCCGCTCTACCCTTTCAAATCATCCAAATCGGCAACATTAATCGTTTGTCGGTTGCGGTACACCAGCACCATAATTGCCAAACCGATGGCGGATTCGGCAGCGGCGACGGTCAGTACGAAGAATACGAAAATCTGTCCGGCGATATCGCCCAGATGCTGCGAGAAGGCGATAAAGTTGAAGTTCACCGCCAAAAGCATCAGCTCGATGGACATCAGCAAGACCAGCACATTTTTGCGGTTCATAAAGATGCCCATCGCGCTGATACCGAACAGAAGCGCGCCCAATACCAAATAATGCGTCAAGGTAATCATGCTTTGCCCTCCTCTTTCGGCTTGAGGTCGTCTGAAACTTCGTTTTCTTCGAGAGATTCGGTTTGCGGTTTCACAGCTTCCATTTTCACCAAGCGCATACGGCCTTGGTCGGCGCGTACTTTAACTTGGTCGGCAGGATCCATGCGTTTTGGATTGGTGGTTTTGCGATGAACCAGCGCAATCGCCGCCACCATACCCAACAGCAGCAATACCGCCGCCAGCTCAAACGGCAGCAGATAATCGGTATAAATACGGCTGCCCAAATCGCGGATGTTGTTGTAATCCGCAGGAATGTCTTTCATCAAACCAAACGCGGCAAGGTCGGTTTTCGGATTGACCAGAATCAGAATCAGCGCAACCGCCAACAATGTGCCGACAACGCCGGCAACAGGCGCATGCCGCCAGAAACCGGCGCGCATTTCCTCAATGTCAATGTTCAGCATCATCACGACGAACAGGAACAGCACCATCACAGCGCCGACATACACGACCACCAGCGTAACGCCCAAAAACTCCGCCTGCATCAGCATCCAAATCATCGCGCTCACGCAGAAGGTCAGCACCAAATGCAAAGCAGCATGGACAGGGTTTTTCGCGGTAACGGTACGCAGCGCGCCGTATAGGACGATGGCGGCAAGGATATAGAACAGAATCGCGGAAAAAGTCATTCGTCTGCTCCTTAACGGTACGGCGCGTCGGCGGCTTTGCGCTTGGCGATTTCGGCTTCGTATTTGTCGCCGATTGCCAAGAGGATCGGCTTGGTCATGTGCAAGTCGCCTTTTTTCTCGCCGTGATATTCAAAAATATGGGTTTCCACAATCGCATCGGTCGGACAGGCTTCTTCGCAGAAGCCGCAGAAGATGCACTTGGTCAGGTCGATGTCGTAACGCTTGGTGCGGCGCGTGCCGTCTTCGCGTTCTTCAGATTCGATGTTGATCGCCATTGCCGGACACACCGCCTCGCACAATTTACACGCGATGCAGCGTTCCTCACCGTTCGGATACCGCCGCTGCGCGTGCAGGCCGCGGAAACGCACAGATTGCGGCGTTTTCTCTTCGGGGAAATAAATCGTGTCTTTGCGGGCGAAAAAGTTTTTGAGCGTTACGCCCATGCCTTTGACCAGTTCGCCGAGCAAGAAAGTTTTTACTAAATTAGCCATATTCTGTTCCCTCAAAACAGGGATTCCGTTAAATATTCAAAACTGCGTTTTCAGACGACCTTGATACGTCGTCTGAAACTTATTTCCACAAATTCAGCGGCGAAATCATCCACACACCCAAAATCACGATATAGGCAAAGCCGATGGGAATCAGCACTTTCCAGCCCAAGCGCATGATTTGGTCGTAGCGGTAGCGCGGGAAGGTGGCGCGTATCCACAGATACCAGTACAGCACCGCCGCCATTTTCACGAACATCCAAAATGCGGAAGGCGTGCCGACAATGCCCCAGCTTTGCGGGAACGGGGACAGCCAGCCGCCGAGGAACATCAGCGAGGTCAGCGCGGCAATCAGAATCATGAAAATGTATTCGGCAAGGAAAAACAGCGCGAACGCGAAGCCGGAATATTCGACGTGGTGACCGGCAACGATTTCGGACTCGCCCTCTGCCACGTCAAACGGTGCGCGGTTGGTTTCGGCAACGGCGGAAATCAGATAGACGATGAAGATTGGGAAGAGCGGCAGCCAGTTCCACGAGAATACGGAACCGCCCGCGATGCCTTTTGCCTGTGCAGCGACGATGTCGGAGAAGTTCATACTGCCCGACACCATCACGACGCACACCAGCGCGGCACTCATGGCAATTTCGTAGGAAATGCTTTGCGCGGAAGCACGCATTGCGCCCAAGAACGAATATTTGGAGTTGGAAGCCCAGCCCGCGATGATCACGCCGTAAACCGACAGCGAGGTAATCATCAGGATATACAAAAGGCCGATATTGATATTGGTCAGCACCCATTCTTCGTTGAACGGAATCACCGCCCACGCCGCGAAAGACGGGGCGAGCGACATAATCGGGCCGATGTAGAACAGGGCTTTGTTTGACAGCTTCGGACGGGTAACTTCTTTAAACAAGAGTTTGAACACGTCGGCAAACGGCTGAATCAGACCCCACGGGCCGGTTACGTTCGGGCCGACGCGAAGCTGCATGAAGCCGATGACTTTACGTTCGAAATAAGTCAGGTAGGCGACGGTCAGAATCAGCGGAATCAGGATAATCACAATTTTGACGATGACGGATACCACCAAGCCCACGGTGATGCCCAAATCGCCCAGACCGAGCGTTGCGGCAAAGAGGTTTTGGAACCATTCCTGCATAATCAAGCTCCCGCCAGTTCAATAGTGTCCATCAACGCACCCAGCGCGGCATTTTCGGTATGCAGCGGCAGATGCACCACGTTTTCAGGCAGTCCGGCATCGGCTTTGACCATCACGGACACGCCTGCGCCGTTTTGTTTGGCGACAGCGGTTTGTCCGTCTTGCAAGCCTAAGCGCACCAAAGTGTTCGGATTCACACGCGCGGCAGGCACGGCGGCATGGCTGGTCGCTTGCAGCGGCGCGGAACGGCGCACGATGGCATCGGTGTGATAAATACCGACTCCGCCCACGCGCACGAGGCGGCTTGAGGTCGTCTGAAAATCTTTTTGAGCCGAAGCGGCGCGGTTGTTCAGTTTGGACGGCAGGCTTTCCGCGTCCAGCGCGTCTTTCAGAATCGCGGCGGTATCGTGGTATTCAAAGCCTTGCAGGTCAAACAGGTTGCCCAATACGCGCAACACTTTCCACAGCGGACGCGAATCGCCGAAACCTTGAACGACACCGTGGAAGGATTGCAGAAGGCCTTCCATATTGATGAAGCTGCCCGAGGTTTCGGTAAACGGCGCAATCGGCAGCAATACGTCGCACACGTCCAACAGCGTTTCGCTGACAAACGGCGTAAACGCCATCACGCTTTTCGCCTGTTTCAACGCGGCTACGGCTTTTGAGCCGTCTGCCGTATCGATTTCCGGCTCGACGTTTAGCAGCAAAACTGCCTGTTTCGGCGCATTTGCCATTTCGGCAACGCTCTCGCCGGAGTTCACGCCCAAGACATCTGCGCCGACGCTGTTGGCAGCCTGCGGCAGAATGCCCAACACCGCACCGGTCGCGTCCGCCAGCTCTTGCGCGGCTGCATAAATCGCGGCGTAATCGGGATGGTTTTGCACTTCCGCGCCCAAAATCACCGCTGCTTTTTCAGCGTTTTTCAGGCTCGCGGTAATCGCGTGTTCCGCATCGGCAGACAGGTTTTTCAGACGACCTGCCCACTCGTCGGGATGCACCGCTTCCTGAGACAGAAGCGGCATCAACAATTCTTCCTTGCTGCTTGCCAACACGCTCAAGGCCATGCGCTCTTTGGCGGCACGGCGCAGGCGGGCGGTCAGAAGCGGCTGTTCTTTGCGCAGGTTCGCACCGACCACCAGTACGGCTTCGTTGTCCGCCAGCGATTCGATGCTTTGTCCCAACCATTGCGCACCATTGAGGTCGTCTGAAAGACGTTTGTCCTGTTGGCGCAGGCGGGTGGCGAAGTTTTTAACACCCAAACCGTCGGCAAATTTCTTCGCCAAATACAGCTCTTCAACCGTATTCATCGGGTTCGCCCAAATGCCGACTTGGTTTTGGTTGCCGTCTTTGGCGATACATTCAATCGCGCTGCGGACATATTCCAACGCGGTTTTCCAATCCACGTCCATCCACTCGCCGCCCTGTTTGATTTTCGGGTTTTTCAGACGACTTTCGTGATACAGACCTTCATAGGCGAAACGGTCGCGGTCGGACAGCCAGCATTCGTTGATGGCTTCGTTTTCCAACGGCAATACGCGGCGGACGGTATGGTCTTTGGTTTGCACAATCAAGTTGCTGCCCAAAGCGTCATGGGCGGAAACGGATTTGCGGCGGTTCAATTCCCAAGTACGCGCGTTGAAACGGAACGGTTTGCTGGTCAGCGCGCCGACGGGGCACAAATCGATGACGTTGCCCGACAACTCGGTTTCCACCGCTTTGCCGATAAAGGGCATGATTTCGGAGTGTTCGCCGCGATTCGCCATCGCAATTTCCTGCAAACCGGCGATTTCTTCGGTGAAACGTACGCAGCGGGTGCAGTGGATGCAGCGGCTCATTTCCTCGGCGGAAACCAAAGGCCCCATGTCTTTGCCGACGACGGAACGTTTTTCTTCGGTATAGCGGCTGGTGGTTTTGCCGTAGCCCACCGCCAAATCCTGCAACTGGCATTCGCCGCCTTGGTCGCAGGTCGGACAGTCGAGCGGATGGTTGATGAGCAGGAACTCCATCACGCCTTCCTGCGCTTCGCGGGCTTTTGCCGAATGCGTACGCACAATCATGCCGTCCGTTACCGGCGTGGCGCAGGCGGGCAGCGGTTTGGGGGCTTTTTCCACGTCCACCAAACACATACGGCAGTTGGCGGCGATGGAAAGTTTTTTGTGGTAACAGAAATGCGGGATATAAGTACCGAGCTTGTGCGCGGCTTCAATCACCGTCGCGCCCTGCTCCACAGATACCTGTTTGCCGTCGATTTCGATTTGTAACATGGTTCGTTCCTAGTTACGGGTATTTGATAAATAATCTTTTATGGAGGTCATCTGAAAAAAATGGGTTTCAGACGGCCTTTTAAAGTATAAGTTTATTGCTTGTTTATTTTTAGGAGGGATTTCTTAAATTTTAAAAATCCAAATTCTGTACAACCCATCCACCACCCTCTTCCTCCGTACGGGAGAGGAAACAGGTTTCTGTCAGAACATAAAGTAACAGATTCCGCCGCAATGTCTTTCAATATCATGTTTATATTTGCTTTATTTCAGGAATCAACCCGAAACATTCAAATCTGCTACCGTCTGTCCCTTCCCCGTCCGGCGGGGGAAGGCTAGGATGGAGGTAGCTTTGCAACGTTACAGCCGTCTTATTTCTCACCGCACATTTCGATAATCTTTTCTAGTACTGCTTCGGTTTGCTGCAAAACTTCATTATTCCAAAATCGCAACACCCGATAACCTTGAGCATTCAAAAACGCCGTCCGCCGCTCGTCATACTCAATCTGTTCCGAATGTTGTCCACCGTCCAATTCAATAATTAAACGATGCTCCATACTGACAAAATCGACGATGTATCCGCCTATTGTCAGTTGGCGTCGGAATTTTATTCCGTTCAACCGTTTGCTGCGCAAGTAATACCACAATTTCTGCTCGGCCAAAGTCATATTCTGCTTCAGATTACGGACATTCTGTTTTAATGCCGTATTTCTTGTGCTGTACCGCATAGCCGGGTTGGCCTCAATCTTTTTCAGACGACCTATACGGAGGCCGTCTGAATCTTGCCCGTATAAAAATCTGTTTCAAAATATTCCAAGCACCACCCCCACCCTAACCCTCCCCCGCGAGCGGGAGAGGGAATCAAGTCGTTGGTGAATCCCAAACACACCGATACTCAGATCGTCTGAAACCTCAACACCACTTATTCGGCTTCATCGGTCCGCCGTGTTCAATGTAATGCACAAACTCATCGCGGAAATGCTTGGTAAAGCTGCGGACGGGGAAAACGGCGGCGTCGGCGAGGGCGCAGATGGTGCGGCCTGCCATTTGGTTGCCGACGGAATCCAACAAATCCAAGTCTTCCATGCGGCCTTTGCCTTCTACGATGCGGTGGACAATGCGGTAGAGCCAGCCCGTACCTTCTCGGCAAGGCGTACATTGGCCGCAAGACTCGTCGTAGTAGAAGTAGCTTAAGCGTTCGAGGGCTTTGACCATGCACACGTCTTCGTCCATCACGATAATCGCGCCGGAACCGAGCATGGAGCCGGCTTTGGAAATCGAGTCATAGTCCATATTGGTCTGCATCATGATATCGGCAGGCAAAACTGGCGCAGACGAACCGCCGGGAATAACGGCTTTAAGTTTTTTACCGCCGCGCATACCGCCCGCCATTTTCAGGATTTCGGCAAACGGTGTGCCTAACGGCACTTCATAGTTGCCCGGACGCTCGACATGACCGGAAATACAGAACAATTTAGTACCGCCTGCATTCGGAATGCCTTTGTCGGCAAACGTCTGACCGCCGTCGCGGACGATAAACGGTACGGAGGCGAAGGTTTCGGTATTGTTGATGGTGGTCGGTTTGCCGTACAGGCCGAACGAAGCGGGAAACGGCGGTTTGAAGCGCGGCTGGCCTTTTTTGCCTTCCAGCGACTCGAGCAATGCGGTCTCTTCGCCGCAAATGTATGCGCCGTAGCCGTGGTGGGCGAAGAGTTCGAATTCAAAGTCCGAACCCAAAATATTTTTACCCAAAAAGCCTGCGGCGCGCGCCTGCTCCAAAGCGGCTTCAAAGCGTTGGTAGCCTTCGAAAATTTCTCCGTGAATGTAGTTATAGCCCGCTTTCGCACCCATCGCGTAACCGGCGATAATCATGCCTTCAATCAGGGCATGGGGGTTGAACATGATGATGTCGCGGTCTTTGAACGTACCCGGTTCGCCTTCGTCGGTGTTGCAGACGACGTATTTTTCGCCGGGGAAGGAACGGGGCATAAAGCTCCATTTCAAACCGGTCGGGAAGCCCGCACCGCCGCGCCCGCGAAGACCGGAGGTTTTGACTTCGTCAATCACGTCGGTTTGCGAGATGTTTTCGGACAGGATTCTACGCAGCGCGCTGTAACCGCCGCGTTTGACGTATTCGTCCAATGTCCAGCAGTCGGGATTGGCGGTATCCACTTGGTCAAAAATCACGCCTGATTGGTAAATAGCCATTTTTGGTGTGCCTGTTCGTTTTCGTATCGGTTGCGGCCGCTGTTTCAGACGACCTGAAAACATATTTGTTGAGTCTAGATCCGACTTACTTTGCTATGAATTTATTTTATTTAGTAAAGATAGAACTTAAAACTTTTGAATCATCAATTAAATCTGTAATACCCTGATAATTTCCACGTTTTTGTACTTGTGTAGTAGTAACGTGATATTCTTGCCAACATTTAACAAGACAATCTCCCCAACTATCCATTCCACTTTTTTCTAAATAGTTAGCAAACCCGTCGGAAGGCTGACATTCCTGTGCACTAACAATTAGGGAGTTTAACAAAGGTAAATTTTGCTCTAAACAAAAATCACCAATTGCACCAGCATACAAACCAACTAATTTATGACTTAATCGGAACACACTTTCTAATTCGTGGTACATTACGACACGCTTGTTCTGTGCCACTAAAATTAAATAACGATACAAGCAATCAAATTTCTCTTTATCTAATTGCATAGCTTTCTTCCATTTATTCAAAATTAAATTTATTTTTCAAGTAAACCCGCGACCTACTCCAGTTCCGCAAGTTTCCTCTCAATCGCTTCTTCAGTCATAAAGCTGCACATGCTGTGGTTGTTAACCAGCATGACCGGAGCGTCGCCGCATGCGCCCATGCATTCGCCTTCAACGAGGGTAAATTTGCCGTCGGGCGTGGTTTCGCCGTAGCCGATACCGAGTTTTTTCTTCAGGTATTCGCCGGTATCCATGCCGCCGCGCAGGGCGCAGGGAAGGTTGGTGCAGACGGTCAGTTTGTATTTGCCGACCGGCTCGAGGTCGTACATATTGTAGAAAGTGGCGACTTCGTATGCCTGCGCCGGCGTGATGCCGATGTAGTCGGCAACAAAGGCGATGGTTTCGGGGGCGAGCCAGCCTTTTTCGGTTTGGGCGATACGCAACGCGCCCATGATGGCGGAACGGCGTTGGTCGGCGGGATATTTTGCCAACTCGATGTCGATTTGTTTTAAGGATTCTGCGGATAACATTATCGGTCAACCTCCCCGAATACGATGTCCTGCGTACCGATGATGGCAACAACGTCGGCGAGCATGTGGCCTTTTGCCATTTCGTCCATGCCTTGCAGATGGGCGAAGCCGGGTGCGCGGATTTTCAGGCGGTAGGGTTTGTTTGCGCCGTCTGAAATGATGTAAACGCCGAACTCGCCTTTCGGGTGTTCGACAGCGGTGTAGGTCTCACCCTCGGGAACGTGCATACCCTCGGTGAAGAGTTTGAAATGGTGAATCAGGTCTTCCATGCCTGTTTTCATTTCGGTGCGTTTGGGCGGGGCGAATTTGTGGTTTGTGGTAATGACCGGGCCGGGATTGACGCGCAGCCAGTCGGCACATTGTTTGATGATGCGTACGGATTGGCGCATTTCCTCCATGCGGCAGAGGTAGCGGTCGTAACAGTCGCCGTTGACGCCGACGGGAATATCGAAATCCATTTGGTCGTACACTTCATACGGCTGTTTCTTACGTACGTCCCATTCCACGCCCGAACCGCGCAGCATCACGCCGGTAAAGCCTTTTTGCATGGCGCGCTCGGGGGAGACGACGCCGATGCCGACGGTACGTTGTTTCCAGATGCGGTTGTCGGTCAGGAGGGTTTCGAGTGTGTCGATGTTTTTCGGGAAGCGTTCGCAGAAGGCGTCGATGAAGTCGAGCATGGTGCCTTCGCGGGATTCGTTGAGCTGCTTCAATACTTTGGCGTTGCGGAATTTGCTGCTCTCGTATTTGGGCATGAAGTCGGGCAGGTCGCGGTAAACGCCGCCGGGACGGAAGTAGGCGGCATGCATACGCGCGCCGGAAACGGCTTCGTACAAGTCCATCAGCTCTTCGCGGTCGCGGAAGGCGTAGAGGATGGCAGTCATCGCGCCGATGTCGAAGGCGTGCGAACCGATGCCCATCAAGTGATTGAGGATACGCGTTACTTCGGCGAACATGACACGGATGTATTGGGCGCGGATAGGCACATCAATTCCGGCAAGTTTTTCTACCGCCAAGCAATACGCCTGCTCGTTGACCATCATGGAAACGTAGTCCAGCCTGTCCATATAAGGCAGGGCTTGCAGATAGGTTTTGGTTTCCGCCAGTTTTTCGGTACCTCGGTGCAAGAGGCCGATATGCGGGTCGGCACGGACGATGGTTTCGCCCTCCAACTCCAAAATCATACGCAATACGCCGTGCGCCGCAGGGTGTTGCGGGCCGAAGTTGATGGTGTAGTTTCTTAATTTATTGGCCACCGTAGTTCTCCTCACGGACGATACGCGGCGTGATTTCGCGCGGCTCGATGGTAACAGGTTGGTAAATCACGCGTTTTTGCTCTTCGTCGTAACGCATTTCGACATAGCCGGAAATCGGGAAATCTTTGCGGAACGGATGTCCGACGAAACCGTAATCGGTCAGGATGCGGCGCAAGTCGGGATGGTTGTTGAACATGATGCCGTACAAATCGAAGGCTTCGCGCTCGTACCAATCCGCGCTGTTGTAAACGGGAACCACAGATTCGACCACGGGGAAATCGTCGTCTGAAACCCAGACGCGCACGCGGATGCGCTGATTGTTTTTAACAGAAAGAAGCTGGCTGACAACGGCGAAACGTTTGCCCTGCCATGCTTCGTTTTTGTAAGTGCTGTAATCGACGCCGCATAAATCAACCAAAAGCTCGAAATGCAGTTCTTCATGGTCGCGCAACGTGGTCATCACTGAAACATAATGTTCAGGCAGACACTCGACGGTAATCTCGCCCAAAGCGGAAATGACTTTGCTTGCCTGATTGCCCAAAACGCGGCTGACGGTATCGTATAAGTTTTGAATGCTTGCCATATCGTTCCCTGCCCTACTCGTCCCGAGCGATGGTGGAAGTGCGCTTGATTTTTTGTTGGAGCTGCATCAGACCGTAAATCAGGGCTTCCGCAGTCGGCGGACAACCCGGCACATAAACGTCCACCGGCACGACACGGTCGGCACCGCGCACGACGGAATAAGAATAATGATAGTAGCCGCCGCCGTTGGCACACGAACCCATAGACAATACCCAACGCGGCTCGGCAAGTTGGTCGTACACGCGGCGCAGGGCGGGCGCCATTTTATTGGTGAGCGTACCCGCCACAATCATCAGGTCTGCCTGACGGGGCGACGGACGGAAAATAATGCCGAAACGGTCAAGGTCGTAACGCGCCATACCCGCGTGCATCATTTCCACGGCGCAGCAGGCCAAACCGAAAGTAACCGGCCACAGCGAACCGGTACGCATATAGTTCAGCACCGTATCCGCGCTGGTGGTGATGAAACCTTTTTTCAAAACGCCTTCTATTCCCATTCCAGCGCACCTTTTTTCCATTCGTAAACAAAGCCTACCGTCAGAACGACGATAAACACCAGCATAGACCAGAAGCCGTATGCGCCCAAATCTTTGAACACCACCGCCCACGGCAGCATAAACGCAACCTCCAAATCGAAGAGGATGAACAGGATGGCGACGAGATAATAACGCACGTCAAACTTCATCCTGGCGTTTTCAAAGGCTTCGAAACCACATTCGTAAGCCGCGTCTTTTTCGGCGTAGTGGTGTTTCGGACCTAAAATCGTGCCGAGCAGGATAAACAGCACGCCGGCAGCGAGGCCGACGAGGATGAATACGAGGACGGGAAAGTAACTGGCCAACATGGTTTATGCCTAACTGGTTGACAGACAAATCTTAATATCCTGCTATTTTATCGAATTTCAAAATCCATTTAAAGGTAAATGTCGGTCAACTGTTAAAAAAATCCTAATAAATTCAATAAGTTTATGATAACGATTCTTATTTGTGTTTTGTTTCTTACTGTTTTATTTATCTCTTGCGGACAGTTCGCCATCCTTTTTGCAGGTAATGCTTAACGATCCCGAAACCCTGCCCGATTTGATTTTCAGACGACCTCCCCTATGCTTCATAAGCATTTGCATCCTTTAACACCTCCATGCCTTGTTTTAAGTCTGAATACCCATATGATTTAAAAACCCACCCTCAAAAAGGACAATCACAATGAATTTCAACAATCTGCTCAACCAAATTTTGGGAACGGTTCAAAAAAACAGCCGATCCGTATCCGACAGCCCGCTTAATTCTTTCGGCGGTGGCGCATTAGTGGCAGGACTGGCTTCTATGCTGATGAAAAAGAAAAACACCAAAAAACTGGTCAAGGCCGGTTCGGTCGCAGCTTTGGGTTATATTGCCTACAAAGGCTATCAAAGCTGGCAGCAAAACCGCAACCAATCCGAATTGCCGCAACAAGCGTTCGAACCTGTCGGCCAACTTGCCGAAACACACAGCCGCGTCATCCTGCGCACCATGATTGCAGCCGCCGCATCGGACGGGTTGATTGATGAAGCGGAAAAACAGGTCATTGCCCGTGAAAGCGGTACAGATGCAGAAATCGCCGCCTGGCTTGCCGCCGAATATGAAAGACCGGCAACAGTCGAGGAAATCGCAGCGGCCGTCGGCAACGACGAAGCTTTGGCCGCGGAAACCTATCTAGCAGCAAGATTGGTGTGTGCCGATTTATCCCGTAAAGAAATCGTGTTCTTAAGCCGACTGTCGCAAGCCTTGAAACTGGATGACCAGTTGGTGGAGAATTTGGAAAAGCAGCTTGATTTGGCTTGATAATAAGCAGGCAGACTTAAAAATATAAAGAAGGTCGTCTGAAAACCCTAAAGTGTGGTTTTCAGACGACCTTTTCCTTTCAGTCGGCGTTATTGCATTTGCGCGGCTTTTTGTTTTTCCGCTTCTTCGATTTTGCGGTCGTCTTCGTAATCCGAACGGAAGAGCCTGTCGAAACGGATGGTGTATTTCAACTCGCCGCCGTATGAACGGCTGCCGACGCGGACAACGGCTTGGATGGCGCGCGTGAGCTGGTACACGAGTTTGACGGACTGTTCGGCACTGGAAATACCGTATTCGTAACCTGCATAGAGATTGTTGGTAATCTGTTTGCCGACGGTCAATACTTGTTCGGCAGGGTTGAGTTCGCCGGTTTGGGCGTTGCGGCTGCGTTGGCTGGTGATGCCCAAATCGTCCACGAGTCCCAACCTGTCGTTGACTTGTCCGGCAAGCAGCGCGCCTGCTGCTGCGGAAAGGGCGGCATTGTCGCCGTCGCTGCCGCTGCTGGCGCGGTTGAGGATGAGCCAAGAGAGCTTGTCTTTTTCACTCATCGCTTCTTTCGCAACGAGGGTCACGCGCGGATTGTTTAGGCTGCCGAGGACTTCGACACCTGCCCCAACAGGAGAAAGACGGCGTTCGGCGCGGATGTTCAGGTTAGGATTGTTCAACGGACCGACGAAAGAAACCGTACCTTTGGTGATGTCGAGGTCTTGACCGTAGGCTTTGTAGCGGCCTTTAACGACTTTCACCGTACCGACGCCTTGGATGGCTTCGCCCGGGCGGGAAGTGATGGTCAGCTTGCCGCCTATGGTAATGTCTGCGCCATAACCGACGAAACGGATGTTGTCGTTGAGGTTGAGCGTGAGGTTGAGGTTGATAGGCGTCACGGCGGCGGTTTGTTTTTTCTCTTCGCCCAACACGACGACATCGTCGTCCAACGAGGGCATGGAGGATTTTTGCGAACCGAACATACCGTAGTCGCTGTTCAACGTACCGTTGAGAAACACGCCTTTTTGCTGGTTGTATTGCACTTTCGCGCTGCCGGAGAGGCGCAGGCGGCGGTTCGGACGGGAAAGGGTGTCGTATTTGTCGAAGACGACATCCACGTTAACGTCAGGGTCGGCGTTGGCAAGGTTGACGGAGCCTTTAAGCTCGAGCGTACCGCCTTTGTGGAACTTGAGGCTGTCGATGACCCAGCGTTGCCCCTGCAAATGGGAACGTAAAACGCCGTTGTCGAGGATGAGGCCTTGGGTTTGGTTGCGGTAGTAGAGGTTTTCGCCGTTGAGCGTACCAGAAAGCTGCGGTTCGCCGACGCGTCCTCCAAGGCTGACGGCGGCATTCAGACGACCTTTGACGGTTTGTCCGACGGGTAGGAAATTGCGGAAGACTTCGAGGTCGGCGACGTTGAGGTTGAGTTTGCCGCTCAAAGGCGCGGTGTCCATGCTGGCGCCTTGTCCGATGTTGACCGTACCTTCGGCAGTGCCGTAGTTGCTGGTGCCGTTCAAGGTGGCGGCAACGGTAGGTGCGCCGACGCGCCCGCCTATGGTGGCGGCGGCATTCAGACGACCCGTAATGCCTTGCGCGGTAGCAGGCAGGAAGGTTTTGATTGCACCCAAGTCGGGGACGTTGAGGTTGATTTTGCCGCTTATGGGCGCGTTGGCGATTTTGTTGCCGAACTGCTGGCTGATGCCCAAATTGGCGTTGACGCTGCCGAAACGGGTATTGCCTTCAAGCGTGCTGTCGATGCGGCCGTTTTGGAAACGGGTGCGCAGGGAAAGCGCGCTTAAGCCCAAAGGCATCTGTTTTTTCGGGTCTTTGTTCGGCAGGATGATGTCGCCGCTTTGGCGGTTGATGTTGAGGTAGCCGCGGGCGTTTTGACTGTACGCCAAATCCCAATCGCCGCCGAGTACCAAGTTGTGTTCGACGGGGATTTTGACGAAGTTTTGCAGCTCGGTGATGTGCAGGCTTTGCGCGCTGCCCTTGCTGGTGATGCCGGCTTTTTTGTCCCAAACGAAGTTTTGCAGGTTGAGGCTGCCGCCCATCGCGCTCCAACGAGCCGCGCTCATGGAAACACGCTCCGCACCTGCTTCGAGGTTCATGCGGTTTTGCAGTTTGAGGTTGAACGCGCCGCCGATGTCGAGCGTGTCCACGCTGCCCTTCCACTGATTGAAGTCTTTGTTCAGACCGCCTGCGGCGTTGACTTCGAATTTGTAGGGTTTGCCGTCCAACGCCATGCTGCTGGTGCCATGTATGCGGTGTTGCGCACCCGTGCCGTTGAGGGACAGATTAACCGCATCGATGACGGTCGTGCCGCCGGAAAGGGCGATGTGGCTGCCTTTGATGTCGGCGGCAAGCGGACGGTTGATGTCGGGCGTGCCTTTGAGTTTGAAGTCAAGCATGCGGATGTTGACGGCATCGCCGACACGCAGGGCGCGCGCTTCGCCGGAGAGGTCGGCTTCGTAGGTTTTCAGCCCGCCTTTGAGGTCGCCTGAAATATAGCCGCGCGTGTTGAGCAGCCCGCCCAGTCCAAAACCGAAACGGGAAAGGTCGGGAGCGGTGATGTCGATATTGAGGCGGTCGCCTTTTTTGCCGAAGCTGCCGTTGGTTTTGACAATATTGTTGCCCAAACGCAGGTCGGTCAGCGCGCGCGGGAGGTGTCCGGATTCGTAAACGACGTCGGCTTTGCCGCTGAGGGGGACGTTGTTTAACGTACTCGGCGCAAACTGCATTTTGCCGGCGAATTTTTCTTTCGCCAGTTCGCCTGAGAGATTGATGGTGCCGTTGACGCTGCCGGCGGGCAGTTTTGAGTCGAGACGGGACGGATTGAACGCTTTGCTGTCAATATCGAGCTTGAGCAGGCGGTCTTTGAAAAGTTCGAGCGAACCTTGCGCCGTCAGTTCGCCACCGTTTTGCGGTGCGATGCGGACGCGGTCGAGCTTGAGGGTGCGTTGACCGAGTTTTCTGTCGGTAACGAAGGACAACAGGCCGGAGAGTTGCGCGTTGCCGCTTTCAAGATTCCAATCGACAGCGGGCGAGGCGGTTTCGCCGTTGACGCTGATAAATCCGTTCCACTGACCGGCAACATTGGTGCGGACAAGGTCGTCTGAAACCAGGTTGTTCACATTAATCTTGAGCGCAAGCGCATTTTTCACCGTATCGACCGTACCGGCGACATTGAACGAACCTTCCTCCAACAGCCCGATTTCAGACTCTTGGACGGTTACCACGCCGTTGTCGTTGATGGTAAAGTCCGCCAGAATATTGCGCACCGGAATGGATTTTGCATCGGCAAAACCCGCCGCCTTGTTTTCCAAGTCGAGCGAGCCGTCCAGCGCGATACCGTGCGTAAACGAAGGCACGACGGTCGCGTCAAACGTCAGGTTTGCCTTAGGCAGCGACGGCAGGAAAGCGGTCGGATTGATGTTGAAACCCTTGACCAGCACCTCGCCGATCATCTTGTCCAACGAAGTGGCAAACGGATGCACCGTAGATTTCGCCGACAAATGCACATTGTCGCCGTCCAGCAGAATTTCAGTCTGCACATCCTGCAAACTGCCCCACAGACGCGCCTTACCCTCTATCGTCTCGCCTTCCAGCTCGCCCTTCGTCTGAATCGTCGTATTGAGCGCAAACGGCTTCTCCAGCCCGACCACCGCCGAACCCGTCGAATTGCTCCACGGCGTATCGAGGGCTTTCAAATCCAAGCGGTGTTCTTTCTGATCGTAATGGTATGCCGCATTCAGATGGTCGAGATAGACCGTCTGCTTGTCAAAATTTTTGCCTACACTGAGCCTGCCCGTTTCCAAACGGTCAACGAACACCAACACAGGCAAATCAATACTCTCAGGCAGTCCTTTAGACGGCTTTTTCTCTTTAGGCGGCGTCGGCTTCGGCACGACCGCAATATCGCCCGCCACAATTTCAGTAATGTGCAGGCTGCGCTGAAACAGCTCGGACGGCTTCCAATCAAAACGGAACGCGCTGATTTTCACATCCGCCCCATCCGTTTCAATCATCCACTTATCGCCGTGAAAGCCCTTGACCAGCGTACCTTCCAGCGTTTCCGACGCAATCTTCACGCCAAACCACGACGGAATCTTGTACAAACCGAAACGCAAACCCGATTCCGTCCCCACCAGCCAGCCGATAAAGCCCGCCAGCGCGCACACCAGCACAACCAACGTCAGCAACAGACCCCGCAACCAGCGTCTCTTGCGCTTGGGCGGGGTGGGTTGTGTTTCAGACGACGTAGGCACACTGTTTGGCGTTTTTTGGGTTTCTTGGACTGCTGTTTCGGACATCTTGGCTTTCTTGTATGGCTTAACGGCTTCTCAGGACTCCGCCGCACCCGACGGAATCGGCTTTTCAGACGACCCCATATCAAGACAGGTCGTCTGAAAAAGGATAATCATATCCCATTGCAGCGAATTGTGCTTGGGAAAGACAGCATTTCAGGTTTCAGACGACCCCGTATGCCCGAACGTCATGCCCGAAGCGGTAAAAATGTCAACAAATGCAAAAAGGTCGTCTGAAAAGACTGCGGGAGTTTAGACCCGCATTTTCAGACGACCTCTGCGTATTTCAATAACCCAACGCAAATCAATGAAAAGAAATACGTCGGGTTTTGCCTCAAGTTGCGGCTTACCTGCCCGACAATACCGCCGCACCTGCTTTCGCGACACTTTCGTCTTCATCGACCGAGCCGCCGCTCACGCCGACACTGCCAACGATAACGCCGTTTTTATCCACCAGCAGCACACCGCCGGGAAAAATCACCAAACCGTCGTTGGTCACCTCAATGCCGTAAAGCTCACCGCCCGGCTGCGAAGCCTTGCCCAAATCGCGGGTGGACATATTGAAATAGCGTGCCGTTTTCGCCTTTTTCTGCGCAATATCGATACTGCCGATAAACGCATCGTCCATACGCGCAAACGCCTTCAAATTACCGCCTGCGTCCATGACCGCGATATTCATCGGCACCTTGATTTCACGCGCCTTTTTCATCGAAGCCTGCACCACCGCCTGCGCCTGAGCCGTCGTCAAATCGCCCGGCAGCGTTTTGGTCAAACCCGCCGAAAACGCCGGTGCACCCAATGCCAAAGTACACAACAATGCAACTGATTTTATGCCGCGCATAACTGTCTCCTTGTATTGAATCAATGAAAGGTACTGCACTTTTGATTGTATGCCTGTCGGCGGGAAGAATAAAGGTCGTCTGAAAACCATGAGATAGGTTTTCAGACGACCTTGAATGGGCTTTGGATTTCAAACAACGCATGCCCAAGGTTTCAGCAGGTCGGATTCGCCAATCCGAAACTTACCCCTGCTTCTGGATGATATGCACGTCTCGCTGCGGGAAAGGAATATTGATATTGGCGGCACGCAGGTTTTCCACTACCTGCTCGTTCAGCCCGAAGCGGAACGCGCCCAAATCGGCTTCGTTCGTCCACGCCCAAAGCGTGATTTCGATGGCACTGTCGGCCAAGTTGGTAATATATGTTACTGCCTCTTTGCCTTGGGTCTGCACACACAAGGGATGCTCGGTGGCGGCTTTCAAGACGGCGGCTTTGGCGGCCTTCAAATCACAGGCGTAATCGACGCCGACCACCACCTGCACGCGGCACAGTGGCATGGAAGAACGATTCACGATGCTGTTGCTCATAACGACGCTGTTGGGCAGGATGACTTCTTCGTTATCCGGCGTACTCAGCGCGGTCTGCACCATTTTAATCTCGCTCACGGTACCTTCGAAGCCGTTTACTTTGATGAAATCACCAACCTTAAACGGACGAAACAGGATAATCAGCGCACCGGCGGCAAAGTTCGACAGTTGGTCTTTCAGCGACAAAGCTACCGCCAAGCCCGCGCCGCCGATTAATGCGGTAACCGACGTGGTCGGAATGCCCAACTTGCCCAACGCGGCAATAATAATCAGGATTAACAGGCCGATATTAGCTACGTTGCCCAGAAAGCTCACCAGCGTTCTATCTACTTTGGCACGGGTTAGCGCAGCTTTCATCAAAATAACAAGGCGGGAAGCTATCCATCTGCCGACAAAGAAAATCGCCAACGCCGCAACGAGGTTGGTACCGAATGCCATACCGGTTTCAACGAGACGTTCCCAGCCTGAGAATGACGAGAGGTTTTCAAGATCGAAATTCATGATTTTTATTTTATTTATGGTTAAAGAATGGTTGGAAATTTGGATATTGATTGGTTTTGCAGCAAGCCTGTCCACATTTTCAGACGACCTTAAAACCTTGTGCCCAAGCTAATGTGCCAACGGAGTTTCTTGTCTTGGTGTCCGTAGGCAACGTCGAAGGAGAACGGGGCGACGGGGCTGAACCAGCGCACGCCGAGGCCGGTACCGTGTTTCATGCTCATGCGTTTGAAGTTGCCTGCGGCATCGCCGAAATCGTGGAAGACGGCGCCGGATACGCTTTTGGTAATCGGGAATTGGTATTCGAGGCTGCCGACCAGTAATGCCCTATCGGGGAGGACGGAATTGTTCGGACCTGCCAGACCGATGCTGTCGAGTTCGTAACCGCGTACGGAAGAGGCGCCACCGGTGCGGAACATTAAGCTGGAAGGCACGTTTTCACCTTCGCGGGCGTAAACGTAGCCTGCTTGTCCGCGGACGATGAAGGTACCGAGTTTTTTGTTTTCAGGCGTGTAGAAATAGCCTGCGCGGGCGGTGGCGCGCGCCATGGCGGTGGAAGAAAGGAGCTTGCCCAGCGTTACGCCGATTTTGCCGTCGAGGTAGTAGCCGTTTTCGGGACGCAGTTCGGTTTCGATGTTTTGGCGTTTCCACGAGGCGGTCAGCATGGTGGCATGGCTGCGGCCGAGGTCGTAATTGGTATCGGGCACTTTGCGTTCTTCGGTAATAAATTCAATACCGAGGAGCGATTCGATGCCGTTGCGGTCGCGTACGCGCCAAATACCGCTGGTCAGGGCGCGTTTTTCAAGGTTTTGGGTGGTCGAGCGGTTGTAGGACGTGTTGGTCGTCCAATATTTGCCATCGCTGTTGCGCGGCTGGCTGATACCGGCGGCAAGGGTGGTTTCGTATTTGTCCATGTCCCAAACGACGGAGCCGATGTAGCCTTTGTTGAAGAGGTTGTAGTAGTCGTAGCCGATGCGTCCGCCGAGACCGTATTCGGAATCGTAGCGGATACCGGTTTCGAGTTTGTGGCGCTTGACTTCGGTGACGTTGACTTTGACGGGCACGCGGTCGCCTTGGAGGCGGTCAAAGTCGGCTTGGACGGATGCGCCGGAGTAATGTCCGTTTTGTTCGAGCGCTTGTTGGAAGTCGAGCAAGAGGTCGAGATCGTAAGGCGCGCCGGGTTTGAAGCGTGCCAGACCGGCGACGACGTTTTCGGGGTAGCGGCGGGTACCGGTGATTTCAAAGTCGCCGAAATAAATGGGACGGTTGCTTTCGACGATCACGTTCAAATCGGCGGTGTTGTTGTTGGGATTGACGGTGGCTTGGGTGTTGCTGAGTTTGGCAAGCGGGTATTTTTTACGGGTTACTGCGCTGAGGACGGAGGTTTTGCTGCCGCTCCAGCCGTCTTGGTCAAAGTATTCGCCAACGGGCTGCTGCCAGTTGAGCATGGCTTTTTGGTAATACTCGGCAAGGTTGTCGTCTGAAAGGATGTCGCCGAGGATAGCGACGCTGACGTTGTCGACTTTGGTGCGCGGGCCGGGGTTGACGGCGACGGTGTAGCTCGAACCGTTGTCTTGGACGTTGACGCTGCCGTTGAAATAGCCTTTGGTTTTGAGCATGGTTTTGACGTTGTCGGGCGCTTCTTCGGCGAGGAAGCCGACCTGCTCTTTGTCCAACTCTTCGTCCTGCTGCTGGGTAATCAGCGGCAGGTATTCTTCGAGCATGGATTTGACTTCGCTGTTTTTGGTTTCGATTTTGACGGGAAATTTGGGCGTCAGTTTGCCTACTTTGTCAGCCTGCTCGGATTGCCCGCCCTGCTTGAAGCCGGGAATCGGTTCGTAGTCTTCGGCACGCGGCAGATCGGCTGCGGCTGCGTGTCCGTAGGCAAGAGCGAGTGAGGCAATCAAAATGGGCGAAGTCAGTCTGGTCATGGCAAAAAATGTTTCAACGACAGAAGAGTTTTAAATTCTACCATTATTTTCAATCGGGTTTAAAACCCGACTCAAGGCAGAGGGGTCGTCTGAAAAGGCGGATACCCCTGCCTCTGCGCGACAGAAGCAAAACACATTAACTCCTCTCAGCCCGAAAAATACAGCACAAACTGCCCAATTCTCCAAAAAATCAGGCATTTTTCGCCACGATAATCAATTTAATATGTAAACCTACACAATAATTGATATTTTCTTTTAAAATGCAACGTTTCTTAACACATAAAGTAAGAGGATGTATCATGGCAAGTGGTAATCCACTGCTAAACGCAGTCAACCGTATCGGACTCGTACCGCAAATCATCATCGGTTTGATGTTGGGCGTATTGGTCGGTACCATCTCCCCGAAAGCAGGCTTGGGCGCAGGGCTGCTCGGCGAATTGTTCGTCGGCGCATTGAAAGCCGTCGCCCCCGTATTGGTGTTTGTCTTAGTAACCGCCGCGCTGGTGCAATACCGCAAAGGCGGCGAAGCCAAAATCAAACCCATCATTATTCTGTATCTCTTCGGCACATTTGCCGCCGCCGCAGTCGCCGTTGCCGCCAGTATGGCATTCCCGACCGCGCTGGTGTTTAAAGACGTAGCCGCCTCCACCCTCGCACCACCCTCCGGCATCGTCCAAGTCCTCAAAGAACTTTTGATGAAGCTCGTGTCCAACCCGATCAACGCCATCGCGCAAGCCAACTACATCGGCATTCTCGCATGGGCGTTGGTTTTAGGCTCCGCATTGCGCCACCACGGCTCCGACACCACCCGCCAAGTCGTCTCCGACCTCTCCGAAGCCGTTACCACCGTCGTACAATGGGTTATCCGTTTCGCCCCCTTGGGCATTTTCGGACTGGTCTCCCAAACCGTCGCCGAAACCGGCTTTGCCGCCTTCCTCAGCTACGGACGCCTGCTGGCAGTCCTGCTCGGCAGCATGGCATTCATCGCCCTCGTCGTGAATCCGCTCATCGTCTGGTCGCAAACCCGCAAAAACCCTTACGGACTGGTCTTCACCTGCCTGCGCGAAAGCGGACTCTACGCCTTCTTTACCCGCTCCTCCGCCGCCAACATCCCCGTCAACATGGCATTGGCGAAAAAACTCGGCCTACATGAAGACACCTACTCCGTCTCCATCCCGCTGGGCGCAACCATCAACATGGCAGGCGCAGCGATTACCATTACCGTCTTAGCCATGGCGGCCGCCTACACCAAAGGCATCGTCGTCGACTACCCAACCGCCCTGCTCCTGAGCCTCGTCGCCACTGTCGGCGCATGCGGCGCATCCGGCGTTGCCGGCGGCTCGCTGCTGCTGATCCCCGTTGCCTGCAGCCTCTTGGGCATAGACAACGACTTCGCCATGCGCGTCGTCGGCGTCGGCATGATTATCGGCGTGATCCAAGACTCCGCCGAAACCGCCCTCAACTCCTCCACCGACGTACTCTTTACCGCCGCCGCCGACTTAGGCAGCCGCCGCAAAGGTTAAAGAGCCGGTTGTTTCGCAAAAAGTCAAAAAGGTCGTCTGAAGTTTCAGACGACCTTTTTTCTATAACACATATAAAAGCGCGGTCTCACGCTCTTGTTGCTTGAGCCGTTTACGATGTTTCTGCTCTTGATTTTCTCGGGCGATTTGTTGTTTTTGCTGTTCTGCCAATGCTAAAATTCGCGCTTTGCGTGAGTTGAACATATGAATTTATATGGAAAAACAGCTGTAAAAGCCGTAGAGCTATTCGCTTATACACACGATATTAAAAAAGCATGGACGGAAGCAGTTCAAGAGTTTACTAACAGTCATTCAGCTAGAGTGAAAGGATGTCCTAAAAATGCCTTTTTCGGGCTGTGCTACGCGGGAAAAATAAAAGGAATTTCTATTCAAACACCACAAGAGAAAGAATCTAAAAATGCAGAATATGCAATTCTTGCCATCCATTTATTAAAAAAAGATATGTCTTGGGCAAATAAAAAAGCTGAACTTTGGGCAGAAATTCAAAAAATCATTGGAGAAGAAAAGAAACATAATAGCCAACTTGATGTGGTTATCGCATTATGGAATGAAGGACTCATCCAATAACGGGGTTTGAAACCACGCTATCAAAACATTACAAAAAAAGACCGCACTTTTTATAAAGTGCGGTCTTTTTCGCTTGTGTTTTTAGCATCTAACCTTTCTTGTGCAACAACCGAATGTCTGGATTCCCGCCTGCGCGGGAATGACGGCATTAAGTGGTTTCTATTTTAAACCGATATACTGTGCAGTTTAGGCAGGTCGGACTTTTGAATCAGATATAGGTCCCTGACATGCACTCCCACCCTCTTACGCCACACAAGCTTTCCGCTACGACAGAAAGATAACCTAAACCTAAATAAAAGGTCGTCTGAAAATCCTGTTTTCAGACGACCTTTTGATGTATGAATTTCGTAAAATTGAGGAATAATCGGAACCTGCCTGTACAGCCGCGTTCCAACTACTTTCATCATTTTAGGATTCGGATGCTCAAAAAAACCCTCGTTTTTATATTGGTTTTATTCTTTACCGCCGCGCTTTTGCCGCTGTGGATCATGTGGCGCGATTTTTGGGTGTCGCGGTTGGATGCGGATACGGTGCGTCCGGCGGATGCTGCGGTTGTGCTTTCGACCCGTGCTTATGAAGGGGGTCGTCTGAATCCTTGTTTGGTGGCGCGCGTTGAAGCGGCTGTCGAGCTGTATCGTGCCCGCAAGGTGAAAAAGCTGGTGATGACGGGCGGAGTCAGCCGTGATTTGCAGTCCTCTGCGGGCAATATGCAGATGATTGCGGAGAAAATGGGTGTATCGAAGGCAGACATTATTCAGGAACGGGAAGCGGGCAATACGTTTGAAAACATCGTGTTCAGCCGAAAATTTATCGAAAACAGCCCGCGCGTCGTCATTGTCAGCGCCGGTTTTCATTTGGCGCGGGCGCGGATGATGGCGGACAAGCAGTGGCAGGGGCACGATATTCAGGTGTATGCCGCGCCGTTTTGTTCCGAACCTTACGGCGGCTATGGTTTCACGGTATTGCGCGAGTCGGCGGCGTTTGTCAAAAACGCTTTGAAGGGCAGGTTGTAGTTTCAGACGACCCGAATGCATATCGTTAAATCATGTATAATTGCAAACAATTTGACTGTTTGATTTAACCGTTTGACCGACCTACCGACAGGACTCCGACATGATCAACCCTATCGCTGCACTTTCCCCCCTAGACGGCCGCTACGCCAAATCTGTTGAAGCATTGCGTCCGATTTTCTCCGAATACGGCCTGATGAGGGCGCGCGTCAAAGTCGAATTGAGCTGGCTCAAAGCCCTCGCCGCCGAACCGAAAATCACCGAAATTCCCGCCTTCAGCGATTTCACGCTTGCCGAAATCGACAAAGTCATCGAAAACTTTTCACTGGAAGACGCAGCCGCCGTCAAAGCCATCGAAGCGACCACCAATCATGATGTCAAAGCCATCGAATATTGGCTCAAAGAACGCTTCGCCGGCGTCCCCGAAGTCGCCGCCGCCAGCGAGTTCATCCACTTTGCCTGCACCAGCGAAGACATCAACAACCTGTCCCACGCCCTGATGCTGCAAGAAGCGCGCGAAACCGTCATCCTGCCCAAACTTGCCGAAATCATCGAAAAACTCACCGGCATGGCGCACGACCTTGCCGCCGTCCCCATGATGAGCCGCACCCACGGCCAGCCCGCCACGCCGACCACCTTGGGCAAAGAAACCGCCAACATCGTGTACCGCCTGCAACGCCAGTTCAAAAACCTTCAGGCGCAAGAATTCCTCGGCAAAATCAACGGCGCCGTCGGCAACTACAACGCCCACATGGTCGCCTATCCCGACGTCGATTGGGAAACCCACTGCCGCAATTTTGTCGAAATCAGCCTCGGCCTGACCTTCAACCCCTACACCATCCAAATCGAGCCGCACGACTACATGGCTGAATTCTTCCAAACCCTCAGCCGCATCAACACCATCCTGATCGACTTCAACCGCGACGTTTGGGGTTATATTTCATTGGGTTACTTCAAACAAAAAGTCAAAGCGGGCGAAGTCGGCTCTTCCACCATGCCGCACAAAGTCAACCCCATCGACTTTGAAAACTCCGAGGGCAACCTCGGCATGGCAAACGCCGTATTGGGCTTCTTGTCCGAAAAACTGCCCGTCTCCCGCTGGCAGCGCGACCTGACCGACAGCACCGTCCTGCGCAATATGGGCGTAGGCGTAGGCTATGCCGTGTTGGGTTTCGCCGCCCACCTGCGCGGCCTGAACAAGCTCGAACCCAACCCCGCCGCACTGGTCGCCGATTTGGATGCCACTTGGGAACTGCTCGCCGAACCGATTCAAACCGTTATGCGCCGCCACGGCGTCGCCAATCCTTACGAAAAACTGAAAGACCTGACGCGCGGCAAAGGCGGCATCACGCCCGAAGTGCTGAAAGTCTTCATCGAATCGCTGGAAATCCCCGCCGAAGCCAAATCCCAACTGCTCGCCCTGACCCCCGCGCTCTACATCGGCAAAGCGGAAGAATTGGCGAAACGGATTTGATGCAGCCTTGATGATTTGAGATTGAGTTGAAACAAAAGGTCGTCTGAAAACCAAAACTGATGGTTTTCAGACGACCTTTTGTCAAATATAGTGGATTAACTTTAAACCAGTACGGCGTTGCCTCGCCTTGCCGTACTATCTTGTACTGTCTGCGGCTTCGTCGCCTTGTCCTGATTTAAATTTAATCCACTATAAGAGTAGCGTGGGCATTGCCCACGACTTTCAACCCAGACATCCGAACCCAATCATTTCTATTCATTCCGTGGGTAAAACCCACGCTACGGGCTTAGTTTTTGATACGGAACCCGCGCCACCAGCCTGCCTGTTGGCGCGACCTTTCGCTTAGGCTTCAAACTTATCCAGCCAAATCCGCCAGCTCTCGTCGGTATCGGCGCAGACGGTCAGGGTTTCGCCGTTTTCGATGCTTTGGAACGACAGGCTGCGGGCGTGGAGCATGAGGCGGGTGGTGCCGAGGTGGGCGGCGGTGGCGTGGTTTTGGCGCAGGTCGCCGTAGTTGGTGTCGCCGACGATGGGGTGGAAGATGTGTTTCATGTGGCGGCGCAGTTGGTGTTTGCGGCCTGTGTACGGGATGAGTTCTGCCCACGAGTAGCGCGAGGTCGGGTAGCGGGCGGCGGATTGGAAGGGCAATTCGGTGCGCGCCAGGCAGCGGTATTGGGTTTGGGCGTCTTGGAGGGTAGCTTCGGTTTGGGATTCGGCGATTTTGTCGGGCTGATATTTGAGGGGGTAATCGATGAGTCCGTCGTCGGGCAAATATCCGCGTACGATTGCCCAGTAGGTTTTGTGTGTGGTTTTTTGTTCGAACTGCTGCGTCAGCAGGCGGGCGGCTTCGGGATCGAGGGCAAACAGGAGGACGCCGGATGTGGGGCGGTCGAGGCGGTGGGCGGGATAGACGTGTTGTCCGATTTGGTCGCGCAGGGTCTGCATGACGAACTGTGTTTCGTGGCGGTCGAGCCAGCTCCGGTGGACGAGCATTCTGGCGGGTTTGTTGACGGCGATGGTGCGGCTGTCGCGGTAGAGGATTTCGAGCATGGCAGGATGTGGGCGGAAATGGGGGATTGTAACGCAAGCGGCGCGGCTGCGACGGCAATCTTGTCCCTTTCGGGCGGGTAAACGGGCTGAAACGCATGATTCGGTTCAAATAAGGAACACTTGCTGCCGTTCATGTTTGCGTTTTCAGACGACCTCGGGTTCTGTCGGTTACAATGTGGGGGTTTAACAAGATGAAGGAAAAACCGTGAGCCTGCTCAAAAAACTGCCCAAGCCCATGCTGCCCGATGAGGCGCGCCGCGAGATTCAGGCGCGGGAGTCGTATCATGTTTTGAAGATTATTTCGGAATTTGTCGAAGCGGGCGAGGAGCTGCGGGCAATTCAGCCTGCGGTCAGCATTTACGGCAGCGCGCGCACGCCGGAAAACCATCCTGACTATGAATTTACGCTGCGACTGGCACGCAAGCTCTCGGATGCCGGTTTTTCTGTCATTTCGGGCGGCGGGCCGGGGATTATGGAAGCGGCGAACAAAGGCGCGTTTGCGGGCGCAAGCCCTGCGGTGGGGCTGAATATCGTGTTGCCGCACGAACAAAAAGCCAATCCGTATCAGGATTTGTCCATCAAGTTCCAACATTTCTTCCCGCGCAAAGTGATGTTTGTGAAACACGCGGTCGCGTATGTCGTCATGCCCGGCGGCTTCGGCACGCTGGACGAACTGTTTGAAAGCCTGACGCTGGTGCAGACGGGCAAAACGCCTGACCGCCCGATTATCTTGGTGGGCAAGGATTTTTGGTCGGGCTTGTTGGACTGGATACGCAAAGAGCTGCTCGGGCGCGGGCTGATTTCGGAAGCCGATATGGATTTAATCCGACTGATCGACGGCGAAGACGAAATCATCGAAGAAATCTTCGCGCACTACGAAAACCGTCTGGAAGATTTTTCCGAAGGCGTCAACGCGTGGTCGCTCGGCTTGTGATGGGCTGGGAGGTCGTCTGAAAACCGTTTGAATCTTGCGGGTTGGGTTGAAATCAAGACAAGGCTGCAACGCCGTATCGGTTTCCAGTTAACCCGATATAGAATCGTTTCAGACGACTCAGACGACCCCTGCCTATTTCGGTACAATACCTTTTCGCCGCAAGGCAGCCACGCCGCCGCGAACATTCCCTTTATCCACTCCACCCGACCCAACCCGACCATTTATGACCGATACCGCCCAAATCATCACCAGCTACGGCCGCCGCTACATCGTGCGCACGTCCGACGGCAAAACCTACGAAGCCAGCACGCGCAAAAAGCGGGTGGATTTCGCCTGCGGCGACCGCGTGCATATCCAAAACATCAACGCCGAACAAGCCGTCATCGAAGACTATCTCCCGCGCGAAAGCCTGCTTTACCGTCAAGACGCATGGAAAACCAAGCTGATCGCCGCGAATGTTACCCAGCTCCTTATCGTGACCGCCGCCGTTCCCTCGCCCAGCGAAGCCCTGTTGCAACGCGCGCTCCTAGCCGCCGAAGCCGCCGGCATCCAAGCCGTCATCATTCTGAACAAAGCCGACCTGCCCGAAACCGCCCTCTGGCGCGAAAAACTCAAATTCTACGAAACGCTCGGTTATCCCGTCATCGAAACCCGCGCGCTGGAAAACGCCGACATCCTGCGCCCCGACCTGCAAGGGCATACCAACATCCTGCTCGGACAAAGCGGCATGGGCAAATCCACCCTGACCAACGCCCTCTTAGGCAACCAAACCGCCCGCACCGGCGACATCTCCACCGCGCTCGACTCCGGCAAACACACCACCACCCACGCCCAGCTTTACGATTTAAACGAAGAAACCCAATTGATCGACTCCCCCGGTTTGCAAGAATTCGGGCTGCACCACCTCCAAGCCGCCGACCTGCTGCAATACTTCCCCGACCTGAACCACCTCGTCGGACAATGCCGCTTCCACAACTGCACCCACCGCGCCGAACCCGGCTGCGCCGTCAAAGCCGCCGCCGAAGCAGGCGAAGCCAAGCCCGAACGCATCGAGTTTTTACAACGGATAACAGATGAGTTGTTGAGATAGAGTAGGCAGTCGGACTTGTCTTTGTGAAATAAAAAAACGTCGTCTGAAAACTTGAGAACAGGTTTTCAGACGACGTTTTTTCATGACGGCAAACTTACGCAACCGCAGGAGCGACGGCTTTCACATAATTCAGCGCGATAAACTGCTTTTCGGGATCAAGCTCGGTGATTTTGAGCAGGACTTGCGTTTTGGGCAGCGCGTCGAACGGGATGCCGGTGGCGCGGGTTACCAGCGGCAGGCCTTCGATGCGGACGAGGTCTTCTTTGAGGATGGTCGCGGTCAGTTCGCTTGTGCCTTGCTGTTGCAGGTACACGAGGCTCCAGTAGGCTTCCATCTGCCGTTGGAAGTCGGCGTAGGCGGTGTAGGCGGTGTCGAAGTCGCGCAGGGCGGCGAAGAGTTCGGCATCGCTTTGCTGGAAGAGCGGCTCGGCGGTGTCGTCTATCAAGCTGAGAAGTTGTTTTTGGTTGATGTAGTCGGCGGCGCGGCGCAGCGGCGAGGTGAACCAGCCGTAATGCTGTACGCCCATGCCGATGTGCGGCTCGGATTTGGTGCTCATGCGCACTTTGCCTGCCGGTTGGACGCGGAAGAGGCCGGGCAGGTCGTTGTCATGGAGCATCTGCGCCCAAGTGCTGTTGGCGAGTATCATCATTTCGCTGACCAGAATGTCGATGGGCGAACCGCGTTCGCGGCGGACGACGGAGACTTTGCCTGCCTCATCCAATTCAATGCTGTAATCGTATTGCGGCGCGCGGTCGGGTTCGTATTTGCCGCGTGCTTTTTGCAGGGCGACGGCGAATTGGTAGAACCAAATCAGGTCTTGATGGTGGGCGAACATCATTTCGCCGGCTTCGTCCAAGCCGGTTTCGGCGTTGAAATGCGGCTCAATGGTTTGGATGCGCAGGTTTTCGGCGATATTGACGGCTTCGATTTTGCAGGTCGGCTCGCCGACATTGAACTCGCCGTCCACATCGAAATAAATGCTGACGGCAGGACGGTACGCGCCTGCATCAAGGCTGAACGCGGCAATCCAGTTTTCAGGCAGCATGGTGATTTTGCCGCCGGGAAAATAGACCGTACTCAAGCGTTCCATGATGTTTTTTTCCATTTTGTCGCCTGGTTTAATGGCAAGCGACGGCGCGGCGATATGGATGCCGACGCGCTTCGTGCCGTTGCCCAAATCGGTCAGGCTTAAAGCGTCGTCCACTTCGGTGGTTGATTCGTCGTCGATGGAAAAGGCGGTAACATCGGCCTTGGGCAGGTCGGGCATTTCAGGTAAGGGGAGGTCGGGAAAGCCTGTTCCTTTAGGGAAGTATTTGATTTCAAACCCGTCTTGCAGATATTGGGGGATGGACGTAATGCCGCCCGTTTTTTTCGCCAATTCGTAGGCGGAGGTTTTCAGCGCGTCGGCGGCTTTGGTAAAGGCTTTGTAGGTCAGCGACTGCTTGTCGGGCGCGTGTAGGATGGTTTTCAAATCCGCCGCGATTTCAGACGGCATCTCGCCGCGTTTCAAGGCTTCCGCCCAAGCATCGATTTGCGCGTCTTGTTGTTTTTTGCGTTCGATGGCGGCAAGTGCTTGTTTCAAAGTCTCTTCAGGTGCGGCTTTGAACACGCCTTTGGCTTTTTTGTAGAAATACATCGGCGCGGCGTAAAGCGCAATCAAGGTCGCCGCCAGCTCGGTTTTGGTCGGCGCATGGCCGTAATATTCTTCGGCAATCGCCTCGGCGGAAAATTCTTCTTCGCCGCATACTTCCCACAATAAATCGGTGTCGATGTCCGCAGCCTGCGCCTGCGCGTTTTCCAAAAATGCCGCCATATCGCCGTCAAACTCGGCAAAGACGTTGTTCGCCTTCACTTTAGTGCGCTTGCCGTGTTGGGTATCGACTTGGTAGGTGGCGTCGTTTTTTTGGACGATGGCGGCGACTTTGAATTGGCCGGACTCTTCGTAAAAGATATTCATGTATTGCTGCTGTCAGGTTGAAGTGGGAAACGGACGATTTTAGCAGATTCTTGTTGATAAAGACGGACAAAAGGTCGTCTGAAAAACTTGCCCTCCCCTTCTCATTTCATAGAAACCGCCTTTTCAGACGACCTTTGACGACTTTGACCGCGCTCAAAACTGCTGCGCTCCGCTCATGCTGCCTGATTTGAAATAATTTGTTTAAAAATAAAAGGATAGCCTTGTATAGTGGCTTAACTTTAAACCAGTACGGCGTTGCCTCGCCTTGCCGTACTATCTGTACTGTCTGCGGCTTCGTCGCCTTGTCCTGATTTAAATTTAATCCACTATATTTTGCCTGAGGTCGTCTGAAAACCTGCGCTTTGCAAACCTGTGGTTTAGGATTAGTATAACTATACCAATTTATCCCAAATCCATTTCAAATCATTCACTTCGGAGAGATTCCATGAGCTACACGGCCCCTGTAAACGAATTGCGTTTCGGCATCCGCGTGCACGGCAGGTTGGACGAAATCCTGCAACTGCCCCATGCGGAAGGTTTGGATGCGGAAACGGTGGATGCAGTGCTGGACGAAGCGGCGCGGTTTGCCTCGGAACAATGGGCGGGCACCAACCGCACCGGCGACCTCTACGGCGCGGGTTTTTCAGACGACCTGATCACCACTCATCCGGATTTGGCGCGTGCCTACTATGATTTCTGCGAAGCGGGCTGGGCGGGTTTGCGCGCGCCGGCGGAGTTTGGCGGGCAGGGGCTGCCGGCGGTCGTGTCGGCGGCGTGTGAGGAGATGTGGTGCGCCGCCAATCTTGCCCTGTCGCTGATGCCGATGCTGACGCTGGGGGCGGTGGACGCGCTGTTCAAACACGGCAGCGAGGAGCAGAAACAGACCTACCTGCCGAAAATGTGCAGCGGCGAATGGGCGGGAACGATGAATTTGAGCGAGCCGCAGGCGGGTTCGGATTTGAACCATATCGCCACCCGCGCCGTGCCGAAAGAAAACGGCGCGTATGCCCTCAGCGGTCAGAAAATCTTCATCACTTGGGGCGATCAGGAAATGACGGAAAACATCGTCCATCTGGTGCTCGCGCGCCTGCCCGATGCCGCGCCGGGCGTGCAGGGCGTGTCGATGTTTATCGTGCCGAAATATTTGGTGAACGCGGACGGCAGCTTGGGCGGACGCAACGGCGTGCGCGCCATCGGCATCGAACACAAGCTCGGCATACACGCCAGTCCGACCTGTACGATGGAGTTTGACAACGCCGAAGGCTATTTGGTCGGCAGGGCGGGCAAGGGTTTGGCGTATATGTTTACCATGATGAAAACCGCGCGGCTGAACGTCGGCATCGAAGGCCACGCCGTCGCCGAACGCGCCTACCAAAACGCGCTCGCCTATGCCAAAGAGCGCGTGCAGGGACGCGACGAAGCGGACGGTTCAGACGACGTGGCGATTATCCGCCATCCCGACGTGCGCCGTATGTTGTTGATACAAAAGGCAACGCTCGCCGCCCAACGCGCCCTGTATCTGCGCGCTGCCGCCCTGACCGATTTTGCCGCCGCCTGCCCCGACAACGTATTGCGCAAAGAAGCGGAGCGCGAACTGGATTTCCTGATTCCCATCGTCAAGGCTTGGCCGACCGACAACGGCGTCGTCCTGACCAACCTCGCCGTCCAGATTTACGGCGGCGCGGGCTACGTCGAAGAAAGCGGCGTGGCGCAATACCTGCGCGACGTGCGGATTACGCCGATTTACGAAGGCACCAACGGCATACAGGCCGCCGATTTGGCAGGGCGCAAAACCACCGGCAAAAACGGCGCGCTGCCCTTGAAGCTGCTCGCCGAAGGCAAAGAGCTGGCAGACAAACTCGCCGCCGCCGAACCTGCCGCCGCGCAGCAACTGGCGCAAGCCATTGAAACGGCGGAACAAAGCATCGCCCGCATGGTCGGATACGCCGACCATCCCGCCCTCGCCGCCGCCGCGTCCAACGCCTACCTGCAACAAATGGGGCTGACGCTCGGCGCCATCGGACTCGCCCGCGCCTACCTTGCCGCCGCAGCCGCCCGAACGGACAACGCCGACGGCTTCGGCAGCAATTTCTACGCCACACAGCAACACAACGCCCGCGTCTATTGCGCCCACGTCCTACCGCAGGTGTACGCCTGCGCCGCGCAGATTGAAAACGCGCAGGCATTGCTGGATGTGCCGTTAGAACTTTATTGACGGATACGGGTTTGAAAAGAGGTCGTCTGAAACTGGAAATCAGGTTTCAGACGACCTCTTTATGGGTTTCAACCTATCCTTTTAAACGGCGGCAGGCTGGCTAATAATTGTTGCCCGTACCGCTGCGTTTTGACGCGGTTGTCGAGGATGGTCACGCGGCCGTAGTCTTGTTCGGTGCGGATGAGGCGGCCGACGGCTTGGATGAGTTTGATGCCGGCTTCGGGGACGGTGATTTCGATAAAGGGGTTGCCGCCGCGCTGTTCTATCCAGCGGTTTTGGGTTTTTTCGATGGGGTTGTCGGGCATGGCGAAGGGGAGTTTGGCGATGATGACTTGCACGCAGGCGGTGCCGGGCAGGTCGAGTCCTTCGGCGAAGCTGTCGAGTCCGAAGATGATGCTGGCTTTGCCTTCTTCTATGGCTTGGTGGTGTTTTTGCAGGAGGACGGCTTTGGACAATTCGCCTTGTACGAGCAGGAGCGGCAGGTAGTCTTCGGGCAGGCGCAGGGCGACATCCTGCATTTGTTTGCGCGAGGAAAACAGGACGAGTGTGCCGATGGCTTCGGTGGGTGAAATGAGCTTGGGCAGCCATTCGACGATGGCGGCGGTGTGCGCGGCGGGGTCTTTGGGGCTGGCGTGCACGGGCGGAATGTAGAGTTCGCCTTGTGCGTCGAAATCAAACGGGCTTTCTAGGGCGAGGGTGGTGGTTTCGGGCAGCCATTGCAGTCCGGTTTGGCGCAGGATGAGGTTGAAGCTGCCCAAGGATTGCAGGGTGGCGGAGGTCAACACTGCGCCTGCCGCGCGCCGCCACAGGCTGTTGGCGAGGTGGGACGCGCTGCTGATGGGGCTGGCGTTGAAAATGTAGTCGTTTTTGTCGTCGGCGCGGCGGGTTATCCATTTTGCCAGCGGTTCTTCGCCCTCGAGGGGGACAGTGGAGAGCAAGTCCCATGTGGCGGTAATTTGTTCGACGCGGGCGCGGAATACACCGAATTCGGTACTCAGGCGGTCGATTTGCGCGCTGTTTTGGTCTTTGTCGCGGCGGGCGGCGGACAATGCGTCGTTGAGGCTGTTGATGTGTTTGTAGAGGCTGCGGGCGGCGATGGCGGTGTTGGAAACGGTGGTTTCTAGGCCTTCGGGGATTTTGCCGTCTTCCCACAGCCAAGTCGGTTCGCTGTTTGTCCGTCTGTCGTTTTCAGACGACCCCAAGCTCAAAGAAGGCTCTTCGGCGAGGTGGAACTGCCATTCGTGTAGGCTTTCGAGCAGCGAGGCGGCGGCTTCGTCAGCAAGGTTCGCCAACTCGCCTTTGTCGGTAAGTGCGGCGATTTTGCCGGTAACCTGCGGCAGTTTTTCCAACGCCCACACGGCTTGGTTCCACGAATGCTCGGCGGCAAACTGGCTGAGTGCTTTTTTGGGCAGGTGGTGCGCTTCGTCGATGCAGTAGAAGCTGTTTTCAGGGTCGGGCAAAATCACGCCGCCGCCCATGCTGATGTCGACCATCAGCAAATCGTGGTTGGTTACGACGACATCGACGGTTTCCAGCGTGTCACGGGCAAGGTAAAACGGGCATTCCGGGCGGTTGGGGCAGGCGGCTTTGAGGCAGCCGTAGTTGTCGTTGTTCACCTTCATCCAGATGGTGTCGTCGATTTTTTCCGGCCAAGTGTCGCGGTCGCCGTTGAAACGACGGGCGGAAAATTCGTCGGCGATGTTGCGCAGCAGCTTCAATTCTTCGGGTTTGGGTTTGCTGTCCCACAACACGGCGGGGGCTTCGAAGCCGAGCAGGTTTTGCTGGGCGTTGCTTTGCGTCAGTTGGTAGAGTTTGTAGGGGCAGAGATAGCGGCCGCGCCCTTTGGCAAGCGCGAAGGTCAGTTCCAAACCGCTTTTTTCAACCAGAAACGGCAGATCGCGGTCCACCAACTGCTCCTGCAAGGCAACCGTCGCGCTGCTCACAATCAGCCGCTTGCCGCGCGTCTGCGCCATAATGCCGCCCGCCAGCAGGTAGGCAAGCGATTTGCCCACGCCGGTCGGCCCTTCGATCACGGCAATGCTCTCGCCCTCGCGCTTGGGCGGCTCGCCGCCTTCTTCGCGCGTCAACGTCCGCGAAAAAGCGTTGGCAACCGCCGCAATCATTTCCCGCTGCGAAGCGCGCGGACGGAAACCGGGCAGGTTTTTGCCGATATTTTGGTAATGGTCGCGGATGGCGTTTTTTTCTAAATCGGTGAGCATTGAGGTCGTCTGAAAAGGTGGATTTGCTTATGAATTTGTTATTTTAGCATTTTTCGGGGGCGGGTTCGGGAGAGATGGGAGAGGTCGTCTGAAAAGCATATTTTGGCGTTTTCAGACGACCTTTGGTAAGGGAGGCTGTATCGGGACAGGAGTTTTGAACCGTTGTCGTTTCTGTCTTCGTGTGAACAAGTTAAATTACTTTATTTTCGATATGCACTTACCGGCTGTCGTCATTCCCACGCAGGCGGGAATCCATCGTAAAACTTGAGAAACCTTGATTTGGAAAACAGTTTCTGAATTTAAAAAATGGATTCCCGCCGTAGCCTGTCCTCGCGTAGGCGGGGGCGGGAATGACGGAATTTGATGATATACCGTATTTAAAGTTGAGTATGTTTGCTATATAGAGATGGGCGGCTGCGGTGCGGTGTGGTTGAATTCGATTACGTTGGTGCATCGTTGAAATAAAGATAAGGGCGCATGATCGCGCCCCTTCGGTTTTCAGACGACCCCTTAAGTTTAGCGGGGTGCTTAAGCCGTTTTGTTCCGCAACGGCAGTTTGATATGCGGCTTGGCGGGTTTGGGCGCTTCTTTCAAACCCAGTTCGATTTGCTGCTCTTCGCTCAACAAATTGCTCCAGTCGCCTTTTTTATACCACTCGCGCCCGTCCAATTCGATGGGGTGTTGGATGCGCTCGCAGCCGTTGCCGCACTGCAAATCGTCTTCTTTGCAATATTTGTCGCAACCCCAGCAGATGCGCTCCGGCGCTTTGGGGAAGATAGGGAATTTTTTTGCCATGGTGTGAAATCCTTGTTTTTATTTTGATGAAATTATAAATGATTAGACCGAGGCAGCTTGGGTTTTGTACGTCTTTTTACGCTGGACGGTTAAGAAATGTATCAGGTCGTCTGAAAGGCGGAGTCTGTGCGTTCGTCTGTTTCATCACACACCTTTCCCATATCGGCGTAAAATCCGTACCCATTCATTCGATAATAATACATTATGCCCTTCCCCGAATTGACTGACGCCGAGCTTGCCGAATCCCGCAAGCTGCTCCTGCGTTTCGCCCGCATCCAGTTGCCCGACCGCCCCGATTTGGCGGAAGACCTTGTGCAGGAAACCATGCTTTCCGCCTACCGCGCTGCCGAAGGTTTTAAAGGTGATGCACAAGTGGGCAGTTGGTTGTTTGCCATTTTGAAAAACAAAATCACCGACTGCCTGCGCCAAATCGGACGGCAGCGCGAAGTATTCGCCACGCCTGCGGAAGAAATGTTGGACGAAATCTTTGAAGAACGGTTTGCATCAGACGGACATTGGACGACGGACGGCCATCCGCAAACTTGGGCCTCGCCCGAAAAAACGTTGGACAACAAAGAGTTTCGTGAAATCCTGCAAACCTGCCTCTACCAAATGCCGGAAAACACTGCCCGCGTGTTTACCATGAAAGAAATCCTCGGCTTCTCGTCCGACGAAATCCGCGAGCAATGCGGCATCAGCATGTCCAACTACCATACCATCATGCACCGCGCCCGCGAAACCCTGCGCCAATGCCTGCAAATCAAATGGTTCGGCAATGCAGGACATGCCGGTTAACCCTGTTAGGAAACCACAATGAACAAATGCCGCAAAACCGCCTACCTGCTCTCCAAAAAACAGGACGAAACCCGCCTGACCGTTCCAGAACGCATTTTTCTGGGCAGCCACCTGCTGATATGCCCCCATTGCCGCGAATATAAAAAACAACTCGACCTCATCCATAAAGCCATGAAAAAGATTTTTTGAGGCTACCGGATAAGGTAAAAAGGTCGTCTGAAACCTGATGTAGGTTTCAGACGACCTTTTATCATTAAGAGAAAACACGGATTGATCGCGGTTGAAGATGAATTTTCTATGAAACGGAACACCCATAAAAAAGCCGGGTTTTTAAACTCGGCTTTTGAAATTTGGCGGTATTTGGGCAGATTTTGAAGCATGGCAAACAAGGTTTAAACCGCCCAATAAGCTGGAAGTTTTATAGGAATGGTTGTATGGGTGTCAACATTTTCATCCATTTTTCAGTACAAAATATGATTTATGACAATATTCATTACTACAGTTCATTACATCGGCGGAAACGTTCATATTATATGTGTTAATATTTCATAGCTGTATTATAAACAGTACCTTAACTAGAAAATTTAAAGAAGGATAGAACATGAACAAATTACTAATTGCTGCAATGATGATGGCTGCACTGACAGCCTGTTCTCAAGAAGCCAAGCAGGAATCTAAGGAAGCGGCTACCGCCGTTGCCTCCGATGTTAAAGACGCTGCTGCTTCTGCCGTTGATACCGTTGCTTCTGCCGCTCAAGAAGCTGCAAGCAAGGTAGAAGAGGCTGCCGACAAAGCTGCGTCAGAAGTGAAAGAAGCGGCTCCTGCTGAAGCCAAACCGGAAGAAAAACCCGCAGATGCTTCTTCTGCCAAAGTGGACGGTAAAGCCGTTTTTGAAGCCAACTGTAAAATGTGCCACGGCGGTACCATCCCAGGCGCTCCGGTCGTCGGTAAAAATGACGACTGGGCTCCGCGTATCAAACAAGGCAAAGAAACCCTGCATAAGCATGCACTCGAAGGCTTCAACACCATGCCGGCAAAAGGCGGCAATACCAGCCTGAGCGACGACGAAGTCAAAGCGGCGGTCGATTATATGGCCAACCAATCCGGTGCCAAATTCTAAGCCGTACAAATCAAAACGCACCTCGCAATAAGGTGCGTTTTTTTATGGGAAAACAGCTTTAAAAAAGGCGAAAACCGTTTGAAAGCAACCCTTACGGAGACAAGTAGCTTTACAAACGGTTTTCAGGTCGGCCTAGCGACCCACCAATGGTTATTATACCAACATCATGTTTTTTTGACAAACTCTGATTTCAAATTCATCGCGCTGCCGTCGATTTTGCAACCGATATTGTGGTCGCCTTCTTGCAGGCGTATGCCTTTCACCTTGGTTCCTTGCTTGATGACCATGGAGCTGCCTTTGACTTTGAGGTCTTTAATCAGGACGACTGTGTCGCCGTCTTGCAACACGGCGCCGTTGGCATCTTTGACGCTCAGGGTTTCTTCGGCGGTTTCGCCGTCGTTTTCTGTCCATTCAAACGCGCATTCGGGGCAGATGTATTGGCTGCTGTCTTCGTAGGTGTATTCGGATTGGCATTGTGGGCAAGGTGGGAGGGACATGGTGGTGATTCCTTTGGTTGAGAAGCGGGGGATTATAAGGGAAAGGATGCAAGGATACGACGGCTTTGTATAGTGGATTAAATTTAAATCAGGACAAGGCGACGAAGCCGCAGACAGTACAGATAGTACGGAACCGATTCACTTGGTGCTTCAGCACCTTAGAGAATCGTTCTCTTTGAGCTAAGGCGAGGCAACGCCGTACTGGTTTAAAGTTAATCCACTATACCCATGCTTCAATACAAAACGACCTGTCTTGCAACAGGTCGTCTGAAAACACGGATGCGGCTTAGAGGGACAGCGAAGCTGCCTGAATCAGACCGCGTGCTTTGGCTTCGGCTTCGGCGGCACGCTCTTGCGAGGTGAAGGGACCCATTTTGACGACGTATTCGTAGTCGCGTTTCTCCATGGAAACTTTCGGATTCATTTTGCCGTAAGAAAGGTTTACCGCAGCTTGGTTCATATAGGCTTGCGCTTCACGCTCGGTACCGAAGGATTTCAAATCGACAAAAATGTCTTGACCGTTGTAGGCTTGTGCGCTTTGACCCGGAACGATTTGCTCGACTTTGACGTGTGCCGTGCCTTGGTTGATGAAACCTAATTGTTGGGCGGCGGCTTTGGAAACGTCGATTACGCGGTTGCCGTGGAAAGGACCGCGGTCATTGACGCGGACGATGACGCTTTTACCGTTTTTGGTGTTGGTCACACGGGCGTAGCTGGGAATGGGGAGGGTTTTGTGGGCGGCGGTCAGGGCGTTCATGTTGTAACGCTCGCCACTGGAAGTTTTACGGCCGTGGAATTGGCTGCCGTACCATGAGGCGTTGCCGGTTTGACTGAAGTTGGATACTTTGGTCATCGGCGTGTAGCGTTTGCCGGCGACTTTGTAGCTGCGGTTGGCTGAGGAGCTCAGCTTCTCGGCGCGGACGATGGAGTCGGCAGAGGCGGAATGAATGGAAAGGATGCTGATTGCAACGGCAGTCAGGGTGGAGAAAAGGGTGGTTTTAGATAAAATCAAAACGTAGTCCGTTCTAGAGTTGATAACGCGACGGGATGGCTCCCAGGCGGTTTCAGACGACGTATTGGCGGTTTGACAAAAACCAAGCTGTTGTCGGACAGTATCGCCTTGGTTTTTGTCAAACGGCTCAGGGAGACTCCCTTGCGGATGTTATACACCGCCTGCGTAACCGTTTTGCCGCCATGCTTCAAACAGAATCACGGCGACGGTGTTGGAAAGATTCATGCTCCGGCTGCCGGGCTTCATGGGCAGACGCAGCTTTTGCCCTTCGGGCAGGGTGTCGAGGATTTCGGCGGGCAGGCCTCGTGTCTCGGGACCGAACAAAAAAACATCGCCCTCAACAAAAGAAACTTCGTCGGGACGGGTTTTGCCTTTAGTGGTCAGCGCAAAAATGCGGCGGCCTTCCAAGGCTTTGAGACAATCTTCGAAATTCTCGTGTACCATCAGTTTTGCAAACTCGTGATAATCCAAACCTGCGCGTTTCATTTTTGCCGAATCCAGCGGAAAACCGAGCGGCTTGACCAGATGCAAATCTGCTCCGGTGTTGGCGCATAATCGGATGATATTGCCCGTATTGGGCGGGATTTCGGGTTGGTACAAAACTATGGTAAACATATAAATCAATCACTTATAGAGCGGCATAATGCCGAAATGTTCCGTAGGTGTCAAAAACTTTAAGCTATTTTTTCATTGGCGGACGCGCCAAACTCCAGCAAAAAATCTTGCCTGCGCCTGATTTTTTCAGCGTCCGCGCCAATTCGTCCAGCGTCGAGCCGGTGGTGAACACATCGTCGATTAACAAAATATTACAGTTTTTCGAGATATGACCATTGATTTCAAAAGCATTTTTTATATTGCGAACCCTATCTGCGCTTTTCAGCGTGCTTTGCGGCTCGCGATGTCGTCTGAAAACCGTCTGCCGCGGCAGCAGTGTCCAGCCGTAATGTTCGGACAGAATATCCGCCAATTCCTCGCTTTGGTTGAAGCCGCGATACAGCCGCCTTTCTTTGCTCAACGGCACGGGCAGCACAAAATCGAAATGCTCCGTTTCCAGCCAGTCGGGCGCATGGCGGCGCATCAGTTCCGCCAGCGGACGGCTCATGCCGAGGTCAGCCAAATGCTTCAACGCGCGTATCATACTGCTGACGGGCGGCTCATAATACAGCGAAGCCCACATCCGCTCAAATGCCGGCGGCTTCTTCTGACAGCCGCCGCACACCGCCCCGCCCTGTATAGGGCGGAAACACAAAGGGCAACTGTTTGCCACGTCCGTAAAAAACTCTTCCAAATCCGCCGCGCAACCGTCGCAAAACCCGCCATACAGCCGGTTTTCGCACGCTGAAACCAAGGCGTGGCATAATACGCAACGGCTTTTGTTCCACCATCCCGCATTGCACCACCAAGAGAAAACATCCATAGAGAAAACAGCCATGCCGCACTCCGCCAAAAAAGTTTATCTGATACACGGCTGGGCAGCGAACCGCCACGTCTTCGACGACCTCATCCCGCGCCTGCCTGCCGATTGGGACATCCACGCTCTCGACCTGCCCGGACACGGCGACGCACCCTTTGCCGAAAACTTCAACATCGCCGCGATTGCCGAAGCCTTCGCCGAAGAAATCGATACACCGGCACACATCCTCGGCTGGTCGCTCGGCGGCTTGGTCGCGCTCCATCTCGCCGCACGCCGTCCCGACAAAGTCCGTTCGCTCTGCCTGACCGCAAGTTTCGCCCGCCTGACTGCCGACGCGGACTACCCCGAAGGGCTGTCCAATTCCGCTTTGAGCAAGATGGTCGGCGCGTTTCGGCAGGATTATGCCAAACATATCAAACAGTTTCTACAATTACAGTTGCTGCATACACCAAACGCCGCCGAAATCATCGGCAACATCCTGCCCGATCTCTCCCGCCACGGCGCACCGCCCGCCCTGCAAGCTGCGCTGGACGCCGTCAACCAAGCCGATGCCCGCCCCCTGCTTTCAAGCATCCAAGCCCCGTCGCTTTTAGTGTTCGGACAAAAAGACGCCATCACCCCGCCGCGTATGGGCGAATACCTCAACCGCCATCTGGCGGACAGCGAATTGGTCTTGATGGAAAAAGCGGCACACGCCCCGTTTTTAAGCCACGCAGATGAATTTGCCGAACGCTACCGCGGCTTTGTCGAAAAGGTCGTCTGAAAAGGCATACTTTGATTTCTGTACAAATATGAATTTAGAAATTAAGGATTAAGGAAATTTTTCTATTTTTAATAGATTAAAATGGCAGAAAACCCGTTTCGTCATTCCCGCGCAGGCGGGAATGACGACATACGAGGATTAGGGTGGTTTTCGGAATACGGCATAAGAACATAGAACCGCCACTCCTATACAAACATCAATAACGGTACTACTCCTTCAAAAAAAGAAAAAAAGGTCGTCTGAAACATGAACCCCCAAGACAAACGCTGGCAAATCCACCGCCATCTCGCCCAAGACACCGACGAGCGGCTGCAAATCGTCCGCAACGCGCCCAAGCGCGTCCTGCTGGTCGGCGCGGACGCAGACATCAGCCGCAGCCTGCTTGCCGCGCGTTATCCGAACGCGGTATTCGAAGAATACGACCCGCGCGCCGACTTCCTTCAAACCGCCGCAGCCGCGCGCAAAAGCGGTTTTTGGCAAAAGCTCACCGGCAAAACCGTCGCCCAACATTGCCAAGCCCTCACCGCCCCGCTGCCCGAAGCCGCTGCCGATATGTTGTGGGCGAACCTCAGCCTGCCCCGCGCGGACGAAATCCTGCCCGTCCTGAAAAACTGGGCAAACGCCTTGAAAACAGACGGTTTATTATTCTTCACCCATTTCGGCCGCGACAGCCTGACCGAGCTGACAGGTCGTCTGAAAAGCGCGGGGATAACGTATGAAACGCCGACCTTAATCGATATGCACGACCTCGGAGACATGCTTGCCGATAACGGTTTCTACGACCCCGTTACCGATACTGCCAAGCTCGAATTGAGCTACCGCAAAGCGGCGACGTTCCAGCAGGACATGGAAACCTTAGGTCTATGGCACGCCTTGAAATTCAGCGATGACCGCGCGGCTGAAGCCTTTGTGGATAAGATTTTTGAAACCGAAGGTGGCTTGACCATTACACTCGAAACCGTGTACGGCCATGCCGTGAAAAAATTGACGCTGCCCGAGGGGGAAAATGTGGTGCGGTTTTATCCGAAAGGCTGAACAGTTTGTCAAAACAAATGAAAGGTCGTCTGAAAACGTCTAACGAATGGTGTTAAAACGTTTTCAGACGACCTTTCTTCCTTAGCTGATTCATTCAACTTTCAATACGCCATTTCCCATCGGCTGTCATTTTCCGCAGGCTGAAATCCAGAGGCTTGAAATGACGGAAACTGCGAAACATTTCTGAAAATGATGGTATGCAAGTTTATTATTTTGATTCACTAAAATTTGCGGGTCGGGCATTCCTACTCGACCCGCCGTTTTCAGACGACCTTTCGTGTTATCGCGCCTTTATTTCACTTTGCCTTTCAACGCGCCGTAGCCTGCCGCATCCATTTGTTCCAGCGGGATGAATTTCAGGCTCGCGCCGTTGATGCAGTAGCGCAGTCCGCCTTTGTCTTGCGGACCGTCGGCGAAGACGTGTCCCAAGTGCGAATCGGCGGCATGGCTGCGGACTTCGGTGCGGCGCATGTTGTAGCTGAAATCGTCGTGTTGGGTAACGGCGGCGGCGTTAATCGGGCGGGTGAAGCTCGGCCAACCGCAGCCGGAATCGAATTTGTCGGCGGAGCTGAACAAGGGTTCGCCGCTGACGACGTCCACATAAATGCCGGGTTTGAACAGATGGTCGTATTCGTGGCTGAAGGCGTATTCGGTCGCGCTTTTTTGGGTAACTTGGTATTGCTCTTCGGTCAGGATGCGTTTGAGTTCGGCATCACTGGGTTTTTTATATGTTGCCGCGTCGAAGCCTTTACCTTGCGGGGCGGCCTTGCTTTTGCCCGGCAGCGGTTCGTCGGCTTTGCGGATGTCGATGTGGCAGTAGCCGTTGGGGTTTTTAATCAGGTAGTCCTGATGGTATTCCTCGGCGTCGTAGAAGTTTTTCAGCGGCTCGTTTTCGACGACGAGGGGCTGTTGGTATTTTTGCTGCTCGCGTTTGAGGGCGGCGGCGATGACGGCTTTTTCGGCGGGGTCGGTGTAGTACACGCCGCTGCGGTATTGCGTGCCGGTGTCGTTGCCTTGTTTGTTGAGGCTGGTCGGGTCAACGACGCGGAAATAGTATTGCAGGATGTCGTCGAGGCTGAGTTTGTCAGCATCGTAGGTGACTTTGACGGTCTCGGCATGACCCGTGTCGCGGTAGGACACGTCTTCGTAGCTCGGATTTTTTGTTTTGCCGTTGGCGTAGCCGGATACGGCGTCCACCACGCCGTCTATGCGTTGGAAATAGGCTTCCAAGCCCCAGAAGCAGCCGCCTGCGAGGTAGATGGTGCGCGTGTTCATGATTTTTGAATCCTTTTTCTGTGTGTCGGGTTTGTAGAACGCGTTTTTCAGACGACCTAAATCGGCATTCGGATCGCGGATTAACGCCAATGCCTGCGCTTCGTTGATGCTGCCTTTGACGATGCGCTGCACGTCGCCGTCTTTACCGATTAACGCCCACGAAGGGTAAACGCTGATATTCAGGCTTTGGGCGATGGTGCCGCCGTTGTCGGTCACGACGGGTAGCTTGGGATAGTTCAACCCGGCATACCATTTCTGGAAGTCGCCGTCTTTTTTCTCGTGCAGAAAACCGGGGGAGGCGACGGTAATCAGGTTGGCGGAGCTGAAGCGCTTGTCCTGCGCCCATTTTTCGGTCTGCCCCAATTCGGACAAACACAAAGGACACCAGCTCGCCCAGAATTTAATCAGGGTGGGTTTGTCTTTTTTCAAATAAACGCTGGCGGGGCGGTTGTCCGCGGTTTTTAACGTGGACAAAGTGTGCGGCACGGTCGCGGCTTCGGCATCGGCGATTTTGGGCGAACAAGCGCCCAGCGCAAACAGGCAGCCGAACTTGGCGCAAAGGGAAAAGAAGGTACGAGGTTTCATCTCTATGTTTCCTGTGTGGACGGTTTGTATTATTAGACGTTGAAGATGCCAAAACCTTACAGCCTGGATTTTCAGACGACCTTGCCGCGTAAAATACGCTACAATACGCTCTATTTCAAGCTTCTAAAATTAAAAGGAAAATTCAATGTTCAGCTTCTTCCGCCGCAAGAAAAAACAGGAAACGCCCGCTCAAGAAGAAACCCGCATTCAGGAAACCGCCGCCGAAGCCGTAGAACACGCCGAAACTGCCGTTTCGCAAACGCTTGAAACGGTTCAGGAAAATATCGGCGAAAAAGTGGAAGAACTGACGGCGGCAGTCGAAACGGCGGTAGAAAACGCAAAAGAGCGCGCCGAAGAAATCCGCGAGACTGTGGTTGAACATGTTTCCGAAACGGTCGAACACATCCGCGAGGCAGTCGGCGAAACGTCGTCTGAAACGGTCGAACAAATGGAAGAACGCGTGGAAGCCGTCAGCGAAACCGTTGCCGAAAATGTTTCCGCAGCAGTAGAACACGTCCATGACGCGGTCAGCGACGGGTCGTCTGAAACCGCAGAAGCTGTCGAAGCCTTAGAAACCCAAGCCGAAGCCGCGCCTGCAACATCCGAAGAACATTCCGTAAAAACCCTTGAAAATACGGCCGTCTCAACGTCGTCTGAAACCGAACCCAAACTAGGCTGGGCGGCGCGTTTAAAACAGGGTTTGACCAAATCGCGCGACAAAATGGCGAAATCGCTGGCGGGCGTGTTCGGCGGCGGGCAAATCGACGAAGATTTGTACGAAGAGCTGGAAACCGTGTTGATTACCAGCGACATGGGTATGGAAGCGACGGAATACCTGATGAAAGACGTGCGCAACCGCGTCAGCCTCAAGGGTCTGAAAGACGGCAACGAATTGCGCGGCGCATTGAAAGAAGCCTTGTACGACCTGATTAAGCCGTTGGAAAAACCGCTGGTCTTGCCCGAGACGAAAGAGCCGTTCGTCATCATGCTGGCGGGCATCAACGGCGCGGGCAAAACCACCTCCATCGGCAAACTCGCCAAATATTTCCAAGCGCAGGGCAAATCCGTGCTGCTTGCCGCCGGCGACACCTTCCGCGCCGCCGCCCGCGAGCAGCTTCAAGCATGGGGCGAACGCAACAACGTAACCGTCATCTCGCAAACCACGGGCGATTCCGCCGCCGTCTGCTTCGATGCCGTCCAAGCCGCCAAAGCGCGCGGCATCGACATCGTGCTTGCCGATACTGCCGGCCGCCTGCCCACTCAGCTTCATTTGATGGAAGAAATCAAAAAAGTGAAACGCGTGCTGCAAAAAGCGATGCCCGACGCGCCGCACGAAATCATCGTCGTCCTCGATGCCAACATCGGGCAAAACGCCGTCAACCAAGTCAAAGCCTTCGATGAGGCGCTGGGTCTGACCGGGCTGATTGTGACCAAACTCGACGGCACGGCAAAAGGCGGCATCCTCGCTGCGCTTGCCTCCGACCGTCCCGTCCCTGTCCGCTACATCGGCGTGGGCGAAGGCATAGACGATTTGCGCCCGTTTAACGCACGCGCGTTTGTGGACGCGTTGCTCGATTGATACTGCCACACGGTAAAACAGTAAACAAGAAGGTCGTCTGAAAAGTTTTCAGACGACCTTTTTCTTTTTGAGGCTGCCCTAGCAAATACGGCAGCCCCACTAATACATTGCTCTCGAAATGCGAATCTTGATTGCCATCAGCTTATGCAACAACCAAAATACCTTGTTCCAGCCAGTCCGACCATTTTTGCGTTAAGGCATCCTGCCAGCCGTTTTCAGACGACATGAACTCTGCCAGCATGGCTTGCAGTCCGTTCAGGGAAGTGGGGGTGTCTGCCAGCACTTCCAGCAATAATGCGTCGAAATAGTCGAGGGTTTGGTACATCACGTCGTCTTCACTGTTGCGCCACACCAAAACGGCGGTTTCGGTCGCCTGCAATTCGTCGGTCACGTCGCAGTGGTAACGGCGGACAAAGGAGGCGGGAGAAAGGGTGTACGCCAAATCGTCTGAATCGGCGGACGAGGCTTGGCTGTCGGTTTGGGCGACTTCGGCGAGCAGTTGAGTGTGTTCAAAGTCCATCAGTGCCAAGAGGTCGTCTGAAAGCGGCAGGCTTTGGCAGTATTGGAGGAATTCGCCGGCAATTTCTTGGAAATAGGGGGTTTGGGCGCGCGCGTCGTGGACGAAACCTTCTTTCAGACGACCCCATTCTCCGCTGTCGAGATATTGCGGCGTTTCGGTATAACAGCGGTCGATGAAGCTGTGGATATTGTTGCGTATCAGGCGGATATAGACGTTCAGGCGGTCTTGCGGCAAGCCGTCGGCGGCTTCGCCTTCGCGTATTGCTTGGGCAAAGCGTTGTTGATATTGGGCGGAGGTTTCAGGCTGCACGGCGGTATTCCTTTCCGGCGCGCGTTTGATATTCGGCGATTTTGGCGACTTCGGCTTCGAGTTCGGCAAAAGGCGGGAAATTGAAATCGCGTTCCAACAGGGTGGGCGGGATGGTCGGCAGCTTGGTGTAGGCGAGTTCGAGCAAGTCCCAAACGGTCGGTAAAACCGCCGCGCCGTGGGTATCAATCAAAAGCTCGGGGGTTTCGACGTCGTGTCCGGCGATGTGGATGTAACACACGCGACCTGCGTCAACGTTTTCCAAAAAGGCTTCGGGCGACAACAGTCCGTGATTGACGGCGTTGACGTAGATATTGTTCACATCGAGATGAATGCCGCAGTCGGCCTCGCGTGCAACGGCGTTGAGGAACTCGACTTCGTTCATTTCGGCAAGCGGGGAATGCAGGTAGTAGGAGGTGTTTTCTACGGCGATGCGGCAGCCCAACCGGTCTTGCACTTCGCGGATACGCCGCGCGGTATGCCGCACCATTTCTTCAGTGAAGGGCAACGGCAACAGGTCGTAGAGATGGCCGCCGTCGTGGCAGTAGCTCAAATGGTCGGAGAAAAACGTGCAATCGTAACGGCGCATCATCTCTTTGATGCCGTCTATCAAGGCGGTATCCAGCGGGGCTTGTCCGCCCAGCGACATGGATAATCCGTGCAACGCCAGCGGCAGCCGTTCCGCCACGCGGTCAAACTGTTTGCGCGCCCTACCGCCCATTTTCAGCCAGTTTTCGGGTGCGGCTTCGATAAAGCGTATCGGGCTGTCGTCTGAAAGCGAGAGGAAGTCTTCCGCCAAGTCGCGGCGGTAGCCTAAACCTGCGTGTTGAATCATGATGTTGCTCCGTTTTGGATGGTGTTCCGACGGTTTTGGTACGAAATTGCTGTCAAAATCATATAAAAAGCCGCATTTATCAATAAAATGCGGCTTTTTGTTCTAAATTATTTAGAACCGCATTTGCCTTCGCCGCATTTGCCTTCAACTGCTTTAGCTTTGGCTTTTGCTGCTTTGGCGTTTTTAGCGGGGGTTTTTTTCACAGTTGAACCGCATTTACCCTCGCCACATTTGCCTTCGCCTGCTTTAGAAGCAGCGGCGCCGCATGAACCTTCGGCAGCTTTAGCCGCACCGCAAGAGCCTTGGGCAGATTTTTGAACACCTGCTTTGCTACTTACCGGTTTGTCAGCGGCAACAACGCCGGCGGCCAAAGACAAAGACAAAGCACCTGCAAGGGCAGCGGCTACATTTTTTTTCATGTTGATTTCCTTTTTAAAGTATCAAGTTAAACAGATTAAAAATTTGAGTTGGCGCGTTTAAAGTCCGCTCCCCGACCTTTTTCATTGATTTCCGACGCGACATTTCGGGCAGAAGCGTTTTTTCAACAGCGCATCCAGCGATAAACAGCCCGCGCCTTGCAGCAGAATCGGGATTAAAACCACGATATAAATCAAAGCCATTTTATAGCCGTTGTCGCAGACATTATAACCCGCACCCGCATGGACTGCCGCCCATGCTACCCCCGTTACAATGATTAATCCCAAGGCAGACAGGCGGGTTGCCAATCCTAAAAGCAGCAAAACCGGAAAAACTAGCTCCGCCCACATCGCCAAGTTCCAATTCATGCTGTCGGGCAGTAAATTGAACGGAAAGGGGAATTGGTCGTTGATTTCGGCAAACCAGTTTTCGCCGTTCCATTTCTGCATGCCCGATTCCCAAAATTCGTAAGCGGCAAACAGGCGCAAAACCAATAAACCTAAAGCTGATTGCCACGGGGCTGTGATATTCGTTTTCATGATAACCGTTTCATAAAATCATTTCATGCCCGATTAGACGCGACAGCTTGAAAATGCTTACAAGCCAATTGAAAAAATTTTGTTTGTTATTGTTTTATAACGATATTAATATTCAGAAGGTCGTCTGAAATAGGTTTTCAAGGTTTCAGACGACCTTTTTCTGTGTCTTTTTAACGGTCAATCTTGCGTGCAGATTTCTACGATTTCTTCGCCGTATTTTTCCAACCATTCCCCGCTCACGTCATCAATTTTGGAAAGCGCCGTCAAAGTTTGCGGCCGGGCTTTGGCGATGGCGCGTAAAGTCTGTTTTCTGGCGACGGCGTGCATCTCTCCGCCTTCATATCGGGCGGTATCGAAACACCATTGGAACAGGCGGCGGGCGAGCTGGCGTTCTGCCTGTTTCGGCTCGGAAAGCCCGTCTGCGTAGGGGCGGCAGATGTCGAGTATTACCTGCCCGTATTGGGCAATTCTTTCGCTGCCTATGCCGTGAATACCGAGCAGGTCGGCTTCTTCGGCGGGCGTGAAGACGACAAGGTCGGTCAGGCTGATGTTGGAAAGGATTTTGCCCAAGGCGCATTGTTTGGCGGCTGCCTGCTCGGCACGCCAGGTTTCCAGCTTTTGCTGTAATTGCTGTTCGCGCTCGGTTTGGGGGGTAAATAGGGGGTCTTCGTTGCCCGCTTGTCCGCTTTGGTTTTCGGCTGCGTTCTTGCAGACATTGAGGATATCGATGCCGAATTTTTTGATTTTCGCCTCACCCAAACCGTAGATTTGGTGCAAATCTTCCAGCGTTTGCGGCATTTTTTTGACGATGTCGCGCAGGGTTTTGTCACCGCAGACGACATAAGCAGGGACTTCTTCGGAATGGGCGCGCTGCTGCCGCCAATGCCGCAATGCTTGCCATAGGCGTTCTTCGCGTTCGGTACGCAGCCAGTTGTCTTTGGGCTTTTGAGTGGCGGATTTTTCGCGGCGCAGCGGGCGCAACATGACTTCGGTTTCGCCTTTAAGGACTTTTTTTGCAGCTTCGGTCAGTTGCAATGCCTGATATTGTGCGGTATTGACGGTGAGGTAGCCGAGGCTGATGCACTGGCGGATGACGCTGCGCCATTCTTTGTCGGTTTGCCCGTTGCCGATGCCGAAGGTGGAGAGTTTGTCGTGGCCGTTGCGCTCTATCCAGTCGTCGCTTTTACCGCGCAGCAGGTTGGTGATATAGCCGGCGGCAAAGCGTTGTCCGGCGCGATACACGCAACTGAGGAGCTTTTGTACGAGGACGGTGCCGTCGAAGCGTACGGGCGGATGCAGGCAGTTGTCGCAATGCCCGCAGGGGGCGGATTCTTCGCCGAAATGCTTGAGCAGAAGGACGCGGCGGCAGGCGGCGGTTTCGCAGACGGAAAGCATGGCATCGAGCTTCTGCATTTCGATTTGCTTCTGCACTTCGTCGCTGTTGCCTTCGGCGATACGTTCGCGCAGCAATACCCAGTCGTTCAGCCCGTAACACAGCCAACTCACGGCAGGCAGCCCGTCCCGCCCGGCGCGGCCGGATTCTTGGTAGAAATGTTCGACGCTTTGGGGCATATCGAGATGGGCGACGAAGCGCACGTCCGGTTTGTCTATGCCCATACCGAAGGCAACGGTGGCGACGACGATGATGTTGTCTTCGCGGGTAAAACGGCGTTGGTTTGCTTCGCGCACTTCCATGCTCAAGCCGGCATGGTAGGGAATCGCGTCCAATCCGTTTTCGCAGAGGAATTGAGCGATGTCTTCGACCTTTTTGCGGCTGAGGCAATAGACGATACCGCTTTGCCCTTCCATTTCTTTGCGGATGAAGTCGAAAAGCTGCTTTTTACCGTTGTTTTTTTCGATGACCTGATAATAGATATTCGGGCGGTCAAAGCTGGAGATGAATTCGGGCGCGTCTTCGAGATGGAGGAAATGTTTGATGTCGGCGCGGGTCGCCGCATCGGCGGTCGCGGTCAGGGCAATGCGCGGCACTTGCGGATAGCGTTTGGCAAGCAGCCCTAATTGCTGGTATTCGGGGCGGAAATCGTGCCCCCATTGGCTGACGCAATGTGCTTCGTCTATGGCGAAAAGGCTGATGGTTTGCTGATCGAGAAAACGCAGGAAACGGTCGGTAACGAGCCGCTCCGGTGCGACGTAGAGCAGTTTCAGACGACCTTGGGCGAGTTTGTCCGCCACTTCGCGGGCTTCTTCCACCGTTGTACTGCTGTTGACCGCTGCTGCTTCTATGCCTGCGGCGTGCAGGCTCGCCACTTGGTCGTTCATCAGGGCAATCAGCGGCGAAACGACGATGGCGACGCCTTCGCGCATCAGCGCGGGAATTTGGTAACACAGCGACTTGCCCCCGCCCGTCGGCATCAATACCATCAGGCTTCCGCCGCCTGCCAATGTATTGACGACAGCCTCCTGCTTGCCGCGAAATTCGGGATAGCCGAATACTTCGTGCAAAATCTGTTGGGCGGAAGGCTGGGGCATGATGGTTCCGTAGGAAGGGAAAAACGTTATTTTAGCGGTTTTAGACACTGCCTGCATGGGGGATATTTGAGTTATCCACATGGGGTCATCTGAAAACGGATTATGCTTGGTTGGGTATCGCAGATTGATTTTTGATTGAGACAAGATGGCGGAACTGCCGACAATACGGATATGGGAAACTGGTTTACCCAATGCGTTACCGTTCTTTTTAATCTCCGGCAAAGCGGCGGCATACCGGTTTCCAGTCAATCGGCTAGAAAACCTGTTTTCAGACGACCTTTTCATTTTTTGGCGGTTTTAAGACTTTGCAAAGCCGATTTACTGCCCCGCCGTCTTCGCGCATAATACGGCAGTCTAATAATTTATCCTAAGCACCCGAAACTTATGAACATCAAACACTTTTCCCTTATTTCGACTTTATCGACAGCCCTGCTCCTGAGCGCCTGTCAAACGACTACGACCACAAGCGGCGGCGTCAGCGGCAACTGGGACAACATCGGCACGATTTCCGACGGCAATATCAAAGTGGCGATTGATAAAAACAGCATCAAGAAAAACGGTACTTTGGTTACTTTCCGCGATAGAAAAACCGTGTCAAAGATGAAAGAAGAACGCTTCGTCAACACGCCTGCCTACAAAACCGCCATCGGCGACTGGGAAATCCACTGCACCAACAAAACCTACCGCCTGACCGCTTTGCAGCTCCTCGACGAACACGGCAAAGAAATTTCCAAACACAGCTACACGGCGACGAATATCCGCCCGATGAGCGTAATGAACGGCACAATTACCGAAAAACAATTCGAAGCCGTATGCGACAGCAAGCTCTAATACTCAACTTATCTACATACTTATCCACAAGATAGTTAAATCAAAAGGTCGTCTGAAAACCATGAATATGGGGATTCAGACGACCTTTTTGATTTTTTTCGGGAAAGTTATATTCAGGATTATCCACATTTTATTGAAGTCGCGGTTTATCGGTTCAAACCATAATTTCTGCTCATCTCATCCATCCGATTTCTAACGCAAACGAACACCTGTTTCCCCATCAATAATCTGACTCGGCAACTTTTGTTTGCCGATTAAACCGTCGACTACCCATACATCTCTTCCAAACTGCCTTCTTACTTCCCGCTCCGTCCTACACGCGCGTTTGCCTGCGCGGTTGCACGAAGTCGAAACCAAAGGTGTTTTCAAAGCCTGACACAAGCGGCGCGCACCTACATGGGCAGGAACCCTGACCGCCAGTTTGCTGCGCCTTTTTCCGCGTAATGCGGGCAAAACGTCAGCAGCAGCAGGAAGCAGAAAGGTTTTGGGCGCAGGCCATTCGTTTCTGAGCATAGTTTGAATGTTTTCAGACGACCTTTTGAGCAGGGGCTGTAATTGCTCCAATTGGTTGCCAATGACAATCATGCCTTTATGTTGCGGTCTTTTTTTCAGATGAATCAGTCGGTTAAGTGCTTTAGGCAAGGTCGGGATACAGCCTATGCCATAGCAGGACTCGGTAGGATAGGCGACCAAGCCGCCTTTTTTAAGATGGGATTGCAGCTTGCGAAGCGTCGAAGCTGAAAGGATTCTGGGGAATGACATGACAGGGAAGGTCGTCTGAAACACAATCATGTTTTCAGACGACCTGTTTCTTTGATTAACGGTTGATGGCTTTGTCGGCAATGTCTTTACGGTATTGCATACCGTCGAAGCTGATTTTTTCCAATGCGCTATACGCCTTGGCTTTGGCTTGAGCTACATCGTCACCCAATCCTACGACACACAATACGCGACCGCCGTTGGTCAATACATCGCCTTTCTCGTTTGCCGTTGTGCCTGCATGGAAAACTTTGCCGATTTGGTTGGCTGCATCCAGACCGGAAATAACCTCACCTTTTTTGGGCGTTTCGGGGTAATTTTGCGCCGCCAGCACTACACCTACGGCAGTTTGCGGGTTCCATTCCGCTGTTATGCTATCGAGTTTGCCGTCTATTGCCGCTTCGACCAAATCCGACAAGTCGCTGTTCAGACGACTCATAATCGGCTGGGTTTCGGGATCGCCGAAACGGCAGTTAAACTCAATCGTATAGGGTGCGCCGCTTTGATCAATCATCAAACCTGCGTACAGGAAGCCGGTGAACTCATACCCTTCCGCTTTCATTCCCGCTATGGTCGGCAAAATAATCTCGTTCATCGCGCGCTCGTACACGGCGGGCGTTACCACAGGCGCGGGACTGTACGCGCCCATACCGCCCGTATTCGGGCCTTTATCGTCGTCTAAAAGACGCTTGTGGTCTTGGCTGGTCGCCATAGGCAACACATGATTGCCATCAACCATGACGATAAAGCTCGCTTCTTCGCCTTGCAGGAAATCTTCAATCACAACGCGCGCGCCGGCATTGCCCATTTTGTTGCCCAGCAGCATATCGTCAATCGCGGCATGCGCTTCATCTAAAGTCATCGCCACAATCACGCCTTTACCTGCCGCCAAACCATCGGCTTTGATGACGATAGGCGCACCTTTCTGATTGACGTAATCGTGTGCAGCATCGGCGTTTTCAAAGGTTTGGTATTGCGCGGTCGGAATATTGTATTTCGCCATAAATGCTTTGGCAAAATCTTTAGAACTTTCCAACTGCGCTGCATATTGTGTCGGACCAAATATTTTTAGCCCTGCGGCACGGAAATCATCCACAATACCCGCCGCCAAAGGCGCTTCAGGACCAACGACGATAAAAGCAATATTTTCTTTGCGGCAGAATTCAATCAAATCCTGATGCGCAGTCAAGGCGATGTTTTGCAATTTAGGTTCAATCGCCGTACCGGCATTACCGGGTGCAACAAATACTGTTTCCACTTTAGACGACTGCGCCAATTTCCAAGCCAACGCGTGTTCGCGACCGCCATTACCGATAACAAGCAACTTCATCCCATCTCCTTGACAAATATGTACTTTTAACGAAAACTCGACACAAAGGGACTATTGTCCCATTTAAAGAAATTTTAGTGGAATCAAACAAAAACCGCTTCATTCCACTCTGCAACCTATTTAACTTATCCACAAAATTGAAAAAGGACAAGCAGCTATGCAAAAACGTATTGATGAAATCCAAAGTAAATACCGCGAATGGTGTCATTTACTACCGCAATTGGAAGAAGACATCCGGCGTTGGAAACATGCCGTCGCTTTGATTCGCGATATGGATAATTTCTATACCCACGAATATCAGGCTTGCCATCGGGCTATTGAAGATGGAGTGGAGGTGGATTTGCGTACAGAAGGCGAATATAGCATTATGAGCGAAGATGCCTTATGGAACGCGCTGGGCGAATTCCATCAATTGGCTTGGCTATATTTGCGCTCCAGCGTCGATGCCTTGGACAGATATACGCAAGAAGATTAATCAGCAAAGAGGTCGTCTGAAATACCATCACAAAGCATTTCAGACGACCTTTCATTCAAAAGGCTTTTCCGTATTTACTTCAATCTGCCGTGTATTCTTCCAAGCTGCAACACAGGCCTCATAATTTGCCAACGATAAACTTACCGTCAATCGGCAATCCAACTGTAAATCCTGCTCCAATATATCCGCCTGATATTGTTTAGCAATGCGTATTGCTTCATTCAAAAACGGATATTCACATTTCAGCCAAACGGTTTTTTCAATATTCTTTTCAACCACTTCCGAAATTGCCAACGCCTGAGCCGTCGCCTCTTTGTATGCGTGAATCAGACCGGGAACACCCAATAAAGTACCGCCGAAATAGCGCACGACAACGACCAAAACATCGGTTACACCCACCGAATCAATCTGTCCTAAAATTGGTCGCCCAGCGCTTCCTGACGGCTCTCCATCATCATTGGCACGAAATTGCATGCCATCTACGCCCAAACGATAGGCATAGCACCAATGCCGCGCTTTATGATGTTCTTCCTTTAACGGATCGAGGTATTTTTTCACATCAGCAAACGTCCGAATCGGATAGGCAAATGCAATAAAACGGCTGCCTTTATCTTTAAACTCAGCCTGCGTCGGGGAAGTAATGGTTTTATAAGTCGTAATCATGCTGAAATGTTTTCAGACGACCTCATTAATAACAAGGTCGTCTGAACGTTTCACGTGAAACATCAATTTTTCAATGCTTCTGTTAATTGCGGAACGATTTCGAATAAATCGCCTACCAATCCGTAATCGGCTACATTGAAAATCGGCGCATCGGCATCTTTATTGATTGCGACAATGACTTTGCTGTCCTGCATACCGGCAACGTGTTGAATCGCACCTGAAATACCGATTGCAAAATAGAGCTGCGGTGCAACCACTTTACCAGTTTGTCCGACCTGCACATCATTCGGCGCATATTCGGCATCAACCGCCGCACGGGATGCTCCGATTGCCGCGCCTAAAACATCCGCCAACGGTGTCAGCACTTCATTGAATTTTTCCGCACTACCCAAAGCACGGCCACCGGAGACAATGACTTTTGCCTGAGTCAGCTCAGGACGATCGGAATGGGAAAGCTGGCGGTTCACAAAACGGCTCAGGTTTTGGGCAGGGGTTGCTTCAACATTAATTACCTCAGCATTACCACCTTGCGCCGCCGCTGCGTCAAAAGCCGTCGCACGGAAGGTCAGCACTAATTTTTCCGAATCAGCTTGCACGGTTTCAAATGCATTACCCGCATAAATCGGGCGCACAAAAGTCGTGTTATCCACAATCTCGGTCAAATCAGAAATTTGCGGGACGTCTAATAAGGCCGCTACGCGAGGCAAAAGGTTTTTACCAAATGTGGTTGCCGTTGCTGCAACATAGCGGTAATCCGCCGCCAATTTGACAACCAGCGGAGCCAGTTCTTCAGCCAAACCTTCGGCATAATGGGCAGCATCCGCAACCAAAACTTTTTCCACACCCGCAACTTGTTTCGCGGATTCCACTACGGCCGATGCACCGCTTCCGGCAACCAATAAATCGACTTTGCCCAGTTTGACAGCGGCGGTAACGGCATGCAAAGTGGCAGGATTCAACTGTTTGTTGTCGTGTTCAGCAATAATCAATACACTCATTTCAGTCTCCTCAAATCACTTTGGCTTCGTTTTTCAATTTTTCAACCAATTCGGCAACACTTGCTACTTTCACGCCTGCCTGACGCGCTTTAGGTTCGGCGAATTTCACCGTTTTCAGACGAGGTGAAATATCCGCAACCAAATCGGCAGGAGCCAGCTTTTCCAAAGGTTTTTTCTTTGCTGCCATAATATTGGGGAGTTTGACAAAGCGCGGCTCATTCAAGCGCAAATCAGCACTGATAACCGCAGGCAGTTTCAATGCGATGGTTTCTTCGCCACCATCGATTTCGCGCACAATCTGAACTTCGTCGCCTTCAATTTGTACTTTTGAAGCAAACGTACCTTGCGCCGCATTCAGCAAAGCTGCCAACATTTGCGCCACTTGATTGGCATCATCATCGATCGCCTGTTTGCCCAAAAAGAAAATTTGCGGATTTTCTTTGTCCGCAACAGCTTTCAACAGCTTGGCAACTGCCAGCGGCTCCAATTTCGCATGGGTTTCAACATGAATTGCACGGTCGGCACCCATCGCCAAAGCTGTACGCAACGTTTCTTCGCATTTTTTCTCGCCCAAAGAAACCGCTACGATTTCGCTTACTTTTCCGGCTTCTTTCAAACGGACGGCTTCTTCCACAGCGATTTCGTCAAACGGGTTCATCGACATTTTGACATTACCGATATCCACATCCGAACCATCGGCTTTTACACGAACTTTGACGTTATAGTCCACTACGCGCTTTACTGCGACCAGTGCTTTCATTGAATTCTCCTAAAAAGAACGCTGCTTTCACCATCCAGCGAAACCAAACCTTCTTCTCTATAAAATCAAATCCGTTTTTCTTAAAAACGAATTCATTCAGAAATCTTTCGGATAATGCTTGCCGATTATACCATTTTTAAAGCATTTACTCAGACTGGCGAATATACATTCCACACTCAACAAACTGAAAAATATCAAGCGCTATTTCAGTTTCAAACGACCTTTGAACCTTCATCGGCAGCCACACAATCCATCAACGTTTGATAAACCAAATCCACAGTCGGAATCTGCCCGATATTGCCTAAATTTTTTGCAACAGCCGAAACTTGAACGCCTGTTTTAATCGGATCGGTATCGGTATAAATACCGACCACAGGTTTTTCCAAGGCATTTGCCAAATGCAGCAAACCGGTATCCACGCCGACAATTCCGACCGCATGTTTCAGCAAATACGCTGCCTGCAATAAATTTATTTTGTCGCACACAATAGCAAACGGCAGTCCGTCTGCAATTTGTTTGGCACGCGTTTTTTCATTTTCATTTCCCCAAGGCAGGTAAATATTGCATTGCTGTTCTTCATTCAACTTTTGCAGCAACGCCCGCCAGTTTTCCACAGGCCATAATTTACTGTCTCGGCTAGTCGCGTGCAAAGCAGCATAATACGGTTGCTCCAAATTTTTCAGACGACCTGCTTCGGGAACGGTCAAGCCGAATACCTGCGTTTCCGGCATTGCATACCCAAATACTTGGGCAAACAGTTCACGGTTGCGCCAAACAGCATTTTTCCCTTTCGGTACAGCGTATGTTTTCGCATACGCCAGCGCAGCCAGTCCCTCGCGCGCGCTGTGTTTATCCAAACCATAAATAGGGGATTTTGCCATTTTGGCGAAACACGCGCTTTTAATCAGACCTTGACTGTCCAATACAAAATCAAATGCTTCCTGCCGCAAGGTCTGTTTCAGACGACCTATTTCCTGCCAAGTTTCTGCCTGAAAGAGATGTTTGCGCCATTGCCGCCATTTCATCACATGGATTTTTTTCACAAACGGATGCAGGCGCGCAATATCCGCAAATCCGGCTTCACACAGCCAATGGAGTTCCACATCAGGGCATTGTCGCGCCAAATCTTCGATTGCGGGCAAAGTGTGAATTAAATCGCCCATACTGGACAAGCGGACAAGCAAAATTTTCATATTTAGGAAGGGTGTTTCACGTGAAACAATTTTAACTTATTGATTATTAATATATTTTTTAATTTCTTCAGCGTTTTTTAAGATCATTGCACCGGCAGAACGCATTTCCTGCCATGCCGTTTCGATGGTATCCGGCGCAATGCCCCGACAAGCCGCTTCATTAACGATAACCTGCCAATTGCCGCCTTTGAGCAACTGCAAAACCGTTGTTTTCACACAATAATCCGTAGCCAAACCGCCGACAATGATCGTATCCGTATTTTGACAACGCAGCCATTCAATCAATCCAGTGCTCAGTTTTTCCTCGATATCGTGAAAACACGCGCCGTAAGGATGCAATTCAGGATCAACGCCTTTCCAAACGCAATAATCGTATTCCTTGGAAGAAGGCAGTCCGTCCAACAATTCATAGCCGCGCGTACCGACCATCGCATGAGCCACCCAAGTCAAATCCGCATCAGGCAAACCTGTCGGCTTCAACATATCAACAGGGTTATCCACAAGCCATTTCGCCGCCATATGATGCGCATCTTTCGTCATCACGCGCAAATCCGCCAAAGCGGCTTGGGCATTCAATTCTTCGACAATCAAATGCCCCTCTTTTACAGGCAGCTCTTTAGGACACAAAGGCGTAAAAGTTTTTTGTGCATCAACATCAATGGAAACAATCATCTCATCATTTCAAAGCGATTAAAATGCCCTGTATTATAACAAATTACTGCCCGAAAGCGGTAAAACCGGCTGTGATAAGATAACGTTTTTCCGAAAAACTTGTCCACAATCCTCATGACTTACACCATCGTCCCCATCGCCACCGCCCGCTCGCCCTACAAACAGAAATTCGGCGTCGCCCGCCAGCCCGGTTTGGTTCCCGCCGCAGAGGTCTGCATCGAACTGAATCCCGAATTTACCGCAGACAGCGTACGCGGATTAGAACACTTCGATTATGTGTGGATAAGTTTTATTTTTCACGGCGTATTGGATGAAGGCTGGGCGAAAATGGTGCGCCCGCCACGGCTCGGCGGCAAGCAGAAAATGGGCGTATTCGCCACGCGCAGCCCCCACCGCCCCAATCATCTCGGACTATCACTCTTAAAACTCGACCGCATCGAAACCGACAAATCCGTCCGCCTCTATTGCAGCGGCGCAGATCTGCTCGACGGTACGCCGATTGTCGATATCAAGCCCTACATCCCCTTTGTCGAATCCAAACCCGACGCATCATCCGGCTTCGTCAGCGGCAAACCCGAAGAGCTTGAAGTCGTATGGCTGGAAAACATCGGCGCAGAAAATTTATCTGAAAGCACCAAAAACCTCATCAGCCAAAGCATTGCCCAAGACCCGCGCCCCGCCTATCAGAATATTCCCGAACGGATTTACGTTATGAATATTGAGGATTATAAAATCAGGTTTCAAATCGAAGGAAACCGCGCGACGGTTATTGGGATAAGCGTCGTTTGAAATTTAGTGATTGATTTCATTAAAAAAGGTCGTCTGAAAATCCTAAGATTTCGGTTTTCAGACGACCTTTTTATTCAATCGATACGGGTCTTATTCAATGAACACTTTGGATAAACCGAACCCGTAGTGTGGGCTTCGCCCACGAACCTACCACCTGACAATCCAATCAGACAACAGTCGAATAGGCATTCATTTGGACATTCATATCGTGGGCAAAGCCCACGCTACTCGCTGCCGAAACGGCAACTTGTCCCTTCCCCCGTCCGGCGGGGGAAGGTTAGGATGGGGGTGGTTTTATGAGTTTAGGTAAAAGCAAATTTGTACACCCCATAGAGCCACCCTCTCCCCAACCCTCTCCCGCCAGACGGGAGAGGGGGCGGGTTGCAGGTAAAAAAGAGGTCATCTGAAAACTTTGAGATTTGAGTTTTAGAGAAACTCGTTCTACCCCCGTTTTCAGACGACCTTTTCTCTTACTTATCCACAGACTGGTTTACCCAATCCGAAATCCTTTAGATTTTGCCTGCGAAGTATTCCAAAGTGCGGACGAGTTGGCAGGTGTAAGACATTTCGTTGTCGTACCAAGCGACGGTTTTCACCAATTGTTTGTCGCCTACGGTCATCACGCGGGTTTGGGTGGCGTCGAAGAGTGAGCCGTATTCGATACCGACGACATCGGAAGAAACGATTTGATCTTCGGTGTAGCCGTAAGATTCGCTCGCGGCAGCTTTCATCGCGGCGTTGATTTCTTCTTTGGTTACAGGGCGTTCGAGGATGGAAACCAATTCGGTCAGCGAGCCGGTGGCAACGGGAACGCGTTGGGCGGAGCCGTCGAGTTTGCCATTCAATTCGGGGATAACCAAACCGATGGCTTTGGCGGCGCCGGTGCTGTTGGGCACGATGTTGAGCGCGGCGGCGCGGGCGCGGCGCAAATCGCCTTTGCGGTGCGGCGCATCAAGGGTGTTTTGGTCGCCGGTGTAGGCGTGGATGGTGGTCATCAGGCCTTCGACTACACCGAATTCTTTTTGCAGGACTGCCGCCATCGGGGCAAGGCAGTTGGTGGTGCAGGAAGCGGCGGAGATAACGGTTTCGCTGCCGTCCAAAATGTCTTGGTTCACGCCATATACGACGGTTTTCACGTCATTGCCGCCGGGCGCGGAAATAACGACTTTGCGTGCGCCGGCGCGGATATGGGCTTCGGCTTTGGTTTTGCTGGTAAAGAAGCCGGTACATTCGAGGACGACGTCCACACCCAAATCGCCCCAAGGCAATTCTTCAGGATTCGGATTGGCGAAAACTTTGATTTCTTTGCCGTTCACCACGATGGCATCGTCTTTCAATTCGGCAGTACCTTGGAATCGGCCTTGGGTGCTGTCGTATTTGAAAAGGTGCAGCAGCATTTCGGCAGGGGTCAGGTCGTTAACGGCGACGACTTCGATACCTTCGGCTTTTTCAATTTGACGCAATGCCAGACGGCCGATGCGGCCGAAACCGTTAATCGCTACTTTGATGCTCATTTTGATACTCCTGTCAGTAGGGAAAGGGATAAATTTCAATAAGGGCTATTGTAGCCTGAAATAAAACTACTACCTAGAATTACACGACGCTACTTTTAAAATGTTTGATTTAAATAAAAAAACCGTGAAATAGGTCGTCTGAAAATGCAGATTGGTACGGTTCGCCCCCATATTTGGGGATAAATTTTGGTTGTTTTTAAAATTAATATGTAATTATTTAAAAAAATGATGATAGTGATGAGTGTATCTCTGTTTTGTGGATAACCTTATTACTGGTTTTATAATCAAATTGTTGTATTTATTTAAAGGCTGCGTTCAAGTTCTGTTTTTTGTGAGAACAAAGTCGGATAATCTGTAATTGTTTGAATTTTTCTGTGGATAAAATCAGATTTGTCCACTTCGATTACACGGTATATTGTGGATAATCTTATCGGTACAAAAGGTCGTCTGAAAAATCTATGGCTCCGAAATACCTACATTAGCAAATACTATTAAAAATAATGGATTATTTTTTCCTTTTTATCGTATTATCCAAAAATCAAACTAATTATTAAATAAGGAGGCGGTTTATGCTGCAACGAACTTTGGCAAAATCCATCAGCGTAACCGGCGTCGGATTGCATTCAGGCGAACGGGTCGCGCTGACCTTACACCCTGCGCCTGAAAACAGCGGGATTTCTTTCCGTCGTACCGATTTGGACGGCGAAATGGGCGAAACCATCAAACTTACGCCCTACCTCATCAACGATACGCGCCTCTCGTCCACCATCGTAACCGACAAAGGCGTGCGCGTCGGCACGATTGAACACATCATGTCCGCGCTTTCCGCCTACGGCATCGACAATGCGCTGATTGAGTTGAACGCGCCCGAAATCCCGATTATGGACGGCTCCAGCCTGCCGTTTATTTATCTTTTGCAAGATGCGGGCGTTGTCGATCAAAAGGCGCAAAAGCGGTTTTTGAAAATCCTCAAGCCTGTCGAAGTCAAGGAAGCGGGCAAATGGGTGCGCTTTACGCCGTATGACGGCTTTAAAGTGACGCTGACCATCGAATTCGACCATCCGGTTTTCAACCGCAGCTCGCCCACTTTTGAAATCGATTTCGCGGGCAAATCCTATATCGATGAAATCGCGCGCGCGCGCACCTTCGGCTTTATGCACGAAGTGGAAATGATGCGCGCCCACAATCTCGGACTGGGCGGCAATTTGAACAACGCCATTGTGATTGACGACATGGACGTTTTGAATCCGGAAGGTTTGCGTTATCCCGACGAGTTTGTCCGCCACAAAATCCTCGATGCCATCGGCGATTTGTATATCGTCGGACACCCGATTATCGGCGCATTCGAAGGCTACAAATCCGGCCACGCCATCAACAACGCCTTATTGCGTGCGGTTTTGGCGGACGAAACCGCTTACGAATGGGTGGAATTCTCTGACGATGAGAATTTGCCATCAGCCTTCCACGAGCTGCCGGCGGCTTGAGATAAGACGGTGTAAAAAAAGGCTGTGGATAAACAATCATCCACAGCCTTTTTATTGAATAAAGGTCGTCTGAAATCTTGATTTTAAGTTTTCAGACGACCTTTCAAGCGAGACAACCATCTCCCGCCAATATTTCAGACATGATTATCCACATGGCTATCTAATCTATCCTTCTGAAAAATAAAAAGATTATATTTTTTCTCAAATTTTATACACATTTTATCCATAGCTTTTCTCCAGCAGTAAAAAAGGTCGTCTGAAAACCCAAATTCGGATTTCAGACGACCTTTTTCCACAAGCTTATCAGTGATCAATCGCCCATGACTTTGCCTTCGCGGCGCGGGTCGGCACCGCCGAGCAAACCGTCTTTGCCGATCACAATGCCTTGTACGCCGGAATTCAAATCGCGGATTTGGACTTTGTAGCCCAGTTTTTCCAATGCTGCCGCTTTGTCCGCCGCCGCGGTTTTTTCCTCGATTTCATACTGGCTGCCGCGATTGAGCATATTCGGCAGGGAGATTGCCGCCTGAATGTCCATACCCCAATCGATATGCGCCACCAGCGTTTTGGCGACGAAACCGATGATGCGGCTGCCGCCGGGCGAACCGACCGCCAAATAAGGCTTGCCGCCTTTCATCACAATGGTCGGCGCCATCGAAGAACGCGGCCGTTTGCCGCCCGCCACGCTGTTTGCCACCGTTTTACCGTCCGCGCCGACGGGGTTGAAAGCAAAATCGGTCAATTCATTGTTGAGCAGATAGCCGTTTGTCATTAGTCCCGAACCGAACGCGTTTTCAATCGAAGTCGTCATCGACACGACGTTGCCGTCTTTATCCACAACCACCAAATGGCTGGTGGACGGCAGCTCTACCGCCATACCCTGCGCGTATGCCTTGCCGAACTTGCCTGCCTGAATGTTCTCCAACGCCTTGTCGGATTGGCGGATTTCTTCGGCGCGCGGTTTCAGATAAGCCTGAGAAATCAGGACACGGGTCGGGACGTTGACAAACGCGGGATCGCCGACGTAATAATCACGGTCGGCAAACGCAATCCGCGACGCATCGCCTATCCAGCGCCAACTGTGGATATTTTCTGCGCCCAACGCCTTCATATCCTGATTTTGCAGGACGCCCAAAATCTCGCCCAAAGCAATCGCGCCCGAACTTGGCGCACCCATACCGCAGACTTCGTATTCACGATACGGCGCGCAAACCGGTTTGCGCTCGATAACGCGGTAGTTTTTCAAATCCGCCATACTGATTTTGCCGGGGTTATCCACAGCGCCGGTAACGGCACGGACAATATTCTGCGCCTGCTCCCCCTGATAAAACGGCGCGCTGCCTTTTTCCGCCAACAGGCGTACGGAGCGGGCAAATTCAGGGTTTTTCAACACCGTTCCCGCTGCCAAAGGCTTGCCGTCGGGCAGGAAATACGCGGCGGTTTGCGGATAACGTTTCAAAGGCTCCAAATTTTGCTCGATGGATTTCGCCATGCGTGGTGAAACGGTAAAGCCTTGTTCCGCCAAAGCAATCGGTTTGTCAAACAGACTTGCCCAAGGCAATTTGCCATAACGCTTGTGGACATCTTCCAGCAGCTTCGGAATCCCCGGCACACCGACCGAACGGCCGCCGACCACCGCGTTCATAAAGCCCATCGGCTTGCCGTTTTCATCCAAAAAAAGCGCCGGCGTTGCCGCTTTCGGCGCCGTTTCTCGGGCATCAAACGTCGTCAGTTTTTTCGCCTTATTGTCCCAATATACCAAAAACGCGCCGCCGCCCAAACCGGAAGACTGCGGTTCGGTCAGACCCAAGGTTGTCTGCATGGCGATCATCGCATCTATCGCGCTGCCGCCGCGTTTCAAAACCTCATATCCCGCCTCGGTTGCCAACGGATTGGCAGACGCCGCCATATAATGTTTGGCGCGGATCAATTTCTGCTCGGTCAGCCCCGTCCCTTGTTCCGGCGCATGGTTATCCACAGCCGTCGGCACAGGCGCAGCATCAGGTTTCTGCATCGGCTGGTGCGCGCACGCCGCCAAAACCAAAACAGCCGACAGGTTTAATCCAAAAGAAAATTTCATATCTGCTCCCTTTTCGTTGAGATATTTTTCAGACGACCTGCGGTTGAAAAACACAAAAGGTCGTCTGAAACATGAAAACCGATTGGACTGTTTATCTCTTCGGACAGTTCCGTTTGAGCCCGGTATAAAACCGGCAGGCTGTGTGTATAGCCGGAAAGTTATACACAAATAAAAACCGGATTTCAAAATTATCCACATCTGCAAACAAGGCAAACGGCAGTTTATCCGCATCCAAACTCTACATTCAACTTATTGAACTAAAAAAGGAATAAAAGTTATACACAAACAAATGCGCGACTCAATATAATCATCCATTTATTATTTAAAATCTTATTTATAGTTTGTTTCCCAACGCGCAGCCAAAGCCCGCAACGTAAAGGCATCTTTTCAAAAAATTAGATAGTTAAGGATTGTTAAACCTCTGTAAATCAGATAGAGTTACGGCTGATAAATTAAATTAATAATGGAGCTTCCATCAATGAAAGGCGATATCGGCGTCATCGGCTTGGCCGTTATGGGTCAAAATTTGATTTTGAATATGAACGATCACGGTTTCAAAGTCGTGGCGTACAACCGGACCACTGCTAAAGTAGACGATTTTCTCAACGGCGCAGCCAAAGGCACCAACATTATCGGTGCCTATTCATTGCAAGATTTAGTGGATAAACTGGAAAAACCGCGCAAAATCATGATGATGGTACGCGCAGGTTCTGTCGTGGATGACTTTATCGAGCAACTTGTCCCGCTTTTGGACCAAGGCGACATTATTATTGACGGCGGCAACGCCAACTATCCCGATTCCACCCGCCGCACCCACGAGCTGGCGGCAAAAGGCATCCGCTTTATCGGCGCGGGCGTTTCCGGCGGCGAAGAAGGCGCGCGTCACGGTCCATCCATCATGCCCGGCGGCGACGAAGCCGCATGGCCCGCCGTCAAACCCATCTTCCAAGCCATTGCCGCCAAAACCCCGCAAGGCGAACCCTGCTGCGACTGGGTCGGCCGCGACGGCGCAGGCCATTTCGTCAAAATGGTGCACAACGGCATCGAATACGGCGATATGCAGTTGATTTGCGAAGCCTACCAATTCATGAAAGACGGCTTGGGTCTGAGCTACGACGAAATGCACCGCATTTTCAGCGAATGGAACCAAACCGAGCTGGATTCCTACCTGATTGAAATCACCGCCGCGATTTTGGGCTACAAAGACGAAAACGGCGAACCTTTGGTCGAAAAAATCCTCGATACCGCCGGACAAAAAGGCACAGGCAAATGGACCGGCATCAACGCCCTCGACTTGGGCATCCCGCTGACGCTGATTTCCGAAGCCGTGTTTGCCCGCTGCGTATCCGCGTTCAAAGACCAACGTGTTCAAACCAGCCGCTTGTTCGGCAAAACCGTTACCCCCGTTGGCGGCGACAAAGCCGCATGGGTCGAAGCCCTGCGCCAAGCCCTGTTGGCATCCAAAATCATCTCCTACGCACAAGGCTTCATGCTCATCCGCGAAGCCAGCGAAAACAACGATTGGGCATTGAACTACGGCAACACCGCCCTTCTGTGGCGCGAAGGCTGCATCATCCGCAGCGCGTTCTTGGGTAACATCCGCGACGCATACGAAGCCAATCCCGATTTGGTGTTCTTGGGTTCCGACCCCTATTTCAAAGGCGTATTGGAAAACTGCCTGCCCGCATGGCGCAAAGTGGTCGCCAAAGCCATCGAATGCGGCATCCCCATGCCCTGCATGGCTTCCGCGATTACCTTCCTCGACGGCTACACCACCGAACGCCTGCCCGCCAACCTGCTGCAAGCCCAACGCGACTACTTCGGCGCGCATACCTACGAGCGCACTGACAAACCGCGCGGCGAGTTCTTCCATACCAACTGGACAGGCAAAGGCGGCGATACCGCATCGACCACTTACGATATTTGATTTGTCTGAGTTAGCAACAAGGTCCTTGGATTCGGATTTCAAGTGCAACACTAGTGTATCAGTGGTTTGAACAGATTCAAGAATAAAACACTTGGCGTTTCGTAGCCAAGTGTTTTTCTTGGCCGGTGATTCAATTCATCTTGAACCCTGCGTATCTCCCGATTGCTGATGTTTCGGAAATCGGTTTGTTTGGGGAAATATTGGCGGATGAGTCCGTTGGTGTTCTCATTCAGCCCTTTCTCCCACGAATGGTAGGGGCGGCAAAAATAGGTTTTCGCCTTCAATGCTTCGGCTATTTTGGTGTGTTGATAGAACTCTTTGCCGTTATCCATAGTGATGGTGTGCACTCTGGCTTTATGTGCCTTTAATGCCCTAACGGCTGCCAGAGCAGTGTCTTCGGCTTTGAGGCTGTCCAATTTGCAGACGATGGTGTAGCGGGTAACGCGTTCGACCAAGGTCAGTAATGCGCTTTTCTGTCCTTTGCCGACGATGGTGTCGGCTTCCCAATCGCCGATGCGGGCTTTCTGGTCGACGATGGCGGGTCGGTTTTCTATGCCGACGCGGTTGGGCACTTTGCCTCTGGTCCATGTGCTGCCGTAGCGTTTGCGGTAGGGTTTGCTGCATATTCTGAGGTGTTGCCACAAGGTGCCGCCGTTGCTTTTGTCTTGGCGGAGGTAGCGGTAAATGGTGCTGTGGTGGAGTGTTATCCCGTGATGTTTGCGCAGGTAGGCGCATACTTGTTCGGGACTGAGTTTGCGGCGGATAAGGGTGTCGATGTGTTGAATCAGCTGCGAATCAAGCTTATAGGGCTTTCGCTTACGCTGTTTGATAGTCCGGCTCTGCTTCTGTGCTTTTTCGGCACTGTATTGCTGCCCTTGGGTGCGGTGCCGTCTGATTTCGCGGCTGATGGTGCTTTTGTGGCGGTTAAGCTGTTTGGCGATTTCTGTGACGGTGCAGTGGCGGGACAGGTATTGGATATGGTATCGTTCGTCTTGGGTCAGTTGTGTGTAGCTCATGGCAATCTTTCTTGCAGGAAAGGCCGTATGCTACCGCATACTGGCCTTTTTCTGTTAGGGAAAGTTGCACTTCAAATGCGAATCCGCCGTCGTCTGAAAACTAAGATTCAGGTTTCAGACGACCTTTGCCGTTTGAAAGCATCGGTTTTTGATAAAATCCACGGATTGCTCACAACTTATCCACAATTTGAACTTCATCCCAATTCAATCAAATCAAACTTAATTCATTGAAAAATATCAATATACAAAAGGTCGTCTGAAAATTTTCAGACGACCTTTTAAATTGTTCACAAAATTATCAACAGGACTAGGGTTATCGGCATCAAACCAGATTCTGCGGATTGCCTGCGACGAAGCGGTTGATGTTGTCCACAAGGATGTCAAACAGACGGTTGGCGGCCTCTTGGCTTGCCCATGCAATGTGTGGCGTGACAATGAGGTTGGGCAGTCGAGCTTTCAGCAGAGGGTTGCCGTCGCGCGGCGGCTCTTGTGTTAACACGTCAAAACCTGCCCCGCCGATTTGCCCGTATTTCAAGGCGGCGATGAGCGCGTGTTCGTCCACCAGTCCGCCGCGTCCGCAGTTGATGATGACGGCGCCGGGCTTCATCTGCTGCAATTCGGCTTCGCCTATCATATTTGCCGTTTCCGGCGTGAGCGGGCAATGCAGCGACAGCGCGTCGGCAGTGCGGACGGCTTCGTCAAAGGAAACGTAGCCGTCGCGGACGGTTTCGGCGTGTTTGTGTTCGACAAACACGACCTTCATTTTGAACGCCTGTGCATAAGTTGCCAGCGTTTTACCAATATTGCCGCGACCGAAAATCGCCAGTGTTTTACCGTTTAAATCGCGCATCGGTGCGCCGAGGTGGCAGAAAAACGGCGAGTTTTCCCACAAGCCTGCTGCAACGTCTCGCTGATAGGCAGGCAGGTTGCGCATCAGGGTAATCATCATCATAAACGCGTGTTCCGCCACGGATTCATTGCCGTAAGCGCGGATGTTGCACACGCTCACGCCCGCTTGCTTGGCGGCAGCAAGGTCAACATTGTTGACGCCCGTCGCGGCTAGCGCAATCAGTTTGAGCTGCGGGTTGGCGGCGATGTGTTCGGCGGAAATCACGACTTTGTTGGTAATGATGATGTCCGCGCCCTGTATGCGCTCGGCGGTCTGATGCGCCTCAGTCGAACCATAGCTGCTTAAAGTATGCGGAAAATCAAAGTCAAACGGACGGTCGGCAAGCGTGTCGCGGTCGAGAACGGCAATACACAGTGGATTCATATTTCACCTATCAAAAATAAAATAATGATTTAAATAAACTAATTTTGAATAAAATATTCAAAAGATACGGCGTAGTTGAGAATGGTTATAGTGGATTAACTTTAAATCAGGACAAGGCGACGAAGCCGCAGACAGTACAGATAGTACGACAAGGCGAGGCAACGCCGTACTGGTTTAAAGTTAATCCACTATATTATCCGAACCATACAGACATCACCAATCAGGAAACCATCATGATTAAAACCATGACCTTTGCCATTTTACATTTCGCCACCGCGTTTGGCGTTGCCTATATTTTGACCGACAGCATCGGCATCTCAAGCGCAGTCGCGCTGGTCGAACCGCTTGCCAACACCGTCGTTTTTTATTTCCACGAAAAGGCATGGCGACGCTACGAAAAAAATAAAACTTTGAAGCAGGAATGGACTACGCCGCTGCACCATTGTGGATAAGTTTTGACCGGGGGTCGTCTGAAAACGGGTTAGGGTTTATTGTTTCTTATTGATAAATATTCTTTCAATAAAATGGATATTTATTAATCCAAACGAAATCAATAAAATGCTTTCCATCGCTTGAACGCCTATGCAGTTCATCTTTTATATTCAACATCATAAGGAAAGTATCATGAAAAAAGCACTCTTCGCCTCCCTCATCGCTGTTGCCGCCGCCGCATCTTTCGCCGACAGTCGCATTCCTGAATGGAATCATGCCAACGACTCCGGCCCCATTCCGGGCTTAACTCAAGTCGAATATCACGACGCGTACGATATGCGTAAGGATGATGACCGCGTGAAATTTACCGTACCTGCCACAGGCGTGCGCGAAATCACCGACATCGGCTACAACGACACCTATGCCCGCTCATTGCAAAACGGCTCAAATTGATTGCCAAGCAGTTGACGATACATTGAAAGGTCGTCTGAAACGTATCCATCCGTTTTCAGACGACCTTTTGCTTTATCGGAAACGGCAGCTATGATACCCTTCAGCGCGGAATATCGAAGAGTCGATATTGTTAACCGATTGAAAACGCTATGAAAGGATAAAACATGAGCGGTTTGATTATTGAAGATTTGCAGGAAGGCCACGGCAAAGAGGCCGTGAAAGGCAAGGAAATTACCGTGCATTACACCGGTTGGCTGGAAGACGGCACCAAATTCGACTCCAGCCTCGACCGCCGTCAGCCGCTGACGATTACGCTGGGCGTGGGCCAGGTCATTCAAGGCTGGGACGAAGGTTTCGGCGGCATGAAAGAAGGCGGCAAACGCAAGCTGACCATTCCCGCAGAAATGGGCTACGGCGCACGCGGCGCGGGCGGCGTGATTCCGCCAAACGCGACATTGGTGTTTGAAGTGGAGCTGTTGAAAGTTTATGAATAATGCCTGACGGCATCGGGATGGATTTTCTGCTTTGAATCTGCTTTGAAAAAGAGCGAAAGGTCGTCTGAAACCTGAATTTTCAGGTTTTCAGACGACCTTTCATTGTCCGATTCCGTCTAAAAACAGTAAAATACCCGTTTTAAAAGATTCTGGAGCCATCATGACCGTCAAAACCCGTTTCGCCCCCAGCCCCACCGGCTACCTACACATCGGCGGCGTGCGCACCGCCTTGTTTTCATGGGCGTTTGCCCGCCATCACAAAGGCGAGTTCCTATTGCGTATCGAAGACACCGACTTGGCACGTTCTACCGCCGAATCCGTCAACATCATCCTCGACGGCATGAAATGGGTCGGTCTGAACTACGACAACGCCGACAACGTCGTGTATCAAACCCGCCGTTTCGACCGCTATACGGCCTGAGCCTATGATTTTTTCAGCCGCTATTTCAATTGGATGTAAAACGTACCGTCCGGCACGACGGGCAGGTATTTGCGGTAGAAGTCCAGATAGGTCTTGTTTGGGTCTATGTCGGCAAACTGCTGCGGATACAGGGTTTTGGCGATAAATTGCGCGCTGGCCAAATCGGCGATCGAGCGGGAGGCGGTGTGGTAGATGCCGTAAACGCGTTTGTTTTTGACGGCAGGAATGTCTGCCCAGCCTTTGCGTTTGACAAATCCGGCCAGGCGACGTTGCGCATCGGCCTGGCTGATGCCTATGCCCATCGCCATAATGCCAGGCTTGTCTTTATGGCCGTTTTCCGTCCCCGAAATGATGATGACGTCGGGTTTGGCCGTCAAGAATTTTTCAGGGTTTATCGGTCCCCAGTTTTTAACGTAAGGCGCGGCGATATTGTTGCCGCCTGCTGTGTCGGCAATCGCGCCCCACATATCTTTGCCGAAGGTGTAGCTGTATTCGGACGGGCCTTTGTCGCCGAACTCGATATAGATTTTCGGTTTGGACTGCTTGGCGCGCGCGACGCGTTTTTGGATATCGGCAATGCCTCGGGCGTATTCGGCGGCAATTTTTTGGGCGCGCGCCTGCGTACCGTTGAGTTCGCCGAAAATTTCCGCACTGCGCGTGTGCCGCGCGACGGTTTCGGCGTTGAAATCGACCACGACGACGGGTATGCCTGCCGCTTTAATGCGCGGCAGGTGGGTGGCGACGGCCTTATACTGCCAGTCGGCCAGAATCAATACGTCCGGCTTGAGCGCGAGCGTTTTCTCCAGTGAAAACGTGCCGGTGCTGATGTTGCCGATGTCCGCAATGTTTTGCAGCGTAGGCAGCTTCTGTTTGAACATCGCCCAGCTGCCGGGATTGAATTTCTCCCAAAACTCACGCGAAATGCCGATGACGTTTTTAAATTTGTCCGCGCCCGTTACCGCGATATAGTCGGGATAGTAAAACGCCAAAACCGCGCGTTTGACAGGGACATCGACTTTGACTTCGCGTCCCAATACGTCTTTGATAGTTTTGATTTCGGCTTGGGCAAAAAGGGGCAGGAGGGCGAGGGCGGCAAATAAAGCGCGTTTGTTCATGAGCGGATACTTTCAAAGAAATGATTATCATTTGTCTTGTTTTCAGGAGAAAAGTTCCCAGATGGTCCTTCTGCGCCGACATTATTTTCAGACGGCCTTACATTGTTTAAACCTTGCCGAAAAAGTAAAATACCTGTTTTCAAAGACTTTGGAGCCATCATGACCGTCAAAACCCGTTTCGCCCCCAGCCCCACCGGCTACCTGCACATCGGCGGCGTACGCACCGCCTTGTTTTCATGGGCGTTTGCCCGCCATCACAAAGGCGAGTTCCTATTGCGTATCGAAGACACCGACTTGGCGCGCTCTACCGCCGAATCCGTCAACATCATCCTCGACGGCATGAAATGGGTCGGTCTCGATTACGACAACGCCGACAACGTCGTGTATCAAACCCGCCGTTTCGACCGCTATAAAGAAGTCATCGCCGAACTCTTGGAAAAAGGCGCCGCCTACTACTGCTATTGCAGCAAAGAAGAGCTGGAAGCCATGCGCGAGAAAGCCGAAAAAGAAGGCACGGCGACTTACGACCGCCGCTGGCGTCCCGAAGCAGGCAAAACCCTGCCCGAAATCCCTGCTGACGTGCAACCGGTCGTCCGCTTCAAAACGCCTTTGGACGGCGTGACCAAATGGACGGACTTGGTCAAAGGCGAAATCTCCATTCCCAACGAAGCACTCGACGACCTGATTATCGCCCGCGCCGACGGTACGCCGACTTACAACTTCTGCGTTGTCGTGGACGACTACGACATGGGCGTTACCCACGTTATCCGCGGCGACGACCATGTGAACAATACCCCGAAACAAATCAACATCTTAAAAGCCATCGGCGCAAACCTGCCCGAATACGGTCATTTGCCCATGATTCTCAACGAACAAGGCAAAAAAATCTCCAAACGCAGCGGCGATACCGTCGCCATCACCGACTTCGGCGCGATGGGCATCCTGCCCGAAGCCATGCTCAACTATCTGGCACGCTTGGGCTGGGCGCACGGCGACGACGAGTTCTTTACGATGGAACAATTCATCGAATGGTTTGATTTGAAAGACGTTTCCCCGTCTCCAAGCCGCATGGACTTGAAAAAACTCTACTGGATCAACGGCGAACACATCAAAATCACCGCCAACGAAAAACTCGCGGAACTCATCAAGCCCCGCCTTGCCCTGCGCGATATTTACGACACGGCAAAACCCGCGTTGGAAGACGTGTTGGCATTGGTCAAAGACCGCGCCCAAGACCTGAACACCCTCGCCGACGAGTGCCTCTACTTCTACGTTAAACAAACGCCCGCCGAAGCGGACGTGCAAAAACATTGGGACGACGAAGCTGCCGCCCGTATGCTGCGCTTCGCCGAACGCCTCGAAGGGCTGGAAGACTGGAACGCCGAAGCCATCCACGACCTGTTCAAACCTTTCTGCGACGAAGAAGGCATCAAAATGGGCAAACTCGGCATGCCCCTGCGCCTCGCCGTCTGCGGCACGGCGAAAACCCCCAGCGTTGATGCCGTGTTGGCATTAATCGGCAAGGAAGAAGTGTTGAAACGGATTCGTTCTTAAAACGTTGAAAAGGTCGTCTGAAAATGTTCAGACGACCTTTTTGATTTTTCCGATACCCATTGATTTCTTGTGAAATAGACGGCAGGCTGGAACAGAAAACACCTGTTCCGTCATTCCCGCGCAGGCGGGAATCCGGCTTCTGCGTTTGAGGGAATATTTAGAAATCACCATTATTTCAACTTTCCGGACTCCCGACTGCGCGGGTAAATCCCAGAATAGGGATTTGTCGTTTGAAACCCCTATAACAAGCGTTGGGAAGAAGAAAGCCGTTTCGAGCATAAAAAACGTCGTCTGAAATCTAAAACCTGTTTTCAGACGACGTTTGCGTTTATTCAGCCCGAACTTTACTGCGCACCGACCACGACGATATTCAAGTCTTCGGGGCGGACGCGTTTTTGCCAGGCGGCTTTGACGTCGGCGGCGGTCAGTTTGGCGACGGCTTTGGGGTAGGCTTCAAGGTAGTCGTCGGGCAGGTTATAGACGCCGATGAGGTTCAAGTAGCCGAGCAGTTTGGCGTTGGAATCGAAACGCAGGGGGAAGCTGCCTGTGATGTTGGCTTTTGCCTGAGCCATTTCTTCTTCGGTCGGACCTTCAGCGATGAACTGCCTGATGACTTCCTGTGCTGCGGCAAGCGAGGCGCGGGCGGCGGGTTTGCGCGAAGAATAAGCGATGGTGAACATGCCTGCCTGACGTTCCGGAGTAAGGTTGCTGTACACGCCGTAGGTGTCGCCCCTCTGATTGCGCAGGACTTCCATCAGGCGGCTGTCGAATCCGCCGCCGCCGAGGACGTAGTTGCCGGCAACAAGCGCGTAGTAGTCGGGGTCGTTACGGGTAATCAGCGGCATTCCGAGCATGATTTGCGCCTGTTCGCCGGCGAAGGGGATGTCACGGCGTTGTGCAGGATGTTTTTTGACGGGCGGAACATCGGCCGATGCGGCAGCATGGTCGGGCAGGCCGGACAATGCGTTTTGCACGAGGCGGTCGGCACCTTTGCGGTCTATATCGCCGACGATGGCGACGACGGCATTGTTTTTGCCGTAGCGGGTGCGGTAAAACGCGCGGATGTCGTCAAGCGTGATGCCGTTTATGCTTTGTACGGTGGTGTATGCGCCTTTGCCGTAAGGGTGGTCGGGATAGGAGAGGCGCGCCAATGTTCGGGCGGCGGTGAAGTCGGGTTTGGTTTCCTGTTGTTGCAGGAAGGTGGCGGCTTGCGTTTGGTTGCGGCGGAACACAGCTTCGTCGAAACGCGGGCGGGTCAGTGCGCCGTTGAACAGGGAAACGGCTTTTTTGAGTGTGTCCGGACGGCTCAGGCTGCGCAGGGTGGCGGTGGCGGTTTCGTTGTCCGTACCGCTGCCGATTTCAACTGCCAATCCGTTGGTTTGGGCGTTGAAGGTTTCTTCGTCCATTTCTTTTGTGCCGCTGGTCAACAGGGCGGCGGTGAAGGCGGCGGTTTCGCTTTTGCCGTCGGGATCGGACGCGTTGCCTGCGCCTCGGAAGCTGACTGCCATGTCGATAATCGGATTTTCATGCCGCTCGGCCAAGAGGACCTGCACGCCTTGCGGGGTGGTCCAGCGTTGGATGTTGACCGCTGCCTGTACGGACAGGGGCAGGATAAGGGCGAGGAAGGCAGGAGCGTATTTCATTGTTTTTCCTTTCGGACGGTATTCTTCAGGGGCAGTATAGTGCAAGTACGCGGAATGAAACACCCTTTGGCGGGAAGGTTACGGCGGTTTAATTGTCTGGCCGCCGAAAATTAAGGGTCGTCTGAAACCTGATTTTCGGTTTCAGACGACCCTTCCATCCTTCGGTCAGATTCGTAATTTATAACCAAAAAAGAAGGGCGCAATCTTGCGCCCTGACGAGATGATTTTGAACTGGGGTCGTCTGAAATTCAAAACCGGATTTTCAGACGACCTTTTGTCTTACTGCAAGACACTCAATTATGTTCCCAATCAACGTGTTCGCTCAAGAAACCGCCGCTTTGGTGCGCCCAGAGTTTGGCGTAGAGGCCTTGTTTTTCGAGGAGTTCGGCGTGGCTGCCTTCTTCGATGATGCGGCCTTTGTCCAAGACGATGAGCCTGTCCATCGCGGCGATGGTGGAGAGGCGGTGGGCGATGGCGATGACGGTTTTGCCGTCCATCATTTTGTCGAGACTTTCTTGGATGGCGGCTTCGACTTCGGAGTCAAGCGCGCTGGTGGCTTCGTCGAGCAGCAGGATCGGCGCGTCTTTGAGCATGACGCGGGCGATGGCGATGCGTTGGCGCTGACCGCCGGAGAGTTTCACGCCGCGTTCGCCGACGTGGGCGTCATAGCCGCGCCGCCCTTTGGCGTCGGAAAGGTTGGGGATGAAGTCGGCGGCTTCGGCGCGTTCGGCGGCGGAAATCATTTCGGCGTCGGTGGCATCGGGGCGACCGTAAACGATGTTGTCGCGCACGGAACGGTGCAGCAGCGAGGTGTCTTGCGTGACCAAACCGATTTGGGCGCGCAGGCTTTCTTGGGTTACGCTGTCGACGTTTTGCCCGTCAATCGAAATCGTGCCGCTTTGCGGTTCGTAGAAGCGCAAAAGCAGGTTGACGATGGTGGATTTGCCCGCGCCGCTGCGTCCGATCAAGCCGACTTTTTCGCCCGGACGGATGGTAAGGTTGAAGCCGTTGAGCAGCGGTTTGCCTGCTTCGTAGGAGAAATCGACGTGTTCAAACTTGATTTCGCCTTGCGACACTTTCAGCGGCAGGGCGTTCGGCTTGTCGAGGATGGTTTGCGGTTTGGACAGGGTTACCATGCCGTCGTTGACGGTGCCGATGTTTTCAAACAATCGGGCGGATTCCCACATGATGTATTGCGACAAACCGTTGACGCGCAACGCCATGGCGGTGGCGGTGGCGACTGCGCCGACGCCGACTTGCCCGTGATACCAAAGCCAGATGCCCAGCGCGGTCGTGCCGGCGGTCAGCGAGCTGTTGACGATGAAGCTGCATGTGTGCAGGAGCGTCGCCAAACGCATTTGGGCGTGTACCGTAACCATAAATTCTTCCATCGACTGCTTGGCATAAGCCGCTTCGCGCGCGCCGTGGGAGAAGAGTTTGACGGTGGTGATGTTGGAATAGGCGTCGGTAATGCGGCCGGTCATCAGCGAGCGCGCATCCGCCTGACGCGAAGCGGTTTTGCCGAGCTTGGGAATCAGGAAGCGCATCACTAAGGCGAAGCCAATCATCCAGCCGATAAAGGGCAGCAGCAGCCAGCCGTCGAGCGCGACCAGAATCACGCCGGAAGTAATGAAATACACCAGCACATACACAACCATGTCGGCAACCGTCATCACCACGTCGCGCATCGCCAGCGCGGTCTGCATGACTTTGGCGGACACGCGGCCGGCAAATTCGTCCTGATAGAAACCGAGGCTCTGCCCCAGCATCAGGCGGTGGAAATTCCAGCGCAGGCGCATGGGGAACACGCCTTGCAGGGTTTGCAGGCGCACGTTGGACGCGAGGAAGGTCCAAAGGGCGAAAAACACCATCATTCCCGCCATCGCCGTCAACGCCCAGCCTTTTTCGGCAAACAGGGTCGCGGGCGTGTATTTGCCAAGCCAGTCCACGACTTTGCCCATAAATTGAAATAACAAGGCTTCCATAATGCCGATACCGGCGGTAAACACCGCCAAGACGGCAATCCATTTGCGCAAGCCTTCGATGTTGCTCCAGACAAACCGCCACAGCCCTTTTTCAGGCGTTTTCGGGGCGGCTTCGGGATAGGGGTCGATTCGGGATTCGAACCATGAGAATATTTTTTGAATCATTGTATTGTTTTGATTGAGATAGAGTGGATTTCAGACGACCTCTACGGTGGGGACAGGTCGTCTGAAAACAAGTATCGGGAGTTAAAGGCATTATTTTACGGGAAAAAACGGCGGGAAGACACCGCGAAGGAGAAGCGGGAACGATAATTCGGCAGATGTTTTGCCGAGAGCGGGTTTGCCAATCTGATTTGGGTTTTGCCGAAACAAAGGTCGTCTGAAAATCCGAATGATGTTTTCAGACAACCTTTGAGTTATCGCGGATTCACTGTTATGGCTGTTATCGGGTATGGCTGCTTTCGATGCCCGTTTTGATTTCGCCATAGACTTGCGAGCTGCCGCCCGTTCCCGTTGCAGAAGTACAGGCGGCAAGGAAGAAGAGGACGGTGAGGCTGAGGACGGTTTTCATGGGGTTCCTTTCTCGGGAGGGAAAGAGGTCGTCTGAAACCATATTTGGTTTCAGACGACCTTTTGGGTTATTTAGGATCGCAGCGGAAATGGTATGCGCAGATTTCGAAGCCGTTTTTGAAATACAGGCGGTGCGCATCGACGCGGTCGTGATTGACGTGGACGTTAAGGTGGATTTTGGTTACGCCCGTTTCCGCACCGATTTTGCGGACTTCTGCCAACAGGCGTGAGGCGTAACCTTTGCGGCGGCTTTGCGGCAGGGTAACGATGTCGTCGATGTGGATATGGCAGCCGCTGGCGAGGTTGCAGGATTCGCGGAAGCCGCAGACAGCGACGGCGTTGTGTTTGCCTTCTTCGAAAATACCCAAGAGGCGGTAGCCGGCGGGGCGTTGGACGGTGTTGATTTGTTCGGTGAATTTGCTGATGTCGGTCAATGCGGAACGCAGGACGCTGAGGGCGGCGAAGGCAGTGGATGTGTCTTCGGGCGGGATTTCGCGCAGAATGTATTCGGCAGCGGCGGCTTCGGCCTGTGCTTTTTCGGCGGCGTGTTTTTCTTCGATGGCTTGTGCCAGCAGGACGCGTTCGGCCGGTTCGCCTTGCGCTTTGTCTTCCTGTTCTTTCAAAAGCTCTTTGCAGTCGATGATGCGCAAGTCGTTGTCGGCGGCAAAGTCCATCAGGAAACGGAACATCTGCGGATTGTCTTCTTCGAGTTTCTTATCGACGGCGACGCAGCGGACGTTGTCCACCAGCATGGGGCGCACCCAGTTGGAGTAGGACAACCGGTTGTCTTTGGTGAATGAGGACAATATGCCGCACAAGCGTTCTGCCCAGTCGCTGGGACGGAAAATCTTGCCTTTGTTGGTTGTGCCGTGAATCACGACTTCGTAGGGGTTGCAGACTAACATGGCGGTTTCCTGTGTAGAGTTTGAAATTCGGGCGGACACATGAAAACAGGATATTCAAATTGCCGCCGTTCCTTTTTGCGGGAAGGACGGCGCGGGCCATTCCTGTTTGAATGTACGGTCAGATGGTGGGTGGGATAAATGCTTTGTGTCCGTTTTTGATTGATTTCACTATAAGAATGTTCATGATTATACCGCACAGTCCGGGTTTCGTGGCAGTCGGGCGGATGTAAGCCGCTTTTGAGGTCGTCTGAAACTGAAAGAAGCCGGTTTCGCTGAAATAAATAAAGCGGTGCTTGTCCGAACCTTTTTCAGACGACCTGTTTGCCGCAGCATTGTTTTCTCCGTCCTGCCAACCTGCTTGCATTGATACTGCTTAATTACTTAATTATCGGCTCTCATTCCTGCCCCACTCAGGCGGAGGTGGGAGGGGCGGTTGAGGGCTGGTGTCGTTCAAAAGCAAAGCGAATCAGTTAAAAATAAAAAAGGCGCATCATGCGCCCTTTTTGTCTTTGATACGTCGTCCGAAACCCGACGAAGGACAAACCGTCAATCTTCTTCCCCTTCCGGCAAACCTTGATCCTGCAAAGTATCCTGCAAGGCGGATTCTTGGGCGGTTTCCACCAAATCGCGTTGCAGGCGTTTGGTGGTTTTCACGCCCAACGCGCGCAGTTTTTCGGCGCGGCTGACGAGGTTGCCGCGTCCTTGCGAGAGCTGTTTGAAGGCTTGTTGGAACTGGTTTTGCGCTTGGTCGATGTTTTTGCCGACGCCCTCGAGCGTTTGGACGAAGCCGGTGAATTTGTCGTAAAGCCTGCCGCCTTCTACCGCGATGGCGAGGGCGTTTTGGTTTTGCTGCTCGTTGCGCCAGATGTGGGCGACGGTGCGCAGGGTGGCGAGCAGCGTACTCGGGCCGACCGGCATGATGCGCTTGTCGAAACATTCTTGGAACAGGGCGGTATCGTGTTGCAAGGCGAGCAGATAGGCGGGTTCGACGGGGATGAACATAAACACGAAGTCCAGCGTGCGCACGCCTTCGAGGTCGGTATAATCTTTTTGCGAAAGGCTGCGGATGTGGGCGCGGATGCTGGCGACGTGGGCGGCGAGTTCGCGCTCGGCGGTTGCAGCGTCGGCGGCTTGGGTGTAGCGGACGTAGGCGGTCAGCGAGACTTTGGAATCGATGACGATTTGTTTGCCTTCGGGCAGGTTGACGAGGACGTCGGGCTGGAGGCGGCGCGCGCCGTCTTCTTCTTGGCGGACGGCGGCGGCTTGGACGGTGTATTCGCGCCCTTTTTGCAGGCCGGAATGTTCCAAAACGCTTTCTAAAATCATCTCGCCCCAGTTGCCTTGGGTTTTGTTTTGCGTGCCGGTGAGCGCGTCGGTGAGGGCTTTGGCGTCGCTGTGCAGCTGGGTGTTGAGGGTTTGCAGACGTTTGAGTTCGTTTTCGAGGGTCAGCCTTTCGCGCGCTTCTTTTTCATAAGTTTGCTGCACAAGCTCGCTGAAGCCGTGGATGCGTTCGTTGAGCGGAGTGAGCAGTTGGTTGAGGTGGTCGCGGTTTTGCTCGGTGAAGCGGCGGCTTTTCTCTTCCAAAATGGTGTTGGCGAGGTTTTGAAACTGGTCGCCCAAGCTTTGTCGGGCTTCGGCAAGGAGCTTGAGCTTTTCGTCGGCGGCGAGGCGTTCCTGTTCGAGCTGGATGTGGAGGCGTTCGTTGCGGACGTGCAGGTTGTGCGCGTTTTCCTGAAGCTCGGCGTAATCTTGTTTCAGACGACCTGCTTCCTGTTCGCGCTCTTGGAGGTAGCCGATTTGGCGTTCGGCGGCGGCGAAGCGGTTGCCCAATTCCTGCAACTCGCCCTGCAAATCTTGGACATGATAGCGCGCATCGGCAAGCTCGGCGGCGGTTTGCGCCTGATTTTGTTCGGCAAATTCAAGATGCTGGCGGCATTCGGCAAGCGATTGCATCAGGGCAAACTGCTGCGTCTGCGCCTTGTTGCGGGCGAGCAGCCAAGTAATGAGCGCGCCGGACAAAAAGGCAAGCGCGGCGGTCAGAAGGAGCGGGAGATTCATAGGTCGTCTGAAAACGGAAAAAGCAAAAACGGCAATATAGCATGTTTGCAAGGCAAGCTCGCTGCGCGCTTGAGTAGGATAGGGCGGAATGGCTGATAAACCGATGCCGAGCAGCGGGTCGCAGAATGCAGGGCGCAGCAGTCGTATCCAACCGATTTCATTGGGGGCGAACAACAGAGCCGAAACAGAAAGCCTTTTCAGACGACCCTGCCAACATATAAAGATAGACAGGTCGTCTGAAAACCTGAAAACAAGTTTTACACGTTTCGTTGCGCCGGATGAGAGATTTATTTAATGAGCGATTTCACAAGAAAACAGCGGATTCAGGTTTGTCGGGCAGGGATTTTGGTTTCAGACGACCTGTTTTTGCCAAAAATGGATAGATAATTTAAAAAATGGCAATGGCGATTATAGTCTAAGGCTAAAAACCAAAAAGCCAAGCGGAAAAGTGTTGTTTTTTATCTGATTGAAAAATAAAAGGAAAATTTAAAATTTGTCTGAAATGATGTAATTTGGCAACAAAAAATCCGAGAGCATCTATTCTAAAATAAACAATTTGTAATCGGCTTGTAACTAAAACATCGGTGTCATTCCGCAAGACATCGGTGTCATTTTCAAAACCAAAAATAATTTATCAAAATAATTACATTATAGCATTAATACCGCTATTTTCTTTACAAAAAAACTGTATAATTTATCAATTAAGGCGGTATCATGATCCCTATCGATACGGCAGACACGCCGACGGAGAATGCAGATGTTATTAAATAACATTTGATGAATATGAGAAAGGATTACCCGAAATGAAAAATTTATTGACCTTAGCCGCAGCCTCTTTAATCGGTATGGCAGGCGTTACCGTTTCAGCCGCTATGGTTGTCCGCAATATCGAAACTGCTGCAAAAAAATAATTTGAAAACAAACGAAATATTTTAAACGCTTCCCAAAACCCCACAAACAACCCTTCCCGCCCAAGGCGGAGCGGCTTTCGGCTTTCAACCGATTCCGGCATCAGATGCCGACACAAGCGCGAACCGCAGACCGCCAGATTCGATTCAGCGGCGGGAACAAAAGAAAGAGAGATTACCATGAAAAACTTAATCAAATTGGCAGCCGCCTCCCTGATTGGCATGTCCGGTCTGACCGCCAGTGCGACGACCGTCGCCAAAAACATCGCCGAAGCCGGCAAATAATAAGCCGACCCGACGATAACATCCGCAACACAAACACAAGAAAGAGACTCAAAATGAAAGAATTGATCAAACTCGCCGCCGCATCCCTGATCGGTATGTCCGGTCTGGCCGCCGGCGCGACCCACATCGCCGACAATATGCGTACTGCAATTAAAAAATAAGCTCGGGCTGTTTTAAACCCCCAAGCTCTTGGAAGTAACAGCAAAGGTCGTCTGAAAATTTTCAGACGACCTTTTTTGATTTGTCCGACGGGTCAAACGACAGGCGGGACACAAAACATCATCGCAAGGGTTCAAACCAAACGATTTGTTCTTTATCGATATGTATCGGCACGGTATCGCCGGCGGGTAAGTGTTCGGCGGGTAACAGGGTGGTCAGTTCGCCGTATTCGGGGTGGGCGAAGGTCAGGCGCAGGCTGTCTGGCAAGGGCGTGAGGGACAGGATGCGGCAGGGTGTGCCTTGCGGGTCGGGACGGATGGCGTGTGTCGGGATGTGGCGCGCATCGTCGGTGTTGGGCAGCCCGAGCAGGCGGGCGGCTTGGGCGTTGGCGGGGCGGCGGAAGAGTTCGGCGGGCGTGCCGTATTGGAGGATGCGCCCTTCGTGCATGAGGGCGATATGGTCTGCCAGCGCGGCGGCTTCTTCGGGGGAATGGGTCACGAGGACGGCGGGGATGTTTTGACGGCGGATGCTCTCGTCGGTCAGGCGGTAGAGGGTGTGGCGCAGGTGGGTGTCGAGGCTGGAGAAGGCTTCGTCCAAGAGGAGCAGGGACGGTTTGATAATCAGGGCGCGGGCAAGGGCGAGGCGTTGCTGTTCGCCGCCGGAGAGGCTGCCGGGTTTGCGGCGGGCTTCGTTTTCCAAACCGATGTCGCGCAGCGCCTGCATGGTTTGTGCTTCGATTTCGGCTTTGGGCAGGCGGCGCATTTTGAGTCCGAAACCGACGTTTTCTTGGGCGGTCAGGTGCGGGAACAGGGCGTAGTCTTGGAACATAAGCGAGACGTTGCGCTTTTCGGGCGGGACGGCGGTGATATTTTGCCCGTCCAGCCAGACTTCGCCGCTGTCGGGTTTGACGATGCCTGCGATGATTTTGAGCAGGGTGGATTTGCCGCAGCCGGAGCGTCCGAGGACGGCGAGGGTTTCGCCGGCGGCGACGGTCAGGCTGATGCGGTCGGCGACAGTTTTGCTGTCGAAGCGTTTGCAGATGTCGGTAAGTCGGAGCATGGGTTTCAGACGACCTTTTGGGGAATCGTGAAAGGGAAACGGCGGGGTTTTGTTTATTGGTTTCGTTTAGCGGCAAAGGCTGTCCAGCCAAAGGCTTAGCGGATGCTGCCTGTCGAGCGCGCCGTAGCGTTTGAGGGCTTCGAGGGTAACGAGCTGGGCATCGTGCATCATGGTTTGGGACAACATGGTTTCGATGATTTGTGAAACGTTCATCAATTCAAACCCTGCGACTTCGCCGTCTTGGTTTTCGGGGCGGACGGTTTCGGGCAGGACGATGTCGAAGATGTGCAGGATTTCGTTGTGGATGCCGCGCGAGACGGGACGCAGGCTGTGGATTCGGGCGGCGGGTCGGAGGGTGTCGAGGGCGGGCGGCATCAGTCCGGCTTCTTCTTCGCTTTCGCGGCAGACGGCTTCAAACGGAGTTTCGCCGCTGGCAATGCCGCCACCGACGAGGTTGTCGAGTTTGTTGGGATCGATGGCTTTGTGCGGGCTGCGGCGGCCTATCCAAAAATACCAGCTACCGTCGGTTTGCACCAGTCCGTTGAGGTGGACGGCTTGGCTCATGAGTCCGAACGGGCGGAAGGCGGCGCGTTCCAACGCAAAGAGAATCTTGCCCGCGTCGTCGCACACGTCAAACTTTTCGTCGCGCCAGCCGTGCAGCAGTCCGAGGCTTTTCCATTCGTGCGCCAAGTGCTGCAAACTGTCGCCCATCGCCAGCCAGTTGTCTGTTTGCAGGCAGAGGTCGTCTGAAATTTCAGAAAGCCCTTCCTGCCAGTCTTGTTTGATCCGTTCGCGCCAAAACGGATTCAGACGACCCAAAGCCAGCCCGTTCAGATAGAGCGTGTTCCAGTCGTCCGACGCGCCGTAACTTGCCCGCGCCCAATCGTAGAGCGCGTCGTGGGTGCGGCGGTCGATCGTTTCGGAAAAACAAGGGTGCGAAGACATGGCCGTTCCTCAGTCCAATCATAAACATAAAGCGGATTGTATCTGCTTTGTTTCAATTTGCAATCAACTCTATCCATAGCCGGACGGTACACAATGCAAAGCCAAACCGCCTGAAAACCGCTATAATCGTCCCATTCTGTCGGAGGTCCAACACCATGAGCGAATTGAGCGAAATTCTCGCCTATAATCAAAATTTTGTCGAATCGGGCGAATACGAAAAATATTTCACCGACAAATATCCCGGCCGCGAACTGGCCATCCTGTCCTGCATGGACGCGCGCATCATCGAACTGCTGCCCGACGCGCTCGGACTGAAAAACGGCGACGCCAAGCTCATCAAAAACGCCGGCGCGGTCGTTACCCATCCTTGGGGTTCCGTCATGCGCAGCCTTTTGGTCGCCGTGTTCGAACTCAAAGTCAAAGAAATCATGGTCATTGCCCACTACGATTGCGGCATGAAGGGGCTGAACGCCGCCGGTTTCCTTGAAAAAGTACACGAAAGCGACATCCCCGACGACCGTATCGAAACCTTGCGCAACGCGGGCATAAACCTCGACAACTGGCTGACCGGTTTCGACAACGTAGAAGACAGCGTCCGCCACACCGTCAAAGTCATCCGCAACCACCCGCTTATGCCCGCCGACATCGCCGTCCACGGACTCGTCATCCACCCGACCACCGGCAAACTCACCCTGGTTGTCGACGGCAGCCCCGAAGCAAAAAGCCTTTCAGACGACCCCGACAACCCATAAACCCGACAGGTCGTCTGAAACCTAAACAGAGCGCACACCCCACACCCAAGGACACCCATGAAAAACATCGGACTTTTCGGCGGCACCTTCGACCCCATCCACAACGGCCACCTCCACATCGCCCGCGCCTTCGCCGACGAAATCGGACTCGACACCGTCGTCTTCCTGCCCGCAGGCGACCCCTACCACAAAGACCCGTCCCGCGCCCCCGCCCAAGACCGCCTCATCATGACCGAACTCGCCATCGCCGACGACCCCCGCTTCGCCGCCAGCGACTGCGACATCGTCCGCGACGGCGCAACGTACACCTTCGACACCGTCCAAATCTTCCGCCAGCAATTCCCCGCCGCCCAACTTTGGTGGCTCATGGGCAGCGACAGCCTCATGAAACTGCACACTTGGAAAAAATGGCAGACCCTCGTGCGCCAAACCTATATCGCCGTCGCCATGCGCCAAGGCGACAACCTCAACCAAACCCCGCGCGAACTCCACGCCTGGCTGGGCGAAGCCCTCCAAAACGGCAGCGTCCGCATCCTCAACGCCCCCCTGCACAACACCTCCTCCACCCAAATCCGCCAAACCCTTCAAAGCGGCAGACTTTCAGACGACCTCCCGCCCCAAGTCGCCCGCTACATCCTCAAACACAAACTGTACCAAAGCGAAAAATAGCGTAAATTCATACAGATAAGTTATAATACCGTCCAAACCCCATTTCATTCCCACCATTAGGAAAACAATGAACGAACAAGAACTGCAAGACCTGCAAAAAATGGTCGAAACCGCCGTCGAAGCCCTCGAAGACATCAAAGCCAAAGACATCTCCGTCCTCGAAACCCAAGAAAAAACCTCACTGTTCGCCCGCATGATCATCGCCAGCGGCGACAGCACCCGCCAAGTCAAAGCCCTCGCCAACAACGTTGCCGTCAGCCTCAAAGAAGCCGGCTTCGAAATCCTCAGCACCGAAGGCGACAGCGGCGAATGGACGCTCGTTGACGCAGGCGACCTCGTCGTCCACGTCATGCTGCCCGCCGTCCGCGACTTCTACGACATCGACACCCTCTGGGGCGGCGAAAAACCCAGCTTCCACGCCGGCGCGCAAAAACCCTGGCACGCCGCCGACTAAACCATCATCCCAAGCCGTCTGTGCATACAGACGGCTTTATTGCGCACACCGAATCCTATCTTTGCCCAAACCGAAGTTTTCAGACGACCCCTTGACCGAACAACCAAAATATCGGCTTCAAGAATCCCGTTTCACCATCAGAGACCTTTGCAAAAATAGCCTATTAACGAAATTTGACGCATAAAAATGCGCTAAAAAATCTTCAATTGACTAAAACCTTCCTAATATTGAGCAAAAAGTAGGAAAAATCAGAAAGGTTTTGCATTTCGAAAATGAGATTGAGCATAAAATTTTAGTAACCTATGTTATTGCAAAGGTCTCCATCATTCAAACCAAAAGGTCGTCTGAAAACTTTCAGACGACCCCATCCGACCAAGGAAACCCATGAACATCACCGTCCTCGCCGTCGGCACTAAAATGCCCCGCTGGGTGGACGAAGCCGTCGGCGAATACGCCAAACGCTTCGGACGCGACGTCGCCTACACCCTCAAAGAAATCAAACCCGAAAAACGCGGCGCAGGCGTCAACGCCGCACAAGGCATGGCGGCGGAAGAAAAACGCATCCTCGAAGCCATCCCGCAAGGCGCGTTCCTCGTCGTCCTCGACGAACGCGGCAAAGCCCCGACCTCCGTCGAGCTGGCGGAACACCTCAAAAGCTGGCAGCAAAACGGCGAACACGTCTGCTTCGTCATCGGCGGTGCCGACGGCATGACCGACCGCCTCAAACAACAAGCCCGCATGATGATGCGCCTCTCCAGCCTTACCTTACCGCACGGCATGGTGCGCGTCCTTCTGACCGAACAGCTCTACCGCGCCGTCTCCATCCTCCACAACCATCCCTACCACCGCGAATAGCAAAAGCCGTACCCATAGGCAGGCTTTTCGGCTTAAAAAGTAGTTACTTGAAATTATAGGAATTTTTTGTTCCGAACAATTTAATCAAGAAAATTCTTGACAACTTTCCAGAATGAAAGTATAGTTTTACCTTCTGACGCGGGATGGAGCAGCATGGTAGCTCGTCGGGCTCATAACCCGAAGGTCGTAGGTTCGAATCCTGCTCCCGCAACCAATTTCAAAAACCCTCGGTTTTCCGAGGGTTTTTTATTGTCTGCTGTTTTGGTAAAGCAGCAAACGGATTGGTTGCCGCGGGAAGGGGTTATGGCTGATTTTCTTAATTTTTGACACATTCCTTGTCTCGCATAGGCAGGGGAATGACACCCCGCAAATAAAGCAGTATCAATGCGTACGGAACGACCATGGCGTATTGTAAAGGTCGTCTGAAACCTTGGGTTTTGGGGTTTTAGACGACCTTTTTAGAAGATTGGTAATGTGGGCGGACCACTTGAACAGTTCAGGTATTTTTAATTTCTGAATCATCCGGCAGCAAGTCGTGTATGGAACAGTTTAAAGCAGAAGACAGTTGATACAGTTTATCGACCGTTATGTTGACCTCCCCCCTTTCTATTCTACCCATATAGCTTCTGTCTATATCGGCAAGTAAGGCTAAGTTTTCTTGGTTGATATTGGACTGTTTGCGGATTTCTCGGATTTTTACACCTATCAATATACTGATTTTACTCATGAGATTTGTCTTCACAAATCTCAAAATATCCAATTTTGACGTTTATTTATCCACGGATTATAATCCGTATTTTAGGAAATACATAATGTGGAGAACGTCAAATGGCAAGTTATATTGAAAGCTCTTTAGGGCGGAGTGAACGTATCGTTTATAAAGCGCAAGTATCGTGGCTGTCCCAATTCTGGGGGATTGTTTTTGGTATTCTGCTGTTGATGTGGGTAATCGGTATCGTATTGATAGTGTCCGCGGTATTGAATGTAATGACAACCGAGCTTGCTTTAACCAACAAAAGGGTTATCGCAAAGTTTGGCTTTATCCGCCGGCAAACAATTGAGTTAAATATCAACCGCATCGAAAGTATTTCGGTAAATCAAGGTTTTTGGGGCAGGATTTTCAATTATGGCTCCATAGTGGTCAGGGGGACGGGTGGCAGTCATGCTCCGATTCCTTATATCGCCCGACCGATGGAGTTCCGTCAACAATTCAATGACTTTATAGATAACGAAATTGATGTCGCCTCGAAAAATCAAATTGAAGTAAAACCGCCTGCCGTTTGAGATGGGCGGAAACGGTGTTTTTTGTTTTATATAGCAAAATCATAATAAAATATTTATTTCTAGTGATTCGAATATGAAAAGGTCGTCTGAAAACCTGGAAGCGGTTTTCAGACGACCTTGGATTCGGATTTCAAGTGCAACACTATGGTACCAGTGGTTGGAACAGATTCAAGAATAAAACACTTGGCGTTTCGTAGCCAAGTGTTTTTCTTGGCCGGTGGTTCAATTCATCTTGAACCCTGCGTATCTCCCGATTGCTGATGTTTCGGAAATCGGTTTGTTTGGGGAAATATTGGCGGATGAGTCCGTTGGTGTTCTCATTCAGCCCTTTCTCCCAAGAATGGTAGGGGCGGCAAAAATAGGTTTTCGCCTTCAATGCTTCGGCTATTTTGGTGTGTTGATAGAACTCTTTGCCGTTATCCATAGTGATGGTGTGCACTCTGGCTTTATGTGCCTTTAATGCCCTAACGGCTGCCAGAGCAGTGTCTTCGGCTTTGAGGCTATCCAATTTGCAGACGATGGTGTAGCGGGTAACGCGTTCGACCAAGGTCAGTAATGCGCTTTTCTGTCCTTTGCCGATGATGGTGTCGGCTTCCCAATCGCCGATGCGGGTTTTCTGGTCGACGATAGCGGGTCGGTTTTCTATGCCGACGCGGTTGGGCACTTTGCCTCTGGTCCATGTGCTGCCGTAGCGTTTGCGGTAGGGTTTGCTGCATATTCTGAGGTGTTGCCACAACGTGCCGCCGTTGCTTTTGTCTTGGCGAAGGTAGCGGTAAATGGTGCTGTGGTGGAGCGTGATTTGGTGGTGTTTGCGCAGGTAGGCGCATACTTGTTCAGGACTGAGTTTGCGGCGGATAAGGGTGTCGATGTGTTGAATCCGCTGCGAATCGAGCTTATAGAGTTGTCGCTTACGCTGTTTGATAGTCTGGCTTTGCCGCTGGGCTTTTTCGGCGCTGTATTGTTGCCCTTGTAAGCAGTGCCGCTTGATTTCTCGGCTGATGGTGCTTTTGTGGCGGTTAAGCTGTTTGGCGATTTCGGCGATGGTGCAGTGGCGGGACAGGTATTGGATGTGGCATCGTTCGTCTTGGGTCAGTTGCGTGTAGCTCATGGCAATCTTTCTTGCAGGAAAGGCCGTATGCTACCGCATACTGGCCTTTTTCTGTTAGGGAAAGTTGCACTTCAAATGCGAATCCGCCGACCTTTTGATGTATTTTTTCCGAAAGGAAGAAATCAGCGTTTTTTCTTGGCGTTTTTCTTTTCGGCGGTGGCAAGGCGCATGGCGACGAATTCGACCATCAGCTCTTTTTTTGTCCAGAAGAAGTTTTTCATTTTTTCCAGAGAATAGATTTTGCGCACCATCATGGGCAGGCCGGCATGGATGATGGCGGCGACTTCGCCGTTGCGGGTTTCGTCCGCCATGGCGGTTTTGAGGTCGGTATTGTTGGCGGCGAGGTAGTCGCCGATTTGTTTTTGAACGCTGGTGCTGATTTCAAATTGCTTAATCATGTTTTCTTTCCGTTTTGTGTTTGTTCCGCGAGGTCTGGCGGCTATTAGTTTTAATTACATGCGCATTTTAACAAAATTTAATCTTATTGCATATCAACTGTGCGAAATTATGACGTAATTTACAATTTTTCGAGCGTAAAACAGACAGTCGTTGATATAAAGAAAACAGCCGCCGCGGTTTGGCGGGTAAAATATGCGTTTTCGAGCATGAGGTCGTCTGAAAATGTATTTGTGGTTTAAGCTCTTGCATGTGTTTTTTGTGATTTCGTGGTTTGCCGGACTGTTTTATTTGCCGCGGATTTTTGTGAATCTGGCGCAGGTCGAAGCGGCGGAGCAGCCGGTGGAATATGAGCGGCTCTCGGCGATGTCGCGGCGGCTGTATAAGTTTATGTCGCCGTTGGGGTTCGGGACGCTGGTGTTCGGCATTTTGATTCCGTTTGTTACGGGCTGGTGGGGGCAGGGCTGGCTGCATGTGAAGCTGTTGATGGGCTTGCTGCTTCTGGCTTATCAATTTTATTGCGGCGCGCTGCTTCGCGGTTTTGAGGAAAAACGCAATGCGCATTCGCACAAGTGGTACAGGGTGTTTAACGAAGTGCCTGTATTGATGATGATCGTCGCTTTGTATATGGTGGTGTTCAAACCGTTTTGATGTGTTTGCGAAACTGGCAAAACCTGTTTTCAGACAACCTTCTTTTATATTGGAATCAAACAGATGACTATTGAAATCGAACGCCGCTTCCTGTTGAAAAACGATGACTGGAAGCGCGAAGCCTCTGCGCCACAGGTGTTGCAACAGGGCTATTTGAGTGTGGAAAAAGAGCGCACCATCCGCGTGCGCATTATTGACGACAAGGCTTGGCTGACTTTGAAAGGCTATATTTCAGATGTCAGCCGCAGCGAGTTTGAATACGAAATTCCTTTGGCGCACGCGCAGCAGATGATGGAGACGATGTGTCCGTTTAAGATGGAAAAACACCGTTATCGGGTGGAATTTAAGGGCTTTGTGTTTGAAATCGACGAGTATTTCGGCGATAACGCGCCTTTGGTCGTGGCGGAGGTCGAGCTGCCTGCGGAAGATGCGCCGTTTGAAAAACCGGACTGGCTGGGCGCGGAGATTACGTCGGAAGGAAAATTTACCAATGCGTATTTGAGCAAGCATCCTTATTCAACTTGGTAGGCGGGTTGAGGAATAACGGCGCCGCCGATACTGGAGGCGGATTGTAGCGTGGGCTTTGCCTGTGGAAAAAGGCTTGGGCGATTGCCCGATTCAGGATTTTGATCGGCAGACTCGCGGGCGAAGCCCACGCTACGGCTGGCTTAATTTAATGCGCTATATCGGCTTGTTTGGTAATCAAAAGGTCGTCTGAAAACGTATCTTCAGACGACCTTTTGACTTTTTAGCCGATTTTAAGGCTGATAGCCGGGTTTCATGCCGTTGGGCAGGAGTTGCCAGACGTAGCCTGTGGTTTTCATTTTGCCTGCGACTTCGCCTGCTTCGTCGCCGTAACCCCAGAAGTAGTCGACGCGGACTGCGCCTTTAATCGCGCTGCCTGTGTCTTGCGCCATGATGAGGCGGTTGAGGGCTTTTTTGGTGGTCGGATGGGCGGTGGCGACAAACAACGGTGCGCCTAAGGTGATGTAGTGGCGGTCGATGGCACCTGCGTATTCACCCAAGAGAGGCGTGCCCAATGCGCCGACCGGACCGGCTTCACTGCTGCCGGTCAGTTCGCGGAAGAAGACGTAGCTGGGGTTTTGTCCCAAGACTTCGGCGAGGCGGCTGGGGTTTTGCTTCATGTAGGCTTTGATGCCCTGCATGCTGGTTTGCGCGAGGGGGAGGTAGCCTTTGTCTGCCATGTAGCGTCCGATGGAGACGTAGGGGTGTTCGTTTTTGTCGGCGAATCCGACGCGGATGTATTTGCCGGACGGGGTTTTCAGACGACCCGAACCTTGGATGTGCATGAAGAAGAGTTCGACGGGGTCTTCTGCGTAACCGAGGATGGGGGCTTTGCCGTTGAGCGCGCCGCCGTTGATTTGGTTGCGGGTGTAATAAGGAACGAAGCGGCTGCCTTCAAATCTGCCTTTGAGGGCGGTGCTGCGGGCGGTAATGGGGAATTGGGACAGGTCGGCGGTGTGTGTGCCGCTGTTGTCGATGACGCCGCTGTTGGCACCGGTTTGGCGGATGCGGACGGTGGCTTTGCTGCTTCTTAAATTGGCGGACAGGGGGACGGAAACGAAGTCGTTGGGGATGCCGTAGATGGGGAAGCGGGCCTTGCTTGTGGCTTTGTCATCGCCGAGCAGGACGGGCTCGTAGTAGCCGGTGATGGTGCCGGCGGGGTTGCCGTTGTTGCTGACCTGCCAAGGGGTGAAATAGCGTTCGAAGAAATGCTTGGCTTGGAAATGGTGGACGGGCGTCTGCATGGCTTGGGCGCACACGTCTTGCCAGCCTGCGCGGTTTTTGAGTTTTTCGCAGCCTAAGCGGAAGGATTGGAGGCTTTTGGCGAAGTGTTGGGTGCTCCAGTGCGGCAGTTCTTGGTGGGACACGACGGTGTAGGTCGCGCCGCCGCCGCTGACGGTGGTGCCTGCGGGGTCGGGCGTGCCGGTGGGGCGGTCGGGGCCTTTGACGGTGGTGGTGTCGACTTCGGGGAGGTTTTTGATGCGTTTGCTCGGGCAGGCGGAGAGGACGGCTGCGGCGATGGTGAGGAGTGTGATGCGGTATAGGTGTTTTTTCATAATGCTGTCTTAAAGGTCGTCTGAAATCGGGTGGATGGGAACGTGGTTTGCAGACGGGATATTGGTTCGTTTATTCAAGAGCTTGGGATTCTAACACAGTTTTTCCGCCTGCTTCGGCTCAAGGCGTGAGGTCGTCTGAACGCGGATGGGGCGGGTTTTCAGACGACTTTGTATGTTGTGGCGGATATTGTTTAAGGGCGGGAATATATTTTGACTGCCGTATCGGCTGTTGGGAGACGGGCTGGAAAAGTACGTTTGTCCGATACTTTCGTCATTTCCTTGTTAACATTCGTAACGGTGTTTATTACTTAAAAATAAAAATTATTTGCATTTGTTTAATTATCGGTTTATAAATATTTAGGCATAAGGTCGTCTGAATTTTCTTGGAGAGGATTTATTGCAGCCGAATAGAATAGATAAGGCGGCGGGTGAAACGGCTTGGGTAAAAGAATAAATGGTTTAGTTTTGGATATTTAGTTTTAAGGTTTGTTTTATATATGTTGATTGCTTTTCTGATTATGTTGCGCGAGGGTATCGAGGCGGCTTTGATCGTCGGTATCGTCGCGGGTTTTTTGAAACAGTCGGGACATTCGCGGCTGATGCCTAAGGTGTGGCTGGGCGTGGCTTTGGCTGCGCTGATGTGTTTGGGCATCGGATACGGCATCCATTCGGCAACGGGCGAGATTCCGCAGAAGGAGCAGGAATTTGTGGTTGGCGTTATCGGTTTGGTGGCGGTGGCGATGCTGACTTATATGATTTTATGGATGAAAAAAGCCGCCCGTTCGATGAAGCAGCAGCTTCAGGATTCGGTTCAGACCGCCTTAAACCGCGGCAACGGTCAAGGCTGGGCTTTGGTCGGCATGGCTTTTCTGGCTGTGGCGCGCGAGGGGCTGGAGAGTGTGTTTTTCCTCTTGGCGGTGTTTCAGCAGAGTCCGACTTGGTCTATGCCCGTCGGCGCGGTATTGGGGCTGCTGGCAGCAGTGGTCATCGGCGCGCTGATTTATCAGGGCGGTATGCGTCTGAATCTGGCGAAGTTTTTCCGCTGGACGGGCGCGTTTTTGATTGTGGTGGCCGCCGGCTTGGTGGCCGGTTCGCTGCGCGCGCTGCATGAGGCGGGCGTGTGGAACCACCTACAAGAGGTGGTGTTTGATTCTTCCAAATACCTGCATGAAGACAGCCCGCTGGGCGTGCTGCTCGGCGGCTTCTTCGGCTATACCGACCACCCGACGCAGGGCGAGGTGCTGGCGTGGCTGCTGTATTTGGTTCCAGTCATGATTTGGTTTCTGCACGGCAGCAAGCCCGCCGCGGTGCAGAGGTCGTCTGAAAGCCATTAGGGACTGTCGACAGCCCCTAGTGGCGCTTAAAAATTCCGTATCTCATTCTTATCAACATGCCAAAGAGGTTTGAAATGAAAAAACTCAATATAACTGCTTTATCCGTGATGCTGGCTTTGGGTCTGACCGCGTGTCAGCCGCCCGAAGCGGAAAAATCCGCGCCTGCCGCGTCAGGTGCATCAAGCGCGAATGCCGACGGCACCGTCAACGTCGGCGTGAACGACACCGCCTGCGAACCGATGGAACTGACCGTACCGAGCGGACAAGTCGTGTTCAACATCAAAAACAACAGCGGTCGCAAGCTCGAATGGGAAATCCTCAAAGGCGTGATGGTGGTCGACGAGCGCGAAAACATCGCCCCCGGACTTTCCGACAAAATGACCGTCACCCTGCTGCCGGGCGAATACGAAATGACCTGCGGCCTCTTGACCAACCCGCGCGGCAAGTTGGTGGTAACCGACAGCGGCTTTAAAGACACCGGCAACGAAGCTGATTTGGAAAAACTCGCCAAACCGCTTGCCGACTATAAAGTTTACGTCCAAGGCGAAGCCAAAGAGCTGGTTGCCAAAACCAAAGCCTTCACCGACGCCGTCAAAGCGGGCGACATCGAAAAAGCCAAATCCCTGTTTGCCGACGCCCGCACCCACTACGAACGCATCGAGCCGATTGCCGAACTCTTCAACGAACTCGACCCCGCCATCGACGCGCGTGAAGACGACTTCAAAGACAAAACCGAAGACGCGGCCTTCACCGGCTTCCACCGCATCGAACACGCCCTTTGGGTCAAAAAAGACGTATCCGGCGTGAAAGACATTGCCGACAAACTCATGAAAGACGTTGAAGCCCTGCAAAAAGAAATCGACGCCCTCTCCTTCCCGCCGAACAAAGTCGTCGGCGGCGCGGCAGTGTTGATTGAAGAAGTTGCCGGCAGCAAAATCAGTGGCGAAGAAGACCGTTACAGCCACACCGACTTGAGCGACTTCCAAGCCAACATTGAAGGCGCGCAAAAAATCGTCGAACTCTTCCGTCCGATGATTGCCGAGAAAAACAAAGCCCTGCTCGAGAAAGTCGATGCCAACTTCAAACAAGTAACCGACATCCTCGCCAAATACAAAACCAAAGACGGCTTTGAAACCTACGACAAACTCAGCGACGAAGACCGCAAAACCCTTCAGGCACCAATTAACGCCCTTGCCGAAGACCTGAGCCAACTGCGCGGCACACTGGGCCTCAAATAAACTTGACCCGCCCGTTTCAGACGACCTTTTGAAGAAATACAAGGGGTCGTCTGAAAACTTATCGCTGACAGCAGTAATCGCAGTCGTAGCGTGGGCTTTGCCCACGAAAAAAACTAAAACCGCGGCACACCTTGCCACCATACCCAATACATTTCGAAACCATGTAACCCTTACTAAACGACGATTCAAAGTTTTCAGACGACCTTAAACGTCGTCTGAACATTCAAAACAGCCAACTGTAAACACAACACCCGCGTACATACCGCCGCCCGAATCCCCCGCAAAGGACTCCATTATGAGCCAAGACAACAACCCACAACCCACCCAACCGACGAAACGCACCCTGTTCAAAACCGTCCTCGCCGCAGGCGCAGCCGGCGCGGCAGGCTGGTTTGCCGGCAAACAACAAGGCGAAACCGCCGCCGAGACCCGCCACAACGAACACTCACCGCAAGCCTACCCCTGCTACGGCACCCACCAGGCCGGCATCACCACCCCGCACCAACTCTTCGGCATCATGTGCGCCTTCGACGTAACCGCCAAAGACCCCAAACAACTCGAAAACCTCTTCCGCACCCTCACCGCCCGCATCGAATTCCTCACCCAAGGCGGCGAATACCAAGACGGCGACGAAAAACTCCCCCCCGCAGGCAGCGGCCTACTCGGCAAAACATTCCGCCCCGACGGCCTCACCATCACCGTCGGCGTCGGCAGCAGCCTCTTTGACGACCGTTTCGGACTCAAAGACAAAAAACCCCGCCACCTCCAAGAAATGCGCGACTTCCCCAACGACCGCCTCCAAAAATCATGGTGCGACGGCGACCTCAGCCTCCAAATCTGCGCCTTCACCCCCGAAACCTGCCAAGCCGCCCTGCGCGACATCATCAAAAACACCGCCCAAACCGCCGTCATCCGCTGGAGCATAGACGGCTGGCTGCCCAAAGCCGAACCCGGCGCCATCGCCGCCCGCAACCTCTTAGGCTTCCGCGACGGCTCCGGCAACCCCGACGTGTCCGATCCCAAAATTGCCGACCAAGTCCTCTGGACAGGCATCGCCGCCAACAGCCAAGACGAACCCGCCTGGGCGAAAAACGGCAGCTACCAAGCCGTCCGCCTCATCCGCCACTTCGTCGAATTCTGGGACAGAACCCCCTTGCAGGAACAAACCGAAATCTTCGGCCGCCGCAAATACAGCGGCGCCCCCATGGACGGCAAAAAAGAGGGCGATACCGCCGACTTCGCCAAAGACCCCGACGGCAAAACCACCCCCAAAGACAGCCACATGAGGCTCGCCAACCCGCGCGACCCCGAGTTCATGAAAAAACACCTGCTCTACCGCCGCGCCTTCAACTACTCCCGCGGCCTCGCCGCCAACGGTCAGCTCGACGTTGGCTTAGTGTTCATCTGCTACCAAGCCAACCTCGCCGACGGCTTCATCTTCGTCCAAAACCTGCTCAACGGCGAACCGCTGGAAGAATACATCAGCCCCTTCGGCGGCGGCTATTTCTTCATCCTCCCCGGCGTCGAAAAAGGCGGCTTCCTCGCCCAAACCCTGCTCAGCGCGTGAACACAGGTCGTCTGAAACCTGACGGCGCATAGGTTCTATCCGTCAACCTCTCCCTGTAAAAGGTCGTCTGAAAACTAAGTATTCCAGTTTTCAGACGACCTTTCCGTCAAGTGGACACAGGCTTAGGACAAACCAAACCCGTAGCGTGGGTTTCACCCACGACCTGCCGCCCGAACATCCGAATCCAATCATATCCGTTCATTCGTGGGTAGAACCCACGTTGCAGGCGGCTGGCTCTCCCGTCTGGAGGGAGAAGTTGGTTCTACGGCTTGCACGAATTTGATTTTACCTAAACCCAAAAAACCACCCCCATCCTAACCTTCCCCCGCCGGACGGGGGAAGGAACAAATTGCTGTTGCAGCAACCGGTAGCGTGGGCTTCGCCCACGACCTTCCGTCCGAATATCCGAATCCAATCATCTCTGTTCATTCGTGGGTAGAATCCACGCTACGGGCGGCTGGTAACGGATAGGGTAAAGCAAAAAAGGTCGTCTGAAAACCTAATTTTGGTTTCAGACGACCTTCTCTTGTCTGCTGTACGGCTTATTGCTGCTTCGCCGCCCATTCCGCAGGCGTGGCGGCAACGGAAATTGACAGCGCGTGCAATTCGTTGCTGGCCAATTGCGCCTTCAGACCGTCTTTGATCAGGCGGTGGCGGGCGAGGCGGGCTTTGCCTTCAAACTCGGAAGAGACGATGACGGCGAAAAAGTGATGTCCGTCGCCTTCGACTTCGACGTGTTCGCAAGCGGCAACGCCTTCAATCAGCGATTTGACTTGTTCTGGGGTAAGCATTTGTATTCCTTGTTTCAAAAACATTGCGGCATTATACAGAATAATGCCGTCAAACATCGCTAACTTGCTGAGGATGTATCTGAAACATTATTCATTAATATTGAATCAACATGAGATTTGCAGAGGTCGTCTGAAACATTTTCAGACGACCTCTTTGCTTGTTTTGAGATGCCGGATACTTAAAAATATCATTTTTTTAGTACGGATGAATCCGGGTAAAAGGGTTTTGGCATATAAATTGTTTTCAAATAAAAAGATAAAGTTTCGCTTTAATTGCAAATTAAGGTTAAGAAAATAGAAGTTATTAAAGATAAGCGGATATATAAATAACTAAAAGGTCATGAAATCAGGTTTGAGAGATTGTTATCTAAGGTATAGATAAATTCTGAAATTTGTTTGAAAGTGACAATATACGTCATATCCGTTGAATAATTTTTGCAATTGAAATATTGGCATCGAAGAAGATGATTTCATTTTTGGTTATTGGGTCGAATGTTTGAAAAGTAGGTTGGTTCGACAATCCAATAATATATTAAATTTATTTGTTTAACATTTTAAGTCAGAGAGTAAGCATGAATAAAATCTATCGTGTCGTATGGAACGAAACCACACAGACGTGGAACGCGGTGGCGGAATTCGCCAAAGCGCATGGGAAAACAGCTTCATCAGGCATAGGCGGTATTGTTGCCTCCGCAGGCGTGCGCTTCGCGTTTACCGCCATCATGTCCGGTCTGTTGCTTGCCAGCGGTCAAGCTATGGCTACAGCAGAAAATAACGGTAAAACCCTTGCTAATGGTAAAGCTATCTCTGCGGCTACCGAAGGTACCGACTACAACACCTGCTATTTCGATACCACCAGCTACAATGTTGTCTGCGGCGATGATACGACGACTGCATTAGATTTCATTCCTCAAGACAACGGACAACCTCCAAAACAAGGTAAATCTGTTTCTATCGGACAAGGAGCCCAAACCAGCGGAGAAAGTAATGTTGCCATCGGTCCGAAAACGGTTACTGCCAACACAGGCTCTATTGCCATCGGCGTGGCGGCAAGTGCCAATCACAACCAATCTATCGCTATGGGACAGGAGGCATCAGCAAAAGGTGAAGCCGATGTCAGTATTGGAAAATTGGCAGGCGATACCGTTTCTTCCGACGGCCGCAATATTGCCATTGGCGAGAGCGCGCTGAAAGGCGGTTTGGGAGTCAATAATGTCATCGCCATCGGTTCATCGGCGGGCGTTGATTCCAACAGCAGTCATTCGGTTTATATTGGTACCGGTGCGACCGGTAAGGAAGCTAAAAACGTTTCTATCGGATATTTGTCGAACACCAAAAGCGGCAGTATTGCAGTTGGTGACAACTCAAATGCGCAGGGCAATTCGTCCGTTGCCATCGGTACCAAATCCGTTGTAACCGATGTAGCAGGTAATGGCGTTGCCATTGGTTTCAATTCCACTACTTCGGGATTGAGTGCTGTCGCCATCGGTGGTTCAAGTTCGATCGGTAAAGGTGCCAATGCATCGGGTCCTGCCAGCCTGGCAATAATGGGTACTGCCGTCGCTTCTGCACAGCGTGCCATCTCCATAGGCGAATTTACGGTCGGTTCAGGAGCTTATGGTATTGCCATCGGCGGTAAAGCAAATGCACAGGGCACGTCCTCCATCGCGATTGGCGGCAGTCAGGCGACGGACAAAGCGACGAACGCAACCGGTAATTTCTCAACTGCTATCGGTTATGGTGCCAAGACCGTCAATCATGATACCACTGCCGTCGGTAAAAACAGCACGGCAAACGGCCTGCGCGCCACAGCCTTCGGTGTAGACAGCAATGCAGGTGCTGAAAACGCCTTGGCTGCCGGTCCGCAAACCACTGCTTCTGCCAAAGGTGCAATTGCTGTCGGTTTTGCCACTCAGGCAACCGGTTTGAGCAGCATTGCAGTCGGTAAGGAAGCCATTGCCACTACAGAAACTTCTACTTCACTCGGTCAAAACAGCCAAGCCACCGCCAACAACGCCGTTGCCATCGGTAACAAAGCCGTAGCGGCAGGTACGGGCAATATCGTAGTGGGTACGAACGCAGGTGTGTACGACGCTACCGTTTCCGCAGGGCGCACAGTCGGTGCGGACACCGTCTATATCGGTGCGGACAGCGGTCGCAATGCCTATACCAACGAACGCCAAATCTCCATCGGTAAAGGTACGGGCAACAACGCTACCGGCGTGGACAACATCGCCCTCGGCTTGCGTTCCGGCGCATTTGTGTCCGGTGCAAACAACGTCGCTATCGGTAGGGAAGCAGGCATGGGTACGGATGCCCAAAAACTGAGCGTCACTTCCACTGTCGCCATCGGTGAAGCTGCAAAAGGCAGCTTCAGCAACACCGTAGCCATCGGTAAAACGGCCTTGGCAGAAAAAGAATCCGCAGTTGCCGTCGGTATGGTTTCCAAAGCCAGCGGCGACAATTCGGTAGCCATCGGTAAGACTGCCAATGCCAGCGCACACGAAACCGTAGCCATCGGTCATGAGACCGTTGCCGGAGCCGTTTCTTCCGTCGCTGTTGGTCAGCGTGCCAACGCATCGGGCAGTGAGGCGGTTGCATTGGGTATCGATTCCAATGCCTCCGGTAAGTTTGCTGTCGCCATCGGTAACATGGCGAAGGTAACCGACAGCAAACTCAACGGCATTGCCATCGGCAGCAATGCTGTCGCTTCGGAAGACTATGCAATGGCGATGGGTCTTGACACCCAAGCAACGGGCAACAGCTCGATTGCCTTTGGTAATACTGCGAAAGCGCTTGGGAAGGAAGCTGTTGCCTTTGGTCATTTGGCAACTGCTGCAAAAAATAATACCCTCGCACTTGGTGTTTCTGCTAATTCCGCCGAAGTCGGTGCAGTAACTTTGGGTGCATACACCAAAGCTGATGCTGTTACGGGAACTGCATTGGGTTATTCTGCTCATGCCGTCAATGAAAACGATGTCGCTTTGGGCGGCAACAGTTTGACTGAAGCGCACCACAACGGCGACTACACGCTGAATGGCAACTATACCGCTGCCGGAACAAGCTCTTACGGTACGGTTTCCGTCGGTAGCATCAATACCGCTGAAGCAGGCAAACCTAGCAATGCCTTCACCCGTCAAATTCAAAACGTCTCCGCGGGTGTCATCAGCGCAACCAGTACCGATGCCATCAACGGCAGCCAGCTTTACGCGACCAATTCTTACCTGCTCAACTTGGGTAAAAACGTCAAAGATGCCTTGGGTGGCAGTACCCAAATCGACGATGCAGGCAACCTGACCCTGAACAATTTAGGCGGTACAGGCAAAGCCAATGTTCACGACGCTTTGGAAGCGATGAACAACAAAATCGACCAATTGGGTGGCGGCAGCTCCAGCCATTTTTACAGCGTTAATACGGCCTCTGATACCCGAGGCAACTACAACAATAACGGTGCAACCGGATTGGATGCTCTGGCAGCAGGTGCGGACGCGCAGGCAGCGGGCGATTTTGCCGTAGCCGTCGGTACAGGCGCGCAGGCGGTGATTTCCAACTCTATCGCCATCGGTAAAAACGCCTCCGTCAACGAAGACACGGCATCTGACGCGAGTGTAAACGGTTTGACTAAAGGCGAAGGTTCCGTCGCCATCGGTGCGAATACCAAAGCCAGCGGCACTAATGCTACCGCCGTTGGCCAATCATCCAATGCTTACGGTCAAAACTCCTTCGCAGGCGGTCAGTCTTCCAAAGCGTTGGGTAAATCCAGCGTAGCGGTCGGTGACGGCGCGCAGGCTATTCACGACTCCACTACTGCAATCGGCGCATACAGCCAATCCACGGCGGCAGGTGCGACCGCATTAGGCTTTAATACCCGAGCTACTGCTTTCGGTACCGTCGCGGCAGGTCGGAACAGCAAAGCCGTTGCCAATAATGCCTTAGCATTGGGTAACGAAGCAGACGCGCAAAAAGACGACACCATCGCCATCGGCTACAACGCCCAAGCCACGCAAAACCGTGCCGTTGCCTTCGGTAAAAACGCCAAAGCCACCGCAGGCGACACCTTTGCCTTGGGCGATTCGGCAAAAGCCTCTGTCGGCAATGCCATTGCCTTCGGTAAAAACGCCAATGCCGCTCATGCAGGTTCTATCGCATTGGGTGCCAATTCCGCGACTGAAGCAGCCGTTCAGACGACCTCTGCCACTGTTGGCGGTCTGACTTTCGGCAATTTCGCAGGTAACACGCCTGAGTCCACACTCAGCATCGGTACGGCAGGCAAAGAGCGAACGATTACCAACGTCGCCGCAGGCCGCATCAGCAACAACAGCACCGACGCAGTAAACGGCAGCCAGCTTTATGCGACTCAAAACGTCATGAACAACATCGGTACGACCGCAGTCGGCGTATTGGGTGGCAATGCAGCCATTGCGAATGACGGTACTATTACGATGTCCAACATCGGCGGTACGGGCGCATCCACCATTGAAGGCGCGATTTCCGCCATCAACGACGCCTCTTACAAGTCGTTCAAACTGAATACAGCCAAAACCAGCGGTACCAACGGTGAAGCCAACAACCACTCGCTGAAAGAAATTACCAACGGTTCGACCATCACGTTGGAAGCGGGTAAAAACATCGTGCTGAACCAAAACGAATCTACCGTCAGCATCAATACCGCCGATGCGCCTGAGTTCGCAGGCAAAATCACCGCCAAAGGCGGACTGGATATGTCCAACACCAAGATTACTAATCTGGGCAAGGGCGACCAGCCGACTGACGCGGTTAACCTGAGCCAGTTGACCGATGCCATCAACAACGTCCGTGCGACCACGCTGACGACAGTCACTAATGATGCTCCGTTCGCATATGTCGCCGACGATGGCAAAATCTTGAAGCGCAACGTAACGGTTGATGGTTCAGGCGCAAAACAGGTTTCCTTTGTTTATGCCGACGATGCAAGTACGCCATATAACGGCAACGTAACCATTGCTGCGTTGAATCCGACCGACTCGCAAACCACCGTTCCGACCACGGTTGGCAACGTTGCTGCAGGTAAGGGACAAAATGATGCGGTAAACGTATCCCAACTGGACAAAGTTGCCAAAGCCTTGGGTACTTCCGTCAACAGCGCGACCGGCGAAATCGCCGCACCGAAATACTCTGTGATTTCCGGCAGCCCTGCGACTTCAGGCGTAGCTGATTACAACGATGTCGGCAGTGCATTGACTGCCTTGAGCAATGCCGTCCGCGCACCTCTGACTTTTGCAGGCGACAGCGGTACGCCTTCAACCCGTCAATTGGGCAGCACTGTTGCCGTTAAAGGTGGCGAAGCCGATGCAACCAAACTGTCCGACAGTAACAACATCGGTGTGGTTTCAGACGACGTCAATGGTACGCTCAACGTCAAACTTGCTAAAGATTTGCAAGGTTTGAACAGCGCGCGATTCGATACGGATGGCAGCTCCACGACCATCAATGGCGGCAATGTTACCTTGGTTGGAAAAGACGGTGAAGTAAACGCTTCAACAGCCGAAGGCAATACTTTGACCGACCAGGACGGCAATACCACCAAATCCATTGCCGGTATTACCGAATTGACAGATGAGGCTGGCAATACCAACTTGCTGAACGCCAAAGGCATCGAATTGAGCAATACCGACGGCGGCCACAGTGCGTTCAAAGCTGACGGCAGCAGCATTTCCGATAAAAACGGCAACAAAGTCGATACTACGGCAACCGGTATTACGTTGACTTCGGCAGCAAACGGCGGCAAACAAACCGTCAGCCTGACTCAAAACGGCTTGAACAACGGCGGCAACAAGATTACCAACGTAGCCAAAGGTACGGAAGACAACGACGCCGTCAACGTTGCCCAACTGAACGAACAACTCGCCGCCACCGAAAAAACCACTACTGTCGTCGCCGGTAAGAACGTGACCGTCAGCGAAAAAGTGGACGGCAACAACACCGAGTACACCGTCAACGCCGACAAGACCACCCTCAGCCAAGCGGCTAACGGTGCGGTTAAAGTCAGCGAAGGTGCGAAAGACGCCGACGGTGTCACCGATTACGCTTTGGATCTGACCGACGAAGCCAAAGCCGACATCGCCAAAGGCGTGGCGGCGAAAGACGCGGTGGACAACAAAGGCCTGACCTTTGCCGGCGACAACGGCACAACCGGTGCGAAGAAACTGGGTGACAGCCTGAGCGTCAAAGGCGACGGCAACATCCTGACCCGCGCCGACGAAAACGGCATCAGCTTCTCTCTTGCCGACAAGATTACCGTCGGCAAAGCAGGCAAAGGCAACAAACCGCTCGTGATCGACGGTACCGCCGGTCTGATTTCCGGTCTGAGCAACACCACTCTGGGCGGTGCGGACTTTGCCACTAAAGGTCAAGCCGCCAGCGAAGAGCAGTTGAACGCAACCCAAGCCAACCTGGCGAACCTGCTCGGCGGTAACGCAGCCAACGACAAAGGCAACGTGACCACTACCGACATCGGCGGCACAGGCAAAGACAACGTCCACGACGCCATTGCCGCAGTGAAAGAAACTGCCGACAAAGGCTGGAACCTGAACGCCAACGACGAAACCTCGTCTGAAAAAATCGGCTCAGGCGACACCGTGACCTTCAAAGAAGGCAAAAACGTCAAAGTCAGCCGCAACGGTAAGAACATCACCGTAGCGACTTCAGACGACGTCTCCTTCGATAAGGTTACCGTAGGTGGCAGCGTACTGACCGACAACGGACTGACTGTGGGCAACGGCAAAGCAGGCAAACCTGTCAGCCTGACCAAAGACGGTCTGAACAACGGCGGCAACAAAGTGTCCGACATCGCCGCAGGCGAAGCCGACACCGACGCAGTGAACGTTGCACAGCTCAAAGCAGCCGCAGCGAAAGCCACGTCCAAAGTGGACAGCGGCAACGACAACATCGTCGTCACACCTGAGCAAAATGCCGACGGCAGCACCACTTACAAAGTGGCGACCGCACCTAACCTGAAAGCCGACAGCTTCACCGCAGGCGATACCGTTGTGAACAAAGACGGCGTTAAAGTCGGCGATAAAGTAGCGCTGGACAAAGACGGTCTGAAAGCAGGCGATGTCAACATCACTGCCGACGGTATCAACGCAGGCAACAAAGCCATCAGTAATGTTGCTGAAGGCAAGAAAGATACTGATGCAGTAAATGTTGGACAGTTGAACCGTCTGACCGCTGCTGCTAAGACAGAAGTCGAAGCCGGTACCAACATCGCCAGCGTGAGCAGCAAACAAGGTGCGAACGGTCAAACCGTTTACACCGTGAACGCAGACGGCGCGAGCGTTTCCGCAGGTTCCGACAATATCGTCGTGACCAAAGGCAACAAAGACGCCAACAACGTAACCGACTACGCGGTTGACCTGTCTAAAGCCGTCAAAGCCGACATCGCCAAAGGCGTAGCGGCGAAAGACGCAGTAGACAACAAAGGCATCAGCTTCGCAGGCGACAGCGGTACGACCGTTGCCAACAAACTGGGTGATACCGTCGCTGTTAAAGGCGATGTCAACATCACCACCACCGCAGGTGCGAACGGTATTCAGGTCGGCCTCAACAAAGACCTGAAAGTCGACAGCGTCAAAGCAGGCGATACGGTTGTGAACAACAGCGGCGTCAACGTCGGCGACAAAGTGGTGCTGGGCAAAGACGGTCTGAAAGCAGGCGATGTCAACATCACTGCCGAGGGCATCAACGCAGGCGGTAAGAAAGTCACCAACGTCGCCGCAGGTACCGTCGCCGCAGACAGCACCGATGCGGTTAACGGCAGCCAGTTGTATCAAGCTAATCAGGCGATTAACCAAAGGGTGACCAACCTTGGCAATTACGTGGTGAACATGGGCGACCAGATCAACCAACGTATCGACAATGTTGAAAGCGACTCTAAAGCCGGTACCGCAGCAGCAATGGCGGTGGCTGGTCTGCCGCAAGCCTACCTGCCGGGTAAGAGCATGATGGCGGTTGCAGGCGGCGTATACCGCGGTGAAAGCGGCTACGCAGTCGGCTTCTCCAGCATCTCCGACGGCGGCAACTGGGTCATCAAAGGTACCGCTACCGGCAACTCGCGCGGCCACTACGGCGCGACCGCAGGTGTCGGCTACCAATGGTAATCCTGACCTAAAGCCTGTTTGAAGGCAAAGCAAAGGTCGTCTGAAAACCCGAAACAGGGTTTTCAGACGACCTTTTTCTATATCGGGTTGAATAGGAGGGGTAGTTTTCCAATATGCTGGATTTCGCAAACACCCGCTTGACACAAAACGCTAAGATTTGTTTTCAGACGACCTTGCAGCCATGCCCGACTATTTTTTGTGGCAAAATTCAGCCATGTTCCACATGGTCAGTCCGCGTATTTAAACTGAAGAAATTTCAAGCCGGCTGACGAAACAGTTTACAAGGAGAAACAGACATGAGCCGCATTTTATCCTCGCTGCGCTATCCGCTGATTCAAGCACCGATGGCGTTTGCACATGACACAGAGCTGACTTTGGCTGTCGGCAAAACCGGTGCTTTGGGTTCGTTGGCGGGGGCGATGTATGACGCCGCGGGTTTGGAAAAAGCGTTGGCACGGATGAAGCAGGAGGGCGGAGGCCGTCCGTACAACCTCAACTTTTTCGCCCACCGCACGCCGTCTGCCGAACGCGCGCAATACGATGCCTGGTTTGCCGTGCTGCGTCCATATTTCGAGGCTTACGGGCTGACGGAAAACGACATTCCCAGCGGCGGCGGACGCCAGCCGTTTGATGCCGATGCGTTGGCATGTGTGGAACGTTACCGCCCGCCTGTGGTCAGCTTCCACTTTGGTTTGCCTGCGCCCGAATACTTGCAGCGCGTCAAAGCGACGGGCGCGGAAGTGTGGAGCAGCGCGACGACGGTCGAAGAAGCCGTCTGGCTGGAACAAAACGGCGCGGATGCCGTGATAGCCCAAGCGTGGGAAGCGGGCGGTCATCGGGGATGGTTTTTAAACCGCTATCCCGACGGCCAAAGCGGCTTGTTTGCCCTGTTGCCCGCCATCCGCAAGGCCGTGCGCCTGCCTGTTATAGCCGCAGGCGGCGTTTCCGATGCCGCCGCCGTCCGCGCCGCGTTGGGATTGGGTGCGTCCGCAGTGCAGGTCGGAACCGCCTTCCTGCTCGCAGACGAAGCCCTGACCAAACCCGCTCACCGCGCCGCCATCCAAACCTCCTGTCCTGAAGATACCGTAGTGACCAACTTGTTCAGCGGCGGCGCGGCGCGCGGGCTTTACAACCGCTTCATACGCGAAGCCGGCCCGATGAATGACGCAGCGCTCCCGTTTCCCTTGGCGGGCGCAGCCGTCGGCGCATTGAAAGCCGCCGCCGAAAAACAAGGCTGCTATGACTTTTCCCCATTTTGGGCGGGACAAAACGCAGGACTGTGCCGCCCCGGCAGCGCGGTGGAAATCGTCGAACGACTGTGTGGCGGCATCGAGCGTTAGGACGGTTTGAATACGGGCAAGGCGGATATGGCAAACAAGGTCGTCTGAAAATGTGAACTAGGTTTCCAGACGACCCGTAGCGTGGGCTTTGCCCGCGAAATGAAGATAAAGACAACCATCCGATTCGGATTGTCGGACAGCAGGTTCGCGGACAAAGCCAACGCTACGGATTGGGTTTATTCCTAGCCTGTCGGGTTAAATAAAAGGTCGTCTGAAAATGGGAGGAGCGAGTTTGTTTCTCCCAAACTCAAATCTCAAAGTTTTCAGACGACCTTGTTTTAACTTGCAACTTGCCCCCTCTCCCGTCCGGCGGGAGAGGGCTGGGGAGAGGGTGGTTCTGCGGATTGCACGAATTTGATTTTACCTAAACCTCAGAAGCCACCCCCATCCTAACCTTCCCCCGCCGGACGGGGGAAGGGACAGGTTGCTGTTGCTGCAACGAGTAGCGTGGGCTTTGCCCACGAGATAAATGCCAAAATGTATGTCCATTCGGCTGTTGTCTGATTTTGATTATTGGATGATAGATTTCGTGGGCAAAGCCCACGCTACTTGAGTTATCCCAAGTCTGTTTTGATTGAATAAAAGGTCCTTGGATTCGGATTTCAAGTGCAACACTATGGTACTAGTGGTTTGAACAGATTCAAGAATAAAACACTTGGCGTTTCGTAGCCAAGTGTTTTTCTTGGCCGGTGGTTCAATTCATCTTGAACCCTGCGTATCTCCCGATTGCTGATGTTTCGGAAATCGGTTTGTTTGGGGAAATATTGGCGGATGAGTCCGTTGGTGTTCTCATTCAGCCCTTTCTCCCAAGAATGGTAGGGGCGGCAAAAATAGGTTTTCGCCTTCAATGCTTCGGCTATTTTGGTGTGTTGATAGAACTCTTTGCCGTTATCCATAGTGATGGTGTGCACTCTGGCTTTATGTGCCTTTAATGCCCTAACGGCTGCCAGAGCAGTGTCTTCGGCTTTGAGGCTATCCAATTTGCAGACGATGGTGTAGCGGGTAACGCGTTCGACCAAGGTCAGTAATGCGCTTTTCTGTCCTTTGCCGATGATGGTGTCGGCTTCCCAATCGCCGATGCGGGTTTTCTGGTCGACGATAGCGGGTCGGTTTTCTATGCCGACGCGGTTGGGCACTTTGCCTCTGGTCCATGTGCTGCCGTAGCGTTTGCGGTAGGGTTTGCTGCATATTCTGAGGTGTTGCCACAAGGTGCCGCCGTTGCTTTTGTCTTGGCGGAGGTAGCGGTAAATGGTGCTGTGGTGGAGTGTTATCCCGTGATGTTTGCGCAGGTAGGCGCATACTTGTTCGGGACTGAGTTTGCGGCGGATAAGGGTGTCGATGTGTTGAATCAGCTGCGAATCAAGCTTATAGGGCTTTCGCTTACGCTGTTTGATAGTCCGGCTCTGCTTCTGTGCTTTTTCGGCGCTGTATTGCTGCCCTTGGGTGCGGTGCCGTCTGATTTCGCGACTGATGGTGCTTTTGTGGCGGTTAAGCTGTTTGGCGATTTCGGCGATGGTGCAGTGGCGGGACAGGTATTGGATGTGGCATCGTTCGTCTTGGGTCAGTTGCGTGTAGCTCATGGCAATCTTTCTTGCAGGAAAGGCCGTATGCTACCGCATACTGGCCTTTTTCTGTTAGGGAAAGTTGCACTTCAAATGCGAATCCGCCGTCGTCTGAAAACGAGGGGAGTGAGTTTGTTTCTCCCAAACTCAAATCTCAGAGTCTTCAGACGACCTCGTTTCGACTGGTAACCTGCCCCCCTCTCCCGTCCGGCGGGAGAGGGCCGGGGAGAGGGTGGTTCTGCGGATTGTACGAATTTGATTTTACCTAAACCTCAGAAACCACCCCCATCCTAACCTTCCCCCACCAGACGGGGGAAGGGACAGGTTGCTGTTGCTGCAACGGGTAGCGTGGGCTTTGCCCGCGAAATGAACATAAAGATAACTGCCCGATTTTGATTGTCAGACAACAGGTTTGCGGGCAAAGCCCACGCTACGGGCTGGGTTTATTCCGAGCTTGTAGGGTTAAATGAAAGGTCGTCTGAAAACTTGTTGTTTTAAGTTTTCAGACGACCTTTTGGGTTGATACGAATCTAGGAGGAAAGCGATTTACTGCTCTATTTCTTATCCCCTTTTTCGGGACGTACCCAACCTTCGATGACGGTTTGGCGGGCGCGGGCGAGGGCGAGTTTGTTGTCTTCGACGTTTTTGGTAATCGTGCTGCCTGCGCCGGTTGTAACTTTGTTGCCGAGGGTGACGGGGGCGACTAGGACGCAGTTGGAGCCGATGCGGACTTCGTCGCCGATGATGGTTTTGTATTTGTTCACGCCGTCGTAGTTGGCAATGATCGTGCCTGCGCCGAAGTTGGTTTTGCTACCAACTTCGGCGTCGCCGATGTAGGTGAGGTGGTTGGCTTTGGTGCCTTTGCCGATGGCGGCGTTTTTGATTTCGACGAAGTTGCCGACGTGTACGTCGTCTGAAAGGCGGGCTTTCGGACGCAGGCGGGCGTAGGGGCCGATTTGGTTGTTTTGTCCGACTTCGCAGTCTTCGAGGTGGGAGAAGGGGGCGATTTTGCTGTTTGCGCCGATTTTGGCGTGTTTGATGACGCAGTTTGCGCCGATTTCGACGTTGTCGCCGATTTCGATGTCGCCTTCGAGGACGACGTTGACGTCAATCACGACGTCTTGTCCGTGTTTCAGACGACCTCTTAAGTCGAAGCGGGCGGGGTCGCGCAGGGTGACGCCTGCTTTGAGCAATTCTTGCGCTTGTTCGGTTTGGAAGATGCGTTCGAGTTCGGCAAGCTGGAGTTTGTTGTTCACGCCGGCGGCGAGGTGGGAGGCGCGCACTTGGACGGGATGGACTTTGATGCCGTCGGCAACGGCTTTGGCGATGAGGTCGGTCAGGTAGTATTCGCCTTGGGCGTTGTTGCTGGAGAGGCTGTTCAGCCAGTTTTCGAGTTTGGCGTTGGGCAGGACGAGGATGCCTGTGTTGATTTCGCGGACGGCTTTTTGGGCGGCGTCGGCGTCTTTTTCTTCGACGATGGCGGTTACGTTGCCTTGGCTGTCGCGGATGATGCGGCCCAAGCCTGTCGGGTCGGCGGGAACGTCGGTCAACAGTCCGACTTCGCTGCCTGCGGCTTCGAGCAGGGTTTCGAGGGTGGCGGTGTCAATCAGGGGAACGTCGCCGTACAGCACCAGCGTGCGACCTTCGGCGGCGAGGTGGGGCAGGGCGGTTTTGACGGCGTGGCCGGTGCCGAGTTGTTCGGTTTGTTCGACCCAGACGACGTCGCGTTTGACGGTGTCTAAAACTTGGTCTTTGCCGTGTCCGATGACGACGCAGATGTTTTGGGGATTCAGGGCGGCGGCGGTGTCGATAACGCGCTCGACCATGGGCTTGCCGCCGATGCGGTGCAGCACTTTGGGCATTTTGGAATACATGCGCGTGCCTTTGCCGGCGGCGAGGATGACGATGTTGAGGGGTGTGGCGGACATGATGGGCTTTCTCGAATGCAATGTTGATGAAGGGGGTATTTAGGGGTCGTCTGAACGGGGTTTTGGGGTTTCAGACGACCTTTTTATTTGGGTTTGGCGTGCGGACGTTTGGGGGTTATGGTTTGTTGGGTTTGGGGGTGAACCGGTAAGAGTCGGCATGGCTGCCATGTTCCAAGCGGTCGAGTGTGGTCGGTTTCAGGGGCGTGCGCGCGGATGTGTCGGCGGGACGGCTGTCGAAGTCGTAGCGGTCTGAGGTGCAGCCGCTCAGGATGGCGGCGGTAACGAAAATCAGGGCGAGGGAACGCATGGTTTTCTCCTTGAGAAGGACGGCAGATATGGGACGAACGGGATGGCGGTTATGTTTGAGGTCGTCTGAAACGGAAAAGACAGTTTCAGACGACCTCTGCGGGCGGATTATTCCTCAGTTTGCGTTTCGGGCGCGGTTTGTCCGGCGCCTTGGGGTTTGTTCCATGTCGTGCCGCGTACGTTTTCTTGGTCGCCGTGCAGCGGTTTGAGGGTGCGGCGTTCGGGGCGGTATTGGTTGTAACGCATATCGCGGGAGTAGGTGCCGTCTTCGTAATAGATGCGCGTGCCTTTTTCGTATTTGGGGCGCAGGGAGGTGTGGCCGGATTCGTTTTGGTAGGTTTCCCAAGTACAGCCGGTCAGGGCGGCTGCGGCGGCGAGGATGAGGGCGGTGTATCGCATGATGGTTGTCCTTGTGGTCGGGCGGCTTGGTGCCGTTGTTCAAACCCGATATTGTAAAGGTTTCAGACGAGTGCCGACAGTTTTTCGGCACATTCGGCGAGCGCCTGCATATCTTTTGCAACGGCGTCGGTAAAGGGCAGGGGATGGGCTTTGCTGCCGAACCATACGGTTTTCATGCCCAGCTCTTTGGCTTGGTGCAGGTTGTCCGCGCTGTCGTCGATCATGATGCACTGTTCGGGCGCAGCGTCGAGCAGGCGGCAGACGGTCAGGTAGGCTTGCGGGTCGGGCTTGTAACGCAGCCCGAAGTCGTCCGTGCCGAAGAGCGCGTCAAAACGGTTTTCCAAACCCAATGCCCCGATGATAGCGCGGACGTAAAACGAAGGGCCGTTGGAAAAAACGGCTTTGCGTCCTTTCAGACGACCTAAAACGCTTTCGGTTCCCTCCATGCCCTCCAATTTTGCCAAGATTTGCGCGATGGGATGGCTTTCGCGCAGAAACTCGCGGATGTCGATTTCGGGATGGTGGATTTGCAGGCCGGCAAGCGTCGCGCCGTATCGGTGCCAATAGTCCTGACGCAGGTCGGATGCCGCCTCTTCGGAGAGCTTGAGGCGTTGCGCCATGTAGTCGGTCATGGCGCGGTTGATGATGTAGAAAATGCCGGCATCGGCGTTGTGCAGCGTGTTGTCGAGGTCAAACAGCCAAATGGGGGAAAAGTTCATGTCGTGTGTTGATGCGGATTTTGTTATGATGTTTCGTATTTTACCCGTACAAAGGTTAGAGAATGAAACTGAAATTATCCGCCCTCGCCCTCTTGCTGGCTTCGGCAAACTTATCCGCCCAGACTGAAGTGCGCCTTGCCGTGCACAAATCCTTCAGCCTGCCCCAATCCGTCATCGCGCAGTTTGAAAAAGCCAACGATGCCAAAGTCTCCGTCATCAAAGCGGGCAGCGGCAACGAAATGCTCAACAAGCTGATTCTCAGTAAGGCAAACCCGATTGCCGACGCGGTGTACGGGTTGGACAACGCCAACATCGGCAAAGCGCGCGAAGCAGGCATACTGGCGGCGGCGCAGCCCAAATCCGCGCCCGTTTCAGCGGGCATGCCCGTCATCGCGGCGGTCAATTACGGCTACGTTACCCTCAACTACGACAAAAAATGGTTTGAACAGAAAAAACTGCCGCTGCCCAAAACCTTGCAGGACTTGACCCGCCCCGAATATAAAAACCTGCTGGTTACGCCCTCGCCCGCTACCTCCTCGCCCGGACTTGCCTTCCTGATGGCGAACATCGGCGGCATGGGCGAAGAGGGCGCGTTCAAATGGTGGGCGCAGATGCGTCAAAACGGCGTGAAAGTCGCCAAAGGCTGGAGTGAAGCCTATTACACCGACTTCACCCAAAACGGCGGCGCCTATCCGCTCGTCGTCAGCTACGCCGCCAGCCCCGCCGCCGAAGTCCACTACTCCAAAGGCAAATACAGCGTGCCGCCGACCGGCAACCTTTTCCTCAAAGGCGGCGTGTTCCGCCAAGTCGAAGGCGCGGCAGTCTTGAAAGGCGCGAAACAGCCCGAGCTGGCGGCGAAACTCGTACAGTGGCTGCAAAGTGGCGAAGTGCAAAAAGCCCTGCCGACCGAAATGTGGGTCTATCCCGCCGTGAAAAATACGCCGCTGCCCAAAGTCTTCGAGTTCGCCCAAGCCCCGAAACACACCGACTCGCCCAGCCGCAACGACATCGACACCAAACAGAAACAATGGGTCAGCCGCTGGACGAAGACCGTGTTAAGGTAAGCGGGAAGGTCGTCTGAAAAAACGCCGGTTCATCTGTTCGGCTGGATATAGTCAAATGACTTTATTTTCGATACGCAACTTATTGGTTGCCGTTATGCCCGTCCCCGCCGTAGCCTGTCCTCGCGCAGGCGGGGGCGGGAATGACGGAATTTGATGATATGCCGTATTTAAAGTTAAGGATGTTGGCTATAAAAGGGTCATCTGAAACCCCAAAATCGGCTTCAACCGTATCGAAACTGTGTTTTCAGACGACCCCTTACCGTTTCGTTTTGAATGAAGGAATCTTATGAAGAAATCCCTACTTTACGCCTTCACGCTGACCGCACTGGGCGGCTGCTTCTACACCGAAACCCCATACGGGCGCACCGCCGTCCTCGACCTGCCCGTCCATTCCCAAACCACCATCAACAAAACCGTTACCGTCAACGCCCCGCCGGGAACGACCGTCATCTATCAGGACAGCGAGTCGGTACACCGCTACGGCTATCCCTACCCGCCTTACCCGCGCCCGTATCCCGCGCGTCGGGTTTATTAAGATCAAAAGGTCGTCTGAAAAATTAATTTCTGCTTTCAGACGACATTATCCTTTTGTCCTTCAAATATACCGTTTAAGTTGTTCTTTACATTTTTTATTTAAAATTAAATTAAACTAAGGAAGGTTAACCAACCTCAGTTTTTTTAATACGCAAATCTAAGGAACAACATGAAAATTCTTCTCTCTACACTTACCCTATCCGCCCTCCTGCTCACCGGCTGCGGTACACTGACCGGCATTCCTTCACACGGCGGCGGCAAACGCTTTGCCGTCGAACAAGAACTCGTCGCCGCCTCGTCCCGTGCCGCCGTCAAAGAAATGGATCTGTCTGCCCTGAAAGGCCGAAAAGTCGCCCTTTACGTTTCTACCATGGGCGATCAAGGATCGGGCAACATTACCGGCGGACGCTACTCCATCGACGCATTGATTCGCGGCGGCTACCAAAACAACCCCGACAGCGCCACCCAATACAGCTATCCCACCTACGATACTACTGCCACTACCAAAGCTGATGCGCTCTCCAGCGTTACCACTTCCACATCGCTTTTGAACGCCCCCGCCGCCGCTCTGACTAAAAACAGCGGACGCAAAGGCGAACGGTCTGCCGGATTGTCTGTCAACGGCACGGGCGACTACCGCAACGAAACCCTGATTACCAATCCCCGCGACGTTTCCTTCCTGACCAACCTCGTCCAAACCATCTTCTACCTGCGCGGCATCGAAGTCGTGCCGCCCGAATACGCCGACACCGACGTATTCGTAACCGTCGACGTATTCGGCACCATCCGCAGCCGTACCGAACTGCACATCTACAACGCCGAAACCCTTAAAGCCCAAACCAAGCTCGAGTATTTCGCCGTTGACCGCAACAGCCGAAAACTGCTGATCAAACCCACTTCCGCTGCCTACGAATCCCAATACAAAGAAAAATACGCCCTTTGGACCGGCCCTTACAAAGTCAGCAAAACCGTCAAAGCTTCAGACGGCCTGATGGTCGATTTCTCCGACATCACCCCCTACGGTGACACAACCGCCCAAAACCGTCCGGACTTCAAACAAGGCAATGCCCAAAACCTTGATGTCAGCGACGAAGTCATCCGCCGCCGTGAAGGAGAATAAACCGTGAAACCGCTGCGCAGACTGACAAATCTCCTTGCCGCCTGCGCCGTAACGGCGGCTGCCTTCGGGCAGCCCGCCCTCGCGGCGGACTTAAGGAACGACCCTGTAGTACAGGATTTGCTCCGACGGGAGAATTTCGACCCCGGCAAAAAATTCCACCTCTTCGGCAAAGCACGCGGAACCGTGGCCGAGCGTACCGGACTGATGACCATTTCGCCCACCATCACACAACGGTTGGGCAATTTACAGATGGAAACCGCAACCATCTTCAGTAATCCCGGATATATCGTCCGCTTTTCCGGACACGGACATGAAGTCCATTCCCCGTTCGACAACAGTGCCAGCAAAAGCGACAGTTGGAAAGGCGGCAAAGTAATCGACGGTACGGGCATGACCTTTGCCAGCATGTCATGGGACGGCTACGAACACCACCCTGCCGACGGTTACGACGGCCCGCAGGGAGGCGGCTACCCCGCACCTCACGGCGCCCGGGATATTTACTCCTACGTTGCCAAAGGCCAGGTAAGGAGGCAGACTGTTGTTCACGACGACAACCGCTCGACGCAGCAACGGTTTGCGGACAGATTCGGCAACATACCGAAAAATTTTTCCGACCGTGCCGAAGAAGCCAATAAAAAAATGTTCGAACACAACCCCGGGCTCAACCGCTGGGGTAACAGCATGGAATTTATCAATGGTGTCGCCGCAGGTGCCCTCAATCCCTTTCTCAGTGCCGGAGAAGCCATCGGCGTAGGCGATGCGGTTCAAGGGACGGGTTTTGCCATCGATATGGCGACTGCAGCGGCCATCAGCACCATGTCGCCGGACAACGCCATTACCGCCATCGACCATTTGAGGAGTTTGGCAAAATCGGAAGAAAAAATCGGCAAAACTGTCCGCGATTGGACGGCGGAAAATCCCAATGCCGCCGAAACCGTCGAAGCCATGTCCAATGCCCTGCCATATATCAAAGCCAAAAACCTGACGAAGGCGGCAAAAGCAGGGAAAGCTGATGTCAGCAGAGATTTTTCAACATCCTACACCTGCTCCTTCCACGGCAGCACCCTGGTCAAAACGGCAGACGGCTACAAAGCCATTGCCCGTATCCGGGCCGGCGACCGCGTCTTTGCCAAGGACGAAGCAAGTGGGGAAACGGGATACAAACCCGTTACCGCCCAATACGGTAATCCGTACCAAGAAACCGTTTACATTGAAGTTTCAGACGACCTCGGTAAAATACAGACCCTCGTTTCCAACCGCATCCACCCGTTTTATTCGGGCGGCAAATGGATTAAAGCGGAAGATTTGAAAGCAGGAAGCCGGCTGTTTGCCGAAAACGGTGCAGAGCAGACCGTTCAAAGCGTTACCGTCAAACCGGAACCGCTGCAAGCCTACAATCTGACCGTTGCCGACTGGCATACTTACTTCGTCAAGGGTGATAAGGCGGAAACGGAAGGGGTTTGGGTTCATAATGAGTGTCCGTATAGTGGCAATAAAAACTTTAATACTGACAGACCATCAGGGTTTCGAAAATCAACTGTTGAAAATGCTTGGGATGCTGCCAAAGATGGCAGTAAACCTAATACGAAACAATGTCCAACATGTGGTAAAGATGTACATGGAAATCCACATAATAGAGAAAATAGAAATACCAAAGATGGTTGGGACGTAAGTCATAATCCTTCTTGGAATAACCGAGATAAAAATCATGCCAATAGAAAAGAACTGATTAATGATTTTAATTCTGGGACAGGGTTGGAATGCCGCCATTGTAATCGTTCAGGAAAAGACAATGATAGTAGATTTAAAAAGTAATATGATTAATCATGTTGAAAAATATATAGGCATTATTTCTCATGGCTCGAAAAGCGATTCGGGAAGTCAGTACAAATTAAATATCGCAGCTATTCCCTCTTCCCCTAACAGGGATTTAAAAACTTATATTACTTTAGGGTTAAGCAAACATGATCTGAATTATAAAAGTAGATTTGAAATACTTTTTGTATGTTCTTTAAAATATGATGAAAATCAGATTTTTCCATTTTTAAGATGGTTGGCAGAAACCATCATTGAGAACAAAAAAATTCTTCTTCGAGGACAGGTTATTTATTTGCCTAGAAGCATTGTTGATTCAACAAAAATGGACGCACTGTATGTTTCCGCCCCATTTTATTTCGATGATGATTTTCAGGTCTGTTATGGCGAACACTACAATATCGTTTTCCCTTTGCTTGTCCCGTTGTATAAACAGGAAGCAGAATTGGTGGAAAAGAAAGGTTGGAATGCTTTTGAGCAGTTCTTGCTGGATAATGAAGTTGACAACCTTTCGGATATGAATAGGAAACCGTTTGTTTGGTAAGGGCTTTCTTAAATTTGATCAAAGGTCGGCGGATTCGCATTTGAAGTGCAACTTTCCCTAACAGAAAAAGGCCAGTATGCGGTAGCATACGGCCTTTCCTGCAAGAAAGATTGCCATGAGCTACACACAACTGACCCAAGACGAACGATACCATATCCAATACCTGTCCCGCCACTGCACCATCGCCGAAATCGCCAAACAGCTTAACCGACACAAAAGCACCATCAGCCGCGAAATCAGACGGCACCGCACCCAAGGGCAGCAATACAGCGCCGAAAAAGCACAGAAGCAGAGCCGGACTATCAAACAGCGTAAGCGAAAGCCCTATAAGCTTGATTCGCAGCTGATTCAACACATCGACACCCTTATCCGCCGCAAACTCAGTCCCGAACAAGTATGCGCCTACCTGCGCAAACATCACGGGATAACACTCCACCACAGCACCATTTACCGCTACCTCCGCCAAGACAAAAGCAACGGCGGCACCTTGTGGCAACACCTCAGAATATGCAGCAAACCCTACCGCAAACGCTACGGCAGCACATGGACCAGAGGCAAAGTGCCCAACCGCGTCGGCATAGAAAACCGACCCGCTATCGTCGACCAGAAAACCCGCATCGGCGATTGGGAAGCCGACACCATCATCGGCAAAGGACAGAAAAGCGCATTACTGACCTTGGTCGAACGCGTTACCCGCTACACCATCGTCTGCAAATTGGATAGCCTCAAAGCCGAAGACACTGCTCTGGCAGCCGTTAGGGCATTAAAGGCACATAAAGCCAGAGTGCACACCATCACTATGGATAACGGCAAAGAGTTCTATCAACACACCAAAATAGCCGAAGCATTGAAGGCGAAAACCTATTTTTGCCGCCCCTACCATTCTTGGGAGAAAGGGCTGAATGAGAACACCAACGGACTCATCCGCCAATATTTCCCCAAACAAACCGATTTCCGAAACATCAGCAATCGGGAGATACGCAGGGTTCAAGATGAATTGAACCACCGGCCAAGAAAAACACTTGGCTACGAAACGCCAAGTGTTTTATTCTTGAATCTGTTCAAACCACTAGTACCATAGTGTTGCACTTGAAATCCGAATCCAAGGTCGTCTGAAAAACATCAGACGACCTTTCCTTCATTTGAAACAGAATATTGAGAACTAATTTCTTCAAAAATCCTACACCTGCTCCTTCCACGGCAGCACCTTGGTCAAAACGGCAGACGGCTACAAAGCCATCGCCCGTATCCGGGTCGGCGACCGCGTCTTCGCCAAGGACGAGGCAAGCGGAGAAACGGGATACAAACCCGTTACCGCCCGATACGGCAATCCGTATCAAGAAACCGTTTACATTGAAGTTTCAGACGACCTCGGTAAAATACAAACCCTTGTTTCCAACCGTATCCACCCGTTTTATTCGGGCGGCAAATGGATTAAAGCGGAAGATTTGAAAGCGGGAAGCAGGCTATTTGCCGAAAACGGTGCGGAGCCGACCGTTCAAAGCGTTACCGTTAAACAAGAACCGCTGCAAGCCTACAATCTGACCGTTGCCGACTGGCATACTTACTTCGTCAAGGGTGATAAGGCGGAAACGGAAGGGGTTTGGGTTCATAATGATTGTCCTCCCAAAAGAGCTCCTTAATACTATGCAGGAACTGTATCTGAATCTACTTTTTTAAATTCAGCTGAGAAATGGCTAGGGGAAAACTATAAGTCATATCAAAATGGTCGATATATATCACAAGATGGAATGCGACAGGTACGATATGGTCATCATGAAACAAATTCATCTACACATCATGGTCATTTTGAATCATATGACAAACCCAATGGACGTGTAATAGAAAATAGTGTAGTAACAATTATTCAGGATTAAAAAATTATGAGTGTAAAAGAATTATTCAAAGTTATCTTAGATAAAAATAAAGATTTTTCTATTAGAACGATTCATCGCACTCCAATGGGGATACTTCCCAAGCCTGTTGCTTTAAGTATTGTTCAATATGAAGATGACCAGGGATTTTATTTATTTTATTTGGATGAGACCGGTCGGGAACAAACGGATACTTATCATGACACATTAGATTCGGCATTTAAACAGGCTGAATTTGAATTTGGAATTAGAAAAGAAGAATGGATACAAAGATCTTAAGTATCAAACGTAAGATGGGTTGAAAAACTCAACAATCAAAAGGTCGTCTGAAACCGTGTTTGGTTTTGAACTGCACCCCAAAAGTTGGACACATCCCCTCCAACTCGCAAGGTGCAGTTTTTTTATGAGCAAATATACATTACACTTCAAATACCAAGCCGTACTCCACTACCTGCATATACGCAGCCAACAGCGTACCGCAGACCACTACGGCATTTCCCGAACCCACCTGCGGCGATGGATACGCGCTTATCAAGAAGGCGGTATCGGCGCACTCGAACATCCCCAATCCAAAACCATGCCCCAACACCGCAAAAACCCCTTCATCGCAGATAAACCCGACCAAGAAAAAACACAGGCAGAGCTTATCGAAGAGTTGTGCTATATGCGCGCAAAGGTCGCCTACCTAAAGGAGTTGAAAGCCCTCAGCCAAAAGCAGACCGCAAAGGACAAAGCCAAACCGTCCAAGCACTGAGGGCGCAACACCCGCTCAAATACCTGCTGCACATCGCAAACCTGCCCAAAAGCAGCTTTTACTACCATCACCAAGACCGGCCCGACCCCGATGCAGCCGACAAAGCCCTTATCGCCGAAATCTACGAACGGCATAAAGGACGCTACGGGCAAAGGCGCATTGCCGCAGCATTGGATTGGAACCGCAAAAAAGCAGCGAGGTTGATGAAGCAGTTGGGGCTGAAAGCCCTTATACGGGCGAAAAAGCCTACCGCCATCCCGCCATGGGCGAAATATCGGAACACCTCCTCAAACGCCGGTTCAAAGCCCGAAAGCCCAACGAAAAATGGCTGACCGACGTGACCGAACTCAAAGGAAAGGACGGCAAACTGTACCTCTCACCAATCTTGGACCTGTTCAACCGCGAGATCGTCGCCTACGCCATGAGCCGCAATGCTAACAGCGAAATGGTGAAGGAAATGCTCGAAAAGGCCGCACCCGGTCTGACTGATAAGAAAGGAACGATGCTGCATTCCGACCAGGGTGTGCTGTACCGTACGGCGGGGTATAGGGAATTGCTTGCGGAGCATTCCATGGTTCAAAGCATGTCGCGTAAGGCGAACTGTTGGGACAATGCGCCGATGGAGAGCTTCTTTGCGGTGTTGAAGACGGAGTGTTTCTATAACGCAGGAGAATTGACGGTGGACGAATTGATGAAACAGATAGATGACTATATGGATTACTACAACTGGGAACGTTGCAGTTTGAAATTGAAAAAGCTGAGTCCTGTCGCATACAGAACCCAGCTTGCACAGAGCGCCTGAATAGGCTTTTATGAGTGTCCAAGATTTGGGGGCCAGTTCAACCCACAAAGCCACCCGCATCCTAACCTTCCCCAACCAGTCGGGGGAAGGGACAAGCTGTCTTACAGCCACCCGTAGTGTGGGTTTTACCCACGATATAAATAACAGGTACAGCTAACGGATTTAGATTGGCAGACGGCAAGTTCGCAGGCAAAGCCCATGTTACTTGAGTTTTCCCAAGCCAGCTTTCATTGCATAAACAACAGTCGTCTGAAGCCCAAAATTCAGGTTTCAGACGACCTTAAAAAGGCGACAATCAGTGTTACTCATAAAGGTTAACCATCATGAAACACATATTTCAAACTATCCTGACAGCCTCCCTAATCCCTTTTCTTGCCTCATGCGGCTTCTCAACAGGCAAACACCGTCCGACGGCCAAACCCCACGCTACTGCCCGAAAAGTCCAACCCGTCCGCATCAGCAATATCGACCACACCCAAGGTTCGCAAGAGCTGATGTTGCACAGCATGGGCCTTATCGGTACGCCGTACAAATGGGGCGGCAGCACTACTTCCACCGGTTTTGATTGCAGCGGCATGATTCAATTCGTCTATAAAAACGCCCTCGGCGTCAGCCTACCGCGAACCGCCCGCGATATGGCGGCAGCCAGCCGTAAAATCCCCGAAAGCCGCCTCAAGGCAGGCGACCTCGTTTTCTTCAACACAGGCGGTGCGAACAAATACTCGCATGTCGGCCTATACATCGGCAATGGTGAATTCATCCATGCGCCAAGCAGCGGCAAAACCATTAAAACCGAAAAACTCTCCAGCCCGTTTTACGCGAAGAATTATCTGGGCGCGCATACTTTCTTTACCGACTGAAAAAACAGCAAATCAGCAATCGGTATAACGATTCGTTTGGTTTTTGATACGATATTTATTATAGTGGATTAAATTTAAACCAGTACGGCGTTGCCTCGCCTTGCCGTACTAATTGTACTGTCTGCGGCTTCGTCGCCTTGTCCTGATTTTTGTTAATCCACTATATCATCATTCCTGTACACGAATGATGAACTGAGAAGTCGGCTAGATAGTCAATCCAAATCGGAAATGCTGATAAAAAAGGTCGTCTGAAACCAAAATTTGGGTTTCAGACGACCTTTGTCTGTTTAAAAAAGATTATTTGAAGCGGTAGCCGACAGTAGCCATGTAGCTGTTGTTGTGGACTTTCAAATCGTCTTTTTTATAACGGGTTTGCTCCCATTCGGCACCGACTTCGACATTCGGCGTAACGGCGTATTTCGCGCCCACACCGTAGCCGAGACCGTTCATATTGCTGCGTTTCGCGCCCAGATTGTCGAAGCGGCCGTAGTGGTAGCCGACCTTACCGTAAGCCAGCGCATTGTCGGTCAGGCGGTAGCCTTGGACGTAGGAAACGTTGGCATCGACTTTTTGTTTTGCATTGCCCGCAATTTTACGGTGCAGCGGTTTGACGCCGGCTTCAACGCCGCCAATCCAGTTGGTTTGTCCGAATTGTGTGTTGTAGCTGCCGCGTACGGCGACGTCGCCTTTGGTTTTTTCGTTCAGATTGACATTGCGGACATCACTTTTGGTTGCGCCCGCGCCGACTTCCAAGCCTGCGCCGGTAAATGAACCGTCAGCGAAAGTAATAGCGGAAGCGGTAGCCAATAAAACAGTCAGTAAGGTTTTTTTCATGATAATGCTCCTTCACGGATAAACAGGAAGCTTGTTCTGCTTCCGACGAATCCAGTATCGGATGCTTGCAGATGTCCTGCAACCGCCTTTGCCGAGGCGTTACCCATTTTCTCAAGTACTTAACGTTTGTAATTCATTGAAACGGCTAAATTTGTATCGACCGAAGTGTCGAGGTGCGCGATTTATAATTTGCGTAAAGTGCGATGAAAAATATGAAGATTTATGGGGCTTGCTGTGTGGAGAGAGGGGTGTTTGGCAGTGGCGGTGGAGTGTAGAAAAAATGATAAAGGCTTAGATGACGGTTTACATTGGTTGGTGTGGTTTTATTGCCATAAGGGTGGGAAAGGACGTCTGAAAATTTTCAGACGGCGGCGGATTCGCATTTGAAGTGCAACTTTCCCTAACAGAAAAAGGCCAGTATGCGGTAGCATACGGCCTTTCCTGCAAGAAAGATTGCCATGAGCTACACGCAACTGACCCAAGACGAACGATGCCACATCCAATACCTGTCCCGCCACTGCACCATCGCCGAAATCGCCAAACAGCTTAACCGCCACAAAAGCACCATCAGCCGAGAAATCAAGCGGCACTGCTTACAAGGGCAACAATACAGCGCCGAAAAAGCCCAGCGGCAAAGCCAGACTATCAAACAGCGTAAGCGACAACTCTATAAGCTCGATTCGCAGCGGATTCAACACATCGACACCCTTATCCGCCGCAAACTCAGTCCTGAACAAGTATGCGCCTACCTGCGCAAACACCACCAAATCACGCTCCACCACAGCACCATTTACCGCTACCTTCGCCAAGACAAAAGCAACGGCGGCACCTTGTGGCAACATCTCAGAATATGCAGCAAACCCTACCGCAAACGCTACGGCAGCACATGGACCAGAGGCAAAGTGCCCAATCGTGTCGGCATAGAAAACCGACCCGCTATCGTCGACCAGAAAACCCGCATCGGCGATTGGGAAGCCGACACCATCGTCGGCAAAGGACAGAAAAGCGCATTACTGACCTTGGTCGAACGCGTTACCCGCTACACCATCGTCTGCAAATTGGATAGCCTCAAAGCCGAAGACACTGCTCTGGCAGCCGTTAGGGCATTAAAGGCACATAAAGCCAGAGTGCACACCATCACTATGGATAACGGCAAAGAGTTCTATCAACACACCAAAATAGCCGAAGCATTGAAGGCGAAAACCTATTTTTGCCGCCCCTACCATTCTTGGGAGAAAGGGCTGAATGAGAACACCAACGGACTCATCCGCCAATATTTCCCCAAACAAACCGATTTCCGAAACATCAGCAATCGGGAGATACGCAGGGTTCAAGATGAGTTGAACCACCGGCCAAGAAAAACACTTGGCTACGAAACGCCAAGTGTTTTATTCTTGAATCTGTTCAAACCACTGATACACTAGTGTTGCACTTGAAATCCGAATCCAAAGTCCTTGTTTTATATAAACCAACGCGCTTACTCCCCGCCTTCGGCAATCTGCTTAAGGCGATACAGTGCGTCTAGAGCTTCGCGGGGGGTGAGGTCGTCGGGGCGGATTTGGTTTAGGGCTTCGGCGAGTGCGTTGTGGGCGGGGTTGGTTTCTTGGTTTGCGGCAGTTTGGGCTTCAGTGTCCGCTGTTTCGTCTTGGCTAAACCCGCTGTATTCGTTTTCAGACGACAAGGTACTGAAGATGTCCAACTGCGGGCGGACGGCGGCGGCTTGGGCTTCGAGTTCGTCCAGATGTTTTTGGGCAGCTTTGAGGGCGCGGTTGGGCAGGCCGGCGAGTTTGGCGACGGCGATGCCGTAGCTTTTGCTGGCGGGGCCGGGTTCGATGTGGTGGAGGAAGACGATGTCTTGTCCTTGTTCGAGTGCGGAGAGGTGCATGTTGACTGCCGTTGCGTGGGCTTCGGGCAGCTTGGTCAGCTCGAAATAGTGGGTGGCGAAGAGGCTGAAGGATTTGTTTTTTTGCAGCAGGTGTTCGGCGATGGCGTGCGCGAGGGCGAGGCCGTCGAAGGTGGAGGTGCCGCGTCCGACTTCGTCCATGAGGACGAGGGATTGGTCGGTGGCGTGGTGGAGGATGTAGGAGGTTTCGCTCATTTCGACCATGAAGGTGGAGCGGTTGGAGGCGAGGTCGTCGGAGGCGCCGATGCGGGTGAAGATTTGGTCGATGGGCCCGATTTGGGCGGCATCGGCGGGGACGAAGCTGCCGGTGTGTGCCATGAGGACGATGTGGGCGACTTGGCGCATGTAGGTGGATTTGCCGCCCATGTTGGGGCCGGTCAGGAGCATGAGGCGGTGTTTGTGGTCGAGGCGGGTGTGGTTGGCGGTGAAGTGGCGCACTTGTTGCTCGACGACGGGATGGCGGCCGTTTTCGATATGGATGACGGGGTAGTCGGCGAACTCGGGGCAGACGAAGCCGCGTTCGGCGGCGGTGGCGGCGAAGGTGGAGAGTACGTCGAGGGCGGCGGCGGCTTTGGCGGCTTTTTGAAGCTGGGGAAGGGTCGTCTGAATGTCTTTGAGGAGGGCTTCAAACAGGCGTTTTTCCAATGCCAATGCTTGCTCTTGTGCGGTCAGGACTTTGTCTTCGAAGGTTTTGAGTTCGGGGGTGATGAAGCGTTCGGCGTTTTTCAGGGTCTGGCGGCGTTGGTAGTCGGCGGGGGCTTGTTCGGCCTGGACTTTGGATAGCTCGATGTAGAAGCCGTGGACGCGGTTGAACTCGACTTTGAGGGTGGAGAGGCCGGTGCGTTCGCGTTCGCGCGCTTCGAGGTCGAGCAGGAATTCGTCGCCGTGGTTTTGGATGTGGCGCAACTCGTCGAGTTCTGCGCAATAGCCTTGGTTGATGACACCGCCGTCTTTGAGCCAGACGGCGGGTTCGGGCATCACGGCGGCTTTAAGGGTTTCGGCGACGGGCAGGGTTTCGGGGAAAACGGCTTTGAGGGTTTCCAACAGGCTGCTGCCCTCGGCGGACAATTCGATTTCGGATAGAGCAAACAGGCTGTCGCGCAGGGCGGCGAGGTCGCGCGGGCGGGCGTTGCCGACGGCGATGCGGGCGGCGATGCGTTCGATGTCTGCGATGTTTTTCAGACGACCTTGCAGGGTTTCGTATTGCGAACCCAGCGCGGCAACGGCTTCTTGGCGGGCGCGGATGTGGGTGCGGCTGCGTAAGGGGTGGTGCAGCCAGAGTGCCAAGAGGCGGCTGCCCATGTGGGTGGCGCAGCCGTCGAGTATGGAAAACAGGGTCGGCGATTTCTTACCGGAGAGGGTTTGCGTGATTTCGAGATTGCGGCGCGTAGCGGCGTCCATGCCGATATATTGGCTGTCGGTTTCGAGCGAAATGCCGTCTAAGTGTTGCGGCATCAGGTTTTGCGTCAGGCGGATGTAGTTCAACAGCGCGCCCGCTGCGCCGACGGCGGCTTCGTGTTCCTTGCCGTCCAAACCGAAGCCGTGCAGGTCTTGGCAGCCGAAGTATTCGGTCAACAATTTCGCGCCCGCGTCGGCGGCAAACTGCCATGAGTTCAGGCGCGTGATGTTGGCAGAGGTTGCCTGAAAACCGTCAGGCAGGCTTTTGCCTTCGGGCAACAGGATTTCCGCCGCCTGCAAACGCGCCAGCTCGTCGGCGAGTTTGTCCGCCGTCGTCAGCTTGGTTTTGAATTCGCCGCTTTGCAAAGATGCCCACGCGATGGCGATGTGTTTTTTATCCGCGTTCACCGCTGCGATGCGGTTGGTTTCCTTGTCTTCCAAAAACGCCGCGTCGGTCAGCGTGCCGGGTGTAACGATGCGCACGACTTTGCGCTCCACCGGCCCTTTGCCCGCGCCGACTTCGCCCACCTGCTCGCACACCGCCACGCTTTTGCCCATCTTCACCAGTCGAGCCAGATACTGCTCCGCCGCGTGAAACGGCACGCCCGCCATCTTAATCGGCACGCCGTCCATCTGCCCGCGGGTGGTCAGGGTAATGTCCAACAGCTTCGCCGCTTCCACCGCGTCATCCAAAAACAGCTCGTAAAAATCGCCCATGCGGTAAAACACCAGCTTGTCGGCGTGCTGCGATTTGATGGCGAGATACTGCTGCATCATCGGGGAAACGGCGGATTTGCTCATGGGATGTGCCTTAATCAAACAGAAGACCTTTATTGTAGCAAAAGGCCGTCTGAAACCCTAAAACAAGGTTTTCAGACGACCTTTTGCCTTTACTTCAATCCAATGATTTTATTTCTTGGCTCTAAAGCCCAACAGATGTTGCGTGGTGGCAAGCCATGCGCCGAAGACGCCTAGGGCGATGACGAAGCCGAACACCAGTGAAACTTCGCTGAAATGGAAGAAACGCCAGCCGATATTGAGTCCGTAGGGTTTGAAGATGGCATCGACCAACGGACGCACAGCGGAAAGCAACCAGCCGCACAGTCCCAAGCTGACAGCGGCAGAAAAGATGCTCTGCCACATGGCTTGGTAAAGGAAAGGACGGCGGATAAACGATGCGGGCGCACCGAGCAGCTTGGTGATTTCGATTTCTTCTTTGCGGCTCAGGATTTGCAGACGGATGGTGTTGTGCGCGACAAGGACGAACGCCATACCCAGCGTCAGTGACAGAAACCATAAAATTTTGCGGATGAACTCGTTGATTTGATACAGCGTTTGCACCCACTCAGTATCCATGGTGGCGGATTCGACCATGGGCAGCTTGACCATATCCTGATAAATCGCCTGCATTTGTGCGGGCGGTGTAGCGGGATCGGGCGTTACGATAAATGCGTCGGGCAAGGGGTTGCCGTCGAGCATGGAAACAAGGTTTTGGTCGAGGTTGGATTGTAGCTCTTCCAAGCCTTCCTGCTTGCTGATGAAACGGATTTTGTTGAGGCGGGCATCGCGTTCCAACAGGTTGCGGACGGTATCGCTGTCGGCTTTGGAAGCGTCGGTTTCCATATAGAGCGTGATTTGCGGCGACTCGTTGAGCTTGCCTAACACGCTTTGTCCGCTTTGGATGGCCAAATACATGAAAAGCGGCAGGGTCATGGCGACGGCGAGCATCAGGAGGGTGAGCAGCGTGCCGACGGGTTGGCGCAGGAGTTGTTTGAGCGCAGTACGCGCGGATTCGACGTGCAGCGAGACGTAGTGGATGATGCTCATGCGAGTCGTCCTTTCGAGAGGCGCAGGATGCGGTGGCCGTAGTCTGCCATGAGGGTTTCGTCATGGGCGGCGACGATGACGGTGGTTCCTGCTTCGTGGAAGGTTTTGAACAATTCCATGATGTCGAGCGCGTAGGCGCGGTCGAGGTTGGCGGAGGGTTCATCGGCAATCAGGAGGCTGGGTTGGTGGACAACGGCGCGGGCGATACACAGGCGTTGCTGTTCGCCGCCTGAGAGGGTTACGGGATCGTCCAATTCACGACCTTTCAAGCCGACTTTTTCAATGGCGATGCGGGCGCGCTCTTCGGCTTTACGCGGCTGATAACCGATAATCCGCAGCGGCAGGATGACGTTTTGCAGGACGTTGCGGTCATAGAGGATTTTGTGGTCTTGGAACACGATGCCGATATGTTGGCGCATGAAGCCGATTTGGTTGTCGCTCAATTCGCCCAAGTCTTGGTTGTTGAACCACACTTTGCCTTTGCTGGGTTTGGTAATACCGGAAATCAGCTTGAGGATGGTGGACTTGCCGGAGCCGGAGTGGCCGGCGATAAATATCATTTCGCCTTTTTTGATTTGGAAGCTGACGTTTTTCAGGGCTTCAAAACCGCCGGGATAGGTTTTGGAAACTTGTTCGAAACGGATCATAAGGTATTCCTAGAAAGGGGTCAGGACAAACTTATCCACAGTTAATCCACAAAAGGATGCGCTATCGGAGATAGGTCGTCTGAAAAATAGGATATGTGCCGAATTATAAAGATTTCGGCGTTTTTTTGATAGTTTGCCCGGATATGGACGGCAGCAGGCAAAGCGTCGGACTGACGGCTTTACAACACAATATTACAGGTGTGATTGTCGCGTTTGCAAAATGCTTAAATACTTATCCACATGTCGAAAAGTCGTCTGAAAAGGATTTCGGCGTTTCAATCAAACCCGCCGTATCCGTTTTCAGACGACCTTCCACATCGGTTTCAGCCCGACTTATTTACATTTCTCTTTAGCCGCATTGACGGCGGCGGTCAGGCTTTTTTCGTTGACTTCGCCAGTGATGGTTTGTTTGTAGCCGCACTTCGGAGCTTCGACGACGGTGAACGGCAATACGCCGACGTTGTTGCCGTAAGACTTCATGAAATTGCGGCTATCCGCGCCGGTATAGCGCCAAACATGATAGCTGACGGGGGTTTGTTTCAGGAATTTGCCGATGTTGTCGGAAGTATCCAACGCGATACCGACCATATCGACGCTGCCTTTTTTCTGCGCTTTGTACCAAGCGGACATGGCGGGCATTTCCTTACGGCACGGACCGCACCAGGTCGCCCACAGGTTCACCACGCGCACGGGGGCTTTGAGCGATTGCAGGCTTTGCGGTTTGTTGTCGTTCCAGCCTGCCAGCGGATCGGCGGCAAACGCAGGGGCAGACAGAGCTGCAGTCATCAAAACAGAGGCAAGCAATAATTTTTTCATAAGTTCCATCCTTTGCATCAATCAGATTGATGGCATTGTAACCCCTTTCAGCGTGCTGTCTATGGAGAAAATGAAGATGTTGGATTTTAGCGGTCGAAAATGAAGATTATCGGCGGGATAAGTTGAGGAAATCTCCAATGCAGCCGATAATAAAGCCCATCAGCAAAATCTAAAACATCGGAGAACGCTATGTCGTCTGAATTCACGCTCTACCACAATCCCCGTTGCAGCAAATCGCGCGCCGCTTTCGACCTGCTCGAAGCGCGCGGCATCAAAGCCGAAGTCGTCAAATACCTCGACACCCCGCCTGATTTGGCGGCACTGCAAGACATCTTCGCCAAGCTGGGCTTGGAGTCCGTACGCGGCATGATGCGCGTCAAAGACGACTTGTACAAAGAACTCGGTTTGGACAAGCCCGACCTCGACAACCAAGCCCTGCTCGAAGCCATTGCCGCCCACCCTGCCCTGCTCGAACGCCCCATCCTGACCACACAGGACAAAGCCGCCATCGGCAGACCGCTCGAAAACATCGAAGCCCTGTTGGACTGAAGCGCGGGAAGGTCGTCCCTACATGATTTCCCTGTTCCGCAGCCGCAACGGCTTGCGCTACTACCTTTTTCGCGGCATAGGCCTGAGTATCCTGCTGGTACTCGGCATATTCGGCGAGGGCGCATGGCAGGTGTACCACACCGGCTCGCAGCCCCTGCCCGGTCATGTCCGCGCCGATGCCGCCCTCGTGCTCGGTGCCGCCGCATGGGACAAACGACCCTCGCCCGTTTTCCGCGAACGCATCAACCACGCCATCACCCTCTACCAAAGCCACCGCGTTGAAAAAATCGTCTTCACCGGCGGCACATCCAAAAAAGGCTACATGACCGAAGCTGAAGTTGGACGGCGTTACGCCCTCAAACAAGGCATACCCGCGCACAACATCATCTTTGAAAACACCTCGCGCAACACCTACGAAAACATCCGCAACATCCGTCCGATACTGCGCGCCGAAGGCATCGAAAGCATTATCATCGTCAGCGACCCCTACCACCTCGCCCGCGCCCTCGAAATCGCCTCCGACCTCGACATCGAAGCCTACATCTCCGCCACGCCGACCACGCGGTTCGACCAAAGCAAGGAAAAAAACAAATTCCTGCTTCAAGAAAGCTACGCCCTCTTCCTCTACCGCATCGGCAAATGGAGCGAAAACTTTTGGGACTGGCTGACCGTTCGGGAAACGAAAGAAGAAGTATAGTTCGGAAGAAAATTAAGGTCGTCTGAAAATTTTCAGACGACCTTAATTTTTACCTGCAACCTACCCCATCTCCCGTCCGGCGGGAGAGGGCTGGGGAGAGGGTGGCTCTAAGAGCTGAACGAATTTGATTTAACCTAAACCCACAAAGCCACCCCCATCCTAACCTTCCCCCGCCGGACGGAGGAAGGGATAAGTTACCGTTGCAGCAATCCGTAGCGTGGGTTCTACCCACGAGATGAAAGCAAATAGATTGTTGTCTGACTTGAATGGTTAAGTGGTGGATTTCGTGGGCAAAGCCCATGCTACTTGAGTTATCCCAAACCCGCGTTGATTGAATAAAAGGTCGTCTGAAAACGAGTATGAACGAGTTTCTCCAAAAACCCGAATCTCAAAGTTTTCAGACGACCTATTTCAACAGGTTTTTCAAAGCCAAGCGCACGCCTTCGCCAACTTCCGTACCTTTGGGAATGCCTTTGATGGCGGCTTTTGCCTCGCGTTCGTTGTAACCCAACGCAATCAGGGTATTGACAATGTCGTCTGTTTCATCGGCGGCAGGCGCAGCGGCGAAAAGTCCGTCGATAGCGGCATGGGAAACCAGTTTGCCGCGCAGTTCCAAAACCATGCGTTCGGCGGTTTTTTTTCCGATGCCGGGCGCGGAGGACAGGCGTTTGATGTCTTCGTCGGCAACCGCGCGGGCAAGTTCGTCGGCGGACATGGCGGAGAGTATGCCCAGCGCGGTTTTCGCGCCGATGCCGCTGACTTTGACCAACTGGCGGAACGTCGCCCGCTCGTCGGCAGTGGCAAAGCCGAACAATAAATGCGCGTCTTCGCGGACGACAAGCTGGGTGTAAAGCTGCACGGTTTCGCCCAAGGCGGGCAGGTTGTAGAAAGTCTGCATGGATACGTCGGCTTCGTAGCCGACGCCGTTGACGTCGATGACGATTTGCGGCGGGTTTTTCTCGATGAGTTTGCCGGTCAGTCTGCTGATCATGAGGATTCCGTTAAGGGGTTGGGTAAAAAGGTCGTTTGAAACCTGAATCTTGGTTTTCAGACGACCTTTCGCGTATGGATAAGGTTTAATCTTATTTGCCGATGCAGAAGCGCGAGAAAATCACGCCCAGCAAATCGTCGGCGGTGAATTCGCCGGTGATTTCGCTGCACGCGTTTTGGGCGAGGCGCAGGTGTTCGGCGAAAAGCTCGATTTGGTTGTTGTCGCAGAGGGCGGCGTTTTCCAGCTCGGCTTCGGCTTCGTGCAAGGCGTTGAGGTGGCGGCTGCGGGCGAGGAACAGGCTTTCGCTTTCGCCCTGCCAGCCGACTTCCTGCAACAGCGCGTGTTTGAGCAAATCGAGACCTGTGCCGGTTTTGGCGGACAGGCTGATGATGGTGTCTGCGCCGGTTTGCGCGAGGCTGTCTGAACGGACGGCGACGGGTTCGCCGGTCAGGTCGGCTTTGTTGTGGATTTCGATTTTTTTCAAACCTGCGGGCAGGCTGTTCAAAATGGCTTGGGTTTTGGCGTTCACGCCTTCGCGCGGGTCAATCAGAATCAGGGCGACATCGGCTTCGGAGACGGCTTTGCGGCTGCGCTCAATGCCGATTTGTTCGACCACGTCGTCGGTTTCGCGCAGACCGGCGGTGTCGATGATGTGGACGGGTACGCCGTCGAGGGTGATTTGTTCGCGCACGGTGTCGCGGGTGGTGCCGGCGATGTCGGTTACGATGGCGATGTCGTCACCCGCCAAGGCGTTGAGCAGGCTGGATTTGCCGACGTTGGGTGCGCCGACGAGGACGACGTTCATGCCTTCGCGCAAAATCGCGCCTTGTTCCGCGCTGGCAAGGACGGTTTTCAGACGACCTTGCAGGGCTTGGAGCTTGCCGCGCGCGTCGGCGGCTTCGAGAAAGTCAATGTCTTCTTCGGGGAAGTCGAGCGTGGCTTCGACCAACATCCGCAGGGTAATAAGGTCGTCCACCAACTCGTGTATGTGTTGGGAGAACGCGCCTTTGAGCGAACGCAACGCCATGCGTGCGGCGGATTTGCTGGAGGCGTCGATGAGGTCGGCGACGCTTTCAGCTTGGGCAAGGTCGAGTTTGTTGTTGAGGAAGGCGCGTTTGGTAAATTCGCCCGGCTCCGCCATGCGCGCGCCCAGTTCGAGGCAGCGCGAAAGCAGCATGTCCATTACCACAGGACCGCCGTGCCCCTGCAATTCAATCACGTCTTCGCCGGTAAAGCTGGCGGGTGCGGCGAAGTAGAGCAGGATGCCGTTGTCTATCGGCTGCCCGTCGCCGCCGAGAAAGTCGGTGTAAAGCGCGGTGCGCGGTTTGGGCGTTTTGCCGCCGCTGAGGGTTTGTGCCAAAGGCAGCAGGTTTTTGCCGGAAAGGCGGATAACGCCGACGCCGCCGCGTCCGGGGGCGGTGGCGATAGCGGCGATGGTGGGTTGGGATGCGGACATGGCTGGCTCGTATCGGGAACTTAATGGACGGTATTATATAGTGATTTCACAATGATAAAGGTCGTCTGAAAACGGGAGACAGGCGAGATTTATTTGCTACCGTACCGAATCGGTAACAAGAAAGAAATTGCCGAATTTCTGAAAAGAAGTATGGAACAGACGCCGGGCAAGGCTCGAAATCACTTGCACACGCTCTCGGACACCCTGTCGAGTAGGCTGCGGTATCGAGATTTTCACCGCTTTTCCGACGTCCGCACGGGATAATATCATGATTACATTCAGAATAAATAATATTTCGGAAGGACAAAACCCGCTTCTTAAATTACAAAGCAGGCAACTGTCTGTCGGTTTCACGATAAAGCTAAAGTCATAGAATTTTGTCATCCCTAATCTCGGCAATCATCATAAGCTATTTCATGTTCATTAATCGGAATCGCAAAAAGTCGTCTGAAAACAGGAGATTTAAAGTTTCAGACGACCTTATATCGACACTGCCGCTGACGCAAATCAAGTGCAGGCAAATCCCGCCTTTACCGATACGCCCCGTTCGCGGATAATTGAGAACATTCCCATTTCCGTTTCCAACCTTCACAAAGGATACATCATGGCATTTCTGAAACTGACCGAACAAAACGTGCAGGGCAAAACCGTCCTCATCCGCGCCGATATGAACGTGCCGTTCAAAGACGGCAAAATCAGCGACGACACCCGTATCCGCGCCTCGCTCGCGTCCATCAAATACTGCTTGGACAACGGCGCGTCCGTTATCGTGATGACCCACTTGGGCCGCCCGACCGAAGGCGAGTTCCACCCCGAAGACGATGTCGCCCCCGTTGCCGCACACTTGGGCGGCCTGTTGGGCAAAGACGTGAAAGTATTGAACGACTGGCGTGAAAACAAACCCGCCCTGAACGCGGGCGATGTCGTCATGCTGCAAAACGTGCGCATCAACAAGGGCGAGAAGAAAAACGATTTGGAACTGGGCAAAGCCTATGCCGCCTTGTGCGACGTGTTCGTCAACGACGCGTTCGGCACCGCCCACCGCGCCCAAGCCTCGACCGAAGCCGTCGCCCAAGCCGCGCCCGTTGCCTGCGCCGGCGTATTGATGGCGGGCGAACTCGACGCTTTGGGCAAAGCCCTGAAACAGCCCGCGCGCCCGATGGTTGCGATTGTCGCCGGCAGCAAAGTGTCCACCAAACTGACCATTCTCGAATCGCTGGCGGACAAAGTCGACCAACTCATCGTCGGCGGCGGCATCGCCAACACCTTCCTGTTGGCGGAAGGCAAAGCCATCGGCAAATCGCTGGCGGAACATGATTTGGTGGAAGAATCCAAAAAAATCATGGCGAAAATGGCGGCCAAAGGCGGCTCCGTACCGCTGCCGACCGATGTCGTCGTTGCCAAAGCCTTTGCCGCCGATGCCGAAGCGGTCGTGAAAGACATTGCCGACGTTGCCGAAGACGATATGATTTTGGACATCGGTCCGAAATCTGCCGCTGCGCTTGCCGAGTTGCTCAAAGCCGCAGGCACGGTGGTGTGGAACGGCCCGGTCGGCGTGTTCGAGTTTGACCAGTTCGCAGGTGGCACGAAAGCCCTTGCCGAAGCCATTGCCCAAAGCAAAGCCTTCTCGATTGCGGGCGGCGGCGACACGCTGGCGGCGATTGCCAAATTCGGCGTTACCGACCAAATCGGCTACATATCCACCGGCGGCGGCGCGTTCCTCGAATTCTTGGAAGGCAAAGAGTTGCCCGCCGTAGCCGCTTTGGAAAAACGCGGCGCGTAAGCGGTTTGATGTAAAACAGAGGTCGTCTGAAAACCTGAATCGGGTTTCAGACGACCTCTTCTTCTTTTCGCGGATTATTCCGCCGCACGGTTCAGTGCCGAACGAATCAGCATCTGCGTGCCGAACCAGCCCCAGTAAATGCGGTGATGAACGATTTTTCCACCGGCAATCTGCATGAGTTCCAAAATATCCACTTGATCGCCGTCGGGCGTTTCGCGCGGGTATTCCCAAACCAGCGTGTCCCCCGTCGTGAAATGCGTGCCGTTGCGATACCAGCGTACCAATTCATTCGGTCGGCGGCGCGTTCCTTCTTCTAAAAAAGCAAGGATGTCGGCTTTGTCGCGCAAAATGCCGCTTTGCCGCTGCATGATAAGGGGAACGAGCGGGCTTTCGAAAACGGCGTTGTCGTCATACAGACCGATCAGTCGGGCGGTGTCGTGGTTTTTGGCAAACTCGTGCCAGTCGTTGTAAATGCGTTCGAAATCGTTCATGGTAGTCATTTTTCGGTCAGGTTGTTTACCGGAGCCCTAATTTTTCCGCGCAGTAACAAATTCCGCCAAGAGCCGCAAATGCAGGGCTTTTGCACCGAAGGGTTCGAGCAGGGCGGCGGCTTCGGCGGTCAGGGTTTCGGCATAGGTGCGGGCGGCTTGCAGGCCCATCAGTTTGACGTAGGTCGGTTTGTCGTTGTCGCTGTCTTTGCCGGCGGTTTTGCCCAAGGTGGCGGTGTCAGCTTCGCAATCCAACACGTCGTCGATGACTTGGAACGCCAAGCCGAGTTTGGCGGCGTAGTTGTCTAAGGTGCGGACGTCGTCTGAATCCAAATCGGGGCAGGCAAGCGCGCCCAATACGACGGCGGCGCGGATGAGGGCGCCGGTTTTGAGGCTGTGCATCTGTTCCAACTGCGCCTGGCTCATGGCTTTGCCGACGTTGGCAAGGTCGATGGCTTGTCCGCCCGCCATGCCGAGGCTGCCGGATGCTTTGGCAAGCGTGGACAACATGGCGATTTGGCGTTCGGCGGGCAGTCCGGTCGGACGGCTCAATACGTCGAAGGCTTGGGTTTGCAGCGCGTCGCCGACTAAGAGGGCGGTGGCTTCGTCATATTTCACATGGCAGGTCGGTTTGCCGCGCCGCAGGCTGTCGTTGTCCATGGCGGGCATATCGTCGTGAACCAAGGAATAGACGTGTACCATTTCGATCGCCGCCATGGCTTGTTCGACGGCGTTTTGGTCGGCATCGCCCAATTCGGACGCGGCGAGCACCAAGAGCGGGCGCAGCCGTTTGCCGCCGCCGAGGGTAACGTAACGCATGGCTTCGTGCAGCGTGTGCGGCACTTGTTTTTCAGACGGCAGGAAACGCTCCAGCAGCAATTCGGTCTGCGCTTGGGCTTTTTGCTGCCATGCTTTCAATTCATTCGCCAGGTTCAAGGTTCAGCTCCTTCAGTTCGCCCGCGTCCAATACTTGCAGCTTTTGTTCGACTTCCGCCAGCTTGGTTTGGCAGTATCTGACCAACTCGTTGCCTTCCTGATAGGCTGCCAGAGCGTCTTCCAGCGGCATTTCGCTGCTTTGCATGGACTGGGTCAGGGTTTCGAGGCGGGCGAGGGCTTCTTCAAAGGATTTGGGGGCTTTTTTCATGATGATGCGGGCAAAAAATCAAAGCGGTATTGTAGCATTTTATGGGCTGCTTCTTGGACGGGAACGGAAAAAGGTCGTCTGAAAACCTGATTTCCAAGTTTTCAGACGACCTTTTGAGCTGATGATGCGGTAAAAATCAGTCTTTCAGAACAGCGGCGCCGAACGTACCGCTCTTGCCTTCGCTCGGATGGTCGAAGCGGCCGGCCATTTCTTCCGCCTGCGGACCGAGGAAAATGCCCGACATACTGTTTTTAGTTGTCCCGTCCACATAAACAAAACGGTTACCAGCGATATTGGCCTGGAGCATTACGGGGTTAAAACGTCCTTCTGCCGAATAAACGCCGCCGGTCAGCGATTTTTCACCAAAATCAACATTGAACAGGGATGAGCCGACAGTGTTGATGTTGGATACGTCATTGTAGAACGCATTGCCTTGGTAGATAGCCGAACCGGTTTGCGGCATGGCTTCAACAGGCGTCATCAGACCTTGGTAGAACACCAGGGATGAATTGAGCTCGCCGTTTTCCTTTTTGCTTCCGTAAAAACCGTAATGACCGTATTGCAGATGCGTACCGATGGCGCGGATAATTTTGTTATCCGACAAGGACAGCATACCGTTTGCCGCGTCAAATGTTTGTGGCAGCAGGTTGATTTTTTGTCCGTTGACTTCGAGGACATCAGGATTACCCACTCTGTTAATCACTTTGTTATCGGCACCGTCAACCGACAACATGGTGTAAAAACCGCCGATTGATTGCATAGCCGGAGCAACCTCCGCTTTTGGGGTAACTTCTTCAGCGGCTTTATGCTCTGCTTCAGCTTTAGCGGCTTCTTCCGCAGCTTTACGTTCCGCTTCGGCTTTAGCTTTGGCAGCTTCTTCGGCAGCTTTGCGCTCGGCTTCGGCTTTAGCTTTTGCAGCTTCTTCCGCAGCTTTTCGTTCCGCCTCAGCCTTGGCTTTAGCAGCCTCTTCGGCAGCTTTACGTTCGGCTTCAGCTTTGGCTTTGTCAGCTTCTTCAGCGGCTTTGCGCTCGGCTTCAGCTTTAGCTTTGGCAGCTTCCTCAGCAGCTTTACGTTCAGCTTCGGCTTTAGCTTTGGCAGCTTCTTCCGCAGCTTTTCGTTCCGCTTCAGCTTTGGCTTTGGCGGCTTCTTCAGCGGCCTTGCGCTCGGCTTCTGCCTTAGCTTTGGCTGCTTCTTCTGCCGCTTTTCGTTCCGCTTCAGCCTTGGCTTTAGCTTTGGCAGCTTCTTCAGCGGCCTTGCGCTCGGCTTCTGCCTTAGCTTTTGCAGCCTCTTCAGCAGCTTTACGTTCGGCTTCGGCTTTAGCTTTGGCGGCTTCTTCTGCCGCTTTTCGTTCCGCTTCAGCCTTGGCTTTAGCTTTAGCAGCCTCTTCGGCAGCTTTACGCTCGGCTTCAGCTTTAGCTTTGGCAGCTTCTTCAGCAGCTTTACGCTCGGCTTCGGCTTTAGCTTTAGCGGCTTCTTCCGCAGCTTTACGTTCGGCTTCAGCTTTGGCTTTAGCGGCTTCTTCAGCAGCCTTGCGTTCTTCTTCAGCTTTAACTTTGGCAGCTTCCTCAGCAGCTTTACGTTCGGCTTCGGCTTTAGCTTTGGCAGCTTCTTCTGCCGCTTTACGTTCCGCTTCAGCTTTGGCTTTAGCAGCTTCTTCCGCAGCTTTGCGCTCGGCTTCGGCTTTAGCTTTTGCAGCTTCCTCAGCCGCTTTACGTTTAGCTTCGGCTTTAGCTTTGGCAGCTTTTTCAGCCTCTTCCGCAGCTTTACGTTCCGCTTCGGCTTTAGCTTTAGCGGCCTCTTCAGCGGCTTTGCGCTCGGCTTCAGCTTTGGCTTTAGCAGCTTCTTCCGTAGCTTTGCGTTCAGCTTCGGCTTTAGCTTTTGCAGCTTCCTCAGCCGCTTTACGTTCTTCTTCAGCTTTGGCTTTTGCAGCTTTTTCAGCGACTTTTCGTTCAGCTTCGGCTTTGTCGTTGCTATCCGCTTTTACGTCTTGATTCTGGTTTTCAGACGACGTTTGTGTTGAATTTACGGAATTTTCTACTTCTTTATGAATATTTTCTTCAGATGCTTCTAAAGCATTATTTGCATCGGCTTGATTACCGGCAGGAGAGGTTGCCGTTCTTTCCGTTTGTCCGGATGGATTCGGAATATTGCCCGGTTGGACAATCGGGTAAGTCGGGGTTGGCGCGACAGACGGTGTACCGCCTCCGTCACCTCCTCCACAGGCTGTTAATATCGAAACGGCAATACAGGATAAGATATGGGGGTAAGGTGTTTTCATCGCAATGTTCTCAATTTAAAGTAGTTATGTGAAAATCATTCTATGCGTCTTTCATTTTTATGTCATATAATTTTTGCGACGAATGGTATCATTTTTAGTTAAACGGTTTATTTTATTTGCATTTTTTTAGTGTGAAATATGCAAAAAGCGTGATAAATGGTCGTTTTTTATACTCAAACGGTATGTTTTTATTGTGTTATAATCCGCGTTTCATACAGGTCGGACAGACAGTCGCCGCGTATCGCGTAAGGCATACGGGGAGGAAAGTCCGGGCTCCGCAGAGCAGGATGCCGGCTAACGGCCGGGCGCGGAAACGCGACGGAAAGTGGAACAGAAAGCAATACCGCCGACGGCCGCCTTCGGGCGGCACGGGTAAGGGTGAAAAGGTGCGGTAAGAGCGCACCGTGCACTTGGTAACAAGGCGCAGCAGGCTAAACCCCATCCGGAGCAAGACCAAACAGAACGCATTGACGCTGCTCGCCGAGCGTTCGGGTAGGTTGCTGGAGTGCATCAGTAATGGTGTGCCTAGAGGAATGACTGTCCGAGACAGAACCCGGCTTACCGTCCGGCCTGTATGTCCCGATTATTGAAAAAGGTCGTCTGAAAACAGAATTCTGTTTTTCAGACGACCTTTTGCTTTTTTAGGTCAATCAGTTTGACAGTTTTTTGATATTACGTTAAAAAAGGTTATGCCATATACGGCTGAAAAATGGGCGGTGCGCAATGTGCCGCAACTGAAAATAAAAGGCGGTTTCAACGCCTTTGGAGAACTTTTATGTCTGACAACTACTCCGCCCGCAAGGGAAAAACCTTCTTCGGGCATCCTATCCAGCTTTCCACCCTGTTCCACATCGAATTGTGGGAACGTTTCTCGTTTTACGGTATGCAGGGTATCTTATTGATTTATCTGTATTACACTGCCGACAAAGGCGGTTTGGGCATGGATAAGTCGCTCGCCGGCGGCATCGTCGGCGCGTACGGCGGCAGCGTTTATTTGTCCACCATACTCGGCGCATGGCTTGCCGACCGGATTTGGGGCGCGGAAAAAACGCTGTTTATTTCCGGCATCGTGGTCATGCTCGGACACATCGTTTTGGCAATCGCACCGAGTCTCTACGGGCTGCTGTGCGGCTTGGTGCTCATCGCGTTGGGCAGCGGCGGCGTGAAATCGTCGGCAAGCTCGATGGTCGGCTCGCTTTATGAAGCGGACGATATGAAGCCCCTGCGCGATGCCGGATTTTCGATTTTCTATATCTCCATCAACATCGGCGGCTTTTTAGGCCCGCTCCTGACCGGCTTGCTGCAAACCGAGATGGGTTTCCACTACGGCTTCGGCGCGGCGGCAGTCGGTATGGCTTTTGGATTGTGGCGTTACTCCGTTGGGCGCAAACTGCTGCCGCACACGCCCGCGCCCAATCCTTTGCGTCCTGAAAAAGTGAAAACCGCGGTTGCAGTCGGCGTGCTGATTGTCTTGGTTGTCGGCAGCCTGATTGCGTCAGATACGCTCAATTTGGACAACTTTTCCAAATTCCTGCTCGGTACGGTCATCCTCACCGTCATCGCCTATTTCGCGCGACTGCTCGGCAGCAGCCATGTGTCGTCTGAAAACAAACGCTACATCACCGCCTATATTCCGCTGTTTCTGACTATCTGCCTGTTTTGGGCGGTCTGGTTCCAAGTTTATACCGTGGCAACGGTGTACTTTGACGAAACGGTTGACCGCACATTAGGCAACTGGACTGTACCCGTCGCATGGAAAGATTCCATCCAAAGTATGTGGGTCGTCCTCTTCTCCGGCGTGATGGCGGCGATTTGGACGAAAATGGGCAGACACCAGCCGAAAACCCCGTTGAAATTCGCGTTGGCGATGCTGGTTGTCGGCATATCCTATCTTGGATTCGTACCGTATATCTCGTCCGGCACGCCCATGCCGATCATTGTTTTCGCGCTGATCCTGCTTGCCATCACCATAGGCGAACTCATGATTTCTCCGATTTCGCTTTCCATTTCCACCAAAATCGCCCCGCCTATGTTCAAAACCCAAATGGTCGCACTCAATTTCTTAGGGTTATCATTGGGCTTCACTTTGGGCGGCGTGCTGTTTAAAGAAGGATTCAACGATAAAGCACCGCTGGATTTCTACTGGATGCTTTGCGGCATAGGCGTGATAACCGGTGTGGTATTGTTATTGCTTGTTCCCGTTTTGAATAGAATGCTCAAAGGCGCGGATTAAAAACCGCTCTGAGCAAGACATGCAAAAGGTCGTCTGAAAAATTTCTCAGACGACCTTTTTCATGAACGCGGTTTGCCATTCTTGCGTTGGGAACCGTCAAACCAAATGTTCCGCCAAAAATTCAAGGGCGAAGGCGACTGCCTGATTTCTAACGGCCTCTCGGTCGCCGCTGAAGATTTTCATTTGCTCCAACGATTCGGTCGGCGTGGACAACCCGAACCACACCGTCCCGACGGGTTTTGCCGCGCTGCCGCCACCGGGGCCTGCGATGCCGGAAATACTCAAGGCGTAGTCGGCTTGGGCGACGGCTTGGGCACCTCGCGCCATTTCATACACGGTTTCGCGGCTGACCGCACCGTGTTGCAACAGCGTATCAGGCATGACGCCGAGGCGTTCTTCTTTGGCTTGGTTGCTGTAAGTAACGAAACTTTGATGAAACCATTGCGAGCTGCCCGCGATGCTGGTGAATGCGCCCGCAAGCAGGCCGCCGGTGCAAGATTCGGCGCAAGTAACGGTTTGTCGGCGTCGGGTGAGATGTTCGGCGATGGTTTGCAGCGCGGTCATGGGATGTCCTTTCTTTCTTCAATGGCGGCGGATTCGTCGGCGGCGGACGGGAAATAGATTATAGGTCGATTGCCAATGGTGGCGGAAGGTCGTCTCCAACCGCTTTTTCAGACGATCTGAAGGACATTCTATTCCGCACCCGCCTTCTTCCCGTCTTTCACCAGCACAATCACCAATTCGCTGTCGTCGGTTATTTTAATGGCGACATATTCGCTGCCGTCCGCCTTCAGGACGCTGCCCGGCCGCAATTCCTGCCTTTTTCCGCCGTCAAACAAAAATACCGAGCTGCCTTTGGTTTGGGTAACCAGCAGGGTGTGGCCAGGGTGGTTGTGGCGGGGGATTTCCTTGCCTTTGGGCAGGGTTTCGCGGATGACGGTGTAGTTTTCACCTTCAAAAACTTTGCCCGTGCCTTGGGCGGTTTCAGCGGCAGGCACGGCTGTGGCGAAGAGGCCGATGAGAGCGGTGAAAAGTTGGGTTTTGATGTTTTTCATGATGGTTTTCCTTTGGTTGCAGACAAAATTTATCGCGGACTAAAATCGCAATGATACGGCGTTGCCAACACCCTTATGTATTCTAGCGGTACACAGCGGGCGTTGCCGTCTTGTCTCATTTTTATTTTAATCCACTATCTGTTTCGGTCGGTTTGGGTCGTCTGAAAGCGGAATATGCCGCGTTATTCGTTTTCGTAACCGGTTTGATTAGACTCCGTATGGCGGTTTTCGTTTCGTTCTGAATGTAAGCCTGCGGCTTACTGCCCTCTCCCTAACCCTCTCCCACGGGGAGAGGGGACGGGTTGCCGTAGCCTTGCTGTTTGCCGCATAAACTCGAGTGCGGACTGCCATCGGTCTGAATCTTTGATTCAGACGCTCGATGCGTGTGCCTGTGGTGCTTCAAAAGGTCGTCTAAAAACGGAGCTTCAACGAAGTTAAAAATTTGCCTGAACCCTAAAAGCAGCCTGCAACCCAATCCCCTCTCCCCGTGGGAGAGGGCTAGGGAGAGGGCGGCAAACCAAAGGTTTGCTTGGGTGGTATTTTCAACGTGCAGGCTACTTTTCAATTCGTTGAAACCGCGCTTTAGCTTCGCAGAAACCCCCGCTTCTTTTTCCGCTCCGTTTTCAGACGACCCCTATTCTTTCCCCGCCGCAACGGGTTCGGCCTTTTCAAACGCCGCCTTCAACTGTTCTGCCGCCTGTATCAACTGCCGTGCGCCGCCCGCGACGATATAGTTGGCAGCAGGCATGACGATGATTTGCTTGCGCTTCCAAGCGTTCGTGCCGCGTACCAGCGCGTTATCCAACACTTCCACGACCGCCGGTCCTTCCTGCCCGATGGCGGCGGTGCGGTCGATGATGAAAATCCAGTCGGGGTTTTTCTCTTTGATGTATTCGAAGGAAACGGGCTGTCCGTGCCCCTCGTTGCGTAAAGATTCATCCACGGGCGGCAGGCCGATGTCGCCGTGTATCCAGCTGGCCAACCGCGACTGCGTGCCGAAGGCGGACACCTTGTTGCCCGTAACCGACAGCACCAGTCCGCGCCCTTTGCCTTTGGCGGCTTCGCGCGTTTGGGCGAACAGCGCGTCAATCTGCGCCTTCAATTCCACCGCGCGCGCTTCCTTGCCGAAAATCCGCGCCAGGGTTTCCATCTGCTTTTCGCCGCTGGTGCGGATATTGCCGTTGTCCACCGTCAGGTCTATGGTGGTCGCGTTTTTCGCCAACTGTTCATACGCTTCCGCGCCCGGCCCGCCGGTAATGACAAGCTGCGGATTGTAGCGGTGCAAGGCTTCGTAATTGGGTTCGAACAGCGTCCCCACCGTTGCCGCCTTTTCAAATGCAGGCTGCAAATAGTCCACGCGCACCGGCGCGGTAGTTGCGCCCACGTTCACGCCCAACTCGGTCAGCGTATCCAATGCCGCCCAGTCGTACACGGCGACGCGTTCGGGATTCTTCGGCACAACGGCATCACCCCGCGCGGTCGGCACGGTCAGCGTGGCGGCAGATGTGGATGCGGCTTGGGATGCGGCGGATACAGTTTTTTCGGCGGTAGGTTCGGGCGAACAGGCGGCCAGCAGGACGGCGCAGGCTGCCCAATAAAAACGTGGTTTCACGGTGTGCGGTTCCTTTGCATACGAATAAGAATATTTATTATTAAAAAAATAATCTGCAAAAACCACGCCGCAAAACGCAAAATTCCCGATACGGCAAAACAAATTCCCGAAACGGGAAAGGTCGTCTGAAACACGCTTTCAGACGACCTTTCCCGTTTCAACCAATCCCTGCGCTTGATTATTAGTAATAATTCCTATTTAATTCATTTTTTAGACAACCCGTTCCCATCCAAGCATGAACACCGCCGCCATCTACCGCCAATACCAAACCTATGTCCGCTCCGATAAATCCGGCTGGGCGTTGGACGGCTGTTCCGACAGCGCGCTCATGGCGCAGGCAAAACAGCCCGGTTTACATCTGGAAATGTGCATCAACCGCTTCGACTCGGGCATCACCCTGTCGCGGATGCGCGGCGGCGGAACGGGTGCGTTTCCCACCGAAATCCACAATTTCAGCCACAACTGCGCCCTGTTCGTCATGGTGTCGGGGCAGAACCGGTTACAAATGGGCGGCAGGGAATACCGCCCGTTTGCCGGCGAAATCTGGCTGGTGCGCGGCGAGTTGGCGGACGTATCCGAAACCCTGCTGCCCGACAACGGCGGCATGTGCGCGCTGCATTTGGATTTTTCGCTGGAAAAACTGCGCCGCTGGCACGACGAAGGCTTGCTGGACGAACGCCTGTTTTCGCCGCAAACGATAGGCCGATTCGCCCTGCAACGGCTGGCGCAAAACGCGGCAACACTGACGGCGGCGGCCTGCCCCCTGCTGCAACGCCCGTTCGAATCGGACGGCTTCGGCCTGCTCGCCGACGAAGCCGCCGCGCTGGAACTCTCCGCCCGAGACCTTTGCAAAATTCCCCAAAATCCCCTAAATTCCCACCAAGACATTTAGGGGATTTCTCATGAGCACCTTTTTCCGGCAAACCGCACAAGCCATGATTGCCAAACACATCGACCGCTTCCCACTATTGAAGTTGGATCAGGTGATTGATTGGCAACTGATCGAGCAATACCTGAATCGTCAAAGAACCCGTTACGTCCGAGACCACCGCGGCCGTCCCGCCTATTCCCTGTTGTCCATGTTCAAAGCCGTCCTGCTCGGACAATGGCACAGCCTCTCCGATCCCGAACTCGAACACAGCCTCATCACCCGCATCAACTTCAACCTGTTTTGCCGTTTTGACGAACTGAGCATCCCCGATTACAGCACCTTATGCCGCTACCGCAACTGGCTGGCGCAAGACGACACCCTGTCCGAATTGCTGGAACTGATTAACCGCCAACTGACCGCAAAAGGCCTAAAAATAGAGAAAGCATCCGCCGCCGTCATTGACGCCACCATTATTCAAACCGCCGGCAGCAAACAGCGTCAGGCCATAGAAGTTGACGAGGAAGGACAAGTCAGCAGCCAAACCACACCGAGTAAAGATAAAGATGCTCGTTGGACAAAGAAAAACGGTTTATACAGACTCGGTTACAAACAACATACCCGTACCGATGAGGAAGGCTATATCGAGAAACTGCACATCACCCCCGCCAATACCCATGAGTGCAACCACCTGTCGCCTTTGCTGGAAGGTATAGCCGAAGGTACGACCGTCTATGCCGACAAAGGCTACGACAGTGCGGAAAACCGGCAACATCTGAAAGAGCGCCAGTTGCTGGACGGCATTATGCGCAAAGCCCACCGCAACCGTCCGCTGACGGAAGCGCAAACCAAACGCAACCGATATTTGTCGAAAACCCGTTATGTGGTCGAACAAAGCTTCGGTACGCTGCACCGTAAATTCCGCTACGCCCGGGCAGCCTATTTCGGACTGATTAAAGTGAGTGCGCAAAGCCATCTGAAGGCGATGTGTTTGAACCTGTTGAAAGCGGCTAACAGGCTAAGTGTGCCTGTTGCTGCCTAAAAGGTGGCCCGGATGCCTGATTATGGGGCGTCCGGGGAGGATTAAGGGGGTATTTGGGTAAAATCAGGAGTAATTAGGAGCGGAAATAGACGAAAACCTGTGTTTGGGTTCCGGCTGTCGGGGGAAGGGCTTTTTTGCAAAGGTCTCCGCCCGATTATTGCGCTTCACCTTCCGCCGCCACGACAACGGCTACCGCCGCCGGCGCATAGACGAAGCCGCCGATATTTTGAACAGCGAATTCGCCCGCCCGCTGACCATCGCCGAAATCGCCCGCCGAGTCGGGCTGAACGAATGCTACCTGAAACGCTATTTCAAAGCGCAAACCGGCGAAACCGTCGCCGGACGCCTGCGCCGCCTGCGGCTGGAACACGCGCTCGCCCTCATCGAATCGGGCAGCACCGTCCAAGCCGCCATGCACTTTTGCGGCTACCGCCACGCGGGACGGTTCAATGAAGCGTTCAGGCGGCATTACGGATTTTTGCCTTCGGATGCGAAGAAGTGCTGATGGGGCCGGCGGCATAGATATTTTGATTTGAAACAACGGCGGATTCGCATTTGAAGTGCAACTTTCCCTAACAGGAAAAGGCCAGTATGCGGTAGCATACGGCCTTTCCTGCAAGAAAGATTGCCATGAGCTACACACAACTGACCCAAGACGAACGATACCATATCCAATACCTGTCCCGCCACTGCACCATCGCCGAAATCGCCAAACAGCTCAACCGCCACAAAAGCACCATCAGCCGCGAAATCAAGCGGCACTGCATCCAAGGACAGCAATACAGCGCCGAAAAAGCACAGAAGCAAAGCCGGCTGACCAAACAGCACCGGCGAAAACCCTATAAACTCGATTCGCAGCTGGTTCAACACATCGACACCCTTATCCGCCGCAAACTCAGTCCCGAACAAGTATGCGCCTACCTGCATAAACACCACGGGATCACACTCCATCACAGCACCGTTTACCGCTACCTTCGCCAAGACAAAAGCAACGGCGGCACTTTGTGGCAACATCTCAGAATATGCAGCAAACCCTACCGCAAACGCTACGGCAGCACATGGACCAGAGGCAAAGTGCCCAACCGTGTCGGCATAGAAAACCGACCCGCTATCGTCGACCAGAAAACCCGCATCGGCGATTGGGAGGCCGACACCATCGTCGGCAAAAATCAGAAAAGCGCGTTATTGACCTTGGTCGAACGCACTACCCGCTACACCATCATCTGCAAATTGGATAACTTAAAGGCCGAAGACACTGCCCGGGCGGCCATTAGGGTATTAAAGGCATATAAAGCCAGAGTCCACACCATTACCATGGATAACGGCAAAGAGTTCTACCAACACACCAAAATAGCCAAAGCATTGAAGGCGGAAACCTATTTTTGCCGCCCTTACCATTCGTGGGAAAAAGGGCTGAATGAAAACACCAACGGACTCATCCGACAATCTTTCCCTAAACAAACCGATTTCCGAAATATCAGCGATCGGGAGATACGCAGGGTTCAAGATGAGTTGAACCACCGGCCGAGAAAAACACTTGGCTACGAAACGCCAAGTGTTTTATTCTTAAATCTGTTCCAACCACTGGTACCCTAGTGTTGCACTTGAAATCCGAATCCAAGAACCATTAAAAAAGGTCGTCTGAAAAAGCAATTTCAGACGACCTTTTTTCATTCGCGGCGGCAGTGTCGCTCCCTGCCCTTAGCCTAAAAACTCTTTCAAAAACAGCAACACGCAGGCGAGTTCGTCGGCGGCTTCGCGTTGCGTGCCGTTGCCGGTATGTCCGCCGCCGTCCGGAGCGTAGAGCCACGATTGCGCGGAGGTTTCGCGCAATTTGGCGTAGAACTTGAGCGCGTGGGCAGGATGGACGCGGTCGTCGCTGAGGCTGGTGGTAATGAGCGCAGGCGGATAATTGATGCCGTCTGAAAAATTGTGATACGGCGACAATTCACCCAGCCAGCGTTTGCAGACTTCGTATTTCTGCGGGTTGCCGTATTCGTCCGTCCAGCTTGCGCCGGCGGAGAGCAGCGGATAGCGGATCATGTCGGTCAGCGGCACTTCGCACACCAGCGCGCCTATGCTTTGCGGTTCGCGCACGAAGGCGGCGGCGGTAATCAGGCCGCCGTTGCTGCCACCCTGCAAACCGATGTGTTTGGGCGAACTCATGCCGCGTTCGGACAAATCGCGCACGACGGCAATCAAATCATCGACGCTTTTGTGTTTGCTGATTCCCTGCGCCGCCTGATGCCAGCGCGGGCCGAACTCGCCGCCGCCGCGTATGTTCGCCAACACGAAGGCGTTGCCCTCTTCCAGCCAGTATTTGCCGATGCTGCCCAGATAGTGCGGCAGCTCGGGCACGCCGAAACCGCCGTAGGCATAAACCAGCGTCGGCGTATCGGGCGCGGCGTTTTTGCCGACGTGGAAATAAGGGATGCGCTCGCCGTCGGACGAAACCGCCCAAAACTGCCGCACTTCGAGGTCGTCTGAAACAAACTGCTGCGGCTGGCGGCGCATGACGGTCAGTTCCATCACGTTCAAATCCAGCGCAAACAGCGTCAGCGGCGTGGTGAAATCGCTGGCGGCAAGGTAAACCACGTCGCCGCCCCAAGGCTGGTCGGTCATTTCCAGCGCGCCCGAAGGCAGGCGCGGCAACTCAGTTTCCTGCCATTTGCCATCGGTAAAGCGCCATGCTTTCAGACGGCCTTGTACGTTTTCCAGCAGGCTCGCCACCACAAAACGCTTGGTCGTTTCCACGCTTTCCAATGCCTGCGTTTCATCGGGCGCAAACAAAAGCTGCGCCGCCCCGAGTTCGCCCCGATTCAGCTTCACCGCCACCAGCGCGCCGCTCGGATAGCTTTGGTTCGCGCGGTTCCAGTCCTTGCGCAGCGTCAGCAAAAGATGCCCCGCCAGATAGCCGACCACGTCGCAATCGGCGGGCAGGTTCAACGGTTTCGCCTCGCCTTCAGACGACACCTGCAAATACGTCTTGGTGTAAAAACCGTCCGACGCTTCAATCAAATCAATCGGCGAACCCTGCGGATCAAGGTAACGCCACGCGTTCACCATCATCCCGTCTTCGCCGATTTGGTACACCGGCAGGCTTTCCTCGAAACTCTTGCCGCGCTCCACCAGCCACACCTCGCGCGGATAGCCCGATTCGGTCAACTGCCGCTCGTCCCAAGCCGGACACACCCACACGCTGTTTTCATCGCGCCACGACACATGGTTTTTCCCCGCCGGAAAATGAAAGCCGCCCTCGACCAGCCCGCCCGCTTCCAAATCCACTTCCAACGTATAAGCCGTATCGCCGCCCGATTTGCTCAAGGTCAACAGCGCGCGATTGGGCTGCTCCACCAAGTGCGACACCCCTCCCAGATACACATCGTCGCCGAGCAACTCATCGAAATCCGCCACCGAAAACAGGATTTTCCACTCAGGATAGCCCGAACGGTAGGTCGCCGCCGTACACACACGGTACACGCCCTTCGGATATTCCGCGTCCTGATGGAAGTGGTACATCCGCGCGCGGTGTTCCTGACAAAACGGAATCTGCCGCGTGTCCTGCATCTGCGCCAAAATCCCGTCCGACAGCGCGCGCGCCTTATCGTTTTCCAAAAAACGCGCACGCGTTTCGGCATGCGCTTCAGCGGCGAAGTTTTGCGTTTCGGGGGCGTCGAGGTTTTCGAAATGGAGATAGGAATCGGGGTAGGATTTCATAGAAAAGGGGCCGTCTGAAAATAGCGAAAGCGGGAATTATAGCGGGAAAAACCTTGTTGCCAGACAAAAAGGCCGTCTGAAAACGAGTGTGGCGGGTTTCGCTACCGCTTCCGATACACTGCCCGTCATTCCCGCGCAGGCGGGAATCCAGAACGCAGAATTTAGGAAACCTTTTTTCCCGACAGATTTCTGTGCCGACAGGACTGGATTCCCGCCTGCGCGGGAATGACGGCTGATAATAGATACCCGTATCGAAAATTAAGCAAACCCATCTACTTATTCGGCGGATTAATCGGCAGCGTCGAGCGGGAGACTTTGACGTCGGGGCATTTTTGCTTCATCTGATAGCGGAACACTTCCGCCTTGCGTTGATTGCCGGTTTTTTCGTAATTCGTACCCAAAATCACCTCGTCCGCCAGATTCCGTATATCGGCATAAGGGATATAGAGGGATTGGGTCGTCTCGCAATATTCGATTTCCTCCGAATCGATTGGTTTGATAACCAGCAGGCGGAACTCTTCTTCGTCGCGGAAGGCGAAGTCTTTAAACAGATAGCGGATGTATTCCAAGGCTTCTTTATCGTCGTCGCTGACGGCGGAGTTGTCCTTGAAAAACTCGATAAGCTCTTCCAACGCTTCTTTTAATTTTTCCAAGCGGAACTGATGCCAGTCTTCATTTCCGACGGGTTTCAGGCGGATACCGAATTTCAGTTTTTCTTGAGGAAGAAGCCATATCCCGCATTTCTTTTCCGCAATATATTCATCTTTGTATGCGATATAAGCAATCTGATAGAGCGGCAGTTTTTCGTATTTATCATTCCAAAAACCGTCTTCCGGCAGGTCGTCTGAATTCTGACCATATTTTTGGGATGGGTTATGGAACGAAGCAGAAACATCCACTTCTCTAAGCCAATCTCCGTTTTTATTGAACACCAGACAGCAGCCCGAAGCCTCCACGCCGCCCTCTTTGCCATACAGGCGGAACTGGTTCAAATCGTTGACGCGGCTGGAGAAGCAGGTAAAAAAGGCATTATGGGACGCGCCATCCGCCTTGTTTTCCAACTCCAAATCTTGCTGGTTCAATAAGTCCAGTAGTGGCTTGCCTTCGGACGGATCGTTCATATAGGTGGAGCTGCCGAGTCGCATTGGACTGGCGGTTTCGTTGCCGCCGATGCCGAATAATATATGGCATACATGGGGCGAAGTGTAATGCGCCATCGGGGTAAAGCCCAACTCTATCGGCGTAATATGGAGAACCGCCAATACGGTTGCAACGGCGTCTTGCGGTTGTGAAGTCTCCCCTTTGAAAAGCGATTCCTGTATTTCTTGTTTTTTCTTTTCGAAATAGGAATTCCAGTCTTCATTGAGGTAATCAATATCCGTTAAACCTTGACGGATGCTTTTTTCCCATTCTTTTTCTTCATCACTTAATTGTGGTAATTGTTCGTAGGCAGCAGAAAAATATTTGCTAGCCAGACATTTAGCAAATTTTTCCGCTTCAGGTGTACTTTTACTTCTCTTAATCCGTTCAAGATAACAACGACCAAGCCGAAATTGGGCATAGATTTGTTGTTGAATACGATCTTGTTTATCCGTCAGTTGCTTGGTAAGTTTTAACAATTCTCGAAGGTGTTCAACAGCTTTTTCAAACAGTTTATTTGCTTTATCCGTATCTTTGGTTTTTTGAGCCTGTTCTAAATAACAAGTGCCAAGCCCATATTGTGCAAGGATTTGATACTGAATCTTGGCTTGTTTATCTTCCAGCTGTTCGGTAAGCTCCAATTCCTTCTTAAAATCTTCAACAGCCTGCCCGAACCGTTTGTCTGCTTTATTCGTATCTTTAGTTTTTTTGGCCTGTTCGAAATAACAGCTGCCAAGCCGAAATTGGGCAACAATTTGCTTATGAATCTTGTCCTGTCCATCTTTTAGCTGTTTGGTAAGCTCCAACCGTTTCCTAGAATATTCAACGGCCTGTCCGAATAGTTTGTCTGCTTTGTCCGTATCTTTGGTTTTTTGGGCATGTTTCAAATAACAAAAGCTAAGCCGAAATTGGGCAATAATTTGCTCCTCAATCTTGTTCTGTTCATCTTCCAGCTGTTTGGTAAGCTGCAATAATTCCTGAAAATGCCAAACGGCCTGTTCGAATAGTCCGTCTGCTTTATCCGTATCTTTGGCATTTATGGCTTGTTCCAAATAACAACCGCCAAGCCGATTTTGAATCTTAATTTGCTCTGGAATTTGAGTATTTTTATCCGTAATCCCGTCCCAAGCCTGATGAAGTATTTCAATCGCTTCAGCGTATTTTTTCTCATTAAATAATTGGACTGCTGCACTAATCAAATCATTAACATCCATCATTTATCCCTCTATCAAACCAATCCATTAAAAATCAATCAGGCGGAAATTGTACATGATAATAATCAATTAACTTAATCCGATACGTTGTTTACCTTCTGCCGTCATTCCCGCCCCCGCCTACGCGAGGACAGGCTATGGCGGGAATCCAGGATGCAGAATTGAGGAAACCTTTTTGCCCGATAAGTTTCCGTGCGGATAGGACTGGATTCCCGCCTGCGCGGGAATGACGGGCTAAAGGGAATGACGAGGCTAAATAAGCTGCTGTATCAAAGGTTAAATTCCCCGCGATATACCAAAGCTCCCCCTCCCGCCCCCAAAGCCGAAAACCAATTCAGTATCCATCCATGTTTATAAAAAGGTCGTCTGAAAACCTAAAAATACGGTTTTCAGACGACCTTTCGACCATCGGCTCTTACCTGTCCGTTCTAACCCGCACAAACGTGGCAAATTTCGGCGTGCCTTTTTGTGTGAAGCCGCGGTAGCGGTATGTGATGACCGCGCCGATTTTGGGCGGGTTGTCGCGGTCTTTGTCTTTGAAGCCGCTGCCGATGCGGAATTCGCCGTGTCGGTTTTTGCAGCCGACCGCGCCCAGCCGTCCGGCGTTGCGCCCTTTGCCTTCATAATGCCGCGTTACCGTGCATTCGTCGTCGTATTGGCTTTTCAGCTTCAATAATTGGCTGCTCCTGCCGCCGCTGTAACGTGATTCGGGCTGGCGCAGCATCACGCCTTCGCCGCCCTGCGCTTCGATTTGTTTCAAAAAATCCATCGCGTGCTGCCGGTCGCGGACTTTGGTTTGCGGGATGATGGTGATGGGCGCGTTCGGATGCGTTTTCAGCCATTGCGTTGCGACGGCGAGGCGCTGGTAGAGATTGCCCTGCGCTTTGGGTACATCGAAAACATGAAGTCGGATGCCGCGCCAGTCGCCGGAAGACGAGCGTACGGCGGCGGAAATCTGTTCAAACTGCCCGCGTCCGCTATACAGCTCGCCGTCGAGCGGATACGGCGGGAACTGCGCGGTAAAACCTTTGGGCGGTGTGAACGCGTAGCCCTGCCTGCTGACCAGTTGCCGCCCGTCCCAATACGCGCGCACGCCGTCGAGCTTCTCGCTCATCGCCCAGCCTATAATGTCTTGGTCTTTGTATTCCTGCGCCAGCATCAAATCCGCGCCGAGCGCCGTTTGGATGAAAAAAGCGGCAAAAATCGGTATCATGCCCTGCATTGAAGTTCTCATAAACGTTCCTGTAATGTGAGTGATTATTTCAAATATAATAATGATACCGCATAAACAGACCGAAGGTCGTCTGAAAATATCCGCCCCGTCCAACCACTACCCAAGGAATCCCGCCTCATGGCACTTCAAGCCGAAATTATTGCCGTTACCCCTTTCCGCCAAAACTGCACCCTTTTGTGGGATGACGAAACCCGCGAAGCCGTCCTGACCGATGTCGGCGGCGACGTTTCCTACCTCCTGCAAGAGCTGGACGCGAAAAACCTCACCCTGACCGCCATTTGGCTGACCCACGGACACCTCGACCATGCCGGCGGCGTGGTGGAATTGCGTGAACACCACCCCGTCCCCGTCATCGGCCCTCATGCGGACGACGAATTTCTGCTGCAAGCCCTGCCCGAAACGACCGCCCAATACGGCTTTCCCGTTTCCCCCGCGTTTAAGCCGACCCGTTGGCTGACCGAAGGCGAAACGCTCAAGGTCGGCAGCCACGCCTTCCAAGTCCTGCACATCCCCGGCCACACGCCCGGCCACGTCGTTTTTTACTGCGCCGAAGCAGGGCTGCTCATCGCGGGCGACGTACTGTTTTACGAAACCATAGGCAGAACCGACTTCCCGCGCGGCAACCACGCCGACCTCATCCATAATATCCGCACCAAACTGTTCGCCCTGCCCGAAGACACCCGCGTCATCGCCGGACACGGCAGAATGACCGACATCGGGCATGAAAAACGGCACAATCCGTTTTTTTAAAACCTGAAAGCGAAAGGTCGTCTGAAACACGGATAAGCGTTTCAGACGACCTTTTTAAAAAATTGGCATAAAACTTGCATGGAATCTGAACAAGAAATTAACATTTCGCCTTAAATTTGATTAAACATCAAAATAAACAACCAGTAACGCGATTTTACCCGACCCGGACACACGCTTGCCTGAAGCCGATGTACCATCATTTCCAATTATATCCGTATGAAATTGTTACAAAGTGACAATAAACGGCATCAGCACAAAGGGCAGCGTGCGGGTAAATCGTATTTTTCCATGCGGCAGAGGCATAACCGAAGCCGCCAACACGAAAAAGGATTAACCATGAAAACGTCCCGTATCGCCAAAACCGCCCTTTGCCTCGCTGCCGCAGCCGTATTGTCCGCCTGCGCCGGCAAAAGCCACGTTAAAGCCGACGGAACGACGGACAACCCCGTCTTTCCGAAACCCTACTCCGTAACCTTCAACAAAAACCAAGGCACATTCCCGACCGCCGATGAACTCGAACAGATGAAACCGGGTCTGAGCAAAGACGACATTTACAAAATCCTCGGCCGTCCGCACTACGATGAAGGTATGTTCGGCGTGCGCGAATGGAATTATCTCTTCCACTTCCGCACTCCCGGCGTTCCCGCCAATCCCGACATCGGCTCCGGCGTAGAAGGCATTACCACCTGCCAATACAAGGTCTTGTTTGACAAACACAAATACGCCCGCAGCTTCCATTGGAAAACCGTCTTCCCGGAAGACGCCGTCTGCCCGCCCGTACAACCCGAGCCGAAGGTTGCCGAACCTCAAATCATCATCCGCGAAGTTGCGCCTGAAACCCACCACCGCATCCGCAAATAACAGGAAAACATGTTTAAAAGAATCATCCTCGGCATATCGCTGCTGGCAGGGCTGAACAGCTTTGCAGCAGCCGATGCCGCCAAAGAATACATGCAACGCAAAAAAGTCATCGTCAACACCGCCAAAGCCGAGCTGTGTTTCACCGACGATGCCCAGTGTTACCCCGTGCTCATCGGCAAAACCACGCCGAAAGGCACTTTTGATATGCAGTTGATGAAGACTTCCAAACCCGGCTACGGCGGCGAAATCATCGGCTTCAAGCAGGAAAAAGACTTCCTCTTCGCCCTGCACCGCGTCTGGACGCTCAAACCCTCCGAGCGCCGTATGCAGCGCATCGCCTCCAACGTCGTCTCCGACCGCGTCATCACCAACGGCTGCATCAACGTAACCGACAAAGTGTACGACAAATTGCGCCAATACTTTGTTTTGGAAGTGATTTGACGGGTTTCACCATATAGCAGGCATGAAAAAGGTCGTCTGAAAACTTGAAATTCAAGATTTCAGACGACCTTTTTATTGACTCGATACATACTTGGAGCAAACCGAACCCATAGCGTGGGCTTTGACCACGAAATTTACTGCTTAATAATCTGAATTAGTTATCTGTGTCCGAGCATTCATCTCGTGGGCAAAGCCCACGCTACTCGTTGCTGCAACGGCAACTTATCCCTTCCCCCGTCCGGCGGGGGAAGGTTAGGATGGGGGTGGCTTTGTGGGTTTAGATAATATTCGTTCAGCCCGTAGAGCCCCCCTCTCCCCAGCCCTCTCCCACTGGATAAAAGAGCAAGAAGTTACAGATAGAGACCTTTGCAAAATTCCCCAAAATCCCCTAAATTCCCATCAAGACATTTAGGGGATTTTCCATGAGCACCTTCTTCCAGCAAACCGCACAAGCCATGATTGCCAAACACATCGACCGCTTCCCACTATTGAAGTTGGATCAGGTGATTGATTGGCAGCCGATCGAGCAGTACCTGAATCGTCAAAGAACCCGTTACGTCCGAGACCACCGCGGCCGTCCCGCCTATTCCCTGTTGTCCATGTTCAAAGCCGTCCTGCTCGGACAATGGCACAGCCTCTCCGATCCCGAACTCGAACACAGCCTCATCACCCGCATCGATTTCAACCTGTTTTGCCGTTTTGACGAGTTGAGCATCCCCGATTACAGCACCTTATGCCGCTACCGCAACTGGCTGGCGCAAGACGACACCCTGTCCGAATTGCTGGAACTGATTAACCGCCAACTGACCGCAAAAGGCCTAAAAATAGAGAAAGCATCCGCCGCCGTCATTGACGCCACCATTATTCAAACCGCCGGCAGCAAACAGCGTCAGGCCATAGAAGTTGACGAGGAAGGACAAGTCAGCAGCCAAACCACACCGAGTAAAGATAAAGATGCTCGTTGGACAAAGAAAAACGGTTTATACAGACTCGGTTACAAACAACATACCCGTACCGATGAGGAAGGCTATATCGAGAAACTGCACATCACCCCCGCCAATACCCATGAGTGCAACCACCTGTCGCCTTTGCTGGAAGGTATAGCCGAAGGTACGACCGTCTATGCCGACAAAGGCTACGACAGTGCGGAAAACCGGCAACATCTGAAAGAGCGCCAGTTGCTGGACGGCATTATGCGCAAAGCCCACCGCAACCGTCCGCTGACGGAAGCGCAAACCAAACGCAACCGATATTTGTCGAAAACCCGTTATGTGGTCGAACAAAGCTTCGGTACGCTGCACCGTAAATTCCGCTACGCCCGGGCAGCCTATTTCGGACTGATTAAAGTGAGTGCGCAAAGCCATCTGAAGGCGATGTGTTTGAACCTGTTGAAAGCGGCTAACAGGCTAAGTGTGCCTGTTGCTGCCTAAAAGGTGGCCCGGATGCCTGATTATGGGGCGTCCGGGGAGGATTAAGGGGGTATTTGGGTAAAATCAGGAGTAATTAGGAGCGGAAATAGACGAAAACCTGTGTTTGGGTTTCGGCTGTCGGGGGAAGGGCTTTTTTGCAAAGGTCTCAGATAAAAACAAGGTCGTCTGAAAACCTGAATCCCAAGTTTTCAGACGACCTCTTTATTTTCAAACCCAGCTTACTTGACGCGTCCTGCTTTCAACACGCGTTGTGCGAAGAACACCATGCCTGTGATGAAGAATGCCAGCCCAAGCCAGGACGCGGTGGTTTCCCAGTTTTCCAGACCCAGCGCGAGCGGAGCGTCGGAGCCGCCGTTGGTCACGGAGAAGGCGATGATGAATGCCATCACTACGCCGACCAGGCTTTCGCCGACAATCAAACCGGCGGAGAACAAGGTTCCGATACGTTCGGCGTTTTTCAGACGACCTTCACGGTTTTCCGCTTTCTTGCCGATGATGTGTTTCAACACCGCCGCCAACACTGCGCCGATCACGATGGGCATATTGACGGACGGCGGCAGGTAGATGCCCATGCCGACGGCGAGGACGGGCAGTGCGCGTTTTCCGCCGGACGATTTTTTCAACACCAAATCAACGACGATCAACACCGCGCCGATCACGATGCCGGTGAAGATGTACGCCCATTCGAGGTTGTGGGCGAAGATACCCGAGGCGATGGTCGTCATCAAAGTCGCTTGCGGAGCCGCCAAAGCCTGCGCCGCGTCCATGCCTTCGCGCGGCATTGCGCCGGTAAAGCCGTAGGCTTCGTAGAGCAGTTCCAACACGGGCGAGATGACGAATGCGCCGACGATACAGCCGATAATCAGTGCAATCTGTTGCCTCCACGGCGTTGCTTTGAGCAGGTAGCCGGTTTTCAAGTCTTGCAGGTTGTCGTTGGAAATCGAAGCCACGCAAATCACCGCCGAGCCGCAGAACAAGGTCAGCGCCAGCAAAAATTTGCGGTTGGCTTCATCCGCCATCAAACTGCCGGATTCGCCCACGACCAACAACACCAGTGAAATGATGACGATGGAAACGATGCCCACGCCGGAAATCGGGCTGGAAGACGAGCCGACCAAACCTGCCATATAACCGCAAGCAGCAGCAACCAAAAAGCCGATGATGGAAGCCAAAAGCGTACAAACGACCACCAAAAGCCAAGCCATGCCGCCCGTAATGTGCGAATCGCCGATAAAGTGATAAAACGATACGCCCAGCACCAGCATCATGGACAACACCCAGAAAATCATGGCTTTAGGCGACAAATCCTGTTCTGTACGTTCCGCCGCAGGCGCGCCGCCGCCGAAACTCTTGAACGACATTTTCAGGCCTTCCAGCATCGGCTTGAGCAGCATCAAAAGCGTCCAAACCGCCGCGATACCGATGGTACCTGCGCCGATAAAGCGTACCTTTTCCTTCCACAGCTTCATCGCAAACGCGGCCATTTCCATATCGGCAGGCTGCGGAATGTGCGATGAAAAATACGGCACGGCAATACCCCAAGCAATCGAAATGCCCAACAGGATGGCGATGCCGCCCGTCAGCCCGACCAAATAGCCCGCACCCAACAATGCCAGCGAAAAGCCCATCGGCAGTTGGAAAATCGCCGTGCCGCTTTTAAACCAATAACTCGCACTGTCGGCAATCACGCGCAAACCGTTGGAACAAAAGCTCATAAAGCCCGCCAACGCGCCGCCTGCCGCCAGCTCTTTAATGCCGCTGCCGCCCTGACGGCCTTCCTCTTCCTCGTGGCTGCCGACTTTCAAAATTTCCGCCGCCGCCACGCCTTCGGGATAAGGCAACTCGCTTTTCACCACCATCGCGTAACGCAGCGGAATGGTGAAAATCACCCCCAAAATCCCGCCCGCCATACACAACAGCGCAGTCTGCCAAAACGGGAAACCGCTCCAATAGCCCGCCATCAACAAACCGGGCAGGACAAAAATAATGCTCGACAAAGTACCCGCCGCCGAAGCCTGCGTCTGCACCATATTGTTTTCCAAAATATTGCTGCCTTTGAAAAACTTCAAAACCGCCATCGAAATTACCGCAGCCGGAATCGACGAAGCAAAGGTCAGACCGACTTTCAAACCGAGATAAACGTTTGACGCGGTAAAGATAACGGTAATCAGCGCACCGAGTATCATGCCCCGAAGCGTCAGCTCGCGGTAGTCCGCATAAGGATCGTGAGTGGATTGTGTCATCGTGGATAGCCTTTCGGTTGATAAAAAACACGACGGCAGGCTCGAACCGGCTGCCGAATCTGCCTTTATGGTGTTGCGACAGCAAGGAAATGTCAAGTTAGACAAAGAATATGCAAAGAAAACGGAAAGGCAAAAGGTCGTCTGAAACCTTAAATCCTCCTTTTCAGACGACCTTTCCCCCGTCTCGCCCGCACGATTTACGGTATAATTCCCATCTTTATCCATTGTTTTCCAAAGCATAAACCATGACACGCAAAATCCTCGTTACCTCCGCTCTGCCCTATGCCAACGGCAGCATCCATCTCGGCCACATGGTCGAACACATCCAAACCGACGTTTGGGTGCGCTTTCAAAAACTGCGCGGCCACGAGTGCCACTACTGCTGCGCCGACGACACCCACGGCACGCCCGTGATGCTTGCCGCGCAAAAACAAGGCATTGCGCCTGAAGACATGATTGCCAAAGTGCGCGAAGAGCACCTCGCCGACTTTACCGGTTTCAACATCGGCTACGACAATTATTACAGCACCCATTCCCCTGAAAACAAACAGTTTTCCCAAGACATTTACCGCTCGCTGAAAGCCAACGGCAAAATTGAGAGCCGCGTTATCGAGCAGCTTTTCGACCCCGAAAAACAAATGTTCCTGCCCGACCGCTTCGTCAAAGGCGAATGCCCCAAATGCCACGCCCAAGACCAATACGGCGACAACTGCGAAGTTTGCGGCACGACCTATTCCCCGACCGAACTGATCAACCCGTATTCCGCCGTTTCCGGTGCCAAACCCGAATTGCGCGAATCCGAACACTTCTTCTTCAAACTGGGCGAATGCGCCGACTTTCTCAAAGCATGGACTTCCGGCAATAACCCGCACGACGGCAAGCCCCATCTGCAAGCCGAAGCCCTCAACAAAATGAAAGAATGGCTGGGCGAAGGCGAAGAAACCACCCTGTCCGACTGGGATATTTCCCGCGACGCGCCGTATTTCGGTTTCGAAATCCCCGACGCGCCGGGCAAATACTTCTACGTCTGGCTGGACGCGCCCGTCGGCTACATGGCGTCGTTTAAAAACCTGTGCGACCGCATCGGCATCGATTTTGACGAATACTTCAAAGCCGACAGCCAAACCGAGATGTACCACTTCATCGGCAAAGACATCCTCTATTTCCACGCCCTGTTCTGGCCTGCCATGCTGCATTTCTCCGGCCACCGCGCCCCAACCGGCGTGTACGCACACGGCTTTTTGACCGTGGACGGACAAAAAATGTCCAAATCGCGCGGCACCTTCATCACCGCCAAATCCTATCTGGAACAAGGCCTGAACCCCGAGTGGATGCGCTACTACATCGCCGCCAAACTCAACAGCAAAATCGAAGACATCGATTTGAACCTGCAAGACTTTATCAGCCGCGTAAACAGCGACCTCGTCGGCAAATACGTCAACATCGCCGCCCGCGCGTCAGGTTTCATCGCCAAACGCTTTGAAGGTCGTCTGAAAGACGTTTCAGGCAGCGCATTGCTGGCAAAACTTGCCGCCGAAAGCGACAACATAGCCGAGCAATACGAAAACCGCGAATACGCCCGTGCCCTGCGCGACATCATGGCATTGGCAGACGCCGTGAACGAATACGTCGATGCCAACAAACCGTGGGAACTCGCCAAACAGGAAGGTCAAGACGAACGCCTGCACGAAGTATGCAGCGAACTCATCAACGCCTTCACCATGCTGACCGCCTACCTCGCCCCCGTGTTGCCACAAACCGCCGCCAACGCCGCGCGTTTCCTTAATCTGGACGCGATTACCTGGGCAAACACGCGCGAAACCTTGGGCGAACACGCCATCAACAAATACGAACATTTAATGCAACGAGTGGAGCAAAAACAAGTGGACGACTTAATCGAAGCCAACAAACAAAGCATTCAGACGACCCCCGCGCCTGCCACCGAAGAGAGCAAATACGAAAAAGTCGCCGAACAGGCGAGCTTCGACGACTTCATGAAAATCGACATGCGCGTCGCCAAAGTATTGAACTGCGAAGCCGTCGAAGGCAGCACCAAACTTTTGAAATTCGACCTCGATTTCGGTTTTGAAAAACGCATTATCTTCTCCGGCATCGCCGCGTCTTATCCCAACCCCGCCGAATTGAACGGCCGCATGGTCATCGCCGTCGCCAACTTCGCCCCGCGCAAAATGGCAAAATTCGGCGTATCCGAAGGCATGATCCTCTCCGCCGCCACCGCCGAAGGCAAACTGAAGCTCTTGGATGTCGATGCAGGCGCGCAGCCCGGGGATAAAGTAGGCTAAACGTTAAAAGGTCGTCTGAAAACAGTTTCAGACGACCTTTCTACACGATAACGCGTCATGAACATCACCCCCTTGCAAGCCTGCCACATCGAACCGCTCTCCCGTGCGCTCTACCAAGAATGGCACGACTTCGCCCCGTGGTCGTCGCTTGAAAAAATCCGTGCCTATTACCGGAAATGTCTGGACGGGGACGGTTTGCCGCTCGCCTTTGCCGCAGTTGCGGAAGACGGACGGCTGCTCGGTTCCGCCGCGCTCAAACGCTTCGACATGGAAGAATTTCCGCAATACGAATACTGGCTGGGCGACGTATTCGTCCTGCCCGAATATCGAGGCAAAGGCATCGGACACGCGCTCATCACCCATTGTCTGCAAACCGCCCGCTCCTTACGCCTGCCCGATCTTTACCTCTATACGCCCGACGTACAGGCGGTTTACGCCAAATACGGCTGGCGGGAAATCGCGACGCAATGGCACAACGGCGAAACCGTCTCCGTGATGAAACTAGATTTACAGGTCGTCTGAAAACGTAGAAACAGACATCGCAAGGTTGCGTCTGATATGTTCAGACGACCCTTCCGACCATTCATACCCTGTAAACGCCCTTCGGAAGAATTCTTCCCGCCCGCCCGCAAAAACCGTCAAAATCCCTTATAATTCCGAATCTAACCGAATCCCGTCCTGCCGGCAGCGCCGTCGGGACTTGTCTCAACAACGAAAGAAACACTGTGGACAAACTCAAAATCACCGCCAACGGCCCGCTGAACGGCGAAATCATCGTATCCGGCGCGAAAAACGCCGCCCTGCCGCTGATGTGTGCCGGACTCTTGACCTCCGGCACCCTGCGCCTGAAAAACGTACCCATGCTCGCCGACGTCAAAACCACCCAAAAACTGCTGCAAGGCATGGGCGCACGCGTTTTGACCGACAACGTTCACGAATTCGAAATCAACGGCGGCACCGTCAACAACACCTGCGCACCCTACGAACTGGTGAAAACCATGCGCGCCTCCATCCTCGTGCTCGGCCCGACGCTGGCGCGTTTCGGCGAAGCCCAAGTCAGCCTGCCCGGCGGCTGCGCCATCGGTTCGCGCCCTGTTGACCAGCACCTCAAAGGCCTCGAGACCATGGGTGCGGAAATCACCATCGAACACGGCTACGTCAAAGCCAAAGGTCGTCTGAAAGGCACGCGCGTGGTGATGGATATGATTACCGTCGGCGGTACGGAAAACCTGCTGATGGCGGCGACCCTTGCCGAAGGCACAACCATCCTCGAAAACTGCGCCATCGAACCCGAAGTCGTCGATTTGGCGGAATGCCTCGTCAAAATGGGCGCGAAAATCAGCGGCATCGGTACTTCCACCATGACCGTCGAAGGCGTGAAAGAGCTGCACGGCTGCGAACACAGCGTCGTTCCCGACCGCATCGAAGCCGGTACCTTCCTCTGCGCCGTCGCCATGACCGGCGGCAAAGTTGTCCTGCGCAAAGCCGCCCCCAAAACCATGGAAGTCGTTTTGGACAAACTCGTCGAAGCCGGCGCCATCATCGAAGCGGGCGACGACTGGATTTCCATCGACATGCAGCAACGACCGAAAGCGGTAAACATCCGCACTACCGAACACCCCGGCTTCCCGACCGACATGCAGGCGCAGTTTATGGCGATGAACGCCGTTGCCGAAGGCGACAGCCGCGTCGTCGAAACCATCTTTGAAAACCGCTTCATGCACGTTCCCGAACTCAACCGCATGGGCGCGAACATCACCACCGAAGGCAACACCGCCTTCGTCAAAGGCGTGGAAAAACTCTCCGGCGCCGTCGTCATGGCAACCGACCTGCGCGCCTCCGCCAGCCTCGTCATGGCAGGCTTGGTCGCCGGCGGCGAAACCATCGTCGAACGCATCTACCACCTCGACCGCGGCTACGAACACATCGAGAAAAAACTCGGTCAAGTCGGCGCGAAAATCGAACGGGTACGCGGTTAAGAGCCTTGTGTAAAAAAGGTCGTCTGAAAACCTGAAATTCAGGTTTTCAGACGACCTTTATCATAGAAAAAAGCCCGCAAATCCCTTACAATACGCCCCTAAAATTTTGAAAGCACACAAGAATCATGGAAGCCGAAGTAATCAACCAGCTCAACAACACCCTGAACGATTTGGAAAAGCGCAGCGAAGACATCCGCGTCTATATGGACTATCAGGGCAAGAAAGACCGATTGGAAGAAGTCATCGGCCTTTCCGAAGACCCTGAGCTGTGGAACGACCCCAAACGCGCCCAAGAAATCGGCAAAGAGCGCAAAATCCTTGAAGGCATCGTGTTGACGCTCGACAACATCGCGTCGGGCATCGAAGACAACCGAATGCTGATCGAAATGGCCGTCGAAGAAAACGACGAAGAAGGTTTCGCCGCCGTACAGGAAGACGTGGCGGGACTGGAAAAACAGATGGCGGATTTGGAATTCAAACGGATGTTCAACCAGCCCGCCGACCCGAACAACTGCTTTATCGACATCACCGCAGGCGCGGGCGGTACGGAGGCGGAAGACTGGGCGGGTATGCTGTTCCGCATGTACAGCCGCTACGCCGAACGCAAAGGTTTCAAAATCGAAATCCTCGAAGAAGACGACGGCGAAATCGCAGGTATCAACCGCGCCACCATCCGCGTGGAAGGCGAATACGCCTACGGCTTGCTGCGCACCGAAACCGGCGTTCACCGCTTGGTGCGCTACTCGCCGTTTGACTCCAACAACAAACGCCATACATCGTTCTCATCCGTGTTCGTTTATCCCGAAATCGACGATTCCATCGAAATCGAAATCAACCCCGCCGATTTGCGCATCGACACTTATCGCGCATCGGGCGCGGGCGGTCAGCACATCAACAAAACCGACTCCGCCGTGCGTATTACACACGAGCCGACAGGGATTGTGGTGCAGTGTCAAAACGACCGTTCGCAACACGCCAACAAAGCCGCTGCGATGGAAATGTTGAAATCCAAACTGTATGAATTGGAAATGCGCAAGCGCAACGAAGAAAAACAGGCGTTGGAAGAAGGCAAGTCCGATGTGGGTTGGGGCAGCCAAATCCGTTCATACGTCTTGGACTCCTCGCGCATCAAAGACTTGCGTACAGGCTACGAAGTCGGCAACACCAAAGCCGTATTGGACGGCGATTTGGACGGCTTCATCGAAGCCAGCCTGAAACAAGGCGTGTAAAACCTAAAATACAAAAAGGTCGTCTGAAAACCAGAGATTTCAGTTTTCAGACGACCTTTTTGTTTCCTATCCGTCAAATTAGCCCCGACACAAAGTCATGGCATAACCGACCGCAACACATGGGGTTTCCCTGCGAAATAAATGCGCATAAAACCCAATTCTTGTCGGCATGGCAGGCCTTCGGCAAAGCCTACACTGAATATTCAGATCATCTCCAACCGACATCTATTTAATCATCAGGCCGTCAATTCAAACAAGCAATGCCCATAGTCTTTAAGATATGGCTTTGCTTTGAAATTTTCAGACAGGGGCTGCAATGCGTTCCACCATTCCCACGCCGACGCCGCAGATACCGACGTGCGCAGCGACAACGGGTGATACGGGTACGCCCTGCCCGAGCCGCCTTCCGGTTTTTTCAAAAAAACGTTCGGCAAAAAGCCGGTAGCGTTCTTCGTCGCCGCTGTATAGGCCGCCGAGGATAAATTGGTCTTTCGGCTTGTCGTTCATCAGGCTGACGGTATTGGCAATAATGGAATCAAACATTTTGACATCGTCGGTAACGGTTTCCAAGCGTTCCAAATTGTCTTGCGAAAAGTGCAGGACGTTACGCAATCCGAGCCAATCGCCGAAAGACGCGCCGACGCGGGAAAGCGTGCCGCCCAAAGAAAGGGACTTGAGCGAAGAAAGTCCGAATACGATGTGGCAATAAGGCTTGAGGCTTTCCAAGTGTGAGACGACCGTTTGGGGAGGCAGGCCTGCCCGAAGCAGCCGTTCCGCCTCCATGGCGAAAAAGCCTTCCGGCATACAGCAGGTACCTGTGTCGATAACATGGATTTTCAATTGTGGAAACTGCGCCGCCATTTTGCGGATAACATCCGCCGAGTCGCTCAATTTGTGACTCAACGTCGTAACGATGGCTTCGTGATAGCCCTGCTCCACCAGATAATTGAATGTTTTGAACAATTCGTCTTCGCAAGGTGGCAGCGTGCTGATCGGGTCATCCAGATGATTGGTGCGCCATTCGCAATATTCTTTGTTGTTCACATCTGAACCGTCTGCATGCCATTGATGATTAAACGAAATGTTTAAATGCAGAATATGTATGGTGCTGTCGCGTCCGGCCATACTGTCAATGGAACCGCTGGATGTCGATAAAACCGCACAGCGGTACAAAGCATAAGAACCCGGCATACTGTCTCCCTTGAATATCCGACAATGAAAATCTGCTTACTTATATAATTTGGCCGCAAGACAAACGGCATTCTAAAATGATAAACGGTATATTTATTATTGTCTATATGATTATTACCTCAAGTCATATTTTAGGATGCCAGGAAGAAAACCGCTCCATACGCCATATCGTTTACAATACTGGCTTTCAGCCTCAAACAAGGATGCTCATGCAAAAAATCACTCTGATTGCCGCTTATGCCGCCCACCGTTGTATCGGCATCAACAATACCATGCCTTGGCATCTGCCCGAAGACTTTGCCTTCTTCAAAACCTATACCACGGGCAAACCGGTCGTCATGGGGCGTAAAACATGGGAATCCCTTCCTAAGAAACCCTTACCCGGCCGCTACAATATCGTTATTACCCGTCAGTCGGATTATCTTGCCGAAGGGGCGGAAACCGTCCCCGGACTGGAAGAAGCATTGGCATTGTGTGCGGATGCCGAAGAAATCATTATCATGGGCGGCGCACAGATTTACGCCCAAGCCCTACCGTATGCAACCGATTTGCGCCTGACCGAGGTGTCGCTCGATGTATCCGGAGACGCTTTTTTCCCTGAATTTTCATCGAATGAATGGAAAGAGCAGTTGCGTGAAACACACATAAGCGAGAAAGGTATCGGATACGCCTTTGTCCACTATGTACGCCGTTGACTAAGCATTTCTTTGAATCCGTATATTATAGTGGATTAAATTTAAACCAGTACGGTGTTGCCTCGCCTTGCCGTACTATTTGTACTGTCTGCGGCTTCGTCGCCTTGTCCTGATTTAAATTTAATCCACTATAAAAAAGGTCGTCTGAAAACCTGGATATTGGTTTTCAGACGACCTTTTGACGTCGGCGCAAAACGGTTTACTTGAATTTGTAAGTGTATTGCAATCCAACGATGTCGGCGTGGTTTTTGAAACGCGCGCCGGATGCGCCTTTGCTGTCCACATCGTTGCCGGTGGCGCGGTCAGTGTGGTAGCGGGTGTCGTTGATGTGGATGTGGCTGTAAGCGGCATCGAGGACGTGGTTTTTGCCGATATGGTATTTCGCACCGAGCGAGAACCAGATGCGGTTGCCGTCGGGCAGGCTGTTCATGCGGTAGCCGGCGTTTTTGACGGGCGAGCGGTCAAAGGCGATACCTGCGCGCAGTTGCAGCGGGTCGGTCACTTGGTAAGAACCGCCGAGCGCGACTTTGTAAGTGTTGCGCCAGTTGGGCGTGATGACGGTGCGGTCGGATTTGCCGTTGACGACGTTTTTGGTGTTTTCAAAAACCAGTTCCGCTTTGTTGAAGCGGCTGTGGCGCGTCCAAGTTACATCGCTGAACAGGTTGAATTTGTCGGTGGCTTTGTACATGCCGTGAACGGACAAGGATTCGGGCGTGACGATTTTGACGCTTGCTTTTTCACGCGGAACGTAACCGCGGGCGGCAAGCGCGCCCAAATCCCAAGCGCGGCGGGCGTATGCGCCGTCGGCTTCCCATTCTGCAGAGCCTTTGAGGGTGTGTGATACTTTGGAGCGGTAGTTCACGCCGACCCGTGCGCGGTCATTGATGTCCCACATCCAGGCAAGTTGATAGCCGAAGCCCCAGTCATGGCCTTTAACTTCGGCGTGTCCGTCAGATTTGCCTTGCGCGCTGACGGATACAGGGCGGCCGGCGGCGCGTGAAGCAAGGCCGCTGGCGAGTTGGCTAATAGCGCCGGAGGCATCCCAGTCGGAATATTTGCGCAATTCGGCTTTGGAATATTGGGCGATCAGGCCGGCACCGAAAGCATGATTTTCATTGGCTTTCCAAGCGACGACCGGCTCGATGTCGATGCTGGTAAGGCCGAGTTTGTTGATGTTGTGGCGCAGCACGGAATCTTTTTCGTATTCGGTGACAGAGCCGAAAGGGACGTAAACGCCCAAGCCCAAAGTTACGTCGTCATTGACTTTGTATGCGCCGTAGAGGTGCGGAACGACGGTGGTTTTGGTGATTTTGCCGCTTTTCGAGCCGGAAACATCGCCGCCTTGATAGTATTGGGCGGAATTGGCTTCGTAGCGGATGCTGGGCAGGACGATGTTGGCGTTGACGGAAACTTGGCTGCTGTCGAGTTTGGACAGGCCGGCAGGGTTGTAGAAGATGGTCGATGCGTCGGCCGCTTCCGCGCCGGAAGAGTTGGCGGTGCCTTGCGCGTTGACCGACTGCGTACCGAAATGGTAGCCCGAAGCGTGGACTGCGCCGGAGAAGAAGACTGCGCTGAGTAAGATTACGGTTTGTTTAATAGGTGAGTTCGTCATTTTCTTATACCTGCGTGCAAATAATAAAGAGGTCGTCTGAAACAAACGCCTCTATCCGATTAGTATAGGTGCTCGATTCTATACCACCTTACCGTTTTTGCCTAATCTTTTCGATTCTTTGCACGGTTTTAACCCTATTCGATTGTTGCAGGAAAGTCATTTCTCTTTCATGCCTTTGAATTATCGTTTGTTGTGAAACCGACAACACTTCCCAAATGTAAAAAGGTCGTCTGAAAACCTGATTTTCAAGTTTTCAGACGACCTTTCGCATTTATGCCGGTTCAGCTTTATAACTAAAACTAAGCCTCCGTCACGGAATCGCGGCTGAAGGTTTTTTCGCAGTAGTGGCATTTGAGTTTGGTCTGACTGCTTTGTTTGCGAACGTAGAAGCGGCTTTTCACCGGCTCGCCGTGGCTGGCGCAGTTGGTGTTCGGGCAGCGGAACACTTCGGCGATTTCGTCTGGCAGGGTGAGCCGGCGTTTGTTGATGACTTTGAAGTGGTCGATGGTGTTGACGACGGCTTCGGGGGCGAAGAGGGCAAGGCGGTTGGCGGCGTTGTCGTCCAGCCAGACGCCGGTGATTTTGATGATGTCTTTGCTGCCTTGGGTTTTGCTGGGCAGGTTGAAGCCGACGGTTACGGCGCTGCCGTAGTGCAGCAGTTTGAATTGGCGCAGGATAATCAGGCCTTTGCCGGCGGGGATGTGGTCGATGACGGTGCCTTTTTCGATGGCTTCGACGCTGAGTTTTGGGGTTTCCATATTTGCTCCTTATACTTCTTCGTTCAACACCAGCGATAAAATCGCCATGCGGGCGTAAACGCCGTTGGTCGCCTGCTCGAAATAGTAGGCGTGCGGCGTGGCATCGACGTCGGGGTGGATTTCGTCAACGCGCGGCAGGGGGTGCAACACGCGCAGGTTGGGGCGGGCGTTGGCAAGCATGGCGGCGTTGAGGTTGAATTTACCTTGGATTTTGGCGAACTCTTGTTCGTCGAAGCGTTCGCGCTGGACGCGGGTCATGTATAGGATGTCCGCCCATTCGACGGCGGCTTCGAGGTCGGGCAGGATTTGGTAACGGCAGCCTGCGGCTTCGAGTTCTTCGGTGATGTATTCGGGCATGGCAAGGCTGGGCGGGGAGACGAAAGCGAATTCGCAGTCCCAGCGTTTGAGGGCTTGGCAGAGGGAGTGGACGGTGCGGCCGTATTTGAGGTCGCCCGCCATGGCGATTTTGAGCTTGTTCAGACGACCTTGGGTTTCGTAGATGGTCACGAGGTCGAGCAGGGTTTGGCTGGGGTGTTGGTTGGTGCCGTCGCCGGCGTTGATGACGGGGACTTTGGAAAACTCGGCGGACACGCGCGCGGCGCCGTCTTTGGGGTGGCGTTGGATGATGGCGTCGGTGTAGCTGGAGATGATGCGGGCGGTGTCGGCGAGGGTTTCGCCTTTTTTCGCGCTGGTGTTGGCGCCGTCGGAAAAGCCGATGACTTTGCCGCCCAAGCGTTGCACGGCGGTTTCAAACGACAGGCGCGTGCGGGTGGAGGGTTCGAAAAAGCATGAGCCGATGAGTTTGCCTTCGAGCAGGTCGTCGCGCGGGTCGGCTTTGAGCTTGAGGGCGGTTTGCAGGAGCAGCTCGAGCTGTTCGGTCGTCAGGTCGGAAATGGAGATGACGTGTTGTCGGTAAAGCGGGTTGGGCATTCGGCTTCCTTTCTTCAATTCGGCAAAAACCCCGCTAAGGCGGGGTTTTACGAAACAACGACGGACGCGCCGCGGCGTGCGGTACGGGCAAAACGGGCGGGGCGGGCGTTGAGGCGCATGGGTCGTCTGAAATCGGTTTGAGGTGGCGGTATTATCGCATATTTGACGGGGTGGGGTTTCGGATTTTCGTGAAAAAGGGTCGTCTGAAAATGGCGACAGTTTGCGCTTTCAGACGACCCCGCAGCCCCGTTCCGCCCTGAAATCCTGTTAGAATACCGTTTCATTTCATTCATAATATAGTGATATAGTGGATTAAATTTAAATCAGGACAAGGCGACGAAGCCGCAGACAGTACAGATAGTACGGCAAGGCGAGGCAACGCCGTACTGGTTTAAAGTTAAGCCACTATAATCAAACCATTCCCATTTAAAGCTGCGCCCAATACGATGAAACTCCCGCCGCTCAAACCCCTCATCATCACCTCGCTGCCCGTCTTCGCCAGCGTCTTTATCGCCGCGACCCTCGTCTGGCGGTTCGGCACGCCCAAGCTCGCCATGCCCTTCGTGCTCGGCATCATCGCGGGCGGTCTCGTCGATTTGGACAACCGCCTGACAGGTCGTCTGAAAAACATCATCATCACCGTCGCCCTGTTCACCCTCTCGTCGCTCGTCGCCCAAAGCACGCTCGGCACCGGCCTGCCTTTCATCCTCGCCATGACCCTGATGACGTTCGGCTTTACCATTTTGGGCGCGGTCGGGCTGAAATACCGCACCTTCGCGTTCGGCGCACTTGCCGTCGCCACCTACACCACGCTCACCTACACCCCCGAAACCTTCTGGCTGACCAATCCCGTCATGATTCTGCTCGGGACCGTGTTATACAGCACCTGCACGCTCGTTTTCCAAATCATCCTCCCGCACCGCCCCGTCCAAGAAAGCGTCGCCAACGCCTACGAAGCGCTCGGCGGGTATTTTGACGCCAAAGCCGACTTTTTCGATCCCGACGAAGCCGCCTGGCTCGGCAACCGCCAAATCGACCTCGCCATGAGCAACACCGGCGTCATCAGCGCCTTCAACCAATGCCGCGCCGCCCTGTTTTACCGCCTGCGCGGCAAACACCGCCACCCGCGCACCGCCAAAATGCTGCGCTACTACTTCACCGCCCAAGACATACACGAACGCGTCAGTTCCGCCCACGCCGACTACACCGAGCTGACCGACACCCTCAAAAACACCGACCTCATCTTCCGCATCCGCCGCCTGCTCGAAATGCAGGGGCAGGCATGCCGCAACGTTGCCGCCGCCCTGAGGAACGGCAAAGACTACACATACAGTAAACGCCTCGGACGCGCGATGGAAGGCTGCCGCCAATCCCTTTCGCACTACACCGACGACCATCCCGAAAGCCGCAACATCCACCACATCCGCCGCCTGCTCGACAACCTCGGCAGCGTCGATCACCAACTGCGCCAACTCCAACACAGCGATTCGCCCGCCGAAAACGACAACAGCAGCGATACCCGCATCGCCGCCCTCGAAAACAGCAGCCTGAAAAACGTTTGGCAGACCGTCCGCAGCCAGCTCAACTTCGAGTCGGGCGTGTTCCGTCACGCCACGCGCCTCTCCATCCTCGTTGCCGCCTCCTGCATCATCGTCGAAATCCTCCATCTCAACCTCGGCTACTGGATACTCCTGACCGCCGTTTTCGTCTGCCAACCCAACTACACCGCCACCAAAAGCCGCGTGTACCAACGCATCGCCGGCACCATCCTCGGCGTCATCGTCGGCTCACTCGTGCCTTATTTCACCCCCTCCGTCGAAACCAAACTCTGGATAGTCATCGCCAGCACCACCCTGTTTTTCATGACCCGAAGCTACAAATACAGCTTCTCCACCTTCTTCATCACCATCCAAGCCCTCACCAGCTTCTCCCTCGCCGGGCTGGACGTCTATGCCGCCATGCCCGTCCGCATCATCGACACCATCGTCGGCTCCGTCCTCGCCTGGGCAGCCGTCACCTACCTCTGGCCGGACTGGCGTTACCTCACCCTCGAAAAAACCGCCGCCCAAACCGTCGGCGGCAACGGCGCCTACCTCAGAAAAATCCTCGACCAGCTCCAATACGGCATCGCCGACGACGTCGAATACCGCACCGTCCGCCGCCAAGCCCACGAGCGCACCGCCACCCTCAGCAGCACCCTCTCCGACATGAGCAGCGAACCCAAAAAATACGGCAACAACCTGCAAAGCGGCTTCACCCTCCTCAAAATCAGCTACGCCCTGACCGGCTACATCTCCGCGCTCGGCGCATACCGCAGCGAAATGGACGGCGCGTGCAGCCCCGACTTCGTCCGCAAGTTCTACCAAAGCGGCTACCGCATCGCCGACCTGCTCGAACGCCTCCCGCAAACAAGCGAACAAGATTTTCAGACGACCCTCTCCCAAATCCGAACCGACTTGGAAGCCTTACAAACAGAGGCAGGCGACGAACGTCAAAGCCACATCCTCCACCGGCAGCTCACCCTCATCGCCAACCAGCTCGACCCCTGCTACCGCAGCTTGCATGACATCGAAGCCATCCCGCAGGTCGCGTGATATCAATCAGCAGATAAACGAAAGGTCGTCTGAAAACCCGAAACAAGGTTTTTCAGACGACCTTTGTTTTGTCGGACTTGAATGGTTTCCTTTGATTTCTTGATGCGAAGGATAAAAACATGGAGGAACTCGCCGCCAAAGAAATGAAAAATCTGATAAAGAAGTCCGAATCATTAAAGAACAAGGCAATGCGACCAGTAGACGGCTAATTGTTCTCAAATTTCAAATAACGCCACAGCAAACCTAAGCCCAAGACGCTGCATACCAGATAAATGATGCTGGAAATGCCGTGCCACATACCGAAAGAGCCGCCCAATAATGAAAGCAGCCAATTTGCCGTACCTGTCTTGTGTGCTGCGATAACAGGGCTTATCAGGAATTGGTTGGACGCGGTCAGCAGCAGAAGGAGGATAATGAATTTCGGCGCTGCTTTGCAGTTGTCGGAAAATGAACGGTTTCGGTTACTTCGCACTACCAGCCAAGCCACTGTCCAAGCCAGCAGGCCAAAATAATTGTTGATTGAAAACAGCATGCCTGCGATATTGCCTGCTTCCTGTTTGCCCAGCCGTTCAAATAAAATCGGGGCGGCAATATAGCCCGCCATTACCTGCATACCCAGCCACAGGCTGGTCAGCAATGCGCACAATCGGTTCATCATCCCTCCTGAAATTCAAATCTGCCGCATACTAACATAGTTTTCAGACGACCTGAGGCTTACGCCGCCTTACGCCCAATCCGATCCGTCTTTTATAGTGGATTAACTTTAAACCAGTACGGCGTTGCCTCGCCTTGCCGTACTATTTGTACTGTCTGCGGCTTCGTCGCCTTGTCCTGATTTAAATTTAATCCACTATAGATGCGGAGAAACGCAAACTCAGCGAGCGTAAAAGCAATCAAACCTATCACTAAAAGAGGGGGAAACGACAGCATTCGGTTTGCAGTACGAAATGATCAAAGGTCTCAAGGAAATATGAAAGAAGGTCGTCTGAAAAACCTGAATCGGGGTTTTCAGACGACCTTTGTTTTGCCTGAAATCGGGTGTTTACGAAATCAGGTTCAAATCGCTGATGCGGTCGTAGAGGCGGTCGGGGTCGTTGCCTTCTTCGTGCATTTGGATGCGCAGGCGCAGGTCGTTGGTGGAAACGGCTTGGCGCAGGGCTTCGTCGTATTCGATTTGACCTTTGATGTAGAGTTCGAACAGGTGTTGGTCGAAGGTCTGCATGCCGTCTGTGCCGGAGCGCGTCATGAGTTCGCGGATTTCCATGAGTTCGCCTTTGAAAATCAAATCCTGCATGGCGGGTGTGTTGAGCAGCAAATCGACGACGGCGGTACGCTGGCTGCGGTTTTTCTTGATGGCGAGGCGCTGGCCGATGATGCCGGTCAGGTTGAGCGCCAAATCCATGAGGACTTGTTTGCGGCGGTCTTCTTGGTAGAAGTTGATGATACGCTCGATGGTTTGGGCGGCGGTGTTGGCGTGGATGGTGAAGACGCACAAGTGGCCGGTTTGGGCAAGCTGGAGGGCGTATTCCATACTGGCTTCGCTGCGAACCTCGCCGATACAGACGACGTCGGGCGCTTGACGCATCGCGCTTTGGACGGCGATTTTCCAGTCGTTGGTGTCGATGCCGACTTCGCGCTGGGTGAAGATGCTGCGGCGGGGTTTGTAGATGAATTCGATAGGGTCTTCGATGGTGACGATGTGGCCGGGCATTTTGTGGTTGCGGTAGTCGAGCATGGATGCCATGGTGGTCGATTTACCGGAACCGGTCGGGCCGGCAAGGATTAACAGGCCGCGCGGGGAAAGGGAGAGGTCTTTGAGTTTGGCGGGCAGGCCGAGGCTCTCCATTTCGGGGATTTCTTGGTTGATGCGGCGCAAGACCATGCCGACGCGGCCTTGTTCGTGGTAGGCGTTGACACGGTAACGGGTGTTGCTGCGGGATTGGACGGAGTAGTTGAGTTCCCATTCGCGGTTGAAGGTCTCAAGCTGCTCGGGGTTCATGGTGGATTCGACGATGGCGGCTGTGTCTTCGCCGGTCAGGGCTTTGTGCGGGACGGGGGTCAGGGTGCCGCTGACTTTGACGGCAGGCGGGAAGCCTGCGCTGATGAAGATGTCGGATGCGCCGCGTTTTTCTGCTTCGACGCACATGCGGTCGAGCAGGGGATGGAGGTGTGTGCCGATTTCGGCGGGGGTGGGGATATGCGGCGGTTGGTTTTTTTGCGAGTAGGCTTGCACCATTTCGCTGAGTAAGTCGTGTAAAGGAGTTGTTTCGCTCATTTTGTGTACTCTTTATCAGTAAGTGAATATTGAGACCGGCGGGCGGTTTGTTTGTTATTGGGTGTTGTGCCTGCCTTACGGAGGTCGTCTGAAAACGGGAAACGGGCTTCCTCATTGTATAAACTGCGTTTTCAGACGACCTTGTTTGTTCCCGATAATGGAATGTGCTGATCAGACGATGGTCATGCTTTCGCTGTTTTGCGCTTTGCTGCGGGCTACGTCGGGGCTGATGGTGCCTTGGCGGACGAGGGTTTGCAGCGCTTGGTCGAGGGTTTGCATGCCGTGTGCTTGACCGGTTTGCAGCGCGGAGTTGATTTGGGCGATTTTGTTTTCGCGGATCAGGTTGCGCACTGCGGGGGTAGAAATGAGGATTTCGTGTGCGGCGACACGGCCGTTGCCGTCGCGGGTTTTCAGCAGGGTTTGCGAAATAACCGCGCGCAGGGACTCGGACAGCATCGAACGCACCATTTCTTTTTCGCCGGCAGGGAATACGTCGACGATACGGTCCACGGTTTTGGCTGCGCCGGTGGTGTGCAGCGTGCCGAATACCAAGTGGCCGGTTTCGGCGGCAGTCAGCGCAAGACCGATGGTTTCTGGGTCACGCATCTCGCCCACGAGGATTACGTCGGGGTCTTCACGCAATGCGGAACGCAGGGCGTTGGCGAAGCTGTGGGTGTGTTGGTGCAGCTCGCGCTGGTTGACGAGGGCTTTTTTACTTTGATGGACGAACTCGATCGGGTCTTCGATGGTGAGGATGTGTGCGGGTTGGGTTTCGTTGATGTAGTTGATCATTGCCGCCAGCGTGGTGGATTTACCGGAACCGGTCGGACCGGTTACCAATACCAAGCCGCGCGGGTTGTCGGCGATTTTTTGGAAAATACGCGGGGCGCGCAGGTCTTCCAGCGTCAATACGGCGCTCGGAATGGTACGGAAGACGGCGGCAGGACCGCGGTTGGAGGTAAAGGCGTTGACACGGAAACGGGCGACGTTGGGCAGCTCGAAGGAGAAGTCCACTTCCAAATCTTGTTGGAACAGTTTGCGCTGATGGTCGTTCATGACCGAAGTGACCATGTTGCCGACTTCTTCGGCGGACATTTCGGGCAGGTTGATGCGGCGGATGTCGCCGTGAACACGGATCATGGGGGACATTCCGGCGCTTAAGTGAAGGTCGGAAGCTTTGTTTTTGACGCCGAAAGCGAGTAAGTCGGTAATCTGCATAATGTGGCCTTGTTTTAGTTTAGAATAATGAAGCGGAACCCGATTTAAAATGCGGACGCGGAATGCTGGGCATTTCCCTGTTCAGGTTCCGATAAATTGTATTATTTTAAATACATAAATCGTTCAGACCAAGTAAAATTTTCAAAATCGCTGTAATTGATGTAATAAAGGAAGAAATCATGTCGGTATTGCAACAAAATTATGCGGAGGTGTGCCGCCGCATTGCCGAAGCCGAGCAAAAGGCAGGCAGGCAGGCGGGCGAAGTGGGTTTGATTGCCGTCAGCAAAACCTTCCCTTCAGACGACATCCGCGAGGTATATGCTGCAGGACAGCGTGATTTTGGTGAAAACTATATTCAGGAGTGGTACGAGAAAACGGAAACGCTCGCGGATTTGCCCGACATCGTTTGGCACGTCATCGGCGATGTGCAGTCGAACAAAACCAAATTTGTCGCCGAACGCGCGCATTGGGTGCATACGATAGGTCGTCTGAAAACCGCCCGCCGCCTGAGCGAACAGCGTCCGCCCGAAATGCCGCCTTTGCAGGTGTGCATCGAAGTCAATATCGCGGGCGAGGAGGCGAAACACGGCGTTGCGCCCGATGAAGCGGTCGTGCTGGGGGTAGAAGTAGCGAAGTTGCCGAATGTGGTTGTGCGCGGGTTGATGTGTGTCGCCAAAGCTGACAGCGATGATGAAGAATTGCGTGTTCAGTTCCAAACCATGCAGCAACTGCTCGCCGACCTGAACGCGGCGGGTGTCCACGCGGATGTATTGTCAATGGGGATGTCCGGAGACATGTCTGTGGCAGTCGCGTGCGGCGCAACGCATGTGCGCATCGGCAGCGCGATTTTCGGCAGGCGGGAGCAAAAACAAAAAGGATAAAGCAGCCAATGAAACATATCGTCTCGGTCGTTTTGCTGGGTTTGACGTTAACGGGCTGCCGGTTGATGGGCTGGTATCAATGTGAATCCTTATCAGGCTGGTGTAAGCCCAAAAAGCCGGCAGCAATAGATTTTTGGGAAATTAAAGGCGAGCCGCCGCCTTCTATCGAGGATTTCCGCGGAACACGTTTGGCGGACGGGAGTTATTCTGTTGACGACAATGCTTATCGTACAGCAGCTAATGATTATTTCAGTAGGAAAATCAAAAAGTTTGAAGCTTGCGGACTAGCTTGGCACACCCGCGATAAACGCCCTTTGGCGGAAACTTTCAAACAAGAAGGCTTCGATTGTTTGGAAAAACAGGGCTTATATCGAACATCGCTGCCCGAAAGCGTCCGTTGGTAAAAAGGTCGTCTGAAATTTTTCCGGTTGGGTAGAAACGACATTTCAGACGACCTAAGAAAATGTATCTCATTTAAAAAATTAAGGAAATTTATGAACATCTACTTTTTAGGCGGCGGCAATATGGCAGCCGCCATTGCGGGCGGATTGGTCAAGCAGGGCGGATACTGCATCCACATCGCCAACCGCGGCGCGGAAAAACGCGAGCGTTTGGCAAAAGAATTGAATGTTGAAGTTTCCGAATCCCTGCCCGAACTGAATTCAGACGACGTATTAATCCTTGCCGTCAAACCACAGGATATGGAAGCCGCGTGCCGCAACGTTCGTGCCAACGGCGCATTGGTGCTCTCCGTTGCTGCCGGTTTGTCTATTGATACCCTCAGTCGCTACCTTGGTGGAACGCGCCGCATCGTCCGCACCATGCCCAACACGCCGGGAAAAATCGGTTTGGGCGTATCTGGCATGTTTGCCGCAGCGGAAGTCTCCGAAGCCGATCGCGCCGCCGCCGACCGCATTATGCGTTCCATCGGTTTGACCGTTTGGTTGGAAGAAGAAGACAAGTTGCACAACATTACAGGCATCAGCGGCAGCGGTCCCGCCTACGTCTTTTATCTGCTGAGCGCGCTGCAAGCCGCCGCTCAGGCGCAAGGGTTCAGCAAAGAAGATGCGCGCGCCCTCAGTCTCGCGACATTCAAAGGCGCGGTTGCCTTGGCAGAACAAAGCGGAGAAGACTTCGCGCAATTACAGCAAAACGTTACTTCCAAAGGCGGAACCACCCACGAAGCTATCGAAACGTTCAAATCATGCCGCGTCGCCGAAGCCATTGCCCAAGGCGTTGACGCTTGCGTCAAGCGTTCGCAGGAAATGGCACAACAATATAAGGTCGTCTGAAAATGCGTGGAGATTTATTGATATTGCTTGCCGACGGCATCGTTATCCTGTGTTTGGCACGTCTCTTCCTGCAGTCGGCGGGATTGAGTGAAAATCATGCACTCTTAGCGTTCAGCAAGCGATCAACCGATTGGCTGGTCAACCCGCTGCATAAAATTCTGCCGATTAAAAAATACGACCCCGCCTGCCTGTTGTCAGGATTGTTGTTATATTACATCGTATTCACCTTCATCACTTTAGTGGCGCAGCCTACCGCATTCAGCGCAAAAATCATCATCGCCAATTTTATACTGGCAGTATTGAATACAATTAAATCAGCAGCTTATGTGTTATTGATAGGGTTGTTTATCCGCATAGTGCTCAGTATTAAAGATCCCTATTCCCAACTTTCCGTCGCGTTGGAACGGATATATCGCCCCATACTTTCTCCCGTGCAGTTTTTAAAGTACGGACGCTACGATTTTTCAGGTAGTATATTGGCATTATTACTGTGGATCTGGTTAAGCAGCCTATCGCCTCAAATTACCCGTCAAATCAACTTGTGGCTACTGCAATAGACAGCGAGTTCATTAAGAATTTGCAGCATGACGTAAGCAAAACGCAAAAAAGTGAAAATCAAAACCACGGCTGTGAAAACATGGTATTATGCCGCCATTTCTAAACGGACTTGAGAAAAGAAGTTCTAAGAAATCAATAAAATAAAACACTTGAGTAGCATTTCGTTTCCCGCAATAGATTGAAAGAAAAATTATGGCAAAGCTGACAGAACAAGACATTTTGAATTGGGACGGTCCGGAAGAAGACTACATGAATAGCGATCAGTTGGCATTCTTCCGCGAACTGCTGGTAAAAATGCAAGACGAACTGATTGAAAACGCATCTGCCACCACCGGCCACCTGCAAGAACACGAATCCGCTCCCGATCCTGCCGACCGCGCCACTCAAGAAGAAGAGTACGCGCTGGAATTGCGCACCCGCGACCGCGAGCGCAAACTTCTGGGTAAAGTACAAGCAACCATCCGCAGCATCGACGAAGGCGAGTACGGCTTCTGCGCAGATACCGGCGAGCCCATTGGTCTCAAACGCCTCCTTGCCCGCCCGACTGCTACACTTTCCGTAGAAGCACAAGAACGCCGCGAACGTATGAAAAAACAGTTTGCCGACTAAAATAACGAAGTCGGTTGATTGAATTAGGTAGTAAGAAAATACAAGGTCGTCTGAAAAAGATTTCAGACGACCTTTGGTGTTGTTGAGGTAGGTTGTTGAGTTTGGTTTGAGAATGGTTTTGAAAGTTTCGAAATAAAAGCTGTTGAATTTCAGATTGTTGTCGGTTTTTGCAGAATTTTTTGCGGTTTGGGAGTTGACGGTTTTTGAGGGGAGGGGTATAGTTCGGTTCTTCGCTGCTTTGGCGGTGATTGAACGAACTAATAAGTATATCACAGTTGGTCTGATTTTTCGAGGTTTTGAAAAAAGTTTTGATTGACAATGATTTGAAATGCTTTATAATTCGTTTTCGCTCTTTAACAAAACAGATTACCGATAAGTGTGAGTGCGACAGCCTCACACTGTTTAAAAGACAGACAAGATGATGTTTTAGACATTGTCCTGTCAGTTTCTTTGAAACAGACCAGAAGTTAAAAAGTTAGAGATTGAACATAAGAGTTTGATCCTGGCTCAGATTGAACGCTGGCGGCATGCTTTACACATGCAAGTCGGACGGCAGCACAGAGAAGCTTGCTTCTTGGGTGGCGAGTGGCGAACGGGTGAGTAACATATCGGAACGTACCGAGCAGTGGGGGATAACTAATCGAAAGATTAGCTAATACCGCATATTTTCTGAGGAAGAAAGCAGGGGACCATTTGGCCTTGCGCTGTTTGAGCGGCCGATATCTGATTAGCTAGTTGGTGGGGTAAAGGCCTACCAAGGCGACGATCAGTAGCGGGTCTGAGAGGATGATCCGCCACACTGGGACTGAGACACGGCCCAGACTCCTACGGGAGGCAGCAGTGGGGAATTTTGGACAATGGGCGCAAGCCTGATCCAGCCATGCCGCGTGTCTGAAGAAGGCCTTCGGGTTGTAAAGGACTTTTGTCAGGGAAGAAAAGGGCGGGGTTAATACCCCTGTCTGATGACGGTACCTGAAGAATAAGCACCGGCTAACTACGTGCCAGCAGCCGCGGTAATACGTAGGGTGCGAGCGTTAATCGGAATTACTGGGCGTAAAGCGGGCGCAGACGGTTACTTAAGCAGGATGTGAAATCCCCGGGCTCAACCTGGGAACTGCGTTCTGAACTGGGTGACTAGAGTGTGTCAGAGGGAGGTAGAATTCCACGTGTAGCAGTGAAATGCGTAGAGATGTGGAGGAATACCGATGGCGAAGGCAGCCTCCTGGGATAACACTGACGTTCATGCCCGAAAGCGTGGGTAGCAAACAGGATTAGATACCCTGGTAGTCCACGCCCTAAACGATGTCGATTAGCTGTTGGGCAGCTTGACTGCTTAGTAGCGAAGCTAACGCGTGAAATCGACCGCCTGGGGAGTACGGTCGCAAGATTAAAACTCAAAGGAATTGACGGGGACCCGCACAAGCGGTGGATGATGTGGATTAATTCGATGCAACGCGAAGAACCTTACCTGGTCTTGACATGTACGGAACCCTCCAGAGACGGAGGGGTGCCTTCGGGAGCCGTAACACAGGTGCTGCATGGCTGTCGTCAGCTCGTGTCGTGAGATGTTGGGTTAAGTCCCGCAACGAGCGCAACCCTTGTCATTAGTTGCCATCATTAAGTTGGGCACTCTAATGAGACTGCCGGTGACAAGCCGGAGGAAGGTGGGGATGACGTCAAGTCCTCATGGCCCTTATGACCAGGGCTTCACACGTCATACAATGGTCGGTACAGAGGGTAGCCAAGCCGCGAGGTGGAGCCAATCTCACAAAACCGATCGTAGTCCGGATTGCACTCTGCAACTCGAGTGCATGAAGTCGGAATCGCTAGTAATCGCAGGTCAGCATACTGCGGTGAATACGTTCCCGGGTCTTGTACACACCGCCCGTCACACCATGGGAGTGGGGGATACCAGAAGTAGGTAGGGTAACCGCAAGGAGCCCGCTTACCACGGTATGCTTCATGACTGGGGTGAAGTCGTAACAAGGTAGCCGTAGGGGAACCTGCGGCTGGATCACCTCCTTTCTAGAGAAAGAAGAGGCTGTTGCATTCACACTTATCGGTAAACTGTAGAAGATGCGGAAAAATGCTTGAGTGAAGACAAGATTCGCTTAAGAAGAGAATCCGGGTTTGTAGCTCAGCTGGTTAGAGCACACGCTTGATAAGCGTGGGGTCGGAGGTTCAAGTCCTCCCAGACCCACCAAGAACGGGGGCATAGCTCAGTTGGTAGAGCACCTGCTTTGCAAGCAGGGGGTCATCGGTTCGATCCCGTTTGCCTCCACCAATACTTTCCAAATCAAAGCGAGTTAAAAAGGCAGTGTAACTGCTTTCTTTTTTTCTAAAGAGGAGTCTGCTGACGAATCAGTTTGACGGGAAAAGAAAGGCTGCTATAATAATCAGCTCATTTTGATTTGCGAAGTAAATAGCAATATTGAACGCATCGATCTTTAACAAATTGGAAAGCCGAAATCAACAAACAAAGACAATGTGTCTGTTTTTGATGATTGACCGATTGCAAACGGTCAGTTGTCTCCTGGATAGGAAAAGAAAAACAGGTGCAGTATTTGGGTGATGATTGTATCGACTTAATCCCGAAAGACAAAAGGCGGGATTAAGACACAACAAGCAGTAAGCTTTATCAAAGTAGGAAATTCAAGTTTGATGTTCTCGTCAACGGAATGTCAGGCAAAGTCAGAGAAGTTCTTGAAATGATAGAGTCAAGTGAATAAGTGCATCAGGTGGATGCCTTGGCGATGATAGGCGACGAAGGACGTGTAAGCCTGCGAAAAGCGTGGGGGAGCTGGCAATAAAGCTATGATCCCGCGATGTCCGAATGGGGAAACCCACTGCATTCTGTGCAGTATCCTAAGTTGAATACATAGACTTAGAGAAGCGAACCCGGAGAACTGAACCATCTAAGTACCCGGAGGAAAAGAAATCAACCGAGATTCCGCAAGTAGTGGCGAGCGAACGCGGAGGAGCCTGTACGTGATAACTGTTGAGATAGAAGAACAAGCTGGGAAGCTTGACCATAGTGGGTGATAGTCCCGTATTCGAAATCTCAACAGTGGTACTAAGCGTACGAAAAGTAGGGCGGGACACGTGAAATCCTGTCTGAATATGGGGGGACCATCCTCCAAGGCTAAATACTCATCATCGACCGATAGTGAACCAGTACCGTGAGGGAAAGGCGAAAAGAACCCCGGGAGGGGAGTGAAATAGAACCTGAAACCTGATGCATACAAACAGTGGGAGCACCCTTGTGGTGTGACTGCGTACCTTTTGTATAATGGGTCAACGACTTACATTCAGTAGCGAGCTTAACCGAATAGGGGAGGCGTAGGGAAACCGAGTCTTAATAGGGCGAACAGTTGCTGGGTGTAGACCCGAAACCGAGTGATCTATCCATGGCCAGGTTGAAGGTGCCGTAACAGGTACTGGAGGACCGAACCCACGCATGTTGCAAAATGCGGGGATGAGCTGTGGATAGGGGTGAAAGGCTAAACAAACTCGGAGATAGCTGGTTCTCCCCGAAAACTATTTAGGTAGTGCCTCGAGCAAGACACTGATGGGGGTAAAGCACTGTTATGGCTAGGGGGTTATTGCAACTTACCAACCCATGGCAAACTAAGAATACCATCAAGTGGTTCCTCGGGAGACAGACAGCGGGTGCTAACGTCCGTTGTCAAGAGGGAAACAACCCAGACCGCCAGCTAAGGTCCCAAATGATAGATTAAGTGGTAAACGAAGTGGGAAGGCCCAGACAGCCAGGATGTTGGCTTAGAAGCAGCCATCATTTAAAGAAAGCGTAATAGCTCACTGGTCGAGTCGTCCTGCGCGGAAGATGTAACGGGGCTCAAATCTATAACCGAAGCTGCGGATGCTAGTTTACTAGCATGGTAGGGGAGCGTTCTGTAGGCCGATGAAGGTGCATTGTAAAGTGTGCTGGAGGTATCAGAAGTGCGAATGTTGACATGAGTAGCGATAAAGCGGGTGAAAAGCCCGCTCGCCGAAAGCCCAAGGTTTCCTACGCAACGTTCATCGGCGTAGGGTGAGTCGGCCCCTAAGGCGAGGCAGAAATGCGTAGTCGATGGGAAACAGGTTAATATTCCTGTACTTGATTCAAATGCGATGTGGGGACGGAGAAGGTTAGGTTAGCAAGCTGTTGGAATAGCTTGTTTAAGCCGGTAGGTGGAAGACTTAGGCAAATCCGGGTCTTCTTAACACCGAGAAGTGACGACGAGTGTCTACGGACATGAAGTAACCGATACCACGCTTCCAGGAAAAGCCACTAAGCTTCAGTTTGAATTGAACCGTACCGCAAACCGACACAGGTGGGCAGGATGAGAATTCTAAGGCGCTTGAGAGAACTCGGGAGAAGGAACTCGGCAAATTGATACCGTAACTTCGGGAGAAGGTATGCCCTCTAAGGTTAAGGACTTGCTCCGTAAGCCCTGGAGGGTCGCAGAGAATAGGTGGCTGCGACTGTTTATTAAAAACACAGCACTCTGCTAACACGAAAGTGGACGTATAGGGTGTGACGCCTGCCCGGTGCTGGAAGGTTAATTGAAGATGTGAGAGCATCGGATCGAAGCCCCAGTAAACGGCGGCCGTAACTATAACGGTCCTAAGGTAGCGAAATTCCTTGTCGGGTAAGTTCCGACCCGCACGAATGGCGTAACGATGGCCACACTGTCTCCTCCCGAGACTCAGCGAAGTTGAAGTGGTTGTGAAGATGCAATCTACCCGCTGCTAGACGGAAAGACCCCGTGAACCTTTACTGTAGCTTTGCATTGGACTTTGAAGTCACTTGTGTAGGATAGGTGGGAGGCTTTGAAGCAGAGACGCCAGTCTCTGTGGAGCCGTCCTTGAAATACCACCCTGGTGTCTTTGAGGTTCTAACCCAGACCCGTTATCCGGGTCGGGGACCGTGCATGGTAGGCAGTTTGACTGGGGCGGTCTCCTCCCAAAGAGTAACGGAGGAGTTCGAAGGTTACCTAGGTCCGGTCGGAAATCGGACTGATAGTGCAATGGCAAAAGGTAGCTTAACTGCGAGACCGACAAGTCGAGCAGGTGCGAAAGCAGGACATAGTGATCCGGTGGTTCTGTATGGAAGGGCCATCGCTCAACGGATAAAAGGTACTCCGGGGATAACAGGCTGATTCCGCCCAAGAGTTCATATCGACGGCGGAGTTTGGCACCTCGATGTCGGCTCATCACATCCTGGGGCTGTAGTCGGTCCCAAGGGTATGGCTGTTCGCCATTTAAAGTGGTACGTGAGCTGGGTTTAAAACGTCGTGAGACAGTTTGGTCCCTATCTGCAGTGGGCGTTGGAAGTTTGACGGGGGCTGCTCCTAGTACGAGAGGACCGGAGTGGACGAACCTCTGGTGTACCGGTTGTAACGCCAGTTGCATAGCCGGGTAGCTAAGTTCGGAAGAGATAAGCGCTGAAAGCATCTAAGCGCGAAACTCGCCTGAAGATGAGACTTCCCTTGCGGTTTAACCGCACTAAAGAGTCGTTCGAGACCAGGACGTTGATAGGTGGGGTGTGGAAGCGCGGTAACGCGTGAAGCTAACCCATACTAATTGCTCGTGAGGCTTGACTCTATCATTTGAAGAACTTCAAATAAAAAGCTTACTGACTGATTCAGTCATCACCGAATATATTGATTGAGGCTTTACCGATTTGTACAGTTTAAGTTTGGCGGCCATAGCGAGTTGGTCCCACGCCTTCCCATCCCGAACAGGACCGTGAAACGACTCAGCGCCGATGATAGTGTGGTTCTTCCATGCGAAAGTAGGTCACTGCCAAACACCTATTCTAAGCCCCCGACAGATGTCGGGGGCTTTTACTTTGAATCGTTGACAAGTTTGGCGAACCGGACCCTCCTGCCTTGATAGCGGCGGTGGGGCGGAATGGGGTAATACTCCGAATGCTCCGGTTGCAGAAGAATGGACTTTTGAGAATGTGGATGGGGCCGCTTCGAAATTGAGGTGGGTTAGTAGATGTTGTAGAATCAATACATTGAGAGATAGTAAAGTTAGAAATATTTAAAATTGTTTGAATTAAAATGATGTAAAGTATATGATGATAAGATATATAGTGGTAACGTCTCCCCGGTGTTACCGTCCATATTAACGAAATGATAGGAAAACGCCCTTATGAAAAAACTCCTCTTTGCCGCACTCTCCGTTTTAACTGCCTCGCTGTCGCTGGCAGCCGTCAACATCAATACCGCCTCTTCTTCCGAATTGGAAGCCCTGCCCGGCATCGGTCCGGCCAAAGCGAAAGCCATTGTGGACTACCGTCAGCAGCATGGTGCCTTCAAATCGGTGGAAGAGCTCAAAAACGTCAAAGGCATCGGCGAGGGTATCTTCTCCAAACTGAAGGCCGAAGCAACCGTCGCGCCCGCACCTGCAAACTCAAAAGCTAAAAACGCCGTCCCATCACCTAAAAAATAACCCCATCCGCGTATTCGTGAAATTGCAGGTGAATACGATGGTCAAACTAAAAAACGTCCAGTTCCGGAAGGGAGTGGGCGTTTTTGTTTGTCGAACCGATCTTGTTACCGTCGCTCAGAGTGGGACAGGACAATGTACCGTTTCAGCAATTTCTCTACAATATTGTGACTTACTCCTTACGACCTTAAGTGCTCGGGTAGGTGGTGACGCGGCTCACTTGGTAGCGGCGGGTTAGGGAGGTAACGCTTTCCTTTTCCTGTGTGTAAGCCTGCCAAACGGCTTGGTGGTATGGAGTGAAGCAGGTGTTTTTGTGCATGTTCCTGTTTCAGTATTCTCCTGAAAATACTGCAAACAACGCTACTGTTTTCTATATGTAAGGATTGCAGGCTTGCCTGGAAAATTCATCGTCAGGGTGTGGATGAATAGCTTTTTCCTAAAACCCCGCCCGATCCAATTCTTCCAACAGCGCAGGCCGGCGCGGTTTTTCGCTATATCGTTCCCTGATTTCGTCGGCAAAGTCTTCCATCGCCTGCCGTTGTGCGGAATATTGGCGGCGGAGGCCCTTTAATTGGTTAAAGAGCTGGCGGTATTGATTACGGTTGCTTGCCTTATTGATTTCAGCCTCAAAGATTTTCAGGTAGCAAGCTACGATTCGGTCGTGATACGGCTCGGGAAAAGACGGGGCAAAACGTTCCATCATGTACAACGAAAGATGTTGCTGCAATAGGGCAAGCAGCCGGTCGAATTCCTGGTCATGCTCCAATATTTCAGCTTGCAGCGAATATTGACCCGACAAGCGCGCAAGCAGGCGGTTGAATTCATGTGGCCATTCGGTGGCGGAAAACGTGGCTTTCCATGCCTCGTAATGCGGCAATGAAAGGCTGGTGGAAAACGCCAAATCTGCTGCGATTTCGCGTACATTTTTACCGGTTTCCTTTAATACATCAAAAAGTTGCAGCTTCCATTTGTGCAGTGTGCCGAGTGTTCCTTCATCTTCGGCAATGCTGATGCCTTCGCGCAAGAGGCGCTCCGCTTCCGCCCAATCTTGCTGCCCGACAGCTTGTTCTACCGCGATTTTTCTGAATTTCGGCAGGTGCAGATGTCGTCTGAAATAATCCTGCGCGGCAGCAGTATCGCCTTTCGCCTGCAAAACCTGCCAACCCTCGAATGCCCAAAATTCATGTTCCCAACCCGACTCGGTAGCAGCCAAACGTTTAGCCACATAATCTTGCCACGCCTGCCATTCGCCGCGCAGTCGCCAGATTCGGGCGCGGATTTGGTAGATTTTATTGCCTGCCTCCGAGAAATCAAAATAGCGGCTGTCGTCCAAGCATTTGTCCAAAAAATTGATCAAACGCTTTGGGACGTTTTCCATGACCGCTTCTTCCAGCAGGTCGATTGCCATATACATAGCATCGCCCAACATACCGTCGGAATCGTCCGCCTTTTCAAAAGCATCCTGCAAACGCGGTATCAACAGAGGCAAAGCCTGCTGCAACGCCTCCGTCCCCTCCCGCGCCACATCTTCCAACCAGTTTTGCAGCCTGAAGCCCAGATCAGCGGCTTCGTAGTAATCATAATATCGGGTTCGGGAAAAGATTTTGGAGAGCTGCTGCCGATACGGATTGCCGCCCTTTTTAGGCTGCTGCGCGTCAGATTCGTCAGGCTGCCCATCCGGCGTTTGAGCGCGCACCGCATACCACAACGCCGCCATATGCTTGCACGCCCAGCCATAAGGACAATCGCAGCCCCCATCCTTAATGTACAAATCACTATCCAGCTTCAGCCATACCGAATAGTTTTCCGAACCACACACCTCCGCCCGATAACGCCCTGCCGAAGTTTTTTGGACGTCGCGAACCTTACCCTGCTGAAAATACAACAGGCCGCGTTCGGCGATATGGGGTGGGAACAGGTGGAGCGGATGGATACGGGGCATGGTTTGCTTCCAAGAAGTTGTTGAAATATGGGAAGTTTACTGGTTCAGACGACGTTTGTGGAGAGGGTAGAGGGAAGATTTGTTTTGCAAAGAGGTAAAAGGTCGTCTGAAAATGGGGTTCAGACGACCTTTGGGGTGGGTGGAAAGGGAAGTGGTTTTAGAAAGACAGCGTGCGTGCGTACCGCACACACCCTACAGACGGTTTTTGTGGGATTGCAGGTAGGGTGTATGCCCAAAGGCACGCACGCGGTTGCAGGCTACGGCTTGCTGCGGCATTAACCACGCGGTGGCAGGGGTAATCGCCGTAATCCGCCGTATGACGCAGCACGCTACTGACCAAACGGGTGTTTTTCTCCCTGCCGATCAGGCGGGCGATTTGACCGTAGGTGGAGACTTTGCCGCAGGGGATTTCAGCGACGGCGGAAAGGATTTCGTAGGCGAGGCGGTCGTTTTTGGGGCGCATAAACGAGAGGTTAAACTTTAAGATATATGGATACTACACCTCCAATATAAACCCTTCTTTTGCAACAACGTCTTTTCCATCTTGAACGTTATCCCAATCTGGAATAATTGCTAATTTTGATCCCGTATTTAATTCTTTCCAAGAATGTAAATTTTCACCAACCAACGCATTTAAGTGAACGAAAAATCTTGTTTGATCATCTGAATGTGCAAAAACAAATTCTCTTATTTTATCCCCCACTTTCAACTGGCGTTCAACCGTAACAACAATGTGTTTATTTGATAGCTGTTGAGTGATGGCAGATTTTTTATTTTTAGGCTTAAATTCATTTAAAAAGCTCCCCCAATAATCAGTTTTAAATGGATTTTTCGTAGATGATAAATACATTTTTTCTATAAAATTAATTAAAAAATTACAATCTCTATTAGGATAAGATAAATAATCCTTAATTTCTGGAACATGATTTCTGATAAAGTCAAACCATTCTACAGAATTTGTACATTTTCTATACTCGGATCTAGTTAAAAGCAACATAGCGATCTCATTACAAATATTACGAACTTGGAAACATGCGCATTTAATATAGCCATGATTACGCAAAACATCATTTAATGTAGCAACTGCACGAGAAATACCTTTAGCTCGCTCAGGAATTTCATCAATATTCTCTACACTAGCTTTAATGGCTCTAGCTCTATATGATCCCTCAATACCTCTAAATTTAGAATTCTTCCATTCTTTTGTGAGTTCTAAAGTCCTTTCAAAATTATTTGAATACATTAAAGATCTAAATAAGTAATCTGTAATATATTCATGCAATTCGGAAGGTTTATTTTCATCAAGAAATAATTCCTCAAATAATTGAGCTGATTTATTTGCATTATGTTGTAAAAAATATGAGATAGCTAAAAAATATTTTGCAATTATTAGATTAGGATTTAATTGCAGTGCTTTCTCAAATTGTTTAATAGCCCTAGAAAATGCATTCATTTCATTCAACAACCTGCCATACCCAATATGAAATTCAGGAATGTGCTTACAATCCCTTTCATTTCTCTGAAACAATTCTAATAGGTTAGCCAGTTGTTGTGGATTAGTTTTTTTATTTTTCCAATGTTTAACTTTTTTATTTAACTCCATTAATATAATTTTCAGACTGCTTGGTAGAGTTTCATCAATATAATTAATACTATTTTTTGATATCCCCAACCTTTTTTGTTGCTCAGCATTTGCTGCAATTGCCCTTGCACGATGCGCAATATCAGTTTGGATTTTTCCTCGTATTTCAATATTTCTTGGGTTAGAAAGTAGCAAATTAGCTATAGACTCGCCAAGTCTATATGTTTCTGATTCATCATCCGTTTTTCGAGTAATTAAGCTAGTATTAGAAAGCTGTTGGATACTTTCTGCGATTTCATCTTCAGATAGATTAAGAATGTCCCTCAAATCAATTCTAGTACTATTCGGTTTTATATAAAGACATTCTAATATTTTAATAGCATCTTCACTTAATGAATCAATTAAATTTCTAAATGAGAATTGGGCAATTTCTTTATTAGCATATTGAATAGAAGAATCTATACTTCCTCCTTTCAAATATAAATCGATAGTTAATCTAATAGCAAGCGGGTTCAAAAAACACATTTCTGCAATCTGTTTTAGCTTATTTTCATCTATTTTGTGTTCACTTAACCCACCTGTTCTTTTAATCAAATATGCGCGAGCTAATTGAACCGCATCCTGTTTTTTTAAGTCCTTAATTTTAATAATTTTACTATTTTCAATAGAGATTCTACTAGTAATTAAAATTTTCCATGTTAGTGGAATATCTGATAGAAAATCATTAAATTCCCCCTGGTTAGAAATTAACAGCGTTTCTAAATTGTCAATACATAAAATAAATTTTTTATTTTCTTCTGACTGTTTCAATTGTTCAAAGGTTTCATATTCGGTATCTAACAAATCATTTAAAATCTCTGTGATTTCTTTTTCTAATTCTGTTACGGATTGAGCTGCATTTAATGGCTTAATACCTTCATCAGTTAATTCTTCTTGTTTTAATGTAACGTAAATACAGGCATCAAAATGATCTTTTGTAGAGTAATCATCAACAATTTTTTGTAAAGTTTCTAATACAATTGCTGTTTTGCCATTACCCCCTGGTGCAACAAGAGAAACAGTCAAAGAGCGGCGATCCAATTTATTAATTAATGAATTTTTTAATGATGTGACAGTTTCATTGCGTCCTATTAACCCTGTAATAGAATGTTCAAATCTCTCAGGTATATTATTTGGCAATTTACTAAAAATATTAAGAATCCAATCATCTGGTGGATCCATAATGCTTCCTTGTTCTGCCGCTAACAAAGTCTTCTGAATTTTTGTTAAACCCAAAATATCAATAATAGGTTCACTTGCCAGAGATGCAACCTTATACCAATAATTAATATGAAATGGTCTATTAGGGTGAGCAATTATATTTCTGATATGAAAAATTCCATTATTAATGAAAAAATTTCTTAAACTTGTAATTTCAGGTTCGAGACTTGTACCTTTAGCTACTGGAGCAATTAATTGAAATAATCCATCTAAATATGATTGCTCCACCAAATCTTTTGTAGTCAACGTTACAATATTTTGATCTTGTACTTCAGTTTCTCTTTTTAGTAAGTCCTGATTCTCCAAAACCAAATTTCCAATTTCAATTTCAATTTCATGTAGCAACATTGCTGTCTTACGTCTGAACAAATTTAAATCTAACACATCATTTAACATGGCTTAGCCTTTACATATTGTTTAATAGGAAATAAACTTAATTAAATTAAATTACGCAAATATTTTATTACGCACTATATAATAACTCATTAGATTGTTTTAACTCTTCTCCCACTCCTTCAACAACCTTTTCACCGACACCGGATACGGTGTTTTCAATTCCTGCGCAAACAGCGACACTCTCAATTCTTCAATCATCCATCTAAACGCGGCGAGGTCGTCTGAAACGGGTAGTCCTTGTTTCACCAAGCCGTCTGTTTTTTCCTGCCACATTTGTTCCAATTCCTGTATGTCGGCTTCGCGGGCTGCGTCGCGGGCGGGGTTGCTGCTGTATTTTTCGAGGCGCAGGGTCATGGCTTTGAGGTAGATGGGGAGGCGCGGCCATTGTACCCACGGGGTGCGGGTGGCGAAGCCGGCGGCGAGCAGGGTTTGCAGGCGTTGGCGCAGGAGGTGGGTGAGCGGGTGTTTGCCGAGTTTGCCGTTTAGTTCGGCGTAGGCGGCGGCGGTTTCCTGCAGGTAACGGCTGAGGGCTTCTTTGACGGCGGGCAGGCGGCTGCGGGCGCGTTTGATTTGTTCTTTGAAGGCTTTTTCGTTGCGCGGCAGCTCGTCTTCGCCGATAAAGGCGCGGTCGCAGACGGCTTGGGTGAGGTCGTCGCGCAGGGTGTCGGCGTTGATGTGTTTGAGCAGCATGGCGGCTTGGGTGAAGCCTTGGATGCCTTTGTTCAGGTCTTTAACTTGTTCTTTTAGTTGTAGTTTCATGAGTTCGATCACGCCTAATCTGTGGGCTTGTTCGGCGGCGGCAGACGTGTCGAACAGGCGCAGGGCGATGCGGCCGTCTTTTTCTTTTTGCAGGCCGAGGTAGCCGGTGAGCTGTTGTTTGCCGCGGGCGAATTTGATGGATTCGGGCAGGGTGCCGATGTCCCACGTGGTAACGTTGTCGCGCTCGAATTCTTGGGTGTTGTCGCGGAAGGTGGTGGCGGCGGCTTTGCCAAGTTGTTGTTGGATTTGGATTAAATCGCGCCCCATGGCTAATTCTTGCCCGCCGTCGTCGATGATGCGGAGGTTGAAATAGCAGTGTTCGGGCAGCCTGAACGCGGCCCATTCGTCTTGGTTGATTTGCTCCAGTATGCGGATGTCGCCTGCGGTTTTGGCGATGGCTTGGGCGAGCTGGGGCAGGATGGGGGCGTTGCGGTCGGGGTTTTGGCTTAAAAATTGGGTGATGAATTCGGGCACGGGCACGCAGATGCGGCGGATTTGTTTGGGCAATGCTTTGATTTGTAGCTGGATTTTTTCGCGTATCATGCCGGGCACGAGCCATTCGAGGGCGGCGGGGCTGATGCGGTTGAGCACGGTGAGCGGCAGGGTGAGGGTAACGCCGTCGAGCGGGTGGTGCGGTTCGAAGCGGTAGCTGAGTTTGAATTTGCCGTCTGCGGTTTGCCAGTGTTTGGGGAATTGTTCTTCGGTGATGTGCGCGGCAGCGTGCTGCATGAGGTCGTCGCGGCTGAGGAACAGCAGGCGCGGGTTGTCGCGTTCGGCGGTTTTGAGCCAGGCTTGGAAGGTGCCGATGTCGGCGAGGGGGAGGGGTTTCAGACGGCCTTTTGGGGGTGCAGGCTGCTTTTTGGGTTTGGGATCGTCTGAAATGTTTTGTAGGGTGTGTGAACTCGGTTCACGCACGCGGTTGTCCTTTTGAGATTTTAGGACATCTGCTGCATCCGCTCGTGCCAATAAGATGAGTTCGCCGGCAGTCTCGGCATCGGGATAGTGCACCAAGCCTGCTTCGTCAAATTGTGCCATTACGCCACTTTGTAATGTCGCCCATTCTTCGGCGGAACCGATGGACGGGTCGCATTGCTGCTCGGCAATCAAGGCAACGATTTTGCCGTGCCATTGTTTGCTGTCGATCGTTACACGGTCACCCAGCAGTATCGGTTGACCGTCGGCGTAGCATAGGGAGTTTTCAGGTAGCCTTTGGGCTTTGGGGGCGTCTGAAACCGTTGAAGCTGCGGCACTCTGTTCCCTCTCCTGTGGGAGAGGGTTTGCTGCGGTTGCGGAAAAGTTGGTTTGTGCGGCAACTGTTTTGCCCTCTCCCCAACCCTCCCCCACGGGGGAGGGGGCGGTTTGCTGGGGATTTTCAGGTAGTCTTCGGGAGTGCAGGCTGTTTTCGGTGTGCAGGTCGTCTGAAACCGCGTCCGCCGTATAAAAATCGGGCAGCCGTTCGTTATAAAACGCAAACAGGGCTTCATCATCGACCAGTACATCCTGCTTGCGCGATTTGTGTTCGAGTTCGGTAATTTCCTTAATCAGCATTTTGTTGTGGACAAAAAAGTCCGCTTTCAAATCGCATTCCTGCGCCACTAACGCGCTGCGGATAAAGATTTCGCGCGCTTCTTCGGGGGCGATTCTGCCGTAGGACACGGGGCGGCGCGGCAGGACGGTCAGGCCGTAGAGCGTTACCCGTTCGCTGGCGATGACTTCGCCGCGTTTTTGTTCCCAATGCGGCTCGAAATAGTGGTAGCGGACGAGGTGCGGCGCTTCCTGCTCGATCCATTCGGGCTGGATGGCGGCTACGTCGCGCGCGTAAAGTTTCGTTGTTTCAACGAGTTCCGCCGCCATCACCCATTTGGGTTTGGCTTTGAACAGGGCGGAGGCGGGGAAAAGGTGGAAGCGGCTGCCGCGCGCGCCGGTGTAGTCGTTGCCGTCGGGCGATTTCATGCCGACGTTGGCGATAAGGCCGGTGAGCAGGGCGCGGTGGATTTGTTCGTAGCCCGCTTCTTTGGCGGCGCGGATTTGGGCGCGGTGTTGTTTCTTATCCAGTTGTTTTTGTTTGAGTTTGGCGGATAAGTCTTGGTCGCCTTGGCTTTCAGACGACGTGAGCTGCCTGACTTCGGGAGGTCGTCTGAAAGCGGCTTCCTTGGTGGTCAAACCCATTTCAATCGCGGTTTGGGCAAGCTGGTGATGCAACTCGCGCCACTCGCGCATCCGCAGGTGCGACAGGAAATATTGGCGGCACCACTGCACCAACTGCTTGTTGGACAAGCCTTTATCGCGCTCGCGCTGGAAGCTGTCCCAAATGTTCAGGTAGGCAAGGAAATCGGACTGCTTGTCGGTAAAGCGTTCGTGTGCCTTGGCGGCGGCATCGCGTGCCTCCAGCGGCCGTTCGCGCGGGTCTTGAATCGACAGCGCGGACGCAATCACCAATATTTCCGCCATGCAGTCGTGTTTCTTCGCCGCCAGCAAAATGCGCGCAATTTTCGGGTCGATGGGCAGGCGCGCCATTTGCTCGCCGAGGCGGGTCAGGCGGTAGCGGGGAGGGGCGACGATATTGCCTGAAAAGTTTTGAAGGTCGTCTGAAACGGTTTTGTCGTTTGTCGGATTGTGTCGGGCGTGAATGCCTGAGCCGCGTGCTTGATTTTTAGTGTTTTGCATAGTCTTGTAGGTCGGGCGTTCATGTCCGACGTGGTCTCAATTTATATTGTTTGTAGGTTTGTGCCGCCTTATTGCGGATAAACATATTCCGCTTTGCCGTTGCGGATGTTCAGGCTGCCTGCATCGCCTGTGATCAGGTTACCGGTTACCGAGCCTTCGGTGCAGCCTGAAACCTTCATATCGTAGCCCAGCGTGTGAATCAGGAAAGTTGAAAGCTGTTGGTGGAAGGCAATTTCGCAAGGCGCAAAGGCTTGGTTGGCGGATTGCTGCACGGCAGCATCAGGGCTGTATAACACCAGCGGTACGATGTAGCTGTCGGGATGTACCGTGCCTTGGTTGAAGGTGTCTTTGTGCACATACTGCCCGTGGTCTGAGGTATAAACAAACAACCAGTTGTTTTCAGGCTGTTTTTGCAGCTGCTGGAATACGGTTTGGATCATTTGGTCGGTTTTGTGGATGGTACTGTCGTATTTGTCCACGATATTGGCTTCGCCGAACACCTTATCCTGTTGTTGCAACAGCGCGCCGTATGGGACGTGCGAACCGCGTTGGTGCAACACAATAAAATGCTTGCCCTGCTGCAAATTGATTTTGTCGAACAGCGGCAGCAGCTTATCGTCGGGCATATTGTCGCCGTTGCGGTAGCCGAGTTGGGTCGGTTGAATCAGATGGTCGATCCACTTTTTGCCGATCAGGTTCAAAATCGCCATCTCGTTTTCCGCTTGCGCGCTGTAAAAATACGTTTCGTAACCCTGCTCTTTGGCGAGGCGGAACATATTGGTATCGCCGCTGCTGATTTGTTCGTAGCCGTTGGCATGCGGTATGGCATTGAAAAAGCTGGGCAGGGATACAGCCGTCATCAAAGCGGCGGAATAGCTTTGCTTCACAATCGGCTTAAAGTCGGCTTGCGACAGTCGGGTCAAAAACGGCGAAGTTTCGCGTCCGTAGCCAAACAGTTTCAAATGCGCCGCGCTTTCGCTTTCACCCATGATTAGGACGATATTTTGAATACTGCCTTGTCCGGTTTTGCTTGGCGCAGGCTGTTTGAAAACAGGAATCTTGTTTAAATCAAACAACTGATACGGCAATACGCGCCCGACAAAATAGCCGAAGCTGAAATAATTGGCTTTGACGCGGCTGTATGTCGGTTTGGGAGAAATACCGTGTTCCTGCGTCGTACTGAATGAACGTCCAAAAATCAGCAACATCGCCGCAGCGAACAATATATCGGCGGCAAAATGCGTCTTACGGCGGAACTTGGCAAGGCTGCTAAACAGCACGACTTCCGCCACACCCCACAACGCAGGCAGCCACAACTTATCCAACATCGACGCCCCCGCGCTGCCGACTTCGGTAACCTCTTTCAGCATCAGCCAATAATTGATGCCCGTCATCCAACTTTGATAAACCGCGTAATGCACATTGTTGGCAATGATGCTGAGCGCGAAAAACAACGCAATCAGCAACCGTGAAGCCTTATAACGCGCAAACAGATACAGCGCAGCAATCACAAATATCAGCGCAAACGTTTCCGCCATTTTCGCAGCCGGCAGGGTTTCAATCCCAAATACAAAACGATAGGCAATTTCGCTGGCAGTAAGTAGGGATGAATAGAGAAAGAGAACGAAAAGGGATTTTTTCATAATGGGAAGTTCACAATAAAAGTTGCAGGCTGGGTTTGGGGGCTCGGCAACGGTATTCTTCAGCAGCTATCTGTTTACAGATTGTTTTTTAAAAACGAGGTCGTCTGAAACGGTTTTGTTGTTTGTCGGATTGTGTCGGGTATTTGTGCCCGACAAAAAATTAGGAGTTAGCTTTTTTGTCATCTTCCCAATATGGCAATATGTCTTCACGCAAATAAAAGGAACGTTGCAATATGGAAAAACACCAAAAAGATATTATAAAAAATAAAAAATATATAACCATGCCTAATAAAATATTATTTTCTGCAACGGAATTCAGTATTATAACGATATCTATCAATATGGATTTACTAGACTTTCCAAAGCAACCTAGGATCGAAAAAATGAGAATTCCCCATATTGCAGAAAAAATAAAGTTTATTTTTTGTAAATTTGCTTTTTCTTCTTGATAAGCACTCCATAATACAGAATTATTTTCTTTCACTGCTTTTCTTCTTAATCGGTACAATGATTTTCTATAATCTGTATTTTCGTTTTCAAACATATAAATATTAAATTTTGATAGAATAGTTAAGATAACAGAAAAATAAATTCCTTGAATAATAGGAACAATTACAGAAAAAATAAAAGAGAAAAGGATAACAGATTCAAAAATGCTGTATAGGTCTAAATTTTTCTGTTTATTTAAAAGTGCTGTAATAGAAAATCCATGTCTTAAATTTAAATACATATCGAAAAATGAAATTATCAGCAATGATGCCAAAAACCATTCGAGTCTCATCAATCTCTGTAATAATCCGTTGCTGAGTTTTTCTAAAATATCGCTCATTTATTATTCCTTCAATGTTTGTATGATAAAGTAATTATGCTATCGTTCCCCGATTTTCGTTAGACATCAATGCCCGTCCTATGCTTTTCAGACGACCTCCACCGCCCCCAATTCCAGCAACACCTGAAAACCATCATTGATATACCGCGAATCGGGCATTTCTAAAAACGGGAATGCCGCTACGTCGCCGAGTTTCAATGCTGCCATGCGCAGGATGACGGCGGCCAGGTTGCTGCGGACGATTTCAGGGTCGGTAAATTCGGTGCGGCTGTTGAAATCTTCTTCTGAAAATAAGCGGATACACACGCCTGCGGAGACGCGTCCGCAGCGGCCGGAGCGTTGGCGTGCGGCGGCTTGGGAGATTTTTTCGACATGAAGCTGCTCCACTTTCGCCCGTGCGGAATAGCGTTTGACGCGCGCGAGGCCGGTGTCGATGACGTATTTGATGCCCGGCACGGTGAGCGAGGTTTCGGCGACGTTGGTTGCCAGTACGATGCGGCGTTTCGCGCCTGTGGGGTGGAAGATTTTGTGCTGTTCGGCGTGCGACAGGCGTGCGAACAGGGGCAGGATTTCGTCGTTGCGGCGCAGTGTGGATTTGCGCAGGGCTTCGGCGGCTTCGCGGATTTCGCGTTCGCCCGGCAGGAATATCAAAATATCGCCTTCGCCGTGTCGCGCCAATTCGTCCGCCGCATCGACAATCGCGTCGGTCAGTTCTACTTCCGCGTCGTCTTCGTCTTTGCTGGTCAGCGGGCGGTAGAGGATTTCGACGGGATAGGTGCGCCCGCTCACTTCCAGCACGGGCGCGCCGTTGAAGTGTTGGGAGAAGCGTTCTGCGTCTATGGTTGCCGAGGTGATGATGACTTTCAAATCGGGGCGGCGCGGTAGTAGCTGTTTCAGGTAGCCCAGTAGAAAGTCAATGTTCAGGCTGCGTTCGTGCGCTTCGTCGATGATAATCATGTCGTAGGCGGCGAGATAACGGTCGGTCTGGGTTTCCGCCAGCAGAATGCCGTCGGTCATCAGCTTGACGCAGGCATCGCGCGAGGTGTGGTCGGTAAAGCGCACTTTATAGCCGACCGCGCTGCCGATTTCCGATTTCAATTCTTCGGCAATCCGCTCCGCCACCGAGCGCGCGGCCAAACGGCGCGGCTGGGTATGCCCGATCAGCCCCGCCGCCCCGCGCCCGAGTTCCAAGCAAATCTTGGGCAACTGCGTGGTTTTGCCCGAACCGGTTTCGCCGCAAATAATCGTTACCTGATTCTCGGCAACGGCTTTTTTGATTTCTTCGAGTTTTTCGTGAACGGGCAGGGTGTTGTCGAATTCGGGTTTGGGCAATGCTGCCAAACGCTTCAAAAAGATTTCGTGCGATTTTTGGTATTTTTCTTCGACTTTGGACAAGCCGCCGTATTTGTTGGGATTTTTGAAGGCGGAACGCAGGAAGTGTCGGTCTTTGGAGAGGGTTTGGGAGAAATCGGGATGGGGCATGGCGTTGGAAAAATTTCAAATAAAACAAAGGGAGTGATTATAGCAAAGGTCGTCTGAAAATTTTCAGACGACCTTTGCCGTTTCGGAAATATTAAGGATGATCTGCAACATAAGCCCAGAGGCTTGAAATCTTGGCAATCTTCAAATATTTCTTAAAAAGCGGAGGTCTGGATTCCCGCCTGCGCGGGAATGACGGTGCGAGGGTTCGGATTCGATATAAAAGGCTGCCAGAGGTGGGAGTTGAGAGTCCCGGAATTCCAGCAATCTGAGACCTTTGCAAAATTCCCCAAAATCCCCTAAATTCCCACCAAGACATTTAGGGGATTTCTCATGAGCACCTTCTTCCAGCAAACCGCCCAAGCCATGATTGCCAAACACATCGACCGCTTCCCACTATTGAAGTTGGATCAGGTGATTGATTGGCAACTGATCGAGCAATACCTGAATCGTCAAAGAACCCGTTACGTCCGAGACCACCGCGGCCGTCCCGCCTATTCCCTGTTGTCCATGTTCAAAGCCGTCCTGCTCGGACAATGGCACAGCCTCTCCGATCCCGAACTCGAACACAGCCTCATCACCCGCATCAACTTCAACCTGTTTTGCCGTTTTGACGAACTGAGCATCCCCGATTACAGCACCTTATGCCGCTACCGAAACTGGCTGGCGCAAGACAACACCCTGTCCGAATTGCTGGAACTGATTAACCGCCAACTGACCGAAAAAGGCCTAAAAGTAGAGAAAGCATCCGCCGCCGTCATTGACGCCACCATTATTCAGACCGCCGGCAGCAAACAGCGTCAAGCCATAGAAGTCGATGAAGAAGGACAAGTCAGCGGCCAAACCACACCGAGTAAGGACAAAGATGCTCGCTGGACAAAGAAAAACGGCCTCTACAGACTCGGTTACAAACAACATACCCGTACCGATGAGGAAGGCTATATCGAGAAACTGCACATCACTCCCGCCAATACCCATGAGTGCAACCACCTGTTGCCTTTGCTGGAAGGTATAGCCAAAGATACGACCGTCTATGCCGACAAAGGCTACGACAGTGCGGAAAACCGACAACATCTGAAAGAGCATCAGTTGTTAGACGGCATTATGCGCAAAGCCCACCGCAACCGTCCGCTGACGGAAGCGCAAACCAAACGTAACCGATATTTGTCGAAGACCCGTTATGTGGTGGAACAAAGCTTCGGTACGCTGCACCGTAAATTCCGCTACGCCCGGGCAGCCTATTTCGGGCTGATTAAAGTGAGTGCGCAAAGCCATCTGAAGGCGATGTGTTTGAACCTGTTGAAAGCAGCTAACAGGCTAAGTGTGCCTGTTGCCGCCTAAAAGGCGGTCCGGATGCCTGATTATCGGGTATCCGGGGAGGATTAAGGGGGTATTTGGGTAAAATCAGGCGCAATTAGGGGCGAAAACAGCCGAAAACCTGTGTTTGGGTTCCGGCTGTCGGGGGAAGGGCTTTTTTGCAAAGGTCTCAATCTTTAAACATTCCTGAAAAGCTAAGTCTGGATTCTTTGCTGCGTAGGCATGATTGGGAGTCTCTGATTCGGGTTCGATAAAAGGTCGTCTGAAAACCGAAGTTGGTTTTCAGACGACCTTTTAGTTTATAGAGAACCCTGTTTACGCCTGCGCTATCGGGCTGTCTTCTTCCTGCCGCTCTTCTTCGTGTTCCGCGCTGTTGAGCAATTTCAGCAGCTTTTCGGTTTTTTCCGAATCTTCGCTGCGGAGGATTTTGGCGGTTTCGGTTTCGAGCAGGGCGGTGTTGCTGTGCAGGATGATGTTTTTGACGGGCAGCAGGTTGTTGGGGTTCATGGAGAAACGGCGCAGCCCCATGCCCAGCAGCATCCGCGTGTAGGCGGTGTCGCCTGCCATTTCGCCACATATGGAGACGCTTTTTTCCATGCGGTTGGCGGTGCGGATGATGTGTTGCAGCATTTTGAGGACGGCGGGGTGTCCGGGCTGATAGAGGTGGCTGACGCTGTCGTCGCCGCGGTCGACTGACAAGATGTATTGAATCAGGTCGTTGGTGCCGATGGAGATGAAATCGACGAGTTTGAGGATGCTGCCGACGGTCAGGGCGGCGGACGGGATTTCAATCATGCAGCCGACGCTGACCGTGCCGAAGGTTTCGCCGCGTTCGGCGAGCTGGCGTTGGGCGGTGTCGAGGTGGATAAGGCATTGGCGCACTTCGGACAAGGAGGTAATCATCGGCCACATCATGCGCACGGGGCCGTGGGCGGCGGCGCGGAGGATGGCGCGCATTTGGGTGCGGAACATGACCGGTTCGGCGAGACACAGGCGGATGCCGGTAAGTCCGAGCGCGGGGTTGAGGCTGCCGTTGGGGGTGGAATTTTGACCGAACCAGCGGGGGTTTTTGTCCACGCCCAAATCGACGGTGCGGATGGTGATGCTTTTGCCTTTCATCTTTTTCACAATCGCGCTGTACACTTCGTACTGCTCGTCTTCAGACGGCATGGTGTCGCGGTTGAGATAGAGGAATTCGCTGCGGAAGAGTCCGACGCCGTCTGCGCCGAAGTTGTGCAGGGCTTTGATGTCTTCGGCGGATTCGATGTTGGCGAGCAACTCGATGTTGATGCCGTCGGCGGTGGTGGCGGCGGTTTTTTTGAGTTTGTTGAGTTCGCGCTTGTGGATGCGGTATTCGCGGGCGAGGCGGCGGTATTCGTTGAGGACGACTTCGTCCGGATCAATAATGAGGACGCCGTTGATGCCGTCGACGATGACGGTTTCGTTTTCGGTAATGAGCCTGCGGGCGTTGTGCAGCCCGATGACGGAAGGGATGTCGAGGCTGCGGCCTAAGATGGCGGTGTGGCTGGTCGGGCCGCCGACGTCGGTAACGAAAGCAGTGATGCGCTGCTCTTTAAAGAGGACGGTGTCGGCAGGCGAGAGGTCGTGGGCAATCAGGATGGTGTCTTCAAACAAGCCTTCGGTCAAATTCAGGTCGTTGCTTTGCCCGACGAGATTGTTGTGGATGCGGCGGACGACTTGCAGCATGTCTTGTTTGCGTTCGCGCAGGTAGTCGTCTTCGATGCTGTCGAACTGGGCAGCGAGCTTGTCGCTTTGCTGTTTCAACGCCCATTCGGCGTTGATTTTTTGTTCTTTTAAAATATCGACGGGTTCGCGCGAGAGGGTCACGTCGGTCAGCAGCATAAGGTGCAGCGAAATAAACGCACCCAACTCGGTCGGCGCGTTTTCCGGAATCGCGCTGCGCAACTGTTCCAACTCTTTGCGCGTGGCTTTGATGGCGGCATCGAAACGGGCGACTTCGGCATCGACAAGGTCGTCTGAAACATCGTATTGCGGCACTTCAGCCGTGCCGCGCGTAATCAGGTGGGCTTGTCCGATGGCGATGCCTTTGCCCGCCGCCACGCCGTGCAGCACGATACTCATTATTCGCCCTCGCCGAAGTAGTCGTTGATTAAATCAGTCAATGCCTTCATGGCGGCGACTTCGTCCAAGCCGTCGGTTTCCAGCTCGATGACCGTGCCTTTGGCGGCGGCGAGCATCATTAAGCCCATGATGCTTTTGCCATTGACGCGGCTTCCGTTTTTCGTTACCCAGACTTCGCTTTGAAACTGAGACGCGGTTTGGGTGAATTTGCTGGAAGCGCGGGCGTGGAGACCAAGTTTGTTGATGATTTCGATTTGTTGTTTTTGCATATTCGGCTTTCGGGTGTGCGGGGTCGTCTGAAAACGTGTTGGTCGGGTTAGACGGCTTCGGCGTGCTGTTTACACACCAAATCTTCCGGTTCGGCAGTGATGGCGAAAATGCCTTTGACGGCGGCTTCCCTGACTGTTTCGGTAAAGGCGGCAAGATCTTCCGCCATGGGCGAGTATTGGGTCGCTTTAATCATCATCGGCGCGTTCAGTCCGGTCAGGATGGCGGATTTGCCCGCACGAACTAGCCTGCGGGCAGCGTTGCACGGCGTTGCGCCGAAGATGTCGGTCATAATCAATACGCCGTGGTTTTCCGGAAACTCTTGCAACGCGGCGATGGCATTGTTGATGATGTCGGTTTGGTCTTCGTCAGGCTCCACGCCGAGGATACGGATGTTTTCCGGCATTCCCATGGGGAAGAAATGATGGGTCAGGCTGCGGTAGGCTTCGCCTACGGCCTCGTGGGTTATGATTAAGAGGTTGATCATGATGTGTTCCCTGATGATTTTATTCGGCCGGTGTGGGCGAAAGTATAGTGGATTAACTTTAAACCAGTACGGCGTTGTCTCGCCTTAGCTCAAAGAGAACGATTCTCTAAGGTGCTGAAGCACCAAGTGAATCGGTTCCGTACTATCTGTACTGTCTGCGGCTTCGTCGCCTTGTCCTGATTTAAATTTAATCCACTATATCGTCCGTTCACCCGCCACATAGCGCGATATGGTGGCACAAAGGTCGTCTGAAAAGGTTTTCAGACGACCTTTTTTAATCTTGTCTCAGCCTTGGTTGAGCGCGTAAATCTCGCCCAAATTGCGCCAGCAGCCCGCCGCGTCCATACCGTAGCCGAAGACGTAGCGGTTGGGAACATCCAGCCCGACATAATCCGCCTTGGTCGGTTTTTCCTTGTCGATCAACTTGTTGGCAAACACAGCCGCACGGCAGCTCGCCGCGCCCATTTCCAAGAGCTTGGACTGAATCGCCGACATCGTGTGTCCCTCGTCCAAAATATCGTCCAATACGACCACATGACGCCCCCGAATCTGCTCCGGGTCGGGCATCCGTTTCCAGTTGAACGCACCGCCCGCCAGCTTGTCGCCGTAACGGGAAACATGAACATAATCAAAGTCCAACGGAAAGCGCAACAGCGGCAGCAACTGCCCAGTAAACACCACCGCCCCACCCATCACAGGCAGCAGGAGCGGATATTTGTCCCCCAAGTCGCGCGTAATTTCGTCCGCCACTTTTTGCAGCGCGGCACGGCATTGGTCTTGGTCGAACAAAAGCTCGGCATTATCAAGCATGGCTTGGGTTTCAAGGCGTTTGGTTTCTAAATCAATCATGGTAAACGGGGAAAATCAGTTGAGGAAAAAGAAATTATAAACCCAAATCGCGCTGAGGTCGTCTGAAAGCAGGCTTTAAAGTTGCAGAAGAACAGTTTGTTTTTCTAGAACCCGTATAAGCCTGCCAAATTTAGCCTAAGTCAGAAAATTCTGTAATTTTCCACCAGTTGTTTGGCTTTAGGAGTAGAATGCCAAAATATTAATTTGTATCATGATTTGAGGCTTAAGTGTCTCAACACAGAATGTTGCTCTACAAATTTCAGACGACGTTTGGATGAAATTTTGTAATTTTCCAACAAAGCCGTATGCCATTTATCAACGGATTGACCGAAAGGACGCTTCACATGAGTAATGCAAAACGCGATGTAACCCGCATCAGCCACAACACCAAAATCGTTGCTACGTTGGGGCCGGGCAGCAACAATGTTCAGTTGTTGGAAGACATGATCCGTGTAGGCGGTCTGAATGTCGTCCGTTTCAATTTCAGCCACGGCACGCCCGAGTTTCATCAGGAAAATGCCCGCATCGTGCGTGAAGCGGCAAAACGCGCCGGACAGGAAATTGCCATCCTCGCCGACTTGCAAGGTCCGAAAATCCGCGTCGGCAAAATCGCCAGCGGCAGCATTGAATTGAATAAAGGCGAAACGCTGGTTCTGGATGCCGCGCTCGAAGGCGAAGGCACGCGCGACGCGGTCGGTTTGGACTACCGTGACCTGCCTAACGATGTCGTTGCGGGCGATGTTTTGTGGCTGGACGACGGTTTGCTGACTTTGACCGTGGAATCCGTTGAAGGCAGTAAGATTGTTACTAAAGTTGAAAACAGCCATGTGTTGAAAAGCAACAAAGGCATCAATAAACGCGGCGGCGGTTTGTCCGCAGGCGCGTTGACCGAGAAAGACTTTCGCGACCTGAAAACCGCGATTGCCATCGGTTGCGATTACCTCGCCATCAGCTTTGTGAAATCCGCCGAAGATTTGCACATCGCCCGCGCCAAAGTCGAAGAAGAAATGAAAGGCAGCACTGCCGTACGCCCCGGTTTGGTTTCCAAAATCGAACGGGTGGAAGCGATTGAAAACTTGGACGAAATCATCCTTGCCAGCGACGGTATCATGGTGGCACGCGGCGACTTGGCGGTCGAAGTCGGACACGCAGCCGTCCCCGCCCTGCAAAAACGAATGATCCGCCGCGCACGCGAGTTGCGCCGCTTCAGCATTACCGCAACCCAAATGATGGAATCCATGATCACCAACCCCGTACCGACCCGCGCGGAAGTCAGCGACGTGGCAAACGCGGTATTGGACGGCACCGATGCGGTGATGTGTTCCGCCGAAACCGCCGTCGGCGCGTATCCTTTTGAAACTGTCAGCCAAATGGCGATTATCTGCGCGGCAGCCGAAAAAGAGCAGGACTCGCTCAACGGCGTTGCCGAACAGGTCGATTATCCCGAAGCCGTCAGCACCAACCTGGCAATTGCCGGCGGCGCGGTCGGAGTAGCGCGTGCGGTTCACGCCAAAGCGATTGTCGCCCTGACCGAAAGTGGCTCAACCGCCTTCGAAATCAGCCGCCACAACATCACTTTGCCGATTTTCGCCCTGACTCCGAGCATTTCCGCCCAACGCCGCATGGCAATGTATCGCGGCGTGCGCCCGATGATTCTGGCGACCAGCACCGACCACGATACTGCACTAAACGAAGTGGAAGCTGTGTTGGTCGAACACAAAATCCTGTGTTCCGGCGACCAATACATCATTACCAGCGGCTCGAAAATGCGCGAATCCGGTTCGACCAATACGCTGGAAGTGTTGCGCGTTAAATAATCGACACGCAAACGACAGATAATCATGAGGTCGTCTGAAAACTTGGAAACGGGTTTTCAGACGACCTTTTCGCAATATGCCGTGTCGTCATGCGGAATGCGGAGCGGATGGCTTGCCGGAGCGGGTTATATTGCCTGATGCTCAATACAGATGCTCAATACAGCAGTTTTTTGCGGGGTATTTCGATTGTACCGACCTGTTTCAGTAGGCTGATGTCCAAATCCGTCTGCGAGATACAGGCATCGCCAAAAACGTTTTCACAGTCGGTGTCCACGCGGACGATTCCGCCGAATTCTCCTGCTTTGGCAAGGGTATGGATGTCGGCAAAAATACCTGCGTAAATTTCGTCTGCCGCCAGCATGTCCGCTCCTTCGGCAAATACCGGCAGCCGTGCCAGCGCGGCGGCGACAGCCGAAGCGGAAGGGTGGTCAGAAATAGCGGTGGCTTTCAGGCGGATGTTTTTCGCCATACCTTTACCGTGATTGCGGATAACGAAGGCAATCATGCCGGGTTTGTCTTCTACCGGGCGGATGGCGGCATGCAGGACGGGGTGGACGCTTTCACGCTGTATCAGTTTTTCCCGATGCTGCATTTCGCTTTTTGCCTTGATTCTGACCGAAACGACAGCCCACGCAAGCCAAACCAGCGCGATGGCGGAAAATGCCGTGATGACAGGGGTAAGGTCGGCGAGATAATCTTGGGGGTTAAACCAGACGCAGGCGGTTAGAAAACCGGCAAAAAACATCAAAATGTATAAAGCCGGTGCAAAACGGCTGAGGACGGATGCGTGCATAAAGATTCCTGTCGTTGGCAGAATAAGGTCGTCTGAAAGCGCTGTGCGGTATTGTCTTAAGACAATATGATTGTAACGTAAACCATATGGTTTAACATGCCCGAATAACGAACGGCATAATCGGAAGAGGGACGGCGACGCTATTGCCTCCCGCCGCCCGCTGCTTTACCATAAGCCGCTTTCGGTAAAAATGCCGCCACCACTTCCCATCACACAACTACCATGAAAAAACTGATCACCTCGTTGCCTATTTTCATTGTCTTAGCCGACATGGTTTACGGCTTTGTCCTCAATATCTCGCAAGGGCTTAATTTGCAGCAAAGCACGCCTTCTGACGGCGGACTTGCCGTTACCCCCGATATTGCGTTCAACAGCCTGCAAATTATTGCCAACGGCGGCATGATGGTTATTATCGGCTTCGGACTGCTGACTCTGCTCCAACTTAACGGTACGGTTTTAAAACGCCGTATCCTGCCCATCGGCATTTTCCGCACGTTGGGGCTGCTGGCGGTATTGGCATTCAGTGTGCCGTCGCTGTGGGAATGGGGCAATGCGCTGATTTCCGCTGCTATGGGGTATCCCGTGTTCAATTTCGGCAACCCGCGCTATTTGGCCAGCGCATTTTGTATGCCGCTGATTGCCTTATTGTGTCTGAAGCGGCTGTACGATTGGTACAAACTGCACCGTTTGCCGCAAGCGGATACGGTCGTGCCTGCCGCAGCACAGGAACCGGATAAAAAGGTCGTCTGAAAATCCTTTTTCTGGTTTTCAGACGACCGGTTTCCATAGGTTTCGGGAAATAAAGAATATCGGAAAATAGCAAAGATGAGATGCTTAAACCTAATGATATATAACGTGAATTCGAGATAAGGCTCTCTTTGTCTGATGGTGGGCAGTGCGTCGCAGATGCCTGTTGTGAAATGTGGCGGGACTTCGCCCGCGAAAAAACGTTTTAACCTATAGAGACCTTTGCAAAATTCCCCAAAATCCCCTAAATTCCCACCAAGACATTTAGGGGATTTTCCATGAGCACCTTCTTCCAGCAAACCGCACAAGCCATGATTGCCAAACACATCGACCGCTTCCCACTATTGAAGTTGGATCAGGTGATTGATTGGCAGCCGATCGAGCAGTACCTGAATCGTCAAAGAACCCGTTACGTCCGAGACCACCGCGGCCGTCCCGCCTATTCCCTGTTGTCCATGTTCAAAGCCGTCCTGCTCGGACAATGGCACAGCCTCTCCGATCCCGAACTCGAACACAGCCTCATCACCCGCATCGATTTCAACCTGTTTTGCCGTTTTGACGAGTTGAGCATCCCCGATTACAGCACCTTATGCCGCTACCGCAACTGGCTGGCGCAAGACGACACCCTGTCCGAATTGCTGGAACTGATTAACCGCCAACTGACCGCAAAAGGCCTAAAAATAGAGAAAGCATCCGCCGCCGTCATTGACGCCACCATTATTCAAACCGCCGGCAGCAAACAGCGTCAGGCCATAGAAGTTGACGAGGAAGGACAAGTCAGCAGCCAAACCACACCGAGTAAAGATAAAGATGCTCGTTGGACAAAGAAAAACGGTTTATACAGACTCGGTTACAAACAACATACCCGTACCGATGAGGAAGGCTATATCGAGAAACTGCACATCACCCCCGCCAATACCCATGAGTGCAACCACCTGTCGCCTTTGCTGGAAGGTATAGCCGAAGGTACGACCGTCTATGCCGACAAAGGCTACGACAGTGCGGAAAACCGGCAACATCTGAAAGAGCGCCAGTTGCTGGACGGCATTATGCGCAAAGCCCACCGCAACCGTCCGCTGACGGAAGCGCAAACCAAACGTAACCGATATTTGTCGAAGACCCGTTATGTGGTGGAACAAAGCTTCGGTACGCTGCACCGTAAATTCCGCTACGCCCGGGCAGCCTATTTCGGGCTGATTAAAGTGAGTGCGCAAAGCCATCTGAAGGCGATGTGTTTGAACCTGTTGAAAGCGGCTAACAGGCTAAGTGTGCCTGTTGCCGCCTAAAAGGTGGCCCGGATGCCTGATTATCAGGCATCCGGGGAGGATTAAGGGGGTATTTGGGTAAAATTAGGCGCAATTAGGGGCGAAAACAGCCGAAAACCTGTGTTTGGGTTCCGGCTGTCGGGGGAAGGGCTTTTTTGCAAAGGTCTCCTATAGTGGATTAAATTTAAATCAGGACAAGGCGACGAAGCCGCAGACAGTACAAATATTACGGCAAGGCGAGGCAATGCCGTACTGGTTTAAATTTAATCCACTATATTTGTCCGATTCAAGATTAGATTGATGTGTCTGCTGGCAAGGTCGATGCTGCGGTTTGACTGATTTTGAAACATTGCATTATTTAAAAAGGTCGTCTGAAAAACCTTTGTTTCAGGTTTTCAGACGACCTTTTGTCTTGTTTCAAACCGCTTCAATCAGTCTTTGAAACGTTTGAACACCAGCGTACCGTTGGTACCGCCGAAGCCGAAGGAATTGGAGATGGCAACGTCGATTTTCGCGTCGCGCGCTTCGTTGGCGCAGTAATCCAAATCGCAGCCCGCCTCGATGTCTTGTTCAAAGATGTTGATGGTCGGCGGGGATTTTTGCTCGTGTACTGCCAACACGCTGTACAACGCTTCCACGCCGCCTGCCGCGCCGAGCAAGTGGCCGGTCATGGATTTGGTGGAGTTGACAATAACTTTACGGGCATGGTCGCCAAGCGCGCGTTTGAGCGCTTTGGTTTCGTTGGCATCGCCCAACGGAGTGGATGTACCGTGTGCGTTGACGTAATCGACGTCTTCGGGATTCAGTCCGGCATCTTTCAACGCGCGGGTAACCGCCAATGCAGGGCCTTCTTCGTTCGGAGCGGTGATGTGGTAGGCATCGGAACTCATGCCGAAACCGACGATTTCGGCGTAAATTTTCGCGCCGCGTTTTTTCGCGTGTTCCAATTCTTCCAACACCAGCACGCCCGCACCTTCTCCGATGACGAAACCGTCGCGGCCTTTGTCCCACGGACGGGAAGCGGTGACGGGATCGTCGTTGCGGGTGGAAAGGGCTTTCATTGCAGCGAAGCCGCCGACGCCCAAAGTGCTGATCGCGCCTTCGGCACCGCCTGCAATCATCACGTCGGCGTCGCCGTATTTAATCAGTCGGGCGGAGTCGCCGATAGAGTGCGCGCCGGTGGTACAGGCGGAAACCATGCCGTAGCTGGGGCCACGGTAGCCTTTGAGGATGGTAACGTGGCCCGCAATCAGGTTAATCAGCGAACCGGGAATGAAGAAAGGGTTGATTTTGCGCGCGCCGCCTTCGATAACGGCTTTACCGGTGGCTTCGATGCTGGGCAGGCCGCCGATGCCGGAGCCGATGTTCACGCCGACGCGGTCTTTGTCGAGGCTTTCCAATTCGTCCAAACCGGCATCGCTGATGGCTTGCAGCGCGGCGGCGATGCCGTAGTGGATGAACACGTCCATACGGCGCGCTTCTTTCGCGCTGATGTATTGGCCGATGTCGAAATCGCGCACTTCGCCGGCGATTTGGCTGTTGATGTCGGATGCGTCAAAGCGGGTAATCCGGCCGATGCCGCTTTTGCCTGCGAGCAGGTTGCTCCATGCGGTGGCGACGTCGTTGCCGACCGGTGATACTTGGCCGAGGCCTGTGATGACTACTCTTCTCTGACTCATGATAATCTCGCTGTTGGTTTTCGGTGGGATGCGGCAAGATGCCGTCTGAAAATGATAATAGCGGTTCGGAATCGGATTCCAGGCGGCTATTATAACGGATTTTGCCCCATATATATAAGGTAACAGCCTCTATTGCGTTAACGCAGCAGAGGCTGGGGATGTTTGGTGCGACCGAATTAGCCGTTGTGGGCGTTGATGTAGTCGATAGCCAGTTGTACGGTAGTGATTTTTTCGGCTTCTTCATCAGGGATTTCGCAACCGAAAGCTTCTTCCAAAGCCATAACCAATTCTACGGTGTCCAAAGAATCTGCGCCCAGGTCGTCTTGGAAGGAAGATTCATTTTTGACTTCGGCTTCGTTTACGCCCAGTTGTTCAGCAACAATTTTCTTAACTTGTTGTTCGATGTTTGACATATCAGTCGTTCCTTTTGCCTTGCGGCGGGTTGTTTAAGAGAAATAAATTCGTCGGTATTGTACCGAGTTCGGATAGAGTTTTCCATCTAAGTCTGCATTCTAACACAGATTATTCTGGAAAAACCTGTTGTTGTGCATATTAGCATAGCCTGATTTTAACCTACAAGCGGGAATTTGTTTTTCTTTGGTATCAATAAGTTAATAAGCGGAAAGGTCGTCTGAAAACTGATTTCCCCGTTTTCAGATGACCTTTTTATGAGATTAATGGGGGCTTGGAAGTTAATGAGTAGCGTGGGCCTCGTCCGCGAGCCTGTTGTCCACAATTTGAATTTAGCGGTTATTCTTGCATTTATATCGTGGGTAGAACCCACGCTACTCGTTGTTGCAACGGAACTTGTCCCTTCCCCCGTCCGGCGGGGGAAGGTTGGGATTGGGGCAGGTTGCAGGCAAAAATAAGGTCGTCTGAAAACTTTGGGATTTGGGTGTTAGGGAAACCCGTTCGCGTTCATTTTCAGACGACCTTTTATTCAATCAAGGCAGATTTGGGATAACCCAAGTAGCGTGGGCTTTGCCCACGAAATCCACCATCCAACAACTAAATCCGACAACAGTCACATAGACTTTCATTTCGACATTCATTTCGTGGGCAAAGCCCACGTTACGGCTTGCTGTAACGGCAACTTTGCCCTTCCTTCATCTAACGGAGGAAGTTTGCGGACGTATGCTAATATATTGTATATTGCGGGAAGTGTGCCTGTCAGATTTAGCCGTAATGGCAAGGCATTATTTCATTACTCAAAAATTCTTTATGAACTTAGATGTTTAAAATAAACTATTAAAACTTTAGGATACGCACATGCAAGATCAGGAAGAAAGTAAAAATCAGGAAATACAAGAAAAGCAGGAACAAGAAGACAATGGTGCCATGACCAAGTTGCAAGATGTGTTCAATCTTGCGCATGACCAAGCTCATCCCGATAAGATCGATGCCACCATCCGCGCCAATACTCGGGTGACCGGAACCAATATGTGGGTATTGATGTTTGCCATTGCCGTGTCGAGTATCGGTCTGAATGTAAACAGCACGGCGGTAGTGATCGGCGCGATGTTGATTTCGCCGTTGATGGGGCCGATTGTAGGTATGGGTTACGGTTTGGCGGTAGGGGATACTGCGCTGATCCGTCAAGCGATGCGCAATATTATTATATTCGTCGTCATCAGCTTGATTACCGCTACGTTGTATTTCCTGTTAACCCCGCTCAAAGGGGCGCAAAGCGAGCTTTTGGCGCGTACTCAGCCGACCCTTTGGGATGTGTTGATTGCCTTCTTCGGCGGTAGTGCGGGTATTGTGGCGCTGACCCGAAAAGAGGGAGGCAATGCCATACCGGGAGTGGCGATTGCGACTGCATTGATGCCGCCCCTGTGTACTGCGGGCTACGGACTGGCACATGGCAACTGGCACTACTTTCTCGGTGCTTCATATCTTTTTGCCATCAACTGCGTGTTCATCGCTTTTTCGACCTTGTTGTTTTCCAAGCTGCTCAAGCTGCCGCGCAGGGGGTTGGTAAAAGAATCCAAACGCCGGCTGCAAAGTATCATGATTACTGCCGTCGTGTTGGCTGTGATGATTCCGAGCGGCTATATGGCATCAGGACTGGTGCGTCAGGAAATCTTCAACACCAGAGCCAATGCCGCCATTGCCACTGCGCAGCAACAGGAAGGTTTTTTCGTGCTGCGTAAGATGTTGAACCATAGAGAAAATAAAGTCGATCTGATTGTCAATGGAACGGGCAATGCCGAGAAAATTTCCGCCTTGCTGGTGAAAAGCCTTGAAGCGTCAGGTGTGAAAGCGCCGAAGGTAAACGTGGTTTATGCGGGAGGGAACGATGCCAAAATCGAAGAATTGCTGGCAAGCCAAAACAACTCGGTACAGTTGCAAAACGAGCTGAAAGAGCAGCAAGCCTACATCGATACCGTGCTTGCGGGCAAAACTGCCGATACCGCCGGTGCTGACGATGCTGCGGTACTCAAGGAAATAAAAGCCCAATATCCCGAAGCGGAAAAAATCGTTGTCGGACGCGGCTTGGTTTGGGAGAAAGCGCAAACAGAGCCTGTTTCCGAGCAGCCTGAAAGCAGCAAAAATACTAAATCGGAAACAGGCGAACATGACGATATTGTCGTTGTCTCGCTCGAATTTAAGGAGCCTTTGCCTGCCAAAGATCGCGAACGCTTACAGGCGTGGTTGAACCAGCGTTATGAGGGTAAGGCCGTGCGCATGTTTGTGAACACTCAAGCTTCAGACATATAACCCGTTTCACGAATACTCCGCCTGTCGGCTTTATCCGTTTTCAGGAAATCATTTATTGTTCCTAATAAACCAAATCCGCCTCAAACACGCCCCTCAAGGCGTTGGAGAGGCGGATTTTTTCTGCGCGCTCGAGCATGTCGCGGGTGATGTGGGTTTCGATGACTGCGTCCGCGCCCAAGTAGGTTTGCGGCTGCTGCAATACGGCTTGGCGCATGACGCCGTTGAGGATGTCCAAATCCAGAGACGGGGTGAGCCATTGCCCTTGGTATTTGACGAACACGTTGCTTCTGCCGCCTTCGAGCAGGAGGCCGTCTGAATTGAAAAACAGGCTGTCGAACGCGCCTTGTGTTTCGGCGGTTTGCCATGCTTGGTCGTACAGGGTGCGGCGGGTGGTTTTGAAGCGGCGCAGGTAGTCGCGGCGCGGGAGGGGTTGCGGGGCGGGGATGACGCGCTGCGGGGCGGACAGCTCGGCGGTGGCGGCATGGCTGAGAATGAGGCCGTCTGAAACGAGTTCGGCTTTCAGGCGGAAGAGGCCGTCGGGCAAGTCGGCGATGTATTGCCGGATTCGGGTTTCGCCATCGTCGGGCAGGGGCAGGTTGAAGGCTTGGGCGGAGGTTTTCAGACGACCTAAATGCAGGCCGAGCAGGCGGCATTGCCTGTTTTCTACGCGCATGGTTTCGAAGATGCCGAAGGCGGGGCGCAATTCGTTGAGGAAACGGGCTTTCCAGCCGCATTCCCGATATTCGGCGGTGGGGTCGCTGTCGATGACGATGCCGGAACCGACGCCGTACACCCCTTGATATAGTGGATTAACTTTAAACCGGTACGGCGTTGCCTCGCCTTGCCGTACTATCTCTACTGTCTGCGGCTTCGTCGCCTTGTCCTGATTTGTTAATCCACTATCTAGGTCGTCTGAAATCGAGTCTGAAACGGGTTTGAGCGATAAGGTGCGGATGACGACGTTGAATATGCCTTCAAACCCAAGCCCACTTTCGCATGGATTCAGGTAGCCGATGCTGCCGGTGTACAGGCCGCGCGGTTCGGCTTCGAGCAATTCGATAATCTGCATACTCATGCGTTTGGGCGCGCCGGTGATGCTGCCGCAGGGGAAGGCGGCGCGGAGGATGTCGGCGGCGGTGATGTGCGGCAGGGCTTGGGCTTGGATGGTGCTGGTCATCTGCCAGACGCTGCCGAAACGCGATACTTTAAACGGATCGGGCACGCATACTTTGCCGGTTTGGGCGATTTTGCCGAGGTCGTTGCGCAGCAAATCGACAATCATCACGTTTTCGGCGCGGTTTTTCGGGTCGGCTTGCAACTCGGCGGCGCGGCGTTCGTCTTGCCCGTCGCCCAAAATCGGCGCGGTGCCTTTCATCGGTTCGGTGCTGATGGTGCCGTCCGCACCGATTTTGAGGAAGAGTTCGGGCGAGAAACACAGCGTCCACGCGGATTTTCCTGCCGCATCGGGCAAGTGGGACAAAACGGCATAGGGGACGGGTTGGCGCAGGCGGCGGTAGAGGCTGACGGGGTTACCGTAGGCTTGCAGGTGCAGGCGGGTGGTGTAGTTGATTTGATAGGTGTCGCCGCGCCGGATGGCTTCGTGGATTTGGCGGATGCGGTCGAGGTAATCGGCTTCGGATACGGAGGATTGCGGCGTGGAGATGCCGGCGGGGAGGTCGTCTGAATTTTGGGCAAGCCAGCTTTCGGCATTGATATCGGCGCAGTCAGCAAACCAGTGCAGGGCAAGATTGCCGCCGCGTTCGGACGCTATCCCCATCAGCGGCAAACCGAATTCGTAGTCTGCAAACAACACAGCATGCAGCCCTTTTTGCCAGCCCTTTTGCAGCGCATCGTTTAGCGAATCCAGTTCGTTATGATGGAAAAGGCGGCTTTCCACATGATTTTGATAGAGTTTTGCGCGGCCGCTCACGGCATCGTCAAACAGGGCGAAATAGGGCATGGCTGTGGTGCAAATAGCCTGATTATACGCCGTTTTTACACAAATTAGCAGACCGCGCCGAAAAAAATGGCGCAGTGTAATTTTATGTAGTCCGCAGCAGCACAAAAGGAGTAAAATCAAGTCATCCCACACCATATCATTTCAAACTTAAGCAATAAGGAGACCCTATGGCAGATCATCAGTTAGAACCCTTCGAAAACGTTGAATTGGGCGAAAAACAAGACCAGTTACAAGTTTTTGAAAGAGCTGTTTTGGAACACGAAGGACGCGGTACGGACGAAGACTCCAGCAGCGCGCCGCTTCCCGCCAACTACCCCTACAAACAACGTATGCGCCGCGCCGCATACGAAAAAGAAAAACAAAAGCTGCAAATCGAATTGCTGAAAGTGCAAAGCTGGGTCAAAGACTCCGGCCAACGCATCGTCAGCCTGTTTGAGGGCCGCGACGCCGCAGGTAAAGGCGGTACCATCAAACGCTTTATGGAACATTTGAATCCGCGCGGCGCACGCGTTGTCGCTTTGGAAAAACCGACCACCACCGAACGCGGTCAATGGTATTTCCAACGCTACATCCAAAACCTGCCGACCGCAGGCGAAATGGTATTCTTCGACCGTTCATGGTACAACCGCGCCGGCGTAGAGCGCGTGATGGGCTTCTGCGAACCCAACGAATACCTGCTTTTCATGCGTCAAACCCCTGAATTGGAACGTATGCTCGTTGCCAGCGGCATCCACCTCTTCAAATTCTGGTTCTCCGTATCCCGCGAAGAACAACTGCGCCGCTTCATCTCCCGCCGCGACGATCCCCTGAAACACTGGAAACTTTCCCCCGTGGACATCCAGTCGCTCGACCGTTGGGACGACTACACCGAAGCCAAAAACGCCATGTTCTTCCACACCCACACCGGCGATGCGCCTTGGGTCATTATCCGTTCCGACGACAAAAAACGCGCCCGCCTCAACTGTATCCGCTACTTCCTGCATCAGTTGGACTACCCGGGCAAAGATGTGAAAGCCATCGGCAAAGTGGACGAAAAAATCGTCCTCGTCCCCGATACGCGCTACAAAGAGAAAACCGTCGATATCGGTCATGACTGATTGATCGGTCAGCTGTTTCAGCAGTAAAAAGGTCGTCTGAAAACCTGAAATACGGGTTTTCAGACGACCTTTTGTTTGTGTGGTAAAGGTCTTGGATACGGGCTGTCCTAAAAGATAGGCTGAACACCGAAACCGACCAAGCCTATCTCAACGCCAACCCTGACGGTACGGCAACCCGTTTCAACGATTCCGCACTCACGCCCAGCCTGCGCCTGAGTGTACCGATGGGCGAGCAGTTCACCGGTTTTGCCACTTATTCACAAGGCTTCCGCACGCCGCCGTTTGACAGCGCGACTATGGCGTTTGCCAACACAACCTACGGCTATGCCGTCATCCCGAATGCCAACCTCAAATCCGAACGCTCCAACAGCTTCGAATTGGGCATGAAGTTCAAAAACGAACGCGCCCGCGCGCAAGTTACCGCGTTCTACAACCGTTATCGAAACTTCATCGACCGCACCGAAGTCGGCACTGCCTCCATAGGCGGCTGCCCGATTATCCAGTACCAATATCAAAACCTGGATAGGGTCAAAACCTACGGCGCAGAAGCCTCCGCCGCCTACAAATTCCTGCCGGGCTGGCAGGTTTCCGGCAGCATCGCTTGGATGCGCGGCAAACAGCAAGACGGCACGCCGCTGGATTCCGCCTACCCGCTCAACGGCGTTTTGGGCATCGACTACGCGCAAGAAAAATGGGGCGTCGATACCAAACTGCGCTGGTCGAAAAAACACAGCCGCGTCAGCAGCGACAGCGTTTTCCAAGCGCCGGGCTACGGCGTATGGGATGTCGGCGCGTGGTACAGGCCGTCTAAAAACGTCGAAATCGGCGCGAACATTTACAACATCGGCAACAAAAAATACTGGCAACACGCAGACGTCGCCGGCATGAGCCGCTCAAGCGTGATGGATTTGTACACTGAAACCGGCCGCAATTTCGCCGCCCGTGTGCAGCTTAAGTTTTAACATGAACCCAAGAGGTCGTCTGAAAACAGGTCATGGGTTAAATGCCTGACACTCAAGCCAAACAGCAAATCAAATCTTTGATTTTTCAGACGACCTCAAGCCATCCCGCACAATGCCGACCTCAAAATTTATAGTGGATTAACTTTAAACCAGTACGGCGTTGCCTCGCCTTGCCGTACTATCTGTACTGTCTGCGGCTTCGTCGCCTTGTCCTGATTTAAAGTTAATCCACTATAGTCAGTTACCGATACTTTTCATTTTCTGTTTCCCCTCGCTATCGTCCCTTGACACTACCTATCACTAGTGATTTAATTTTCAAATATGGTTAATAATCATTTTTAATCAAATATGGAACAGCAGCTTGTTTGGACACCGCGCCAATCCGCGCCCAAAGCCTTTCCCGAACGGCAGGCGTTGATGCCGATATGGGGCGGCATACCGATTCCCCGTCCGCAATGGCAGAACATCTGGCGGCAGAAGCTCCCCCATGCCGCCGATTCCGACGCGCTCGCCTATCTGCACATCCCCTTCTGCGCCAACCACTGCGTGTTCTGCGGCTTCTACCGCAACGCATGGAAAGAGAGTTACAGCAGCGTTTACACCGACAAAATCATCGAAGAAATGGCGGCGGAATCCGAAATCCGCCAAGGCAACGGCAAAATCCGCGCCGTCTATTTCGGCGGCGGCACGCCCACCGCGCTGCAAACCCCGGACCTCGCCAGACTCATCCGCGCCTGTTACCAATACCTGCCGATTGCTGACGACTGCGAGTTCACCATCGAAGGCCGCATGAGCCATTTCGACATCGAAAAAGCCCAAGCCTGCATCGAAGCGGGCGCCAACCGCATTTCCATCGGCGTGCAAACCTTCGACACCGCCATCCGCCGCCGCCTCGGTCGCAAACACGGCGGCGACGAAGCCTTTGCCTATCTGGAAAAACTATGTGAAATCAATGCCGTCATCGTTGTCGATTTGATGTTCGGCCTGCCCAACCAAACCGACGCCGTTTGGCAAAACGACCTCGAACGCGCCACCGCCCTGCCTTTGTCCGGACTCGACACCTACGCCTTCAACCTCTATCCCATGCTGCCTATCAACCGCATGGTGGAGAAAGGCGCATTTCCCGCCCCGCCCGGTTTCGACGTTCAGGCAGACCAATACGCCTACGCCGTCGAAACGCTGGCGCAAAAAGGCTGGAACCAAGTCAGCAACAGCCATTTCGCCTATCCCGGCCGCGGCGAACGCAATCGCTACAACACTCTGGTCAAATCCAATATCCCCTGCTGGGCGTTCGGCTCCGGCGCAGGCGGCAACCTCGGCGGCTTCAGCTATCAGGTGCAGGGCGATTTGGACAGCTACCTCGCCACCCCGAAAGGCGAAAAAAACATCGCCTTCATGAGCGGTCACAGCCCGAACAAAACCCTGCTCGGACAAGTGCAGCACGACATGGAAACAGGTCGTCTGAATCCCTCGCTGTTTGACGGCAACGCCGCCGCGCAGAAGCTGATTGCCCAATGGCAGGCAATGCAGCTCTTTGAAGAAAAAGGTTCAGACGGCCTCATCCGCCTGAACACCAGCGGCCGCTACTGGTCGCCCACCCTCATCCGTAAACTCATGCTCACCCTTCCGACCCAAGAAAAGGATCAAACCATGCAAAAACTTTCATCCGAACAACAAATCATGTTGCGCCAATCATTGGAAAAAAATCCCGGCCAAGTGCTCGAAATGCTCGCCGGGCAAAACCAATGCAGCTTTGAAGACGTCATCCGCTGCCTGCCCGAAAACTGCATCCGCCAAACCGAAGGCAGCCGCATCGTCGAAATCCTCCAAGCCGTCGCCGCTTGGGACGAAGCCGTCACCTTCATCGCCCACACCCCCGACGCCATCGTCGAAGTCACCGGCAAACTGCCCGGCGGCAAAGTCGGCCGTGGCTTCTACAATTTCGACCACCCCGAAACCGACGGCGGCGTACACGGTCATATCTATTACGAAAACTGCGCCGCCATCTACCTTTTAGAGCGTCCGTTTATGGGCAAAGACACCTGCTCGCTCAACTTCATCAACCGCAACGGCGGCGCCATGTTCAAAATCTTCGTCGGCCGCGACGAAGCAGGCGAACTCAAACAACACCAAATCGAAGCCATGAGAAAACTGTTTGAGGCAGCTTAAACAGGTTTCAGACGACCTTTGGCTGGAACCGATAAAAATTGCCGCATTCCTGCACAAACGAAATCATCTTCCGGCATCGCAAATATCCGATGATTCGACAGGCTGCCTGCAAGATTGGCGTTTGCCCAAAGTAAGCTTGCGCTTACCGCCCTCTCCCTAACCCTCTCCCACGGGGAGAGGGGATTGAGGATACTGAGATTCAACCATTTTGGGCTTCTCTGCCACTTGGAGTTTCCCTGCCAACCCATTCCCTCTCCCCGTGGGAGAGGGCTAGGGAGAGGGCAAAGCCCGCATTACGACAGTTGTTATAAAACCTACTTTACCCGTTTTCAGACGACCGCAGCTCTGTCACGAAAGAAAACCAAAAAGAAGTAGCGTGAGCTTTGCCCACGACCACACGGCTTCAAACACAACAAGGTCGTCTGAAAGTGCAAACATCAACGAAGTTAAAGCGAATGTAGCGAGTTTTGTTGAAACCCAAATACAGATTTCAGACGACCTTTGGGTCAAAGTCGCGGGCGAAGCCCACGCTACGACTGCCCCCATTTTTGGCTTCTCTGCCACTTAGAGTTTACCTGCCACCCCATCCCCTCTCCCCGTGGGAGAGGGCTAGGGAGAGGGCAAAGCACGAACCGTGCAGGGTACGCTTTTGGGTTTCAGTTTCACAATAGTCGGAACGTAGCGTGGGCTATGCCCACGACCACACAACATTCAAATGCAAATAAGGTCGTCTGAAAATCAAAAATCCTTACCCCACACGACTCTTCCACAACAAAGTGGACAAATTATTGAACCCCTTACCATCCGACACACAAAGGAGTCCTCATGCAACTTATCTTCGGCGCCAACGGCCCGTCCGGCCGCGCATTCATCCGCACGCTCACCCACCCCGCCGACACCGTCGCCGTATTAAGAAAGCCGTCTGAAGATTCGTTCTTTAGCGAACACCGCATTCAGACGACCGTAGCCGACGCGCTCGATACCGATGCGCTCGACAAAGTGTTCGCACAATACCGCCCCGACAGCGTCATCAGTTTCGTCGGCGGCAAAAACGAGCAAGGCATACGCAGCGACGCACTGGGCAACATCAACATCATCGCCGCCGCCCAAGCCGCCAACCCGCAAGCCCGTTTCATCCTGATTACCAGCATGGGCTGCGGCGAACAATGGGACATGATGAGCGAACCCTTCAAACAAGCCCTCGGCGAAGCCGTCCGCGCAAAAACCGAAGCCGAAATCTACCTCAAACAAAGCAGCCTGAACTGGACCATCCTCCGCCCCTGCGGCTTGGACAACAGCGAAGACAGCCGCCACATCCTGACCGACCACCCCGACAGCATCCCTAAAAACTACATGAGCCGAAACGGACTTGCCACCGCTGTCGCCGCTGTCCTGCAAGACCCCGGCAGCATTGGTAAAGTTTACACCGTCGGCGCAGGCAGTTAACACCGCGCCCATGGTCAAACAGGTCATCTGAAAAGGTTTCAGACGACCTGTTTGGCGCGTGACTGATTCGATAGGTAACAATATATCCGCTTATGACTTGGTAGGGATGAGCGGCAGAAGTTTATCGGCACGTTCAAGAAACAAGTTATCTTGAGGATAAATCGGATTGGGCAGATAGAGCGAGCGATAGCAAGAAATATCGACATCGTCATTCCCGCGCGGGCGGGTATTTGGAGGCTTGGGATTGCGGCAATCTTCATATTTTTCTGGAAAACTCAGGATCAGACTCACGCCTGAGTAGGAATGACAGTACGGCGTTGCTTATTCAAAATTTTATGAAAAAACGTCGTCTGAAATTTTCAGACGACGTTTTCTTGTCGGCAATCCATCAATATTTATTGATGTTGCTGTGGATATTGTATTGGTTGTATTCCGTATCGTGGGAATCTTGCGGCTCGTTGCGGACGTGCGGTTTGTCGTCAGACATGTTGTCCAAGTCGCGGCCTGGTTCGGATACGGTGTCGCCGATGTTGACGTTGGTCAGGTTTTCCAAAATGATGGCGGACGAGAGATGTTCGCCAGTGCGGTACACCATAGCCAATGCGGTTTCTTCGGCAGGGATGGAAACATATTTGACTACGCTCTTACGGCCTTTTTTGCCGTCTTCCAAATCAACTTTCACTTGGCGGTCGCGTTTGTAAATGCTCAAGACCGTGCCTTTGTCCAAGCCGTCGGCAGAACCTTTGTTCAGGGTAACGGTTTGGAATTGTCCGGCTTCGTGTACGCCGTCGAGGATGGAGATGACTTTACCGTCGATGTGTTGCGTCGGCGCGTGCGGCATGATTTGGAAGGGCTCGGTTTCGCCGTCCATTTTCAGCAGGAAGTCGCCTTTGCGGATTTCGGAAACGGCTTCTTCCACAATCATAGGCTGCGCGGTTTGGGTCGGTACTTTCGCCAGCGGATGCAGGCGGGTGTAGTATTCGCCGTCTTTCAGGTATTTGCGGTCTTCGTCGGAAGCGGAGTCCAGCGCGCTGTTGGTGTAGGGCAGGGTGCTGACGATGCCGCTGAAGACGACTTCTTGTCCGAGGTATTTGCGGGTATCGGGATCAGTCAGGTCTTTGACGGCGCGGTAAACCAGATAGCGGCCGGGTTCGGTAATGCCGTAGGCGTACACGCGTTCGCCTTTGCTGTACATAATGCGGTTGTCAGGGCCGTCGATCAGGCGCGGTGCGTCTTGGGTCTTCATTTGGTCGATGAACTGCGGATGTTGCATGAACATGCGGTAGAAGTTCACGTTGACGGTTTGGATGCCGTAGCCTGAAGAGGTTTCGCGAACGCGCGGGCTGAGCTTGATGACGGGAATGCCATCATTGCCTGCGGAGCCGTTTTCGAAGCCCAGTTGCGGGCGGCCGTTGACGTAGCGCAAAACCAACACCTGACCCGGATAAATCAGGTGCGGATTGCGGATTTCGCCGCGGTTTGCACCCCAAAGGCGGTTCCACTGCCACGGGCTGTACAGATATTTGCCGGAGATGCCCCAGAGTGTGTCGCCGTTTTTCACGACGTAGCGTTGCGGCGCATCGGGGCGCACTTTTAATGAAGCTGCTTGAGTGTGGGCGGAAATTGCCATGCCCGCGACACAAAGCAGGGTTATAATACGTTGTTGCATAACCGTTCCCCTTGAAATTGATTCGGTTTGTCTTTAAATGATAAACGGAGAAAATGAAATGGCCGGGAGTTTGCAAAAACCGCCGTCCCCCTTTAAAAAACGTCAATGGGCGTTTCGTGCGCATTGAACGGAAATTCATTGGTACATATTTTATCATTGAATGTTGGTGTCATCACGGGAATTGTGAAGACAGACGCAAAATTTGTATGAAAACACACACGATCTGCTGCCGGATGCGTTTGGATGCGCGTCCCAAGTATTGAAAAACGAAGAGAAAATTATGGCTTTACTGAATATCCTGCAATATCCCGACGAGCGACTGCACACCGTGGCAAAGCCTGTCGAAAAAGTCGATGAGCGCATCCAAAAGCTGGTTGCCGATATGTTTGAAACCATGTACGAAGCGCGCGGCATCGGGCTGGCGGCGACGCAGGTCGATGTGCATGAGCGCGTCGTCGTGATGGATTTGACCGAAGACCGCAGCGAGCCGCGCGTGTTCATCAACCCCGTCATTGTTGAAAAAGACGGCGAAACCACTTACGAAGAAGGCTGCCTGTCCGTGCCGGGTATTTACGACACCGTTACCCGCGCCGAACGCGTCAAGGTCGAGGCTTTGAACGAAAAAGGCGAGAAGTTCACACTGGAGGCGGACGGTCTGCTGGCGATTTGCGTGCAACACGAGCTGGATCACCTGATGGGCATCGTTTTTGTCGAACGCTTGTCGCAGCTCAAGCAGGGGCGGATTAAGACCAAACTGAAAAAACGTCAGAAACACACCATCTAAAAGCCGAATGATACGGTCGAACAGGTCGTCTGAAAGAGGGAAGCGGCAGGCAAGCCGTTGTTTTTCAAACTTTCAGACGACCTGTCGCAATGTTTGCCGTTGCGCTATATAGGTCGTCTGAAACCCATTTCCAAGGAGTTTCCCCATGAAAGTCATCTTTGCCGGTACGCCCGATTTTGCCGCTGCCGCCTTGAAAGCCATAGCCGCCGCCGGTTTTGAAATCCCGCTGGTGTTGACCCAGCCCGACCGTCCCAAAGGACGCGGGATGCAGCTTGCCCCGTCTCCCGTGAAGCAGGCAGCATTGGAATTGGGTTTGCGCGTGGCGCAGCCTGAAAAACTGCGCAACAACGCCGAAGCGCTGCAAATGCTCAAAGAGGTTGAGGCCGATGTAATGGTCGTTGCCGCCTACGGGCTGATTCTGCCGCAAGACGTGTTGGATACGCCGAAACACGGCTGCCTCAACATCCACGCCTCGCTGCTGCCCCGTTGGCGCGGCGCAGCGCCGATTCAGCGTGCGATTGAAGCAGGCGATGCCGAAACGGGCGTGTGCATCATGCAGATGGACATCGGTTTGGACACCGGCGATGTGGTCAGCGAACACCGTTACGCCATTCAACCGACTGATACGGCGAATGAAGTACACGACGCGCTGATGAATCTCGGTGCGGAAGCGATTGTTGCTGATTTGCAACAATTAAAGGCGGAGGGTCGTCTGAAAAGCGTCAAACAGCCCGAAGAAGGTGTGACTTATGCACAAAAATTAAGCAAAGAAGAAGCGCGTGTCGATTGGAACGAAAGCGCGGCAGTGATTGAACGCAAAATCCGCGCCTTCAACCCCGTCCCCGCTGCATGGGTGGAATATCAAGGCAAGCCGATGAAAATCTGGCGGGCTGAAGTAGTGGCACAACAAGGCAGGGCGGGAGAAGTGTTGTCCTGTTCGGCTGACGGCTTGGTCGTTGCCTGTGGCGAGAACGCGCTGAAAATTACCGAATTGCAGCCTTCGGGCAGCAAACGGATGCCGATTGCGGCGTTTGCGGCAGGACATAAGATTGAGGTTGGGACGGTTTTGTAGAAGCGGTTTGCAGACTGATTAATTTTCAGACGACCTTTCTTCTGATGATTCAGAGGTCGTCTGAAAATATCGGCAGGGAAACGTTTGGTTTTGTTGAACTGACGACAAGATTCCCCACGTTTAGGAGCAGATCATGGCAGTGTTTGAAGTAGTCGAAGACGATATTACGAAACTTGAAGTCGATGCCATCGTGAACGCCGCCAATGCCTCGTTGTTGGGCGGCGGAGGCGTGGACGGCGCGATTCACCGCGCGGCGGGACGGGAATTGTTGGAAGCGTGCAGAAAGTTGAACGGCTGCCGCACGGGCGAAGCGAAAATCACCAAAGGCTATCATCTGCCGGCGAAATTTGTGATTCACACCGTCGGGCCGGTTTGGTTCGGCGGACACCGCAGCGAAGCGGTCAAGCTGGCGGAAGCGTATCAAAATTCCCTGCTGTTGGCGCAAGAACACGGCATCCGCAGCATCGCCTTCCCCTGTATCAGCACGGGCGTGTACCGTTTCCCCGCCGATTTGGCTGCCGAGACTGCTTTGGCGATTTTGAAAAAAACCTTGCCGCAGTGTCCGTCTGTCGAAAAAATCGTTTTCTGTTGCTATTCGCCGCAGGATGCCGAACGCTATCGGGCATTGTTGGAACGGGACGGGGCGGTCGTCTGAAAGTCCCGAATCAGGCAAAACGGCAGATTAAATGTTTTCAGACCTCGGGCAAGCTTGAGGTCGTCTGAAAACAGAAAAGCCGGACAGACAGTCCGGCTTCCTATAAGAATCCATTAATCAAGAATCGATTAATCGTCGCAGTGGTTGTCGGTATCGACTCTGATGACGCGGCCGCTTTGTGAGGAAACGTCCACATCGTATTCGGTGCAGCCTCTGCGGATTTCGATTTCCCAGCGTCCGTCGCTGTGGTCGATGTCGGTAACGCGGCCGCCGCCGACGCGTTTCTTGGCGATTTTGACGGCTTGCGCTTGGGAGATGGCGCGGGAATGTTTGTGCGGTGCCGCCGCGGCGGTCAGGCTGCCGGAAACGAGTGCGGCAGAAACGGCAAGCAGGGAGAGGAAGCGTAAATTCATGATGAATCCTTATGTGTGTTGAAAAGAACGGACTATATGGATATTGTCATGAGCGGGCAATCGGATTAACACAATTTGAATCTTGCCCTGAACACCGCCCGAACCGCTTGTGCGGCGTTTACATTTTTAACGAACAAATCGAACCACAGCAGGTATTTAAGGAATTGAATTTATGAGTATGTCCCTCGCCCAAAAACTCGCCGCCGACAGCATTGCGGCGGTCGCCGAAGGGCGCAACCTTCAGGATGTGTTGGCGCAAATCCGCGCGGCGCATCCCGAGCTGACGGCGCAGGAAAACGGCGCGTTGCAGGATATTGCCTACGGCTGCCAGCGTTATCTGGGCAGCTTGAAACATATGCTCGCGCAGATGCTGAAAAAGCCGATTGACAATCCGCAGCTCGAAAGCCTGCTTTTGGCGGCAATGTACCAACTGCATTACACGCGCAACGCGCCTCATGCGGTGGTCAACGAGGCGGTCGAGAGTATCGCGAAAATCGGGCGCGGGCAGTACCGTTCGTTTGCCAACGCGATTTTGCGGCGTTTTTTGCGCGAGCGGCAGAAGCTGGAGGCTTCGTGCAAAAAAGACGATGTGGCGAAGTACAACCTGCCGCTGTGGTGGGTGGCATACCTGAAAAACCATTATCCGAAACACTGGCACAACATCACCACCGCGCTGCAATCGCATCCGCCGATGACGCTGCGGGTCAACCGACGCCACGGCAATGCCGAATCGTATTTGGAAAAGCTGGCGGCGGAAGGGGTTGTGGCTAAGGCGTTGGACGAATATGCGGTAACGCTGGAAGAAGCCGTGCCGGTGAACCGCCTGCCCGGTTTTGCCGAAGGGCTGGTGTCGGTGCAGGATTTCGGTGCGCAGCAGGCGGCGTATCTGTTAAACCCTAAAGACGGCGAACGGATTTTGGACGCGTGCGCCGCACCGGGCGGGAAGACGGGGCATATGTTGGAACTGGCGGATTGTCATGTTACCGCTTTGGACATAGACGAAGGTCGTCTGAAAAGGGTGAAGGACAATCTCGACCGCTTGGGGTTTCAGACGACCGCTCTGGCTTGCGCCGATGCGCAGGACTTGGCGGCGTGGTATGATGGAAAGCCTTTCGACGCCATCCTTGCCGACGTGCCGTGTACCGCTTCGGGTGTGGCGCGGCGCAATCCCGACGTGAAATGGCTGCGCCGTCCGACCGATGCCGCCAAAACCGCCCGTCAGCAGGAGGCATTGCTGGACGCGCTTTGGCAAACCCTGACGAAAAACGGCAGAATGCTGCTTGCCACCTGCTCGGTGTTCGTCGAAGAAAACGACGTTCAGTTGCAAAAATTCCTCAACCGCCACGCCGATGCAGAGCTGATCGAATCGCGTGTGCTTTTACCGAACAAACATCAAGATGGCTTTTATTACGCGCTTATCAAAAAGCAGTAAACGGCTGTTTGGAACGCTGTTGCTCGCCCTGTCGCTGAATGCGGCGGCGGAGGGCATCAGCGTGACCCGCTCCGAGGCGAAGCTGACCGAGACCGGACAGCTTTCCGTCAGCAGCCGTTTCCGCACCGATTTGCCCGACCAGCTCAAACAGGCGCTCCGGCAGGGCGTGCCGTTGAATTTTACTTTGAGCTGGCAGCTTTCTGCGCCGTCCATGCCGTCTTACCGCTTCAAGTTTGACCAGCTGCTCAACAGCGACAACACCATCCACTACAAACTTTCCTTCCATCCGCTGACCAACCGCTACCGCATAACCGTCGGCACGTTTTCCACCGAATACGACACGCTCGATACCGCCTTGCGCGGCGTAGGGGCGGTCGCCAACTGGAAAGTGCTGTCCAAAGGCGCGTTAAGCGGCGTCGCAGCGAAAGACACGCAAGCCGAAATCCGCCTGCTGCTCTCGACGGCGAAGCTGCCCAAACCCTTCCAAATCAACGCATTGACTTCTAAAAACTGGCACTTGGATTCCGGCTGGAAGTCGCTGACCATCTCTCAGGAGTAAACCATGCGCCGCTTTCTCCTGATTGCCGTGTTGGCGGCGGTGGGACTGCTCTACGGACTGACCATTGCAACGGGCAGCACCAGCCCGCTGGCGGAATATTTCTGGTGGATTATCGCCCTGTGTGCGCTGCTGATGCTGGTGTTGGCGTCGGTTTTGACGCGCTACGTCCTGCTCCTCATGCGCGACAAAAGCAAGGGCGTGTTCGGCTCGCAGATTGCGCGGCGGCTGTCGGGGATGTTTACGCTGGTGGCGGTATTGCCGGGCGTGTTCCTGTTCGGCATTTCCGCGCAGTTCATCAACGGTACGATTAATTCGTGGTTCGGCAACGATACCCACGAAGCCCTCGAGCGCAGCCTGAACTTGAGCAAATCCGCGCTGAATCTGGCGGTGGACAACGCCGTCAGCAACGCCACGCCGGTGCAAATCGACCTGATTAGCACTGCGTCTGTGGACGGAGATTTGGGCAAAGCGTTGACCAGTGCCGCCAAATCGGGCGGCTTTACCCAGCTTTCGCTATACGACGTCAAAACCCATAAAACCGAGAAAAGTGTCAATCCGCTGAAACTAAACCAGCCCGAACTCGACAAAGAAGGATGGGAGAAGCTGGAGCAGACCGGCTCGATACGCAGTTTGGAAAACATAGAAAACGTCTTGTACGCGCAAGGCTGGATGCTGATCGGCGCGCACAACGGACGCGATTACGCCTTGTTTTTCCGCCAGCCCATCCCGCAGGATGTGGCGCAAGACGCGACGCTGATTGAAGCGGCGCGGGCGAAATACGCCGAATTGAGCTATACCAAACAAGGTCTGCAAACCTTCTTCTTGGCGACTTTGCTGGTTGCCGCGCTGTTGGCGATTTTCCTTGCCTTGGTAATGGCGCTGTATTTCGCCCGCCGCTTCGTCGAGCCGGTATTGTCGTTGGCAGAAGGCGCAAGGGCGGTGGCGCAGGGCGATTTCAGCCAGAAACGCCCCGTGTTCCGCAATGATGAATTCGGCAGGTTGACCCAGTTGTTCAACCACATGACCGAACAGCTTGCCATTGCCAAAGAAGCCGACGAGAACAACCGCCTGCGCGAAGAAGCGGCGCGCCACTATCTCGAATGCGTGTTGGAAAGTTTGACCACGGGCGTGATTACTTTGGATGCCGAAGGTCGTCTGAAAACCTTCAACAAAGCCGCCGAACGGATTTTGGGCATTGAATTGGTGCCGCTGTGGGGCAGCAACTGGCATGACTGGCGCGGACAATCGCCGCAGCAGACCCTGCTTGCTGAAGTGTTTGCCGCCATTGAAGAAACCGCCAATGCCGCCAAGCCCGTCCAAGTCGAATACGCCGCCCCCGACGATGCGCGCATTCTCTTGGGTAAAGCCACCATCCTGCCCGACGACAACGACAACGGCGTGGTAATGGTGATTGACGACATCACCGTCCTCATCCGCGCCCAAAAAGAAGCCGCTTGGGGCGAAGTGGCGAAACGGTTGGCGCATGAAATCCGCAATCCGCTCACGCCTATCCAACTTTCCGCCGAGAGATTGGCATGGAAATTGCATGATAAATTGGACGAACAACACGCCCAAATCCTCAACCGTTCGACCGACACCATCGTCAAACAGGTGGCGGCATTGAAAGAAATGGTCGAAGCCTTCCGCAATTACGCCCGCGCTCCGTCGCTGAATTTTGAAAAACACGATTTGAACCGCTTGGTCGAAGAAGTGTTGCTGCTGTACGAGGGCGGGGCGTGCCGCTTTGTTCCGAACTTGTCCGACAAACCGCAGCCGATTTCCGCCGATACCACCGCCATGCGGCAGGTGTTGCACAATATTTTCAAAAACGCGGCGGAGGCGGCGGAAGAGGCAGAAGTTCCGCAAGTGAATGTCAGTGTCGGTGAAGATAACGACGGACAGGTTTTATTGACCGTTTGTAACAACGGCAAAGGTTTCAGCAAGGAAATGCTGCATAATGCCTTCGAGCCGTATGTTACCGACAAGCCGACAGGTACGGGTCTGGGATTGCCCGTTGTGAAGAAAATCATCGAAGAGCACGGCGGCCGCATCAGCCTGAGCAATCAGAACGAAGGCGGCGCGTGTGTGAAAATAGCCTTACCCCGATTGGTAGAAACTTATGCGTAGCAGTGATATTTTAATTGTAGATGACGAAGTAGGTATCCGCGACTTGCTCTCGGAAATCCTCCAAGACGAAGGTTATTCCGTGGCTTTGGCGGAGAACGCCGAAGAGGCGCGCCAACTGCGCCACCAAACCCGTCCCGCCATGGTGTTGTTGGACATCTGGATGCCCGACTGCGACGGCATCACCCTGCTCAAAGAGTGGGCGAAAAACGGGCAGCTCAATATGCCCGTGGTGATGATGAGCGGACACGCCAGCATCGACACCGCCGTCGAAGCCACCAAAATCGGCGCGCTCGACTTTTTGGAAAAACCGGTTGCCCTGCAAAAGCTGCTCTCTACCGTCGACCGCGCCCTCAAACACGGCGAAATGCAGATGGCGGCGGGCTTGTCCTTCGATAAGCTCGGCAACAGCCCCGCCATTCAGGAATTCAAACAGCAGCTCGAGCCTGCCGTGAAAAAAAGCGGTCCCGTGCTGCTCAGCGGCGAAACCGGTTCGCCGTTTGAAATCGTTGCCCGCTATTTCCACAAAAGCGGCACACCTTGGGTCGAACTCAGCCGCGTCGAACTCATCGCGGACGCGCCTTTAGAGTTGCTGCAAAAAGCATCGGGCGGCACGCTCTATCTCGGTGATGCCGCGCAGTACAGCAAAAACATCCAAAACGGCATCAGCTTCATCCTCGGTAAGGCAGACCGTTACAACGTGCGTGTCATTGTCGCCGGCAGCCATGCCGCCGATGAAAGCCCGGCAGACGCCATTGCCGATGCCAAGTTGTCCGAACTGCTCTCCGGCAACGTCATCAGCATCCCGCCGTTGCGCAGCCAATCCGAAGACATCGCCTTCTTGGTCAACCAAGTCATGACCGAATTGGCGGACAGTGAAAAAATCCAGCCCGTCAAATTCAGCAACGGCTCGCTGACTGTCCTCTGCCAATACAACTGGCCGGGCAATTTCGACCAACTCCGCAGCGTCGTGAAAAACCTGATGCTGGAAGCGGACGGACAAGAAGTCCACGAGCAGGCGGTCGTTGCCGCATTGGGACAAAAACGGGCAACGGTTGCTACCGAAATCGTCGGCGGTTTCAACTTCAACATGCCTTTGCGCGAACTGCGTGAAGAGTTGGAACGCCGCTATTTCGAATACCACATCGCCCAAGAAGGGCAAAACATGAGTCGCGTCGCCCAAAAAGTCGGCTTGGAGCGCACGCACCTTTACCGCAAACTCAAACAATTAGGCATCAGCGTTTCCCGCCGCAGCGCAGCGGAAAAAGCAGAAGAGTAGGGCGGCAGTAGGATAAAAGGTCGTCTGAAAGCATATGGCACGCCGCGGTATGTTTTCAGACGACCTTGTTTGCCATCAACTCGACCGCTTTTGCCGTATCCAACCCACTGATGCAAATCCGGTTCATTTATTGAATGCGCCATTCCCGTGCAGGCGGGAGAAGGAATCACGGCTGCGTGCGACAATCATTTGAATAACAGATATTTCTACCGTATCGTGTAGAATATAAAAATATTACAAAAGTTACTAACGGGCTGCCGGCTGTTCAGCAGCATCCGCATGGCGGTGAACGGACAGGAAACCGGAAGCTGGCGCGGGAACGCCGTATCGGTTTAAAGTTCGCCGGTTTTATCTTTAAATACTGACATTTATCCGTTTTCAGACGACCTCACGAACAAAGGTCGTCTGAAAACAACAAGGGGACACAATTGATGACGGAAAATGACCGCCTTGCCTGGCTGCAACTGGCGTTTACGCCTTATGTCGGCGCGGAGGGCTTCTTGCTCCTGCTGCAACGTTTCGGCAGCGCGAAAGCCGCGCTGGATGCTCCGGCGGAACAAATAGCCGCGGTGGTGCGCCACAAGCAGGCAGCCGAATCTTGGCGCAACGGCGAAAAACGGGCGTTGGCGCAAAAGGCTGCGGAAGCGGCGTTGCAATGGGAAACGCAGGACGGCTGCCGTTTGTTGCTGCTGCAAGATGATGATTTTCCCGAAATGCTGACGCAGGGCATTACCGCGCCGCCGGTTTTGTTTTTGCGCGGCAACGTGCAACTGCTGCACAAACCTTCCGCCGCCATCGTCGGCAGCCGCCATGCCACGCCGCAGGCGATGCGGATTGCCAAAGATTTTGGTAGGGCGTTGAGCGAAAGGGATATTCCTGTCGTGTCGGGTATGGCTTCGGGTATAGACACCGCCGCCCATCAAGGCGCGTTACAGGCGGGCGGCAGTACCATCGCCGTCTGGGGAACGGGCATAGACCGCATTTATCCGCCGTCCAATAAAAACCTTGCCTATGAAATCGCCGAAAAAGGGTTGATCGTCAGCGAGTTTCCTTTGGATACGCGGCCTTTTGCGGGCAACTTCCCGCGCCGCAACCGCCTGATCGCTGCATTGTCGCAGGTTACGCTGGTGGTCGAGGCCGCCTTGGAATCCGGTTCACTGATTACCGCCAAGCTGGCGGCGGAGATGGGGCGGGAGGTGATGGCGGTACCCGGTTCGATAGACAATCCGCACAGCAAAGGCTGTCACAAGCTGATTAAAGACGGCGCGAAATTGGTGGAATGTTTGGACGACATCCTTCACGAATGTCCGGGGCTATTGCAAAATGCGGCAGTTCCATCATATTCTATAAATAAGAAAAACAAAAAAACGGAAAAACGCACTGCCGTCAGAGAGACGTCGTCTGAACCTGTTTTACCGTTTTCAGACGACCTTCATGTCCGAAAACAGCCGGCGCAAGCCAATACGGTTGCCGCGCCGACAGCGGAAGACGGGCTGCTGGACGCCATGGGTTACGACCCCGTTCATCCCGATATATTGGCGCAGCAAACCGCATGGGCGGCGGCAGACGTTTACGCTCGACTGCTGGAATACGAACTCGACGGCATCGTCGCCGCCTTGCCGGGCGGACGCTATCAGCGCATAAAAGCATAATTGATTCATTCATTAAGGAACCAGCATGACAGAAGTCATCGCCTATCTCATCGAACACTTCCAAGATTTCGACAACTGCCCGCCGCCGGAGGATTTGGGCCGCCTGTTGGAAGATGCGGGTTTTGACGTAACGGAAATCGGCAATACGCTGATGATGATGGAAGTGTTGTTCAATACGTCCGAATTCGCCGCCGCGCCGTTCGACAGCCATGCCCTGCGCGTGTATTGCAACGAGGAAGTGGAAAACCTGCCGCAGGAAGTCATGGGGCTGATGCAGTATCTGGTTGCCGAACGCGCCATCACTTACGAGCAGCGCGAAATCGTCATCCACGCCCTGATGCACATCCCGCCCGAAGAAATCACACTCGATACGGCGAAAGTGCTGGTGTTGCTCTTATTGTGGGCGCACAAAAGCGAATTGCCCGTCTTAATCGGCGACGACCTGATGGGCGCGCTCAACGGCAAAGCGACCATGCATTAAACCTTTTCAGACGACCTTTTGACGCAGCTTGTTCAGAAAGGTCGTCTGAAACGCATCATCCAATACATTAAAAGAGAACAAACAATGGCGAAAAACCTCTTAATCGTCGAATCACCGTCCAAAGCCAAAACCCTGAAAAAATACCTTGGCGGCGATTTCGAAATTTTGGCCTCCTACGGCCACGTCCGCGACCTCGTCCCCAAAAACGGTGCCGTCGATCCCGAACACGACTTCGCCATGAAATACGAGCTGATCAAACGCAACGCCAAACACGTCGATGCGATTGTTGCCGGAGCTAAAGAAGCCGAAAACATCTACCTCGCAACCGACCCGGATAGGGAAGGCGAAGCGATTTCCTGGCACCTTTTTGAAATCCTCAAATCCAAACGCGGCCTGAAAAACATCAAGCCACAGCGTGTCGTGTTCCACGAAATCACCAAAAATGCCGTGCTCGATGCCGTCGCCAATCCGCGCGAAATCGAAATGGATTTGGTCGATGCGCAACAAGCCCGCCGCGCTTTGGACTATCTGGTCGGTTTCAACCTCTCGCCATTGTTGTGGAAAAAAATCCGCCGCGGCTTGAGCGCAGGCCGTGTGCAAAGTCCCGCCTTGCGTTTGATTTGCGAACGCGAAAACGAAATCCGCGCGTTTGAAGCGCAGGAATATTGGACGGTGCATCTCGACAGCCACAAAGGCCGCAGCAAGTTCACCGCCAAACTCGCCCAATACAACGGGGCGAAACTCGAACAATTCGACCTGCCAAACGAAGCCGCGCAAGCCGACGTGTTGAAAGAACTTGAAGGCAAAGAGGCCGTCGTTACCGCCATCGAAAAGAAAAAGCGCAACCGCAATCCCGCCGCGCCGTTCACCACATCCACCATGCAGCAGGATGCCGTGCGCAAACTCGGCTTCACCACCGACCGCACCATGCGTACCGCCCAGCAGCTTTACGAAGGTATAGACGTGGGGCAGGGCGCCATCGGTCTGATTACCTATATGCGTACCGACAGCGTGAACTTGGCTGACGAAGCGTTAACCGAAATCCGCCATTACATCGAAAACAAAATCGGCAAAGAATATCTGCCGAGTGCCGCCAAACAATACAAAACCAAATCCAAAAACGCCCAAGAAGCGCACGAAGCCATCCGTCCGACTTCCGTGTACCGCACGCCCGAAAGCGTCAAACCCTTCCTGAGTGCAGACCAGTTCAAACTCTATCAAATGATTTGGCAGCGTACCGTCGCCTGTCAGATGACGCCCGCCAAATTCGACCAAACCACCGTCGATATTACCGTCGGCAAAGGCGTATTCCGCGTAACCGGACAAGTGCAAACCTTCGCAGGCTTCCTCAGCGTTTACGAAGAAAGCAGCGACGATGAAGAAGGCGAAGACAGCAAAAAACTGCCCGAAATGAGCGAAGGCGACAAATTGCCCGTGGACAAACTCTACGGCGAGCAACACTTTACCACCCCGCCGCCGCGCTACAACGAAGCCACGCTGGTTAAAGCCCTCGAAGAATACGGCATCGGCCGCCCCTCGACCTACGCCAGCATCATCTCCACGCTCAAAGACCGCGAATACGTTACCCTTGAGCAAAAACGCTTCATGCCCACCGATACAGGCGACATCGTCAACAAATTCCTGACCGAACACTTCGCCCAATACGTCGACTATCACTTCACCGCCAAACTCGAAGACCAGCTCGACGAAATCGCCGACGGCAAACGCCGCTGGATTCCTGTGATGGACAAATTCTGGAAACCGTTCATCAAGCAAGTGGAAGAAAAAGAAGGCATCGAACGCGCCAAATTCACCACGCAGGAACTCGACGAAACCTGTCCGAAATGCGGCGAACACAAACTGCAAATCAAGTTCGGCAAAATGGGCCGCTTCGTCGCCTGCGCCGGCTATCCCGAGTGCAGCTACACGCGCAACGTCAACGAAACCGCCGAAGAAGCCGCCGAGCGCATCGCCAAAGCCGAAGCAGAACAAGCCGAACTTGATGGGCGCGAATGCCCCAAATGCGGCGGACGGCTGGTGTACAAATACAGCCGTACCGGCAGCAAATTCATCGGCTGCGCAAACTACCCCAAATGCAAGCACGTCGAGCCGCTGGAAAAACCCAAAGATACCGGCGTCCAATGCCCGCAATGCAAAAAAGGCAACCTCGTCGAGCGCAAATCCCGCTACGGCAAACTGTTTTACAGTTGCAGCACCTATCCCGACTGCAACTACGCCACTTGGAACCCGCCCGTTGCCGAAGAATGCCCGAACTGCCATTGGCCGGTCTTGACCATCAAAACCACCAAACGCTGGGGCGTGGAAAAAGTCTGTCCGCAAAAAGAATGCGGCTGGAAAGAACAGATTGAACCGCCTGCACCGAAAGAATGATGAAAGTAGGTTGGTTTAAAGAGAAAAGGTCGTCTGAAAAAATTTCAGACGACCTTTGCTGTTCTGTGATTGTTTTATTTAAATCCGCGTGTCGTTTTAAAGTCCGATAAAATACGGTTCATTTCTGGTTCAAATAAGGCTATGTAATCGTAAGATAGACCGCGGCTGGCACTAGGGTGGGGCAGGCAGACGACTTCGCAATTTTCAAACGATTGGAATCTGATTTTGAAACGTGTACCGCTAAAATCTTTTTGTACTACTCGTAGCGGTTGAGTTTGTTTTCCGACAAGCTGCTCGAAGCGCGGCAATACATTTGCGCAATTAAGATAATTTGTCAGGTTGCTTCCCATGAAGAGAATCAATTTAGGGCGTAGTTTCTCAATGTGGTAGAGAAAATTATCGACGTGTTCAGGTTGGAGAAATTTGTTTGGATTGTCGATTTTGTTGCCCTGAGTGGCTGCCCAGTTGGTTTGAACCAGGGATTTTTCAAATGCACCGCCCAATCCATTTTCGTCTAAGGGGTGTCCCCACATTTCAAACCAGTTTTTTATCGTATTGTCGTAACGCCACTTTTTTGCCTGCTCACCATAATAGAGGGATTTATTGGCAAATGTATGGTCGATTTTGTTTTCAGGGAGTTTGTATTCACCTGCTACATAAGCAGCCTCATCGGCTTTACTCCAACCCCATTCATACCCACAAATCATTAAACCATGTTTGTCGTTGTAACCTTGGAATATACTGTTACTGAGATTCAGGTCTGACATGATAATAACCTTATATAAATATTTCACAGAGAGATACTCATTATAAATAAGTAAATGTAATTTATCTAGTTTAAGTTTAAAATGCACTTTACATGGTGAAACATAGTTCAGTATTTCATGTCGTCAAACTCAAACTGAAAAGGTCGTCTGAAAAATTTTCAGACGACCTTTTCAGTCTTATTAAGAAAGGATTTAACGCCTTGCAAAAACCAGTGTGGCAAGAAAGAATAAACTGACTATCAGAGCAACGGTTTTGCCGATCAAGGGCAGGCAAAAGACGAACCAAAGCAGACCGCGTCCCAAGTTCGGAATCAATCCCAAGTGGCGGTAATATTCGTCAAAGAAATGGGCGTGGGCGGTGAAGGCAATCACGCCGCCGATATAAACACCCAAAATAATTTTCCAAAGCGGCATTGTCAGCCATCCATATTTTCATTAAGTATTATGGCCAATAGACTGAAAAAACGGTGGGAAAGTTCTAATGGTGGACGTAAGCAACCTTTTTATTTGAGAAAATATTTTATGATTTATAAAATTTTGTAAGTTTACCATTATAAAAAATAAAATTTCACGATGCGCCGATTTGTTTTCATGCGGCCTTAAATGAAAAAAACGCTGCGGTATAATGGCTGCTTTGTCATTCTTTAGAGGTCGTCTGAAACTGTTGGACGATTCGTTTTAATCATGAGCAAACACAGCAAACATTCAAATCAAGTCCGCATCATCGGCGGGCAATGCAGGGGACGGAAACTGGTTTTTGCAGATGCGGACGGTCTGCGTCCAACGCCTGACAGTGTCCGCGAAAAACTTTTCAATTGGCTGGGTCAGGATTTGACCGGTATGAATGCGTTGGATTTGTTTGCTGGAAGCGGCGCGTTGGGATTTGAGGCCGCGTCCCGTAACGCGAAGAGGGTGGTGCTGGCAGATAATAATCGCAAAACTGCCGATATGCTGCGGCAAAACGCCAGAGCATTGGGTTTGGATAAACTGGAAATCCTCAATACCGATGGCCTTGCGTATCTGCAGAGGTCGTCTGAAAAGTTTGATGTGGTCTTTTTGGATCCGCCGTTTGCGTGGCAGGATTGGGAAAATTTGTTTGCTTCTTTGAAAAACAGCTTGAAAAACGGGGCAATGGTCTATATTGAAGCAGGGGAGCTGCCCGATTTCCCCGAGTGGCTGGAGCCTTATCGCGAAGGACGGGCGGGTAAGAGCAGTTTTGTGCTCTTGCAGTTTGTCCAAGTAGCTGAATAGTAAGAGATTTGAGAATCATTACCAGGGTGTAAACATTCGCCTAAACGGATTGTTTTTGACGCGTTTGTGCTATAATCCGCGCCCAATCGGTTTTGATAATTTAAATGAAAAAGGAAAAGAAATGTCGCTCTTTATTACAGATGAGTGCATTAACTGTGACGTTTGCGAGCCGGAGTGCCCCAATGACGCCATCTCGCAAGGCGAGGAAATTTACGAAATCAACCCTAATTTGTGTACGCAGTGCGTAGGCCATTACGATGAGCCGCAATGTCAGCAGGTATGTCCCGTGGACTGCATCCTGATTGATGAAGAGCATCCGGAAACACACGAAGAGCTGATGGCAAAATACGAAAAAATCATTCAGTTCAAATAAATTCTTTTTTAAAGCAATAAATTGAGTGATTTTAAGAAAACAAAATTAAAAAAGAACTTGACGAAAATCTGAGTCACGAATAAACTTGCGTTCTCTTTTGGTGGGATTCCCGAGCGGTCAAAGGGGGCAGACTGTAAATCTGTTGCGAGAGCTTCGAAGGTTCGAATCCTTCTCCCACCACCAAATTCCAATGTGTTGGAGCATTGATGCAGTAAGTCTGCGGGTGTAGCTCAATGGTAGAGCAGAAGCCTTCCAAGCTTACGGTGAGGGTTCGATTCCCTTCACCCGCTCCAATAGTCTATTGGCCCATGTAGCTCAGGGGTAGAGCACTCCCTTGGTAAGGGAGAGGCCGGCAGTTCAAATCTGCCCATGGGCACCAAATACCATTTTCTCAGTATTTTAAAGATAGGAAATTTGCCATGGCAAAGGAAAAATTTGAACGTAGCAAACCGCACGTAAACGTTGGCACCATTGGTCACGTTGACCATGGTAAAACCACCCTGACTGCTGCTTTGACTACTATTTTGGCTAAAAAATTCGGTGGTGCTGCAAAAGCTTACGACCAAATCGACAACGCTCCCGAAGAAAAAGCCCGCGGTATTACCATTAATACCTCACACGTAGAATACGAAACCGAAACCCGCCACTACGCACACGTAGACTGCCCGGGTCACGCCGACTACGTTAAAAACATGATTACTGGTGCCGCACAAATGGACGGCGCGATCTTGGTATGTTCCGCTGCTGATGGTCCTATGCCGCAAACCCGCGAACACATCCTATTGGCTCGCCAAGTAGGCGTACCTTACATCATCGTGTTCATGAACAAATGCGACATGGTTGATGATGCCGAGCTGTTGGAGCTGGTTGAAATGGAAATCCGTGACTTGCTGTCAAGCTACGACTTCCCAGGTGACGACTGCCCGATCGTACAAGGTTCTGCACTGAAAGCCTTGGAAGGCGACGCCGCTTACGAAGAAAAAATCTTCGAACTGGCTGCCGCATTGGACAGCTACATCCCGACTCCTGAGCGTGCCGTGGACAAACCGTTCTTGTTGCCTATCGAAGACGTATTCTCTATCTCAGGTCGTGGTACAGTAGTAACCGGCCGTGTAGAGCGCGGTGTCATCCACGTTGGTGACGAGATCGAAATCGTAGGTCTGAAAGAAACCCAAAAAACCACTTGTACCGGTGTTGAAATGTTCCGCAAACTGCTGGACGAAGGTCAAGCAGGTGACAACGTAGGCGTATTGCTGCGCGGTACCAAACGTGAAGAAGTGGAACGCGGTCAAGTATTGGCTAAACCGGGTACCATCACTCCTCACACTAAATTCAAAGCAGAAGTTTACGTATTGAGCAAAGAAGAGGGTGGTCGTCATACTCCGTTCTTCGCTAACTACCGTCCTCAATTCTACTTCCGTACTACCGACGTAACCGGCGCGGTTACTTTGGAAGAAGGTGTAGAAATGGTTATGCCTGGTGAGAACGTAGCCATCACTGTAGAACTGATTGCACCGATCGCTATGGAAGAAGGTCTGCGCTTTGCGATTCGCGAAGGTGGCCGTACCGTAGGTGCGGGTGTGGTTTCTTCTATCATCGCTTAAGTTTAGAGGCCAATAGCTCAATTGGTAGAGTATCGGTCTCCAAAACCGAGGGTTGGGGGTTCGAGACCCTCTTGGCCTGCCAAATAAAAAATTAACCGGCCCTGTGCCGGTTAATTTTTTTGCATTTCTTTTTTAGTAATTAATTTAAACCATTGCATGAGTGAGATAGTGCGACTTTGATGCTGTGGTGAGTGAGTAAAGATGACTGAACATACATCTGAACATAAAGCAGAAAAGTCGGGTCAGCTTGTAACATCCGGCAATCATTCTACGCCGCCTAAGCGAGAAGGGCTGCTTTCCTATTTTAAAAACTCATGGTCTGAGTTTAAAAAAGTTGTTTGGCCTACGCGAGATGATGCAGTTAAGATGACGATATTCGTCGTTATATTTGTAGCAATCTTGGCAGTATTTATTTATGCGGCAGACAGTGCTATTTCTTGGCTGTTTTTTGATGTGTTGTTGAAGAGGGGGTAAAAATGTCAAAACGTTGGTATGTTGTGCAGGCTTATTCCGGCTTTGAGAAAAATGTCCAGAAGATCCTAAAAGAGCGTATCGCTCGCGAAGGTATGGAAGGTTATTTCGGTCAGATTCTTGTTCCGGTTGAAGAAGTGGTCGATATTAAAAATGGTCGCAAAACCATTAGCGAGCGTAAGTTTTATCCGGGCTATGTTTTGGTCGAAATGGAAATGACCGATGATTCATGGCATTTGGTGAAAAGTACCCCTCGAGTTTCAGGTTTTATTGGTGGTACGGCAAATAAGCCTACTCCGATTTCTCAAAGAGAGGCTGATGCAATCTTGCAACAGGTTCGTTCTGGGGTTGAGAAGCCTAAACCTAAAGTTGAATTTGAAGTGGGGCAGCAAGTTCGTGTGAACGAAGGACCTTTTGCTGACTTCAACGGTATTGTAGATGAAGTGAATTATGAGCGTAATAAATTGAGGGTTTCTGTTCAGATTTTTGGTCGTGAAACCCCGGTTGAGCTGGAGTTTGGTCAAGTAGAAAAGATTTAAGTTTTTAAATCCCTTGAAAAAAAATCTCTAAGTAAATATAATACTGAATTCTTTTTTGGGAAGCGGAAATGGTTCCGCGCTATACCCGTTTTTAGGAGTCCTATAAGTGGCAAAGAAAATTATCGGCTATATCAAACTGCAAATTCCTGCAGGTAAAGCCAATCCATCTCCCCCAGTTGGTCCTGCTTTGGGTCAGCGTGGTCTGAATATTATGGAATTCTGTAAAGCATTTAATGCTGCAACTCAAGGCATGGAGCCTGGTTTGCCGATTCCAGTTGTAATTACTGCATTTGCGGATAAGTCATTCACTTTTGTGATGAAAACTCCTCCGGCCTCTATTCTGTTGAAAAAAGCTGCCGGTTTGCAAAAAGGTAGTTCTAATCCTCTGACAAACAAAGTGGGTAGATTGACCCGTGCTCAGTTGGAAGAAATTGCTAAAACTAAAGAACCTGATTTGACTGCTGCTGATTTGGATGCTGCTGTTCGCACTATTGCTGGTTCTGCTCGCTCAATGGGTTTAGATGTGGAGGGTGTTGTATAATGGCTAAAGTATCTAAACGCTTGAAAGCTTTGCGCTCTTCTGTTGAAGCCAATAAATTATATGCAATTGATGAAGCAATTGCTTTGGTAAAAAAAGCAGCGACTGCTAAATTTGACGAGTCTGTCGACGTATCTTTCAACTTGGGTGTTGATCCGCGTAAATCTGACCAAGTTATCCGTGGTTCAGTTGTTCTGCCTAAAGGTACTGGTAAAACAACCCGCGTGGCGGTATTTACTCAAGGTGCAAATGCTGAAGCAGCTAAAGAAGCTGGTGCTGATGTTGTCGGCTTTGAAGATTTGGCTGCTGAAATCAAAGCAGGTAATCTGAACTTTGACGTTGTTATTGCTTCTCCTGATGCAATGCGCATCGTTGGTCAGTTGGGTACTATCTTGGGTCCGCGTGGCTTGATGCCAAACCCTAAAGTGGGTACTGTTACTCCTAATGTGGCTGAAGCAGTTAAAAATGCAAAAGCAGGTCAAGTGCAATATCGGACAGACAAAGCTGGTATCGTTCATGCAACTATCGGTCGTGCTTCGTTCGCTGAAGCTGATTTGAAAGAGAACTTTGATGCGTTGCTGGACGCTATCGTTAAAGCTAAACCCGCTGCTGCTAAAGGTCAGTACCTGAAAAAAGTTGCTGTATCCAGCACTATGGGTTTAGGTGTTCGCGTTGATACATCAAGCGTGAATAACTAATCTAAGAAATTTTCAAGCAACTCTATTTTTGAGTTGCTTGAATTTGGGCTACTTAGAATTAAGTAGATGTCCAAGACCGTAGGGATCGCAAGATTTAATCGTAACTGCCCTACGCAGACGGTAGTCCTGAAACACATTGCAAGATTGCTTGTAAGATGTCTTTTTAGGTTACCGCGCTGGTGGGATATCATTCCGATATCCTGTTTATAAACAGTGGGAGGTAGACCTTGAGTCTCAATATTGAAACCAAGAAAGTAGCCGTAGAGGAAATCAGCGCAGCAATTGCTAACGCTCAGACTCTCGTGGTTGCTGAATATCGCGGTATCAGTGTTTCCAGCATGACTGAGCTTCGCGCTAATGCGCGTAAAGAAGGCGTTTACTTGCGCGTTCTGAAAAACACATTGGCTCGTCGTGCAGTAGAGGGTACTTCATTCGCAGCTTTGGCTGATCAAATGGTTGGTCCGTTGGTTTATGCTGCTTCTGAAGATGCTGTTGCTGCTGCTAAAGTGCTGCACCAATTCGCGAAAAAAGATGACAAGATTGTAGTTAAAGCCGGTTCTTACAATGGTGAAGTGATGAATGCTGCTCAGGTTGCTGAGTTGGCTTCTATTCCGAGCCGCGAAGAGCTGTTGTCCAAACTGTTGTTCGTTATGCAAGCTCCTGTATCAGGCTTTGCGCGTGGTTTGGCTGCTTTGGCAGAGAAAAAAGCAGGCGAAGAGGCCGCTTAATCAATTTTGTTTCTGTTAATCAATTATTTTTTAATACAATATTTGGAGTATAAATAGCATGGCTATTACTAAAGAAGACATTTTGGAAGCAGTTGGTTCTTTGACCGTAATGGAATTGAACGACTTGGTTAAAGCTTTTGAAGAAAAATTCGGTGTTTCTGCTGCTGCAGTTGCAGTTGCAGGTCCTGCAGGTGCTGGTGCGGCTGCTGCTGAAGAAAAAACTGAATTTGACGTAGTATTGGCTTCTGCCGGTGACCAAAAAGTTGGCGTGATTAAAGTAGTTCGCGCAATTACCGGTCTGGGTCTGAAAGAAGCTAAAGACATCGTTGATGGCGCACCTAAAACTCTTAAAGAAGGTGTTTCTAAAGCTGAAGCTGAAGACATCCAAAAACAATTGGAAGAAGCCGGCGCTAAAGTCGAAATCAAATAATTTGATGCTTCCTGTGAAGGCTGGCAGTTTTCTGCCAGCCTTATTTTGCTTGTTGTTATTAGGTTAATAGATTATTTACATTTATTTGCAATTTATTCGCAAGTTAAGTTTAAATAAATGTAAATAACACAAACAATAGGCGTTATTTCAGACGACCTCTTTCTTTAAAATTGCTTTTCGGAGTGTATATGAACTATTCGTTTACCGAGAAAAAACGTATCCGTAAGAGTTTTGCAAAACGAGAGAACGTATTGGACGTTCCCTTTTTGTTGGCAACACAAATTGATTCTTATGCGAAATTTCTGCAATTAGAAAATGCTTTTGATCAGCGCACTGACGATGGTCTGCAGGCTGCATTTAATTCTATTTTCCCTATCGTAAGCCACAACGGTTATGCGCGTCTGGAGTTTGTGCATTACACGTTGGGTGAGCCTTTGTTTGATATTCCTGAATGTCAATTGCGTGGAATCACTTATGCCGCTCCTCTGCGTGCGCGTATCCGATTGGTGATTTTAGACAAGGAAGCGTCTAAACCGACAGTCAAAGAAGTTCGTGAAAATGAAGTGTACATGGGCGAAATCCCATTGATGACTCCAAGCGGTTCGTTTGTCATTAACGGTACCGAACGTGTAATTGTTTCTCAGTTGCACCGTTCTCCCGGTGTGTTCTTTGAGCATGACCGTGGTAAAACCCATTCCTCCGGTAAATTGTTGTTCTCCGCTCGAATTATTCCTTACCGTGGTTCGTGGTTGGATTTCGAATTTGACCCGAAAGATTTGCTGTATTTCCGTATCGACCGTCGCCGCAAAATGCCGGTTACGATTTTGTTGAAGGCCTTGGGCTACAACAATGAGCAGATCTTGGATATTTTCTACGATAAAGAAACGTTCTATCTGTCTGAAAATGGTGTTCAAACCGATTTGGTTGTAGGTCGTCTGAAAGGTGAAACTGCCAAAGTTGATATCCTGGATAAAGAAGGCAACGTCTTGGTTGCTAAAGGTAAACGTATTACCGCAAAAAATATCCGTGATATTAGCAATGCGGGATTGACTCGTTTGGATGTGGAGCCCGAAAGCCTGTTAGGCAAAGCGTTGGCTGCCGATTTGATTGACCCGGAAACAGGTGAAGTATTGGCTGTTGCCAATGATGAAATCACTGAAGAGTTGTTGGCAAAATTTGATATTCATGGTGTAAAACAGCTTACTACGCTTTACATTAATGAATTGGATCAGGGCGGTTATATTTCCAATACTCTGCGCACTGATGAGACTGCTGATCAGCAAGCAGCACGTGTTGCGATTTATCGTATGATGCGCCCAGGCGAACCCCCTACCGAAGAGGCAGTAGAGCAATTGTTTAACCGCTTGTTCTTCAGTGAAGATAGCTACGATTTGTCTCGCGTAGGTCGTATGAAATTCAATACGCGTACTTATGAACAAAAATTGTCTGAAGCACAACAACAGTCTTGGTATGGCCGTTTGTTGAATGAAACTTTCGCAGGCGCTGCCGAAAAAGGCGGTTATGTTCTGAGCGTCGAAGATATTGTTGCCTCAATTGCTACTTTGGTTGAATTGCGTAACGGTCATGGCGAAGTGGACGATATTGACCACTTGGGCAACCGTCGTGTGCGTTCGGTAGGTGAGTTGACTGAAAACCAATTCCGCAGTGGTTTGGCTCGCGTGGAACGTGCTGTAAAAGAACGCCTGAATCAAGCGGAATCAGAAAACTTAATGCCGCATGATTTGATTAATGCGAAACCTGTTTCTGCTGCCATCAAAGAATTCTTCGGCTCAAGCCAATTGAGTCAGTTTATGGATCAGACCAACCCCTTGTCTGAAGTAACCCATAAGCGCCGCGTATCTGCGTTGGGCCCGGGTGGTTTGACCCGTGAACGCGCCGGTTTTGAGGTGCGAGACGTGCATCCGACCCACTATGGCCGCGTATGTCCGATTGAAACGCCTGAAGGTCCGAACATCGGTTTGATTAACTCATTGTCCGTTTATGCGCGTACCAATGATTATGGTTTCTTGGAAACTCCTTACCGCCGCGTTATCGACGGCAAAGTAACCGAGGAAATCGATTACTTGTCTGCCATTGAAGAAGGCCGTTATGTGATTGCACAGGCGAATGCTGATTTGGACAAAGACGGTAATTTGATTGGCGACTTGGTAACTTGTCGCGAAAAAGGCGAAACCATTATGGCAACGCCTGACCGTGTGCAATATATGGACGTGGCAACCGGTCAAGTGGTATCCGTAGCGGCATCCCTGATTCCGTTCTTGGAACACGATGATGCGAACCGTGCATTGATGGGTGCCAACATGCAACGTCAGGCCGTACCGTGCCTGCGTCCTGAAAAACCGATGGTTGGTACCGGTATCGAACGTTCCGTTGCTGTTGACTCTGCTACTGCAATCGTTGCCCGCCGCGGCGGTGTGGTTGAGTATGTTGATGCCAACCGTGTTGTGATTCGTGTCCATGACGATGAAGCGACTGCCGGTGAAGTGGGTGTCGATATTTACAACTTGGTTAAATTCACCCGTTCCAACCAATCTACCAATATCAACCAACGTCCGGCCGTCAAAGCTGGCGACGTTTTGCAACGCGGCGATTTGATTGCTGACGGCGCATCCACCGATTTGGGCGAATTGGCTCTGGGTCAAAACATGACCATCGCCTTCATGCCGTGGAACGGTTATAACTATGAAGACTCGATTCTGATTTCCGAAAAAGTGGCTGCAGACGACCGCTATACTTCGATTCACATTGAGGAATTGAATGTTGTTGCCCGCGACACCAAGCTGGGTGCGGAAGATATTACCCGCGATATTCCGAACTTGTCCGAGCGTATGCAAAACCGTTTGGATGAATCCGGTATCGTTTACATCGGTGCGGAAGTGGAAGCAGGTGATGTGTTGGTAGGTAAAGTAACGCCTAAAGGCGAAACCCAACTGACTCCTGAAGAGAAACTGCTGCGCGCCATCTTTGGCGAAAAAGCATCCGACGTAAAAGACACCTCGTTGCGTATGCCTACTGGCATGAGCGGTACGGTTATCGACGTTCAAGTCTTTACTCGCGAAGGTATCCAACGCGACAAACGTGCTCAATCCATTATTGATTCCGAGCTGAAACGTTACCGTCAAGACTTGGGAGACCAGTTGCGTATTTTTGATAACGATGCATTCGACCGTATTGAGCGTATGATCGTTGGTCAAAAAGCCAACGGCGGTCCGATGAAGCTGGCCAAAGGCAGCGAAATTTCGACAGAATATCTGGCAAGTCTGCCCAGCAAACACGATTGGTTCGATATCCGTTTGTCTGATGAAGATTTGGCCAAACAATTAGAACTGATTAAATTGAGTCTGCAACAAAAACGCGAAGAAGCGGACGAATTGTACGAAATCAAGAAGAAAAAACTGACCCAAGGCGACGAATTGCAGCCTGGCGTACAAAAAATGGTGAAAGTCTTTATCGCCATCAAACGCCGTCTGCAAGCCGGTGACAAAATGGCGGGCCGCCACGGTAACAAAGGTGTGGTATCGCGTATTCTGCCGGTGGAAGATATGCCTTACATGGCGGACGGTCGTCCCGTGGACATCGTACTGAACCCGTTGGGCGTACCTTCCCGTATGAACATCGGTCAGATTTTGGAAGTTCACTTGGGTTGGGCGGCAAAAGGTATCGGCGAGCGTATCGACCGTATGCTGAAGGAGCAACGCAAAGCCAGCGAGCTGCGCGAGTTCTTGAACAAACTCTACAACGGCAGCGGTAAGAAAGAAGATTTGGATGCCCTGACTGATGAAGAAATCATCGAACTGGCTTCCAATCTGCGTAAAGGCGCATCTTTCGCATCGCCGGTGTTTGACGGTGCGAAAGAATCCGAAATCCGTGAAATGCTGAATTTGGCTTATCCGAGCGATGATCCTGAAGTCGAAAAATTGGGCTTTAACGACAGCAAAACCCAAATTACGCTGTATGACGGACGCTCTGGCGAACCGTTTGACCGCAAGGTCACAGTAGGTGTGATGCACTATCTGAAACTGCACCACTTGGTTGACGAAAAAATGCACGCGCGCTCTACCGGTCCGTATAGTTTGGTTACTCAACAGCCTCTGGGCGGTAAAGCTCAGTTCGGTGGTCAACGTTTCGGTGAGATGGAGGTTTGGGCGCTGGAAGCATACGGCGCAGCCTACACACTGCAAGAGATGTTGACCGTGAAGTCCGACGACGTAACAGGCCGTACAAAAATGTACGAGAACATCGTCAAAGGCGAGCACAAAATTGATGCCGGTATGCCTGAGTCCTTCAACGTATTGGTTAAAGAGATTCGCTCACTGGGCTTGGATATTGATTTGGAACGTTACTAAACAGAAGTTTTCAGACGGCCTCTTTGAAGGTCGTCTGAAAAAGCGGTTGCAGAATAAGAATGAATTAATCGAAATCTGAAAATATCAGGTCGTCTGAAACCGTAACGTACCGTTTCCAATATCGAAAATCCGCCACGCGGTAAAAATACTTCCTTCAAGGAGCAAAAATGAATTTGTTGAACTTATTTAATCCGTTGCAAACTGCCGGCATGGAAGAAGAGTTTGATGCCATCAAAATCGGCATTGCTTCTCCCGAAACCATTCGTTCATGGTCTTACGGCGAAGTTAAAAAGCCTGAAACCATCAACTATCGTACGTTCAAACCTGAGCGTGACGGTCTGTTCTGCGCCAAAATCTTTGGTCCGGTCAAAGACTACGAGTGCTTGTGCGGAAAATATAAACGCTTGAAATTTAAAGGTGTAACCTGTGAAAAATGTGGCGTGGAAGTGACTTTGTCCAAAGTGCGCCGCGAACGCATGGGTCATATCGAATTGGCCGCGCCTGTGGCACACATTTGGTTCTTGAAATCCCTGCCTTCTCGTTTGGGTATGGTGCTGGACATGACTTTGCGCGACATTGAACGCGTATTGTACTTTGAAGCATTTGTTGTGACCGACCCCGGCATGACTCCGCTGCAACGCCGTCAATTGCTGACTGAAGATGACTACTACAACAAACTGGACGAATACGGCGACGATTTCGATGCCAAAATGGGTGCGGAAGGTATCCGCGAATTGTTGCGCACCTTGGATGTAGCAGGCGAAATCGAAATCCTGCGCCAAGAGCTTGAGTCGACCGGTTCAGATACCAAAATCAAAAAAATCGCCAAACGCTTGAAAGTGTTGGAAGCCTTCCACCGTTCCGGTATGAAACTGGAGTGGATGATTATGGACGTGCTGCCGGTATTGCCGCCTGATTTGCGTCCTTTGGTTCCGTTGGATGGCGGTCGTTTTGCCACTTCCGATTTGAACGATTTATACCGTCGCGTCATCAACCGTAACAACCGTCTGAAACGCCTGCTGGAACTGCACGCTCCTGACATCATTGTTCGCAACGAAAAACGTATGTTGCAAGAAGCGGTTGACTCGCTGTTGGATAACGGCCGTCGCGGTAAAGCCATGACCGGCGCCAACAAACGTCCGCTGAAATCGTTGGCAGACATGATTAAAGGTAAGGGCGGTCGTTTCCGTCAAAACCTGCTGGGTAAACGTGTGGACTACTCTGGTCGTTCCGTGATTACCGTAGGTCCATACCTGCGTCTGCACCAATGTGGTTTGCCGAAAAAAATGGCTTTGGAACTGTTCAAACCGTTCATTTTCCATAAACTGGAAAAACAAGGTCTGGCTTCTACCGTTAAAGCAGCGAAAAAATTGGTAGAGCAAGAAGTACCGGAAGTATGGGACATTTTGGAAGAAGTCATCCGCGAACATCCGATTATGCTGAACCGTGCGCCGACCCTGCACCGTTTGGGTATTCAAGCGTTTGAACCTATCCTGATTGAAGGTAAAGCCATTCAGTTGCATCCGTTGGTATGTGCCGCGTTTAACGCCGACTTTGACGGTGACCAAATGGCGGTACACGTTCCATTGAGCTTGGAAGCGCAAATGGAAGCGCGCACCTTGATGCTGGCTTCAAACAACGTATTGTCTCCTGCAAACGGTGAACCGATTATCGTACCTTCCCAAGACATCGTATTGGGCCTGTACTACATGACTCGCGACCGCATCAATGCTAAAGGTGAGGGTAGCCTGTTTGCTGATGTGAAAGAAGTGCATCGTGCATACCATACCAAACAGGTTGAGCTGGGTACGAAAATCACCGTACGTCTGCGTGAATGGGTGAAAAACGAAGCCGGTGAATTCGAGCCAGTCGTTACCCGTTACGAAACGACTGTCGGTCGTGCATTGTTGAGCGAAATCCTGCCTAAAGGCTTGCCTTTCGAGTACATCAACAAAGCGCTGAAGAAAAAAGAAATTTCCAAACTGATTAACGCATCGTTCCGCCTGTGCGGCTTGCGCGATACGGTTATTTTCGCCGACCACTTGATGTATACTGGTTTCGGATTCGCAGCCAAAGGCGGTATTTCCATTGCTGTTGACGACATGGAAATTCCGAAAGAAAAAGCAGCCTTGTTGGCTGAAGCCAATGCCGAGGTTAAAGAAATCGAAGACCAATACCGTCAAGGTTTGGTCACCAACGGTGAACGCTACAACAAAGTGGTGGATATTTGGGGTCGTGCCGGCGATAAAATCGCTAAAGCGATGATGGACAACTTGTCCAAGCAAAAAGTTATCGACCGTGATGGCAACGAAGTCGATCAAGAGTCATTTAACTCCATCTATATGATGGCAGACTCCGGTGCCCGTGGTTCTGCGGCTCAGATTAAACAGTTGTCTGGTATGCGTGGCTTGATGGCAAAACCAGACGGCTCGATTATTGAAACGCCGATTACCTCAAACTTCCGCGAAGGTCTGACTGTATTGCAATACTTTATTGCGACCCACGGTGCGCGTAAGGGTTTGGCGGATACCGCATTGAAAACCGCGAACTCCGGTTACCTGACCCGTCGTCTGGTAGACGTAACTCAAGACTTGGTCGTTGTTGAAGACGATTGTGGTACTTCAGACGGCTTTGTTATGAAAGCGGTCGTACAGGGCGGTGATGTGATTGAAGCATTGCGCGATCGTATTTTGGGTCGTGTTACCGCGTCTGACGTTGTCGATCCGTCAAGTGGCGAGACCTTGGTTGAAGCCGGTACGTTGTTGACGGAAAAACTGGTGGATATGATTGATCAATCCGGTGTGGATGAGGTCAAAGTCCGTACCCCGATTACTTGTAAAACCCGCCATGGCTTGTGTGCGCACTGTTACGGTCGCGACTTGGCACGCGGCAAACTGGTTAATGCCGGTGAAGCAGTTGGCGTGATTGCCGCTCAGTCTATCGGTGAACCGGGTACCCAGTTGACCATGCGTACGTTCCACATCGGTGGTGCGGCATCCCGTGCGGCAGCAGCCAGCCAAGTTGAAGCCAAATCCAACGGTACGGCACGATTCAGCAGCCAAATGCGTTATGTTGCCAACAATAAAGGCGAATTGGTTGTCATCGGTCGCTCTTGCGAAGTAGTTATCCATGATGACATCGGCCGTGAACGCGAACGCCACAAAGTGCCTTACGGTGCGATCTTGATGGTTCAAGATGGTGAAGCCATTAAAGCCGGTCAAACGTTGGCAACTTGGGATCCGCATACCCGTCCGATGATTACCGAACACGCAGGTTGGGTGAAATTCGAAAATGTTGAAGAGGGTGTAACCGTTGCCAAACAAACTGACGATGTAACCGGTTTGTCTACCTTGGTGGTTATCGACGGCAAGCGCCGTTCCGGCAGTGCATCCAAACTGCTTCGTCCTACTGTAAAATTGTTGGATGAAAACGGTCTGGAAATCTGTATTCCAGGTACCTCCACCCCGGTATCTATGGCATTCCCTGTGGGTGCAGTGATTACCGTGCGCGAGGGTCAGGAAGTCGGTAAAGGCGACGTATTGGCGCGTATCCCGCAAGCCTCTTCCAAAACCCGCGATATTACCGGTGGTCTGCCGCGCGTTGCCGAGCTGTTTGAAGCACGCGTGCCGAAAGATGCAGGTATGCTGGCAGAAATTACCGGTACCGTTTCATTCGGTAAAGAGACCAAAGGCAAACAGCGTCTGATTATCACTGATGTAGACGGCGTAGCATACGAGACTTTGATTTCCAAAGAGAAACAAATTCTGGTGCACGACGGTCAAGTGGTAAACCGCGGTGAAACCATCGTAGACGGAGCGGTAGATCCGCATGATATTCTGCGTCTGCAAGGTATCGAAGCACTGGCGCGTTATATCGTTCAAGAGGTGCAAGAGGTTTACCGTCTTCAAGGCGTGAAGATTTCCGATAAACACATCGAAGTCATCATCCGTCAGATGCTGCGCCGTGTGAATATTGTCGATTCAGGTGAAACCGAATTCATTACCGGTGAGCAAGTCGAACGCGGCGATGTCATGACCGCCAATGAAAAAGCTTTGGAAGAAGGCAAAGAACCGGCACGTTACGAAAATGTATTGTTGGGTATTACCAAAGCCTCCTTGTCAACCGACAGCTTTATTTCTGCCGCATCGTTCCAAGAAACGACCCGCGTTCTGACCGAAGCCGCCATTATGGGCAAGCAAGACGAGTTGCGCGGTCTGAAAGAGAACGTAATCGTAGGTCGTCTGATTCCTGCCGGTACCGGTTTGACCTACCACCGCAGCCGCCGCCAGCAATGGCAGGAAGCAGAGCAAGAAGCTTCCGAAATCGAAGCAACAGATGAATAATCCGTAGGATGTTTGTTTAAAAGAAAACCGCAAGGCAATATCACTTGCGGTTTTCTTTTTCAGACGACCTGTGTGGATTATCAGTGTCGTTATGAAAAGTACGGTAGGAAGGGTGGCTCTAATAGAGTTGCAAACCGATTTATGCTTGATAAAGGTCGTCTGAACAAAGAGTGCGTATCGTTTGATGATTTTTATCCATTTCAGACGACCTCAGTTGCTAAATAGTTCTTAGTAAATACAAAATACCAACTTTTATCCGCCGTTTGCTTGACTAAACTCTTGCAATAAAAATATAATTCCACTCTTGCCGACATGGTGTCGGCAAGTATTTAACTCAACAGGACGAGAAAATATGCCAACTATCAACCAATTGGTACGCAAAGGCCGTCAAAAGCCCGTGTACGTAAACAAAGTGCCTGCACTGGAAGCCTGTCCGCAAAAACGCGGCGTATGCACCCGTGTATACACGACTACCCCTAAAAAACCTAACTCTGCATTGCGTAAAGTATGTAAAGTTCGTCTGACCAACGGTTTTGAAGTCATTTCATACATCGGCGGTGAAGGCCACAACCTGCAAGAGCACAGCGTCGTACTGATTCGCGGCGGTCGTGTAAAAGACTTGCCGGGTGTACGTTACCACACTGTACGCGGTTCCTTGGATACTGCAGGTGTTAAAGACCGTAAACAAGCCCGTTCTAAATACGGTGCTAAGCGTCCTAAATAATTACAGGGACTTAAATAGGCACGTCGGCCGCCTAAGCTGAACAACGGCCGAGTAAGTGAATGCTCATTTGGGTATTCATGGGAATTGACCCGACTGAATAGATTAAAGGAAATTAAAATGCCAAGACGTAGAGAAGTCCCCAAGCGCGATGTATTGCCTGATCCTAAATTCGGCAGCGTCGAGCTGACTAAATTCATGAACGTATTGATGATTGACGGTAAAAAATCTGTTGCCGAACGTATCGTTTACGGTGCGTTGGAGCAAATCGAGAAAAAAACCGGCAAAGCAGCAATCGAAGTATTCAACGAAGCCATTGCAAACGCCAAACCTATCGTGGAAGTGAAAAGCCGCCGTGTAGGTGGTGCAAACTACCAAGTTCCTGTTGAGGTTCGTCCTTCACGCCGTCTGGCTCTTGCAATGCGCTGGGTTCGCGATGCGGCCCGTAAACGTGGTGAGAAATCCATGGACCTGCGTTTGGCAGGCGAATTGATTGATGCGTCCGAAGGTCGCGGCGGTGCGTTGAAAAAACGTGAAGAAGTACACCGCATGGCTGAAGCCAACAAAGCATTCTCTCACTTCCGTTTCTAATTTTGAAAGGCTAATAAAATGGCTCGTAAGACCCCGATCAGCCTGTACCGCAACATCGGTATTTCCGCTCATATCGACGCGGGTAAAACCACTACTACAGAACGTATTTTGTTCTATACCGGTTTGACCCACAAATTGGGCGAGGTACATGACGGTGCGGCTACTACCGACTACATGGAACAAGAGCAAGAGCGTGGTATTACCATTACCTCTGCTGCCGTAACTTCCTACTGGTCCGGTATGGCGAAACAATTCCCCGAACACCGCTTCAACATCATCGACACTCCGGGACACGTTGACTTTACCGTAGAGGTAGAGCGTTCTATGCGTGTATTGGACGGTGCGGTAATGGTTTACTGCGCGGTGGGCGGTGTTCAGCCACAATCTGAAACCGTATGGCGTCAAGCTAACAAATACCAAGTACCACGCTTGGCGTTTGTAAACAAAATGGACCGTCAGGGTGCCAACTTCTTCCGCGTTGTCGAGCAAATGAAAACCCGTTTGCGCGCAAACCCAGTACCTATCGTCATTCCGGTAGGCGCAGAAGACAGTTTCACCGGTGTTGTTGACCTGCTGAAAATGAAATCTATCATCTGGAATGAAGCCGATAAAGGTACAACCTTTACCTATGGCGACATTCCTGCCGAGTTGGTTGAAACTGCCGAAGAATGGCGTCAAAACATGATTGAAGCCGCAGCCGAAGCCAGCGAAGAATTGATGGACAAATACTTGGGCGGCGATGAGCTGACCGAGGAAGAAATCGTAGGCGCATTGCGTCAACGTACTTTGGCAGGTGAAATTCAGCCGATGTTGTGCGGTTCTGCATTTAAAAACAAAGGTGTTCAACGTATGTTGGACGCAGTTGTAGAATTGCTGCCAGCTCCTACCGATATTCCTCCGGTTCAAGGTGTTAATCCTAACACTGAAGAAGCCGACAGCCGTCAAGCCAGCGATGAAGAGAAATTCTCTGCATTGGCGTTCAAAATGTTGAACGACAAATACGTTGGTCAACTGACTTTCATTCGCGTTTACTCCGGTGTCGTGAAGTCCGGTGATACCGTATTGAACTCTGTAAAAGGTACTCGTGAACGTATCGGTCGTTTGGTGCAAATGACTGCTGCGGATCGTACTGAAATTGAAGAAGTACGCGCTGGCGATATCGCCGCTGCTATCGGTCTGAAAGATGTTACTACCGGTGAAACCTTGTGCGCAGAAAGCGCGCCGATTATCTTGGAACGCATGGAATTCCCTGAGCCGGTAATCCATATTGCCGTTGAGCCGAAAACCAAAGCTGACCAAGAGAAAATGGGTATTGCCCTGAACCGTCTGGCTAAAGAAGACCCTTCTTTCCGTGTTCGTACAGACGAAGAATCCGGTCAAACCATTATTTCCGGTATGGGTGAATTGCACTTGGAAATTATTGTTGACCGTATGAAACGCGAATTCGGCGTGGAAGCAAATATCGGTGCGCCTCAAGTGGCTTACCGCGAAACCATCCGCAAAGAAGTCGAAGCCGAATACAAACACGCTAAACAATCCGGTGGTAAAGGTCAATACGGTCACGTTGTGATCAAAATGGAACCTATGGAGCCGGGTGGTGCAGGTTACGAATTTATCGACGAAATTAAAGGTGGTGTGATTCCTCGCGAATTCATTCCTTCTGTCGATAAAGGTATCCGTGACACCCTGCCTAACGGTATCGTTGCCGGTTACCCAGTTGTTGACGTTCGTGTACGTTTGATCTTCGGTTCTTCGCATGATGTCGACTCTTCACAACTGGCCTTCGAATTGGCAGCTTCTCAAGCCTTTAAAGAAGGTATGCGTAAAGCCAATCCAGCTCTGTTGGAACCAATCATGGCAGTTGAGGTGGAAACCCCTGAAGAATACATGGGTGACGTAATGGGCGACTTGAACCGTCGTCGTGGCGTTGTATTGGGTATGGATGATGACGGTATCGGCGGTAAGAAAGTTCGCGCCGAAGTACCTCTGGCAGAAATGTTCGGTTATTCTACTGACCTGCGTTCTGCAACCCAAGGCCGCGCTACTTACTCTATGGAGTTCAAGAAATATTCTGAAGCTCCTGCCCACGTAGCTGCTGCTGTAACTGAAGCCCGTAAAGGCTAATCAGGCAAATAGGTCGTCTGAAAGGCTGAAATGATTTTTCAGGCGACCTCTGTTCTTTAATCGATCTTTAATGTAAAGGAATTAGCTCATGGCTAAGGAAAAATTCGAACGAAGCAAACCGCACGTAAACGTTGGCACCATCGGTCACGTTGACCATGGTAAAACCACTCTGACTGCTGCTTTGACTACTATTTTGGCTAAAAAATTTGGTGGTGCTGCAAAAGCTTACGACCAAATCGACAACGCTCCCGAAGAAAAAGCCCGCGGTATTACCATTAATACCTCACACGTAGAATACGAAACCGAAACCCGCCACTACGCACACGTAGACTGCCCGGGTCACGCCGACTACGTTAAAAACATGATTACTGGTGCCGCACAAATGGACGGCGCGATCTTGGTATGTTCCGCTGCTGATGGTCCTATGCCGCAAACCCGCGAACACATCCTATTGGCTCGCCAAGTAGGCGTACCTTACATCATCGTGTTCATGAACAAATGCGACATGGTTGATGATGCCGAGCTGTTGGAGCTGGTTGAAATGGAAATCCGTGACTTGCTGTCAAGCTACGACTTCCCAGGTGACGACTGCCCGATCGTACAAGGTTCTGCACTGAAAGCCTTGGAAGGCGACGCCGCTTACGAAGAAAAAATCTTCGAACTGGCTGCCGCATTGGACAGCTACATCCCGACTCCTGAGCGTGCCGTGGACAAACCGTTCTTGTTGCCTATCGAAGACGTATTCTCTATCTCAGGTCGTGGTACAGTAGTAACCGGCCGTGTAGAGCGCGGTGTCATCCACGTTGGTGACGAGATCGAAATCGTAGGTCTGAAAGAAACCCAAAAAACCACTTGTACCGGTGTTGAAATGTTCCGCAAACTGCTGGACGAAGGTCAAGCAGGTGACAACGTAGGCGTATTGCTGCGCGGTACCAAACGTGAAGAAGTGGAACGCGGTCAAGTATTGGCTAAACCGGGTACCATCACTCCTCACACTAAATTCAAAGCAGAAGTTTACGTATTGAGCAAAGAAGAGGGTGGTCGTCATACTCCGTTCTTCGCTAACTACCGTCCTCAATTCTACTTCCGTACTACCGACGTAACCGGCGCGGTTACTTTGGAAGAAGGTGTAGAAATGGTTATGCCTGGTGAGAACGTAGCCATCACTGTAGAACTGATTGCACCGATCGCTATGGAAGAAGGTCTGCGCTTTGCGATTCGCGAAGGTGGCCGTACCGTAGGTGCGGGTGTGGTTTCTTCTATCATTGCTTAATTGAAGGATATCGATAAATGGCAAACCAAAAAATCCGTATCCGCCTGAAAGCTTATGATTACAGCCTGATTGACCGTTCTGCTCAAGAAATCGTTGAAACTGCAAAACGTACCGGCGCCGTTGTAAAAGGTCCGATTCCGTTGCCGACTAAAATCGAGCGTTTCAACATTCTGCGTTCTCCACACGTGAACAAAACTTCTCGTGAACAATTGGAAATCCGCACCCACTTGCGCCTGATGGACATCGTGGACTGGACTGACAAAACTACCGATGCACTGATGAAACTGGACTTGCCAGCCGGTGTTGATGTAGAAATTAAAGTTCAATAATTGTTGCCTTTATGAAACCGAACGGGTATCCCGTTCGGTTTTTTGTTATCCACGTGTGTTGTAGAAATTAACAGCACTGTTACACTTTCGGCCTTTGTTTGAAAATCTGGTTGGGAAATGATTCGGTATTATCAAGAATGTCGATAGACGTAGGAAATACGCTCTGTTCTTGACAACGCTGGATAGTTATTTAAAGAAACATTTAAGCAAAAACAAAAGCTGTCCGAGGCAGAAAAAAGTCTAAACAACGTGACAATTTCCTATATCTAAGGTCGTCTGAAAGCCATTTATATCTTTCAGATTATATCTTTCAGACGACCTTTATGGATTTAACTAAAATGAGTCCGTTTTAACGATTTTTAGGAGGCTGGAGTTTCTCTACCTGAATGTCTTTCGGATGGTCAGCGATAAATGATTTGGTCGCTTTGAGAATTGCTTGGATGCGAGGATCAGTCCATGGGACAATTTTATTGTGTCCATCACGTTTGTCATACCAGATGATCACACCATCAGTATATTTTTTACTGATTTCCAGCATTTTTTTCCAACGTTCGGCATTAATAAATTGTTTGAAATAAGGACTACCAGTGGCGGAATAATATTGCGGCCAGAGATAGCCGATGATTTTTTTGTCGGGATAACGTTTTCTAATCTCGGTGATGGTGGTTTGGACGTCTTTTTCCCATTGCGCCAAATCGGGCGTGGTGATGTAGAACACGGGATTGGCGTAGTCGCTGATGGCTGCGCTCATCTGACGGCGCTTGCTGAATTGCCGCCATTTTGCCAATACTGCTTCGTTGTCCGCCTGAGTTTGGTAGTAGCGGATGGCGTGCAGGTGTTCGTCGGGCAAGCCGTAGTTGCTGATGTAGGCGCGGGGATTTTCTTCTTTGAAAATCTGGTACATGCGGGCAAAGTTGGTTTTAAGTTCCTGAGGAGTGAGGATTTGTCCGTCTTTTTCGGCAAACCAGGTTTCGATGTCGGTGGAAATGGTGCGGTAGCCTTCGCGATAGGATTGGCGCGCCAATTCGCGGATGCGCTTTTCGTTCAATACGCCGTGTTTGCGTTTGCCGGCAGGGTCGGGCATGATCAGCTCGGATTCGTAAATCAGGAATACTTTGGACAGTTTGTCGGCGGTTAGGTCGGGTTTGCCGACGTAGTCCATGCGGTCGTAAATGATAAAGTCTTTGCCGGAGGCAAGCGCGGAAGCGGCGGCAAGGAAAAGTAGGGATGCGGCGCGGATAAATGGTTTCATTGGGTTTTCTTTTGAATGGGAAACGGGGTGTTTGCTGCTTCGGAAATGTGTGGGCAAGTTTATATAAATTAATGGGAAAGGTCGCGGCAAACAAGGCGGAAGGGGTAAAAACAAGTCAAAGGTCGTCTGAAAAGGGTAAGCGGCATTTTCAGACGACCTTTTGGCGGCTGGCGGCGGTTTGTCTCTGTTCCATCCTCCTGCTTTGCTATAAAATCAAAACCCTCTTCAACCCGAAATCCAAATCAGGAAAATCATGATGGAAGCAGCCGGACAACACAACGTCGATGCGGACGAAATCGCTAAATTCAGCCAAATTGCGGATAAATGGTGGGATAAAAACGGCGAGTTCAAACCTCTGCACGACATCAATCCGCTACGCTTGGGCTATATCAATTCATTCGCTCAGTTGGCGGGCAAGCGTGTTTTGGATGTCGGCTGCGGCGGTGGGATTTTGTCGGAAAGCATGGCAAAACGCGGGGCGGCGCACGTTACCGGCATTGATATGGCGGAAAAATCGTTGCAAACCGCCCAAGCCCATGCCGCTGCCGAAGGAGTGGACAATATCGATTACCGCTGCATCCGCGTCGAAGACCTTGCCGCCGAACAGCCGCACAGTTTCGATGTTGTAACCTGCATGGAAATGATGGAACACGTTCCCGATCCCGCCGCCATCGTCAAAGCCTGTTCGGAGCTGGTGAAGCCTGACGGTATGGTGTTTTTCTCCACCATCAACCGCAACCCTAAATCTTATCTTCATCTGATTGTCGGCGCGGAATATGTGTTGAACTTTGTTCCCAAAGGGACGCACGATTGGCAAAAATTCATCACGCCCGCCGAGCTGGCGCGGATGTGTAGACAGGCAGGGTTGGATGTGATTGACACTAAAGGCATGACCTACAATCTTTTGACCCGCCGCTATTCTTTATGCGACTCGACGGAAGTGAATTATATGATTGCCTGCCGTCCAGTCTAAAGTTGTTTGTCCGAATCATGATAAAAGGTCGTCTGAAAAATGTTTTTCAGACGACCTTTTGATTATTTACCGAAGGTTGAACCGACCACCGCAGCTTATTGCTCACGCTTATCCCACCAAGCGAACAAATTGCCCAAGACGGTTCCCGATACGGAGTGCCAGACACAGGCGACGGCGGTGGCGACGGCAGATTCGGCGTTACCCGGGAAGAATTTGGCACTCAAGCCGGTGGCGAGACCGGCGTTTTGTACGCCGACTTCGATGGCGAGGGTACGTTTTTTGGCTGTGTTCATACCAACCAGTGCGCCGCTGTAATAGCCGAGGATGTAGCCGCCGATATTGTGGGCAGCGATGGCGAGGACCATAACGAGGGCTGATTCGGCGAAGCGGTGGCCGTGGACGGCTGCCACGCCGCCGACAATGCAGGCAAAGGCGACCACGGCAACGGCAGGCATAATGGCGCGTACATCTTCAAACCAGTGTTTTTTGTGCAGCAAAATATTGGCGACAGAACCGATAACGACGGGTAACAGGGTAACGAGCAACATAAACTTGAACATGCCCCAGCCGTCCATTTCGACGGTTTGTCCGACAAGGTAAGTCATCCACAGCGGCGTCATAACGGGGGCGAGGACTGTGGAGACGGTGGTCATCCCGACTGAAAAGGCAACATCGCCTTTGGCAAGGAAACTCATGATGTTGGATGAGACACCGCCAGGGCAAGTACCGACCAAAACCAAACCCAGCGTCAATCCGGGCGAGAGGTTGAAGGCTTTGGCAATACCGATGGCAAGCAGCGGCATGATGGTGTATTGGGCGACTGCACCGATGAAAATATCGAGCGGACGTTTAGCCAAAATTTGATAGTCTTCTTTGCCCAAAGTCATGCCCATACCGAGCATGATGATGCCGAGTACGACGACTTGAGTGTCGCCTTTCACCCATGAAAAGGTAGCGGGTTCGATAAAGGCGACGATAGAGGCAAGGACGATAATCAGGGCGGTGAATCGGGTCATTTGCCGGCTGACGGCAGTCAGAAAGTTCATAGTTTGCTCCTTTGTAAGTTGTTATGTATGACGGCGGTTGCCTTAATTTAACGGATATTAACTTTTCCATGTGATTCTGGCAATAATGGACAGATGTGTGTCAAAGGTCGTCTGAAAACTAAGAAAGTGCTGTTTTTGATAACGACGTTTTTTCTAGAAACTGATTTATATATTGTCAACAATGTTTAGTTGACACCTATAAACCATTCACAATCAATCAATAAGTAGTCAAAAGTAATGCCATGATTGAAAAAAATATTTCATTTATTTGCTGAATATTCCGTATAAAAATGCCCGAAATCCTAACTAGTCTTTGACAATCTTTAACCCATCCCCTAATATCCAACAGTTTGATTCCGCACGGCGGATTTAAGAAAAACATTTTTGAGATTTTGAGAGGTAAAACAATTATGGAATGGGAATTTAACAGTTACTACACGTTGATTGCCGCTACATTGGTTTTGTTGATTGGTAAGGTTTTGGTAAACAAAGTCAAATTCCTGCGCGATTTCAACATTCCCGAGCCTGTGGCAGGCGGTTTGATTGCTGCGATTGTTCTGTTTGCACTGCATCAAGCCTACGGCGTGAGCTTCAAATTTGAAAAACCGCTGCAAGATGCATTCATGCTGATTTTCTTCACCTCTATCGGTTTGAGCGCGGACTTCTCCCGCCTGAAAGCGGGCGGTTTGCCTTTGGTGATTTTTACTGCCGTCGTCGGGGCGTTTATCGTTGTGCAAAACTTCGTTGGTGTCGGCTTGGCGAAGGTTTTGGGATTGGATCCGCTTATCGGCCTGATTACCGGCTCGATTACGCTGACCGGCGGACACGGTACGGCAGGTGCATGGGGGCCAGACTTTGAAAACAAATTCGGCTTGGTCGGTGCCACTGGGTTAGGTATGGCTTCGGCAACATTCGGCTTGGTATTCGGCGGTTTGATTGGTGGTCCGGTTGCGCGTCGTCTGATTAACAAACTGGGACGCAAACCCATTGAACCAAGCGCACGCAAAGAAAATGCCGATGAGCATACCGACGATGTGTTCGAACAAGCGAAGCGTACACGCCTGATTACCGCCGAATCCGCAGTCGAAACGCTTGCCATGTTTGCAGCGTGTTTGGCATTTGCTGAAATTGTGGACGGCTACGATAAAGAATATCTGTATGACTTACCGAAATTCGTATGGTGTTTGTTTGCCGGTGTCGTTATTCGTAACATCCTGACTTCTGCGTTTAAAGTCAATATGTTCGACCGCGCCATCGACGTATTCGGCAATGCCTCCCTGTCGCTTTTCCTCGCAATGGCACTTTTGAACTTGAAATTGTGGGAATTGACCGGTCTTGCAGGACCTGTAACCATCATTCTCGCCGTACAAACCGTCGTGATGATTCTGTACGCAACCTTCGTTACCTACGTCTTTATGGGACGCGACTACGATGCAACTGTTTTGGCAGCAGGACACTGCGGCTTCGGTTTGGGCGCCACTCCGACCGCCGTTGCCAATATGCAGTCCATCACACAGACTTTCGGTCCTTCGCACAAAGCCTTCTTGATTGTACCTATGGTCGGCGCGTTCTTCGTGGACTTGATTAACGCGGCAATCCTCTCCGGTTTCGTAAACGTTATCACCAAATAGGTAAGCGTTTATAACGGTTCGTTGAAAAAGCACTTGCAACATTTACTTGCTGCAAGTGCTTTTGTTATGATGGCCGTCTGAACGGCAGGCCGGTTTGGTCTGCAACCGCATCAAGGAGATATTTATGAACAAAAAACTGCTGGCTTTGCCGCTCGTCCTGATATTGGCCGCGTGCGGCAAGGATGAGCCCAAGCAGGCTTTGGAATGCAATCATCCCGCCGCCATCCAAAGCATCAAAACACAAATCCAAAACATTATCCGCCAAGAAGCGCGCGCATTCGCCCGCAACGACAGCCGCCAATTTGTCGATGCGGACAAAGTCATTGCTGCCGGTTCCGAACTGGAAATCGGCTTAAACAATGCCCAACAAATTGATGAAGACAACAAAACCATGTGCGGTGCAGATTTAAGCATCCGCGTTCCTGCCGATGTCCTTAATGCAGCGGAAGACAATAGCCCTTTGATTTACAGTGAAACGACTTTAGCCGAAATACTGGAACAAAAGCTGACAGGCAGCAATTTGAAATTTGCCGACAATACACTTTCGACTTCCGTACGTTATACGCCTGATAAAGACGGCAACGCCGTTTTGGAAGACAACACTGTCTCCATGACGGCGCGCACGCTGTCCTCGCTGCTACTGCCCTACGGTGTCAAAAGTATTGTGATGATTGACGGCAAGGCAGTCAGCAAAGAAGATGCTATGAAGTTGTTGAAAGGCAAATACGATGAGCCGCCTGTCGTTTCTCCGGAAGATATTCTGGAAAACAATGCCGCCAGCCAAGCATCGGGCGTGCCGCAGGCAGCAGGATTGGAAACCGAAATCTTGCGTCCTGATGCAGAAGCGAAACGCGAAGAGCCGTCGTTCTCGCAAAGCGATTTGGACAATGCACGCAGCCAAAACCGCAATGCAGATTCCGAAATTCAAAGAATATGGGACGGAATGGAACATACTGTTCAAAAGGAACTGCTCACCGAACAGCGTGCCTGGATTCAGAACAAGATCCAAAACTGCCAACAGGCTGCTGCCCAGGCTGACAGCCCTGCTCATGCCGAATACCTCAAGCTCCAATGCGACACCCGCATGACGCGCGAACGCACGCAATACCTGCGCGGTTATTCGATTGACTAGACGGATTTTTCTTCCAATCATTAAAAGGTCGTCTGAAACTTTGACTTCAAGGTTTCAGACGACCTTTTTCCTTTTTTCTTTATTTAGCTTTGTCTGATTCATTTGTAATTTTGATACAAAATCCGACGAATTTCGTTTCCATATGAATTGCAGCAGGTAAAACAATAGCAATATGGCGAAGGGGAGAACTCGGCAGCCTCCTTTAGCAAACTCGTTAAAATGATTTTATTTCAATGTATTAAAAAACGAAAAATCCTAAAAAAGGTCGTCTGAAAACAGCGTGCATGGTTTGTGATGTAAGTCAAAGAGAAATGTAACAAAATTACTTATAGTAATCGTAGTGAAAATTTATCGACTTTATTGCCACCTTATATCAAGGAGATACACCATGAACGCATCAGCCGACAATGTCGTCAGCCCCGCCGTAGCCGAGGTCAACAGTTTGGTTGAAAAGGGTTTGCGCTCGTTGGACGAGTTTCGCAAGCTGAATCAGGAGCAGATTGATTATATCGTTGCCAAAGCCTCTATTGCTGCGCTTGACAAACATGGTGTACTCGCCATGCACGCGGTCGAAGAAACGGGGCGTGGTGTATTTGAAGACAAGGCGACCAAAAACCTGTTTGCCTGCGAAAACGTCGTGCGCCGCCTGCGCGATTTGAAAACCGTGGGCGTCATCAGCGAAGACGATGTAACCGGCATTACCGAAATCGCCGATCCGGTCGGGGTCGTCTGCGGTATCGTGCCGACCACCAATCCGACTTCCACCACCATTTTCAAATCCCTGATTGCGCTGAAAACCCGCAATCCGATTATTTTCTCGTTCCACCCGTCCGCCCAACAGTGTTCCGCCCACGCCGCCCAAATCGTGCGTGATGCCGCGATTGCCGCCGGCGCGCCGGAAAACTGTATCCAGTGGATTGAAAAACCATCTATGGAAGGCACTTCCGCGCTGATGAAACATCCGGGCGTGGCGACGATTTTGGCGACCGGCGGCAATGCGATGGTGGAAGCGGCTTATTCCTGCGGCAAACCCGCACTCGGCGTCGGGGCGGGCAACGTGCCTGCCTATGTCGAAAAAACGGCAAACATCCAACAGGCGGCACACGACATCGTGATGTCCAAAGCGTTCGACAACGGCATGATTTGCGCCAGCGAACAAGCCGTCATCGCCGACAAAGAGATTTATAAAGAGCTGGTCGAAGAGTTCAAATCCTACGGCGTGTACTTTGCCAACAAAAAAGAAAAAGCCATGCTCGAAGACTTCATCTTCGGCGTTACGGCAAACTGCGCCAACTGCGGCGGCGCGAAACTCAATGCCGCCGTTGTGGGCAAACCGGCGGCGTGGATTGCCGAACAGGCAGGGTTTAAAGTCCCCGAAAAAACCAACATCATCATCGCCGAATGCCGCGAAGTCGGCCCCAACGAGCCGCTGACCCGTGAAAAACTCTCGCCCGTACTGGCGATGCTCAAAGCGGATTCCACCGAACAAGGTTTGCAGTTTGCCGAACAAATGGTCGCCTTCGACGGCTTGGGACACTCCGCCGCCATCCATACCGCTGATCAAGAATTGGCAAAAACCTTCGGCACCCGCGTCAAAGCCTTACGCGTGATTTGGAACTCGCCCTCCACCTTCGGCGGCATCGGTGACGTTTACAACGCCTTCCTGCCGTCCCTGACCTTGGGCTGCGGCTCTTACGGCAAAAACTCCGTCGGCGGCAACGTCAGCGCAGTCAACCTGTTAAACATCAAAAAAGTAGGCCGTCGGAGAAACAACATGCAATGGTTCAAAGTACCCGCCAAAATCTATTTTGAGCGCGATTCCATCCAATACCTGCAAGACATGAAAGACTGCGAAAAAGTCATGATTGTGACCGACCGTTCGATGGTCGATTTGGGCTTCGTCGATAAAGTGACCCACCAGCTCCACCAACGCAAAAACAAAGTAACCATCCAGCTTTTCACCGATGTCGAAGCCGATCCGAGCGTGCAAACCGTCTATAAAGGCACGGATCTGATGCGCAGCTTCCAGCCTGACACCATCATCGCACTAGGCGGCGGCTCGCCGATGGACGCGGCAAAAGCCATGTGGCTCTTCTACGAACAGCCCCAAGTTGATTTTGAAGACCTCGTCCAAAAATTCATGGACATCCGCAAACGCGCCTTCCGCTTCCCCGAATTGGGTCGCAAAGCCAAATTCATCGGTATCCCCACCACATCGGGCACCGGCTCCGAAGTCACGCCGTTTACCGTCATCAGCGACGGTGACAAAAAATACCCCATCGCCGACTACTCGCTGACCCCGACCATCGCCATCGTCGATCCCGCGTTTACCATGACCGTCCCCGCCGGCGTAACCGCCGACACCGGTCTGGACGTACTGACCCACGCCGTAGAAGCATACGTTTCCGTGCTTGCCAACGACTTTACCGACGGTCTCGCCCTGCAAGCCATCAAGCTCGTGTTCCAATACCTCGAACGCTCCTACAAACACGGCGCGTCCGACCCCGAAGCGCGCGAACACATGCACAACGCTTCCACCATCGCAGGCATGGCGTTTTCCAACGCATTCCTCGGCATCAATCACTCGATGGCGCACAAAATCGGCGGCAAATACCACGTTCCGCACGGCCGCGCCAACGCTATCCTGCTGCCGCACGTCATCCGCTACAACGGCACGCGCCCGCAGAAAACCGCTACCTGGCCGAAGTACAACTACTACAAAGCCGACCTGAAATATCAGGAAATCGCCCGTACCTTAGGCTTACCGTGCGCCACCCCTGCCGAAGGCGTAGAATCCTTCGCCCGCGCCTGTCATGAACTGGCGGTCAACGTCGGCATCAAAATGTCGTTCAAAGAGCAGGGCATCGACGAAAAAACCTTCATCGACGGCCGCAAAGAACTGGCAATGCTGTCCTTCGAAGACCAATGCACCCCCGCCAACCCGCGTCTGGCATTGGTTGCCGACATGGAAGAAATCCTGACCAAAGCCTATTACGGCGAATAAGGTTCGCGAAACACAATAAGGCGTAAGGAAAAGGTCGTCTGAAAACCGCATTTCGGGTTTTCAGACGACCTTCGTTTTTATGTAGTCCCCGCTTATGACTGCTTCACTTATTTTTAGCAGCCGTAGCGTGGGCTTTGCCCACGGAGCACATAAGGCGGAATAGTCTCGGCAAGATTTTGTATTTCGCGGGCATATCCCACGCTACGATTTGCAGCATCTCAAATCCTTCCGCTCCAACCGCCGTCAAACATCTAACAGGTTTATGTGAACAAAGGTCGTCTGAAAACCTGAAACATGGTTTTCAGACGACCTCTTACTATTGCCCTATCACTCGCCGCGTTTTCTCAACTCCGCCGGTGTGCAGCCGAAATATTCGCGAAATGCCTTGGTAAAGCTTGAAACATGGGCGTAGCCGCAACGGTAGGCTATTTCGCCTATGCTGACGCTGTCCGTACCCAAAGCATACAGCGCATATTGCATATGCTTGTGCCGCAGCCACTCGCTCGCCGTCGTACCAAACGATTCTTTCAGGCGGCGTTGCAGCGTCCGCTCGCTGATATGCAGCGCGTCGGCAAGCGCAGATACTTGGTGCGCGCCCGCATCGAATGCCTGGTTGAGCAGACGGATGAAACTTTCCGAAGGATGAGGCGGTTCGGCGGCGGTTTCGGTATAGGGATAGCGGTTGAGAAAATCCGTCCACAGTCCTGCCAAAAGTTGCAACACGTCCGCTTCACGCTGTAAGTCATCCGCCAATCCGCCGTGTTCCGCCCCCTTCAAGCTGCTTAAAGCAAGGCGGCGCAAACTACTGTCCAGTGGCCAATGTCTGACTTTTTCCCAATAAACCACCTGCAGCAAACCCGCATATTGCGGGCGAGCCAACCAGCGGTCTAGCCCCTTGAGCGTCAGTTTCGCCGTATGCCTGCCTTCATACAAATAACGGCTGAACAAGATTTCCTCGTCGCACGCAATCAATAGGACATGTCCGCCTTCAGCCTCAATACGGTAACGTTCGCGATTGATGCCGAAATCCAAACTGCCTTCGAGCAGCAGGACAAACGCGATGTATGGCTCCGACAGGCGCGTGCTTTGAAACGTTTTGCGCGCGGTCAGGCTGCCGCCGTGCAGGGAAATGCCGCTGCACAAGGTTTCAAAACGGTAGCTGCCGTCCAAATAGTCGCCCCCTTCGCCCTGTTGAACCATATTGACGAGCTGTTGGCTGTTAAGACAGGATGTTTCCATAAGCTGTGTGGTGGAATCTGCGTATTTTGAACAAAAGGTCGGGCTACTTTATCACAATGGCAGAAAGACGGAAAACGGTGAAAACCCATAAAAGGTCGTCTGAAACCAGTACGCAGGTTTTCAGACGACCTTTGCTTTCTCAAAAATAATCTGTGGGCAAAGCCTACGCTACGGGTGGCTTTCAACCTGTAATGCGGGCTTTTCCGCGAAAACAACCCATCAATTAAACAAAAATTCCCCATGCCGTCATTCCCGCGCAGGCGGGAATCCACTTTTGAATTTCAGCAACCGTTTTTAAAACACCTGTTTTTTAGGCTTATAGAGTAGCGTGGGCTTTGCCCACGTATGTGCAGCGGGAGAAGTAGCCGTTGGAATTGTTTTTTATGTTTTCTCTATCGCCCGTAGAGCATGGTTTTCAGACGACCTTGTGCGTCAGTAATCCCAGTTTTTTCAAAAGCAATCCGCGGGCAAAGCCCACATTACGGTGAGTTGTTTTTAAAACCCACCGTCGCTTAGCGTTTCCAATGGATTCCCGCCTGCGCGGGAATGACGGAATGTAATCTTTATCATCATCTCGCGCGTGTCTTGTCCCCAAAACGCCTCCGCTGAAAAAAATGCAAAAAGGTCGTCTGAAAACCCTGTTTCCAAGTTTTCAGACGACCTTTCCTAATTACAGCAATCAATGCCGAATCGGCTTTACACCACGATATTCACCAGTCTGCCCGGTACGACGATGATTTTCTTGGCGGGCTTGCCTTCCATGAATTTCACCGCGCCTTCGGTGGCGAGTGCGGCGGCTTCGAGGTCGGCTTTGGATGCGTCGGCGGCAACGGTAATTTTGCCGCGCAGTTTGCCGTTGACTTGAACCATGACTTCGATTTCGGATTTGACCAAGGCGGTTTCGTCGACTGTCGGCCAGCCTGCTTCCCACAGTTTCGCGCTGTTCAATTCGCTCCACAGGGTTTCGCAGATGTGCGGCACGATGGGCCACAACAGGCGTACGGCGGTTTCCAATACTTCTTGGGCGACGGCGCGGCCTTGTTCGCCGCCGGTGTCGGTTTTGTCGTATTGGTTGAGCAGTTCCATCACAGCGGCGATGGCGGTGTTGAACTGCTGGCGGCGGCCGTAGTCGTCGCTGACTTTGGCAATGGTAGAGTGCAGTTTGTGGCGCAGGTCTTTGAGTTCTTTAGATAAACCGTCTTGGTTGCCTGCAAACGCTTTGACCGCGCCGCCTTGTTTCAGGTATTCGTAAACGGTACGCCACAGGCGGCGCAGGAAGCGGTGTGCGCCTTCGACGCCGCTGTCGCTCCATTCGAGGGACTGTTCGGGCGGTGCGGCGAACATCATGAACAGGCGGGCGGTGTCCGCGCCGTAGGAGTTAATCAGCTCTTGCGGATCGACGCCGTTGTTTTTGGACTTGGACATTTTTTCCGTGCCGCTGATGACGACGGGCAGTCCGTCGGCTTTCAGAACGGCGGAAACGGGGCGGCCTTTGTCGTCGAAAGTCAGCTCGACATCGGCGGGGTTGATCCAGTCTTTGCTGCCGTTGGCATTTTCGCGGTAGTAGGTTTCGCAAACGACCATGCCTTGCGTGAGCAGGCGTTCAAACGGTTCGTCCACGCTGACCAAGCCTTCGTCGCGCATCAGTTTGGTGAAAAAACGCGCGTACAAGAGGTGCAGAATCGCGTGTTCGATACCGCCGATGTATTGGTCGACCACGCCCCAGTATTTCGCGGCTTCAGCCGATACCATGCCTTCTGCGAACTTGGGCGACATGTAGCGGAAGAAGTACCAGCTCGATTCCATGAATGTGTCCATGGTGTCGGTTTCGCGTTTTGCCGCGCCGCCGCAACATGGGCAGGTGGTTTCGTAAAACTCGGGCATTTTTGCCAGCGGCGAACCCATGCCGTCGGGTACGACGTTTTCGGGCAAAACGACCGGCAGTTGGTCGGCGGGGACAGGGACGTCGCCGCATTTTTCGCAATGGACGATGGGAATCGGGCAGCCCCAGTAGCGTTGGCGCGAAATACCCCAGTCGCGCAGGCGGTATTGGGTTTTCGGTTCGCCCGCTCCGATAACTTGTAATTTAGCGGCGACAGCATCAAATGCTGTCTGATAATTCATGCCGTCCAGTTCACCTGAATTGATTAAGACCATGAAGTCATCTTTGACTCCATACCATGCTTGCCATTTATTAGGCGTAAACGGCAAATCTCTTGAATCAGAACCACTACCATCACCATAACCAGCACCACATCCGGAACCGCCACCAAAACCCATAGCTTCTTCTTGCTCTGGTGAAAGTCCGATTGTTACGCGTTGTAAAACCTGCTTTTTCGGCAGATTGTATTTGGTGGCGAACTCGAAATCGCGTTCGTCGTGTGCCGGAACCGCCATCACTGCGCCGTCGCCGTAACCCCACAATACATAGTTGGCAATCCACACTTCCAGTTTGTCGCCGTTAAGTGGGTTGACGACGTAGCGGCCGGTCGGCACGCCTTTTTTCTCCATTGTCGCCATGTCGGCTTCGGCAACCGAGCCGGCTTTGCATTCGGCGATAAATGCCTGCAATTCGGGTTTGTCGGCGGCTGCGGCGGTTGCCAGCGGATGCTCGGCGGCAACGGCAACATAAGTCGCGCCCATCAGCGTGTCGGGGCGGGTGGTATAAACTTGCAGGAATTTCGCGTAATCGCCTTCCAAGCCTTGTTTGCTGTCGTCTGAAACGGCGAAGCGCACGGTCATACCGCGAGATTTGCCAATCCAGTTGCGCTGCATGGTTTTGACTTGTTCCGGCCAGTGTTCCAGCTTGTCCAAATCGTTGAGCAGCTCTTCGGCGTAATCCGTGATTTTGAAGTAATACATCGGGATTTCACGTTTTTCGATCAACGCGCCCGAACGCCAACCGCGTCCGTCGATGACTTGCTCGTTGGCAAGGACGGTTTGGTCGACGGGGTCCCAGTTTACCGTGCCGTTTTTGCGATAGACGATGCCTTTTTCAAACAGCTTGGTAAACAGCCATTGTTCCCAGCGGTAGTATTCGGGTTTGCAGGTGGCGACTTCGCGTTCCCAGTCAATCGCAAAACCCAGGCTTTTGAGCTGGGTTTTCATGTATTCGATGTTGTCGTAGGTCCAAGCGGCAGGGGCGACGTTGTTTTTCATCGCCGCGTTTTCCGCCGGCATACCGAACGCGTCCCAACCCATAGGCTGCATGACGTTGAAGCCGTTTAAGAGTTTGAAGCGGCTCAATACGTCGCCGATGGTGTAGTTGCGCACATGCCCCATGTGCAGCTTGCCGCTGGGGTAGGGGAACATGGAGAGGCAGTAGTATTTGGGTTTGGAAGCGTCTTCGGAGACGTTGAAAATACGGGCGTCATCCCATTTTTTCTGCGCCGCAGGCTCGATGGCGGCGGGCTGGTAATGTTCTTGCATAATAATGTACTTGGACTTAAATAATGAGAAAGAATAATAAAAGCGCAATTATATAATAGGCAGACTCGTTTTGATATGAATACCAGTCAGCTCCATGATTCGACCCTTCCTCCAAAAAATATTGACTTTATTTTTTTCTTCTTAGAATCGCTCTGTGGATTACAACCCTAGTACCTAGTATCAAAGGAGACTTCATATGAAATACACATTAAGCTTGTTAATGATATTAACCTTGTCCGCTTGTGGAGTAGTCGGTAATACTACCATTTCTGACAATTCGTTAAAAAATAAAGCCGCATTTGCATTAAATGTTCCGGCTGAAAGTATTAGCATTTCCAATCGCCATGGAGACATCGATTCAGTCAAATTCGTAGCAACAACAGGCGATAAATCATATTCTTGCTATGTAACCACTGTCATGGGAGCGGTTTCATCTGACGCCTTATGTTCTGGTTCAAATGTTCATGGCGGCAAAGGAAGTCGAGGAGGATCGAGTTGTAACGCTTTATTGAAAGCTGCTGGCCGCTGCTAATAATTGCCGTAAATCGAGCAAAAGGTCGTCTGAAACTATTTCAGACGACCTTTTTTATAAATCATATCTTGCTCTTTTACACTTGAGTTTTCCCCACCCCACCCATATATCCGGTCTAGTTTTTACACATATCAACAAAACCATCACTATCATGAGCAACCAAGATTTTTATGCAACACTCGGCGTGGCGCGCGGTGCGAGCGACGACGAAATCAAAAAAGCCTACCGCAAGCTGGCGATGAAATACCATCCCGACCGTAATCCGGGTGACAAAGAGGCGGAAGAAAAATTTAAAGAAGTTCAAAAAGCCTACGACACCTTGTCCGACAAAGAAAAACGCGCCATGTATGACCAATACGGCCATGCCGCGTTTGAGCAGGGCATGGGCGGCGGCGCGGGCGGATTCGGCGGTTTTGGCGGGTTCGGCGGCGCGCAAGGCTTCGACTTTTCCGACATTTTCAGCCAAATGTTCGGCGGAGGCGGGGGCGGCGGCCGTCAGCAAAACTATCAAGGCGCGGATTTGCAGGTCGGCGTGGAAATCACGTTGGAAGATGCCGCCAAAGGCATCAAAAAACGCATTAACATCCCGACCTACGAAGAATGCGATGTCTGCCACGGCAGCGGCGCAAAACCCGGTACGTCCGCATCGACTTGTTCGACCTGTCACGGTTCCGGTACGGTACACGTCCGCCAAGCCATTTTCCAAATGCAGCAGACCTGTCCGACCTGCCACGGCACAGGCAAGGAAATCAAAGACCCGTGTGTCAAATGTCGTGGCGAAGGCCGCACCAAAACCAGCAAAACCGTTGAAGTCAACATTCCCGCCGGCATCGACGACGGTCAACGCATCCGTTTGAGCGGCGAAGGCGAACCGGGTACGCACGGCGCGCCCGCAGGCGATTTGTACGTCAACGTCCGCGTCAAAGAACACAAAATCTTCGAGCGCAACGGCTTGGATTTGCATTGCGAGTTGCCCATCAGCTTCGCCGTCGCAGCTTTGGGTGGCGAAGTCGAAGTTCCGACCTTGGACGGCAAAGTCAAACTGAGCATCCCGAAAGAAACGCAAACCGGCCGCCGTATGCGCGTCAAAGGCAAAGGCATCAAATCCCTGCGCTCCAGCGCGACGGGCGATTTGTACTGCCACGTTGTGGTGGAAACACCGGTCAACCTGACCGACCGCCAGAAAGAGTTGCTGGAAGAGTTTGAAAAAATCTCCACCGGCCTCGACCGCAGCCAAACCCCGCGCAAAAAATCGTTCTGGGACAAAGTGGGCGAACTGTTTGACTGATTCGGGTTTGAAAACAGCAAAAGGTCGTCTGAAAGCTGATGTTGTCGGCTTTCAGACGACCTTTCTCCAACCTGTTTCAAAGAAAGCCGCAGATAGAACGGATAATTTGCAACCGATGCACTTGATGCATAGTTACCTTCGGGAATTGTTCTTTGACTATGACGAGACAACATGATACCGGTTTAAAGTTGATCCGCTACGCCATATTCGGGCAGCTCTTCCGTGGGCAAAGCCCACGCTACGAATGAAGGAAATCATTCGGTTCTAAATGGATGTAAATACCCGCTTGCCGCTATTACGATATTCCTCTCTTCATTTTCTGCAGAATCAATATCCTCCAAAACAAAACGGCGTCTGAAAGCTTTTCAGTCGACGTTTTGTTTGTATTGCCTTACCACATTTTCGACAATGTTTTTTCCACTTCAGCTTTGACTTGCGCACCGAAATGGCGGCGCACAAATTTACCGAAATCATCTTCGGGAGTATAGCTGACCAGTTCGGGGGCTTTGACGACATCGCGGGCGATGCTGTACACGCTGCCGAAGTCGTCAATCAGTCCGACTTTTTTTGCTTCAAGGCCGGTATAGACGCGGCCGCTGAATACGTCGGGGTATTCTTTGTCTTTCAATTTTTCACCGCGTCCGAGCTTGACGGCCTTGATAAATTCTTGATGGATGTCTGACAGCATGGCTTCCCAGATTTTCGCCTGTTCGGGCGTTTCGGGAGTAAACGGATCGCCCATGCCTTTGTTGCTGCCTGCGGTTTTCAGACGACGTTTGATACCCAGCTTGTCCATCAGGCCGGTTACGTCGAAACCGCCGCCGATCACGCCGATACTGCCGACAATGCTGGAGGGGTCGGCGTAGATTTTGTCCGCGGCGGCAGCGATGTAGTAGCAGCCGGAGGCGCACATATCTTCGGCGACGACATAGACGGGGATGTCTTTATGTTCGCCTTTCAGACGACGTATCTCGTTGAAAGCTGTATTGGAGATAACGGGCGAACCGCCGGGGCTGTTGGCGCGGATGACGATGCCTTTTGCATTCGGATTACTGTAAGCCGCCTCCATGCTGTCACGCAGCATTTTGACTTGGTCGTCCATGCCTCCACCGATTTCGCCTTCCAATGTAATGACTGCCGTATGCTCTTTGCCTGCGGCCAGCCCTTGTCCGGCCGTGCCGTCGTCCGAACCGAACCATAATGCGGCAATCAGCAGGACGCCGATAATCCGCCAGAAGTTGCGCCAAAAACGGGCGCGCCGCTGCTCTTTATAGGCGGCAAGCAGTACGTCGCGCAAGACGTCCCGTTCCCAGCGGCCTTCCGGGCTGTCCGGACGTTTATCGGGGTATCCGTTGGTTTCTTGCATAATTTTCCTTTGTTTCTAAATAAATCCTAAATCAGGTTCGGGGCATTTTATAACGAAACTTCCGGCTGAAAAACCTTCCGTTTACTCGAATGCCTCAAAATACGCCAGCAGGGTTTGCGGCAGCCATTGCAGGTTCAGACGACCTTTGTCGTGGCTGACGAACGCGGCGTGTCCGCCGTATTGCGGTTGCAGCAGCGTAACGGCGGACGAAACCTCTTCTACCGTCGGCAAGGCTTTCGGCGGTAGAAACGGGTCGTTGACGGCGTTGAGCAGCAAAAGCGGCGTGCGTACGGTTTTCAGCCAAGGCTTGCACGAAGCGCGGCGGTAATAATCATGCCGGTCGGCAAAACCGTGCAGCGGCGCGGTAAACCTGTCGTCAAAATCCCCCAGCGTTTTGCATTCTTTCAACGAGGTCGTCTGAAAACCTGTTGCGGCGGCTTTGGGCAATAAAGATTTTAAAAAATAGCGGGTGTAGAGCAGTTTTGACATTCCCTTATCAAAGCGCGTGCCTGCCGCTGCCGCATCCACCGGCGCAGAGACGGCGGCAGCGGCGTAAGGTACGGCAGCCATACCCAGACTGCCGTATTCGCCCAAATATTTTGCCAGCGCATTGCCGCCCAAAGACACGCCCGCCGCATAAATCCTGCGGTAGCGTTCAGACAGCATTTCCAGCATAAAGCTGATTTCCCGCGTATCGCCCAAATGATAAAACACAGGCGCGGTATTCTCCACGCCGCCGCAACTGCGGAAATGCACTACCACGCCGTTCCAGCCTTTTTCAATGACCGCGCGCATCAATTCAACGGCGTAATGGCTGCGGCTGCTGCCCTCTAATCCGTGAAACAAAACCACCAAAGGCGCATCAGGATCGGCGGCATCGACAAAATCACAGGCAACCAAAGTGCGTCCCGTACTGTCCGGCAGCAGCTCGCGGCGGTAGGCAGGGGCGGGGCGTTGAATGAATTTGGCAAATATTGTGTCCGCATGACCGTTGCGCAGCCATAAGGGCGTATTCGGGCATAAGGTTTCCATTATTCGAAATCCTTTTTGAAAACAACATAATAAACCAATAGCGCCGTCAGCGTCCCATTCGTCCATCCCGCCCAAACATCCGTCGGATAATGTACGCCTAAATAAACCCGTGAAAACCCCGTCAACAAGGCAAATAAGATGCCGACGGCAAAAGCGGTACGGCGGTATGCAGTCCGATAACACAATAGAATCAGCATCACTGCGACTGCGGCAGAAAACGTACTATGTCCGCTCGGAAACGAAAAATTGGCCTCTTCGACGGCACGAGGCCAAAGCAACGGGCGCGGACGCTGTATCCATGCCTTTATCCAAAGCATATTCAAAGTCGGCAACAATGCCGCCAAAGGCACGAATACCGCTGCCCGCAGTTTGCCAAACCGCCACAGGCATACCGCCGCCAAACAGACCAGCGGTACGGCGACGGCGGTTTTACCCAGATAATGAAGCAACAGCGCGATCGGAAAAAACCATTGTCCCGTCTGTTCGTGAATGACAAGCATCAACGGACGTTCGAATGCAAAACTCCCGCCATTTGCCAGATGGGCGGCGATATAAACAGAAAGAGGCAAAAATACCACAATGGCAGTTTGTACAAAACGGCGGAAAAAAAGAAAAAAATCAGGCATAAATCAGTGAAAAAATCAGGTTTGAATCAAATATCCGACAAACAAGCCGCGTTCGCAATCAAGAAGGACGAACTGATAGTCTTTGGCATTAATTTTTGATAATTATTGCTTTTTTCTCTCTGGAAAATCAGGTAAACCGAATAAGGATACCGCGAGAGAGTGTTATTCTGACCGTACAAACCAAACGGCATCCGTATCGTTTCCCGTCAGGGCAGGCGGATGGTTCCGATAATAATTTCATTCAACATTCGGAGGTTATTATGTCTGTGTCAGTATTGTTTTTAGAGGCGATTGTGGCTGTCGGCCTGGCATCCGTCGCCGCCATCGGAATACTGTGGGCAGGCGGAGCGGATTGGTAATCCGTCCGTATGCCGTCCCGTAAAAGGTCGTCTGAAAAACAAAATGTTTTTCAGACGACCTTTTTTATTATAGTGGATTAAATTTAAATCAGGACAAGGCGACGAAGCCGCAGACAGTACAGATAGTACGGCAAGGCGAGGCAACGCCGTACTGGTTTAAATTTAATCCACTATAATTTAACGTTTGCTTGAAATAAAGCAAACCTATACCTGCCACCCGCCCTCCGAAATGATAATGCCCTATCTATTTCGCAGACGGGACCCGCACTACGGTTACTACGGTTTCCCTCTCCTTGCCTGCCGAAGAAAAACGGTTGAGTGAAAATAATACATTGATTCTGAAAGGCTTATATTCAAGCAGCCGCCTAATCCGGAAAAATGAATAAATTCAGGATGATGTCGTCTGAAAATCTGAATTTCGAGGTTTCAGACGACCTTTTTAAGCGGCAACCATTATTCATATTTTATTGGATGCGGTGGCAATAGCGAAACGGGTATTTTAAATTTTCATCCGCTATGTTTAGAATCGGCTTGATTTCGGATGGATGCCGTTTGCTGCAAAACAAAACGTCGTCTGAAAAACTTTCAGACGACGTCTGCATCCGCCTTAGCGTATGTCGATGTGCGCACCTTCATGCAGTTCGCGCAGCAGGTTGATTTCCGCCTGTTCGGCTTTTTGGCGCGACAGATATTGACGTATGGTGTTGTGTTGACGCTCTTCGGGCGTGCCGGCGTCACGGACATCGTTCAGCTTAATGATGTGCCAGCCGAATTGTGTGCGTACGGGTGGACTGACTTGGCCGGGTTTGAGTTTGTGGACGGCTTCTTCAAACGGCGGAACCATCATGCCGTCGGCGAACCAACCCAAATTACCGCCGCTGCTCGCGCTACCGTCTTGCGAATATTGGCGCGCCAAACCGGCGAAGTCTGCGCCGCTGCGGGCTTGTGCGTAGATTTTGCGGATGGTGCTTTCCGCGCCGGCCGCAGCGTTTTCGTTGTCGGCCTTAATCAGAATGTGTTGCGCATTGTATTGGCGCAGCGGCTCGCCTTCGGGCAGGGCGATGCCTTGCTGTTTCGCCTGTTCGATAGCGCGTGCAACTTCGGCATCGCTGATGCGGCTGTGCTGCATGACTGCCTGTTGGCGCACTTTTTCCGCGATGATGCTGTCCGCAATTTCACGGCGGATAGAGGCCGACGGGTTTTTCAGTGAAGGATTAGCGGCAATGACCGCCTCGATTTCTGCGTTATCTGCTTGAATATTCTTTCGTTTGCCCGCTTGGACAATCAAGGATTGGTTGATGAGTTGCGCCAGAACTTGTTCGCGCAATTCGTTATCGCCGATTTGTGTGCCTTTAGGGATGGTTCGGCGCGCCCGTTCGACTGCCTGCGCCAGTTGGCGGCGGGTAATGACTTCGTTGTCGGCGATGGCGGCAATGCCGTCGCTCAGACGTACCCCGTCAGAACGGGTTTCGGTATCAGTCGTCTGAACAGCGACGGGTTTGACGGATTTTTTTACTGTTTTAGCATTAGGGGCTGCGTGTGCGTTCAATGCCAGACCGAGTGCGGCGGCAAGAATCAGGGGTTTGACGTTCATGGGGTAACTACCTCGTTGGTTTTGCTGTAGCCGGGAATGGCCAAGCGCAGTTTTTCAAATGGATTGTTGCCGAGATTGCTCAGGTCTTTGAGTTGGAGATTGAAGAAAACGGCATTTTTGCGGCTGTTTTCGCCGGTCACGTAGCGTTGTCCGACGAGGCTTGCGCTCCAGCAGCCGCAGTTGCTTTTATATTCAGCTTCTACCAGCATTTCAAGCGGTTTCTTGGCTTGAATTTCGTAGTTGTAACGTGCAACGGCGTAAAGGTTTTTACGGATAGGCCATTGCGCCGCCAAATCGACTTGGCGGATTTTGTCGTAGAAATAGTTGCCGTCGGATTGCAGGTAAATGCGTTCGTTGCGACCGTATTTGTAACGCGCGCTCAATACTTTGCCCGGCTCGGGATTGTAGCGGATGGTCGCGGCGTAGCTTTCGGCGCGGCTTTCGTTTTGGTTGTAGTGGACATCGAAGCCGGCATGGATGCTATTGCTCAGTTTGCCGTGCGCAAAGCCGACCCAGTCGGATTGGCTGCGTTCATAACGGCCGACGCTGCCGTTCAGCAATACGTTGTCGTTTTTTAAATAAAACTTCTGTCCGATACCGGCGCGGAACAGCTCGGCACCGTTGTTCGGGTCAAGGAAGCGGGTTTGCGCGGCGGCGGTCAGGCTGTTGGCGGAGTTGATGCGGTCGTTGCCGACGTATAAGTTCTCACGGAAAAGCTGGTTGTAAGAAAAGCTGTTTTCCGAGGTGTCGAAATTAGGTAAGTCGTTTTGGGACTTGGTTGGGATGTAGTTGTAGAACAGGCGCGGTTCGAGGGTTTGCAGATAGGCTTTGCCGAACACATTGGCGTTGCGCTCGAAGGTCATGCCGGTATCGACGTTGAATATCGGCAATACGCGGCTGACGCGTCGGCCGGATTGGTTGCCGAACGAGCCTAAGTCGTAATAAGTCGCGTGTACCCCGATTTTCGGACGGATATAGCCCCATTGGTTGTTGAAATCCCAACGGACGCTGGGATACAGCACGGTACGGCTGCCGTCTTGTTTGCTGTCGTGTACGAAACGGGTGAACTGGCTGAATACGTTGATATTCGCCTTGCCCATGGTTTTCTGCCAACGTCCGGTCAGGCGCGGCATGATGGCGTAGGGTTCGTCTTTGTAACCGTTTTGGTTGGCAAGGGTTTGGTATTTCTGTACGTTCAGCGCGCCGTCAAAAGAGCCGCCCCAGACATTGTCGCCGTAGTTCAGCCACAGTTGGCGGTTGAGGTTGACATTGCTGGCAATGTCTTCGCGTCCGTAGAAATCTCGGTAGTAATTGTCGTCTGAAACCTGATTGAAGCTGATGCCGCCGCTGAGTTTGTCAGTCAGTTGGTGGTTGTGGTCAAACTTGATTTGATAGCGGTTGTTTTCGTGGCGTTTTTTATCGTACGGCATCCAATCGCCGTCGATGACGCCGTTAAATTTCGGTTCGAGATAGCGAACCTGTCCGCCAAGCTGCACACCGCGCGAGCTGATGATGCCGGGGCGGAAAGTGGCGTCCAAATTGGGGGCGAGGTTGAAGTAATAAGGGAGGGCGAGTTCCAAACCGTCCGAACCGGTTGCCAGCGTCGGAACCAGCAGACCGCTCTTGCGATGACCGTTGAGCGGGAAATCCGCCCAAGGCGTATAAAGCACCGGAACGCCGCCGAACACCAGCGACGCGTCTTTTGCCACGCCTATGCCCGTTTCCTGATCGGTTTCGATGCTTTTCGCTTTGATGTACCAACTCGCATCACCGGGCGAGCAGGTATTGAATTTGGTATTGATGAGCTTGTACAGCCCTTTGCCTTTCATTTCCGCCTTTTCGCTGACGCTTTGGAGGCGGCGGCCGTCTTTTTCGGCATCGACGCGGACGTATTCGCTCGAGCCGGTATTGTCTTTCAGGTTGTACACCAAAGTATCGCCGCTGACGGTCGAACCGTCTTGATACAGCTTAAAGCGGTCGCCCGCCCTGACGGTATCGCTGGTTTGGTCGTAATCCGCCCAATCGGCGTTTAACACTTCCTGATTGCGCTCGATGATGACATCGCCTTCAGCGCGGACGGCGACTTTCGACTGTCCGGCAACCTTGTCCGCAATCACGCGGGTGTAATCCTGCGGCAGGGCTTCTTCGCCGCTGCGTTTGATTTCAGGCTGCTTGTTTGCTTCGGAAACCTGATGCTGGCAAAACAGGCAGGTATCGCCTAAGGACAATTTGTCCTGATCGGTCGGACGATGGTTCTCCACGCTTTGAACCGCAGGCGGGGTGGTCTTTACCGGCTCGTAATCGGCAGGTTGCGGCAAAGATGCATTTTGCGCATATGCCCCTCCCGCGCCGAAGCCGACGCTTAACGCCAAAACCAATGGTTTGAGTGAAAATAAACGAGCCAAAATCGCCCCTTAAATCGGTTTGCCAGTTAGAATAGCGGTTATTTTAACCTGAAAATCCGCGACACCGCTATGCAACGACAAACCGAATTACAAAATTGGCTGCACGCCGTCTATCCCGAACAAAACTTTGAATTGAGCTTCGCCGCCGCCGATGCCGACTTCCGACGCTACTTCCGCGCTACTTTTGCCGACGGCAAGACCGTCATCTGCATGGACGCGCCGCCCGATAAAATGAGCGTCGCTCCTTACCTAAAAGTGCAAAAACTTTTCAATATGCTTAACGTTCCCCAAGTATTGCACGCCAATGAAGCACAAGGATTTATGGTGCTAAACGACTTGGGCAGCACCACTTTCCTGACCGCCATGCAGCAAGAGCAAGGCGCGGATGCACACAAAGTCCTGCTGCTTGAAGCCATAGACGAATTGGTCGGGCTGCAAAAGGCCAGCCGTGCAGGCGAATTGCCCGAATACGACCGCGACATCATGCTGCGCGAAATCAACCTGTTCCCCGAATGGTTCGTCGCCAAAGAACTCGGACGCGAACTCAACTTCAAACAACGCCAGCTTTGGCAGCAAACCATCGACACCCTGTTGCCGCCGTTGCTTGCCCAGCCGCAGGTGTACGTCCACCGCGACTTCATCGTCCGCAACCTTATGCTCACAACCGGCCGCCCCGGCGTACTCGACTTCCAAGACGCACTCTACGGCCCGATTTCCTACGACTTGGTTTCCCTCCTGCGCGATGCCTTTATCGAATGGGAAGAAGAATTCGTATTGGACTTGGTCATCCGTTACTGGGAAAAAGCCCGCGCCGCCGGATTGCCCGTACCCGCCGCGTTTGATGAGTTTTACCGCTGGTTTGAATGGATGGGCGTACAACGCCATCTGAAAGTCGCCGGTATCTTCGCCCGCCTGTACTACCGCGACGGCAAAGACAAATACCGCCCCGAAATCCCGCGTTTCCTCAACTACCTGCGCCGCACCTCCCGCCGCTACACCGAGCTTGCACCGCTTTATACGCTGTTGGTCGAACTGGTTGGCGACGATGAATTGGAAACCGGGTTTACGTTTTAAAAGGCAGATGGCTTTGTGTCACTTTTGATAAGAAAAGAGGTCGTCTGAAAATCCTGAAATGGGGTTTTAGACGACCTTTTATATTCTTTATATATGTGAATTCGGGTTTGTCCACTGTGCCAATTTAAGCTTGATCCGGCAACAATCAAAACATCGGTACCTTCATTCCCGCGTAGGTGGGAATGACGGCTGAGCCTTTTTGTTCAGGTTTGCCATGTATAGCTGACTTTATTGGTTTTATGCTGCACTGCCAACGATGGGCATTTCCATTCTATCCACACATGAAAACAGCGTATCTCAAGGATACGCTGTTTCATCCTTACTTTCCCATCATTGATGATGGATACCCAATACTTTGGCGTTGTGGCTGATGATTTCTTCGGCAAGCTGCGGGTTGTCGTTGAGCTTGATGCCGAAGCCGGGGACAAGTTCTTTCAGACGACCTTCCCATGAGGAAATGCGGCTTGGGAAGCATTGGTGGATGAGTTTGATCATCAAGGGTACGGCGGTTGATGCGCCGGGGGATGCGCCCAAGAGTGCGGCAAGCGAGCCGTCGGCGTGGGCGACGATTTCGGTGCCGAATTGGAGGACGCCGCCTTTTTCGGAGTCTTTTTTGATGATTTGAACGCGTTGTCCTGCGGTGATGAGTTCCCAGTCGTCAGGGTTTGCTTCGGGGTAGTATTCCAGCAGGGAGGCAAAGCGTTCTTCTTTGGTTTTACGCAATTCGCCCAACAGGTATTTGGTCAGCGGCATATTCGCCCAACCGGCGCGCAGCATGGGGTAGAGGTTGTCCAAGTGGATGGACAGGGGCAAATCCATGAGCGAGCCTTGTTTGAGGAAGTTGGAGCGGAAGCCTGCGTAAGGGCCGAACATGAGGTGGCGTTTGCCGTCCACATTGCGGGTGTCGAGATGCGGAACGGACATGGGCGGCGCTCCGACGGAGGCTTGTCCGTACACTTTGGCGTTGTGCTGCGCGGCGGTTTCGGGGTTACTGTTGCGGAAGAACAGGCCGGAAACGGGGAAGCCGCCGTAGCCTTTGCCTTCGGGGATGCCGGATTTTTGCAGCAGGGTCAGTGCGCCGCCGCCTGCGCCGAGGAAAAGGAAGCGGGTGCGGATGGTGAGCTGGCCGTCGGGATTGCGGGTGTCGCTGGTTTTGAGTACCCATGCGCCGTCGGATTCGCGTTTGATGTCGTCGACGTGGCGGTTGAACTCGGTTTTGACGCCTTTTTCGCGCAGGTATTGCACCATTTGGCGGGTCAGGCTGCCGAAATCGACGTCCGTACCTTCGGCGGAGTAGTTGGCGGCGACGGGTTGGCCTTCTTTACGGCCGTTGATGACCAGTGGCGCCCATTCGGCGATTTTGGCGCGGTCGGTGGAGAATTCCATCCGTTCAAAGAGTTTTTGGGATTTGAAGGCGTCGAAACGTTTTTGCAGGTAGTCGCAATGGTCGGTGTTCATGACCAGCGACATATGCGGGACGGTATGGATGAAGGAGTTGTCGGTGATTTTGCCTTCTTCGACAAGCGATGACCAGAACTGGCGGCTGATGTGGAATTGTTCGGCAATATTGAGGGCGCGGGTCGGGTCGATGGTGCCGTCTGCGCCGAGCGGGGCGTAATTGAGTTCGCATAATGCGGAATGCCCTGTGCCGGCGTTGTTCCAAGCGTTTGACGATTCCAACGCTACGTCTTCCAAGCGTTCGATAAGGGTGATTTCCCAAGACGGTTCGAGTTCTTTGAGCAAAACGCCCAAAGTCGCGCTCATAATGCCTCCACCCACCAAGACAACATCTGTTGCTTCAGCCATGGTTGTACTCCTAGAAACAGGCATATCCTGCCTTTATGATTATCCGTTGTATTACGAACGCCTGTCTCGGCGGTAAAACCTGCTGGCGCGGTGTTTTTGGCGTGGAAGATTGCGCGCGTGTTTTACGTTTTGAACCGATGTTAAACCGTTCATAATATGTTATTGAGAATTTAGTGGATTTTTCTGAGAATTGCAAAGATTTTCTGTTTGGATTTACATAAACGCGGTTTGAAAAGGTCGTCTGAAACATTCAGATGGCCTTTATTTATCAGGGTATTGGCGGTGTCACACCTTATTTCATTAATTTTTTAAAGACTTCAGATTGTCAGCAAGATGGACGTGTTTTGATGAAAAAATGAAGAAGAAAACGTTTTTTCAGGATGCGTCATAAGCTGCCACTTTTTCGAGCAGTTTTGCCCTTGCCTGCGGCCATTCTTCGCGCAGCAGGCTGTATTCCACCGTATCGCGCACGCTGCCGTCTTTCCGCAGCTTGTGGCAGCGCAAGATGCCGTCTTGGTGTGCGCCCAGGCGTTCGATGGCGCGTTGGGAGGCGGTGTTGAGGTTGTCGGTCTGCCAGCAGACGCAGCGGCAGTTTAAAGTGTCGAAAACGTAGTCGAGCAACATGATTTTGCAGGCGGTATTGATGCGTGTGCGCCGTGCCGACAGGGCGTACCATGTGAAACCGATGTAGAGGCGGGGGATGGCGGGATCGATGTGATAAAGCGAAGTCGATCCGACGATTTTGCCCGTGTCTTCGTCGATGACGGCAAAGGCGAGGCGGGTTTGCGTGGCGGTGCGGATGTAGTCCGCCACTTGGTGGGGTTCGGGCGCGGTGGTTACGTTCAGCTTCCAGACTTCGCCGTCGCAAACTGCTTCGTGCAAACCGGCTTCGTGTGCCGTTGTTAAAGGTTCGAGACGGACGCGATCGAAGGACAAAACGGGAACGGATGAGAAATCAGCCATGGGGTTTCCTTTGTGTAGTGGATTAAATTTAAACCAGTACGGCGTTGCCTCGCCTTGCCGTACTATTTGTACTGTCTTCGGCTTCGTCGCCTTGTCCTGATTTAAATTTAATCCACTATATTTGATGGTTTGAGTTTTCAGACGACCTTTTATAGTGTCTTAACGGACGGCATCTTTGAGGTCGTCTGAAAGCTATTGATTAATGATGTTTGAACACCAGCACGCCCGACTCCGATACAAACCCGTCCAGCGGCAGGTCGTGCGGTTCGCGCGGCAGCGTGTCAACCAGTTGGCAATCGAAGCCTACGCCTATGGTTTTTGCCTGTAAACGGTATTTCATCGCCGCGAGCGTCGCGTCGTAATAGCCGCCTGCCTGCCCCAAGCGGTAGCCCTCGCGGTCTATGCCGACAATCGGGACGAACAATATCGATAAACCGTGTACGCGGATTTTGCGTCCCGCAAACTGCGGCACATTCAATTTCGCCCTGCCGCGCTTGCGTTCTTGTTTTACTCCGTTGGCAGGATAGGGCGTAAACCACATCCGCCGCGAACGCGGTTCGATATAAGGCAGATAAAGTTTGGCGCCGCGTTTTTGCGCCGCGCGGACGAAACCGTCCAAACGAAGCTCGTTGCCCATCGGCCAATACACGCCGATCTTCCGTCCCTTCTTGATATAACGTTTGAGCAGACGGTTAATCGTTTGTCCTGCCGCCAGTCGCCCTTGATGCCCCATCTGCGCGCGGGCGCGGCGCAACTCTCGGCGCAGGGCGTGTTTTTCCTCATTCCTCATTTCAGACGACCTTTTGAGTGTTGTTGTAGAATACGGCGATTATAAACGCTCCGTTAACATCAAAACAGGATTCCGCCATGTGGCATATCGTCCTTATCGGCTACCTCTTCGTCGCAGTCATGTATTCAGCCGCCCAGCCGAGCATTGCGCGTGCGCTGATTTATTTGGTTTTTTGGGCGGTATTGCCCGTCGCGTTTACCGTTTTCACCGTCACCATCCGCCGCCGCAACCGCCTGATGAAGCAGCAGGAAAAAGAAGTATTCGAACAAAGCCGCCGCACAGCCGGACAAGAAGGCGGTAAACACGACGGCAGTGCATAAAATCCCTTTTCAGACGACCCCTTATCCGCTATAATCCGTCAGTTTTCCATTTCGGAAACACACTATTTTTTAAAACTTATGCCCACTTTCGCCGAAGGGTGCTTGACAATAGGTGCAGCCTATCAAGTTCTATGCGATTGAATGTGTGCTCTTAACCCTTTCAAGGAAATAAAATGTCTCAAATTACTATGCGTCAGATGATTGAAGCCGGCGTTCACTTCGGCCACCAAACCCGTTTCTGGAACCCAAAAATGGCACAATACATTTTCGGTGCGCGCAACAAAATCCACATCGTCAACCTGGAAAAAACCCTGCCGATGTTCCAAGAAGCGCAAGAAGCCGTACGCCGTCTGGTTGCCAACAAAGGCACCGTGCTGTTCGTCGGCACCAAACGTCAAGCGCGTGAAATCATCCGCGAAGAAGCTACCCGCGCCGGTATGCCTTTCGTCGATTACCGTTGGTTGGGCGGCATGCTGACCAACTACAAAACCGTTAAGCAATCCATCAAACGCCTGGAAGAAAAAACCGCTGCTTTGGAAAACGCTGCCGAAGGCGGTTTCAACAAAAAAGAAATTCTGGAAATGCAACGCGACGTTGAAAAACTGGAACGTTCTTTGGGCGGTATCAAAAACATGAAAGGCCTGCCTGACGCGATTTTCGTTATCGACACCGGCTACCAAAAAGGTACTCTGGTTGAGGCTGAAAAACTGGGCATCCCTGTTATCGCCGTAGTCGATACCAACAACAGCCCTGACGGCGTGAAATACGTTATCCCCGGTAACGATGACTCCGCCAAAGCCATCCGCCTGTACTGCCGCGGCATCGCCGACGCAGTTTTGGAAGGCAAAAACCAAGCGCTGCAAGAAACCGTAGCCGCTGCCCAAGAAGCTGCTGCCGAGTAATCCGGCAAACCGAAGAGGGGCGTTATGCCCCTTTTCTCAAATCCCGTTCTGAAAAGCCTTTTCAGACGACCCCATTCCCAAACACGGATACCCCGTGTTTCCCCAAAATCTAGGAGATTCAAAATGGCAGAAATTACTGCAAAAATGGTTGCCGACCTGCGCGCCGCTACCGGCCTGGGCATGATGGAATGCAAAAAAGCCTTGGTTGAAGCCGAAGGCAACTTCGAAAAAGCCGAAGAAATCCTGCGCATCAAATCCGGCGCGAAAGCCGGTAAACTGGCTGGCCGTACCGCTGCCGAAGGCGTATTGGCTTACGCCATCAACGGCAATGTCGGCGTATTGGTTGAAGTAAACTGCGAAACCGACTTCGTTGCCAAAGACGCAGGCTTCGTAGAATTCGCCAACTTCGTTGCCAAAACCGCTGCCGAGAAAAAACCCGCTACCGTTGAGGAACTGAGCGAATTGGTTGAGACCGAACGCAAAGCCATCATCGCCAAATTGGGCGAGAACATGTCTGTCCGCCGCTTCCAAGTCATCGACACTGCCAACCAACTGGTTGCCTACATCCACGGTGCATTGGCTACCGAAGGCGTATTGGTTGAGTTCAAAGGCTCTGAAGACGTAGCGCGTAAAATCGGTATGCACATCGTTGCCGCCAAACCGCAATGCGTAACCGAAGCCGAAGTAGATGCCGAAACCATCGAAAAAGAACGCCACATCTATACCGAACAAGCTATCGCTTCCGGCAAACCTGCCGACATCGCCGCTAAAATGGTTGAAGGCCGTATCCGTAAATTCTTGGCTGAAATCACTCTGAACGGCCAAGCATTCGTAATGAACCCTGACCAAACCGTTGCCCAATTCGCTAAAGAAAACGGCACTGAAGTGGTTAGCTTCGTACGTTACAAAGTAGGCGACGGTATCGAAAAAGCCGTTGTCGACTACGCAGCCGAAGTTGCCGCTGCTGCTAAAGTGTAAGGCAATTATGAAAAAGAAAGCACCTGGATTCCAAACGAATCAGGGTGCTTTTTTTTGAGAGCTACACTGTTTAAAATACTGTCGAACAGAAAATATTTCATCATAATCAACACATAATGAGACCTTTGCAAAAATAGTCTGTTAACGAAATTTGACGCATAAAAATGCGCCAAAAAATTTTCAATTGCCTAAAACCTTCCTAATATTGAGCAAAAGTAGGAAAAATCAGAAAGGTTTTGAATTTTGAAAATGAGATTGAGCATAAAATTTTAGTAACCTATGTTATTGCAAAGGTCTCATAATAATTTATCCAAACCCATACACCCACGGAAAACGCGTTACCCTGTCAGCCAAACATCCCGAAAAGTCGTCTGAAAAATCAAACGCCCTTTCCCCGCATTGAAGCAGCGCCACAGGGTGAACTGAGCATTTGGAATGAATGGTCAGTTCGCTCTGAATAATCGGCGCTATCCACCCAAAGAAAGCAAGGTATCCCATGACACAGCAAATCAAATACAAACGCGTATTACTGAAACTCTCCGGCGAATCCCTGATGGGTTCCGATCCTTTCGGCATCAACCACGACACCATCGTCCAAACCGTCGGTGAAATCGCCGAAGTTGTCAAAATGGGCGTACAAGTCGGCATCGTCGTCGGCGGCGGCAACATCTTCCGCGGCGTATCCGCCCAAGCAGGCAGCATGGACCGCGCCACCGCAGACTACATGGGCATGATGGCGACCGTCATGAACGCCCTTGCCCTCAAAGATGCTTTCGAAACCCTCGGCATCAAAGCGCGCGTACAATCCGCGCTTTCCATGCAGCAAATCGCCGAAACCTACGCCCGCCCCAAAGCCATCCAATACCTCGAAGAAGGCAAAGTCGTCATCTTCGCCGCCGGTACGGGCAACCCCTTCTTCACCACCGACACCGCCGCCGCCCTGCGCGGAGCCGAAATGAACTGCGACGTCATGCTCAAAGCCACCAACGTGGACGGTGTTTATACCGCAGACCCGAAAAAAGACCCGTCCGCTACGCGCTACGAAACCATCACCTTTGACGAAGCTTTGAACAAAAACCTCAAAGTCATGGACGCGACCGCCTTCGCCCTCTGCCGCGAACGCAAACTCAACATCGTCGTCTTCGGCATCGCCAAACAAGGTTCGCTCAAACGCGTCGTTATCGGCGAAGACGAAGGCACGCTGGTTCATTGCTGATTTACATCGGGCAATGCATTGAAGTGATTTGATCAAGCAAAAGGTCGTCTGAAAAACCGAAACTTGGTTTTCAGACGACCTTCTTTTTTCTCAATATCCTCTCCCCTATGTATGGTAACGGATGGTCGGAAATCCAAAGATTGCATGCGGCAACGTAACGCATTCGTTGCCTGCAAAATTCATCTAAATTCTTCTAAAAAACTGTGGATTTGAGATTTGGTCAAACCCGTTTTATCCGTTTTCATTTCGGTGAGGCCGGATTTTCAGACGACCTTTTTCCCATCCCGTACCCGCAAGCCCCTTTCCACCTGTCAAATCCCCCCGAAAAAGCGTACAATCCCACGTTTATTTTTGAATTCATTATATTTTCAGACGACCTCCGTCAGAGAAAAGAGGTCGTCTGAAACCATTAGGCCCGTTGACACACATGACCCACATGATTTACCCCAAAACCTACGACGTCATCGTCGTCGGCGGCGGCCACGCAGGCACGGAAGCCGCGCTCGCCGCCGCACGCATGGGCGCGCAGACGCTTTTGCTCACACACAACATCGAAACGCTCGGACAAATGTCGTGCAACCCCTCCATCGGCGGCATCGGCAAAGGCCATCTCGTGCGCGAACTTGACGCGCTCGGCGGCGCGATGGCGTTGGCAACCGACAAATCCGGCATCCAGTTCCGCCGCCTGAACGCCAGCAAAGGAGCGGCAGTGCGTGCCACGCGCGCGCAGGCGGACCGCATCCTGTATAAAGCCGCCATCCGCGAAATGCTGGAAAACCAAGAAAACCTCGACCTCTTCCAGCAGTCGGTTGACGACGTTACCCTCGACGGCGAACGCATCAGCGGCGTGGTTACCGCGATGGGTGTGGAGTTTAAAGCACGCGCCGTCGTGTTGACCGCCGGCACGTTTTTGTCCGGCAAAATCCACATCGGTTTGGAAAACTACGAAGGCGGCCGTGCGGGCGACCCCGCCGCCAAATCCTTGGGCGGCCGTTTGCGCGAATTGAACTTGCCGCAAGGCCGTCTGAAAACCGGCACGCCGCCGCGTATTGACGGACGCACGATTGACTTCTCCCAACTGACCGAACAGCCCGGCGACACACCCGTTCCCGTAATGTCCGTGCGCGGCAGCGCCGAAATGCACCCGCGCCAAGTGTCCTGCTGGATTACGCATACCAACACGCAAACCCACGACATCATCCGCTCAGGCTTCGACCGCAGCCCGATGTTTACCGGCAAAATCGAAGGCGTTGGCCCGCGTTATTGTCCGTCTATCGAAGACAAAATCAACCGATTCGCCGACAAAGACAGCCATCAGATTTTCCTCGAACCCGAAGGCCTGACCACGCACGAATACTATCCTAACGGTATCTCCACCAGCCTGCCGTTTGACATCCAAATCGCCCTCGTGCGCAGCATGAAAGGCCTCGAAAACGCCCATATCCTGCGCCCCGGTTACGCCATCGAATACGACTACTTCGACCCGCGCAACCTCAAAGCCAGCCTTGAAACCAAAACCATCCAAGGCCTCTTCTTCGCCGGACAAATCAACGGCACGACCGGCTACGAAGAAGCCGCCGCACAAGGCCTGCTCGCAGGTGCGAACGCCGTGCAATACGTCCGCGAACAAGACCCGCTCCTGCTGCGCCGCGAACAAGCCTATCTCGGCGTATTGGTGGACGACCTCATCACCAAAGGCGTGAACGAGCCTTACCGCATGTTCACCAGCCGCGCCGAATACCGCCTGCAACTCAGGGAAGACAACGCCGACATGCGCCTGACCGAAGACGGCCACAAAATCGGCTTGGTGGGTGAAGAACAATGGCGCATGTTCAACGAAAAGCGCGAAGCCATCGAACGCGAAATCCAACGTTTGAAAACAACATGGTACACGCCGCAAAAACTCGCCGAAGACGAACAAATCCGCGTGTTCGGACAAAAACTCAGCCGCGAAGCCAACCTGCACGACCTCCTGCGCCGTCCAAACCTCGACTACGCCGCACTGATGACGCTCGAAGGCGCACAACCCGAGTGCAGGCTGCCTGAAAACGTGATTGAGCAAGTCGAAATCCAAGTCAAATACCAAGGCTATATCGACCGCCAAAACGAAGAAATCGACAGCCGCCGCGACATCGAAACCTTAAAGCTTCCCGACGACATCGATTACAGCAAAGTCAAAGGCTTATCCGCCGAAGTGCAGCAAAAACTCAACCAGCACAAACCCGAAACCGTCGGCCAAGCCAGCCGCATTTCCGGCGTAACGCCTGCCGCCGTCGCATTGCTGATGGTGCATTTAAAACGTGGGTTTAAGGGAGCGAAGTAAGCTACCTGAACGCGGAGCAGCCGCAGGTCAGATAATTCTTGTGTTTCGACACATCTGTTACTACAAGATGTCAGATTCAAGAATCTGACTTGCGGTAGGTTTTCAAAGTCTACAAAAGCAGCCTACACATTAAAATTGATGTGTAAAACCCAACCTGAAAATCAAATAAACAAGGAGTAACAATGGGCTTTTCCCTATATTTCTACCGCTTTGAAAATGGCGAACAGGTAGACGGAAACCGCGAAGGTGCAAAATCATTTTTAAACAGCAGGGGGCTAGATAGCTGCCTTCGTGATAAGGACGGCAACTATTTAGAGTTTGATAACTGTTCCACAGATTTGGAAATAACGGATTTCAATGATAGGGAATGCCAGTTTGAAGGAAATATTGGTCATGCATATTTAACGGATGAGGAGTGTAGTTTCATCTATGAGCTGTGCCGTGCTGCGGATTGGGTGATTGTTAATCCGCAATTTAGCGATACTGAACCCTTATTTATCTTATTAGAACAAGACACTGCACAACATTTACCGGAAGAATATAGTGATAACTATACTGTCATATCTTCTGGGGAAGAGCTACAAATGCTGCTTTTAAACGGATTTCATCAGTTTCAAGCTTGGAAAAACCGTATTTTGTAGTAACTGTATTTTTGCCCGACGGGGTGAAAAATACAGTTGCTACGAGTGAATGATTGCGGTCTGGATTCCCGCCTGCGCGGGAATGACGATGCGTGTATTCTTATTTGAATTTATGATTAAACAAAGGGATGACATGGAAACTCAAACTTTAGAAAAACCCACTTTCGGTACACAAGACGAATTCAAGCGTAAGCCGATAGCCGAAAACATCATCAGGCTGCTTACCTCAGATATCGACCTTTCCCCTATGGTCATCGACGGCGGCTGGGGAACGGGCAAAACCGAATTTTGCCAAAAGCTGATTCGGCTCATACAGCAGCAACATCCCGATTACCAGCCTGTCTATATTGACGCCTTCCGTTCAGACCACAGCGGAGAGCCTCTGCTGGCATTGCTTGCCGAAATCATCAAAGCATGTACGCCTGAAGATACTGGCGAGCAGCCGTCTGAACAGCGCAAAGAAATGACGAAGAAAGTCGCGAAAGCCGCAGGATTCGTAATGAAAACCGTTGCTAAGGCAGCGGTTGGTCATGTCCTAAAGCAAAATATGGAAGATTTAGCAGAAGGAATGAGCCAAATTATAAATGATAAGCAAGAAGCAAAAAATGCAGCAGCAACCGTAGCTGGTGCTGCCACCACACTTGCCAGCCATTCCATTGATGCAACTATTGATGCAACCGTCGAAGCCTTGTTGAAAGAGCAAATCGAAGCGGAAAAAAATCTGGAAACGCTCAAAGCCTGCCTAAAAAAATTTGCAGAGGAAAAACCGATTATTCTGTTTATCGACGAACTCGACCGCTGCCGCCCCGATTACGCCGTCGATATGCTGGAAGTCATCAAACATGTCTTTGATGTTGAAAACGTCAAAGTCGTTCTGGTGACGAACACCAAGCAACTGCGCGCGGCGATTAATCATCGGTATGGGTTGGAAGTAGATGCGCAAAAATATTTGGATAAGTTTTTGAAGTACAGCTTTGCTTTGCCGGATAAAGTTGTGGCTCGGCTTGAGGAAGAAAGAAAATTTGTATCAATTCGTTATTGTCAGGAATTAATAGAACTGAATGATGAATTATCTCTGTTAATCAAAAATAATCCAATCATGGATTTCCTTGGTGAGATTATTCAACGAAATAATCTGTCGCTAAGAGAAACGGAAACATTAGTACGATATTTGGAAATATTTAATTCTTTAGCCCAAGGATTAGGGAAAGATTTTGTAATTGAATATAAATTGCTCATTATTACAGCTATATTTATCTTTTGTTTTTATCCAAAATTAGCTGAAGATATTAATAGAAATCGCACACATGCCGAAGATTTTGCTCAATTATTCAATATACAATCATTACCTGACTTCAATGATGAACAGCGTACTTATATTTCTGAGGAAACAGATATACTGGCTATTACATTAATTAACTATAGTTGTATTAAAGATCCTCGGTTCAATTTTCGTGGCAGTGATATTGCAGAATATTGGAATGAGAAAATGAATTTCAGGTTCTTAATGAATAGTAATTTAGGTTATCGTCAAGGATTGTCGCTAAATTTTATGTCGCAAAAACTGTTTGGTATTTTGAAAAATGCTTTCCAAGTCCTCAGCCTTGAACAAACACCATAATAAAAAAGTCGTCTGAAAACCCAGAAACCAAGTTTTCAGACGACCTCTCTTTATCCAATCTGGTGCCGGAGAAGGGAATCGAACCCCCGACCTTCGCGTTACGAATGCGCTGCTCTACCGACTGAGCTACACCGGCACGGTGTTCGTTATCATATACATAAACGGGATGATCAGCAAGTTCGTATTTCCCGATAAAGTCGTTGCTCGGTGAAAATATATGCCGTGTTTTCAGACGACCTTTTTATAAAAGACCGTATGGGGATATTATTTTGATTCTTGACTTTCCACTCCTTCCAACCGCCCGGAAACGGCAATGGGTTGGGCAGGTTTATCCGGAATCGGCAAGCTGTCAGCCTACGTCCGAATATAATATTTAACAGTGAACAAGCTAAATCTGAATGATGGGTTCGACCGCGAGGTCGGATGAACGGGAGGCGCAAAACGTGTCGCATCAAGGTTCGATATTTCGTACAAACACTTGCGAATTGCGGCCGTTGGCAAGGTAGTCGCGGCGGCGTTCTTCGGGTAAGGCGTCGGGAGAGGTCGTCTGAAAACCGCGTTCGACAAACCATTCGCCTGTGTGGGTTGAGAGGGCGAACAGACGGCGGATGCCCAAGCTTTGGGCTTTTTGGAAGAGGTGGTCGAGCAACATTTCGCCGTAGCCGCCGTCGCGGGCTTCGGGGGAGACGACGAGGCAGGCGAGTTCGCCGATTTCGGGGTCTTCGAAAGTTTTGAGGGCGACGCAGCCGTAGATGTTGCGGTCGTGTTCGAGGACGGAAAAGCCGGAGATGTGGTTTTCGAGATATTCGCGGCTGCGGTGTAACAGGATGCCTTGTTCTTCAAGCGGGCGTATCAGGGCGATGATGCGCGGGATATCGCGGCTGTGGGCTTGGCGGATGGAGACGAAGGCATCGCGGGCGATGGCGGTGCCGCAGCCTTCGCGGGTGAAGAGTTCGCGCAATAGTCCGCCGTCTTCGCGTCCGCTGAGGATTTGAACGCGGCTGACGCCGTTTTCGACGGCATTGACGGCGGCTTGGAGCAGGCGCACGGGGATGTTGTGTGCGGTTTCTATCAGGTGGCGGACTTCGCCTGAGGATAGGGTGGACATGAGGATGCCGTCGGCGTTGCAAATGCCGGCTTCTTCGGTCAGGTACACGAGTTTTTCGGCTTGAAGGGCGACAGCGACGGCTTCGGCGGCTTCGCTCATGCTGAGGTTGAAGGTTTTGCCGCCGTAGGAGTGTCCGAGCGGGCTGATGAGGACGATGGCGCCGTCGTCGAGGCGGCGGTTGATGGAGTCGGTGTCGGTTTTGCGGACGATGCCGGTATAGCCCATGTCTATGCCGTCAATGACGCCGAGCGGACGGGCGGTGAGAAAATTACCCGAAGCGGTGGGAATCGGTTTGTTGCGCAAGGGGGCGGATGCGCTGCTGCACAGGGCGGCTTCGATGTCGCTGCGTATCATGCCGACTGCCTGCTTGGCGTCGCGCAGGGTGGCGTCGTCGGTAATGCGGCGGTTGCGGTGGTATTGCGGAACGAATTGTCTGTCGGCGGCGAGGCAGTTGAGAAAATGGCGCGTGCCGTGTACCAACACGAGGCGCACGCCCAAGCCTGCAAGCAGGTGGAAATCGGCGGCAAGACGGTTCAGGGTGTCGCCTTCGAGCAGGCTGTCGGTGATGCCGATAACCAGTGTTTTGCCGCGCAGGTAGTGGATATAGGGCGCGGCTTCGCGAAAATCGGCAACAAAGCCCGGAGATGTGTTCATAACAAAACCAGATAGAAAAGCTGCATGATGAGGACGGTCAGCGCGACCAGTACCGCCAGCGTCCAGTTGAAGCCTTCTTCGGATTTGGCGGGTTTGGCAGCGGCAGCCATCAAGGCTTGGAATTCTTCAGTCCGCCGTTTTTCCTCTTCGGCGCGCCGTGCCTCCTCTTCTTTGGCTTTTCGGGCGCGTTCGGCGCTGTCGAGCAGGTTGGCGATTTCGTGGCGGGAGAGTTGTTTACGGTTGCGGATGTTACCACCCATGTCGTGTACGAGACGAACGTCAGTAACGGCGTTGGGCAGTGTATCGGGGTTGGCGGGGGCGGAGGACGGCGCAAGGCTGTCTTTGGCTTTGAACAGACCTTCGCATTTATTGCAAACGACAAAGCCTTGTGCGACGTTGAGCTGGGTGTCTTTGACCCAAAGTGAAGTTTTGCAGTGTGGGCAGATACATGCGGGCATAGGTGTTTTCCGTGTAAAGTGTGGAATGTGTTGTTTTAATGTGTGTTTGATTGGGGTAGGTCGTCTGAAAAGGGATTGTCCGTCTTCAGACGACCTTTTGTTTATCGGGATTTTAGGCGACGCCGTAGCGTTCGCGGTAGGCTCTGACCGGTTCGAGGAAGCCGCCGAATTCCGCATTGTTTTGCAGGAGCGTGAACAGGTCGTTCAGATTGGCAATGGCGACGACGGGCAAGCCGTATTGTTTTTCCACTTCCTGAACGGCGGACAATTCGCCCGTGCCTTTTTCCATGCGGTCGAGTGCGATGGCGACGGCGGCGGGCGTTGCGCCTTCCGCTTCAATCAGTTTGACCGATTCGCGCACAGATGTTCCCGCAGAAATCACGTCGTCGATAATCAATACGCGGCCTTTGAGCGGCGCACCGACCAACACGCCGCCTTCGCCGTGGTCTTTCGCTTCTTTGCGGTTGTAGGCAAACGGCACGTTCACGCCTTTTTCCGCCAGCATCATCGCCGTTGCCGCCGCCAAAATAATGCCTTTGTAAGCCGGGCCGAACAGCATGTCGAATTTCACGCCGTTCTCAATAATCGCCTGCGCGTAAAACTTCGCCAGTTGCAGCGTCGATGCGCCGTCGTTAAACAATCCGGCGTTGAAAAAATAAGGCGACTGACGGCCTGCCTTGGTCGTAAATTCACCGAATTTCAATACATTCTGCGCCAGCGCAAACTTAAGGAAATCTTGACGGAAATCGGACATTTTGCTTCTTTCGAAAGATATTGATTTATAAAGGAAGAGATTATAAAGGATTCATGAGGAAAATGCAGGTCGTCTGAAAACAGGTTTTCTGGTTTTCAGACGACCTGTTTCATTCAAGCCCTTTAAAATACGCCATTAGCCATTACCTATCGGTAAGCGGCGACGGCGGCATACTTGATATGCCCAAGCCGATGATTTACTGTTACAATCCGAATTTATTTGTTTTCAAACCATTTTTCAGGAGCAAACGCCATGCGAAACGACGTTTACGACTATACCGTCACAGGACAGGTTGCTAAAAATACCGTCCTGCAAAAAACTTACCGCCTGCTCGGCCTGTCTTTCATTCCCGCCGTTGCCGGCGCATATTTCAGCGGCCAGTTTGGACTGAATCTGTTCTCTCTGTTCGGTCAAGGCTGGATGGGGCTGGTTGCCGTGCTGGTGTTCTTCTACGGCATGACTTTCCTCATTGAGAAAAACCGTTACAGCAATGTCGGCGCAACCCTCCTGATGATCTTCACTTTCGGCATGGGTGTGCTGATCAGCCCGCTTCTGCAATATACGCTCGCTATTCCAAACGGTACGCAAATCGTCGGCATCGCTGCCGCCATGACTGCCGGGGTGTTCTTCACCATGTCTGCAATGGCGCGCCGCACCAATGTCAATATGAATTCGCTAGGCCGCTTCCTGACCGTCGGCGCGGTAGTGTTGATGATCGCGATGATTGCCAACTTCTTCCTGCAAATCCCGGCATTGAGCCTCGCCGTTTCGGCAGCGTTTGTCCTGTTCAGCTCGCTGATGATTATGTGGCAGGTGCGTACGGTGATTGACGGTGGCGAAGACAGCCATATCAGCGCGGCTCTGACCATCTTCATCTCCATCTACAATATCTTCAGCAGCCTGCTGCGTATTTTGTTGGCGTTCAGCGGCGATGATTAACCGTTTACGCATCTGACGAAAGAATTCAAAGGTCGTCTGAAAACTGCAAACAGGTTTTCAGACGACCTTTTTGACATTCCATTCCCCGCCCGCTATCCTGACGGCTGCCATCACTCATCCTACTACCCATGAACACTATCCCCCCGCGCCGCGCCGTTTACGCAGGCAGCTTCGACCCGCCGACCCTCGGCCATCTTTGGATGATACAAGAAGCTCAGGTTCTTTTTGACGAACTCGTCGTCGCCATCGGCATCAATCCCGAAAAACGCAACACCTACACCATAGACGAACGCCGCGCCATGCTCGAAGCGATTACGGGCGACTTTCCCAATGTCCGCATCAGCGTATTTGAAAACCGCTTCCTAGTCCGCTACGCGCGCGAAATCGGCGCGGGCTTTATCGTTCGCGGTATCCGCTCCGCCGCCGACTACGAATACGAACGCTCCATGCGCTATATCAACAGCGACCTTGCACCCGAAATTTCGACGGTTTTCCTGATGCCGCCGCGCGAAATCGCCGAAGTGTCTTCCACTATGGTCAAAGGCCTGGTCGGCCCGGATGGCTGGCACGACATAATACGCCGCTACCTGCCCGAAGCCGTGTACAAAAAAATCGTGCAGGATTATGAAACTTAAATGTTGTTAACGAGAAGGTCGTCTGAAAGCTTGAAACGCAAGTTTTCAGACGACCTTTCGATTTATGGCGGTGTTTGTGTAATTCTAAATTTATATTTAATAATCAGATAATAGTATTCATTTTAAATGTATTTTTATTGGTAGCTGCTTCGTTGCAGAATATAAACACGATTTGTTATAAATAAAGATAATTGTTATCAATTATTTCGATTAAACAAAAATATTTCCTATAATGCGGCATCCCTTCACCTTTCGAGTTGAACATGCAATATTCCACCCGCCTTTCCTTGCTTCCCGCCCTGATTGCCTCCGCCTTCCCGCTGTATGCCGCCGATACAGCCGATGGTGAACATTACACCGCTACCCTGCCCACCGTTACCGTGGTCGGACAGTCTGACACCAGCGTACTCAAAGGCTACATCAACTATGACGAAGCCGCCGTTACCCGCAACGGGCAGCTCATCAAAGAAACGCCGCAAACCGTCGATACGCTCAACATCCAAAAAAACAAAAATTACGGTACGAACGATTTGAGTTCCATCCTCGAAGGCAATGCCGGCATCGACGCTGCCTACGATATGCGCGGCGAAAGCATTTTCCTGCGCGGTTTCCAAGCCGACGCATCCGATATTTACCGCGACGGCGTGCGCGAAAGCGGGCAGGTGCGCCGCAGCACTGCCAACATCGAGCGCGTGGAAATCCTGAAAGGCCCGTCTTCCGTACTTTACGGCCGCACCAACGGCGGCGGTGTCATCAACATGGTCAGCAAATACGCCAACTTCAAACAAAGCCGCAACATCGGTGCGGTTTACGGCTCATGGGCAAACCGCAGCCTGAATATGGACATCAACGAAGTGCTGAACAAAAACGTCGCCATCCGCCTCATCGGCGAAGTCGGGCGCGCCAATTCGTTCCGCAGCGGCATAGACAGCAAAAACGTCATGGTTTCACCCAGCATTACCGTCAAACTCGACAACGGCTTGAAATGGACGGGGCAATACACCTACGACAATGTGGAGCGCACGCCCGACCGCAGTCCGACCAAATCCGTGTACGACCGCTTCGGACTGCCTTACCGCATGGGGTTCGCCCACCGGAACGATTTTGTCAAAGACAAGCTGCAAGTTTGGCGTTCCGACCTCGAATACGCCTTCAACGACAAATGGCGCGCCCAATGGCAGCTCGCTCACCGCACGGCGGCGCAGGATTTCGACCATTTCTATGCAGGCAGCGAAAACGGCAACCGCATCAAACGCAACTACGCCTGGCAGCAGACCGACAACAAAACCCTGTCGTCCAACTTCACGCTCAACGGCGACTACACCATCGGCCGTTTTGAAAACCATCTGACCGTAGGCCTGGATTACAGCCGCGAACGCCGCAACCCGACATTGGGTTTCAGCCGCGCCTTTTCCGCCTCCATCAACCCCTACGACCGCGCAAGCTGGCCGGCTTCGGGCAGGCTGCAACCCGTCCTCACCCAAAACCGCCACAAAGCCGACTCCTACGGCATCTTTGTGCAAAACATCTTCTCCGCCACGCCCGATTTGAAATTCGTCCTCGGTGGCCGTTACGACAAATACACCTTTAATTCCGAAAACAAACTCACCGGCAGCAGCCGCCAATACAGCGGCCACTCGTTCAGCCCCAACATCGGCGCAGTGTGGAACGTAATGCCCGCCCACACGCTCTACGCCTCGTATAACAAAGGCTTCGCGCCTTATGGCGGACGCGGAGGCTATTTGAGTATCGACACTTCGTCTGCCGCCGTGTTCAACGCCGACCCCGAGTACACCCGCCAATACGAAACCGGCGTCAAAAGCAGTTGGCTGGACGAACGTCTCAGCACCACATTGTCCGCCTACCAAATCGAACGCTTCAATATCCGCTACCGCCCCGACGCACAAAATAATCCCTACACTTGGGCAGTCGGCGGCAAACACCGTTCGCGCGGCGTGGAGTTGTCCGCCATCGGACAAATCATCCCCAAAAAACTCTACCTGCGCGGATCGTTGGGCGTGATGCAGGCGAAAGTGGTTGAAGACAAGGAAAATCCAAACCGCGTGGGCATCCATTTGGAAAACACCAGCAACGTTACCGGCAACCTGTTTTTCCGTTACACGCCGACTGAAAACCTCTACGGCGAAATCGGCGTAACCGGTACGGGCAAACGCTACGGCTACAATTCGAGCCAAAAGCTAACCACCACGCTTCCCGGCTTCGCCCGCACCGACGCCATGCTCGGCTGGAACCGCAAAAATCTGAACCTTACTTTCGCCGTCGGCAACCTGTTCAATCAAAAATACTGGCGTTCCGACGCCATGCCCGGCGCGCCGCGCACTTATACGGCACGGGTGAATTACAGTTTCTAATCCCGGTCAGAAAACAGAACAAAGGTCGTCTGAAAACTCGAAACACGGGTTTTCAGACGACCTTTTACTTTCTATAGTGGATTAAATTTAAATTAGGACAAGGCGACGAAGCCGCAGACAGTACAGATAGTACGGCAAGGCGAGGCAACGCCGTACTGGTTTAAAGTTAATCCACTATATACGCTCATGAATAAGGCGGGACGCTTAAGGCTGCAAAGAATGCGGCAGTCCGTAAAGATGGCGTTTGCACGGCCTTTGCTATATCATTCCCTTATCTGAAACTAAGGAAAACATCATGTACGAAGTCAACCGCAGCGTCTTCCTGCTCATCCCGCTCGATCCTTTTTGGAACTGGCTGCAAACCCTGCCCGGTAATCATCTTGACGGTTTGACGCTTGAAGACATTCAAGCCGATGCCAATTCTTACCTCGTCCGTCCGTGTGAAACCGCCGACGAAGTATGGGACGAAATCGAAGCGCGGTTTGAAGACATTTTCGCTGCCGAACTTGCCGACTGGTGCGAAGATGAGAGCGAGTGGCCTGATTTGGACGCCGATATTTTCAACGAATGGTTCGACATACAGCTCTCCACCGTCATTACCGACCTCGAACACGAACCGCTCGCCCGTGAAGCCTTTCAACCCTTTAATCTGAACTGATGAACGTCCGCGTCCGCAATTACCATCTTGACGGCTACGGTCATGTCAACAACGCGCGCTATCTCGAATTTCTCGAAGAAGCGCGCTGGACATTTTTTGAGGAACACGGTTTCTTGTCCGAAATCGACGGCTTGATGCTGGTGGTTGTCCGCACCGACATCCGTTATCGCCGCGCCGCCGTCGAGGGCGACATATTACGCTTTGAAGGTCGTCTGAAAGAGCTGACCTCGCGTCATATTATCCTTACCCAAAACATCGTTTTGCCCAGCGGCAAAAATGCCGTCGAAGCCGAAAGTACGCTGATGGTTGTCAGCGCAGAAAGCGGGCGGAGCATCAGCATTCCCGAACCTCTATTTACCCTTTTAAAACAATACGCCGAAGCATGAAAAAACTCATTACCATTGCCGCAGTCGCCATTATCGGCGTGCTGCTCGCCATCGTCCTCATTCCGGATAACAAACCTGCTCCCGCATTCTCTTTGTCCGACCTGCAAGGCAAACCGGTGTCCAACGCCAATTTGCAAGGCAAAGTCAGCTTCATCAATTTCTGGTTTCCCTCCTGCCCGGGCTGTGTCAGCGAAATGCCCAAAGTCATCAAAATGTCCAAAGACTATCAAGGTAAAGACTTCCAAGTCCTCGGCATTGCCCAGCCGATAGACTCGTTGGAAAGCGTAAACCAATACGTCAAAGAATACGGCTTGCCTTTTACCGTCATGTTTGATGCCGATAAAGCCGCCGCCCAAGCGTTCGGTACGCAGGTTTACCCGACTTCTTTCTTGATCAATAAAAAAGGCGAAATCCTGAAAACCTTTGTCGGCGAGCCGGACTTCGCCGCGCTTTATCAGGAAATCGACAAAGAATTGGCGAAATAGTAATCAAAAAAGGGAGCAATGATGCGCCCTTATGTATTTATTGGGATAACGTGTTGATTCCTTTCTCGCAAATGCTGATTGATGCGGAAATGACAGCAGTTTCGGCAATATTGTTTTTGTGTGCCTTTCTTCATAACCTTAGATGATTTAAAAGGTCGTCTGAAAATCTAAATATCGGTTTTCAGACGACCTTTGTGTTTATAATGGATTAACTTTAAACCAGTACGGCGTTGCCTTGCCTTGCCGTACTATCTGTACTGTCTTCGGCTTCGTCGCCTTGTCCTGATTTAAAGTTAATCCACTATATCAAATACCTGTCAGACGCATTCTTGCAAACGATGTTTCCGATATTCAAATTCCCATGAAAAGACGTCGTCTGAAACGGATTTTCAGACGACGTTTGTCATTCACACCCCTAGCGGATTCATTCAGCTTTCTCCAGCAGTGCGAAGCCTTCCACTTTGTTTCTCGGTCTCGCGCCCTGCCAGATTTCCGTCCAACCTTGCGGCGCGTCGGTGTTTTTAGGCTGCTGCACCAGACGGTAGCGGCAGGCAGCGTCGTTGATATGGGGTTTCAATTCGCTGTATTGCGCCCAAGCGATACGGGCGCGGCGGTCTTCGGCGGCGATGCTGATACATTCGAGGTCGTCTGAAAGCCGTTGTTTCAGTTCGGGGGAGAGGGAGGCTTCCATTTGGAGGACGACGGGCGCATGACTTTTGGCGGCATCAAGCCACGGTAGGAACAGGGTCATCAGCAATGCCCACGCCAGCGTAACGCCTGCCGCCCAGTTGGTGACGGCTTGTCTGCCGCGGATGTTTTTACGGGTAATTGCCCACAGCCACAACGGGGTGAACAACAGGGCGACCGCCATCGGCATCGGGTCGATGTCAGGCGTGTAATACGGGCTGAAATAGGCGGCACGTTCGGCGAGTTTGGCAGGCCAGCCGTAGTTCATGGCGAAAAAGCCCGTCCACAGGAAGATGGCGAAAAGACCGAACGACATGATGCCGAACCAGTTGATAAACGCCGCCGCGCCGCGCCGCAGTCCGTCCAGTTGAGCCGCGCCGAGCAGGGCGAGCGGGGGCAGCAGCCAAACGAGGTTGTCTTGTAGGCGTTGCGGGCTGACGGCGAGAATGCTGAGGACGATGAGGAACCATGAAATACACAATACGCTCCAGTTTTTTTCGCGGATGCGGGGACGGCTTAACGTCCATGCGGCGAGCGGCCACGCGGGCAGGGTAAACCAGAGCAGGTTTTTCAGGTAATAGAACAGGCTGAAGGTCGTCTGAAAATCACCCAAACCGCCGAATGCGCCGAGCGAATGATGTTGCAGCCAGAAGGAAAAGAGTTCGGGCTGTATTCTGGAGAAGATGAGCGGGTAAACCGTCAACAGCGGCAGTCCGATGGCAAACGCGCCGACCAGTGTCAGGTAATAGCGTTTGACGCGCCATTTCTCATCGAGCAGCAGGGCGGGTGCTAAAAACATCAGCGCGGCGGTCATCAGATAGCCCGATGAAAGCGACAGCAACGCCCAGCCGAAGCCCAGCAACAGGGAGGAGGTAATGACGCGGCGTTGCGCCAACGAAAAGCCGCACAATATCATGCCCGATGCGGCAAAGGCGACCGAAGCGGGGTTGAGGAAGTGCGCGACCGAGAGCAGCCCGATGCTGCCGATCAGGATGAGGACGACGCTGCGCCCGTGGTGCCTGCCCAAAAAGTTGAATCCGGCAAAACCGCAGGCGGTCAGCCCGATAATCGTAAAGAAAACGCCCGCAAAACGCGCGGCATCATAAGCGTCCGCCGCCCAAGGCGACAACAGGTGTTTGAACGCCGCCGCCACCCACAAATAGACGGGCGGAATCTGAAAATCCGGCTGTCCCAACACATGGGCGACCAACGGCGTCGCGCCTGCGTCTAAGGCTTCGACGGCGGTAAAGACGGTGGGTTCGGCGGGATTCCACAAGTCGTGCGAAAACACGCCCGGCCACAGCCAGGCAAATGCCATCAGCAGCAAGAGCCAGGGTTTTTCATGGGTTTTGGCAGGTTGTCGCGGATCGGGCGGGGTGTAAGTGAGCATAGCTTTGAGGATGTTGAACGTATTTTCGTGTAGTTTAGCAAAGATTCGGCGGGAGGTCGTCTGAAAGGAGGGATTTGGTTTTTAATCTGGCGAAAATGCATTTTCAGACGACGTATAAAGCAAAAAAGACTGCATAAAATGCAGTCTTTTTATTTCAGTAGAGCGGCGATTAGCGTTTGAACAGGTTGCCGAATTTGTTGTTGAATTTGTCCACGCGACCGGTGGTGTCGACGATTTTTTGAGTGCCGGTGTAGAACGGGTGGCACAAAGAGCAAACCTCGATGTTGAAGTTGTCTTTTTCCAGCGCGGATTTGGTGACGAATTTGTTACCGCAAGAGCAGGTAACGTTGATTTCGTGGTAATTAGGGTGGATACCTTGTTTCATTTTGTTTCCTTTCGGTTAAGCGGGCATAGGGGATGTACCTATGCTTCAGACAAGAGTCGGATTCTCGCTGTTTTTTTCTGTTCCGTCAAGAGGATATTGCCCGAGAGAGGTTGGTCGGCGTTGCTTTTGTGTTCTTGAAATGATGATTGGGATAATAAGATGCTGAATTATTTATCATATTGTTTATTTTGGTAATTTTTTGAGAATTTTTGCTTTATTCTTGAACTTTGTGCAAAATAGGGGTCTGATGACAATATATTTGAAATGAGGAACCGTATAGGGATGAAGGCAAGAGTAAATGGTTTGATTCTGCGAGTAATCGGCGGTTTACTGCCGCCGTCTTATTGCAGCGTTTTGGGTTCGCCTGCTAAAAAAGTCCGTGGTTTTTTGGCAAAGAGAGTGTCGCCGCATATCGGCAAAAACGTCAATATCGAAAAAGGTGCGTATGTCATGCCGGATACGGTGATCGGCGATAACTCGGGTATCGGTGTTAATTGTGAAATATGCTATGGTTTGACAATAGGCAATGATGTCATGATGGGGCCGGAATGTTTGTTTTATTCTAATAATCACAAGTTTAATCGTGAGACTTTGAAATATGAGGGCTATACGGAAGTCAATCCGATTGTGATTGAAGATGATGTGTGGATCGGACGGCGCGCGATTATTATGGGTGGTGTCCGGATAGGCAAAGGAGCGGTTATCGGCGCGGGGGCGGTAGTAACCAAAGATGTACCACCGTATTGCGTAGCTGCGGGGAATCCTGCGGTCATTAAAAAGAACCTATTGGAAGATTGAGTACAAACATCACTGCTTTCAATCAAATATCAAAAGGTCGTCTGAAAAATGATTTTCAGACGACCTTTTTTCGTATCAAAGCAAATTAGCCGCGCCGCCAAGTCGTACCGCCAGCGTTGTCTTCCAGAATGATTTTGTGTTCGTTCAGAAGATCGCGGATGCGGTCGGACTCTGCCCAGTTTTTATCCGCGCGCGCTTGTTTGCGCTGGGCGATTAAATCTTCGATTTCTTCGTTGGAGAGGCCGTCTGAAACCGCGCCGCCTTGCAGGAACTCGGTCGGATCGCGTTGCAGCAGGCCGATGATGCCGCCCAAAGCTTTTAGGCAGCCGGCGAGGTACGCATCATTGGTTTTATTCACTTCGCCTGCCAGCTCAAACAATACGGCAACCGCTTCGACCGTACCGAAATCGTCGTTCATGGCAGCGTAGAAACGGCGGGTGTAGTCGTTGGCGTTTTCAGATAAGTCAAACTCAGCCGCTGGTGTGTTTTTCAACGTGGTGTACAGACGGGTCAGCGCACCTTTTGCATCGTCCAAATGCGCATCCGAGTAGTTCAGTGGGCTGCGGTAGTGGGCGCGCAGGATGAAGAAACGCACGACTTCAGGGTCGTATTGTTTCAATACTTCGCGGATGGTGAAGAAGTTACCCAACGATTTGGACATTTTTTCGCCGTCCACACGGATGAAGCCGTTGTGCAGCCAGTATTTAACGTGGCTGGCGATGCTTTGGCCGTGGTGAGTTTGCGCGTGGTCGTGGCCGCAGGTATGACCGCTGGCACCGACGCTTTGGGCGATTTCGTTTTCATGGTGCGGGAACTGCAAGTCCGCGCCGCCGCCATGGATGTCGAAAGTATCGCCGAACAGGTTTTCACTCATGGCAGAGCATTCGATGTGCCAACCCGGACGGCCGTTGCCCCAAGGGCTTTCCCATGCCGGTTCGCCTGCTTTGGCCGCTTTCCACAATACAAAATCAAGCGGATCGCGTTTGAAACCATCCACTTCCACACGCTCGCCTGCGCGCAGGTCGTCCAACGATTTGCCCGACAATTGTCCGTAAGCGGCAAACTCGCGCACGGCGTAGTAAACGTCGCCGTTTGCGGCAGGGTATGCCTTACCGTTTTGAATCAGGGCTTCAATCATGGCAATCATTTGCGGGATATTTTCCGTTGCCTTCGGCTCGATGTCGGGACGCAACACGCCCAAAGCATCGGCATCTTCATGCATAGCCTGAATGAAACGCGCGGTCAGTTCACCAATGGTTTCGCCGTTTTCAGCCGCACGGGCGATGATTTTGTCGTCTATGTCGGTAATGTTGCGCACATAAGTGAGCGGATAGCCGCACTCGCGCAGCCAACGGGCAATCATGTCGAACACAACCATCACACGGGCATGGCCTAAGTGGCAATAGTCGTAAACGGTCATGCCGCAAACGTACATGCGCACGTTTTTAGGGTCGATGGGGATGAAAGGTTCTTTTTGACGGGTCAGGGTGTTGTAGATGGTGGTCATGGGGTATTTGAACTTTCTGTAATCGTCCAAGGAACATACTTTTGGTTTAAGCAGGTTGAGATAACAACATGAGGATCAATAGCTTTCAATAACCTTTTTAATTTATCCTTTAAGTCCGACAAATTATAGATTTGACGTATTCCGTCTGGCTGCTCTATGTGTAAAACGATACGGATGTTTTTACATTTTAGGGATTCTTCAGCAAAGTTTTTTTCAATAGGATTATTTGCTTTAAATTTTGCTGAAACAATGCCCGCAAGCGTATCTTTTACTTTTAAAGCAATTTCCTGTTCTAAAGGCAGCTTTTCCGGATTACGCTGCCCAATTCTAAAATCTTTAATTTCACAAAGCCATAGTGTTTGATTTGCTTCGATTGCGATAAAGTCTATGGCTTTATTGCCTGTTGAACATTTATTTTCAAACTGTTTACGGTAGTGTGACCATTCATCGTATTTTGAGGTGATGCAATGTTCAGGAAATTCAAATTTCAATGAACCTTCGGTAATTGTCATTTGTTTTCCCTTAAATATCTAGATATCTTTCTGATTGTGCAAGATTTTCATTAAGAGCGACAATGGTTGATAAATCAGTTGTATCGTCGGCTTGTTCCAGTTTTACATCACCTTCACTTGCAATCAATGAAAAATAACGGCTTGATATGTTTTTCTCCTTTACTTTGAGGATCTCAAGCTCTCTCAATAAAAATAAAGAGTGTGTCGCAATGAAGACTTGAATGCCTTGTTGAGATAAAGACCAAATAATACGGGCAGCCACTTTGATCAATTTAGGATTCAGATTAGCTTCCGGTTCATCCCAAAATAGATAGCCTTTATCTAGCAATGCCCCTGTTGCGATTAACCGGGCAATCATGACAAATTTCCGCAAACCCTCTGCTACCAAAGGTGCTTCAATCTTACCGCCCGTATTTGTCAGCGATAGATAAAACCTTCCTTGTTCTTCAGATACTTTTCCTCCCATTGCGTTCTCAAGAGGTTCAAGTAATTCTCGAATTTTGGTTTCTCTGGGACCTTTGGCAAGCGGGTGATTTAATTGCATACAGGTATCAAACCAAGTTTCTTCGAAAGGGATGCTTTGGTTTTGATACAAAGAAGTGAACCAAGGGCAAAGTGTAATTAATTCACGGCTGGGTAAAAAGATAGGCGTCGGAGTATGTTCACTTTCTTTCAGCCCGATACTTTCGATATTGACTTGCGATGATGAATTGCTGGAAAAATTCAGCCTACTATGCGTAGTACCGTTTTGCAGTTTTAAAACAATTTCCGTACGTCCACGCCCCTGCAAACGTTTGCTCAACCTGCCCAAGGAATCGGGACGGAAAACATTCAGTAATTTATCGGCAAAACTTTTTTGCAATTCTGTTTTCAGTAATCTGTTTTTGGTGTTAGATGTTACTTCTAGCAGGCTGTATAAAATTTTTAACAAATGTGTTTTGCCACAACCGTTTTCGGCAACAATAACATTGAGATTTTCAGAAAATTCAAAAGTATCGTTTGGAAGAACGGTAAAGTTCGTCAACTCAAGCGACTGGATATATTGGTTAGATGACATTTTTAATCCATTTCAATCTTGCTTTAAGATTGTTTCAGACAACCTTTTTGTAGAACAAATATCGTCTGAAACCTTTTCTTTTTTCACTCCGGTTTAAACACACCTGTATCCGTTTTAGGCTGCTGCTCGGCAATCTCGGTATTTACCGCTGCCTGCTCCGCCTCCGCTTTTTCAGCTTCGATACGTTTTTTCTCGGCCAGGTATTGGTTGATTTGGTGTACCAACTCCTGCGTGCCTTGGTGGGTCAGCGCGCTGATTTGGAAGAGGCGCGGGGTTTCCATGTCGAATTGGAAGCGGTCGTCTGGTTTCAGGTAGTGCCAGCCGATGGCTTCGAGGAAGGCGGCGGTGCGCGCTTGGGCTTCTTCTTCGTCGAGCATATCAAGTTTGTTCAGCACCAGCCAGCGCGGTTTGCCGTAAAGTTCTTCGTCGTATTTGCGCAATTCGTTGATGATGGCGAGTGCTTCTTCGGCGGGGTTGACGGTTTCGTCGAAGGGTGCCAAATCGACGACGTGCAGCAGCAGGCCGGTGCGCGATAAGTGTTTGAGGAAGCGGTGGCCGAGACCTGCGCCTTCTGCCGCGCCTTCAATCAGACCGGGGATGTCTGCCATGACGAAGCTGTGATTTTCGTCGATACGCACGACGCCTAAGTTCGGGTGCAGGGTGGTGAAGGGGTAGTTGGCGATTTTGGGACGTGCGGCGGATACGGCGGTAATCAGGGTGGATTTACCGGCGTTGGGCATGCCTAATAAGCCGACATCGGCGAAGACTTTGAGTTCGAGTTGCAGGGAACGGGTTTCGCCTTCTTCGCCGGGCGTGGATTGTTTCGGGGCGCGGTTGACGGAGGATTTGAAGTGGATATTGCCCAAGCCGCCTTTGCCGCCCTTGGCGAGGCAGACGCGCTGGCCGTGGTGGGTGAGGTCGGCGACGATTTCGTCGGTGTCGAGGTCGCGGATAAGGGTGCCGACGGGCATTTTGAGGACGATGTCGTCCGCACCTGCGCCGTAGCGGTCGGAGCCGTGGCCTTTTTCGCCGTTTTTGGCTTGGTAGCGTTTGACGAAGCGGTATTCGACGAGGGTGTTGGTGTTTTCGTCGGCTTCTGCCCAGACGCTGCCGCCTTTGCCACCGTCGCCGCCGTCAGGACCGCCGCGCGGTACGAATTTTTCGCGGCGGAAACTGGTTGCGCCATTACCGCCTTTGCCTGCGGCGACTTCGATTTTTGCTTCGTCGATGAATTTCATGGTGTTCTCTTGTATTTTGGGTTTCAGACGACCTTTTGTGTCGGAGGTCGTCTGAAAAAATGGGAATGGGGGATATTATAAGGGATATGGGGGATGTGCGCCCGTTTCTCTGTCCTGCTTGGTTTTTTGCCTGATGTTTTGTGAAAACAGCCGTCCTGAAATCGCGGTTTCGGACGGCTGTTTGCTTTTTTGGGATTATTTGGCAGTTTTTTGTTCTTCGCGTACTTTGTCTGCAAGCAGGTCTATGGTTTTCATACCTGATTCCCAGTCGGCAAATTCGACTTTGTATTTGCCGCCGACAATGACGGTAGGCGTGCCGTCAATTTTGTAGGTGTTGGTCAGCTCTGCCATTTTGTCTGCGCGGGTTTGGCTTTCGGGGGATTCGTAGGCGGCGAGGACTTTTTTGCCGTCAAAAGCGGTTTGCTCGGCCAACCATTTTTTGAGGGTTTCAGGGTCTTGCAGTTTGACTTTCTGATTAACCATAGCATCAAAGATATGGCTGTTTGCAATGTCTTTGGTGTCTGCGACCGCCATATCGACGGCGGCAGCAAGGCGCGCCAACGGTTTCATCTCATCGCCCCAAACAACGTGTTCAGTACGAAGGTAGGTGTCGTCTTTGAAGGTTTTGGCGTGTTTGCTTAAAACGGGCTCGAGGTGGGCGCAGTGTGGACAGAAGTAGCCGAAAAATTCGAGGACTTCGACTTTACCTGCCTGCTGTTGGGGAATAGGTGTGCTGAGTGTGGTGTAGTTAAGCCCCTCAACTAAAGCGACAGGTGCAGCGGAAGCTGCTGAGGCTGCGGGCGCGCTGTCGGCAGGGACGCTGGTTTGGGCTTTGTTGTCGCAGGCGGTCAGGGCAAGCAGGGCGGCGGTAAGCGCCAAGGCTTTCAGTTTCATGTTTATTCCGTGATAGTTTGGTTAAATGGGAGATTTTATTGCATTTTGGCGGTTTGATATATGGTTTGATGTGAAAAAGACGGTTTCATGTAGGGAAATGATGGTTTCAGGCGATGTTGAAAGAGGTCGTCTGAAAAAAGTGTTCTGTTCAATTCTGTCGTACAATACGCGCTTTCAGACGACGTCTGGACTTTTGAAGGAATAAAACGGATGAATTTGTTAGGGGCTTTGGCCAAGGTCGGCAGCTTGACGATGGTGTCGCGCATACTTGGATTTGTGCGTGATACGGTAATTGCCCGAGCGTTTGGTGCGGGTATGGCAACCGACGCTTTTTTTGTGGCTTTTAAACTACCGAACCTGCTGCGCCGCGTATTTGCGGAAGGGGCGTTTGCACAGGCTTTTGTGCCGATTTTGGCGGAATATAAGGAAACGCGTTCGAAAGAGGCGACGGAGGCGTTTATCCGCCATGTGGCGGGGATGCTGTCGTTTGTCCTGGTGATCGTTACCGCGCTGGGCATTCTTGCCGCGCCTTGGGTAATTTGGATTTCCGCGCCCGGTTTTGCCAAGGAGGCGGACAAGTTTCAGCTTTCCATCGATTTGCTGAAGATTACGTTCCCATATATTTTATTGATTTCGTTGTCTTCCTTTGTCGGCTCGGTACTGAATTCTTATCATAAGTTCAGCATTCCTGCGTTTACGCCGACGTTTTTGAATATTTCTTTTATCGTCTTTTCGCTGTATTTCATACCGTATTTTGATCCTCCCGTTACTGCGCTGGCTTGGGCAGTCTTTGTCGGCGGGATTTTGCAGCTTGGCTTTCAGCTCCCTTGGTTGGCGAAACTGGGCTTTTTGAAACTGCCCAAACTGAATTTTAAAGATGCGGCGGTCAACCGCGTGATGAAACAGATGGCGCCTGCGATTTTGGGCGTGAGCGTGGCACAGATTTCCTTGGTCATCAACACGATTTTTGCTTCTTATCTGCAATCGGGCAGCGTTTCGTGGATGTATTACGCCGACCGCCTGATGGAGCTGCCCAGCGGCGTTTTGGGGGCAGCGCTCGGTACGATTTTGCTGCCAACTTTGTCCAAACATGCCGCCAATCAGAATACGGAGCAGTTTTCCGGACTGCTCGACTGGGGTTTGCGCCTGTGTATGCTGCTGACCCTGCCGGCGGCGGTCGGTCTGGCGGTGTTGTCGTTCCCGCTGGTGGCGACGCTGTTTATGTACCGAGAATTCACGCTGTTTGACGCGCAGATGACGCAACATGCGCTGATTGCCTATTCTTTCGGTTTAATCGGCTTAATCATGATTAAAGTGTTGGCACCCGGTTTCTATGCGCGGCAAAACATCAAAACGCCCGTCAAAATTGCCATCTTTACGCTCGTTTGCACGCAGTTGATGAACCTTGCCTTTATCGGCCCTCTGAAACACGTCGGGCTTTCGCTTGCCATCGGTTTGGGCGCGTGTATCAATGCGGGATTGTTGTTTTACCTGTTGCGCAAACATGGTATTTACCAACCCGGTAAAGGGTGGGGGAGTTTTCTGGGTAAAATGCTGCTGTCGCTTGTCGTGATGGGTGGCGGATTGTGGGCGGCGCAGGCTTATCTGCCTTTTGAGTGGGTGCATGTCGGCGGTTTGCGTAAAGCCGGTCAGTTGTGCATCTTGATTGCGATAGGCGGCGGTTTGTATTTCGTTTCGCTGGCTGCGATGGGTTTTAGACCGAGAGATTTCAAACGGGTGGAAACGCACTGAATCGCAATTATCAATTATTATGGAAAGGTCGTCTGAAAACCGGATGCATAGGTTGGAAAGCTTGTCCCTTATTTATTTCCTAGATGGTATGTTATAAAAATTATTAGCGTCTTTAATATTAAACTTGAAACTTAAATACGCGGTGAATGTCTATCTTTAATCGGTTAACCTTCTTAGCAGGATGCAGATTTATGTCGATAACAGTTTCGCTCATCGTCCCCGTCTATAATGGCGGAAAATTTGCGGCAGGTTTGTGCCGTCATTTTGCAGGTCTGCATAAGGCTGTCGAAGGGATAGAATTTATTGTTGTAAACGACGGTTCTACCGATGATACATCGGCTCAGTTCAGGCAGTTTTTCAATGAACATCCCGAATTGCAGGCGCAGTTGATTGATACGCCCAACGGCGGAGTCAGCAGGGCGCGCAATATCGGTTTGTCCAAAGTGCGCGGGGAATATGTGATGTTTATGGATCACGACGACAATGTTGATCCGCCGCTTATGACAGGTTTGGTTGAAAAAATGAAACGTTCCGATGCGGATATACTCCAATTCAATGTTGATGCGCGCTATCCTGCCAATGAGGATGAGGTTATCGGTTTAGCGGATTATATGGACCGCTATCCGTTTTGGTCGTGCGTTTGGGCGTATATCTACAAACGCAACCTGTTGGAAAAAGCAGGTCTGAAATTTATCGAAGGCATGAAATATTTGGAAGACGGCGTATTTTTGACCGAGTATTTTTTGCAATGCAAAACCGTCATTGCCAGCAATACCGTTGTTTATGATTATGTCGACAACCCTGAATCCGCTATGCGCAGCAAGCGTACGCCCGAGCAGACGAAGAAATACCTCGACGACATCGGTTTGGCAGTAAGGGAATATACGCGCCTGCTCGCTACGCCTGGGCAGCCGCCTAAAGTTGCCCGCAGGTTATTGGAAATACGGGATTCCTTCCAATTCATCCATTTGGTTTCGATGCTTAAAAGCGGTGTTTCTACGGACGAACTGTTCCGCAGGCTGGAAGAAAACGGCTACGATTTCCGAATGGCGGGCTATCCCAGCAAATTCAACCGCCGCCGCGACGTACGCCTTTTGTGCCACGTATTCCGCAGCCGTTTGTTGTTAAAGCTTCTGGCGGCTTCCAAGATCATGGCGAAAGATTGACAGACTCAAAAAGGTCGTCTGAAAACCAATACAGGTTTTCAGACGACCTTTTTATTTCATCCTGCGCTTCAATCAGGCGTATCTTTCAACTCTGCGCCCAAATCCTTCAAACGCTGCAATACTTCGTCCCATGCTTTATCCAAATCGCGGCACGCTTCGCCTTCCGCCTTGATGCCGAATTCGATATGCGGTTTGACCGCCGTTCCGTCCGCATTCTGCCAGCCGACGCTGGGCAGGCTGTAAGAGAGCACGCCCGGGTAGGTGTGTTCGACGTATTCCATAATCGGCGCGACACGCGATTCGGGCTGACCGAATACATACACGCTGCGGCTGCCGCGTTCGGTTTGGTTGAAGCGGTCGGCGTAATAAGTATCCAAAACCCATTCCGCCATCGGGTGCGCCATCACGGGGAAGCCGGGGAAGAAATAATGTTCGCGGATGGAAAATCCGGCGATGTTGTTGAACGGGTTGGGCACAAGCTCTGCACCTGCGGGAAAATCCGCCATTTTCAGGCGCTGGGCGTGTTCGGGGGCGTCAAGCGGTTCGCCGCGTTTAAGGGTAACGGCTTCGATGAACTTGGCGGCTTCGGGATGGCGGGCGACGGGCAAATCCAAAGCGGCGGCGGCAGCTTGGCGGGTGTGGTCGTCGGGCGTGGAACCGATGCCGCCGGTAACGAAAGTCGGCAGGCCGTCTGAAAAGCTGCGGCGCAGTTGTTTGACCAGCAAATCAGGTTCGTCGGGCAGGTATTGCACCTGATTGAGCTTCAGCCCGCGCGATTCCAGCAGGGATTTGAAAAAGGCGAAATGCTTGTCTTGGCGGCTGCCGTGCAGAATTTCATCGCCGATGATGATGAGGTTGAAAGCGTTCATGGATAGGATTCTTTACCGATGCCGTCTGAAAATGTTGATGGTACTTTAATTTATTCCCTCTCCCGTGGGAGAGGGTTAGGGAGAGGGCTGAGCTTGCGTTTTTCAAGCAGCGTTTGCTTAAGGGCTGCTGTCTGCACCCTCTCCCCAACCCTCCCCCACAGGGGAGGGAGTCGGGTTGCGGATGGCGTAAAGGTTGTCTGAAAAGATTTTCAGCGAAACGGGCAAGGCTCATTTTCAGACGACCTTGACGGCTGACAATGTGTTCTATTTATAAGATAATGAACTCCATTTTTCAAGTCCAAAGGATTCCCTCATGAGCCAAAACAATACTATCCTGCAACACCTCCCCATCGGTCAAAAAGTCGGCATCGCCTTCTCCGGCGGTCTTGATACCTCTGCCGCGCTGTTGTGGATGAAACTCAAAGGCGCGCTGCCTTATGCCTACACTGCCAACCTCGGTCAGCCCGATGAAGACGACTACAACGCCATTCCCAAAAAAGCGATGGAATACGGTGCGGAAAACGCTCGCCTGATTGATTGCCGCGCGCAGTTGGCACATGAAGGCATCGCCGCCATCCAATGCGGCGCGTTCCACGTTTCCACCGGCGGCATCGCCTATTTCAACACCACGCCTTTAGGCCGCGCCGTTACCGGCACCATGCTCGTTTCCGCCATGAAGGAAGACGACGTCAACATTTGGGGCGATGGCAGCACCTACAAAGGCAACGACATCGAGCGTTTCTACCGTTACGGCCTCTTGACCAATCCCGCGCTGAAAATCTACAAACCTTGGCTCGACCAACAATTTATCGACGAACTCGGCGGCCGTCACGAAATGAGCGAATTTCTGATTGCCAACGGTTTCAACTACAAAATGTCGGTTGAAAAAGCTTACTCCACCGATTCCAATATGCTCGGCGCAACGCATGAAGCCAAAGATTTGGAATTCCTCAACAGCGGCATCAAAATCGTCAAACCCATCATGGGCGTTGCCTTCTGGGACGAAAACGTCGAAGTCAAACCCGAAGAAGTCAGCGTGCGCTTTGAAGAAGGCGTGCCCGTTGCATTGAACGGCAAAGAATACGCCGACCCCGTCGAACTCTTCCTCGAAGCCAACCGCATCGGCGGTCGCCACGGCTTGGGTATGAGCGACCAAATCGAAAACCGCATCATCGAAGCCAAATCGCGCGGCATCTACGAAGCCCCGGGCATGGCGTTGCTCCACATCGCCTACGAACGCTTGGTTACCGGCATCCACAACGAAGACACCATCGAACAATACCGCATCAACGGCTTACGCCTCGGCCGCCTGCTCTATCAAGGCCGCTGGTTCGACAGCCAAGCCCTGATGTTGCGCGAAACCGCCCAACGCTGGGTCGCCAAAGCCATTACCGGCGAAGTAACCCTCGAACTGCGTCGCGGCAACGACTACTCGATTCTGAACACCGAATCGCCCAACCTGACCTACCAACCCGAACGCCTGAGCATGGAAAAAGTCGAAGACGCCGCGTTCACCCCGCTCGACCGCATCGGCCAGCTCACCATGCGCAACCTCGACATCACTGACACCCGCGCCAAACTGGGTATTTACTCGCAAAGCGGTTTGTTGTCGCTGGGCGAAGGTTCGGTATTGCCGCAGTTGGGCAATAAGAAATAAAGCAGCCCAGCCATTTTGAATTGTTTCAAACGGGAAAGGTCGTCTGAAAAACCGTTTTCAGACGACCCCACCTTTTCCTCAAATCATTTGAAATCATGAAATTCTTCACACACTTTTATCTTGAAAACCATATGTATTTCAACGACTACTTGAAATACGTCCTCATTTTTGCCGCGCTCGTCGTCCTGTTGCTCGCCGTGTCGCAATACCTGCGCCACCGCATGGACACCAAATACCGCGACCTGAGCATCATTGCCCTGCTGCTGCTTATCCTCATCAGCGGCATCCAATATCTCTCGTACAGCGAACGCCAAAACTTCGCCGCGGATACATCGCGCATGGTCGGTTTTCTCAATACCCTGATTGAAAACCAAAAAGTGGAAAAGCGCGACATCAGCGTCAACAGCACGCACCTATACAACGGCATGATCGTCGGCATCAAAAACCAATACTACGAAGTCCATTTCAATCAAGACTTCTCCGCCTACACCCTGACCCCCATCAATCTGGTCAACAACAACATCGAACTTATCGACAAAGAATAACAGGACACACTCATGGAAGCATACTCCCTCCTTGCCCTCAAACTCCTTATGGGAATTTTAGGTTTGGTTTTGCAAATCAACCTTTTAGGTAAAGGCAACCTCGCCCCCACCTCCGCCATGGATCAAGTGCAAAACTATGTTCTCGGCGGCATCATCGGCGGCGTGATTTACAGCGACAGCGTCGGGCTTTTACAGTTTTTCCTCGTGCTGATTTTGTGGACGCTGTTGGTCTTGAGTCTGAAATTCATCAAAAACCACAACCACTGGGTCAAATCCATCATTGACGGGAAGTCCGTCTGGGTCATCGTTAACGGTGAAATCCAAACCGAAGAATGTATGAAAAACGGCATCAGCGCACACGACCTGATGTTTAAGCTCCGTGCCGCCGGTATCTACGAAATTGCCGCCGTCAAGCGCGCCGTCATGGAGCAAAACGGGCAGCTTACCGTTATCCAATACGGCGACGAAAGCTTGCGTTACCCCCTGATTACCGACGGGCAAATCGACCATGACATCTTAGAAATCATCAAACGCGACAACGAGTGGCTGAAACAGGAACTTGACCGCCTCCATCTTGATGCCTCGAAAGTCTATATCGGTGAATACATAGACGGGAAATTGGTGGCACATCCTTATCCTTGATGGTGAAAGTGAAGATTGTGTTTGGATAGGTTTTCGCAATAAACCTACCGTTAATCCAATGCTCGAATAGAGTCAAAAGAAAAAAGGTCGTCTGAAAACTGAATTTCAGACGACCTTTGTGTTTCTGCGTCCCGCGTTAGAACGATTTGACCAGCGACAGACCGACTTCGTTTTGTTTGTAGCTGTACAGCCAGTCGGTGTTGCCGTGGACGCGGCGGTGTTTGTAGCTGAGGACGGGCTTGAGTCCGCCGAATTTCCAGCGATCCGCGCCTATGCTGAGGCGGTAGGTTTGCTCTTTGTCGCGGCGGCGTTGTTCGAGTACGGCGTTTTCTTCGCGGTGGCTGCGGATGCCGAAGGTGGCGGAAGCGGAGGCGTCGAAGCCGGCTTCAAACATTTTTGCCGCGCCCAGCCGTGCGGAGATGAGGCGGTAGCTGTCCACCGGTTCTTTGGCTTTGCGCTGCTGCCAGTCTATGCCGCCGTAGAGCATGAGGTCGTTGCGCGGGAAGTAGGACAGGGTGTTGTAAACGGAGATGAGGTTGCCGTCGAGCAGGCGGGTTTTGTCGGAATAGGAGAGGTATTTCCACTCGGCTTCGGTGTTCCAAGTCCAGCTGCCTTTGTCGAGGTTCCACTCGCTGCGTACGCCGTAGGCGCGATTGAGGGTTTTGCCGCCGCTGCCGTTCCATTCGACGAGCGGGGCAAGGGCGAAGGTGTGGCGGTGGTTTTCAAACTGGTAGCCTGCGCTGAGGTTGAGTGTGTGTTCGTTGAAGTCTTTATGGTCGCGGTAGAAGCGGCCGTAGCCGAGCGCGCGGGCGGCGATGCCGTGGTGTCCTTTAATCTGCCAGCGGCGGACGGAGGCGGCTTCGTATTTGATGCCGTTGGCGGAAATGGGTTTGTCGCCGGAAAACTCTTCCCAGCATTCGCCGTCGATTTCGGTTTTACACCACACTTTACCGCTGGCTTCGTTGATGTTGCTGTTGTGGACGGCACCGACGGAAAGGCTGCCCTGCCAGCTTTGGCGTTGGTTTAAGGAATCGCGGAAATGTCCGATGTTTTCTTTGACGGCTTCGGGCAGGTCTTCGTTTTGAAGGCGCATAAATTCGGAAGTGGCTTCGCGGTTCAGACGACCTTCAAAGAGCAGGCGGGCGTAATCGAGCCGTCCGCGCGTGAAGTCGGGGTGGCGTTGCAGCAGGGTTTCGTAGTCTTGTTTGGCGGCTTTCCATCTGCCTTCGCCGCGGGCGAGCGAGGCGCGGGCAAAGAGGGCGATGTCGGGGTCGTATTCGGTTTGCTGTGTATAACGTTCAAGCAGCGGGCGCACGGTCTGCCAGTCGCTGTGGTTGACGGCGTTGAACAGGGCTTCGCCTTGGTCGGCTTCGGGGTCGGTTTCGGCTGTCTGCCCGATGTTTTCGGAGGGAATGTCGAGGCGGTATTCGCGCACTTTTTGTTCCTGTTCCTGCATGGTTTGGCGGGTGTTCTGCCACAGGCGTTGCGCGGTACGGTCGTCTGAAAAGTCAGAACGGGGCGCGGCAAGGACGGGCGCGGCAAGGACGGGGGCGGCGAGAAACAGGAGAAGGCAGGCAGACGGTTTGTACATGATGTCGGCTTTCCGGTCGGCGGTTTTCAGACGACCTTGAGAAGGTGGTTGGCGGGCTGGTGTTTAAAAAAGCCTGCATGAAGCAGGCTTTATTTTACTTAAACTACGGATTTTAGCGTTTTACACCGCCGTATGCCGTATCCAAGTTGCGGTTGGTTTTAAATTTGGCAACACCGGCCAGCGCGCTTGCGTTGTGACCGAAGAAGTGGCCTTCGGTTTTACCGAAGTGGCCGTTGGCGCGGGCATAGCCTTCAAACGATGCGCTAGATGGTTTGATGCGGGCATGGACATCCATGTTTACCGCGTTGTTTCTCATAGAACCCGCCAAGACGCGTTGACCGAAGTCTGCGCGCAAAGTACCCACCATCGGGTTGTTGCCGGTGTAGTTGTTGATACCTTTAACTGCGTAGTTGGCTACGCCTGATACCGGCATAGAAGTAGCGCGTTTGTCGCCTGAGTAGAAAACGCCGCGATTGGTGCCTTTGGCGTATTCTTTACCGACCCATTCGCCGTAATACACTTCCGAGCCGCCGCTCTTGATGGTATTGAACGCATAGCGGCCGAGGTTTTGACGGGTGCGTGCGTCGTTAACCTGTACGGTTTTCACGCCGTTGCGGTCTACATTGCCGGGCATATGGTTCACGTTGGTGTAGTGTACGCCTGAACGGTAGGCAGCGTGTTTCATCACTTTTTCGCCTTCGGCTTCAGATGCGGGTTTGCCCCATTTTTTGCCGTATTTGTGGTTTTGGTAACCATAATCAAACGGGTTGTAGTAATCGTTGGCGGCAAATACGCCTGCGCTGAACAAAACAGCCAAAACAGCAGCGGTGGTTTTTTGCAGATTCAGTTTCATGATACGCTCCTTAGGGGAAAAACGATGGTTGGGAAAATAATGTTCTGTCAGTGTGAGCAGATTATCGTTCGTTATGTGAGGAGACTTGTTTTTCTTTTATCTGAATCTCATTCTAGGCTGGGAGTGTTAGAGGAGAATTAGCGGATGTTTTGGAGAAGGTTGGAATGAGATAAGAATAGGATAAGAATGTTTGTTTTTAGTTAAGAAGTATAGTAAACACGGTTGGCGTTGGTGCACGCCGCAATTTAATCTGTCCTGATATTGAAATGTTTTGGTGATGGATTAATTGATTGGTGATGGATTAATTGAAATGATTTATAGTGGATTAAATTTAAATCAGGACAAGGCGACGAAGCCGCAGACAGTACAAATAGTACGGCAAGGCGAGGCAACGCCGTACTGGTTTAAAGTTAATCCACTATATAAAGAAGAGAAAAGGTCGTCTGAAAATTTCTTTCGGCGGAACCCGCAGAGCTTGTTTCAGACGACTTTTGAAATTGAGAAATAATATCTAGGAAATAGGCAAAAAAATAACCGCCAAAGGCGGTTCGTTTTGGTGGCCAGAGGCGGAATCGAACCGCCGACACACGGATTTTCAATCCGTTGCTCTACCAACTGAGCTATCTGGCCTTCGCTGTTTCGTTGCGAGATGTGCATTAAACCAAAAACGGCGTTTTAACGCAAGGTTTATTTCGATGCGCCGTATATTATTTTTATAAATATATGTTTTATATTGGATTAAAAAAGCAGCGTATTTAGCAGGTTTTCCCCGTTTTTCGCAGCCTTTCCTATAAATAGGCAATACGATAAAATACGCGCTGTCTGAAACACCATCATGAAGGAAGCTGCCATGACCCGTATGGTTCACTGCGTCAAACTCGGCAAAGAGGCCGAAGGTATGAAATTCCCGCCACTGCCCAACGAGCTGGGCAAGCGTATTTTTGAAAATGTGTCCCAAGAGGCTTGGAATGCGTGGACGCGTCATCAAACCATGCTGATTAACGAAAACCGCCTAAGCCTTGCCGACCCGCGCGCGCGCGAATATTTGGCGCAGCAGATGGAGCAGTATTTCTTCGGAGACGGGGCGGATGCTGTTCAGGGCTATGTCCCTCCGCAAGAATAAGCGCAAGCTGTTTTGAATGGCAAAGGTCGTCTGAAACCTAAATTGGTTTTCAGACGACCTTTTTTAATGTTGACGGGCAAATTATGCGCCGAACACTTTCAAACGGTTTTCCACCGGTTCGAAAGCTTTTTCACCGGCAGGCGCTTCGATGCCGCCGATGACCATTTGCGCGCGCAAGAGCCAGCTTTCGGGCAGGTTCCATTCTTTGGCGATGGCGGCGTCGGGTAGCGGGTTGTAGTGTTGCAGGTTCGCGCCCACGCCGGCGGCGGCAAGCGTTGTCCAGAGGGCGTATTGCATCATCGCGTTCGCATGGTCCGCCCAAACGGGGAAGTTGGCGGCGTAGGAAGGGAACTGCTCTTGCAGACCTTTGACGACGTTTTGATCTTCAAAAAACAAAATGGTCGCCGCGCCTGCTTTGAACAGATTTAATTTTTGCGCAGTCGGCTCGAACTGTTCGGCAGGCACGATGGCGCGCAAAGCGTCTTCAACGAATTGCCACACTTTGCCGTGTTCTTCGCCGAAAAGGACGACAACGCGGGTGGATTGCGAGTTGAAGGAAGAAGGCGTGTGTAAGACGGCATGTTTGACGATTTCGCTGATTTCTTCGTTGCTGACAGGCAGGTTTTTATTCAGCGCGTAAATGGAGCGGCGGGTTTCGGCCGCTTGTTGCAAGGTTTGATAAGTCATGTTGTTTTTCCTTTGATTGATGTTGAATCGGTTGGCGGGTTTGGAAATCTATTTTGCTTGTTTTCAGACGACCTTTGGGTCTATCAGGATTTGTTTTTGCCGAACAGGTTGTCCAATGCCAATGAGCCGCCGCCGGCTGCTGCGAGATAGAGGAACACGAAGCAGAACAAGACTGCCGATTCGCCGCCGTTAGCAAGCGGGAACAGCACCGAACCTTTGGCAGCGTGTGCCATAAAGTAGGCAGCCGCCATCTGACCGGACAGGACGAAGGCGGTAGGACGGGTAAACATTCCGAGAATCAGCATGATGCCGCCGACGATTTCCAAAATACCCGCCACCAGCATCAAGCCTTCGGGCGAGCCGCTACCCATGGCGGTCGGGAAGCCGAAGAATTTCGCCGTACCGTGTAAGAGGAAGAGGTAGGCGGTTACGATACGCAATACGGACAATAAAATAGGTTGGATACGGGCACAGGTTGCAGACATGGGATACTCCTAATCAAAATGTAAGAACGGAATGAAAACTAATCTTATTTGGGCAGTATAGATAATTACTGCCAGTAGATATATACTGCTTTTATTGATACAACGTTTCCCCAAAAGAAAACATGGATACCCTGTTCAGCCTCAAAGTTTTCCGCCAAGTCGTCCAAAGCGGCAGCTTCACCCGCGCCGCCGAGCAGCTTGATATTTCCACCGCAATGGCGAGCAAACACGTCAGCCATTTGGAAAATTCGATTAAAGCCAAACTGCTGCACCGCAACAGCCGCAACCTCCACCTGACCGAAGCGGGCGAAGAATACTACCGCCAATGCAGCTACGCGCTCGATACGCTCGACACCGCCGCGCAAAAGGCGGCAGGCGGGGCGGACACGCCGCAGGGTATGTTGCGCGTGACCATGCCGCTTTGGTTTGCGGGCAATTTAATCAGCAACTGGCTGGCGGAATACCGCGAACGCTATCCCGAAGTCATGCTCGATTTAGTACTCGACAACCGCCACGTCGATTTGATTGCCGAAGGCTTCGACCTCGCCTTGCGCGTCTCAAAAACCCTGTCTCCGTCGCTTATCGTCAAACCGCTTGCGCAAATCCAGTTCGTCCTGCTCGCCTCGCCTGACTATCTGGCGAAACACGGCACGCCGCAAACGCCCGAAGAAGCCATGCGCCATCCCGCCATCCTGCCGTCCTATACCGACCAGCGCAATTTGGAAATCACGCATCAGAAAACGGGCGAAAAAAGCATTCTGACGCTTAATCCGGTGATTCTAAGCGACAATACGCTGATGATCCGCGAATTGGTCAGGGCGGGCGCGGGCATCGCCTATCAGCCGCTGTGGTCTGCCAGACAGGATTTGAAGGAAGGCAGGTTGGTCAGCCTGCTGCCGGAATATCGGGTGCGGACCGAGCAATTAAACGCGGTTTATGTGGACAGGGCGTTTTTGAGCGCGAAGGTGCGCAGTTTTATCGATTTCCTGAACGAGAAGATTTCGGCGGAAGGGGAATGAGGATTGGGGATGAAGATTAGCAAAAGGTCGTCTGAAAACGGGAAAGCGGTTTCAGACGACCTTTTGTTTGTGCGGCGGTTTATTTGACCTGCTGCATGTATTTTTTCAGACGACCTTTGCTCTGCATGGCGCGGTTTTCCAGTTCGTCCACAACGGCTTGCGCTTTGGCTTTGTTCACCGGTTTGCCGACCTGAATCACGCCGCTCATGTTCATCATGCGGTGCGGCGGGCAGGTATAGACGTATACGCCTTCTTTGTCGAGTTTGAGGGTGAAGTCTTTGCCGTCTTCGGAGAGGAAGTCGGCAACGCCGTCGGGCAGGGCCTTGCTTTGCACCCAGTGGCCTTTGTTGGCGGCTTTGAAGGTTACGGTGTCGCCGACTTTGGCGTTGACGTAGCCGGGTTCGAACACCATGCTACCGTCTTTGCCGTTGTCGAGCATTTTGACTTCGTGGTTGGCGGCGTATGCGCCGAGGGAAGCGGTCAGCATGAGGAGGAAGAGGGATTTTTTCATGGGGGAGTCCTTTCTAAGGATATAGTGGATTAAATTTAAATCAGGACAAGGCGACGAAGCCGCAGACAGTACAAATAGTACGGAACCGATTCACTTGGTGCTTCAGCACCTTAGAGAATCGTTCTCTTTGAGCTAAGGCGAGGCAACGCCGTACTGGTTTAAAGTTAATCCACTATAAAAAATATGGGACGGGCTGATAAGTCTAAGAAGTAAGCCTTGGGCTTACTGCCCTCTCCCTAACCCTCTCCCGCGGGCGAGGGGATAAGTTGCAGGGAGAACGCAGGCCGGATGCTCAATTCCGACATTTCAGGAGCGGATTGTTGATTGTCAACCGTCGTCATCCTCGCGCGGGCGGGGAATCCATTGGAATGACGGCGGCGGTTAAGTTACGCACTCTGCCGCATCGGGCGGATAACGGGCAGGCCTTTGCTGTCGTATAAGAGTTCGATGTCCACTTTGTACAGCCTGCCTATCATGTCTGCCTGCAACACGTCCTGCGGCGCGCCCTGCGCCTGTACTTTGCCTTCGCCGAGCAGAATCACGCCGTCTGAAAACTGCGCGGCGAGGCTCAAATCGTGCAACACCATCAGCGTAACCAGATTGTGTTCGTGCGTGTATTGCACCACGCGCTCCAAGAGGTTCAATTGGTGGTGCATATCCAGCGCGCTGACCGGTTCGTCCAGCATCAGGATTTCGGGACGGCGCAGCATGACTTGGGCAAACATGACGAGCTGCCGCTGTCCGCCGGAAAGCCGCATGACGTCGCGGTGCGCCAGATGGCCGATGCCCAGCTCCGCCATGATACTTGCGGCTTCGTGCAGCAGTTCGTCGCCGACGTGCATGTGCAGCGCGTCCATGCGGCCGAGCAACACGACTTCCAGCGCGGTCAGCGAGGCTTCGGCGGCGGTATCCTGCGGCATATAGCCTATGCGTTTGCGCCAGCTTTGCAGGTGGATTTTGCTCAACACTTCGTCGCCGTAGCGGATGGTGCCTTTGTGCGCCACTTCGCCGAAAATCGTTTTCATCAGCGAGGATTTGCCCGTGCCGTTCGGGCCGAGCACGGAATAGACTTTGCCTTGTTCCAGCGTCAAATCGATACTGTCGGCGACCACATAATCGCCGCGCCGGATATGGACGTTTTCAAGTTTCAACATTTCAGACGACCTACCGTTTCGTTAACACAATCCAGAAGAAGAACGGCACGCCGACAAACGACGTAACAATCCCCACCGGAAACAGCGCGCCGGGGATAATCACCTTGGACAACACGCTCGCCACAGATAAAAACGCCGCTCCCGCCAGCATCGCGCCGGGCAGGAAAAAGCGTTGGTCTTCGCCCAAAAGAATCCGCGCCACATGAGGCGCGACCAGTCCGATAAAGCCGATGACGCCGACGAAACTGATTGCCGTTGCCGTCATCACCGCCACCAATACCAGCGTTTTCAGGCGCAAAAGTTGCAGATTGATGCCCAGCCCGACGGCGCGTTCTTCGCCCAGGCGCAGCGCAGTCAGCTTCCACACGTCGCGCGAAAGCAGAAACACGCATACCGCCGTAACCGCCGCCGTAACGATGACCGTTTCCCAAGTCGCCTTGGTCAGGCTGCCGAACAGCCAAAACAGAATCTGCTGCGAAATCTCAGGCGCGGCGATAAACTGAATCAGCGACAAAATCGACTGAAATAGGAACAAAAGCGCAATCCCCACCAACACTAGCATCGCCGAATTAAAGCGGCGCGCCGAGGCAAACAGAAACAAGATGCCCGAAGCCAGCATGGTCATCACAAACGCACCGATGGGGACGGCGACCGTTTCAGGCAGCCCGAAACCGCCGAACGCAATCACCGCCGACGCGCCCAAACCCGCCGCCGCCGCCAAGCCCAGCGTATAAGGGCTGGCCATCGGGTTGTTCAACAACGTCTGAATCTCCGCTCCGCCGACACCCAAAGCCGCGCCTACCACCAGCGCCATCACCGCAATCGGCAGGCGCAAATCCATCACAATCAGGCGGTTCATTTCATCGACTTCGGGTTTGCCCAGCAAAACATTGACCACTTCGCCGACAGGCAGCGTGTCCGTCATCGCCGGGCCGGTGGCGATGTCGAATAAGAAGCTGACCGCCGCGATGATTAAAAACATCAAAACAATCAACCAACGCTTGCCTTCTAGCCTGCGCTGGTTCCTCACAATCTCGGCAACAACCGAATCATTCATTTTTCAAACCTTTGAAATTAAGGAACAAGATCGGACATCCATGCCCGACCATCTCTTTTGTCTGTATCCGTTTTGAAGGGTGGTTTTTTGAAAATCGGAATAACGGCTTTCCAAAACGGCTTTGCCCTCTCCCTAGCCCTCTCCCACGGGGAGAGGGAACAAATTGCAGGGAATCGCAACAATAGTTGAATTTCAGTTATCCGATTCCCTCTCCCCGTGGGAGAGGGTTAGGGAGAGGGTAAAACAGTCAAACCCACCTGAAGCTCTCTGTTCGGCACGACAGGAATTCGTAGCGTGGGCTTCGCCCACGAAAACAGGGAAACCCCATACCATTCGCCATCATTTCTGAAAACATTACCCGCGGGCAAAGCCCACGCTACGGTTCTATACAAAACCCATGCTGCTTTCAGACGACCTTCCGCATAAAAAGGTCGTCTGAAACCCAGAAGCCCGCCTTATTGCCCTTTCGGATACAGGTAGAACGTACCGTTCGGTACAACCGGCAGGTTTTGGCGGTAGAAGTCGATATAAGTCTTTTCAGGATTGAAGTCTTTGAACAACTGCGGATAAATCGCTTTGGCCATAAATTGAATCGATGCGCCGTCGGAGAGTGTGCGCGAATTGGCGTGGTAGGCGGCGTAGAGGCGGTTGTTTTTAATCGCAGGCAGGTTCGCCCAGCCGGCGCGTTTGGCAAAACCGGCCAAGCGTTTTTCCGCTTCGGCTTTCGGAATGCCCCAGCCCATCACCATGGCGGTCGGGCTTTTCTTCAATTCGGTTTCGCGGCCGGTAATCACGATGACGTCGGGTTTGGCGGCGAGGACTTTTTCAGGATTGATCGGACCGTAGAACTCGACCGAAGAAGCGGCGATATTGTTGCCGCCGACCAGTGTCGCCATCGAACCCCACATGCTCTTACCGAAGGTTACGCTGTGTTCCGCAGGGCCTTTGTTGCCGAACTCGATATACACTTTGGGCTTGGGCAGGTTGGCTTTTTTCACGCGCGCCTGGATGGTGTCGGCGATGCGTTTGTAGTCTGCCGCCAGCTTGTCCGCTTTTTGCTGCTGGCCGGTCAGCGTGCCGATGAGTTTGGTTGATTGAATGTGTTTGGCGACCGTTTGCGCGTTGTAGTCCAACACCACAATCGGAATGCCCGCTTTGTTGATGCGGGCGAGGTCTGAACCCAAAGCCTTGTACTGCCAGTCTGCCAGAATCAGCAAATCGGGTTTCAATGCCAATACTTTTTCAACGGAGAACGTGCCGACTTCCACTTCGCCCACGTCGGCAAGCTGGTTCAACTTGGGCACGGCTTTGCTGAATGCCGCCCAGCTCGGCGGCGCCCAGTCGGCCCAAACCGCTTTGGAGAAGCCGACCACATTATTCAGCGCGTCCTTGCCGCCGATGGCCATATAGTCTTGATAATAAAAGCCCAAAACCACGCGTTTGGCGGGCAGGTCGACGGTTACTTTGCGGCCGTTGACATCGGTAATTTGAACCGGTTTGGCATGGACGGCGGCAGTGCCGAATGCCAATGTGGCGGCGAGGGCAAGGGAGGAGAAGCGCGAAAGTTTCATTAGAGTAAAATCCTTTTAATAAATAATGTTATATGTAATTTACATATGAATAAGAATCTTTATTATTTATATGCGAGACTAATAGATTTAAAATAAATGGAAAAGTTCCGTTATTCAGGGAAGTTTTTTTTATTGCAAGCGTGATGGTGTTTATTGTTTAGACAACGCCTGCCGTTTGCCCGATAAAAGGTCGTCTGAAACCTCAAGCAAAGACATAAACCTTTGTAAATCTTCAATCATTTTATTCTTCGAAAGTCCGCCATGCTGATAATTACCACCTGCCTTGCCTACCCCGAACCGCCATCCAACCTGCTGCCGTTGGCGGACACGCTGACACGGGACGGCATACCCACTGCCTTCGCGCCTTGGCAAAACCGCCCGAAATCCGCCTTTATCCTGCCTTTGTGCGCATGGGATTATGCGTTGGAGCCTGAAACGTTTGGGCAGTGGCTGACCGAAGCGGAAGCGGGCGGGCAAAGATTTATCAACCCCGTCGGGCTGATGCGTTGGAACATGGGCAAACGCTATTTGTGCGATTTGGCAGAATGGGGGGCGGACGTGATTCCGAGCGTGCAGACGTCGTCTGAAAAAGAAAAATTGGAAGACATTTTAGAGAATCGGGGTTGGCGGGAAGCGGTCGTCAAACCCGTTATCGGGCAGAGCGGGCGCGGCGTGGCAAAAATCAGGGCGGGCGAAGTGTCGTTGAAGGCGGAGGATTATCCACAAGGCGTCATCGTCCAACCTTATATCCGCGAAATCGAAACGGCGGGCGAAACCTCGCTGGTGTTTTTGGACGGGCGATTCAGCCACGCCGTGCTGCGTATGCCGCCCCAAGGCGAATGGCGCGCCAATTCCGCCTACGGAGTCGCCGTCAGCCCTGCCGCGCCGCCGGAAAAAGCAATCAAAACCGCACGGCAGATATTGGACATGCTGCCTGAAATACCGGCATACGCCCGCATAGACGGGACGCTGATTGACGAAAGATTACTGCTCAACGAATTGGAACTGATCGAACCCGCCCTTTACCTGCATACCGCTGAAAACGCGGTTGCCGATATGGTGCAGGCGGTAAAGCGCGTTATCGCGGGCTGACGATAAAGAGTCCATGCCAAAAAGGTCGTCTGAAAACAAAGGGAGCGCGTTTTCAGACGACCTTTTTTCAAAATCAGAAAACGAAATGACGGCCGCGCATTATAAACGCGCGATAAAGCCGGGCAGCTCGGACAAATCGTTCAAGATTGCCAAATGCGGCCGCGTTGCCAGTTGCGCGGCGGTATGTGCGCCGGTCGGTACGGCAACGGCAGGGGCTTTTGCATTTGCCGCCATATCCAAATCGTGGGTCGTATCGCCGACAATCAAAGTTTGCGAAGGCTCCAGCCCCAATTCGGAACATAAGGCAAAAACCATATCGGGCGCGGGTTTGGACGCATATTCGCTTGCGCAGGCGGTTGCCATCCAAAAATCCGCCGTCCCCGTCTGCATAATAGAACGGTCCAAGCCCGTACGCCCTTTGCCTGTCGCTACGGCAAGCCAAAAGCCTTGTTGTTTCAAAGTGTTCAAACAAGGGATGGCTTCGGGGAACAAGGTCATATTGTGATTGTTCGGATTCAGATAATGCGCGGCATAGGTTTCCGCCAATTCTTCGCGCAGGTGCTCGCCCGCATCAGGCGCAAGTCGGAAGATGATTTCGGGCAGGCTGTAACCGATTAAGGCACGGATGGCATCCGCATCGGGGGCTTTTAAACCGCAGTCGGCAAAACTTTGTTGAAACGTACGGATAATCGGGCGCGTCGTATCGGCGAGCGTTCCGTCCCAGTCGAAAATAATCAGTTCAGGCTTCATAAGGAATCCTTTCAGACGACGTTATCGATATGATTGTATAGCGGATTTTCAGACGGTTCAAAACGGCATTTCCTTTGAAGATTTGTTTGGCCGGCAGGAAAATACGGCAGTTTCGGGTAAAATACGGCGGTTTGCCAATCATCCGAAAGAAACCCATGTATTCCCTAGCCCGCAGCCTGCTGTTCAAACTCGATGCCGAAAAAGCCCACCATTTCACTCTCGACGCGCTCAACAAAGTTTATAAACTCGGTTTGCTTCCGATTTTCGACAACCGAATCAAGCCCGTCAAGCTCATGGGCATCAGCCTGCCTAATCCGGTCGGGCTGGCCGCCGGACTCGACAAAAACGGCGAATACATAGACGCATTGGGCGCGCTCGGCTTCGGCTTCCTCGAAATCGGCACGGTAACGCCCAAACCGCAGCCCGGCAATCCGCAGCCGCGCCTCTTCCGCGTTCCTGAACACCAAGGCATCATCAACCGCATGGGCTTCAACAACCACGGAATTGACGCCATGATTCAAAACATCGAAAAAAGCCGTTATCAGGGCGTGTTGGGCATCAACATCGGCAAAAACGCCGTAACCCCCATCGAAAACGCCGCCGACGACTATTTAATCTGCCTCGAAAAAGCCTACGCACACGCAAGTTACATTACCGTCAATATTTCCTCGCCCAACACCAAAAACCTCCGCGCACTGCAAGGCGGCGACGAATTGAGCGCGTTACTCGAAGCCCTCAAAAACAAACAGGCGCAGCTTGCCGCCGCACACGGAAAATACGTCCCGCTCGCCGTCAAAATCGCTCCCGATTTGGATGAGGCGCAAATCGAAGATATCGCCCACGTCGTCAAATCCGTCGAAATGGACGGCATCATCGCCACCAATACCACCATCGACAAATCAAGCCTCGGCAGCCATCCGCTCGCAGGCGAGCAGGGCGGTTTAAGCGGTCTGCCCGTACGTGAAAAAAGCAACCGAGTGCTGAAAACATTGGCGGAACACATAGACGGCAAGCTGCCGATTATCGGCGTAGGCGGCATCATGAACGGCAAGGATGCCGCCGAAAAAATCCGCCTCGGCGCAACCGCCGTCCAAGTGTACAGCGGCATGATTTATAAAGGTCCGGCATTAGTGAAGGATTGTCTGGCAGCGTTGAAGTAAGCGCGATTTCCAACATGTTAAGAAATTAAAAGATGTTAGCAAAAATTAGTTTAATATACATATATCTTGGAGGATATGATGATTTTTGGAGATCCATATAAATTTGCTATTCAATTTGATTTTGTAGAAGATTGGTTTCTGGAATGGGGAGAAGATTTGAAAAATGATGGGGTATTTCATTATATTATTCAAGGTTATATCTTGCCAACCGAATTGAAGTATCAATCAATCAGCATTCTAGATGCGGTAAATTCATTGAATGTAAAAATAGGCAGCCTGAATCAATTCAATGCTTCTACAATCTATAATCAAGATGCTCAATATATTTTGGAAAAATTAGAAAATATTTTGGAAAAGATCTTAAACGGAGATGAAACCTATGAGGAATATCAATTATATGACTCAACCTATTTAAATATAGAAGAAAATATTTTTGATAATCAAAATAGCTGGCTGGTATCAGCCGACCATTCGGAAAAAATCATATTTAGAGATTATAAAGGGGAGATTCAGGAGGTTATATTAGAAAAAGGATATTGTATAGATATAATGGAAAAAGTAATCACTTGGGCAAGATCTTATTTTCAAAATGAAAAATGGATTTAATTAGGGGCTGACGTAGATTAGCTGTAGAAACCAGTAGCGTTGTTTACAGTATTTCCAGGAGAGTATTGAAACATGAACATCCACAAAAACACCCGCCTTACCCCGCACTTAAAGCCGCAAGTCGTTTGACAGTCCAGAACATCGGCAAAAGGAGTTGTGCCGCTTTGTTAATTTCTATAACACCGTGAAGCCGCACCGCAGTTTGAACGGCGATACGCCGTTTGAGGTCTTGCAGGTTTATTTCTCTTAACCTGTGGTGTAAACAGCGCGACAATTTTCTACATTAAGGTTTTCAGACGACCTTTTGTGTGAACATAGATGACTAAAAGAATGGATGAGGGCGTGCAGATTGGCTTAACAACCGTTTTCAGTCGTTTCAATGAATATTGTATCGGCTGCTTATCAAGTTTTAAGGATAGGTAGATATATAAATAAAAAAGACCTTGTTTGAACAAGGTCTTTTTTATCTGGTGGAGGTAAGCGGGATCGAACCGCTGACCTCTTGCATGCCATGCAAGCGCTCTACCAACTGAGCTATACCCCCGAAATTTGGTGGCGAATCAGGGACTCGAACCCCGGACACAAGGATTATGATTCCTCTGCTCTAACCGACTGAGCTAATTCGCCGTTTCGTGAAGTCGCTATTATATGTTGTTTTGAGTTTTTGGCAAGTTTTATTTTGTGCTTTATGTTTTGTTTTTGTTTTTTAATGGAATAAAGCATAGATGAGGTCGTCTGAAATTGCGTTTCAGACGACCCTTGTGTTGTTAAAGGGGAGGTATTGTGAGGCGTGGTTAGAGTTTGTGGCAGATGTCGCCAAAGCGAAAACCTGTCCAGTCGATGTCGATGTTTTTGCCAAAAGCGATGACTTTGAAGAGTTCGCCCATTTCGTGTTGATCGGTCAGTTTTTGTACGGCGGTACTGACACGGAGGTAGTCTGCTGTGCCTAGCGAGGCGGTTTGTGCCAACAGGTCGGTAATGCCTAGGTTGAATAGGAAATGAGATTGGGGCAGGTAGCCGATGAGGTCTAGTCCGCCGTCGGTGCCTGCTTGGGCAATATCGGTAAAGTTGACGTGTGCGGTCAGATCAGTCAGGCCGATATGGAAAAACGGGTCGTGAACGGTGTGGTGGCGGTAGTGGGCGATGAGCGTGCCTTCGTCGCGTTGCGGGTAGTAATACTGGGCGGCGTCAAAACCGTAGTCGATAAATATCATGCCGCCGCGTGTGATTTTTTGCGCGAGGGTGAGAATAAAGGCGTATTGGGCGGGGTGTAACTCGCTGGTGTAGGGGTGTTTGGTTTCGGGAAAATAGGTGGCGGCTAAACACAGGAGGTCGGGTTGTTTCAAAGGTTGCGGACTTTGTTCGAGCTGTCCGTCGGAGTTGATGGAGACGCCGATATGTTGAAAGGTATTTTGGGTGCGGCGGATGATTTCAATGGGCATAGCATCTAGGACTTCATTGCCGATGATGATGCCGTCGAAGGATTCGGGCAGTTCGGTCAGGTGGATGACTTTTTGTGCCAGTTGCGGGGTGGTCTGTTCGGCGATGAATTGGCGTTGGCGTTCGGCAAGCTCGGGGGAGAGTTCGATGATGTAGTAATGCTTGAGGTCGTCTGAAAGGCTTTTCAATAATGTGGCGGCGAGATGTCCCGTACCTGCACCGAATTCGTAGATGTTGCCGGCGGTTTTGGGGAGTAGTTCGGCAAGTTGTCGGGCGAGGGTTTGTCCGAATAATGGGGTGAGGGTGGGGGCGGTGATGAAATCGCCGTCTGTGCCGATTTTGTGGCTGCCTCCGGTGTAGTAGCCGTATTCGGGTGTGTAGAGTGCAAGCTCCATAAATCGTGAGAAAGGAATCCAGTTATTTTGGGCTTTTATTTCCTGTGTGATGATTTCGAATAGTTTGGAACTTGAGGCTTGCGCGGCAGGGGCGGGGAGGGGGAGGTGTGCCTTCATAATTGTTAGATAATGTAAAATTTATGAATTTATTTGTCTATTATAACGTGAACGGAAAAGGGGCGTTTTTTCATTTTTTTATACCATATATTGTGTCTAAATAATATTTTCAATACTACATATTGTGTTTTTAAAAACCAAATAGGGTAAAATTGGCAGTTCAGGCTGTGTGCCTGTTTGGTTAAAATACTGTTTTTTAATGATTTTGTTGTTGCATATGTACTGGGATTTTAGAGTAAGGCGATTTGACCGAGGCGTTAAAATTTTTTATAGTGTGGGCTAGTGGGGCGATGTGGGTAAAAGTGTCTGCATTGCCCAAAAAATTTCGATTTAAACCGATAGGACGAAATTGTGTTTGGTGGCGCTCACGAATTGAGTATTGACAGCAAAGGGCGGTTGGCAATTCCTGCCAAGTTCCGCGATATTTTGCTGCGCCATTATACGCCGTCGATTGTGGTTACTTTGGATTCCCGTGAAAAATTGTTGATGTACCCAGAAGCTGAATGGGCAAAGGTTGCCGAGCAGCTTTTGCACCTGAAAACGGCAGGAAATCCGATGTTGCAGCGTTATCAAAATCTGCTGCTGCATAATGCGGATACGCTGGAATGGGACAGCGCCGGCCGCGTACTGATTCCTGCCAATCTGCGCAAACGGGTGGATTTTGAAAAAGACGTTACCTTGGTCGGTCGCGCCAACCGTTTGGAATTGTGGGGCCGTGATCAATGGGAAGCTGAAATGACTCAGGCTTTGGATGATGATCCTGAAGAGTTGGCATTCCAATTAAGTCAGACGGATTTGCAATTGTGAGTAATGCTGAATATCAACATATCACCGTTTTGTTAAATGAGGCGGTTGATGCTCTGGCGGTTCGTGAAGACGGTATTTATGTAGATGGGACGTTCGGCAGGGGAGGGCACTCCCGATTGATTTTGTCCCGTCTGGGCAGTCAAGGTCGTCTGATTGTGTTTGATAAAGACCCGCAAGCGATTGAAGCTGCGCAAAAGCTGGCCGAGCAGGATGGGCGAGTTACGGTAGTCCATGACGGATTTTTAAGTTTTCAGACGACCTTGGATAAGCTGGGTATTGAAGAGATAGATGGTGCGTTGTTTGATTTGGGGATTTCGTCCCCGCAGATAGATGACGGCGCACGAGGTTTCAGTTTCCGTTTTGATGCACCTTTGGATATGCGCATGGATCCGACGCGGGGAATGTCCGCTGCAGAATGGATTGCAACAGCATCGGAACAGGATTTGCACGAGGTTATCAAGAATTATGGTGAAGAGCGGTTTAGTCGCCAGATTGCGCGCGCCATTGTTGCGCAACGGACAGAAAGTCCGATCGATACAACCCGCAAGCTGGCGCAGCTCGTGGCACAAAACGTCCGTACTCGTGAGCGGGGGCAAGACCCTGCGACGCGCACCTTCCAGGCAGTTCGCATCTTTATTAACCGCGAGCTCGAAGAGGTAGAGGCGGTTCTGCCGCAAGTGATGGGTCGTCTGAAGCAAGGCGGACGTTTGGCGGTTATTGCGTTCCATTCGCTTGAAGACCGCATCGTGAAACAGTTTGTCAAGAAGTATTCGCAACATCCTCCCTTGCCGCGTTGGGCGGCAGTAAAAGAAGCGGATTTGCCTCTGCCGCCGTTAAAGTCGGTGGGAAAGGCGATAAAGCCGGGTGTTGAGGAAACCGCCTTCAACCCGCGGGCGCGCAGCGCAGTTTTACGAGTCGCGGAGCGGACGGGCGGTGAGATTACAGAATAAGCATTATGTGGGGCAGGTGTCCTCGGAACAAACAGATTGAGGTCGTCTGAAAATAATGAATAAATTAAATATCCTTTTGTTGGTCTTGGTGTCGGTATCTGCTTTTGCGGTGGTCACCGTGCAAGACCAATCGCGTTTGCACTTCATCGCTTTGGATAAAGCGCAAAAGCAGGAAATTAAGCTTGATCAGGACTATGCACGCTTGAAATTGGATCAGGCGCGGCTGGCGAACCACAAGCTGATTAAGGTGGCTGCTGAGAAGCAGCGCCTCAAACCGCCTAGTGCGGGCAATACTGTGATGGTGGAAAGAAAAAAATAATATTAATAATGATAAAGCCGGCAAATAGAGAAGATATTCGTCGGTATGCGGAACACGGGTTCGGCAAACATAATATATGAGAACTTTAAAATGTTGATTAAGAACGAATATAAGCCTCGGATGCTGCCTAAGGTCGAAAAAATCAAAAAACCCGTTACCAGCGACGGGCGTATCCGTATTGTTTTGGGGTGTATGGCACTTGCTTTTACTGCATTGCTCGGGCGCGGTATTTATCTGCAAACCACGCAGCATGAGTTTTTGAAAAATCAGGGTGATCAGCGTTTTGTCCGTACCCTGACTCTACCTGCGTCGCGCGGCATGATTACGGACCGTAACGGCGCGACTTTGGCGTTGAGTGCACCGACTGAATCCTTGTATGCCATGCCTTCCGGTATGGAAGAAATGCCGACTGCTGAACAGATGGCTAAGTTGGCGGCTATTGTTGATCTGCCTGTTGAGGCGTTGCAGGAAAAATTGGCGAAAAAAGATAAAGATTTTATTTATCTGAAGCGCCAACTCAGCCAAGAAAAAGCGGAAGAAATTAAAGCTTTGGGCATTAAAGGCTTGGCATTCCAAAAAGAACTGAAACGCCATTATCCGATGGGTAACCTGTTCGCACACGTTATCGGTTTTACCAATATCGACGGCAAAGGTCAGGAAGGCTTGGAATTGTCGCGAGAAGACAGTCTGCATGGTGCGGACGGCGCGAAAGTGGTTTTGCGCGACAATAAAGGCAATATCGTCGATAGTTTGGATTCTCCGCGGAACAGCGATCCGAAAAACGGGCAGGACATGGTTTTGTCTTTGGATCAACGTATTCAAACGCTTGCCTATGATGAGCTGAATAAAGCAGTGGCTTATCACAAAGCCAAAGCAGGTACGGTTGTGGTATTGGATGCACAAACCGGCGAAATCTTGGCTTTGGTCAACAGCCCTGCCTATGATCCCAACCAACCGGGCAGCGCCGATAGCGAACAACGCCGCAATCGCGCCGTTACCGATATGATTGAGCCGGGTTCCGCGATGAAGCCGTTTACAATTGCTAAAGCACTGGATTCCGGCAAAGTCGGTGTGGCTGATCGTTTTAACACCATGCCTTATAAAATTGGTCCCGCTACCGTACGCGATACCCATGTGTATCCTACTTTGGATGTGCGCGGCATTATGCAAAAATCTTCCAACGTCGGCACCAGTAAACTGTCTGCAAAATTCACGCCTAAAGAAATGTATGATTTTTATCATGATTTGGGTGTGGGCGTGCGGATGCACTCCGGTTTCCCAGGTGAGACGGCCGGTCTTTTGAGAAGCTGGCGCAGATGGCAGCCGATTGAACAGGCAACCATGTCTTTCGGTTACGGCTTGCAATTGAGCCTGCTTCAATTGGCGCGTGCTTATACCATGTTGACACATGACGGCGAATTGTTGCCGGTCAGCTTTGAGAAACAGGCGGTTGCGCCCAAAGGCAAACGCGTGATTAAAGCTTCGACCGCGCGTGAAGTTCGTGATTTGATGGTGTCTGTAACCGAGCCCGGCGGTACGGGTACGGCGGGTGCGGTAGATGGTTTCGACGTCGGCGCGAAAACCGGTACAGCGCGTAAGTTGGTCAACGGACGTTACGTTGATAACAAACACGTCGCAACTTTCATCGGTTTTGCTCCTGCCAAAAATCCCCGTGTGATTGTGGCGGTAACCATCGACGAACCGACTGCAAACGGTTACTACGGCGGCGTAGTGGCGGGTCCGGTCTTCAAACAAGTCATGGGCGGCAGCCTGAATATCTTGGGCGTTTCCCCCACCAAGCCTCTGACCAATGTTGCAGCCGTTAAAACACCGTCTTAATCCGAGTATCAACGAGATTATTTTATGTTCAGCAAGTTAACCCCTTTAGCTGAAACCAACATTCCGCCTCTGCTGTGTGCAAACGCAGCAGGGCGTTTGTTGCATTCAGACAGCCGTCAAATTAAACAAGGTGATATTTTTGTTGCCTGTCAGGGCGAATATACGGACGGCCGCAGTTATATCCCCGCCGCCATTGCCAACGGCGCGGCTTTTGTTTTTTGGGACGACGACGGCAAATTTGCGTGGAATCCCGAATGGAAAGTCCCCAATCAAGGCATCAAAGATTTGAAACACCGTGCCGGCATGTTGGCAGCGCAAGTTTACGGCAACGTTTCAGACGACCTCAAAGTCTGGGGTGTAACCGGTACCAACGGCAAAACTTCCATCACACAATGGCTGGCGCAAGCCGCCGATTTGTTGGGCGAAAAAACCGCCATTATCGGCACGGTCGGCAACGGCTTTTGGGGCGCATTGGAAGAAACCACGCACACCACCCCCGCCCCCGTCGATGTCCAAACCCTGCTCTACCGTTTCCGTCAACAAGGCGCGACAGCCGCCGCGATGGAAGTCTCCAGCCACGGTCTTGACCAGTCGCGCGTCAACGGCGTGCCATTCCGCAGCGCAATCTTCACCAACCTCACCCGAGACCACCTCGACTACCACGGCACGATGGAAGCCTACGGTGCCATCAAGTCGCGCCTGTTTTACTGGCACGGCTTGAAACACGCCATTATCAACGTGGATGACGAATACGGCGCAGAATTCATAGGTCGTCTGAAAAAAGACTGTTCCGATTTGGCTGTTTACGGCTACGGCTTCAGCGAACACGCCGACATCCGCATTGTTCATTTCACCGCTTCTTCAGACGGCATGGAAGCCGTATTCCAAACCCCGTGGGGTGAAGGCCGCTGCCGCACGCGCCTGCTCGGACGGTTCAACGCGCAAAATCTCGCCGCCTGCATCGCCTTGCTTTGTGCCAACGGCTATCCGCTTGATAAAGTATTGGATGTGTTGGCAAAAATCCGTCCCGCCTCAGGCCGTATGGATTGCATCATGAACAGCGGCAAACCCTTGGTCGTCGTCGATTACGCCCACACACCCGACGCATTGGAAAAAGCACTCTCCACCTTGCAGGAAATCAAACCGCAGGGTGCGGTTTTGTGGTGCGTATTTGGCTGCGGCGGCAACCGCGACCGCGGCAAACGCCCGCTAATCGGAGCAGCAGCCGTACAGGGTGCAGACAAAGTCGTCGTCACCAGCGATAACCCGCGTTTGGAAAATCCGCAAGACATCATCAACGACATCCTGCCCGCCGTTCCCGCGCCCGAATGCGTCGAAGCCGACCGCGCCGCCGCTATCCGTTACGCAGTCGAACGTGCCGCCGCAAACGACATCATCCTGATTGCCGGCAAAGGACACGAAAATTATCAGGACATGCAGGGAGTGAAACATCATTTTTCTGATTTTGAAGTGGCAGAGAAAGCATTGGCAGAGCGGAGATAACAACGGGTACCAAAGTTTTCAGACGGCCTGAAGGTCATCAAGGTCGTCTGAAAACGTTTATACCCACGATAAAAACAACAGACACACGCATTACGGCACGTCAGCTATTAAACCTATCGCAGTTGTTTCAGACGGCCTCTAATTATCATTTCAAGAGGCCGTCTGAAAAACAAGGAGACCGATTTGATGCTGAAAATGCCGACAAAAACCCTTTTAATTAGTGCAGCCATGATTTTATTTGCAGGCTGTACCATCAAACAACTGCCGCGCCCGAACGCCGAAATTGCCGAGCTGAGGGCGAAAGAACCGCCGACGGCGCAAAGCCTGCCCAATCCCGTTAAAGGCAAGCGTTTTGACGACACTTGGGGCGCAGCGCGCAGTCAGGGGCGCAGACATGAAGGCGTGGATATTTTCGCCAAGAAAAACACGCCGATACGCAGTACGACGCCCGGTATCGTCACCAAAATCGGGCGCAACCGATTGGGTGGCAAAGTCATCGGCATACAAGGACCGGGCGCATGGCACTATTATGCCCACCTCAACAAATTCGCCCGCGTCCGTCTGTACGACCGCGTGAAAGAAGGGCAAGTCATCGGCTATGTCGGTAAAACCGGTAACGCCAAAACCACACCGGCGCACCTGCATTATGGCGTGTATTTACCAAACGGAGCGATCAATCCCTATCCGTTGATTAATCAGGACAAATAGGTCGTCTGAAAAAAGAGTGAAGAGATGAACGCAAAAAAATTGGTCAAGGCAACGAACATCATCGGTATGGTAGCAGTGACACTGCTGGTGTACTGGGTGTTCGCGTTGATATTGATTCAAGTCTTCGGACTCAAGGTGTTCCGTGAACACATTACAGAAATTTTCCTGATGAGTATTTTGGGGATTTTGGCTGTGATGGGCGGCACGTTGATGCTGAACATCATGTTGAATCTGACCCGTATTGCCGAGCGCGGGCAGGAAGAAGAAGTCCGTGGCGGTAGGAAAACCGTATATCTGCTGTTGGCGGTATTTCCTATTTTGGCGGTGTTGCTGTTCGGCGGCAATTACCTGACTATTCAACAAAAACGCGATATCTTAATCCAATCGTCGGAGCGCATCGTCAAAGACAATTCTGCTCAACTCGATGCGTTGGCCGATTACCGTTTTGACTTGGCGTATATCAGAAAAACGTCGGAAATCTTGGATTTGATGGCTAAAGATGATTCTTCGTTCAACGCTGCCATGATTATCGTGCCGGATAAGATCGGCAACAAACCGGTTTATCTGGCTTTTTCAGCCGACTCCACCCGTCTTACCCTGAGTGACGAAGTCGTGCCTGCCGCCAATCAGAATGCAGAAGGTGGCGATAATTTCGTCGTGAATCGAAATGGTGAGAAAGTGGCGGTCAAGAAAACGGACTATGTCTATTCCCCGGATTTGAAGGGGCGCGAATACCTGCAAAAAGTATTTGCCGGACAAACCCAGGAAATGCGCTATGAAGCGGAAGACGGTCATTACAGCCTCTGCCACCCTTACCGTAAAAACGGTAAAACCATCGTATTGTGTTTCTCCGATTATCAGGAGTACGGAAAAATCGGTAGCTGAGTGTGGGAAAATCGGTTTCAATAGTACAGGAATACGTCAAGTGAATGATTTACAAGAAGTATTGCTGAATAAGTATGTAGAGATTTTAAACAAACCGGAACATCAGAACTTATTGCGTGCAATTAGCAATAAAGACAATAAATTATCCAATATCCATTTGGGCTTTGTCCCTGAGCATTATGAAAGCGCAGAACATAAAATTCTGATTGTCGGTCGAGAAACACGAAGTTGGTACGATAGCAAGAAATTTGATGAATATCATGCCGAAAATGTAAGGCAACTGATGTCGTTAAGCAAAGATTTTATTTGGCGGAATTTGACTGGGGATTTAAAAAGAAACACAAAAGGAGCAACATTTTTCAATTTCGTCCGCAAGGTTGCCAAGCGAAGTGGGAATGAGGGCATCTTGTGGGCTAATATTTTTGCGGTGGACTATAAAACTAAACATCCTAAACATTCGGATTGGTTCGAAGATATAAAAACACTTTCCTGTAAATTGTTACGTGCCCAAATTGAAATTTTAAAGCCACAGATTATTCTTTTCGTGAGCGGAGACGGCGGCGTAGCGGCGCGGAGGGAGTGCTTTCCTGATTTGTCCGGCTCGGATCAAGGCATAAACGGCTTGAATAAGGGAAAACTGGAAAAATTTTCTTTTGAAGGTAATAAGGAAATAATATGTTACCGAGCACCTCATCCCAGTACCAGAAATCGAGAAGGAAGGCGTGCTTTAAAGGTGCTCGTCGAAGAGTTGCTGCCTTCTGCCAAAGTGTAAAATGCCTTTGCAACAAAATGCCTGTTTGAAAAAAACAAACGAAAGAAACCATGAAACCACTAGACCTAAATTTCATCTGCCGGACCCTCAACCTTCCGACGCCGTCTGAAAACAAACCCGTGTCGCGCATCGTAACCGACAGTCGCGACATCCGCGCGGGCGATGTGTTTTTTGCTTTGGCGGGTGAGCGGTTTGACGCGCATGATTTTGTTGAAGACGTATTGGCTGCGGGTGCGGCGGCGGTTGTGGTTTCGCGCGAAGATTGCGCTGCTTTGGATGGCGCGTTGAAAGTTGATGACACACTTGCCGCATTGCAAACGCTGGCGAAGGCATGGCGCGATAATGTGAACCCGTTTGTATTCGGCATTACCGGCTCGGGCGGCAAGACGACGGTGAAGGAAATGCTGGCTGCGGTATTGCGCCGCCGTTTCGGCGATGATGCCGTTTTGGCGACGGCGGGCAACTTCAACAACCATATTGGGCTGCCGCTGACTTTGTTGAAATTAAACGAAAAACACTGCTATGCCGTGATCGAAATGGGTATGAACCATTTCGGCGAACTGGCGGTTTTGACGCAAATTGCCAAACCCGATGCCGTTTTGGTCAACAACGCCCTGCGCGCCCATGTCGGCTGCGGTTTTGACGGTACGCTCGATATTGCCCAAGCGAAAAGCGAGATTTATCAAGGCTTGGGCGAGAACGGATTGGCTTTGATTCCGTGCGAAGACGAACATGCCGCCGTGTTTCAGACGAGCTCCCAAGGTCATCAGCAACAGACTTTCGGCGTCGATAGCGGCGATGTCCACGCGGAAAATATCGTGCTGAAACCTTTGTCGTGCGAATTTGATTTGGTGTGCGGCGACGAGCGCACAGCCGTGATGCTACCTGTTCCCGGCCGCCACAATGTTCACAACGCCGCTGCTGCTGCCGCGCTGGCTTTGGCTGCGGGTTTGAGTTTGGACGATGTGGCGGAAGGTTTGAAAGGCTTCAGCAATATCAAAGGTCGTCTGAACGTCAAAGCCGGCATCAAAGGCGCGACCCTGATTGACGATACTTACAATGCAAACCCCGACAGCATGAAAGCCGCGATTGACGTGTTGGCGCGTATGCCTTCGCCGCGTATTTTTGTGATGGGCGATATGGGCGAACTGGGCGAGGATGAAGCCGCCGCCATGCACGCCGAGGTCGGCGCGTACGCCCGCGACCAAGGCATCGAAGCGGCTTATTTTGTCGGCGACAACAGCGTCGAAGCGGCGGAAACGTTTGGCGCGGACGGTTTGTGGTTCGCTGCCAAAGACCCGCTGATTCAAGTGTTGAGCCACAATTTGCCCGAACACGCCACCGTATTGGTGAAAGGTTCGCGCTTTATGAAGATGGAAGAAGTCGTCGAGGCGTTGACGGATAAAGAGGTCGTCTGAAAATGGGGCAGAAAAGAAAACGACCTATACTGTTGCAAGTTATCGTTGGGATGATAGTAGTGGCAGCAGTTTTATGGCCTGCGACAGTGTGGCTTTACATCGAAAATGTAGGATTTGAGACAATAAGGACAGCATACGAAATCACAAGTGGACGTTTACTTTGGTTTTGGTTAGGAAATTTTTATTTGCTTGTGCAAGTCATATTGATGCTGGTTACTGCTGTTGGACTATGGAGAGGTAAGGATTGGGCGCGTAGGTTGTGGCTATTTAGTTGCATTCTGTATATCGGCGGATTCGCATTTGAAGTGCAACTTTCCCTAACAGAAAAAGGCCAGTATGCGGTAGCATACGGCCTTTCCTGCAAGAAAGATTGCCATGAGCTACACACAACTGACCCAAGACGAACGATACCATATCCAATACCTGTCCCGCCACTGCACCGTCACAGAAATCGCCAAACAGCTTAACCGCCACAAAAGCACCATCAGCCGCGAAATCAGACGGCACCGCACCCAAGGGCAGCAATACAGTGCCGAAAAAGCACAGAAGCAGAGCCGGACTATCAAACAGCGTAAGCGAAAGCCCTATAAGCTTGATTCGCAGCTGATTCAACACATCGACACCCTTATCCGCCGCAAACTCAGTCCCGAACAAGTATGCGCCTACCTGCGCAAACATCACGGGATAACACTCCACCACAGCACCATTTACCGCTACCTCCGCCAAGACAAAAGCAACGGCGGCACCTTGTGGCAACACCTCAGAATATGCAGCAAACCCTACCGCAAACGCTACGGCAGCACATGGACCAGAGGCAAAGTGCCCAACCGCGTCGGCATAGAAAACCGACCCGCCATCGTCGACCAGAAAGCCCGCATCGGCGATTGGGAAGCCGACACCATCGTCGGCAAAGGACAGAAAAGCGCATTACTGACCTTGGTCGAACGCGTTACCCGCTACACCATCATCTGCAAATTGGACAGCCTCAAAGCCGAAGACACTGCTCTGGCAGCCATTAGGGTATTAAGGGCACATAAAGCCAGAGTCCACACCATCACCATGGACAACGGTAAAGAATTTTACCAACACACCAAAATAGCCAAAGCATTGAAAGCGGAGACTTATTTTTGCCGCCCCTACCATTCTTGGGAGAAAGGGCTGAATGAGAACACCAACGGACTCATCCGACAATATTTCCCCAAACAAACCGATTTCCGGAACATCAGTGATCGGGAGATACGCAGGGTTCAAGATGAGTTGAACCACCGGCCAAGAAAAACACTTGGCTACGAAACGCCAAGTGTTTTATTCTTGAATCTGTTCCAACCACTAGTACCATAGTGTTGCACTTGAAATCCGAATCCAAGATCGTTTACAATACAGTCAATTATTTAACTGTGAGTTGGGCAAGTTGGTTGTCATGGCCGGATGTTGTTATTCGTGCTGCAATTTGTTATAGCCTATTTTACTTACATCCTAAAGATTATTTTCAGACTCAAGAAAATAAAACTTGAAAAGACCGTCAGAAATATGAAAAAGATTTTTCTATTGGCTAGTTTGCTGATTGCCACGTTTTATGCCGGAATGAAAGTACAGGCATTTATTTATGAAGATACCTGTTTGGACTTGGGCGGCGGCAAAAATCCGGGAAATTATCCGATTTGCGTGATTGAGAAAGACGCTAACGCCGCTGCTACTCAATAATGTTGCCATCTCTCTAAACAACGGATAACGGGTTTGTCAGAAACCAGCATAGAGAGTGAACTTCAGCAGGCGCTGACTGTCATAAGCAGCTTGATAATCAACAAAGGTCGTCTGAAACTTTTTCAGACGACCCAAAAACCAAACTTTAAAACGGGCGATAAGCCCAATGTAACAACAAAAACAAAAGGAAGCCCCATGTTTTTATGGCTTGCACATTTCAGTAACTGGTTGTCCGGTCTGAATATCTTTCAATACACCACATTCCGCGCCGTCATGGCAGCCTTGACCGCCTTGGCGTTTTCCCTGCTGCTCGGTCCGTGGACCATCCGTAAACTGACGCAGTTGAAAGTCGGGCAGGCGGTACGCACCGACGGGCCGCAAACCCACCTCATCAAAAACGGCACGCCGACCATGGGCGGTTCGCTGATTCTGACCGCCATCACCGTGTCCACAATTTTGTGGGGCAACTGGGCAAACCCGTATATTTGGATTCTCTTGGGCGTATTGCTCGCCACGGGTGCGCTCGGTTTTTACGACGACTGGCGCAAAGTCGTCTATAAAGACCCCAACGGCGTTTCTCCCAAATTCAAAATGGTGTGGCAGTCGAGCGTCGCCATCATCGCCGCGCTTGCCCTGTTTTACCTTGCTTCCAATAGCTCCAACAACATCCTCATCGTCCCCTTCTTCAAACAAGTCGCCTTGCCGCTGGGCGTGGTCGGCTTCGTCGTTCTGACCTATCTGACCATCGTCGGCACTTCCAACGCCGTCAACCTAACCGACGGTCTTGACGGACTTGCCGCCTTCCCCGTCGTCCTCGTCGCCGCCGGCCTCGCCATCTTCGCCTACGCCAGCGGACACTCGCAATTCGCCCAATACCTGCAACTGCCTTATGTCGCAGGCGCGAACGAAGTCGTGATTTTCTGTACCGCCATGTGCGGCGCGTGTCTCGGATTTTTATGGTTCAACGCCTATCCCGCGCAAGTCTTTATGGGCGACGTCGGTGCGCTGGCATTGGGCGCGGCACTCGGTACCGTTGCTGTCATCGTCCGCCAAGAGTTCGTCCTCGTCATCATGGGCGGCCTGTTCGTCGTTGAAGCCGTGTCCGTCATGCTTCAGGTCGGCTGGTATAAGAAAACCAAAAAACGCATCTTCCTGATGGCGCCTATCCACCACCACTACGAACAAAAAGGCTGGAAAGAAACCCAAGTCGTCGTCCGCTTCTGGATTATCACCATCGTCTTGGTGTTAATCGGATTGAGTACGCTGAAAATCCGTTAACTATTCAGATCAATATCGAAAAGGTCGTCTGAAACAGATTTCAGACGACCTTTTTCTTTGTTTGAAAGAGAAACAGAAATCACAGGATTTGCTTTGAGGGCTTTCAAAAGTATCTGTTTGAAACGATACTGTGATTGCTGTTCAGCCCTTTAGATTTAATCGGCGCTACTCCGCCCAAATCACTGTTTCCGACGCATCGCGGCGCGGTTTCGGGTTAATGTCGCGCACACGGTAGCCGAAGGTTGCGGCGACGGATAAGCCGTAATTCTCAGGATCGAGCAATCTGGCTTCGGCAAGGATTTTTTCCACTTCAGCATACTCCATACCTTCAATGGCGCAAGAATCGATGCCGAGCATCGCCGCGCCGGTGAGCATATTGCCCAGCGCGATGTAGGTTTGCTTGCTTGCCCAGTCAAACAGGGCGCGTTCGTCGTCGGCGATGGGCATATCGTGGGTTTGGAAACGGCGGTAGCGTTCAAATGCGCCCGCCCTCTCTTCAGCGGTCAGACCGCGTCTGTCCATCATTTCTTCAAAAGCGGGACTGTCGTAGCGGGCGTGTTTTCGTGCCAATAGGAAAACGACATGGCTGGCCTCCAAAATGGAAGCCTGCATCCCCCAAGCAAAGGGTTTGATTTTTTCGCGCAATGCTGTGTTCTGCACAACCACAAACTGCCACGGCTCGCAGCCGACGGAGCTGGGCGAAAGGCGGCCGAAATCAAGGACGGCGGCAAAATCTTCGGCACTGATTTTGCGCGCGGGGTCGTAATAGCGGACGGAAACGCGGCGTTTGAAAATTTCGAGGGCTTGTTCGCGGGTCAGTATCATGATGATTCCTTTGATTGAGTATGGAAGGGGCTTCCTTTCGGACAATCAGAATGGTCAAACGTTCGCAAAGTTTGCAAGACCAGCGGCAGCGAAACCGTTTGACGGTTGTGTGCAGAAAGGTAGGCGGCGTTAATCAGCTCCAGCGATTTCAAGCCTTCGCGCCCATCGACAACAGGATCGGCCTTGCCGCGCAACACATCGACAACATTCCGATAATACAGCGGATGTCCGAAACCGTACACCGACGTGGTTTCGTAATTGGCGGTTTTGACCTGCTCGTCGTAATCACGTTCATTGGCAAAATTCCATTCCTGAATTTCGTTCACCGCCATGCCGCCGATGCGTACCGTGCCGGTTTCGCCCAAAATGGTAATCGAGCCTTCGAGGTTTTTCGGATAGGTACACATGGTTACCGCCATCGAACCGAACGTGCCGTCGCGCCAACGGAGGTTCATCACGCCTGTGTCTTCGGCTTCAATTTTGCGGTGGGTCGCAATCATCGCCTGCACTTCCGCCACCGGGCCGATGAGCCATTCCATCAAATCGACGTAGTGGCTGGCTTGGTTCATGAACGCGCCACCGTCCAGCTTCCAAGTGCCGCGCCAACCACCCCCTTGGTCGTAATACGACTGCGGGCGCGTCCAAAAAACATTCAAATGCACCATATAGATTTTGCCGAAGCGTTGTTCCGTGACCGCGCGTTTGAGCAGTTGCAGCGTGGCGTTGAGGCGGTTTTGTTTCACCACAAACAAGCGTTTGCCCGCTTTATCGGAGGCTTGAACCATGCGTTCACCGTCCGTAAAGCAGGTTGCCATCGGCTTTTCGGTAACGACGTGAAAACCCGCTTCCAATGCCTCAACTGCCTGTTCGGGATGCAAACCGGACGGCGTGGTGATGACGATTACGTCGGCATCGGTTTCGGCGAGCATTTCCGTATAGCAGGTATAGCCTTTCGCACCAGTGCGCTTGACCGCTGTTGCAAGCGCGGCAGGATCGATGTCGCATACAGCAACGAGTTCGCAATCTTCCTGCAACAATTCAAAAGAACCGAAATGATTGTTGGAAATACGGCCGCAACCGACTAAGGCGAATTTGATTTTACGATCGGAGATGGGTTCAGACATTTTCAGACGACGTAACAGAAAAAATGGGGGGATTATAGTGACATTTTGGTGAAGCGTTATAGACGGAAAAGCGCAAAGATATCGTCTGAAAATCTGATTTTGGTTTTTCAGACGACCTTTTACGTTAGGTTTGGTTTATCTCTCTTACGTGTCTGTCTGAAATGATGCAGGACAGTGCGGTCTGTTGTGGAAATGACGAGACGGATATTTTCTGTTTTAATTCCCCTATCGACAGCCCACCGTCGGGAGGTAGTATGTTTTACGGATTGGTTGTGGCAACATCGGCTTTCCTGTGTTTTGGATTTGGAAACTACATCATTAGAAACAGATGGTTGAAGGGGATAGTGTTATGTTCGGGCTGGATTTTAATGTTTTTTACCCAAGCAGAGGTACAACGGATGGTCAGTGTATATCCTGCTTCCTCAATCCGTAACTATTTCCTTATTGTGTTTGTCGAAGTGGTTTGCCTTATCTTTTTGTTCCGTAGATTTTCCCGATGAGGTCGTCTGAAAACCGTTTTCAGACGACCTTTTTCTATTTCCTGAACTCTTCCCTGACGATGTCCAGCCAAGCCCTGAGCGCGGGGGTGGGACGCTGGTGTTTTTTCCAAGCCATCGTCAGTTGCCAGCGGATTTCGGGTTCGGTCAGCGGGACGGCGGCGAAAGTGTCGGGGTTGATTTTGCGGGCGTAGTATTCGGGCAGAAGGGCGATGCCCATATGGTGCGCCACCATGTCGGCGAGCAGGTCCCATTGTCCGGTGCGGCAGACGACGTTGGGCGTGAAGCCTTGGCTGCGGCAGGCGGTTTGGATGGTTTCGTTGAGGGAAAAGCCTGAGCCGAAGAGGATAAACGGTTCGTGTTGCAGGCTTTTGAGGCTGAGGGCGGCATGGCGGGCTTGGGCGCGCGGCATGAGGACGACGAGCGGGTAGTCGCAGAGGGTAATGCTGTCGAAGTCTTCGTGGACGGGGGCGAGCAGTTGTCCGGCGTCGAGTTCGTTGTTGCGCAGGGATTGTTCGATGGCGAGCGAACCTTGTTCGAGGAAGGTCAGTTCGATGCCGGGCCATTGGCGGCGGAAACGGAACAGGGCGTTGCTGAGCAGATCGCTGCCGAGCAGTGCCAAACCCAGCCGCAGCGTGCCGCTTTTGATGTGGTGGTAGTCGTCGATACGTGCGAGCAGCAGGTCGCGTTCGTGCAGGAGGTTCAGCGCGTGGCGGTACACCTCTTCGCCGATGGGTGTGGTGGCGACTTGGCGTTTTTTGCGACCGTTTTCTTTAACCAGCAGCGGTACGCCCAGCTCTTCTTCCAATGCCTGTATGGTTTTGCTGACGGTGGGCTGGGTCAGGTTGAGCGCGGATGCGGCGGCGGAGAAACTTTGCAGGCGCACGAGTTCGGCGAAACAGTGCAGGCTTTTGAAGTCCATTATTCCTCTTGAGCATGATTTTGATGCAGATAATTCATATTATGCGTAAAGGAAACCCCTATAATCAAGCTTTTTGCGGATGCAGGCATTGCACCCGACATTACCTCAAACAACTATATCGATTACTACTAAACATCATGGATTCTTTCAGCAGAATTTTTCAGACGGCCTTGCAACTGGCCATTGTCGGCTCAGTATGGGTCGTATCGGAAGCCGTAGTGCGTTTTACCCACCTTCCCGTATCTTCGGGCGTATTGGGCCTGTTTTTAATGTTGGCCCTGTTGGGCAGCGGCGTGATTAAAACCGGCATGGTCGAGCGTGGCGCAAAATGGGTGTTGGGCGAACTGGTGTTCTTCTTCATCCCGATTATGGTATCCGTGTTGCAGTACCGCGATTTGCTGATGTCGGAAGGCTGGCAGCTCGTGCTGACCATCGTCGTCGGCACCGCGCTAGTGATGATCATCACGGCGCTGACGCTAAATTTCTGCTACCGCTGGAAACGCCGCCTGCATAAAAAATTGCACGCCTGATAGGGAATTAAAATGGATTACGCCGCGCTTACCTGCTTCGCTTGGACTTGTTTCGCCTATTTTGTGGCGAAAAAAATCTACCGCAAAAAACCGCTGATGATTTTCTCGCCCGTCGTTACCGTCTCGGTCAGCACCATCATCCTGATGCTGCTTTTAGGCATTTCCTACGATACTTACCACAAATACACGCAAAGCATCGTTTTCCTGCTCACGCCAGTAACGGTCGCCTTCGCCATCCCGATTTATGAAAACCGCGAAGTCATCCGCCGCCAGCTTCCCATCCTGTCGATAGCGATTATGGTCGGCATGTTCGTCGGCGTTGCCAGCGCGTTTTTGATGGGCAATATGTTCCACTTCGACAGCGAAGTCACCAACAGCCTGATGGCGCGCTCGATTTCCACGCCGTTTGCCGTCGTATTGGCAAGTGAAATCCACGGCTCGGCTTCGCTGGTGTCGCTGTTCACCATCATCACCGGCTTCGTCGGCATGATATTTGGTGATTTGTTTTTAGCGTTCACTCGCATCCGCTTCCACACCGCCAACGGTGTCGCACTGGGCAACGCCGCCCACGGCTTCGGCACTTCCCGCGCCGGACAACGCCACGAAACCGAAGGAGACCTTTGCAAAATTCCCCAAAATCCCCTAAATTCCCACCAAGACATTTAGGGGATTTCTCATGAGCACCTTCTTTCAGCAAACCGCACAAGCCATGATTGCCAAACACATTGACCGCTTCCCACTATTGAAGTTGGATCAGGTGATTGATTGGCAACCGATCGAACAGTACCTGAACCGTCAAAGAACCCGTTATCTCCGAGACCACCGCGACCGTCCCGCCTATCCCCTGTTGTCCATGTTCAAAGCCGTCCTGCTCGGACAATGGCACAGCCTCTCCGATCCCGAACTCGAACACAGCCTCATCATCCGCATCGATTTCAACCTGTTTTGCCGCTTTGACGAACTGAGCATCCCCGATTACAGCACCTTATGCCGCTACCGCAACTGGCTGGCGCAAGACGACACCCTGTCCGAATTGCTGGAACTGATTAACTGCCAACTGACCGAAAAAAACCTAAAAGTAGAGAAAGCATCCGCCGCCGTCATTGACGCCACCATTATTCAAACTGCCGGCAGCAAACAGCGTCAGGCTATAGAAGTCGATGAAGAAGGACAAGTCAGCGGCCAAACCACACCGAGTAAGGACAAAGATGCCCGTTGGACAAAGAAAAACGGCCTCTACAGACTCGGTTACAAACAACATACCCGTACCGATGAGGAAGGCTATATCGAGAAACTGCACATCACCCCCGCCAATACCCATGAGTGTAACCACCTGTTGCCTTTGCTGGAAGGAATAGCCAAAGACACAACCGTCTATGCCGACAAAGGCTACGACAGTGCGGAAAACCGGCAACATCTGAAAGACCATCGGTTGCTGGACGGCATTATGCGCAAAGCCCACCGCAACCGTCCGCTGACGGAAGTGCAAACCAAACGTAACCGATATTTGTCGAAGACCCGTTATGTGGTCGAACAAAGCTTCGGTACGCTGCACCGTAAATTCCGCTACGCCCGGGCAGCCTATTTTGGGCTGATTAAAGTGAGTGCGCAAAGCCATCTGAAGGCGATGTGTTTGAACCTGTTGAAAGCGGCTAACAGGCTAAGTGTGCCTGTTGCCGCCTAAAAGGCGGCCCGGATGCCTGATTATCAGGTATCCGGGGAGGATTAAGGGGGTATTTGGGTAAAATCAGGAGCAATTAGTGGCAGAAACAGCCGAAAACCTGTGTTTGGGTTTCGGCTGTCGGGGAAAGGGCTTTTTTGCAAAGGTCTCCGAAGGTGTGATGGCGAGCCTGACCATGATATTGGCGGGGCTGTTTATGGTCATCATCGGGCCGAGTATGGTGCATTTGGTGGTTTGGCTGATGGGCTGAACGGCAGTTTTACAAAGAGATTGGAAACGTCGTCTGAAAAGCCGTTAAGCAAAATCTGATGGCAGTATGATACCTTGTTGATATTTATTGCGAAAATACCCATGTTGACATTGCACCCTGCTACGCGGGACAGGCTATGGCAAAAATGATGGAGATTTGGGCTTTTCTTTGAATTGATTGTGTTGATGATAAAAAAGGTCGTCTGAAAATTTTCAGACGACCTTTTTGACAACAAGCTTTACCTATCGTCAGGCTCTTGGTTTTTCTGACGTAGTTTTCTTGGCTGTTTTTTTGCCTTCGGTAGGCGTTATGTAAGAATAGTAGTAGTCGTAAGTGCTGTTTGCCTCGCGTTTTATACCATTGAGGATAACGCCTTTGATGGTGATTTTGTTTTGACGCAGGCGTTCTGCACTGATAGCCAGCTCTTTGGTAGTCGTATTGCCGTAGCGGCTGACCAGAAGGACTGTGCCTGCATGTTGTCCGACAACGACGGCATCGGTTACCGCTAAAACGGGCGGAGTGTCGATGATGATGTAATCGTAACGTTTTTGCGCGTTTGACAACAGTTCTTTGAAACGGTTGTCCATCAGCAGCTCGGACGGATTTTTAGGATAGCTGCCGGTGCTGATGAGGTGCAGGTTAGGAATGTTGGTTTGAGTAACAGCCTGTGCAGGGGAAACCTCCCCGGATAGAATATCGGACAGGCCGAATTCGGGTGTTACGTTCAGCAACTGATCCAGATAGCCTTTGCGCATATCGGTATCAATCAGCAATATGCGTTTACCTGACTGTGCCATCACGGTGGCGAGGTTGGCGGAAATGAAGGATTTACCTGCTTCAGGAGCTGCACCGGTAATCATGAGGATATTATTGCGTGCGTCCAGCATGGAGAAGTAGATGTTGGTACGCAGGGCACGAATGGCTTCGACGGCGATGTCGGTACTGTCCTCGTTTGCCAAAAGATAGTTGGAACGGCCTTGGAGCGATTTGAACTTGCGCTTGATAATGTCGCGTTTTTGCTGGGTTTTTGAATGTGGGATAAGGGCTGAGACTTCGAGATCGAGGGCTTCGATTTCTTCAGACGACGTAATGCCGCGGCGCATACGGCCTTGCAGCAGGAACCACATGGAGGCAAGTGCGCCTGCGGCAAGCGCGCCCAATGCGGCGATAACGGCTTTACGCGGGGCGATCGGTTTTTCCGGCGTGTAGGCATGGTCAACGATGCGGACGTTGCCTTGCGCACTGGCTTTCATGATGTTGAGTTCTTGTTGTTTCGCCAAGAGTTGGACGTAGGTTGCTTGGTTGGTTTCTACGTCGCGGGTCAGACGGATGACTTCCTGTTGGGTGTTGGGCAGGCCGGCAATTTGCTGGTTGATTTTGCTCTTGGCGCGTTCGAGTACCGCCAGTTTATCCAAAACGGCTTTATAGGAAGGGTGTTCCGGAGTGTACAGTTCTGCCAAACCCGCTTCTTCGGTTTTGAGCAAGGTGATTTGGGTTTCGATGCTGGTCAGGCTTTCAAGCGCGCCTTTGGACTCAAGCGGAATATCGAGCGAACCGGAGCGTTCGCGATAGGCGTTGAGTTTGTTTTCTGCGTCTTGCAAGGTTTCTTTCAGACGAGGTAATTCTTCGCTGATGAATGCCAAGCCGCTGGACGCGACTTGAACGTCTCGTTCACGGTTTTGGGAGACGTAATTGTCGGCGATGCTGTTGAGAATAGTGCTGGTTTTTTTAGGATCGGTATCGGTATAAGACAGGTTGATGATAGGGCTGGTTTTACCTTTACTGATGACCGAGAGCTTGTTTTTTAGGTTTTCGATAGCGCTGAGTTTGGAGAATTTGGTCAGCTCGAAATCTTGCTCTGCCTCAGCAAGAATGCGGTCGACTTTTAGAACGGTTTCATTATTGACTTTAAGGGGCGCGCCGACGCGGCCTTCTTTAGTTGTACCGTCAGGGAGTGTCAGCAGATAGGTTTTGCTGTCTTTAACGGTCAGTTTGAAAGGTTTGTTAATCCAGTCCTCAGAAACGGTGAATGCGCCGATTTTTAACATCGGGTCGTCGCTGCCGCTGAGGTTGTGCACCATATTCCCGAAAATCGGGAAGTAGGTGGCTTTGACTTCTTGGTCGAGTTGTAGGTCTTCAACGGTTTTGCCCAATACCAAACGAGATTGAACGAGCTCCACTTCTGCTTCGGACGGGGCAGGTTCGTTGGAAAGCATGTTGTTGATTTCGGTTAGGATTTGGTTTTGTTTGGTTTCGATTTCCAACATGGCATCGGCACGATAGAGCGGGGTGGAGGCCAAACCGATTACGGCACCTGCCAATCCGCCTGCTAAGATTGCGGCGGCGATTTTGTTTTTGTTTTGCCACAGGCTTTGCATTTGTTGGCCGAAGTCGATTTCGTCGTTGCCGGCAGGGGCTGATGAGGGATATTGTTTGTACATCAGTAGACTTTCTTCTTAAACGGGTTCTGTTGTGCGGAAGTTGAGATTATTGCTCTGCCTGTCCGCTCAGTTTATCCGCCCATGTGTCGGCGGCTTGTTCGATTTGTAGAAAGACCGCTTCGAACATTTCGCTGCTTTGTTTGAATGGGTCGGGTATATTTTTTTTCGGTAGCCATTGGGCAAGCAAAAAAGCTTTGCTGCGTGCAGATGGCTGAATGTCGGCAACCATGTCGATATGTGCCGGCTCCATGACCAAAATCAGATCCGCTTCGTCGCACATCTGGGGTGTCAGTTGGCGGGCGGTATGTCCTGCGACAATAACGCCGTGTTTGAGGGCAGTTTTAATGGCTTGGAAGTCTGCATCTTTTCCAGCCAATGCGTTAATGCCGGCAGAGCTGATACGGTGGTTGGGCAGTTTTTTCTGCAAAATACGTTCTGCCGTCGGGGAGCGGCAGATGTTGCCCATACATACTACTAAAATATTTTGAAACATAGGGGAAGCGGTATTTTTTCTTGTATAGGGTCAAATCATTATAAAACAGTTTGCGGCCGGATATTTTATCGGTCTGGATGAGGATTCCGTTCATACATTATTCAGAATTCAGACGACTCATACCCGAACCGCTGTTCCGCCTGACAACAAATGTTGCCGGACCGTCAGGTTATTTGAATGTGCTGTCGATAGAGTTGACGTTGGTAACGAAGCTGGTTATTTGCGACACTACGCGGTTCCAACGGGTAACCGGCGCGGCAGTTACATAGACGATGTCGTTGGGGCGCAAGTCAAAGTCGTTGCCCAATGCGTAAGCAGTCGCGTCTTTCAGGTTAAGTTGGTAAATATGGATAGGTTTGACAGCATCCTCAGGTGCGCGGCGGATGACGAATACGCCTGTTGCATCGGCTTGAGTTTGGTTCATGCCACCAGCCTCACCCAATGCCTGTGTGAGATTTAAGCCATGATTGCCGATGGGCAGGGTCGCTTGGCGGCCGACTTCACCCATGATGTACACTTTGCTGTTGCTGTTGTTGGGGACGTAAACGATGTCGCCGTTGCTTAAGAGGTGGTTTTGCGACATATCGCCATACTGCATGATGTCTTGTAGGGAGATAGTGCGGTCAACACCGTTATGCGTCCATTTGATGTGTTGGGTGTCGGCATTTTGCGCCACGCCGCCCGCTTGGTTGACGGCATCAAGGATGGTCATGGGGACGTTGGTAATCGGCAGTTGGCCGGCTTGTCCGACAGCGCCGGAAATGGAAATGCGTTGCGAACGGAATTCGGTTACGTTGATGGTAACTTGGGGATTTTTAAGGTAACGTTTCAGACGACTTGTCAGGATATTTTGCAGCTCGTCTATGGTTTTGCCTTGTGCTTGGATTTTGCCGACCAGCGGGTAGGTGATGTAGCCGCTTTCGTCCACCCAGGCGCCGCGGCTGACTTGGTTGCTTTGCGGACTGCTTTGCTGAACGGGTGAATTGAGGTCGGTGTGCGCCCAAACCATGATGTTCAATACGTCGCCTTTGCCGATGTGGTAGCGGTAGGCAGCTTTGCTGCGTTCAAGGACTGCGTTGGTTTGCGACAACACTGGCGGTTTGCGCATTTTTTCAACGAGGCCGAAGGTAATCGGATAGATGGCGACACGTTTGTCGAATTTGGTGTCTGCGACGGTTTCGCCATTATCGTAAATGATGGCTTTGTTGCGTGTGTTGATGGTGGAGCCGGGAATGACGGTAGTGCTGTTACAGGCGGTCAGTGCCATCAGCGACAGGCCGATGAGGGCAAGCTGTTTTTTCATGTCGGTATCCTTGTCAATCTTATCTGGGTCGTCTGAAACTTTCAGACGACCTTTTTTGTAGGGTATCTTGCTTTATTGGCAGAATATTTTAATGTGTCTGCTTCCAAACTAAATCGCAAATATCATCTTTGGGATTAAAGCCGGCAGGGGCTTCAAGCAACAGGGCGCGCAGGGTTTGTTGGTCTGAGTTTGCGCATGCTAAATCCATACGCATAATTATGTCATTTAATTTGTCCCACGGCAGCATTACTTCACTGGCGGTCATAATTCGGGGATGAGTGGTTTTTTGCACTTCGTCTCCGATGAGCAACTCTTCGTAAAGTTTTTCGCCCGGACGCAGTCCTGTAATTTTAATTTCGATATCGCCGTCGGGATGTTGGGCATCTTTCAATTTCAGGCCGCTAAGCGTAATCATTTGTTTGGCTAAGTCAATGATTTTAACAGATTCGCCCATATCTAACACGAATACGTCGCCGCCTTTGCCCATTGCGCCCGCTTGAATGACGAGTTGGGCGGCTTCTGGGATGGTCATGAAGTAACGGGTGATGTCTTGGTGGGTCAGAGTGATGGGGCCGCCTTCGGCGATTTGTTTTTCAAATACCGGCACGACGGAGCCTGAGGAGCCTAAAACGTTGCCAAAGCGTACCATACAGAAGCGGGTATATTGGTTGGGTTCAGCCGCGAGTGCCTGCAGGCAGAGTTCCGCCATGCGTTTGCTGGCACCCATGGTGTTGGTCGGGCGCACGGCTTTGTCGGTTGAGATAAGCACGAAGGTGCTGACTCCGGATTCGACGGCGGCTTGGGCGCACAAGAGTGTACCGAAGACGTTGTTGCGGATGCCTTCGACAGTGTTGAACTCGACCATGGGGACGTGTTTGTAGGCAGCGGCGTGATAGACGGTTTCAACGCCGTACGCGGTCATGACGCTGATTAGGCGTTCTTTGTTTTGCACGGAACCAAGTAGAGGCACAACTTCAATTTGACTGCCGGCGGCTGCCTGAGTTTCGCGCAATTCTTTGTCTATGCTGTACAGGGAGAACTCGGACAGTTCGAACAGCAGCAATTTGGACGGGCGGCATTTCAGGATTTGGCGGCAGAGCTCGGAGCCGATGGAACCGCCCGCACCCGTGACCATCACGGTTTTGCCTGTAATGTCCGCGCCCATGAGTTCGGGGCGTGGGGCTACCGGGTCGCGGCCGAGCAAATCGACGACGGAGATTTTTTTCAGTGCGCTGACTTTGATTTTACCGTCCACCAAGTCTTTCATGCCCGGAATAGTCAGCACTTCGCATTTGTATTGTTCCAGATTTTGGATGATGCGGCGGCGTTCTTCCTGAGTGGAGCTGGGGATGGCAAGCAGGATTTTTTCCACGCCGTAGCGGTCGATGAGCGATTGGATGTCGTCAGGACCATAGACGGTGAGGTCGTAGATGACGGTGCGGCGGATTTTGGGGTTGTCGTCAACGAAGGCGACGGCGGAGTATTCGTTAACCTGTTTGATGGCTTCCAGCAGTTGGCGGCCGGATTGTCCTGCACCGTAAATGATGACGGGCACCATTTGTTTTTTGTGGCGGTCGGTCAGGATGGCACGCAGAATCATGCGCGAACTGGTGATACAGACAACCAGCAGCAAGAAATAAACGACGGGCAGGGCAAGGTGCAGTTTGCGCTCAAAAATCAGGGTAGTCAGGCAGAACAAGACGGCTGAAATCAGGCTGCCGAATGCGGCGGCGGTCAGGACGCGGGTACTGACGAAGCGGGTAACGGCTCGGTACAGCCCCAGTTTGACAAACAGCGCAATGGTCAAAAAAGCAGTCGAGCCGAAGGCGAGCCAGTTTGCCATGCTTGCCCATTCGTCAGAATATTGGGCTTTAAGGCTTTGAGCAAACCAAAAGGCGATAAAAACCATCAAAAGATCATGAATGACGAAGAAGGTTTTTTTGACGTTGCGGGGTAGGGATAACAGGGTTTCCAAATTCATTTTGGTATGTTCTGAGTAATGTTGTGGGCGGGTTTCAGACGACCTCGGTCATGCAAAGGTCGTCTGAAAAGACGTTTGTTGCTACGGAGCATTGGTTTTCCGTATGTGTCGGCTGTTTGCCGATTCCCTTTTTTATTTTGCTGAAGCGGTAAACCGCCGCCGTCCCGATGATACGGGTGCGGCGGTTTTTGCTTTATGCCGTGGCTTCTGACAATACGGCTTCGATGTGTTCTTTGCAGAACGCGATTTCGTCGTCGGTCAGCGTCGGATGCACCAAAAACATCAGGCTGGTGTCGCCCAGTTCGACGGCGTTTTTCAGTCGCTCTTTGGGTCGCCACGGCGTGTTGTCGAAGGCTTTTTCCAAATAGACTTCGGAGCAGCTGCCTTGATAGCAGGGGACTTTGCGCGCATTCAGTTCGTTGACGATGCGGTCGCGCGTCCAGCCTTCTTTGAGGTGTTCGGGTTTGACGAAGGCGTAGAACTTGTATTGCGCGTGTTCGATGTAGTCGGCGATTTCAATCAGGCGGATGCTGGCGAACTTGCTCAAGCTTTCTGCCAGTTTGGCGGCGTGTGCTTGGCGGCGAGCAGTCCATTCGGGCATACGTTTGAGCTGGATGCGACCGATGACTGCCTGCATTTCCATCATGCGCCAGTTGGTACCGAAACTTTCGTGCAGCCAGCGGAAGCCGGGGGCGTGTTCGCGGTGGTACACGGCGTCATAACTTTTGCCGTGGTCTTTGTACGACCACATTTTGCTCCACAGCTCTTTGTCGTTGGTGGTGACCATGCCGCCCTCGCCGCCGGTGGTCATGATTTTGTCTTGGCAGAACGACCATGCGCCGACGTGTCCGATGCTGCCGACGGATTTGCCTTTGTATTTTGCGCCGTGCGCTTGGGCGCAGTCTTCGATAACCCACAAATCATGTTCTTTTGCCAAGTCCATGATGCCGTCCATTTCGGCGGGCATACCGGCAAGGTGGACCACGATGATGGCTTTGGTATTCGGCGTCAGCGCGGCTTTAATGGTTTCAGCGCTAATGTTTTGGCTGTTCAAATCCACATCGGCGAATACGGGGTTTGCGCCCGCAGTAACGATGCAGGAAGCGGAGGCGAGGAAGGTGCGCGAGGTAACGATGACGTCGTCGCCTGCACCTATGCCCATTGCTTTAAGCGCGACATCGAGTGCCAGCGTGCCGTTGGAAAGGGCAACGGCGTATTGCGTACCGGCGAAGGCAGCGAATTCTTTTTCAAATTCGCGGCATTCGGTGCCCGTCCAATAATTGACTTTGTTGGACAGCAAGACTTTGGAAACGGCGTCGGCTTCTTCTTGGGTGAAGCTCGGCCATGGGGAAAGGGATGTGTTAAGCATTGGCTTTTCCTGCGAAAAGGCTGGTGGAGTCTTTAGGGGCGACTTCTTCCAGCAGTTGGCGGTTGATCAAGGTGTATTTTTGACCGTCGATTTCGACGTATGCGCCGTCATAAGGCGGAAACCAGAAGGCGCGGATTTTTTTCTCGACATCGTCGCCGTCATGGATTTGCTTCATGGCTTCCATTTCGTCGCGACTGACGTAGCGGCCGCCGATGTTGGGCGTAGTCGGTAGTTTGGCTTGCGCTTCGACGGCGCGGGCGATAATGCGTTGTGCGAACGGCTCTAATGCCTGCATGGTCTTGCGTTCGAGTGATTGGGCGGTTTCGACAGAAGAATCAATGGGGAAACGGTCCACTTCGATGATTTCGCCGGTGTCGATGGATGCATCGACATAGTGGGCGGTGCTGCCCCACTCGGACAATTCGTCCATGATGGCGAGGTTGTAGCCGCCCGTGCCTTTGTATTCGGGCAATAAGGCAGGGTGGAAATTAATCGTGCCTAAATGTGGTGTGGTCAGGAATTCGTCGCGCAGTTTGCGCCAATAGAGTACGGACAAGCCTAAGTCGTATTTCAGACGACCCTCTTTCATGGCTTCCAGGGCGGTGTCGAAAGTGTAGAGCGGCAAGCCCAATTCTTTGGCCGCGGCGGTCGTCGGCGAGCCTTGCAGGTGGCTGTCGGTCAATACGCCGACGATTTCGATACTGTTTTGTAAGGATAAGAATCGTAGCAGGTTGGCGGAAAGCCGTTTACGTCCCATGAATAATATTTTTGTCATGTAATAGTCCTTTTAATATTGTGAGTGTACGTTTGATTATGTAATGGTTAAATGTTTGAATCGATTAGAGAAGCTAAATCTTGAAGGGAGTCGATCCAAAAAGCGGGATGATATTCTGTACTAAAATTTTCGGGCAGGTGACAGTGGATATTACGCCCGGAGGGGCGCAATCCTATGGTTATCCAGCCTAAAACGTTCGGCGTGATGAAGTCTTTGGAAATGTTGTCGCCGATATAGATGAAGCAGTCTGCCTTTGCGGCATATTTGTCTTGTAAATAGTGGAAGCGTTTGCTGTCGGGCTTTTCCGAAGCGCAGGCTTCGGAGACGAGGATGTCGTCAAACAGGGAAGACAGACCCAAGGTTTCCAGTTTCAGGCGTTGGGTCAGGCTTCTGCCGTCGGTAATCAGTGCGCGTGCGGCGAAGGGCGCGGTTAGATCGGACAGGAAATCCGGCGAGGCATACGGCGTCAGCGTCGGGCGGTGCAGCCGGTATTGCCACAGAAGAACCTGTTTTTCCGATTCGTTGAAACCGCAGTGGCAGCACAACTTGTCCAGCCAGTCTTTGCCGTCGGGGTCGATGTTGCTCAAGAGGTCGTCTGAATTCCAATCGGGATACAGGGCGGCAACAGTATCGACGACCGCACGGATACCGGAGAGCTTGTATTCGTATTCCGAATACAGGGTATCGTCCAAGTCGAAGACAATGACGGCGGTTTCGGGATTAATCGTTTTCATGAACCAAGACCTTGGCATCGTAGCGCAGCATGATGAGGTTGTTTTCCCAGTCGTCTGAAAACGGGATTTCTCCGTCGCCGAGGTATTCGCGCATCAGCCAGCCCGGATAATTGCCGCCTGCGGCATATGTCAGCGGGAAGCCGCCGCCGAAGCGGGGGTTGATTTCCACGCCGTAGAATTCGCCGGTTTCTTCATTGCAAAAGAACTGTGCCGTGATGCAGCCGCGTGCGCCTTCCAATACCGCCATTTTTTCCAGCAGCGTTTGGTAGAGGCTGTTTTTGCGGGTGATGCCTTTACTGACTTCGCCGGTACGCACTTCCAAGCGTTTACGCGGAATCGTGCATTTCAGACGACCTTGTCGGTCGTAATACATATCGACGGTAAATTCGGAAAATTCTTTTTCGATATCGATAAGCTGACAGAACATTAATTTGGGGTCTGCCAAAACTTCAGGTGTCAGATCGGCAGGCGTGTCGATTCGTTTGGCACCGATGGCGCGGCTGCCGTCGTAAGGTTTGGCGAAGCAAGGGAAAACCAACTTCTCGCGGTCGTAAATTTCGGGCGAGCGTATGCCGTACTGTGCAAACAGGTCGGCAGTTTTACGTTTGTCGCGGCATCGCGCAATAAAGTCCGCATCGGAAACGACGATGTGGATACCTGCCGCTTCGAAGCGGTCGCGTTCATTCGCGAGTTTTTGCAGTTCGGTATCTATGGTCGGGATGATCAAACCGATGTTTTCGCGTACCGCCAGATTGAAAATGCTGTCGATATACGAATTGGAACTGATCAGCGGCACTTCAAACGAACCGTCGGAAACGTGACAGGCGGAAGACATGCGCGGAACCAAATCCGTCGTCAAAATCTTGACGTCATCTGAAAACTTGGCGGCTTCGGTTTGAAAATCCTGTACCAATTCGACGCGCCTTCCCGCGGAAAGGATAAGTACGTTATTTTTTTTCATCTGTGTCATTCCCTGTGAAATACGGCATGGTGGCTTCTCCCTCTGCCGAAATGCCTTCTTTGATAAAGACTTTTTTGACTGTCAAAAATAGGATCTTCATATCCAGCCAAAAACTGTAATGGTCGATATACCAAATATCGTGTGCGAATTTTTCGTCCCACGAAAGCGCGTTGCGTCCGTTGACCTGCGCCCAACCGGTTACGCCGGGCCTCATTTCGTGGCGGCGGTTTTGAAATTCGTTGTAAAGCGGCAGGTAGCTCATCAAAAGCGGTCGTGGGCCGACCAAGCTCATCTCTCCTTTTAGAACGTTCCAAAGTTCAGGAAGTTCGTCCAAACTCGTCGCGCGCAGTTTCTTGCCGAAAGGAGTCAGCCGCTCGCTATCGGGCAGAGGGTTGCCGTCTTTATCGACCGCATCGCGCATGGAGCGGAATTTGATCATTTTGAACGGTTTGCCGTCTTTGCCTGGCCGCTCTTGGGTGAAGAATACCGGTTCGCCCAAGTTTTTGCGGATGAGGTATATCAAAATCAAAAATACGGGCGAGAGGAAAATCAGTCCCGAGGCGGAGGCGACAATGTCAAACAGGCGTTTGAAGAATTTACTCATGGGCTAATCTTTCAATCAGGTTGACGATTTTTTGATACGCCACGTCGCGCTTGAAGCGGCGGACGATTTCGTCGGATTGAACGGGGTCGTTTTTGCGCGCCAGAATGTCTTTGGCGGCTTGGACGAAGCTTTCCACATCGCCGGAACGGTAGTCCGCGTGCGGCAGCAGGGTGAGGACTTCGGCAACTTCGTCATTGACTTGGCTGTTTAAAATCGGTTTTTGCAATGCCATGTAGTCAGACAGTTTGTTGGTAATCGACTGCATGGCGTAGGAATGGATGGCGTTGACGGAGATATCGCAGCCTTTGGCGACCGACATCATTTCGGCGTAGGGGATGTAGCCGTAAAACTTGATGCCCTCGCAGGCGTATTGTTTGAGCCTGTCCAAATCGGGGCCGCCGCCCATGATGTGCAGCTCTACATTTTCGCCGTCGTCCAAAAGTTTCTGGACGCCTTTGCACACGGTTTCCACGTCATAGCTGTAACTGAGTGTACCCAAGTAGAAGAAACGGGTTTTGCTGTCGCCGAAGTCTTTTGCCGGCGCGGCATCGAGTTTCGGAAAATCCGCACCGATATAGACGACTTCGCCGGGGGCGTTCGGATTGGCTTCTTTGGCGCGGTCGAGGTAGGTCTGCGATACGGCGACCAGCGCGTCGGCGTAACGGTAGGCACGGTTGGCGCGGGAGGAGAAGGGCAGCAGGTTGTGCGGGATTTTTTTCAAAAACGGCACGACCGAGGAGAAGGATTCCGGCCATACGTCCTGCACGTCGATAATCAGCTTGTAGCCCAAACGCGCTTTGTGTTCGCCTAAAAGCAGGTTGGTGGCGATCAGCGGGTAGGCGGAAAAGACGACGTCTTGCTCGCCCGGACGGCAGTTGTTCAGCCATTGCTCAAAATGTTTGACGAACACATGATGGCTTTTGACACGGTCCAGCGAGACGTTTTTGCCGTAGCCGCTCTCTTCCAGCAGCATGACTTTCAGGCGACCTTGCGAGGCGGATTCGGCATCTTCAGGTCGTCTGAAAGATTTGTCGTAGTGTTTGAAATTGCTGGTAATCAGCAGTACGTCATGAGACTGCGACAACAGCTCGGCAAGATACCAGAAGCGGTTGAAATGAGGCTCGGACGGCAGCGAACAGTAGGGGGCGACGATGGTGATGTTCATATTTCAGACGACCTCACATATCGTAAGCAGCCATTGTGGTGCGATAGATTTCATCATCGGAACACAAGGTCTCAACGTGTTTATGCAGGGCTTTGCCCATTTTCTCGCGCAGCTCGGGTTGCTTGATGAGTTTATCGACGGCTTCGATAAAGGCTTCGTCTTCGCCAAAGAGGAAGCAGTATCCGGTTTCGCCGGTAATGACCATTTCGGAAATGCCGCCCATGTTGTAGGTCACGACGGGTGTGTCGTAGAGACCGGCTTCAAGGATATTGTTGCCGACACCTGCGCCGTGGTCGCCGATACAGTGCGGCGTGTTCACCAAAATATCCACGTCTTTGAAATAGCCGGTCAAATCGCGCACGCCGCCGAGGAAGGTGACTTTGTCGTCTATGCCCAAACGTTTTGCTTGCGCTTTCAGATTGTCCATCTCTTCGCCTATGCCCGCCACGTTCAGGCGTACGGGCATATTGCGGTCAACCATTTTCTTAAAGATGTCCAACATCACATGCACGGCGCGGACGGTATCCAAGCGCGACAGCGTACCGAGCATGACGTAGTCCTTGGCGGTTTTTTCAGGAACGTAATCGGCTTTGTGCAAAGCGTTGTAGGTGTAGGTGATGCGGTTGGCGGGGAAGCCGTGGCGGATGAGTTTTTCCTGTTCGTGTCTGCAGTTGCCGATGATGTATACGCCCAGTTTGTCGAACAGTTTGGCGATTTTCGGATAAGTTTCGGCATCCAAACCGCGCGCGTGGTAGAACACTTTGGTTTTGGGAGAAGCTATTTTTGCTGCGATGGCGCAGGCAGGAACGATGCGCGCCATTTGGCAGTGGACGATGTCGGGTTTTTCCTGTTTCAACATCTTCATGTAGGCGAACATACCCTTGATGTAGCCCAAGATACCGCCCTGATAAAAATCAATAGGACGCCATTGGATGCCCAAGGCTTGGGCTTCTTTGATGAGCGGGCCATCGGAAGAGGCAAGGACGACCTCGTGGCCACGCTGCTTGAGCAACCGTCCTAAGCGGAAGGTCGCGTTTTCAGTGCCGCCGAGGCCGGACATGGAAGTAGTCAAAACAATTTTTTTCATAACGTGTTTTCTATCAAGGGGTGTATCGGTACGCGTTATACGCCGCATCGCGCTGGGGCAAGACGCTGTACAGGAAAATCAAAAAGCAGGGCAGCCAAATGAAGGGCATACGCAAAATGGTGGACGGGATAAAACCCGCCAAAAGGAATAACCCCATTGCTGCCAACCCAATGACGCGCTGCTTGCTTTTCATATTCCTGCCTGCGGCGACGCAGAAGAAATAGTATGCGGCATAGAATAAGAAAGCTGCCAACGAAATAAGACCAAAACCGAGATATAGCTCGATAAGGAAGCTGTGCGGGTTTTCAAACGCTAGACTGTCGCTCAAGTGGCCGCCGAAATATTCTTGGAATTTTTTCGGACCATAGCCCAACAGCAGGAATGGGGGATGTTCCCAGAAATAGTTATAGATTTCCTGACGGTAGCCGACCGAATTGTCGCTTTCCAAATCAAACAAGAATAAATACAGGCGTGAGGAAATGTTTTCCAAAAAGGCATTGCCGTGCAGGGAGAGCAGGAAATCAGCAATGTACTGTTTCGGAATCATCGACAAGCCCGCGCCTGTAACGCCTATGGTCATCAGCGTAAACAGCCCGTTGTTACGGTAAATCAGGTTCAGGATAAACAAAATGATGTAACACAAAGTGGCGGTACGCGACGCGCTGGCAAAAATGACTACGCCTAAACATAAAAAAAGTATCAAGCCGAGCAAGTATTCTTTTTTACTGACATCAATATTGAAAAATACTAAAACGGCAGGTGCGAAACAAAGGGCGGTCGTACCTAAGTTATTAGGGTTAAAGAAAAAACCCTTAATAATCCCCGCATCAATCGCCAACACTTCATCTGCTTGAACGAATTGGATGCCGGTCAAAATTTCCACAGCAGGCGGGATGATGATGAATGCGCAGAAAAACAGCAGTAGGCGGCGGATAAACGCCGCCGGATTTTCATGCCGGCTCAATACCAGGTACAGCAAATAAAACAGGCTGGGTAGGGACAGGAAGAAAAACGTATCCATAATCCTGACCGAATCCAGCGTGGTAATAAACAGATGGATGCCGCCCCAACCGCACATGATGGCAAGCGCCGCCAGCATCCTGCCTGCTTTGCCGTTGAACCGTTTGGACTCTAACGCAAAAATCAGCAGGGCGGTAGGCAGCAGCAGGATGGTCAGGGGATTGTCGATACGCGGAATCCCGGCTTTGTACGACAGCATCGGCCCCAGCATATAGGCGGTTGAAATCGTGTATATCAGCGTAATGTATAAAGTTTGTGTTTTGAGTTTCACTTTGTTTCCTGAGGTGGGACGGTTTCGGAAATATTATTATATGCAGAAACAATTTGTCTGACCGCAGAATCCGACTGAATGCGTCGGTAATGTATTGGGCGGTATATCGGCCGAAAAGTTTCAGTTCCGATGGTTTTGTGTCTGTCTGAAAACTGCTGCTTCCTTTCCTTTGGATTATCTTTTCAGACGACTCTTGACAGCAGCTGCTGCCGAAATAAGAGATGACTTGCGACTCCATATCAGATAAGAAAGTCCTACCAGCCAAAGCAAGGCGAACAACGGATAGTTTTCCTTTGTGCCAAAATAGGTGTAGCTCACGCAAAGCAGTACGCTCAAAGCAGTATTGGTATAAATTTTCAGCCGCGGCAGAGGGCGCCATACCCTAGATGAAAATTCGGTTTTGATGACGCAGAACACCCAAAACGATATTGCGCTCGCTATGGCGGCACCACGCGCCCCCAAATGGGGAACCAGTAGCGAGAGCAGACCGAAATTGATGGCAAAAGCGACAATGTTGACTGCTGTAATCAACCAAGTCCGTTTGACAACGTTCAATCCGATACCGCTGACTTCCGTAAGCGTATAGAACAGCGGATATAACATACATGAGAGCAGCAAAAACTGTACCGGAGCGTATTTTTCGGGCAATATCCAAGTAACGACGGGCGAGAAAATGCCGATAAAACAAATCATCGCACTGATTAATTCGGTCATCGAAAGGGTGATGCCGCCGATTTTATCCAAATGGGTTTTGTCTTCCACCCATTTGAACACCAAAGGCGCCCAAATGGTTGAGAATACGCTTTGAAAAATCAGGGCAACCGCGCCGAAGCTGACCGCCATCGAGTAAATGCCAAGCTCATCCAAACCCGCCCACTGTTTGAGCGCAAAACGATCGATCGAGGTCAATCCCCAATAAGCCAAATTTCCGAATGCCAAGGGCAAGCCGTAGCGCAGGCTTGCATGATGAGTTTCAGACGACCAAGGAGCGCGCACAGCTGCGCGCAGTTCATGTCTGGTTTGGTATGTCAAAACGGCGACAGTCAATACTTGCGCCACGGTATAGGCAAGAACAAGACTGACGGTATCAGTTTTGACACCGCTGAAAACGAATAACAAAACCAACGCCAAAATCAGGAATTTCGGTGTAAGTTGGCTGAGGGAAAAGGCAACGGCTTTTTCCTGCATCCTCAGTATTAGGGAGAGAAACCGCGCAAACAGGCTGGTTAGCAGGAAAACTAAAAACAATAACCCCAGGGTTTTATCTTGCAAATCAAAAATCAAATCTGCCGGCCAAGCTATATTCCATGCAAGCACTGCCAAAATCACGACAATCGTCAAAACGAAAGGAGACAGGCTGATGGATTTAAACAGGGACGCTTTATCTTTGGCGGCGTAGTATTCACGGATATACGCCTGATCCAAACCCAGCCCCAAAATCAGGATGGTCAGGCCGGAGATGGTTTGCAGTAAGACGATACGGCCGATGTCTTCCGCAGGGTAGTACCATGAAATCAGCGGAAGCGAGAGTATGCCGAAAGCCGCGCTGCCTATCGGGCCTAAGGCATAGCCAAGTATTTTTTTTATATTCATAAATTAGGAGGGGTTTGTTGCGGACAAGATTTTCAGACGACCTGAAAACGCAGCCGCATCATGCAAATAAGAGCTTTCTTAGGTCGTCTGAAAACAAACGGCCTAAGAAAGCCGACTGCCTGCCGAAACTTGCCGGCAAGCAGTCTGCCTGAATCGTCAAAGGTGTTACGCCTTCACGACTTTCGGGTTTTTCGCAGGGAATTTGCCGCGCGTATCGACAATCAGTTTGGCGTGTTCGGCAATCATGTCGTAGTCAAACTTGTCGTGGTCAGTGGTCAGAACCACGCAGTCGTATTTCGCCACGGTTTCCGGCGTCAGCGGCTCGCTCTTCAGGTCGAAGTAGTGATGACCGGGGATGTATGGGAATTCAAGCACATGCGGGTCAGAGTAGGAAATGTTTGCACCCAATTTGTGCAGGCGGTCCATCACTTCCACAGACGGGCTTTCGCGCATGTCGTCCACATTTTTCTTGTAGGCGATACCCAAAACCAAGATTTTGCTGTCTTTGATGGAACGGTTGTGTTCGTTCAAAGCCAGGCCCACTTTGCTGATGACGTAGTCGGGCATGTGGGAGTTCACTTCGCCTGCCAACTCGATGAAGCGGGTGTTCACGCCGTATTCGCGCGCTTTCCAAGTCAGGTAGAACGGGTCGATGGGGATGCAGTGTCCGCCCAAACCCGGGCCGGGATAGTAGGCAACGAAGCCGAACGGTTTGGTTGCCGCAGCGGCGATGACTTCGTGAATATCGACATCCATTTTGTCAGCGACGATTTTCATCTCGTTCACCAAACCGATATTCACGGCGCGATGGATGTTTTCCAGAAGCTTGGTCAGCTCGGCAGCTTTTGTGGAGCTTACCGGTACGACTTTGTCGATGGCAGGCTGGTATAGCGCGATACCGACTTCCAAACAAGCAGGGGTATGACCGCCGATGACTTTCGGGATGGTACGGGTTTCAAAATTCGGGTTGCCCGGGTCTTCGCGTTCCGGAGAGTAAACCAAGAACACGTCTTTACCGACTTTCAAGCCGCCTTCTTCAACGCGCGGCAGCAATTCTTCTTCGGTTGTGCCGGGGTAGGTGGTGGATTCCAAAGACAACACTTGACCGGCGCGCAGGTAGGGTTTCACCGCGTCGGTGGTGTCGATAACGAAGCTCATGTCCGGCTCGCGGTATTTGTTCAACGGAGTCGGTACGCACAAAATCACGGCTTCCACTTCACCGATGCGGGAGAAGTCGGTGGTGGCTTCAAACAGGCTGTTTGAGGCGGCGGCGATTTTCTCGGCAGGAATATGCTCAATGTAGGTTTCGCCTTTGTTGAGTTTGTCGACTTTGGTTTTGTCGATGTCGAAGCCCAAAACCTGATAACCGATGTCCACATAGCGGAGCATCAGCGGCAGGCCGACATAGCCCAAGCCGACGATACCGATTTTGGCGGTTTTATCTGCAAATTTCTGAATGGTGGTATTTTTCATGATAGGTCTCATGTGATGGAAAACAAATAGACGCGACCTTATTGGATTCGCGTCGTGCCTGCCTGTGGGAGGCGGGCAGGTAAAGAGGTGGAGCTGTTCGCAAGTTTAGAGTAAAAGAGGAAAAAAAAGTTTTACGCTCATGTAAAATATGGCATAGGTAAATACGGTGGCATGCATAAAATATGCATATATTATAAAACAATAATAACGTAATGCAATAAATCTTGTTGTTTTTAATGTGTATTATTTCTATAGTTATAAAAATTTGCATCGTAACTACAAATGAGTGACGGGTGATGGATTCCAAAATATTTTCGTAAATTAACCAAGCTTAAGGATTTCATAAGGCACGATTTAAAATTAAAAAGGTCGTCTGAAAACCTGATTCTCAAGGTTTTCAGACGACCTTTGCCCTAGATGGCGATTAGGCGGCGGCAACGGTAAAGCGTTCAAACAAATGCGCTTTGTTTTCCGCATCGTCGGCGATGGCAATCGCTAAATCCGCTACGCTGATGCCTGACGGAATTTCACCGTCCATCAGCAAATCGTCTTTGCCCAAGCGGTATTTGCCGGTTTTGTCTTCGCTGAAACCGCCGGTAACACCCAGTCGTGCCGGAGGGGAAACGAAAGACCAGTTCACATCGCGACGCGGCAGGAGTGCCGCCAAAAGATGGCGTGCGGCATTGGCGCCGTCGTAAATTTCTTTGGGGAAGTCGGGCGTATCGATAACTTGCAAACCAGGTGCGGCATACAGGCTGCCTGCGCCGCCGACTACCAACAAATAAGGTACTTGTGCTGCTTTTGCCGCTTCGACGATACTGCTTGCGCCGCGTGTAAAATCCGCGCCAATATTGGGATTGGTCCAGCTGGGATTGAACGCGCTGACCACGGCGTCAAAGCCTGCCAGCTTGTCGGCGAAGTCCGCCGCGTTGACATCTGCGGGTACGACGGCAACATTTTGCGCTTGGAACACTTTATCCGTATTGCGGGCAAAAGCGGTTACTTCATGACCGCGACCTGCCAATTCTCGAACGACTGCGTTGCCGACGTAACCTGTTGCGCCGATGACTGCGATTTTCATGTTTGACTCCTTGTTGAGGTGTGATTGATTAGATGAGCGCATTGTAAGGTCGTCTGAAACGCTTGATAATCCCTGATTTGCTGTTATGATTGTGAAGTTAAACTAAATAATCAGCCAAAATGCAAGACATCAAACCCCTGCTCGTTTTCGCCGCCGTCCTCGAACACGGCAGCATGAACGCCGCCGCTGCCGCGCTGGGCATGACCCCGTCTGCCGTCAGCCAGCACATCAACCGCCTCGAAACCCTGCACGGCATCAAGCTGTTAAACCGCAGCACGCGCAGCCTTTCGCCGACCGATGCTGGCCGCGCGTTGGGCGAATACTGCCGCCGCCTAGCCGCCACGCTTACCGATACGCGTACCGTTATCGACAACCTCAAAACCGAACCCGTCGGCGAATTGCGTATTTCCCTGACTTCCAGCGTCATCGAGTCCCGCGCTTTTCAGACGGCGTTTTCCAGATTGCAAACCGAGTTTCCCAAAATCCGCCCCGTCCTCAATTTCAGCGATACCTTGGACGACCTGCAACACAGCCAAACCGACATCGCCATACGCGGCGGCGACCGTGCCTTGGACGATCCCAATTTGGTTGCGCGCCATCTCGTTACCTGGCCGTACAGCATTTGCGCCGCGCCCGATTATCTCGACCGCCATCCGCCCATCACCCATCCTTCGCAGCTTCATGCCCACCGCTGGCTGCACTTCCTGCCCGTCCGCACGACCTTGCAACACGGCGGCGAAAGCTATTTTCTCGATATTGCCGACAGCATTGCCTGCACGCATCTTGCCGCCGTGCGCAGCCTGACCGAAAGCGGCTTCGGTTTGTCTTTGCAAGTGGGCGGCGAAGTTCGGGAAAAAATCGCCCAAGGTCGTCTGAAAACCGTTTTGCCCGAATGGACGCTGCCGCCGGTCAGCCTTTATTTGGTGACGCCTTATCGCGTCCAGTCCGCCAAAACCGAAGCCGCCGTCCGCATCTTCACGGAAAGTTTCGCCAAGGAGGCAGAGGCATGAGCGCGGAAAATTGGCGCGTTTACCTGATTTTGTGCGAAAACGGCGCGCTTTACTGCGGCATCAGCAACCGCCCGCAAGAACGGTTCGCCGCCCACCTCGCAGGCAAAGGCGCGAAATACACACGGCTGAACAAACCGAAGGCGATGCGTATCGTTTCAGACGACCTCTCCAAAAGCGAGGCGCTGAAACGGGAAATCGCCATCAAAAAACTGACGGTAGGGAAGAAGTGGGAGTTGTGGGAAGCGGCGGCGGGAAATGCTTCCCCTGACCAATAGCGTGGATATTTCCGGTAGTTGTGTGATAAAAGGTTGTCTGAAAAACAGAATTCAGACGACCCCTATTTTCTGTAAATCGCTGAATTTAACATTCTTGAAAGATAAGTTGAAATTCCCTAACCGGCAGCATAGTATAATGCCCGCTTTCCGCAAATCTTGAGGCCGCCATGAAACCGATACCCTATATCCTTGCGGCTGCGCTCTGCCTCAGCAGCTCAGCCGTATCCGCGAATCCTGTTACCTATATCTGCAAAACCGCAAACGGCATTGTCTTTACCAACCAGAAAACCGGTGCCGAATGTACCGTGTCCCATGTTGACGGCAGCGCGACCATCAGCAGCGAAGAAGCCGACAGCGCCGTTCCCGAAACGGTCAACCTGAAAGAAGCCATCGGTCAGGCAGCCCCCGAAATCGACGACATTAAAATCCTTCCGCGTCCGGCAGTAAGCAGCGTAACCAACACCGCAGAAGCCGCCAATCCCCGCTTGGATGTGAGACTGCGCAACCAGCCGGATACCAAAGCCGCCAAAGCGCGTGCCGCAGAGATGAACCGCAAAGCGAAAATCCTTCCTGCGCCCGTTGTATCCGCACCTGCGAAGCCTCAAATGTCGCGTAAGCAAATCCTTCAAAAAGAAGTCCGCAACGAGCAGGCCGCACTCGCGCGCGCCCAATCCCAACTTGCCGCCGCCCGCCGTCAGGGGGATCAGGCAAAAATCAACCGCCTGACTCGTGATGTCAGCGACAGGCAGGCAAGCATCCGCGCCATGCAGAACGAAATGGGGCGTTGATTCTTTTTTATAGCTTTATTGAAATCCACCTTCAAAAGGTCGTCTGAAAAGTAGCGAAACCCGCTACGGATATTTCAGACGACCTTTTTGCGTTGTGTTCCCATGTTTGCTAGCGAGAGTTTGAAAGATCGGAATGTAGCGCGGGCTATGCCCACGAATGCAGTTGGCGGGAGTCATGGTGGAAGGGAAGTTGTATTGTCGCGGGAAAGTCCGCGTTACGGTTTATAGCAACCTGTTTTAAGAAGGTCGTCTGAAAAAGCATCGGGCTTGCGATGCACGCATTTTCAGACGACCTTTTTGCGTCGTTTTCCCTATGCCCGCTAGTGAGCGTTTAAAAGATCGGATGTAGCGCGGGCTATACCCACGAATACAGTTGACGGGAGTTATGGCAGAGGAACAGTGGTATTTTCCCGGACTGGCGCAGGCTCCCGCTGCCAATTCCCTTTCTTACGCTAGAAGACGGTAAGCACAGAGTAAGGATTAATTCTACAAATCAATACCGTTGCAACGGCATCTTAAATTTCTTTCATTATATTCATTCAAATATAAATATCATATTAAACGACATAGCTATAAATGCAATATGAGAGTTTGGCATAAAAATTGCAGGATTCCACACATAGTTCCACTTATAAAAGTAAATATGCATCAAAAAATAAAAGAAACTCAAAGATTATCGGAGTTTATTTTGAATAAACGGCAATTTGATGAAGTTTCTATATTATATCTACTGATATAGATATGTTCTAAAAATTGTACTTAAGTGACAATTAACGTCAACCTATTTGATTTTCAATAATATATAAACAAAATAAATGAATGCCTGTCTCATAAAATCCGCGTGTGCCTTGAAGAAGATTTGGCGGCGGGACAGTGCGGGGAGTACTTCTTGTTTTGATTGTATATGCTTGAATTCAATCTGATATTTTTTAATAAATCCAACCAAGAGAGATTGTTATGAATAAGATTTTCAAAGTTGTATGGAACCGTACCATCGGCTCTTTCGTCGTTACCTCCGAATTGGCGAAGGGACGTGTCAAATCAAGCAGCGAAGGTGCTGAAGGGGATGTGCGCGCCTCAGAGGAAGGTCGTCTGAAAACCTTGTTCAGGCTGACGGCGTTGAGCGCGGCATTATTCGGCTTGTCTGAGAGTGCTTGGGCGCATCCTATAATAAATTCAGAGGGAGGCAAGGTTGCAACCGGGAGTGCGAGTGAGACGGCAATTGGTGGCGGCTCCGCAAGAGGTGTGGGATCGGTTGCAGTTGGTGCCTTTGCAAAAGCGGGTACAAGGATTGAGGCTGACGGTGCTGTTGCTATTGGCGGTAGCCAGGCAAGTACAGGTGCTTATGCTGACGGTAACAATGCGATTGCCATCGGTCAGGCAAGTAATGCAAATGCAGCGAAGGCAATTTCTATTGGTTCGGATACCATCGCTTCACATGAATGGACCAGTGCATATGGTGGCCGCGCTGAAGCAAAAAATCTTGGTGCAACAGCCCTCGGTAGCTGGACACAGGCTTCCGGTCAGTTTTCCATAGCCGTTGGCGGTAGCGACCGTTTCGGTCGAAATAATGATGCTGCAACGATCGCTTCCGGAGACCGTAGTACCGCCATTGGTCGTAATGCCAAGTCTGCCGGTGCGGATGCGATTGCTTTGGGTACGGGTGCACAGGCAACGCTAACTAATTCGATTGCTATTGGTAAAAATTCGGTTGCAACGGGTGTGAATAATATAGCTAAAAACCCTGTCAATGTTGGGAATGCGGTTGCGATCGGTTCTGGTGTGCAGGCATTGGGAGAAGATTCTGTTGCTATTGGTGTGTCTGCAGGTGCTAACTTGACAACAGCAACTACAAAACAGAGCCTTGCCATTGGTTGGACAGCGAAGGCGACAGGTTTGGCTCAGGCGGTTGCCATCGGTCCTGATGCCATTGCTTCGGGAGCGCAATCAACTTCCATTGGTAACAATACCCGTGCAATTGGGGATTCATCCATTGCCATCGGTGGCGACGATTGGAATGTCGTACGTACCAAACAAGTTGCAGCAGCAGGAAATAAACAGGTACATCAAGTATTCGAAGAGTTGACCGGTATGCCCATGAAGCAGCAAGGTGAGGCTTATAAAAATCCATTCAAAGGTACGACTGCCGGAGATGCCGCCGTCGCTATTGGTGTAACGGCACTTGCTGAGGGTGTATTGTCCACTGCCTTTGGTTCGGGTACATCTGCATCGGGCATAGGTGCAGCAGCGTTTGGTGTAGGCGCAACCGCCAGTCAGGATAAATCCGTCGCAATCGGTGCAGGTTCGCATACGCGTACCGATGCAACGGCTGTGACTGAAGCAACAGTTAATGGTGTCACTTACAGAGGTTTTGCGGGAACAGAACATATCACTACCGGCTCGCAGGTTTCTTTCGGTTCGGCAGGTTATGAGCGTCAGCTCAAGCACGTTGCGCCTGGCGCGATTACCCCAACTTCCACCGATGCGATAAACGGCAGCCAGCTTTACGCGCTTCATGTAGGGGCGGGTAATATTGCCAAATCGGTCGCCGATGCATTGGGCGGTGGTGCGACTGTCGGCAATGATCCGACAAATAATCAGGGTTCTTTCGTAACCTTGCCGTCTTATGACGTGCTCAAAGGCAGTGATAAGCCGAATACGGCAGGTAATGGCACAGCCAAATTCAATACAACTCCTGCTAAGAACGTCGCTGCTGCGATGACCAATCTCAATACCTACGTCAACCAAGGTTTTGCCGTCAAAGATAATGCGGGCGATACGAAGGGCATTGTTACGCCCGGAGAAAGCGTGCAATTTGCCGACGGCAATGCAACTACCGTTACCGTTGATACCGAAGCAAACGGCAATACTAAAATCAAATACGACGTTAAGGTGGATGACAGCACCATCAAGGTTGTTGACGGTAAGCTGACCGGTGCGTCGCAAACCCATTTTTATAGTGTAAATAGCGCAGATAAAACAAAAGCCAACTACAACAACGACGGCGCAACAGGTGAAAACGCGATTGCCGCTGGCCCTGAAGCCAAAGCGGCTGCAAGTAATGCGGTTGTAATTGGTAGCAAGGCTACTGTTGAGGCGGCAGCAGGCTCTGATTCCACTATTAATGGTGAGACTACCGGCGAAGGTTCGGTCGCCGTTGGCGCGCTAAGTAAAGCAAGCGGCAAGAATGCAACCGCCATCGGCCAAAAAGCAAATGCCTATGGACAAAACTCGTTTGCAGGCGGTCAAGATACTGAGTCATCAGGTAAATCCAGCGTGGCTGTAGGTGATGGTTCAAGAGCTACTGATAATTCTACTACTGCCGTTGGTCCATATGCCAAAGCTACAAAAGCAGGTGCGTCAGCGTTCGGTTTCAATGCCAATGCTCAAGCAATAGGCTCTGTGGCTGTGGGTCGACAAGCACAAGCTCTGAATTTGAATGCTGTTTCGGTAGGTAATGAAAGCAAGGCAAAAGGAGAAGATACTGTTGCTATCGGTACTAGTGCCGATGCTGTGCAAAATCGGGCAATGGCAATCGGTAAAGGCGCTGTTGCTAATGGTGCTGACACTATTGCATTCGGTGCCGCTACGAAGGCAGACCAAAGATATGCTATCGCGATCGGTTCGGGCAATAATGCGTGGAAAACTGATTCTATCGCGTTGGGACGTGCTGCCAATGCAGACGGCGCGGCTTCTTTGGCGCTTGGTTTGAACAGCCATACACGTTTGGACAACGCTATCGCTTTAGGTAATGGTGCAAATGCCGATCATAGTAATAGTATCGCCATCGGTAAATCCAGTCATGCAGCTGCATCCGCGGGAGTTGCTATCGGTAATGATGCACAGGCTTTGAAATATAGCTCCGTTGTTATCGGTGATCAGGCTCAATCCAATAACTCGCGCTCTGTCGTCATCGGCTATCACGCTTCTGCAACCAATCCTGCAAAACCAGCTTCGGCTGAAGAGGATTACAATCAAACCGTTGCTATCGGTGCATACGCCAATGCATGGGGCGATCAATCTACTGCCATCGGTAACAATGTAGACGCAATAGGCAATTCTTCTATCGCTATCGGTGCGGACGACTGGGATACCGTTGCAGCGAAAACTGTAGAAGGTACGGGGGGTAAAACGGTTAAAGAGGTTTATAAAGACTATACCGGCGATGTGATGGAAACCGGCAGTTATACTCATACGACTTCAAGCGAAGCTGCAGTAGCCATTGGTACTAAATCACAGGCAATAGGTCAATTATCCACAGCCTTTGGTACGGGTACGATCGCTGAAGGCGTCGCCTCTGCCGCATTCGGTATGGGTGCGAAAGCCACTCAAGGCAACTCTGTGGCAATCGGTGCGGGCAGTACGACTGCAACCGGTGCAACTAGTGTCAACGAAGCTACTGTCAATAATCTGAAATACTCAGGTTTTGCAGGCGGCAACAGTGTGAATCCAGGCGACCAAGTATCCTTTGGTTCTAAAAACTACGAACGCCAATTGAAAAACGTTGCCCCGGGCGAAATCTCTAATACTTCTACGGATGCCATCAACGGCAGCCAGCTGTACGCGGTACAAAACGTTTTGGGTAATACTGCCCAAACCGTTAAAAATGTATTGGGCGGAGATGCCGCAGTTGACGAAAACGGCAGTATTACTATGAGCAACATTGGTAATACCGGTAAAGGCAACATCCACGACGCGATCAATTCAGTAAAAGAGACTGCCGAGAAAGGTTGGAAGCTGAAAGCGAACGAAGAAGCCGACAGTGAAAGCGAAAAAATCGCTGCGGGCGACACCGTGACCGTGAAACAAGGTAAGAATATCCGTGTGAAACGCAGCAGCAAAGACCTGACAATTGAAACTGCGGACGATGTGGCGTTCAATAAAGTGACAGTCGGCAACAGCGTACTGACTACAGACGGACTGAACACACCGCAAGTCACCGCGGGCGACAGCGTATTGGGCAACAATGGACTGACGATTGCCAACGGTGCAGCAAATGCTCCGGTATCTCTGACCAAAGACGGTTTGAACAACGGCGGCAACAAAGTTACCAGCATTGCCGACGGTGTGGCTGATACTGACGCAGCGAGCTACAAACAAGTTAAAGCTGCGAAAACCGAGGTTCAAAAAGGTACAAACGTCGTCAGTGTCGACAAAACTGAAGGCACGGATGGTCATGCCATTTACACCGTCAATGCCAAAGGTACGGCTGTCTCTGCAGAAGGTACAGAAAACGGTCTGAAACTGACGTCGTCTGAAGATTCAACTACCAACGTAACTACTTACAATCTGGATTTGTCTGACAAAACCAAAGACTCCTTGAAAAAAGCCGACAGTGCATTACAAGGCATTGATGTAAAAGTCAATGATGAAAATGTCAAAACGTTGACTAAAGATGATTCCACGCTGAAATTTGTTAACGGCACAGGTACGACTGCCGAAAACAAAGGGGGCACTGTTACGTTCAACGTAAACAAATCTACGCTGACCACGGGTGCTGGTGGCGTAGTCAGCGCGGATACGGCAGGCGATGTATTTGCTACTGCAGCTGACGTTGCTAAAGCCATCAATAAAGCCGTTGTTGACAGTGAAAAAACCAGCGTTGTAGCAGCAGGCGACAATACTCATGTAGCTGCTGTGGAAGCAGGTAATCAAACGACTTACACTGTTCATGCTGACAATACCACCGTCAGCGTGAAAGATGGCGGTAAATTGGCGCTGAAGTCGTCTGAAGCGACAAACAGTAACCACACCAAAACCACCAACTACGAACTCGACCTTTCAGACGACACCAAAGCTGAGATTCAAAAAGGCGTGGATGCGAAAAATATCGTCGATACCAAAGGTATTACCTTCAGTGGCAACAGCGGCTCTCCTGTAACCAAAAAACTGGACGAAACGCTGGCAATTAAAGGCGACGATACAAATGTGGTTACCGAATCAGGTACAGACGGCATTACAGTCAAACTGAAAGACGAAATCACCGTTCAAACTGTCAATGCAGATAAACTCAAAGCGGGTGATAGTGTTCTGACCAATGATGGTTTGAACATTGCCAACGGTAACAATCCAGTATCCCTGACCAAGTCCGGTTTGAGCAATGGCGGCAACAAGATCACCAAAGTTGCCAAAGGTGAAAATGAAGATGATGCTGTGAATTATGCACAGCTTAAAGAGCTGGCGGAAAAAGGTCTAACCTTTGATGCAGACGGCAACACTTCAACTTCAAGCAAAAAACTGGGTGAGCGAGTCGGCATTAAAGGCGGCAACAACATTACCACTTCTGCAGACAACGACAATGTTACCGTCAAGCTGAATGACGATATTACGTTGAATAGTGTAACTGCGACTACCTTGAAAGCAGGCGACAGCACGCTGACGAATGCAGGATTGGTTACGCCTAAAGTCACTGCGGGCGACAGCGTATTGGGCAACAACGGTCTGACGATTGCCAACGGTGCGACAGGCTCTCCCGTATCCCTGACCAAAGACGGACTGAACAACGGCGGCAACAAAGTTACCGACGTAGCCAAAGGTACGGCGGATACCGACGCAGTGAACGTCAGCCAGCTGAACCCAGTAGCCAAAGCGTTGAACACCAACATTGATCCGACAACCGGAGAGGTTGCAGCGCCTAGCTTTACCGTTACCAAAGCGGACGGCACGAAACATCCTGCCGTAGGCACCGTTCAAGACGCATTGGACAAAGTAGGCGAAGAAGTGACCAAAGGTCTGAACATCGTTGCGGACAACGGGTCGTCTGAAAAAGTGAACTTGGGCGATACGGTCAAGTACACAAGCAAAGACAAGAACATCGTTACCACAAGCGGTACAGGCAAAGAAATCGACTTCAGCCTGGCCGAGAAAGTGACCATCGGTAAAGACGTAGCGAACGGCGGCAAACCGGTAGTGATCGACGGTAAAGAAGGTATTGTCAGCGGACTGACCAACACCACATTGGGCACCGCCCCATTGGCAGGATCGAACAAAGCCGCGACCGAAGCCCAGCTGGACGCTACCCAAGTGAACCTGAAAAACATCTTGGGTGGAGAAGCCAAGAACGAGAACGGCAATGTATCCACAGAAGATATCGGCGGAACAGGTGAAAACACCATCCACGACGCGATCAAGTCAGTGAAAGCGACAGCCGACAAAGGTTGGAAGCTGAAAGCGAACGAAGAAGCCGACAGCGAAAGCGAAAAAATCGCTGCGGGCGACACCGTGACCGTGAAACAAGGTAAGAACATCCTAGTGAAACGCAGCGGCAAAGAGCTGACGATTGAAACTGCGGACGACGTAGCGTTCAACAAAGTGACAGTCGGCGACAGCGTACTGACCACTACCGGACTGACTACGCCTAAAGTGACCGCGGGCGACAGCGTACTGACGACAGACGGTCTGAATATTGCCAACGGTACGGCAAATGCTCCGGTATCGCTGACCAAAGACGGTTTGAACAACGGCGGCAACAAAGTTACCAACGTAGCCAAAGGTACGGCGGATACTGACGGAGTGAACGTCAGCCAGTTGAACCCAGTAGCCAAAGCGTTGAATACCAACATTGATCCGACAACCGGAGAGGTTGCAGCGCCTAGCTTTACCGTTACCAAAGCGGACGGCACGAAACATCCTGCCGTAGGCACCGTTCAAGACGCATTGGACAAAGTAGGCGAAGAAGTGACCAAAGGTCTGAACATCGTTGCGGACAACGGGTCGTCTGAAAAAGTGAACTTGGGCGATACGGTCAAGTACACAAGCAAAGACAAGAACATCGTTACCACAAGCGGTACAGGCAAAGAAATCGACTTCAGCCTGGCCGAGAAAGTGACCATCGGTAAAGACGTAGCGAACGGCGGCAAACCGGTAGTGATCGACGGTAAAGAAGGTATTGTCAGCGGACTGACCAACACCACATTGGGCACCGCCCCATTGGCAGGATCGAACAAAGCCGCGACCGAAGCCCAGCTGGACGCTACCCAAGTGAACCTGAAAAACATCTTGGGTGGAGAAGCCAAGAACGAGAACGGCAATGTATCCACAGAAGATATCGGCGGAACAGGTGAAAACACCATCCACGACGCGATCAAGTCAGTGAAAGCGACAGCCGACAAAGGTTGGAAGCTGAAAGCGAACGAAGAAGCCGACAGCGAAAGCGAAAAAATCGCTGCGGGCGACACCGTGACCGTGAAACAAGGTAAGAACATCCTAGTGAAACGCAGCGGCAAAGAGCTGACGATTGAAACTGCGGACGACGTAGCGTTCAACAAAGTGACAGTCGGCGACAGCGTACTGACCACTACCGGACTGACTACGCCTAAAGTGACCGCGGGCGACAGCGTACTGACGACAGACGGTCTGAATATTGCCAACGGTACGGCAAATGCTCCGGTATCGCTGACCAAAGACGGTTTGAACAACGGCGGCAACAAAGTTACCAACGTAGCCAAAGGTACGGCGGATACTGACGGAGTGAACGTCAGCCAGTTGAACCCAGTAGCCAAAGCGTTGAATACCAACATTGATCCGACAACCGGAGAGGTTGCAGCGCCTAGCTTTACCGTTACCAAAGCGGACGGCACGAAACATCCTGCCGTAGGCACCGTTCAAGACGCATTGGACAAAGTAGGCGAAGAAGTGACCAAAGGTCTGAACATCGTTGCGGACAACGGGTCGTCTGAAAAAGTGAACTTGGGCGATACGGTCAAGTACACAAGCAAAGACAAGAACATCGTTACCACAAGCGGTACAGGCAAAGAAATCGACTTCAGCCTGGCCGAGAAAGTGACCATCGGTAAAGACGTAGCGAACGGCGGCAAACCGGTAGTGATCGACGGTAAAGAAGGTATTGTCAGCGGACTGACCAACACCACATTGGGCACCGCCCCATTGGCAGGATCGAACAAAGCCGCGACCGAAGCCCAGCTGGACGCTACCCAAGTGAACCTGAAAAACATCTTGGGTGGAGAAGCCAAGAACGAGAACGGCAATGTATCCACAGAAGATATCGGCGGAACAGGTGAAAACACCATCCACGACGCGATCAAGTCAGTGAAAGCGACAGCCGACAAAGGTTGGAAGCTGAAAGCGAACGAAGAAGCCGACAGCGAAAGCGAAAAAATCGCTGCGGGCGACACCGTGACCGTGAAACAAGGTAAGAACATCCTAGTGAAACGCAGCGGCAAAGAGCTGACGATTGAAACTGCGGACGACGTAGCGTTCAACAAAGTGACAGTCGGCGACAGCGTACTGACCACTACCGGACTGACTACGCCTAAAGTGACCGCGGGCGACAGCGTACTGACGACAGACGGTCTGAATATTGCCAACGGTACGGCAAATGCTCCGGTATCGCTGACCAAAGACGGTTTGAACAACGGCGGCAACAAAGTTACCAACGTAGCCAAAGGTACGGCGGATACTGACGGAGTGAACGTCAGCCAGTTGAACCCAGTAGCCAAAGCGTTGAATACCAACATTGATCCGACAACCGGAGAGGTTGCAGCGCCTAGCTTTACCGTTACCAAAGCGGACGGCACGAAACATCCTGCCGTAGGCACCGTTCAAGACGCATTGGACAAAGTAGGCGAAGAAGTGACCAAAGGTCTGAACATCGTTGCGGACAACGGGTCGTCTGAAAAAGTGAACTTGGGCGATACGGTCAAGTACACAAGCAAAGACAAGAACATCGTTACCACAAGCGGTACAGGCAAAGAAATCGACTTCAGCCTGGCCGAGAAAGTGACCATCGGTAAAGACGTAGCGAACGGCGGCAAACCGGTAGTGATCGACGGTAAAGAAGGTATTGTCAGCGGACTGACCAACACCACATTGGGCACCGCCCCATTGGCAGGATCGAACAAAGCCGCGACCGAAGCCCAGCTGGACGCTACCCAAGTGAACCTGAAAAACATCTTGGGTGGAGAAGCCAAGAACGAGAACGGCAATGTATCCACAGAAGATATCGGCGGAACAGGTGAAAACACCATCCACGACGCGATCAAGTCAGTGAAAGCGACAGCCGACAAAGGTTGGAACCTGAATGCCAACGATGAGACCTCATCTGAAAAAATCGCTGCGGGCGACACAGTAACCTTCAAAGAAGGCAAAAACGTCAAAGTCAGCCGCAACGGTAAGAGAATTACCATAGCAACTTCAGACGACGTATCCTTCAAGACAGTAACTGTCGGCGACAGTGTATTGACGGATAACGGTCTGACCGTGGGCAACGGCAAAGCAGGCAAACCTGTCAGTCTGACCAAAGACGGACTGAACAACGGCGGCAACAAGATTGCCAACGTAGCCGCAGGTAAAGCCGACACCGACGCAGTGAATGTTGCACAGCTCAAAGCAGCCGCAGCGAAAGCCACGTCCAAAGTGGAAAGCGGTAACGGCAACATTGTCGTTACACCTGAGCAAAATGCCGACGGCAGCACCACTTACAAAGTGGCGACCACACCTAACCTCAAAGCCGACAGCTTCACCGCAGGCGATACCGTTGTGAACAACGACGGCGTTAAAGTCGGCGACAAAGTGGCTCTGGGTAAAGACGGTCTGAAAGCAGGCGATGTGAACATCACCGCTGACGGCATCAACGCAGGTAACAAAGCTATCAGCAACGTTGCCGAAGGTAAGAAAGACACCGACGCAGTGAACGTTGCACAGCTCAAAGCAGCTGCAGCGAAAGCCACATCCAAAGTGGAAAGCGGCAACGACAACATCGTCGTCACGCCTGAGCAAAATGCCGACGGTAGCACCACCTATAAAGTGGCTACTGCCCCCGACCTTAAAGCTGACAGCCTGACCACAGGTGATACCGTTGTGAACAACGATGGCGTTAAAGTTGGCGATAAAGTGGCGTTGACTAAAGACGGACTGGACAACGGCGGTAACAAGGTTGCCAACGTAGCTGCAGGCGAAGCCGACACCGACGCAGTGAACGTTGCACAGCTCAAAGCAGCCGCAGCGAAAGCCACATCCAAAGTGGAAAGCGGCAACGACAACATCGTCGTCACACCAGAGCAAAATGCCGACGGCAGCACCACTTACAAAGTGGCGACCGCACCTAACCTCAAGGCCGACAGCTTCACCGCAGGCGATACCGTTGTGAACAACGACGGCGTTAAAGTCGGCGACAAAGTGGCTCTGGGTAAAGACGGTCTGAAAGCAGGCGATGTCAACATCACTGCCGACGGCATCAACGCAGGCAACAAAGCCATCAGCAACGTTGCTGAAGGCAAGAAAGATACTGATGCAGTAAATGTTGGACAGTTGAACCGTCTGACCGCTGCTGCTAAGACAGAAGTCGAAGCCGGTACCAACATTGCCAGCGTCAGCAGCAAACAAGGTGCGAACAAACAAACTGTTTACACCATTAATGCTGATGGTGCGAGCGTCTCCGCAGGTTCCGACAAAATCGTCGTGACCAAAGGCAAAAAAGATGCCAACAACGTAACCGACTACGCGGTTGACCTGTCTAAAGCCGTCAAAGACGACATCGCCAAAGGCGTAGCGGCGAAAGACGCAGTAGACAACAAAGGCATCAGCTTCGCAGGTGACAGCGGTACGACCGTTGCCAACAAACTGGGTGATACCGTAGCCGTTAAAGGCGATGCCAACATCACCACCACCGCAGGTTCGAACGGCATTCAGGTCGGCCTCAACAAAGACCTGAAAGTAGACAGCGTCACGACAGGCGGCGTAACCGTTAACGCTCAAGGCATTAGTATTGGTGCGCCAACTGCGTACAATCCGGCGAATACCGTCAGCCTCAGCCCAATTGGTCTGAACAACGGCGGACAACGCATCACCAACGTCGCTCCGGCGAAAGAAGGTACCGATGCGGTCAACCTGAACCAGCTTGTCGGCATGGGTAACGCTCTGCAAAACAACATTGCAAACGTCGGCAAAAAAGCCTACGCAGGTGTAGCGGGTGCGATTGCACAAGGCTCGATTCCGCAAGTAACCCGTCCGGGTGCGACCGGTATCGGCGTGGGTAGCGGCTACTACGGTGGTCAATCCGCCATGGCAATCGGCGTGTCTGCGATGAGCGACGGCGGTAACTGGGTTGTTAAAGGCAACTTCTCTGCCAACACAGACGGCCACGTCGGTGTCGGAGCAGGTGCGTTGTACCAGTGGTAAGCTAACGGCTCTTAGCTGAAGCAAAGGTCGTCTGAAATCCAAAATAGGGTTTCAGACGACCTTTTTTATATCTTGTATGAGGGATAAATTGGTTTTATTTGAAATTCATGGCTGGAAGGATGATGGAAGTTGGATTTCTTCTAAAACTTAAATCACATAACGACTTTTTCAGACGACCTTTGGTGATTCAATTTACCAAATCCCTGTAAACGTTTTTTCCGCCCGCCAAAATTTCCAACGCGATTTCGGTGTGAGTGTTAATGCGCCGCCGTTTTCCCCATCGGTCATCAAGGTCAGATTTTTCAGACGACCTGTGTGCAGCGCCTGCCAAATCGGGTGAAACCAGCGTTGTTCCCAATCCTGCAAAATATCTTGGTAGGCCAGTACGTCTGCCGTCGATCCGGTAACGGCCAAATCATCCATAAAAATGACAGCAGTGTCTGTTCCTGTTTCTTGCATCCAAGAGGCAAAGGCACGAAAGTCGTATGGTACATCTACGCGGCCGGAGGCAAATTGCGCCCACGGGCTGTCGGAGAAAAGGGAGGGTGATTGCTGCGTCCCTTGAATATCATGCCACAGCCACAGACCGTTTATCGGCGGTGTTCCGAGTTGGTTGCGAATGTTGTTGATTGGGTGTTGGTGCAGCCACATTTGGATTTCTGTCTGCTTGGCCAGCCATTGTCCGCTATCTTTGCCTGATGCTTGTTCAGACGACCCCATTTGTCCGTAAATATCCAATGCAGGCTTAATTTGCCAGTCTTGCGGATTGGGTAATAAGACAAGCCACAAATCGGGGCGAACGGGGACGAACCGCCAACCCTCGTCCTGATAAAAATCGGACAGTTCGCGACACAATCTGTCTGCCTCGTCAGTGGCAATATCGATATATTCACCGCCAACGACGCTAACTTGGTGCAAACCCATCTGCTGCCATAGCGGGGAAGCTAATGCAGCAGGTTGTTGCTGTGGAACGTTTGCAGCAGTTTTTGCATGTTCGAGCAGGCTGCCGTCCCATAAATAACGCCCGTAAAATTTTGATGTTTCAACTGCTTGTTTGTGTAAATGTCCGAAGCGAAGCAGACGGTTGAAGGCTGGCAGGGCAAGAGGGGGGACGGATTCGTCGCTTTGGCGGTTAAGCGACGGAATGGCAAGGGTCAGGTTCATGGCGGGCGGCAGGTTGGGAAAAAGCATCATTTTAAGGGAGAATGCCGGCCATTCCCAAATGGCTATGGGATGGGGTGTTTGAGGCAATATACGCGATTGTGATATAATTACGGACGTAAATTTCAGAAAAAACGGGTGTAAATCAAAACAATAGCCTTGATAATACGCCCTTGGTTCCCCATTGTGCTGTTTGCCGAAATATGAAAAAGGTCGTCTGAAAGACGGATAAATAGCAGACAGCCTTCTTTTAAATGAAAATCACATTGCCCGTGCGGATTGATAAAGCAGCCGCACCGCCGCATTAAAAGGATAATTCGTGATCGAAACAACCCGATTTCCCTTATTGCGCCGATTTTGGCACAACAAACCTATCCGTTGGTCTCTGTTGGGCATCCTTTTGCCTGTTTCCGGCGCGATGACTGCCTATGCAGTAACCGAACCTGTTCCCGAGTATCAAGGATTCAAAGTCGAGCGCGTTTCTGAAGAACTGCCGGCGGTTTATGTTGAAGCCGGTAATTTTCAGTCCAGTTACTGGGCGCAAGAAGTTGTTCAGCAGGGCGATTCCCTCGCCGATGTACTTACCCGCATGGGTGTGCCCCAAACCGACATCAAGCAAATCATGGCGAAAAACAGTGCGGAACGCGATATGCAACATTTGCGCGCCAACCAGTCTGTCAATATCCGCATCGATGCTTCGGGACAAGTTACCGACGTACAGTTTTTCACGGATGAAGAGCTTGAGCGCAACCTTGTCGCTTTGGAAAAAGTCAAAGGCAAATGGCAGGCTTCTACTTCAGAAGTGGATATGAAGACCATGCCGACCCTGCGTTCCGTCGTTGTCCGCACTTCCGCACGCGGTGCAATGGCGCAGGCGGAAATTCCTGTCGAAATCCGCGAGTCGCTGAGCGAAATTTTCTCCGACGTACTGAGCTTGGAGGATTTGAAAGAAGGCGATGTAATACGATTGCTGTATGACAGTATGTATTTCCGCGGACAACAAATGGGTACGGGCAATATTCTGGCGGCTGAAATCGTCAAAGGCGGTAAAAACCATCAAGCCTATTATTACAGCCAGGGTAAAGGCGACGAAGAGAGCGGCAGCTATTATGATCAAAGCGGTAAATCGCTCCAGCAAAAAGCGGGCTTCAACATCGAACCTGTCGTCTATACGCGCATTTCATCGCCATTCGGTTACCGGGTCCACCCCGTTTTGCATACCGTCCGTATGCATACCGGTATTGACTACGCGGCTCCTTCCGGTACGCCGATTAAAGCGACCGCTGACGGCGTGATTACCTTCAAAGGCTGGAAGGGCGGCTACGGTAATACCGTTATGATCCGCCATTCTAACGGCGTTGAAACCTTATACGGGCATATGAGCGCGTTTACCCCTGCCCAAGGTACGGTGCGTGCAGGCGAAGTGATCGGATTTGTTGGTACGACGGGACGTTCTACTGGTCCGCATCTGCACTATGAAGCACGGGTGAACAGTCAGCCTGTCAACCCGACTACGGTTGCCCTGCCGACACCTAAGCTGACGCCAACCAACATGGCTGCGTTCCGTCAGCAGCAGAAATCGGCAAATACCATACTGGCTTCTGTCCGCGGGCTTCCTGTTTCTGTGGCGCAATTGGATTAATTAGGCTACCCATATAGTATTGGGGCATGCTTTAAAAGGTCGTCTGAAAACCAGGTTTAAGGTTTCAGACGACCTTTTACATTGGGATGGATACGAAAACTTTTTCCAGTTCATAGGGCTTGAGGAAAGTTTTTTGGGAGGGATTGCAAATAACAGAATGCGCCAGAATCTCAATGATATAGTGGATTAACTTTAAACCAGTACGGCGTTGCCTCGCCTTAGCTCAAAGAGAACGATTCTCTAAGGTGCTGAAGCACCAAGTGAATCGGTTCCGTACTATCTGTACTGTCTGCGGCTTCGTCGCCTTGTCCTGATTTAAAGTTAATCCACTATAAATTGATAGGAAATTGAAACGGAAATATCAGGACGGTATTTCTGCAAAAGAGATTTAGAGATATGTATTTGCTGTCATTTTGAAACATGCCTTCATGGCGGTGAGGGAGTACATTCGTTTTTGAGCAAGAGCGGCAGGTAATGTTTTTATTTCATGTGTTATGTTGTGTGATTGCCATAAGAGACTTGTTATCAAAAAAAGGTCGTCTGAAACCGAATTTGAGGTTTCAGACGACCTTTTTTTGATACGGGTACGCAGTTTTTAGCGTTCCTTTCAGTTTTCTTGTAAAGAAACCGTCTGTTTGGCGAGGGGAGCAGGATGCAGTGCAGTCAGCTTCTTCGTCAAGATATTCAAAATCACGCCGTAGGCCGGCAGGAAGAAGAGGGTGCAGATGGTGAGTTTGAACAGATAATCGACAAATGCGATGCCCTGCCAGTTTGCCGCCATAAATTCATCGCTGCTGGCGTAAAAGGCAATGGCGAAAAATACCAACGTATCCAAGGCGTTGCCGATGACGGTTGATGCGGTCGGGGCGATCCACCACGCTTTCAGACGACGTAATTTGTTGAACACAAAAATATCAAGGATTTGTCCGAGTGCGTAAGCGGCAAAGCTGGCTAAGGCGATGCGTCCGACAAAGGTGTTGAATTCGGACAGCGCGCCTAAGCCTGTCCAACTGCCGTCGTGGAACAAAACGGAAAAGATGTAGGAAAGCAAAAGGGCGGGGAACATGACCCAAAAGATAATCCGCCGTGCCAAGTGCGAACCGAAAATGCGGACGGTCAGGTCGGTGGCAAGGAAGATGAAGGGGAAGGAAAACGCGCCCCAAGTGGTGTGGATGCCGAAAATTTGGAAGGGAAACTGCACCAGATAGTTGCTCGCGGCGATGATGAGGATATGGAAAAGCACCAGCCAGAAGAGTGCCTTCTGTTGTTGCGCTGTTGTAAATTCGTACATGGAAATCTTTCGGAAAGGCTTTCAGACAACCTTTTCATGAAAAAGGTCGTCTGAAAATGCGTAAAAGGGGATGGATTATTGGCTGTTGTGTTCGAACAGGCGTTTGCGTGCCAGTGTTTCAAACTCGGTACCTGCTTTGCCGTAATTGGCAAAGGGATGAATGGCGATGCCGCCGCGCGGTGTGAATTCGCCGAAAACTTCGATGTATTTCGGATCCATCAGGGCAATCAGGTCTTTCATGATGATGTTGACGCAGTCTTCATGGAAATCGCCGTGGTTGCGGAAGCTGAATAGGTAGAGTTTCAGGGACTTGCTTTCCACCATTTTGATATGCGGGATATAGCGGATGTAGATGGTGGCAAAGTCGGGCTGCCCGGTCATGGGGCAGAGGCTGGTGAATTCGGGACAGACGAACTTGACGAAATAGTCGTTGTCGGGATGTTTGTTGTCGAATGCTTCGAGAATTTCGGGGGCGTAGCCGGTCGGATATTGGGTTTTTTGATTGCCCAAAAGCGAGATGCCTTGCAGCTCTTCAGTGTTGCGGGACATGAGGGTTTCCTTAGTTTTTTAATGTGGGAGGTTTTCGAACCACGAAGGGCGGATTGTAATATAAGGCAGGGGTGATGTGTAACCTTTATGCAGCATCGGGGATCGTCTGAAGATATTCGCAATTAAACGATTTGAATTGTAAACGCAATTTTAAAAAATGATTAAAAATGTAATTTTTCAAATGATTGCTTTATTTTCAGCTTATTTCTGTCAATTGCGGGTAAATGAGGCTATGTGGTAAGAACTAAGCAGATGTTTGAAAGTTCTAAGAGTCGGTTTGATGGAAGACAAAAATGGGTAGTTCGCTCGAATGCAAATAATGTTTTATGCATAAAAAGTACCACTCGTTATTAACTTTAACCGATTGTCAGATTTTCATCAGAAGAATAGTCAATTAGATTAGTATGTTCACATAAAATAAATATTTGGTATTTTGATTCAATGATTTTTTCATCGTTGCCCTCGTCCGAAGGGCGCAGCGATTGAAGTTGGTAATTAAGAGGAATAAACCATGAGTTTTTCACAAACCGATTTGACCACGGCATTAAAAACCCTATCTGACCGCCTGCCTCAATTTTCCGAGCAGCAGACCAGGGCTGGACGGATGTTGCGAGTCGTAACCGAACGCCTCAGTTCGCATCTGAATGACAATCTGAAAGTATATGGCATCAATGAAAACCTCTGGTTTGCCTTGATGGCGGTTTACGTCAGCCCGAACAGTGAAATTTTGCCATCACGCTTGAGTGATTTGATGGATCTGACCCGCACCAGTGCAACCCGATTGTCGGACGAAATGGTTAGCCGAGGCTGGGTTGCACGCTATATCAACCAGCAGGACCGCCGTCAGATTGTGCTAAAATTGACCCCCGAAGGTGAGGTTTTTATCCAAAAAGTATGGCCGCAGGTTTCCAGTACGAGCCAAGAGGCTTGGAAAGATTTCACCGATGAAGATTACAACCAGTTGCAATATTTGTTGGGTAAGCTGCTGCGCCGGCTGGAGGGCTGATAAAGCGGATGCAGGATGTGGCGGATACCGATGATAAAACGGAGTATTCCATGAAAGCCAATCCCTACAAACAGGGAATCTGTATCGCTACCGCCATTCTACTTTCTGCCTGCGCTCAATTCGGTAAACAGGCTCCTTTGGAAGAACCTACCAATTACGGGCTATCTGAAGGTAAGTCTGCAGCCATGGTTCAAGATGCGTGGTGGATGCAACTGAACGACCAAAAACTTAACCAATTAGTTGCACTCTCTATCCGTAATGCTCCCGATTTGCGTATTGCTAAGGCGCGCTTCGAACAAGCACAAGCGCAGCTGGGAATAACTGAAGCCGCAAACAAAATGCAAATCGGGTTGTCCGCGCGAGGGGCAGGAGCATATGTTGCTCCTAAGCCTTCATCCGGTCATATTGATACTGACCATACCTTATTATTGGCAAATACTGCTTTACAGGGTACTTGGTCGTTTGACTTTTGGGGCAAGAACCGGAAACAGGCCGCGTCCATATTAGGAAAGCGCAAGGCCATTCTGTATGAGGCTCATCAAACGCGCATTGATATCGCCAATGCGGTTGCATCACAATATTTCACATGGCAGATGTTGTTAATACAACAAAATCTATTATCTGAGCGTATGGAAACTGCAGACAAAATGCAGCAACTGATACGCAGAAGGATTAATGCCCGCCTAGCTTCTGCAGAATCGCTTTATCCGGTTGAAATGCAACAGCAAAGTATGCAGTTGGAAAAGCTGGAGTTAGAGCGCCGAATTGCTAAAGTGCGTCATGCTTTAGCAATATTAAGCGGGACAACCCCTGACGGTTTATCTTTGTATATGCCTGAAAAAATGGCAGCAGTTCCCGTTGTTCCAGTCAATAAAATTCATGCAGATTTATTGGGTGCCCGCCCGGATATTGCTGCACAAAAAGCTATGTTGGAATCTCGGTTCAATACGGTCAAAGCAACAGAAGCTGAGTTTTACCCAAATATAGAACTCAAAGTTTTGGCAGGTCTGGCACATATTGATGCTTTTAATGTTGTACGAGGACGCACATCGGGTATGATTGGTGTACTTCCTGCCTTAAATCTGCCAATTTTTACTTCAGGAGCATTACAATCTAAGTTGGCAGGGCGGCGTGCTGAATATAACGAACAGGTAGCTCTTTATGACCGTACTGTTTTAAATGCTATGCGTGCTGCTGCTGATGCAGTTGTTGACTATCAAAATATGCAGAAACGACAAAGCGTTTGGGAAAAAATGCAGGAAACTGCTGAAAAAACAGTCCGTAACGCGAATAGTCGTGTCAATGCGGGATTAGATAATGGTCTATCTGCTCTACAAAAACAGAACGAACTTCTCCAATTAAAAATGCAGAAAGCACAATATCAAGCCGAGTCATTGATTGCATGGAGTAATTTAAATACCCAATTGGGCGGAGGGTTTAAGCTTGAGCCTTTGGGACGAAATGTCTCAAAAAAAAGTACAGGTAAAAAAGTACGCTGAGGAAAACAATGGCGGCTTGTTAATCAAGCTGCCATTTTGCTCTCTGTTGATTGCTGATAGGGTATAAGTGGACTAGTAACAATTAGGGAATGTAAAGAAAGTTTTATAGAAATGCCAATATGATCCTCAATCAATTTACTATTTTAGTTTTCCCTTTGGTGTATTTGAATAATAGGGGCTGACTGTTTAGGAGCGATGACTAGGTTTCAAATGATGTTTTGTTGAGAAAAACACAAAACCCGTTACTTAAAAAGTAGCGGGCTTTGTGTTTTTCGGTTTTGAGTATCTGATATAAGGGGAACAGTATGTCTCGTATATGCGCACTCCGATGAGATAAGAAAATGAAGGGGGTCGTTGTTTAATGACTCGAAGCAGGACGGCATCCGAGTGATTACTATTATATAATAATAGTAATTATTATCAATAACAAATTTTTAAATTCAAGATAACTTTCTGAAAGATATGAAAATTATTTTTTAGATTCGAGTGAAGGCCAAAGTAAAAGATGAAAATATTAAGTATCTAATTGATTTTATTAGTATTTGAATAAGATATTCTGAGCAGCTATTGGTTTATTGGCGTAGGGTACGGTATGTATTAATTAGAAGGTTGGTTAAAATAAAGCGGTCTTGCTGCTTTAATAGCAAGACCGCTTTATTTTCAATAATTTAAAATTTTGGTTTTAGAATAAAGAGTCTAACTGTTTATTATTGCCGGTATTGCTTGGCAAAACCGGTTCCTCTTGTAACTCTTGGCGCCCAGGGCGGCTAGAGTTTTGGGTATCAGACATATTATTGTCAGAAGGTTGACGAGTACGTCTAGATGGTTGAGTGGTCGGGTGTGGTGCTACTCCACCGTTTTCTAAGGCTAAATCGGAGCTGGTAGTCAGTCGTTCCTTCATATAATACTCACCACCATTAGAAACTATGCCTTCAGGTGCCTTCATGCCTTTGTTTTCAGTGCCTTTGAGGGCGTAACGCATATAATCTACCCAGACTGGAACTGCAATCGTACCACCGTAGCCGGCACGCCCCATGCTGCGGGGCTTGTCAAAACCAACATAAACAGCAGTTACCACTTTAGGATTGAAACCGACAAACCATGCATCTTTGTTGTCATTGGTTGTTCCGGTTTTTCCGGCAATATCGCTTCGACCTAATGCTGATGCACCTCGAGCAGTACCTGCACGAACTACATCTTGCATAATTTTATACATGATATATGCGTTTCGAGGGTCAATCGCCTGAGGAGCATTTTCTCCGGCAATTAAGGGTTGCATCTGTGCTTTCAGACGACCTTGGCTATCGTAGATTTTGTCAATCACATAAGCTGAGATTTTATATCCGCCATTAGCAAAAACACTATATGCTTCTGCAATACGGAGTGGAGTGGTTTCTCCAGTACCTAAAGCCATTGATAAACTTGCGGGAAGTTCAGACGGTTTGAAACCAAAACGTTGGGCATATTGCTGGGTATATCCAATTCCGATAGACATCAGGATGCGGATAGAAACCATATTTTTCGATGCGGTTAATGCTTGGCGCAATGTAATATAACCAGAATAACGCCCATCTGAATTTTTGGGTGACCACACGCTACCATTTGCTCCTTTTCCTGGTAGGGATATTGGGGCATCATTGATCATGGTTGAGGCTGTCATGCCTTTAGCTAATGCAGCGGAATATACAAAAGGCTTGAATGTTGAACCAGGTTGGCGCATTGCCTGAGTTGCACGGTTAAAAGTTTTGCTATGGTAGTCATAGCCACCAACTAATGCTTGAACAGCCCCGGTTTTGGCATCTAAAGAAACAAGTGCACCTTGTAGTAAAGGTTCTTGTACAACGGTCCAGCCATTGCCAATATTTTTTACTCTGATGACTGAACCGCGTCGGATACGGTCTTCCCCCATCTTTTCATTATTAACTGCTTTAGCTGCAAAACCTAACGATTTAGTGTCAAGGGTAATTTTACGACCGTTGGGTAGTTGGATTTGTACCGCTTTTCGAGAGGCTTCTAAGACAACTGCAGGAACCATTTTATCCACAGTATATAAAGTAGATAAATATTGGCTGACTGTTTCTTCAACATCATCTGTTTTGCTGAGGTCAATGTAGTTTTCCGCTCCTCTGTAGCTACTGCCTCGGTCAAAGTTTCTTAAGACCTTACGCAATGCTTCGGTAGCAACACGCTGATTTGCGGTATTTACGGTTGTATAAACATGAAAGCCTTGAGTGTAGGCTTCTTCACCATATTTTTCATATAGTTCTTGACGAACCATTTCTGCTACATACAACGCGTTTTGATCAATTTTTTGTACAAACCGCTCGTAATGTAATTCTTCTTTTAATGCGTCGTCACGTTGCTGAGAAGTAATCATCCCTTCTTCTAGCATATTATTCAGGATATAAGTTTGTCGCAGTTTGGCGCGTTCTGGATTCACAATGGGATTGTATGCAGAAGGTGCCTTAGGTAGTCCGGCCAACATGGCAGCCTCGGCCAAAGTCAAATCTTTAACATTTTTATTGAAATAAATCTGCGCTGCCGAAGCAAACCCATAAGCGCGTTGTCCCAAGTAAATCTGGTTGAAATATAGCTCTAAAATCTTATCCTTGCTCAAGGATTGTTCAATTTTATAGGCTAAAAGTGCTTCGTTAAATTTTCGGGTAAATGTACGTTCACTGCTTAAATAGAAGTTTTTGGCAACTTGTTGAGTGATAGTGCTTGCACCAGATTGAACGCCTCCTGCAACGATATTACTAATCGCTGCTCGAGCAATACCCCAAACATCTACTCCCCAATGTTCGTAAAAGCGTTTGTCTTCTGCGGCAATAACCGCGTTCTTGAGAATATCGGGGAAATCGTTGATTTTGGTAAATTCACGCCGTTGCTCACCATAGACGCCAATAATTTGCCCATCTGCCGAGTAAATAGTTAATGGCATTTTGGGTTGGTAGTGTTGTAAGGAGTCTAAGGGAGGAAGTTTTGGGTAGGTTACTAAAATTGCTATAGCAATCAATCCAGTAGTAAAAATTGCTAGGCCCAACATCAAACCGATACAGGTTGTTATAATCTTTTTAATCATGACTAGGTAATAATTTTGCCATTATTGGTATTAAATAAAGTAAAATAGATGTCGATTTCAATAAAACACGGCATTTCTCGTGTAAAGAGCAAGTCCTTTACGGATATCAAAACAGTTACTCACTCCTAAATAATACAGGGAAATCTTATGATTGGCTTATCAAAAAACCCTAAAAATACAACTAGTAAGGCTGGAAAGTCCTCTTCAGGGTTAAGCAACCGTTCTGCCATCGGCATCGATATTAGTCAGCATGCCATCAAGATGGTTCAGCTGTCAGGGCGTAGTTTAAACCAAATTCAGTTGGAAAAATACGTTATTACTAAATTACCTAAAAATATTGTAAAAGGTAACAAAATTCAAGACTACGACCAACTTGTCACTTATTTGCAACATGCATATTCGCAATTGCGCAGTTCTTGTAAGAGTATTATTGCAGCTATCCCTCAAGGATTGGCGACGATTGAGCAAGTGGTTTATTCACAAAAGGATACTGAGTTGGATTTGGATGAATTTGCAGAATCCGAAATCTCCTCAATCGGACCTATCGATGAAATAAATTATGATTATCAGGTCGTCGGTACGTCTGTTATTCCGGCAGGGCAGCAGATTTTGACGGTTGCAGCGCGTAAGGATGACGTTGAACCTATGATCGAAATGTTTGAGGGGGCAGGATTGTCCTTATCGGCGTTAGATTTGGATTTATTAGCGCAGCGTAATGCCTTCGTATTTTGGATTAACCAGTACGCTCCTGAATTAACAAATGAAAAAGTTGCTATATTTGGAATTTATGCAACACAGATGTATGCGTTAATTATTCAGAATGGGCAAATTTTATACAAGCAGGAAATGCCTGTAAGTACTGAGCAATTGAACCAGTTGATTCAACGTACATATCAGGTTACGGAAGAAAAAGCTGCCCAAATGATGGTATCTACGAGTAAACCAACTGATTATCAAACACAAATTGCAGACCGTTTTAATGTTCAAGTGGCTCAGGAAGTGCAAAGAGTATTACAGTTTTATTACACAACACAGCCGACAGATGCTTTTTCAAATGTGAAGCATATTTTATTAACTGGCTCTGCATCGCAACAGACTGGTTTGGCTGAAAGCATTTTTTCGCAGACAAATACAGCAACACAATGTATTCAGCCAGTTACATATGTGGAGCGAGGCGGTAAGGTCGATTTGTCACAGTTACAAGTTGATGCTTCTGCTTTGACACTTGCATTTGGATTAGCATTAAGGGGATTGTAATATGACTGAATTAATTAAAATTAACCTTCTTCCATATAGAGAAGAAATTAAGCAACGTAAAAGACAGCAATTTAAAATTTTGATGCTTTCTTCGTTATTAATAGGAGTTGGTTTATCTGCAATAGCTTATTTAGCGATCACTAATGCTATTAGTGATCAAGAAAGTAGGAATGCATTTTTGGAAGCAGAAATTACCAAGTTGGATAATGATTTAGGAGAAATAAAAAAATTACAGCAGGAAAAAGAAAACTTCTTGGCTAAAAAGCAAAAAGTTGAGGAGTTGCAAGAAAAACGTTCCCAAGCTGCATATATCATCGATAGTTTGAATGTGGTTATTCCAGATAATACTTATATCACTTCTCTTGATGCAGAAAATCCGACTTCTTATAAGATTACAGGTCGAGCGATTAGCGATAATAAAATTGCCATGTTTATGCGGTCTTTGCCAAGTACAGGTATTTTTATGCAGCCAGAACTTTTGGAAATTAAGAAAATTGATAATTATCAAGAGTTTAATATTAAATCTATGATTGGTTCTGCGAGTATTCCAGTCAAGTCGGAGAGAGAAACAATTAATGATGATTCGACGAAAGCACAGAACGGGGAGGAAAAGTAAATGGCCTCAGCAAAATTAAAAAATTTGGATATTCAGAATTTATATTTGTTGAATCCTGCTGCAAAGTTTGTATTAGCTGCATTAGCAGTTGCAGGAGTATTGGCAGTTGGCTATGGAATAGTATTTCGTGATCAGCTGGAAACACTTTCAACCCAAGAGGCAAAGGAGGCAGAGTTAAAGGAAACATATACGAAAAAGAGTATTGAGGCTGCAAGTTTGGATAACTTGAAAGCTGAATTAACATCTATTCGTTCTTCATTTGACATCTTGTTAAAACAGCTACCGACTGATGCTGAAATTCCTACTTTGATTCAAGAACTGCACCAGGCAGGTTCAGCAAACGGTCTTCGCTTAGATAGTGTAGTTCCACAGGTTCCGGTCAATGATGGGCCGATACAGAAGTTGCCTTATGAAATATCGATTACGGGCAAATATAATCAGATTAACCAATTTGCTAGAGATGTTGGTGGGTTATCGCGGATTATTACATTGGAGTCGTTAAAAATATCGCATGTTTCAGATGGTAAAAATAGCAAAGATAGTAAAAACGATACTTTAACACTCAGAGCAATTGCGACGACGTATAAAGCCCGCCCATCAGATGAAGTAGCAGCAGAACTGGCCGCTCAGCAGAGTCAGGCACAGGGGGATTCAGAAAATGGCCAAGCCAATTCTGAACAAAAATAATAAATGATAGGAAAATCATGAAAAATAAAATTTTCTTACTTACAAGTATCCTGTCATTGACGGGGTGTACACCGGCATATGACGATTTGAATGAGTGGATGACTAAGACACGTCAGGATGCTAAGTCTCATATTATTCCATTTGAGGCTCCGGTAGTGAACCCTCCGGCTGTTTATAATCCACCGGCTTATGGTGGTTTAAATGCATTCGATTTTCGACGGTTGGATAATGCACCTAAAGGTAGTAACGCCCCGAATCCTAATCGTCCAAAAGAAGCATTGGAAGCATTCAGTTTAGAAAATATGCGGTACGTAGGGATGCTGAGCAATGGCAGTAAAACTGCCGGTTTTATTGATGTAAATGGACATGTCTATACAGTTTATCCGGGGAACTATATCGGACAAAATTATGGAAAAATCCAAAGCATTACTGATGATTTGATTGTTTTGACAGAATTGGTTGAGGATAGTTCGGGCAATTGGATTTATCGAAAGGCGGAATTGCCATTAAGCAATAATGCTGAAAACAGTTCAAATGATGTCGGTAATGCTTTAGCAACGAATTCAAACTAATTTAAGGGGTCTCACTTCATGAAAACTAAGAATATGACGAAATTATTTGCCGGCATCAGTATGATTGCGGCAGCACAAATTGCGTTGGCAGGTAATATTACTGATATTAATGTATCAACTTTGCCGGATAGTCAAAAAATTATCAAAATACGTTTTGACCGGGATGTGATTAGCCCGAGCGGCTTTGTTACATCCACCCCGTCCCGAATTGCCTTGGATTTTGCCAAAACAAATATTCAATTGGCTCAACCTGTATTGGAATACGCAGATCCTTTGTTAAATCAAATTACTGCGGCTCAGAATAATGACCGATCTCGCATTGTTTTGGGATTGAATAAAGCAGCGCAATATAATACCGAAGTCCATGGTAATGAAGTATGGGTATTCGTTACAGAATCATCTGATCGAACCGAAACTTCTACGGCTATTTCAAATAATGCAAATGCACGTCAGAAGGCAAGCTCGTCTGAAACAGTTAAACAAACGGTAAATTCAGCTAATATTGACTTCAGGAAAGGTGCACATAACTCAGGTATTGTGGAATTGAATGCGCCTGCTTTCACAGGCAAACCTGAAGTGAAGCAACAACGTGATCGGGTGATTATTACTCTGAAAAATTATCCGTTGCCAACACAAGCGCAACGCAGTTTGGATGTTGCAGATTTCAGTACACCGGTTAAAAATATTACGTTAAAACGTATTGGAAATGATGCCCAACTCATTATTCGCAATAATGGCAATTGGGATTTCAATACCAAAGCTGCAAATGGTCAATTTGCTTTTGAAGTAATGCCTAAGTCCGCTAGTACGGAATCAAGTGGGTTGAATGCAAATCCAAACAAATCTTTCCGCGGCCGTAAAATTTCCCTGGATTTTCAAGATATTGAGGTGCGTACCATTTTGCAAATCCTTGCGAAGGAGTCCGGGGTTAATATCGTGGCCAGTGATTCCGTGAATGGCAAAATGACACTTTCTTTGAAAGATGTGCCTTGGGATCAGGCTTTGGATTTGGTTATGCAGGCGCGTAATTTGGATATGCGCCGACAAGGAAATATCATCAATATTGCACCTCGTGATGAATTGTTGGCCAAAGATAAGGCTTTCTTACAGGCAGAGAAAGAAATTGCCGAATTGGGGCCTTTATATTCCCAAACCTTCCAATTAAAATACAAGAATGTAGAAGAGTTTCGTAAAATTTTACGTTTGGACGACAACAATAGTGGAAACTCCAATGGTAGAAATACCTTGTTGAGTGGCCGTGGTAGTGCGCTGATTGATCCTGCAACGAATACTTTGATTATTACAGATAATCGAAATGTTGTAGAAAAATTCCGTAAGTTGATTGAGGAGTTGGATGTACCGACTCGTCAAGTCATGGTTGAAGCCCGTATTGTTGAAGCAAAAGACGGTTTTTCACGTGATTTGGGGGTGAAATTCGGTGTCGCAGGTTCCAAAGGACGCAACGCTTGGGGTAACTCTTGGAGTAATGCGCAAGATAACCATAATACTAATTCAGCTGTTTTGCGAGGTGATGCTAATTACCGTACATGGTCTTTACAACCGAATATTAGCCTGCCTGCAGCAGCAGCGACTAATAATATTGCTCTAGTACGAGCTTTGTCATCAGGTGCATTGGGTTTGGAAATTTCTGCTTCGGAAGCTACTGGTAAAAGTAAGACCATTTCTAATCCGCGTGTCCTGACTCAAGACCGTAGAGAGGCTACTATTGAGTCCGGTACTGAAATTCCGTATCAGGAGGCTTCTTCCAGTGGTGCAACTTCGGTTTCGTTCAAAAAAGCCGTGTTGGGCTTAACGGTAACGCCGAATGTAACGCCTGATGGTCAAGTTATCATGACTGTAAAAATTACCAAAGATACGCCGCAAGACTGTACAGTGGACTCTTTGATTACCAAATGTATTCAGACTAAAAACCTGAATACTCAGGCAATGGTTGAAGATGGTGGCACGTTGATTGTTGGCGGTATCTATGAAGAAGATAATAGCGATACGATTAACAAAGTACCATTATTGGGCGATTTGCCAGTGGTAGGCAATTTGTTCAAATCCCGTGCGAAAAAAGAAGAGCGTCGTGAATTGCTGGTTTTCATCACTCCGCGAATTATGGATGGTGTAGGCAGCAATCTCCGCTACTAAAATTGGAAAAGGCATATACTCGGAAGAGTATATGCCTTTTTAATTGGCACAAATTAGATAGGGAATTTTAGGGATTTTTGTTTATTTCGGAAGGAATATGGTGAAATATCCATAAATGGTAATAGCTATATTCGATGATGTATTTCTATTTATTGAAGAGTTCAATCTAGACTTCGCCACATAGTAAGAGATATTGAGTTTTTTATACACTGAGGGCTGCTTTCATTCTAAATTGTTTGTGACAAATGAGTGGGAATGAAGCTGCTATTACTATAGAGAGGTCGTCTGAAAACATCACTTTAATCTTTAATGCCATCCATGGTCTTAGGTAAGCAGGAGTAAACACGATATAATCGGTACTGTTGGAAACTAAGTATAAATAAGCACCAACGCATGCTCGGCAGTATTCATAAATCTTGTATCGGATGAACACCTTCATGGAAAAGCTCAATGGTAATTTAATTCTCATCGGATTGATGGGAGCAGGAAAAACAACGCTGGGAAGGCAGTTTGCTCAAATGTACGATTGCCCGTTTTATGATAGTGATTTGGAAATTTGCTCAGCGTCAGGTGTTTCTATTTCCACTATTTTCGAGATGGAGGGAGAGGAAGGATTCCGACACCGTGAGACTTTGATGCTGAAAAAGCTGTCGGCATTAAACGGCATTGTGTTGTCGACGGGAGGTGGCTCGGTTTTGCGTGAAGAAAACCGACGTTTCTTGCGTGAGCATGGTACGGTGGTTTATTTGCATGCATTACCTGAAGTGCTGTTGGAGCGTACACGTTATGATAGCAGCCGCCCGCTTTTAAAAACGGACGATCCTTTAAAGAAATTACGTGAATTGTATACGGTTCGAGATCCGATTTATCGTGAGACCGCGCATAGCGTTATAGAGTCGGAGAGTTGTGCTAAAACCCTTCGAAAATTGGTTGAATGTTTGGATGGGCAGCAATTCATTGAATATGATGATTGAAGGTGTTGCCTTTGTTGATTAGGTGTAGAAACCAGTAGCGTTGTTTACAGTATTTCCAGGAGAATACTGAAACATGAACATACACAAAAATACACGTCTCACCCCGCACCACCGCCAAGCCATTTGGCTGGCCTACACGCAGGGGAAGGAAAGCATCACCTCCCTGGCACGCCGCTACCAAGTCAGCCGCGTCACCATTTACCGCGCCCTTAAAGCCGCAAGAGGCAGACTGCTCAAACCCCAAACCAGTACCAACAACCGTTTCAAACAGGCTAAGTACGGAATGAAACGCCTGGCCAAGGTAGAACGCGGCATTCAGGAAAAACTCAAAAAGCAGGCCAAACGCTACAATAAATCCTACCCCGGAGAGCCGGTACATCTCGATACCAAACGGCTGCCGCTGCTCAAAGGGCAGAAAGCCACCGATAAGCGGGATTACCTGTTTGTCGCCATCGACGATTTCTCAGGGGCGCTATACGCCGCCATTTTGCCGGACAAAACCTCAGACAGTGCCGCCAAGTTTCTGACCGAACACCTGATTGATCCCTGCCCATACCTGATTGAGACCTTTGCAAAAAAGCCCTTCCCCCGACAACCGAAACCCAAACACAGGTTTTCGGCCATTTCCTTCCCCCCAATACCTCCTGATTTTACCCAAATACCCCCTTAATCCTCCCCGGATACCCGATAATCAGGCATCCGGACCGCCTTTTAGGCGGCAACAGGCACACTTAGCCTGTTAGCCGCTTTCAATAGGTTCAAACACATCGCCTTCAGATGGCTTTGCGCACTCACTTTAATCAGCCCGAAATAGGCTGCCCGGGCGTAGCGGAATTTACGGTGCAGCGTACCGAAGCTTTGTTCCACCACATAACGGGTCTTCGACAAATATCGGTTACGTTTGGTTTGCGCTTCCGTCAGCGGACGGTTGCGGTGGGCTTTGCGCATAATGCCGTCCAGCAACCGATGTTCTTTCAGATGTTGTCGGTTTTCCGCACTGTCGTAGCCTTTATCGGCATAGACGGTCGTATCTTCGGCAATGCCCTCCAACAAAGGCAACAGGTGGTTGCACTCATGGGTATTGGCGGGGGTGATATGCAGTTTCTCGATATAGCCTTCCTCATCGGTACGGGTATGTTGTTTGTAACCGAGTCTGTATAAACCGTTTTTCTTTGTCCAACGGGCATCTTTGTCTTTGCTCGGTGTGGTTTGGCCGCTGACTTGTCCTTCTTCATCGACTTCTATGGCTTGACGCTGTTTGCTGCCGGCGGTCTGAATAATGGTGGCGTCAATGACGGCGGCAGATGCTTTCTCTATTTTTAGGCCTTTTTCGGTCAGTTGGCGGTTAATCAGTTCCAGCAATTCGGACAGGGTGTCGTCTTGCGCCAGCCAGTTTCGGTAGCGGCATAAGGTGCTGTAATCGGGGATGCTCAGTTCGTCAAAACGGCAAAACAGGTTGAAATCGATGCGGGTGATGAGGCTGTGTTCGAGTTCGGGATCGGAGAGGCTGTGCCATTGTCCGAGCAGGACGGCTTTGAACATGGACAACAGGGAATAGGCGGGACGGCCGCGGTGGTCTCGGACGTAACGGGTTCTTTGACGATTCAGGTACTGCTCGATCGGCTGCCAATCAATCACCTGATCCAACTTCAATAATGGGAAGCGGTCGATGTGTTTGGCAATCATGGCTTGTGCGGTTTGCTGGAAGAAGGTGCTCATGAGAAATCCCCTAAATGTCTTGGTGGGAATTTAGGGGATTTTGGGGAATTTTGCAAAGGTCTCCTTCTGAAATATTTCAGACGACCTCTCAGTGAATAAGGCAAAAGCCTGAAATAATCAGGCTTTTATAATTGGCTCCCCGACCTGGGCTCGAACCAGGGACCTGCGGATTAACAGTCCGTCGCTCTACCGACTGAGCTATCGGGGAAAGATTTCGGATTATAGAGAAAGAAGTAACTTACGTCAACACTATTTTAAAAAATACAATGGTGTAAGTTCCTAAAATACGGATAAATACCGGAATTTATAGAATTTCAGCAATATGCTTCGCAGCACGCTTGGCATCCAACAAAATCAAGCCCAGCTTACCGCTTTCTCTTGCCATCAAAGCCAAAACCGCGTTTTCTCCTGCCTGACTCAGCAAAATATAACCAGTCTTCCCTTTCACCATAACCTGATCAAGCTCACCGCAAGCCAACTCATGGACGGAGCGGTTACCCAATGCCAACAATGTTGCTGACATCGCACCAACACGGTCTGCATTTAAATGCGACGGCAACATAGTTGCAATAGGCAAACCGTCAGTAGAAATAACGGCTGAAGCAGTAATATCAGGAGAGGTATTATTCAAATCGCTTAATACAGAAATCAATAATTGTTGCATACATATTCCATTCTAAAATAATAATCGGTATATAGTGTGTTAACGGCTGCCATAGCGGTGGTATAAAACTTTGACCAAGGTTACAAATGCCTCCTTGTTCAAGTCAGGCATACCGCCGATAACCAAAATCAACTTGGTATTACCGATATATAAAGGGAAGAAAGTCAACTCACTTTGTCCTGAAGGATCGCAAATACCCCATGCATTATTATTAATATGCAGATTATTACGGATTAATAGGCGATGGCTACTGTCCATCTTTGTTACTTCACTGGCCAAAAGCCCCAACTCTTCGGCAGCCTCGTGATGGAAATTCGCATTTGCAAAATACAATCCGTTCTCATCTGCCAATAATGCCTTACCTGAGCTTGAAAGTTGCTCCAATACAGAAGGCAATTGCTCGTCAGTAAGATGTATCTCCTCATTACTGACATTTTCATCACCATACAGAAACTCAAGGCGTTGCAGGCGGTACAGCAAATTCAAAGCGGTATCAATATTACTGGTATCTGCCCATGCCAAAATTTTCTCACTGCTGATAACCTCTGTCGGACTTGCCTTCAGCAAGCTATATAACAAAGTGCGGCTGGCACTGGGGGTATCACTCGTCACCGCATAATATGCCCCTGCCGGTGTAACTTTAGGATATAAATTTGATTGTAAAGAAAGAGTCGATTCCATTTATTTTATACCTCTAAACCCGGGTCGATTGAGAACAACATTGCACTTACCAATTGTTTTACATCATCTTCTCTTCGAGCATCAATCTCAAATACCGGCACATTAAAATTATTTTGAGCCAAGTATTTCTGATAAACGTCAACGCTTGGCAGTGATCGAATATCCATCTTAGTAACACCGACAACCAGCGGGGCTTTTTTCAATAATTCACGAAAAGCCTCTAAGAAAAATTGCAGGTCTTTTAGTGGGTTAGTACGGGTATTATCCAAAAGCAGAACCAAACCCATACTACCTTGACTTAAAATTTCCCACATAAAATTAAAACGTTCCTGCCCTGGTGTACCATAAAGATGGACTTTCACCTCTTCATCCAAATGAATAACTCCATAATCCATTGCTACAGTAGTATAACCTTTTCGCACCAACGTCATATCGGAAGCTGATGCGTCCGTTTGTACAGGAGGTTCATCCGACAAAGCTGAAATAGCTGTTGTTTTACCCACTCCGACCGGACCGGTAAAGATAATCTTATTTTCCTTCATTACATGTCCTTCTTATCGTTTTCCCAATAACTTACGCATCAATCGTTGCAGCAGTCCGCGTGGTTGCTCTTGCGACGGTCCTGCAATCTTCTCGGCATCTTTTACCATCTGACTATCAGGCACATTGCTATTTACATCAACTTGTTCGGAAACGTTGGTCTGATTGTGTGCGTATTCAGTGTCCGTTGCCAAGAAACCAGTTACAGAGGTAGCTGCAAGATAATTCAATATATCGGGCATCTCCAACGGCATAACCTTATAGAGGATATTCAGATTAACCGATGTTTTAGTCAGAAAGGCGGACAGCCTCATAGATTCAGGCACAGGAGCCAGCCTGGTCAGATTGGGCCAACGTTTCAATGTAAAAATAGTTTGAGGCGTCATCGGATAAATCAGACGACCTTGTGCGGTCCAAATCGCCATCTGCCACAGACAAGACATAATGGTAACTTTGGCTTTTTCCTTCCATTGAGGATTGTCAGGCACTACTTTGCATACCACAGAAAGATTGTCGTCTTTGCAAAGGCTCTCCAAATCATGCGCATTAACAGTCAACAAAACACGCTGAATACTTGGGAAAACTATCAATACTGGCTTACCTTCATGTAAAACAGCAATATCCTGATGACCTTGACTAGCGAATTTCAATGCTCCCAACAATCCTTTATTCGGGTTAAATCGTTTGATTGTTGCTTTTCGCTCTCCTTCGGCACCACCATTACCCTGAGTATTTTGTTTTGCTGTCTCACTATCAGCGGGATTAAAAACATTGCCTCCTTGAGCTAAACTTCTCAATACAGGAAACAAGGTATCGAATTTGACTGGCTTAGGGAGATATGGCGTCTCCACAGAAGGTTCTTGTGAGCAAAACATCGCAACTGGAATATCGGAATATTCGATTTTCAACGTTTTCCAAGTCTCAATACCGTCAGCCGTATCTGTATCTACCAGAACCAAATCCGGCTTTTCAACAGAATCAGTACCGATGATTTGATAATTCGTCGTATTGTGCATTTTGAAAGCCATACGGAATACAGCTTCCTGCTGCTCATCCATATCACGAAGCATAACCCGTATGGTTTTAATTTTAGGTAACAGATTGTCCATAGATGGTACTCTCTAAATGTTATTTTATTTTTTTGAATATTGATTTACGCGTTGAAGCAAGCGGCTCATAGCCAAAATAACCTCTTCCGGCAAACTGACAACCCGTTCACGCAAGATACGTAAGAACTGTTCCAAACGTGCCCAGTCTTCAACTCTTTCGTAAAGATCAAACAACATGATATATAACTGAGACTCTTGCGGATATTGCAGTACAGCCTGCTCTAAAGTATCAACAGCCAAATCCAACTGACCATACATCAATAAGGACTCGACTTCTTTTAGAGCCTCATCAGCAGGTGATGAATTCATGCTGATAACGGACGAGTCTTTTTGTACCAAATCTCGGTATTTCGCTTTCATTTGCAAAGAAGTGGGCTGTAAATAACCTCTGGCCAAACCAATTTCTTTCACGCGATTCTCATTTGGTCCCTTTTCCAAATCATCAAAAACCTCATGGTAACCTAGACTATATCCCCAGCCGAGCATCCGTTCTTTCACTTGGCGGCCATATTGTCCGAGTGAGTGATAAAGCTTCCATAAATGTTGCGCGAACTGACCAATTTCTTCATTTTGGTAGTCCAACTTCAAAGCATCAATAATTAAGCTGGCAGGTTTTGGAGAGGTTTGAATAGCACGGTTGTATTGTTGTACTGCTGTTTTATAATCAACCTTATCCTTCAAAATTTTCGCACCATGCTCAGGCTTAACAAATCCAATGACTGCACCCATTTCCTCGGGGGTGATGTCATTAAATTCTTTTTTCCCTAACACAATTAAAGAACGTTTTGAAGCTTGAGAAGTTGGAGAAGTGTGCTGAACATCATCTGAAGAAGTTGAATCCGATTCTGAAGAATCTTCGATTCCTGAAGGTTCACCAATTCTGCGCTCAATTTCCTGCAAGCTCCATCTCAAACGCTCCTCAGCCAAAACACGCAGGCGCAAGTGCGTCGGCTCAGTCATTAAACCAACCTTAACGTATTCAGCCAAACTCTCCTCGGACAAAACCAATCCGTGTTTTTCCAACGCATCAGCCAACATATCGACATTGCCTACGCGGAGGCTCAACCCGATTAATTCATGAACCAGCTTTTCGGGAGCCCCATCGCCCAACCCGTTCAGATACCCTGCCAAAGACTCTGCAGCCTTGCTTTCATAACCGAACTGTTTGTACACCTGATATTCAGTCAGAGGATCGACTTCCTGAGCAGATACTGATGCCGTTGAACCCGAAGTCTCGCCACCACCCCATTCCCAATCCTGTTGTTCAGTATCAGAAACAGACTGATTGACCTGATCCATCCAATCCGGAGTAACAGCATCCTCATCTTTTTGATTTGGTTTGTTATGATGTATTGATGATTTGGCAACCTTAGTTGTTTTTTTATGTGTCGTTCCGCTTTGCTTGAAACGGACAAACAACAATACAACCAACAAAAGCGCCAACAATACGATTAAAAGTGAATAATCCAAGAACACCTCCCGTTACTGTGGAGCAGCAAACAAACTATATTTTATATTCATATCCGGCAACCATCAAAATTGCCGAATCATCTTATTTTCTGAGTGAATTATGATAACATGATTCAACCGATAATTACATAAAAAACCATTTTGCAAATACCTATATACCATTTTCCAAATCGAAGACACCTATAGATTCGACATGCGAAGTCTGTGCAAACATATTCATTACGCCTGCAAATTTCAGCCTATAACCCTTATTTACCAATACTTCCGCATCTCTGGCAAAGGTTGCCGGATTGCAAGAAACATATACTATCTTTACCGGCAAATACGGAGCATGTAGTGATTTGACAACAGCATAGGCACCACCTCTCGGGGGATCAAGCAACATCTTGTCGAATTGACCCCATGACGCTACCACAACCTCATCTGTTTCAAACAAATCCGCTTCAAAGAAGGATACCCTATCGGAACAACCGTTAGCCGAAGCATTGTTTCGTGCTCGCTTAACCAACGAACCTTCACCTTCGATTCCAACCACTTCAGCCCCACTTTTTGCCATAGGAATACTGAAGTTTCCAAGCCCGCAAAACAAATCTGCAATACGCTCGTTTTTCTGAATATCTAGAAGTTTCAAAGCCCTGCCAACCATCACTCCATTTAAGCCTGCATTAATCTGGGTAAAATCCCCGGGTTTGTACGGCATTTCAACCTCAAACTCAGGTAAAGCATATCCCAAAGGCTGACAATCTTTCGGATAGAATGGCTGGGCCTCCTGTCTTCGGGCTTGCAGCCAAATCTGCCACTGTTTTTTCTCATGACCGAATATCGTATCAAACCATTTTTCAAGTTGTCTCAATTTTTGACTAGGCGGTTTTTTTCCGGAACAAATGTTCAAAACCGTTAGTTTTTCGCTATTAAAAAACTCAATGAATAGCAAATCCAAATCTATCAAACTTTGCAACATTTGCTTTATTTTTGGCAACTTCTCAGAAATATGAGCCGGCAACACCATACATGAATCGACATCAATCACTTCATGACTCTTTTTTGCCTTAAAACCGATTTTCAGACGACCACCTGCATCCTTTGAAATACTCAGTCTGGCACGCTCCCGATAATGCCATGGTGTTCCATATATAGCTGGGAGAATCTGCTTGGGTCGGATTTTGCCGATGCGTTCCAACTGCTCTTCCATAATGCGTTGTTTAAATGCAATCTGGGCTGTCGAATCAATGTGCTGTATTGAACAACCACCGCATGTATCAAAATACCTACACTTCGGCTCAACTCGATTTTCCGAATATCGGGTGATGTCAATGACCCGTGCCTCATCAAATTGTTTTTTTGAACGGATGATTTCAAACCGTACCCGCTCACCCGGTATCGCTCCTTCAATAAACAATGCCTTACCATTAACGCGCGCGACACCTCTTCCTTCATAATCCAAAGAAAAAATATCCGCCTCGCCCTCATATTGCCTGTTATCTGTCCGCATCTTCATCAAGAAAATCCATTTTGCCCGACAGGGCACATTTTGTTTGCAAAAACGCATATTCTCGCACAAAACCAAAAAGATTCAGGTATGATTGCCCGAAATATTTCCTCCCCCCTTTTTAAATTTTAAAACATGAAAAAAATTCTCTTCAGTACAAGCCTTGCAGCTTTGGCCGCCTACGCAACTGCCAACACACCTGTTCCTGATGTTTCCCCCGTCTCACAAGGTCAACATGTTGTCATCAACATTCCGCAACAGCGTCTGTTCCTCTATACCGACGGACAATTAACAAAAATTTATCCCGTTGCTGTCGGCAAAGCCATGACCCAAACCAACCTTGGGGAACACAAAATCGGAGCCAAAGCTTTTAATCCTACTTGGCACATTCCGAAATCTATTCAAAAAGAACGCGGAGACGGCGTCAAATCCGTACCGCCCGGCCCCAATAATCCTCTGGGTCCTGTCTTTGTCCGCTTGGGCGATCCGAAATTCAGTTTGGGCATTCACGGCACGAACGCGCCTGCCAGCGTACCGGGTGTCCGCAGCCACGGTTGCGTGCGCATGAAGTCTCCGGATGCGCTTGAATTTGCAAAAACCATCGCAACCGGCGCCCCTGCTTCTGTTATTTACCAACTTGCCAGCCTCAACGAAGATGCCAATAAAAATCTTTGGCTGGCTGCATATCGCGATCCTTACAATAAAAAGAACCTCGATACCGATGCCCTGAAAAAAAGTATTGCCGCTTGGGCTAAGGCGCACGGCAAAACGATTAATGCCGCCCGTATTGATGCAATTTTGAAGGCGCGTACCGGGGCGACAAACTGTTTGACCTGTGCTAAAGGCGTCAAATTGAAAACCCCGCTGAAATCCTTGGCATGGATGAGTGGCTCCAGTGCCTTCAGCAAACCGAAAGTCATGCCGAAACCCGCCCCTGTGAAAGATGAAGTATTGCCTACCGGTTCTGAAATCGAAATAGATGCCGAAGATACTCCGACTCCGAAAGCAGCTTCGGAATACTCGCCGAGAAAACCCAAAGCTGCCGAATACACCCCTCCGCCGGCAGCTTCTACACCTTCCTATCCAAAATATGATCTGCCGGCAGACGGAGATCCTACTTCATTGCTGTTTTAAGTAGAGATTGCCCTATAACTGTTTAAAATAGAATAGGTTGCTCACCATTTATTCTGCATGAACAGGAATAACCGTTAGGTAAGTTGCCTTTATAAGGTCGTCTGAAAACTTGTCTTCCATGTTTTCAGACGACTTTTCTTTTATAGTGGATTAAATTTAAATCAGGACAAGGCGACGAAGCCGCAGACAGTACAAATAGTACGGCAAGGCGAGGCAACGCCGTACTGGTTTAAATTTAATCCACTATATATATGTCGGTACCGTTTCGTATTACTCATAGAGACCTTTGCAAAAAAGCCCCTCCTTCGACAGCCGAAACCCAAACACAGGTTTTCAGCTATTTTTCCCCCTAACACCTCCTGATTTTACCCAAATGCCCCCTGAATCCTCCCCGAATACCTGATAATCAGGCATCCGGACCGCCTTTTAGGCGGCAACAGGCACACTTAGCCTGTTAGCCTCTTTCAACAGGTTTAAACACATCGCCTTCAGATGGCTTTGCGCACTCACTTTACACAGACCAAAATAGGCTGCCCGGGCGTAGCAGAATTTGCGGTGCAACGTACCGAAGCTTTGTTCGACCACATAACGGGTCTTCGACAAATACCGGTTGAGCCCTTTGCAAAAATAGTCTGCTAACGAAATTTGACGCATAAAAATGCACTAAAAAATTTTCAATTGACTAAAACCTTCCTAATATTGAGCAAAAAGTAGGAAAAATCAGAAAGGTTTTGCATTTTGAAAATGAGATTGAGCATAAAATTTTAGTAACCTATGTTATTGCAAAGGTCTCGGAAGGTATAGCCGACGGTACGACCGTCTATGCCGATAAAGGCTACGACAGTGCGGAAAACCGGCAACATTTGAAAGAACATCGGTTGCTGGACGGCATTATGCGCAAAGCCCACCGCAACCGTCCGCTGACGGAAGCGCAAACCAAACGTAACCGGTATTTGTCGAAGACCCGTTATGTGGTCGAACAAAGCTTCGGTACGTTGCACCGCAAATTCCGCTACGCCCGGGCAGCCTATTTCGTGCTGATTAAAGTGAGTGCGCAAAGCCATCTGAAGGCGATGTGTTTAAACCTGTTGAAAGCGGCTAACAGGCTGAGACCTTTGCAAAATTCCCCAAAATCCCCTAAATTCCCTCCCAAGACATTTAGGGGATTTCTCATGAGCACCTTCTTCCAGCAAACCGCACAAGCCATGATTGCCAAACACATCGACCGCTTCCCATTATTGAAGTTGGATCAGGTGATTGGTTGGCAGCCGATCGAGCAATACCTGAATCGTCAAAAAACCCGTTACGTCCGAGACCACCGCGGCCGTCCCGCCTATCCCCTGTTGTCCATGTTCAAAGCCGTCCTGCTCGGACAATGGCACAGCCTCTCCGATCCCGAACTCGAACACAGCCTCATCATCCGCATCGATTTCAACCTGTTTTGCCGTTTCGACGAACTGAGCATCCCCGATTACAGCACCTTATGCCGCTACCGCAACTGGCTGGCGCAAGACGACACCCTGTCCGAATTGCTGGAACTGATTAACCGCCAACTGACCGAAAAAGGCCTAAAAATAGAGAAAGCATCTGCCGCCGTCATTGACGCCACCATTATTCAGACCGCCGGCAGCAAACAGCGTCAAGCCATAGAAGTCGATGAAGAAGGACAAGTCAGCGGCCAAACCACACCGAGCAAAGACAAAGATGCTCGCTGGACAAAGAAAAACGGCCTCTACAGACTCGGTTACAAACAACATACCCGTACCGATGAGGAAGGCTATATCGAGAAACTGCACATCACTCCCGCCAATACCCATGAGTGCAACCACCTGTTGCCTTTGCTGGAAGGTATAGCCAAAGATACGACCGTCTATGCCGACAAAGGCTACGACAGTGCGGAAAACCGGCAACATCTGAAAGAACATCGGTTGCTGGACGGCATTATGCGCAAAGCCCACCGCAACCGTCCGCTGACGGAAGTGCAAACCAAACGCAACCGATATTTGTCGAAGACCCGTTATGTGGTCGAACAAAGCTTCGGTACGCTGCACCGTAAATTCCGCTACGCCCGGGCAGCCTATTTCGGGCTGATTAAAGTGAGTGCGCAAAGCCATCTGAAGGCGATGTGTTTGAACCTGTTGAAAGCGGCTAACAGGCTAAGTGTGCCTGTTGCCGCCTAAAAGGCGGTCCGGATGCCTGATTATCGGGTATCCAGGGAGGATTAAGGGGGTATTTGGGTAAAATTAGGAGCAATTAGGGGCGAAAACAACCAAAAACCTGTGTTTGGGTTTCGGCTGTTGGGGGAAAAGGAATTTTGCAAAGGTCTCTATATCATTAATACAGCCAAAAACCGACATAGGTCAAACAACAAGATGAAAAACCGATACAGGCCGTCTGAAAAAACAGCCTGCAAAAACGGAAATCAATGATCGCTCGCTTCGGCCGCGCCTACCCCCGTCATCGAACGGACGTACTGCGCGTCAAAACCCGCCTTGTCGCAGCCGGCCTGTTCCGATTTGTCGGCCAGCGACACCAGCCAGGCCACGATAAAGGCCAGCGGGATGGTAAACAGCGCGGGATTACCGTAGGGGAAGACGGGTTTGTCGTGATGCAGCACACTCACCCACACGGTCGGCCCCAGCACAATCAGCACCAGCGCACCGAGCAGCCCCGCAAAACCGCCCGCAATCGCCCCGCGCGTGGTCAGCCCCTTCCAAAACATACTGAGCATCAGCACGGGGAAATTGGCCGATGCCGCCAACGCGAAAGCCAACCCGACCATAAAGGCCACATTCTGATTCTCAAAGGCCATCCCGAACACAATCGCCGCAATGCCCAAAGCCAGCGTGGCCGCCTTGGAAACCCGCATCTCTTCGTGCTGCGTGGCCTTGCCCTTGCGGATGACCGAAGCGTACAAATCATGGCTTACCGCCGATGCGCCCGACAGCGTCAGCCCGGCCACCACCGCCAGAATCGTGGCGAAGGCAACGGCCGAAATAAAGCCCAGCAGCAAATCGCCGCCCGTAGCCCCGGCCAAGTGCACCGCCGCCATATTCGTGCCGCCCACCATTTCATACACGCTTTTGCCTTCTTTGAAAACCTGCGTGAAAAACTGCGGGTTGTCGCGGCTCAGGAAAATAATCGCGCCAAAGCCGATGATAATCGTCAGCAGGTAGAAATAACCGATAAGCCCCGTAGCCACCACCACCGACTTGCGTGCTTCTCGCGCATCAGGCACGGTGAAAAAGCGCATCAGAATGTGCGGCAGCCCGGCCGTGCCGAACATCAGTGCGAAACCGAGCGACAGCGCGTCTACCGGGTTTTTGACCAGCCCGCCGGGCGACATGATTGCCTCGCCCTTTTCATGCGCCGATACGGCCTGGCCGAACATGGTTTCCAGATTGAACCCCGCATGTTGCAACACAAAAAACGCCATCAGCGTCGCCCCGCCCAGCAGCAACACCGCCTTAATCATCTGAACCCATGTCGTTGCCAGCATCCCGCCGAACAGCACATAGGCCACCATCAGCACGCCCACCAGTATCACGGCGGAAAGGTAGCTCATGCCGAACAAAAGCTGAATCAGCTTGCCCGCACCCACCACCTGCGCGATTAAATAAAGAATCACCACCAAAAGCGAACCTGCGGCAGAAAACACCCTCACCGGCGTTTGTTTCAGGCGGTAGGCGGCCACATCCGAAAACGTGTACCGTCCCAGATTACGCAGCCGCTCAGCCACCAAAAACAGCACAACAGGCCAGCCGACCAAAAAGCCCGTGGAATAAATCAGCCCGTCGTAGCCGCTGGTAAACACCATTGCCGAAATGCCGAGAAAAGACGCGGCGGACATATAGTCGCCCGCAATCGCCAGCCCGTTCTGCGTGCCGGAAATCCCGCCGCCGCCCGTATAGAAATCCTTGGCCGAACGGTTTTGCCGTGCCGCCCACTTGGTAATCAGCAGCGTGCTGCCGACAAAGACGAAAAACATCACGATGGCCGTCCAATTGGTCGCCTGTCGCTGCACGTCGCCCGTCAGCGCGTCCGCATACGCCGCATTCGCAAATATCGGCGAAATGAAATATAATATTGTTTTTATGTATATTTTTTTCATCGGAATTTCCTTAATGGTTGAAATTGAGCCCTTTGGGGCAGTAGAATCTGGATTTTTTGTAACAACAGGCGTTATCCCTTTCCAATCGGACAGGTACATGAAGCTGTGCCTTATGCATGTTCCTGTACGTTAGTACAGGATGCATCCCCCTGAACTTCACGTACTACCTCCCGCGTGGTTTTTTCGAAATAGCCGTTGGCCAACCACACATACGCCAGTGTAATAAGGAAGGAAAATACAATAACGGCGATGCCGGCGTAGATGCCCCAAGTGGTAATGCCTCCTTCGGAAACTTTGCGTCCCAAAAGGTCGGGGCGCGTGCCGATGATCCAGATGAAGGCCGTGTAAACGGAAAACATTACTGCCGAAAACGACCAGCCCAGCAACGACTTCTGCCGCGCCATTTTTTGGAATTTCGGATTATTCAGGATTTCAGCCGTTAATCTGGCCTCTTCCGTAGATGATTTGCCCATCGGTTTGCTCCTTATGTAGGGGTTATTTAATTGCGAAGCGGCAGCCCGCCGAGATATTAAATGTCCAAGCCGCACCCGATGCCAATCGCAAATTCTGATTAAGCCTATCCGGACTACCTATGGCTTGATTCAATTTAATGAATATAAAAGAAAAAATTTTAAAAACGATATTTTTGGCGCGGTAATTGCAAATTTGGATAAGGATTATCAAAAAGGTTGATGCCTAATAAGGCCGAAGTAATTCGGTTTCTGAATAGTTAATTGATTTTAAATAAGAAAATTCAAACAAATGCACGGATAAACATGGGCAAAACAGACAGGACGCTGCCCTCTATCTGTAGAAAAAAGAAGAATATATGGATATCAATCAATTGCGCGCCTTTATCACTGTGGCGCATACGCAAAATCTGACGCAGGCCGCCGAAAGGCTGTTTTTGTCGCAACCGGCCGTTTCCGCCCAAATCAAGGCCATAGAAAGCGACATCGGTACGCCGCTTTTCACCCGCACCAGCAACGGTATGCAGCTTACCCGCGCAGGCGAAGTGCTGCTGCCCGAAGCCGAAGCCCTGATGCAGCACAAGCACCGTTTGGAAAAGTTTGCCGAAACGCTGTCGGAACACTTCGTCTCCCATGCGCAGCTCGGCCTGATCCACCCCATAGCATCACACAAGGTAACCGAACTGACCCGCCTGATCCAACAGCGCAGTCCCGATGTGCAACTTCACATCCAATACGGTATGAGCGGCGAAATTTTGGAACGCTTGACCGCAAAGCGGCTGCACGGCGGTTTTTTCCTCGGCCACATAGAAGGACGCAGCCTGCAATGCCGTTTCCTGCAAAACATCGCCTACGCCTTGATTTGCCCGGATGGGGAAGAAGATAAGTTGCGGCGCGGTTTGCCCAAAAGCCTGAATGACTACACTTGGATAGAGATGTCCGGCATATCCGGCAGCCACAAAAACCTACAGCAGTTCTGGCAACGCCACAAGCTGTCGCCCAAAAAGCAGATCATCTGCGATTATCCGCAAACCATTATCGACTTGGTCGCCGATGGTGCGGGACTGGCCATGGTGCCCAAACATACCGCCAATGCCGCCCGCACACAAGGCAAACCCGTCGCCCTGATAGACGAATTCGAACAAAGCCTGCCGCTGCATTTCGTTTATCTGGACGAATATGGCACCGACCACGCCCTATTGTTGCTGCTGGATTGTGTGTTGGAAGTTTGGCAGGCCGAAATCGGCAAAGCCTGACCAACCCTTTTATCCATCCCGTCAGAAACACCCGCCCCTTCACAAATGTTCTTCTGCAAGGGCGGCGGTCTGCCTTATGTCTTCCTCCGGCAATGTGGTTAGTCTGCCGGTTAGAATTTTCAACAATACCCCATAGGCGGGCAGGAAAAACAGGGTGCAAACAGCCAGTTTGAACAGATAATCAACAAAGGCGATATGCGGCCAATTGGCAGCCATAAATTTGTCACCGCTGCCGGCAAAGGCTATGCCGAAAAAAAAGTAAAGTGTCGATTGCATTGCCGGCAAACATTGATGAAAAAGGGGCAATCCACCACGATTTCAGGCGGCGCAGCTGGTTGAACACGAAAATATCTAATATCTGTCCGACCGCATAAGCCGAAAAACTGGCGACGGCGATACGGAACACAGACGGTATGAATACGGCCAAAGAGGCAAAACCGACCCATGTGCCGTTTTGGAACAAGACGGATAATGCGTAAGACAGCGCCAGAGCGGGAAACATGACGAAAAATACTATCCTCCGCGCCAGCCGCTGCCCGAAAATCCGAACGGTCAAATCGGTAGCCCAAAAGATAAACGGAAAGGTCAGCGCGCCCCAAGTGGAATGTACTTCAAATCCGTTGGGCAGGGTTACGGTGAAGGGGAATTGCACCAAATAATTGCTTGAGGCAATAATGAGCATATGGAACAATACCAGCCAAAACAGCGCATGCCGTTGCTGGGCATAAGAGAAGCCGTTGTCTTGCATAGGAATCCTTGATTTTTGTTTAAATATTTGAAATTAGAAGGCGGTAAAATGGAAAATACTTGGTTTTATTGGGCATTGGCTTCTGCTTTCTTTTCCGCTTTGACGGCTGTTTTTGCCAAAGCCGGCTTGCAGAGCATCGATTCGGATTTTGCCACCTTTATCCGCACATTGGTTATTTTGGCTGCCTTGGCGGCATTTTTGAGTTATGCGGGCAAATGGCAGGGCGTGACCGATTTTTCCGCGCGCAATTGGACGTTCCTGATATTGTCGGGTTTGGCCACAGGCGCATCTTGGCTGGCTTATTTTAAGGCCTTGCAGATGGGCGAGGCCTCAAAGGTCGCGCCTGTGGATAAATTCAGTATCGTGCTGGTGGCGTTGTTCGCAGTGGTGTTGAAGGAATGGCCGTCTTCCCAGGAATGGCTGGGCATTGGGCTGATTGCCGCCGGCGTGCTGACTTTGGCCGAGACCTTTGCAAAAAAGCCCTTCCCCCGACAACCGAAACCCAAACACAGGTTTTCGGCCATTTCCTTCCCCCCAATACCTCCTGATTTTACCCAAATACCCCCTTAATCCTCCCCGGATACCTGATAATCAGGCATCCGGACCGCCTTTTAGGCGGCAACAGGCACACTTAGCCTGTTAGCCGCTTTCAACAGGTTCAAACACATCGCCTTCAGATGGCTTTGCGCACTCACTTTAATCAACCCGAAATAGGCTGCCCGGGCGTAGCGGAATTTACGGTGCAGCGTCCCAAAGCTTTGTTCCACCACATAACGGGTCTTCGACAAATATCGGTTACGTTTGGTTTGTGCTTCCGTCAGCGGACGGTTGCGGTGGGCTTTGCGCATAATGCCGTCCAGCAACCGATGTTCTTTCAGATGTTGCCGGTTTTCCGCACTGTCGTAGCCTTTGTCGGCATAGACGGTCGTATCTTTGGCTATACCTTCCAGCAAAGGCAACAGGTGGTTGCACTCATGGGTATTGGCGGGAGTGATGTGCAGTTTCTCGATATAGCCTTCCTCATCGGTACGGGTATGTTGTTTGTAACCGAGTCTGTAGAGGCCGTTTTTCTTTGTCCAGCGAGCATCTTTGTCTTTGCTCGGTGTGGTTTGGCCGCTGACTTGTCCTTCTTCATCGACTTCTATGGCTTGACGCTGTTTGCTGCCGGCGGTCTGAATAATGGTGGCGTCAATGACGGCGGCAGATGCTTTCTCTATTTTTAGGCCTTTTTCGGTCAGTTGGCGGTTAATCAGTTCCAGCAATTCGGACAGGGTGTCGTCTTGCGCCAGCCAGTTGCGGTAGCGGCATAAGGTGCTGTAATCGGGGATGCTCAGTTCGTCGAAACGGCAAAACAGGTTGAAATCGATGCGGATGATGAGGCTGTGTTCGAGTTCGGGATCGGAGAGGCTGTGCCATTGTCCGAGCAGGACGGCTTTGAACATGGACAACAGGGGATAGGCGGGACGGCCGCGGTGGTCTCGGACGTAACGGGTTTTTTGACGATTCAGGTATTGCTCGATCGGCTGCCAATCAATCACTTGATCCAACTTCAATAGTGGGAAGCGGTCGATGTGTTTGGCAATCATGGCTTGTGCGGTTTGCCGGAAGAAGGTGCTCATGGAAAATCCCCTAAATGTCTTGGTGGGAATTTAGGGGATTTTGGGGAATTTTGCAAAGGTCTCATAAGGGGATACGACCTTCAATAGTTTTTGTGTTTTTTCATCAAACGACATCTTCTATAGGGAAATCCTCACAAAGCCTCCAGCATTGTTATGTTTCCCGTCTTAATCCTGTTGCTTGGTGAACAAAAAAGTCTACTTGGAAAATTAAATGTTCGTAAATTCAAGGAAATCTTGGAAGTATTTTATGTTTGTTTTTAGCAGGCAGAGTTGATGGATGATGAGATGGAAATGAATGAAAAAAGAGTGATGACATTAGATGACTGGATACGGCAGTCTCCGCTACCGCGCATAGAGGCACGTATGCTTTTGCAAAAGGCGGGAGGTTACAGCCGTGTTCAATTAATAACGCAGGGAGCAGAAGCGATTCCGGCAGATATTTTCGCTCGGCTGGATAGTTTGGCGGAGCGTCGTCTGAATGGTGAGCCAATAGCTTATATCATGGGTGGCCGGGAGTTTTATGGTCGTTGGTTTGAAGTCTGCCCTGATGTTTTGATTCCCCGTCCGGAAACCGAGCATTTGGTTGAAGCGGTTATCGAACATCTCCCGAAAAACGGACGGGTTTGGGATTTGGGTACCGGTAGCGGGGCGGTGGCCGTTACGGTGGCATTGGAACGGAAGGATGCAGAAGTACGCGCGTCTGATATTAGCAGGCAGGCTTTGGTTGTTGCCCGTCGAAACGCAGAAAATTTAGGTGCAGCAGTTGAGTTTGCATCAGGATCATGGTTCGATACGGATAAAACGTCGTCTGAAGACAAATATCGTTTTGATGTTATTGTTTCCAACCCTCCTTATATTGAGAAAGATGACAGCCATTTGAATCAAGGAGATTTGCGTTTTGAGCCTCAGACGGCATTGACCGATTTTGCCGACGGCTTGACTTGTATTCGGGAGCTGGCACAGCGTGCGTCTGAATTTTTGAAAGAGGGCGGGTGGTTGCTGTTGGAACATGGATATAACCAAGGTGGGGCAGTACGGCAGATTTTGTCGGAAAATGGTTTTACAGAGATTGAAACCCGACAGGATTTGGCCGGTTTAGACAGGTTGACTTTGGGCGTCAGGCGACATATTGAATAAGAGTTTTGGTGGTTTGAATAATAAAAAACCAAACGTCAAACCCGTACACGCCAATACAGCCCGGAATTTAAAAAAGTCGTCTGAAAACCCAATTTTTGATTTTCAGACGACCTTTTTTAAAGATTACGCCTTACAAATCAAATTCAGCCACAACCGGCGCATGGTCGCTCGGGCGTTCTTGCGCGCGCGCGTCCAAATCGACATAAACGTCTTTCAACACGGCAGACAGGGCGGGGCTGATAAGCTGGTGGTCGATGCGCAGTCCGAGTTTGCGTTGGAACATCGCGCCGCGATAGTCAAACCAAGTGTAAAACGCGCCTTCGGGGTGGATTTGGCGCAGGCTGTCAGTCAAGCCCAAATCCAACAGATTTTTGAACCACTGTCTCTCGATGGAAGAACAGTGGATTTTTTCATGCCATTTTTCAGGGTCGTAGCAGTCGGCATCGGCTGGCGCGATATTGAAGTCGCCGAGTAAGACCAGTTTTTCGTGGCGCGTCATTTCGTCGCGGACAAATTCGGTCAAAGCGGCAAACCATTGTTCTTTATATTGGAATTTTGGGCTGTCGAGGGCTTCGCCGTTGACGCAATAAACATTGATGACGCGCACGCCGTTGACGGTTGCGGCGATGACGCGGCGTTGCGGGTCGTCGGGCAGGGCGGGCAGACCGACGTGTACGTCTTGCGGTTCGTTGCGGCTGATGATGGCGACGCCGTTGTAGGTTTTTTGCCCGCTCCAAACGCTGTGCCAGCCCATCATTTGCAGGGCGGCGGCGGGAAATTTGTCTTGGTCGAGCTTAAGCTCTTGCAAAACAAGGACATCGGGTTGATGGTCGGCAAGCCAGTTTTGCACCTGCGGCAGGCGCACGTTGAGGGAATTGACGTTCCAAGTGGTGATTTTCATGCAGATTCCGTGTGTGAGGGTCGTCTGAAAAGCGTTTCGGGCTTTTCGGGCAAAATAAGGACGAAACAAAAGCGGTTCATGCAAAACCGCTTTGTTGGGTAAACGGGACGTTATTGTAACATCAGGGGATTTTGGCGGCTGCCGGTTTTGAAACAAAAATCCGTTTGAGAAAACAATGCTCAACAGCCCTTAGGCGGCTTTACGGTTTTCCAAATGGCGCAGCGTATTGAGAATGGCGGCCGCTTCTTCGGATACCAGTCGGTATTCGATGACGCGGTGGTAGCGGGTGAAATCGATCAAACCTTCGGAGCGCAAACGCGCGAGATGGTTGGAAACAGCAGTCGCAGGCTGTCCGAGTGCTTCGGATAACTCAGCGATGCTGCGTTCGCTGTCCATCAACATGAACAAAATGGTCATGCGTTCGGGGTTGGCGATGAGTTTGAGAAGAGAAGAGAGACGTTTGGTTTCCATGGTGTATGCCTTTCTGTTCGTGTAGTTTGATTTGAGAAGCATTACAAAAAGAAGATGATTGTGATTCTTCTTATATTTTTAAGAAATTTCAAATGCTTATGTTCGTAAGTGTACATCAATCAGGAGCAAAAGAGAGCATTTGCGTTTAAATTTGCCGTAAATAATTGTTGTTTGATCAAATCCCAATGTATTTTAAAACGAGCAAAAAGACGATTTTTTAGAAATGAAAAACAAGGTTTAATTTATAAGAAAATGAAAAGGCAGAAGTGTAGATTTGGGTTGAAATTTAAAAAATAATTTATAAACAGATAAATATAAAAAGCAAAGCTGTTTTTTTGATATTTGTATTGATAGCAGACAACTGTTTTTTAAAATTAACGAAGTTTTAGGGAAAGTCTTGTCTGTACGTTTTCAGTCTGTAAAAATTTTACAACGGTTACTATCAATTTTGTTATTTGGTTTGAAGGAGCATCTTGATGGGAACGGCGTGCAGGCAGTCAACGAGGTATCGACTGCCTGCGTATTCGGCTATACAATCCGACCACCTTTCTTTGGTATACCTTTATGTATATTCTGATTACCTTTTTCTTCAAACTCTTCGCCGCCATGCCTCTGCGCCTGTTGCACGCATTGGCGGGCGTGTTGGGCGGTGTGGTTTATTATCTGCGCCGTGAGGATCGCGAACGCGTATTTGACAATATGCGCACGGCCGGTTTGCAGCCCGATGAAGCGGCGGTCAAGGCTGTGTTCCGCGAAACCGTCAAAGGCGGGTTGGAATTGCCCGTGGCTTTTTTCAGACGACCTGAGAGCATAGAAAAATTGTTTGTAGAAGTACGCGGTTGGGAGCATGTACAGGCTGCGTTGGATGCGGGCGAAGGATTGTTGTTTATTACCCCGCACATCGGCAGCTACGACCTTGCCGGACGATATATCAGCCAACAGCTTCCGTTTCCACTTACGGCGATGTACAAACCGCCGAAGCTCAAAGCGATGGATGAAGTCATGCAGGCGGGGCGCGTACGCGGTAAAGGTAAAACCGCACCGACCAGTATTCAAGGCGTTAAGCAGGTCATCAAAGCCTTGCGTGCGGGCGAAGCCACCATCGTTTTGCCCGACCATGTCCCTGCGCCAGAAGAAGGCGGAGACGGTGTGTGGGCAGAGTTTTTCGGTAAACCGGCTTTTACCATGACGCTGGCAGGCAAGCTCGCGCAGGTAAAAGGGGTTAAGGCATTGTTTTTCTGCGGAGAACGCCTGCCGAAAGGACGCGGGTTTGTCCTGCACATCGAACCCTTACGCGGCGAACTGAACGGCGATAAAGAACACGATGCGCGGGTAATCAATGAATATACGGAATATTGGATAAGCCGGTTCCCGACGCAGTATCTGTTTATGTACAACCGCTACAAACAGCCCGCAGGTGCGCCGGAGCCTCCCGAGCATGGGTGAAAAAATGTGAAATGTCGTCTGAAAACCTGGTGTTTGAATTTTCAGACGACCTTTTTTAATCATTTTTGTGGACGGATTCCACGCTACGGGTTTGTTATAGTGGATTAAATTTAAATCAGGACAAGGCGAGGCAACGCCGTACTGGTTTAAATTTAATCCACTATAGTAATTCGAGGGTGGGGCACACGGATACACGATACGCCGTGCTTAGATTGTAGGAAATCGTCGCATTGTTTACACCACAGGTTGAGAAAAATAAGCCTGCAAGACCTCAAACGGCGTATCACCGTTCAAACTGCGGTGCGGCTTCACAGTGTGAGACCTTTACAAAAAAGCCCTTCCCCCGACAGCCGGAACCCAAACACAGGTTTTCGGCTGTTTTCGCCCCTAATTGCGCCTAATTTTACCCAAATACCCCCTTAATCCTCCCCGGATGCCTGATAATCAGGCATCCGGGCCGCCTTTTAGGCGGCAACAGACACACTTAACCTGTTGGCCGCTTTCAACAGGTTCAAACACATCGCCTTCAGATGGCTTTGCGCACTCACTTTAATCAGCCCGAAATAGGCTGCCCGGGCGTAGCGGAATTTACGGTGCAGCGTACCGAAGCTTTGTTCCACCACATAACGGGTCTTCGATAAATATCGGTTGCGTTTGGTTTGTGCTTCCGTCAGCGGACGGTTGCGGTGGGCTTTGCGCATAATGCCGTCCAGCAACCGATGTTCTTTCAGATGTTGCCGGTTTTCCGCACTGTCGTAGCCTTTGTCGGCATAGACGGTCGTATCTTTGGCTATACCTTCCAGCAAAGGCAACAGGTGGTTGCACTCATGGGTATTGGCGGGAGTGATGTGCAGTTTCTCGATATAGCCTTCCTCATCGGTACGGGTATGTTGTTTGTAACCGAGTCTGTAGAGGCCGTTTTTCTTTGTCCAGCGAGCATCTTTGTCTTTGCTCGGTGTGGTTTGGCCGCTGACTTGTCCTTCTTCATCGACTTCTATGGCTTGACGCTGTTTGCTGCCGGCGGTCTGAATAATGGTGGCGTCAATGACGGCGGCAGATGCTTTCTCTATTTTTAGGCCTTTTTCGGTCAGTTGGCGGTTAATCAGTTCCAGCAATTCGGACAGGGTGTCGTCTTGCGCCAGCCAGTTGCGGTAGCGGCATAAGGTGCTGTAATCGGGGATGCTCAGTTCGTCGAAACGGCAAAACAGGTTGAAATCGATGCGGATGATGAGGCTGTGTTCGAGTTCGGGATCGGAGAGGCTGTGCCATTGTCCGAGCAGGACGGCTTTGAACATGGACAACAGGGGATAGGCGGGACGGCCGCGGTGGTCTCGGACGTAACGGGTTTTTTGACGATTCAGGTATTGCTCGATCGGCTGCCAATCAATCACTTGATCCAACTTCAATAGTGGGAAGCGGTCGATGTGTTTGGCAATCATGGCTTGTGCGGTTTGCTGGAAGAAGGTGCTCATGAGAAATCCCCTAAATGTCTTGGTGGGAATTTAGGGGATTTTGGGGAATTTTGCAAAGGTCTCATAGTGGCTGTTTCCACTATACATCACCGTTCCTCTATAATGGACAACAGTATTTGAACGAAGTCGATACCGGCAAATCTGCCCACATCTAAAAATTACTCTTGGAGAAATTTATGAATTCGAAAATCAAAGTCGGCATCGTCGGTGCAACAGGTTACACCGGCGTAGAGCTTTTGCGGCTTCTCAGCAGTCATCCGAATATTGAAATTACAACGGTAACCAGCCGCAGCGAGTCAGGTAAAGCAGTTTCTGATTACTTTCCCAGTCTGAGGGGAATCTACGATCTGACCTTTCAAACACCCGAACACGCCGGTTTGGAAAAATGCGATATTGTCTTTTTCGCCACCCCAAATGGAATCGCCATGAACGATGCTCCTCGTCTTTTGGAAAAAGGTATCCGCATCGTCGACTTATCCGCTGACTTTCGTATACAGGATATTTCCACATGGGAACATTGGTACAAAATGAAGCACGCCAGCCCCGATATTGTTCCTCAAGCGGTGTACGGGTTAAGTGAATTAAACCGCGATGCCATCGCGTCTGCACAAATCGTTGCCAACCCCGGCTGTTATCCGACCTGCGTTTCACTGCCTTTACTCCCCTTGCTGAAAGAAGGTCGTCTGAAACCGCATATGCCGCTGATTGCGGACTGTAAATCAGGCCTATCCGGCGCAGGTCGGAAAGCTAATACCGGCTCGCTGCTTTGCGAGGCTGGGGATAATTTTAAAGCCTACGGCATTACGGGACACCGACACCAGCCCGAAATTCGGCAAACCATCGCCACATTGCAACCAGGAATTGCCGAACATTTCATCTTCGTTCCCCATCTGACACCCATGATCCGGGGTATGCACGCCACTTTATACCTGCATCTTGAAGACGGTTGCAATCCGGAAGCTGTTTTACACGAATTTTATCGGGACAGTCCTTTTGTGGACATCATGCCTGCCGGTTCAACACCAGAAACCCGCAGCGTGCGCGGTGCAAACCTTTGTCGTATCAGCATCCAAAAATCTTCGTCTGACAATGTATGGATCGCTCTATCCGTCATCGACAACTTAGTTAAAGGGGCAGCAGGACAAGCTGTTCAGAATATGAATATCATGTTCGGCTTTAATGAAAAACTCGGTTTGATACAAACTCCACTCCTACCTTAATCATATGAAAAGGTCGTCTGAAAACTTTTCAGACGACCTTCTCTATTTTGACTCATGCGACAATGAATATGCACAGCACATTTACTGGAATGCGCATTACAAATACGGCTGCAAAGTCCGCTTTAAAATATCAATATCGCTAACTTCAGTAATATTGGCTTCCCCCAAACGGTTCAGCCCGATAAAACGCATCACGCCGCTACTGACCTTTTTGTCATGGCTCATATGGCTAATCCATTTTTCAAACGGGAATTTAGGCGGCAATGACGGCAATCCTGCGGCCTCCATTAAAACAGCGATTCGACGTGTGTCCGCATCGGAAATTTTACCCAATTCTTCGGATAATCTACCTGCCAGCACGCAACCCGCTGCCACTGCCTCACCATGCAACCATACTCCGTAACCCATTTCCGCCTCGATGGCGTGTCCGAAAGTATGGCCAAGATTAAGCCACGCGCGGATACCTTGTTCGGTTTCATCTTTGACAACAATGTCGGCTTTCATTTTGCAGCAGTGATATACCGCCTGCGTCAATTTCTCTTGGTTTTGCGCCATCAAATCCGCAACATTTTGTTCCAACCACTCAAAGAAATCAACATCGCCAAGCGCACCATATTTAATAACTTCCGCCATACCTGCCGATAATTCTCGGCGCGGCAAGGTCTTCAATGTTTCCAAATCAGCCAAGACCGCCTGCGGTTGGTAAAACGCACCAATCATATTTTTTCCAAGCGGATGGTTGATGCCCGTCTTCCCACCTACTGATGAATCCACTTGACTCAACAGAGTTGTCGGGATTTGGATAAACGGCGCACCTCGCTGGTACGTTGCAGCGGCAAAGCCGACCATATCGCCGATTACCCCGCCACCCAATGCAATTAGTGTGGTTTTCCGTTCGGCCCTGTTTTCCATCAATCCGTCAAAAATAAGGTTCAATGTCTGCCAGTTTTTATATTTTTCGCCATCCGGCAAGATAATGCTGAAATGCCTGATACCGATTCTGTCCAAACTCATTTGAAGACTTTTCAGATATAAAGGCGCAACAGTCTCGTTGGTTATGATTGCGGCCGTTTTATTCAAATAAGGCTCAAGTAAACTATCAGCCTGACCGATAAGATCGTACCCGATAAAAATAGGATATTGATGAGACGGAGTTTGAACAGTCAAAGTACGCATAGGAGAAGACTCCTTGTCAAAATAAATCATGTGGGAACAACGCAAAATAATATACGCTTGCCGCTCCGTTGAAAACTGACTAGATGATAAAGAACGTTTTATCAAGCAAAACCAATAGGGCTGCAAGCGTATAACTAAAGGTCATCTGAAACCGTTTTTATTACATTTCAGACGACCTAATCTGTAGAAAAACATCGCGTTGTTTACACCACAGGTTGAGAAAAATAAGCCTGCAAGACCTCAAACGGCGTATCGCCGTTCAAACTGCGGTGCGGCTTCACAGTGTTATAGAAATTAATAAAGCGGCACAACTCCTTTCGCCGGTGTTCAGGACTGTCAAACAACTGTTTCTCATGCCACATCTCCATCAGGGTGCGGATAACACGTTCCGCCTTACCGTTGGTCTGTGGACGGGCAACCCGGGTAAACTTTTGACCAATCCCGTTCTCATAACAGGCTACACCAAAAGCATGGTTGGCCGAGCCTTTATATTCCGTACCGTTGTCGGAGTAAACGCACTCAATCAGATATGGGCAGGGATCAATCAGGTGTTCGGTCAGAAACTTGGCGGCACTGTCTGCAGTTTTGTCCGGCAAAATGGCGGCGTATAGCTCCCTTGAGAAATCGTCGATGGCGACAAACAGGTAATCCCGCTTATCGGTGGCTTTCTGCCCTTTGAGCAGCGGCAGCCGTTTGGTATCGAGATGTACCGGCTCTCCGGGGTAGGATTTATTGTAGCGTTTGGCCTGCTTTTTGAGTTTTTCCTGAATACCGCGTTCTACCTTGGCCAGGCGTTTCATTCCGTACTTAGCCTGTTTGAAACGGTTGTTGGTACTGGTTTGGGGTTTGAGCAGTCTGCCTCTTGCGGCTTTAAGGGCGCGGTAAATGGTGACGCGGCTGACTTGGTAGCGGCGTGCCAGGGAGGTGATGCTTTCCTTCCCCTGCGTGTAGGCCAGCCAAATGGCTTGGCGGTGGTGCGGGGTGAGACGTGTATTTTTGTGTATGTTCATGTTTCAGTATTCTCCTGGAAATACTGTAAACAATGCTACTGGTTTCTACACTTAGATTGATTTGAAACCCAACGAAAACCGGATAATTCGCAATGTCGGTTTCGACAACCTATAGTGGATTAAATTTAAACCAGTACGGCGTTGCCTCGCCTTGTCCTGATTTAAATTTAATCCACTATAATTTGTCTAAAGGTCGTCTGAAAAGCGTTTTCAGACGACCTTTGGTTTTGTCGGTGTGAATGGTAGCGTGGGCTTTGCTCACGAAAATGGCAAGTAAAAGAGGTTGTCTGAAATTTGGGGTGTGGTTCGTGGGCAGAGCCCACGCTACGGGTTTGCAGTGATTCGTAGGTGGAACTCACGCTATGCGGTTAATGACTTAATTCCCCTTCGTAATACCTGCTTTATCCGAGCTTTGCTTCTTCGCCGAACACTTCCCGCCACAATTTCCTGACATTGCCGTAATGGGACAGCAATTCGTCGGTTACTTCGGTTTTTTCCGCGTCGCGCAGTTTGGTGTTGTGCTGCTGCTGGCGGTAGAAGCGGTAGGCGGTGCGGCTTTGTTCGGCGAGGGTTTTGTCGATGAGGCCGCAGTCGGCGGCGATGTTCAAGAGGGCGATGTTGCCGTAGTTGTCGAGGAGTTGCGGATATTTTCGGGCATGGGCAAGGATGAGGTATTGGACGATAAATTCGACGTCGACCACGCCGCCGCGCGCGTATTTGACGTTGTTGTCAACTGGCGGATGGGTGGGGAACATTTTTTCGCGCATTTCGATGATTTCGCCTGCCAAGGCGGTTTGGTCGCGTTCGGCGGTGAGGATTTCGGTGCGGATGCGGTCGAAGGCCGTCTGAATTTCGGGTGTGCCGCAGATGAAGCGGGCGCGGGTGAGGGACTGGTGTTCCCATGTCCATGCGTTTTCGCGCTGGTATTTTTCGAAGGCGGCGATGCTGTGGGCGAGGAAGCCGGCGTCGCCGTTGGGGCGCAGGCGCAGGTCGGTTTCGTAGAGGCTGCCTGCGCCGGTGGCGGCGGATAGCCAGTTGGTCAGGCGGCGGGCGAGGCGGCTGTACACGTCGCCTGCGTCGGGATGGGGATCGTCGTAGAGGTAGACGAGGTCGAGGTCGGAGGCGTAGCCGAGTTCTTTGCCGCCGAGTTTGCCGTAGCCGACGACGGCGAATTGCGGGGTGTCGCGGTGTTTTTTGGGCATGTCCGCCCATGCGCACGGCAGGGCGGCGGCGAGGATGGTGTCGGCGAGGTCGGAGAGTTGGTCGGAGAGGGATTCTACGGTCCACAGTCCGGCGAGGTCTTGGACGGCGAGGCGGAAGACTTGGGCGTGTTGGAAGCGGCGCAGGGTGTCCATTTGCGCTTCGGTGTCGCCGCCGCAGGCTTTGAGGTCGTCTGAAAGGGCGGTGGCGAGGGCTTGCCAGTCGAACGCGGTATCCAAAAGCTGCGCGCTGATGAGTTCGTCCAGCAGAATCGGGTATTTGCTCAGATACGCCGCCACCCATGAGCTTTGGCTCATAATCTGCGCCAGTTGCGCCAAGGTTTGCGGATGTTCGTTGAGGAAGGCGAGATAGGCGGAGCGGCGGCTGATGTTTTCGAGGAAGTCAAACAGCCGCATCAGCGTATCGGTCGGGTTGTTTTGCTCGGCCGCCGCCTGTACCAACAGCGGCACAATGGCGTCAAAACGCGGCTGGGCGTGTGCGGAAAGGTGGCGGTATTTATGGCCGTGCCGGATTTGGTCGAGCCTTGCGACGATGGTTTCGGCATCGAACCCGTGTTCTTTCAGACGACCTTGCCGCTCTTCTTCGTCGGGTTTGTCCTGCCATGCCCACTGCCATTCGCTGTTGTCCTGTGTTTGCTCTTCGGGTTCGCTCAAAATTTCGTTGAACAACTGATTGACCTTGTTACGATGAACGTTGAGGTCGTCTGAAAAGGCGGCGTAGCTGTCGAAACCCATGCTTTCGGCGAGCAGTTGCTGCTGTTCGGGCGAGGCGGGCAGGGTTTGGGTTTGCTGGTCGTCCCAGTATTGCAGGCGGTGTTCGACGTCGCGCAGGAAGCGGTAGGCGGCAAGCAGGGTTTCGACGTTTTCAGACGGCATGATGCCCAATTCGGCAAGTTTCATCAGCGTTTCCTGCGTGCCTTTCAGTTGCAGAGCGCGCATTTGTCCGCCGCGTATCATTTGGAAAATTTGGGCGATAAATTCGACTTCGCGGATGCCACCTGCGCCGAGTTTGATGTTGTCCGCCATGCCTTTTTTACTGACTTCGCTGCGGATTTGGCGGTGCAGGTTGCGCATCGCTTCATACGCGCTGTAATCCAGATATTTTCGGAACACAAAAGGGCGCACCAGCGCTTTGATGTCGTTCGGATATGGCGTAACCACGCGGCCTTTGCACCATGCGTAGCGTTCCCATTCGCGTCCCTGCGTAATCAAATATTGCTCCAGCGCAGTTTCGCTCAATACCAGCGCGCCGGAATCGCCGTCCGGCCGCAGCCGCATATCAACGCGGAACACCTGTCCGTCGGCGGTGATGTCGTTCAGCAGCGCAATCAGTTTCTGCCCGACTTTGGTGAAAAATTCCTGATTACCGCGTTCGCGCCTGCCGTCGGTGTCGCCCGATTCGGGATAGACGAAAATCAAATCGATGTCGGAAGACACGTTCAACTCATAGCCGCCCGCCTTGCCCATCGCCACCACGCTCAAATGTTGCGGCGATTTGGTATAACGTCCGATCGGCGTGCCGTACATGTCCCGATAATAGGCGTAGGCGAAATCCAGCGCGGTATTGACGGCAAAATCGGCAAACAGCGTAATCGTGCGGGTTACTTCGTTCAAATCGCTGATGCGGTTTATATCGCGCACGATAATCTGCGACACCACATAACGGCGCAACTCGCGCAACTGCCGCGCCAATTCTTCCTCGTTTTCTTCCGCGCGGATTTTGTCCCAGTCGGCAAAGGCTTGGAAATCTGCTTCAGTCAAAACCTTGTCCAGCATGGGCAGGAAGATTTCGGGCTTGAGTTTGCCGTTGTCGAGCTGGCGGGCAAGGAAGAGGGAATGGCGGCGGGCGGTGTCGAGGCGGTTGTCGGACATTTCGGATTCCGTTTGGAAAGATGGCGGGAATGGTAGAGTGGATTAACTTTAAATCAGGACAGGGCGAGGTAATGCCGTACCGGTTTAAAGTCAAGGCACTATATCATAGCAATCTTGGAGGTCATCTGAAACAGCAAAACACCTTTCAGACGACCTTTGCAAAAGCTGACGGCAAAGCGTTTACATGGCAAAATACCGCCTGTTTGCGGGTCATCCGAATTTTTCAGACGACCTTTTACCCTCTTCAAAAGGAATCCCCATGTCTTTGCAAAACATCATCGAAACCGCCTTTGAAAACCGCGCGGACATCACCCCGACCACCGTTACCCCCGAAGTCAAAGAAGCCGTGTTGGAAACCATCCGCCAACTCGATTCAGGCAAATTGCGCGTCGCCGAACGCTTGGGCATAGGCGAGTGGAAAGTCAACGAATGGGCGAAAAAAGCCGTCCTGCTTTCCTTCCGCATCCAAGACAACGAAGTCCTCAACGACGGCGTGAACAAATACTTCGACAAAGTGCCGACCAAGTTTGCCGACTGGTCTGAAGACGAATTCCGCGCTGCCGGTTTCCGCGCCGTACCCGGTGCCGTTGCGCGCCGCGGCAGCTTTGTTGCTAAAAACGTCGTTTTGATGCCGTCTTATGTCAACATCGGCGCATACGTTGACGAAGGCGCGATGGTCGATACTTGGGCGACCGTCGGTTCTTGCGCCCAAATCGGTAAAAACGTCCACTTGAGCGGCGGCGTCGGCATCGGCGGCGTACTCGAACCCCTGCAAGCCAGCCCGACCATCATTGAAGACAACTGTTTCATCGGCGCGCGTTCCGAAATCGTCGAAGGCGTGATTGTCGAAGAAGGCAGCGTGATTTCCATGGGCGTGTTCATCGGACAATCCACCAAAATCCTCGACCGCACCACCGGCGAAATCTACCAAGGCCGCGTACCGGCAGGCTCGGTTGTCGTGTCCGGCAGCATGCCTTCCAAAGACGGCAGCCACAGCCTTTACTGCGCCGTCATCGTCAAACGCGTGGACGCACAAACCCGCGCCAAAACCAGCGTGAACGAATTGCTGCGCGGTATTTAATCGGCAAACAGAAAAGGGGAGAGGTCGTCTGAAATAGCGCAAAACATAAATGTGTTTCAGGCAAATGGTTCCCTTGTTCGAATGGAAAGAGGTCGTCTGAAAACCGGATTTCGGGTTTTCAGACGACCTCTTTGTTTACGATATGTGGCGATATTACGTTGTATGACTTAAGATAGAGAAGTCGAAAAATATAATTTAAAACAATATATTATCCTGTTTTTCTAGAATTGTTGTATGCAATCGCGTATAATTCTGCGATTAATTTGTTTAACGGTCGTATCAGACGCAGGCCGTCTGAAACCGGATACAGGAGCCCAATTACCATGATGACCTTATATTCAGGCATTACCTGCCCGTTCAGCCATCGCTGCCGTTTCGTGTTGTACGAAAAAGGCATGGATTTTGAAATCAAAGATGTCGATATTTTCAACAAACCCGAAGACCTTGCCGTCATGAATCCGTACAATCAAGTACCTGTTTTGGTTGAACGCGACCTCATCTTGCACGAGTCCAACATCATCAATGAATATATCGACGAACGTTTCCCGCATCCGCAACTGATGCCCGGCGATCCCGTGATGCGCGGACGCGGGCGTTTGGTGTTGTTCCGCATGGAAAAAGAATTGTTCAACTACGTTCATGTTTTGGAAAACCCCAACGCGACCAACAAAGAACAGGCTAAAGCGCGCGAAGCCATCGGTAACGGGCTGACAATGCTGGCTCCTGCTTTTGCGAAGAGCAAATACATCCTCGGCGAAGATTTTTCTATGATTGACGTAGCGCTGTCTCCCTTGTTGTGGCGGCTTGATCATTACGACATCAAACTCGGCAAATCCGCCGCACCTTTGTTGAAATACGCCGAGCGCATTTTCCAACGCGAGGCCTTCATCGAAGCGCTGACGCCCGCCGAGAAAGCCATGCGCCGATAAGCTTCCGAAAGGAGATACCATGACGACTTCGACCAAACCCTATCTGCTTCGTGCCTTATATGAATGGTGTACGGACAATGGCCAAACGCCGCATCTGGTCGTTTGGGTTAACGAACATACCCGCGTACCCATGCAATATGTCCGCGACAATGAAATCGTACTGAATATTGGCCCGACCGCCAGCCATAATCTGAATATCGATAACGATTGGATCAGCTTTTCCGCCCGTTTCGGCGGGGTGGCGCACGATATTTGGATTCCCGTCGGCCATGTTATCAGCATCTTCTCCCGCGAAAGCGGGGAGGGGATGGGGTTCGAAGTCGAGCCTTACGAAGCGGATGCTTCCGGTAATGAGTCGCAGCAGGAGCCGGCGGCAGATAAGCCGACTGACAGCGGGCCTGCCAAGTCGGGCAAGGTATTGAAGTTCGTCAAATAAAACGAAAGGTCGTCTGAAAGTAGATTTCAGACGACCTTTTTACTGATACGCATGATCTTTCAGGTTAGGTTCTTTGGGGAGGATTACGTTATCTGTTTGCCCAAGATGACCACATCCGCTTCAAATGTTTCCAAATCGCACACTGCGGGCAATCTGCCCCATTCTTGAAAACCGAACGAGTGGAAAAGATGCAGGCTGGGGTGGTTGTGTCCGAAAATCACGGCCAAAACGTTTTTAATACCCAAGGAGGGCGCACGCTCCAGCATATTGCGTAGCAGGATTTTACCCACGCCGACCCCGCGCATATTGTGTCGGACATAAATACTGATTTCCGCGCTGATGTGAAACGCGTGGCGCGGATAATAATCGCTGAAGCTGCCCCATGCCAGCAATTCGCCGCTATGGTTTTTCAAGACATAAAGCGGGCGTTTGCCGGAATGTGATTCAAACCAAGGCTTACGGGTTTCGATGCTGACGGGCGATAAATCGGCGGTGGATTGGCGCGCTTCAATCGTACTGTTGTAGATTTCGACAATGTCGGGCAGGTCTTCTGTTTTTGCCGGAGTAATCGTGTATTCCATTTTCAGACGACCTGCCGGCTATTGGATGAGTTTGGAAATGGTTTTAAAGGCAGGATGTTTCGCATCACCCATCAGGTTGAATAATAGACTCTCAACGTTGGATACGGCGGCTCCGGCAGTAAGCATCTGCTGCAAGGCATTGTCTTTGTTAAGCGGGTTTCTGGAGGTGGTACATTCGTAAGGGATGTGGACGCGGATATTGTGCTTGAGCAAGTCCAAGGTCGTCTGAAGCATACAGATGTGCGCTTCCGCACCGATTAAGATGATGTTTTCGATTTGTTTCTCTTTCAGAATGGCCATGACTTCGGGTGATGCGGCGGAAAAACGGGTTTTTTCGAATATCGGCGTATTGTGCAGAAGCAGGGATATGGCGGAAACCGTTTTACCCAAACCTTTTGGATATTGTTCCGTTGCTGCAAACGGTATGTTTAGAGCCGACAAACCTTGCAGCAGGATGCGGCAATGTTCGATCATTTGTTCACTGCCGTGCAATGCGGGCAGCAGGCGTTCCTGAATATCGACAATCAGGCAAAGCGTATTTTCCGTGTTCATTTGAATTTCCTTTCAGACGACCTTGGGAAGAGGTTGTTTGTGTATATGCTGCATCAAAACGGTAAAAGTACTTAAAGTCTGTTTATTTTAAGAAAAACAAGTGGGAAAGGTAAGACGGTCGGTCAAACTGTTCTGTATTATACAAAGGCTTTTCTAAGAAGAGCCAATTAAAACAACTTACATATCACACGGAGGTAATACTATGGGATGGATCGTTACGATTATTATCGGTTTCATCGTTGGTGCTTTGGCAAAATTCCTGCATCCGGGTAAGGAAAATTTCGGATTCATTATGACGACTCTGTTGGGTATTGGCGGGTCGGCGTTGGCAGGATTTGTGGGGCAAAAATTAGGTTGGTATCACGTGGGTGAACCTGCCGGATGGATTGCCTCAACCATTTTCGCCGTAATCATTTTGGCGGTTTATACACGGTTTTTGAAAAACCGCTAATCTGATATAGATGATTAAAGCAGGCCGGAATATCGGTCTGCATTTAGGATTGAAATGGAAAAGCCCATGTTGTTATTTCCCGTACAAGCGGGAACGGCAGCTTGGGCTTTTTGGTTTGAACTTTATATATTTGAAAGAAAAATGGGGGTATAGATAATGGAACAATATAAAAAGTAAAAGACCTGCATATTTTATGCAGGTCTTTTATTTTGGGGTGGCTGATGGGGCTCGAACCCACGACAACTGGAATCACAATCCAGGGCTCTACCAACTGAGCTACAGCCACCGTAAAACTAAAATTTTGGCACGCCCGACAGGAATCGAACCTGTAACCCCCGACTTAGAAGGTCGGTGCTCTATCCGGTTGAGCTACGGGCGCTCATGCCGATTCGTGCTAAAGCATTATTGGTCGGGGCGGTGGGATTCGAACTCACGACCCTCTGCTCCCAAAGCAGATGCGCTAACCGGGCTGCGCTACGCCCCGACTTGAAGAGTGAAACTATACAGATAGGTTTGTAAAAGGTCAACTGTATTTTTAAGTTTGTTTTTATTTCTTGTCCTATCTTTTTATTTTTTATTAAGATTTATTTTTATGAGTATGCCAGGAAATAGAATGAGAATATGAGTTTGAATGTGCAGGAATGTGGTTTTACGGGGTGTGTCAAACCGGTTTAAAAATGCGATAATCGCCGATATTGTTCATTTTGATTGGGAAGGAAGGTTTATGGCTGCACAATTAATCAACGGTAAAGAGGTGTCGGTCAAAAGACTGGCAAAAGTTGCCGAAGCGGTGGTAAAGCGTCAGGAAGATGGTTTGCGCGAACCTTGTTTGGCGGTCATTTTGGTGGGTAATGATCCTGCCAGTGCGGTATATGTCCGCAATAAAAAGCTGGCTTGCGAAAAATGCGGTATCCGTTCTTTGTCTTATGAGCTGTCTGAATCGACTTCCCAAGAAGAGTTGTTGGATTTGGTCGGGCGATTAAATGAGGATGATGCTGTGGACGGTATTTTGGTGCAGCTTCCGTTGCCGGCACATATCAACAGTCAGGCCGTTCTGGAAAATATTGTTCCACATAAGGATGTGGACGGCTTCCATCCTTACAATATAGGACGGCTGGTGGTGAAAATGCCGCTGATGCGACCATGTACGCCCAAAGGCGTAATGACGCTTTTGGAAGAATACGGGGTCGATTCAAAAGGGAAAAAAGCGGTTGTTGTCGGCGCTTCAAATATTGTAGGCAGACCTCAGGCTTTGGAACTATTGTTGGCACGCGCGACGGTAACGGTATGCCACAGCGCGACGCAGAATCTTGCTGATGAAGTGGCTGCGGCGGATATTTTGGTCGTTGGCGTGGGTATCCCGAATTTTGTTAAAGGCAGTTGGATTAAGCCCGGTGCGGTTGTGATTGATGTCGGTATTAACCGTTTGGAAGATGGCAGTTTGTGCGGTGATGTGGAGTTTGATGTGGCAAAAGAACGGGCTGGCATGATTACCCCTGTTCCCGGTGGCGTTGGCCCGATGACGATTGCGACGCTTTTGGAAAATACCTTGCACGCGGCTGCACTGCATGACTGAATGATATAAATTGTTATGGAAAAGCCGAGCCGGAATACACGGGAGGGATACGGTATCCCGCGTGTTCCGGCTTGGCTTTTTGATGTCGTGGTAAAGGTCGTCTGAAATCAGTTGGTACATGATTGTCCCTTACGATTTCAGACGACCTTTTTTCATTTTTTCAACAGGTGCAGCAGATATTGACCGTATTGGTTTTTCGCCATCGGGCGGGCGAGTTCTTCCAAACGCTCGTCTGAAAGCCAGCCGTTGCGCCAAGCGATTTCTTCGAGGCAGGCAACTTGCAGGTCTTGGATGTTTTGCACGGTTTGGACGAATGAGGCGGCTTCGTGCAGGCTTTCGTGCGTACCGGTGTCCAACCATGCAAAGCCGCGTCCCAAAAGCTGGACGGACAATGAACCGTCGTCAATATACATTTGGTTGAGAGAGCTGATTTCGAGTTCGCCGCGTGCGGAGGGTTTGACTTGTTTGGCAAACTCGACGACGCGGTTGTCGTAGAAATATAAGCCTGTTACCGCCCAGTCGGATTTGGGCTGTTTCGGTTTTTCTTCGATGGATAAGGCGTTGAAGTTTTCGTCAAATTCAACGACGCCGAAACGTTCGGGGTCTTTGACTTGGTAGCCGAACACGGTGGCACCGTGTTTTTTAGAAGCGACTTGCTTCAGGGTTTGGGTGAACGACTGACCATAGAAAATATTGTCGCCCAAGACCAAGCAGACGTTGTCGTTGCCGATAAATTCTTCGCCGATGATGAATGCTTGCGCCAAGCCGTCGGGGCTGGGCTGCTCGGCATAGCTGATGGAGATGCCGAAATCGCTGCCGTCACCGAGCAGTCGTCTGAAAGAGGGATTGTCTTCGGGAGTGGTGATGACCAAGATTTCGCGTATTCCTGTCAACATCAATACGGACAGGGGATAGTAAATCATGGGTTTGTCGTACACGGGCAGAAGCTGTTTGGACACGCCGCGCGTGATGGGGTAGAGGCGTGTGCCGCTGCCGCCGGCAAGGATGATGCCTTTCATGGGTTTTCTCCTGAGTAGTGTGTGTTTGCGTGATTTTCAGACGGCCTTCGGTCTTAAAGAGGCTTGCCGTTTCTCATGCCGAAGAAGCTTTTGATATCGAAGTAAATGGAACGGATGTCACCAGCTTCATTTTGAACATCAATACGGTCATAGACGCTGTCATTTTTCTTTAACAGAGCTTGTCCGACTACACGATATTCAGGCATGTGTTCTTCAATCCAGGAGTATTCGGCGGCAATGCCACTCATAGTATCATTTTCAATGATGACAATTGCCCTTTCGATAGAGCTACCATCGGCTTTTATTGTCTTCTGAACTGTCGTTTGTGCAACATGATGTCGTGTTTCTTTGGCTGAAATTGGCGTAGAAACAAACAAGACGGAGGTCAAAGTTGCTAATAAGAAAATGCGGAATGGAGAGTACATGGATATTCCTTTGTATGATGAAGTCTGATGTTTTCAATAGAAGGATTGCATAGTTTACAACTTACCTAAACGTTCCAAACGGTAGCTGCCGTTCAATACGTTTTGCCACCAGGTTTTGTTGTCCAAATACCATTGCACTGTTTTGCGGATACCGGATTCAAACGTTTCCTGCGGTTTCCAACCCAGTTCCCTGCCGATTTTGGCGGCGTCGATGGCGTAGCGCACATCATGACCAGGGCGGTCTTGCACGAAGGTAATCAAATCTTCGTACCGTGCTACGCCGGCAGGTTTTTCAGGAACGAGTTCTTCCAGCAGTGCGCAGATGGTTTTGACCACTTCAATATTGGCTTTTTCGTTGTGGCCACCGATATTGTAGGTTTCGCCGACGACGCCTTCGGTAACAACCTGATACAGCGCGCGGGCGTGGTCTTCGACAAACAGCCAGTCGCGGATTTGCATCCCGTCGCCGTACACGGGCAGGGGTTTGCCATCGAGCGCGTTCAGAATCATCAACGGAATGAGTTTTTCGGGGAAGTGATAAGGGCCATAGTTGTTCGAGCAGTTGGTTACGATGGTCGGCAGTCCGTAAGTGCGCAGCCATGCGCGGACGAGATGGTCGCTGGAAGCCTTGGAAGCGGAGTAGGGGCTGGACGGGGCGTAGGGCGTGGTTTCGGTAAACAAATCATCCGTACCGTGCAAGTCGCCATAAACTTCATCGGTGGAAATATGGTGGAAACGGAAAGCTTCGCGTTTTTCAGACGACATTTGCTGCCAATAGGCACGCGCAGCTTCCAGTAGGTTGAACGTGCCGACGATGTTGGTTTGGATGAATTCGCCGGCAGAATCAATCGAGCGGTCAACATGACTTTCCGCCGCCAAGTGCATCACGGCATCGGGCTGGTGTTGCGTAAATACGCGGTCAAGTTCGGCACGATCACAGATATCCACTTGCTCAAAAGCGTAACGAGGGCTGTTGGCTACGTCGGTCAGCGATTCGAGATTGCCCGCGTAAGTTAACTTGTCGAGATTGATGACAGAATCTTGGGTATTTTGGATGATGTGGCGGACCACTGCCGAGCCGATAAAGCCCGCGCCGCCGGTAACGAGGATTTTTTTCATGGGATGGGTCTAAGATACAGTACAGCCTTGAATTATAACTGTATATATATTTTTTGTATCTTGGATATCAATTAATATCACGGCATTATTTTGATATTTCGGTAGATCATCTCATTTAACTCTAAGAATATCATGAAGATATTTTCTATGATTATTTTGGCGTACCTTAAACGTTTTACTATAATTTAATTTCAGCAGCATGAATCCCAACAGTCCAGCCATCTTAAATCCGTAATTAAGTCTTCCCCTTAAAAGACAATCGAATTTTGCATCGTCCCTGAATGAAAATTTGTATAAAATGCTATTGGCAATATTGAAAAAGAAATTATTAAAATAAATTTTGTTTGTCAAAACCCTTTTATTAACCCAATACAATAAAATCATTATGAAACACACACCTATACCTTATGAACGTCAGGAAATCATCCGACGTGAGCGCGAGTTGGCTAAATATGCCAATACTATGGATAGTTTGTTTTGCATTCCTTTTACCAAGCAGGGCATCGGCGTTGATGCCATATTGTCGCTGATTCCTTTTGTTGGGGATATTGCCGGACTTTTGTTGACGATGAAGGCTTTTCGCATGGGGCGGGAGTTGGGCGTGCCGGATCATAAAATGCGTCCTGCTGTATATCTTGCTTTTGCCGATATGTTGCTCGGCATGATTCCTGTTGTCGCTACGCTTATTGATATTTTCTTACAGCCGAGCCGCCGTACTTTGAAAGTTATCAATGAGCATGTGCGTAGTGAGTATGGCATCGACTACGACATACATTTGGAGCGTCCGTTTATGCACACGGCTTTGGAAAAGAAACAACAACAATCAGATTTTTGGCGCAAACCTGTTGCGGCTTGGTTGTATCTGCATCTGCCTGATTTTTTCGGCTTGATTGCGCTGGTGTTGATGGGTTGGATAACGGTTGCAGTAAGTAGATGGGTATGGAGCGGTATGGCTTATCTGTTTCACGCTGTTGCCGGTTGGTTTTGAATGCTTGTGATTTGAATGGAGATATATAGCAGGCTAAGTTTAAATCAATATTGCGTTGCAATGTCGCAGTATAGAGAGAATGGCTCCCTAAGTATGAGCGTACCAAGTGGACTGGTTTCGTACTGTCTATACTATCCGCGATTTTGTCCTAATTTAAACTCAACCTCTATATCTAAAACATACGTTTAGGTTTTGCTTCCTAAACGTGCAGATAATGCAAATGCAAACTTAATTGATGTCCAAACGTTCCATACGGTAGCGCATGGAGCGGAAGCTGATGCCCAAAAGCTTGGCAGCCTGAGTGCGGTTGTAACGGGTTTGCTGCAACGCTTGTTCGATAATGCCGCGCTCGATTTGGTCAAGGTAGTCTTGAATCTGCATGGTGCGCGGGTCAAACGGCGGAAGCGGCTGATGATCCAAAGTTTCGCCTTTTTGTGTTTCGGAATCGACGATGTCATCGAGATCGAGGTTTGGATGGTCGTTTTTTGGTGTCGGCGTATTTTGGATTTGCAAGTCGTCTAGCTGGATAACTTGTCCAACAGTCAGGGCGACGGCGCGTTCGAGGATGTTTTCAAGTTCGCGGAAGTTGCCGGGATAGCTGTAATGCAGCAGGGCTTCTTGCGCTTTGGGACTGAGTTTGTAGGTTTGCGTACCGTGGCGGTGTTTGTAGAGTAGGTACAAAATCAGCGCGCCCAAGTCTTCACGCATTTCGCGCAGGGGCGGCATGTGCAGGGTAACGACGTTGAGGCGGTAATATAAGTCTTGGCGGAACGCGCCGCTGTCAACGAGGGCTTCGAGGTTTTTATGGGTGGCGCAGATGATACGGACATCGACGAAAGTTTCGCGAGCATCACCGATGCGGCGCACAGCTTTTTCTTGAATGGCGCGCAGGAGTTTGACTTGCATGGCAAGCGGCAAGTCGGCAACTTCGTCGAGGAACAATGTGCCGCCGTCGGCGTGTTGGAAGAACCCGAGACGGTCTTGGTCGGCGCCGGTAAAGCTGCCTTTTTTGTAGCCGAAGAATTCGCTTTCCATCAGGTTTTCAGGAATCGCGCCGCAGTTGACCGCGATAAAGGGCTTGTCGGCGCGATCGGACAATTCGTGGATGGTACGCGCCGCCTGCTCTTTACCGGTACCCGACTCGCCGGAAATATAAACGGGCACGCCGCTGCGGGCGAGGCGGCGGATAAGGTGGCGGACTTCAACCATTTGGGGCGAACTGCCGAGCAGCCGCGGCATATCTTCTTCGCCACCCAATTCGGGCACGTCTTCGTTCGCACGCATAGCGATTTCACCGGTGGCAAAGCGTTCTTTCATGGAACGCAGACCTTCAGGAACGGTAACGGAGCCGCTCAAGTCGCGTTTGGGTGGCTTGGGCGGAGTTTTGGGCTTGTTGAATGCGGCAGCGACGGGCGCGGACGGTTTTTCGGTTGGCGGCTGGGTAATTTCGTCGGTGCTGTTGGAAACAGAGACGGCGGATTTAACCAGCGAGCGAAGTTGGGAAAGGGTAATCGGCTTTTGCAGGTAGTCGAACGCACCCGCATTAAGGGCTTCGACCGCCTGGTCGGCATTACCGAAGGCGGTAATGACGGCGACAGGGGTGTCGAGCATGAGTTCGTCTATGTATTGGACGACTTCGAGACCGGAGCCGTCGGGCATCCGCATATCGGTCAAGACGAGGGAATAGTCGTTGTTGTCAAGCTTGTCTTTGGCATCTTCTACGCCGACGGCGGTCTGCACGCGCAACCCCATCTTCATCAGCGTCATTTCCATCAAGTCACGGATGTCGGCCTCGTCGTCGACGACCAATACTGGGTCTTGCAGCTTACTCATTGTGTTCTCTCGGTAAAATCAGTTCGAATCCGTTCATTTCGGGGTGGTAATGGAGTTGACCCATATTGGCGTGTGCCAGTTCGCGGGCAACGTACAATCCCAATCCCGTACCTTGTTTTTCAGTGGTGTAGAACGGCTCGAAGAGATGGTTGCGGACTTCGGGCGAAATGCCTTTGCCGTTATCGGCAACGACGATGGAAATGTGCATCCTGCCGCTGGGGCGGATCAGGACGGTAATCGCGTTTTCGTCCTGACGGCTGTGCCTCCATGCGTTATTGCAGAGGTTCCACATGATTTGTTGGATGTGCATCACATCAGCGAGGACGGTAAGGTTGTTGCCGTCCATGTTCATGCGCAGGCAGCCGATGGCTTCGGAATTGTTGAGTGTGAACTCTTGTTTGAAGTCGAGCCAGAATTTCATCAGGTTAATCGGCTCGCGGCTGATGTTGTCGCGTTTGTTGAGCAGGGAGATGTCTTCCAACATTTTGTCGATGCGCTGGATGTTGCTGTCGATGATACCGCAAAGCTTGGCTTTAACGGGATCGGGTTCGGCATCGTCATCACTTTCTTGCAGCAAATCGCTGGCATGACGGATGGCGGACATCGGATTGCGGATTTCGTGGGCGAGGTTCGCGGTAAGCTGTCCGAGCGAGGTGAGCTTGGTAGACATAGCTTCTGCCGCGACTTCGCGCAGCGAGCGGACATACAACATGAGCAGTTCCGTCTGTTCCTGAATCAGCGGGACGGCGCGGACGTGCATGGCGTGTTGAAAGATGTGGATATCGGTTTCAAACGGTTTGTCGGGATGATATTGCCAGCGTGTAACCAATTCGCCGAACACGACTTCTTGCTGGTCAACCACCAAACCAGGGAAATAGGTTTTTGCCTGTTTGTTAAAAAGCCAGACGCGTTGGGTGCTGTCGATGACGATAACGGCTTCCTGCACGCGGTTGAGAACGAGGCGGTTCAACCCGCTGATACGGCGGTAGGCAAGCTGATGGCGGCTGGCGGATTCGGTTGCTTGTTCCAGATAGCGGGCGGCGAACGAAGTCAGCATGGCAACGAGGTAACACGCGCCGCTAAGCAGAACCGTAGTAATCAGAGGCTGCGTATCCCAATCAAACGGATGCAGGCGGATGCTGCCGTCGAGCAGCAGATTGAAGAAAAACAGCATGGACGCGTAGCCTGCGTACAGCATAGGGTAATGCCCGTAGCTGAGGAGACAGGACGTCGCGACAAAAGGAAGGACAAGGATACCGAAACCCGAATCGACTCCGCCGGCGATATACACCAGTATCATCATCATCGAAATATCGACGACTGCGCTGGCATTGGGCAAATCCAAAGTCTGCCATTGCCAGTCCGGACGGGCGACGGATAACAAGATGAGGAAGGAATACAGCGCTGCCCAACTGTAAAATTCGACAGGAGGGAATGACATACCGACATGGGTGCCATTGCTGTAAACGCCGAAAGCATGCATAACCAACAGCGGCAGCACGATGGCTATGCGGGCGATATTGATTAAACCGGGTATCCGCTCGCTCAGGTTTCCCAGTTCCTGAAAGCCGGATTTACTCATATCCGCAACCCTTTTTGTTTATTTTTATCATTATTAGTACCTGTTTTTGAAATCGTTCTGCGATATTTCCGCAGACGGTCGTAAATATTTTTTTAATTTTGTCAGCATAACATAAAACGACCGTGTTTTCTAGGTTTTCAATGTGTTACCGCGCCTTTTGTTGTTTATACGGAAGTCGCGGACAAGGTTTTCAGACGACCTGATACGTCCAAAACCTTCCCTTTTTTGCCGCGCTTGCCGTCGATGTCGCAAATGCGCAATTTTTCCTGATGCGCCGCACCGCGCTTGCCGACGGTTTCGACGATAAATTCCGCAGACGTGGTCACGAGGACATGTTCCAAAGATGCGCCTTCGGTCAGCGACATCAACTGCAAACCGCGCCCTTTGGGCATGACTTTGAGTTCGCCAATGGAAAACGCCAAGAGGCGGTGGTCGCTGCTTGCCAGTACAATTTTGCAGTCGGGATTGATGAGCGAAGAAGCATAAACCGCAATCGGCAGCAGGACGGTTTCGCCGCTGTCCACGGTCATCACCACTTTGCCCGCTTTCACGCGTCCGACCATATCGCCCAGTTTGGCGATGAAGCCGTAGCCGCCGCTGCCTGAGAGCAGGTAATGTCGTTCGGGCTGTCCGGTGAGCATGGCAACGGGTTTCGCGCCGTTTTGCAGCTCGATTAACGATGAAACCGGCACGCCGTCGCCGCGTCCGCCAGGGATTTCGGCGGCATCAAGCGTGTAGGTTCTGCCCAATGAATCGAGGATGACGACAGGTAAAACGGTGCGACCTTCAAGGGTTTGTTTGAGGCGGTCGCCTTCTTTGAACGCGGTTTGGCTCAAATCGAGATTGTGTCCGGCACGGCTGCGTATCCAGCCTTTTTCCGACAAAATCAGTGTGATGGGTTCGTCGGCGGTAGTCTGCGTCAACACGGCGCGTCCGGCCTCTTCCACCAGCGTGCGGCGCGCATCGCCGAACTGCTTCATGTCCGCCTGCATCTCTTTGATAATCAGCTTGCGTTTTTCGTTTTCGTCGCCCAAAAGGATATTTAGACGACCTTGTTCTTCGCGCAATTCGTTCAATTCTTTTTCGAGTTTGAAACCTTCCAAACGCGCCAACTGGCGCAGGCGGATTTCCAAAATGTCTTCGGCTTGGATTTCGGTCAGCCCGAACGCCGCCATCAAATCGGCTTTCGGGTCGTCTGATTCGCGGATGACTTTAATCACTTCGTCGATGTGCAGAAAGACTTTCAGACGACCTTCAAGGATGTGCAGCCGTTTTTCCACTTGGTTCAAACGGAATTTCAGACGGCGTGTTACGGTAACGATGCGGAAATCCAACCATTCCTGCAAAATCGTTTTCAGGTTTTTCTGCGCGGGGCGGTTGTCCAGCCCCATCATCACCAAGTTCATGGACACATTGCCTTCCAGCGAAGTCTGCGCCATCAGCGTGTTGATGAAGGTATCCGTATCGATGCGGCTGGATTTCGGTTCGAACACAAGGTGCACGGGATGTTCGCCGTCGGACTCGTCGCGCACGCGGTCGATTAAATCCAGCATCAGCTTTTTGGTGTTGAGCTGGTCTTGGTTCAGCTGTTTTTTGCCTGCTTTCGGTTTCGGGTTGGTTTGTTCTTCGATTTCGGCAAGGATTTTGGCGGAATTGGCGTTTGGCGGCAGCTCAGTCACAATCACGCGCCACTGTCCGCGCGCCAATTTCTCGATTTCATAACGCGCACGCACGCGCACGCTGCCCTTGCCGGTTTCGTAAATACGGCGCAATTCGTCCGCCGGCGTAATGATTTGACCGCCGCCGGCAAAGTCGGGCGCAGGAATATATTGCATCAGGTCGGCGGTTTCCAGTGTCGGTTTCTTCAACAACGCAATCGCCGCCTGCGTGACTTCATTCAAATTGTGCGACGGAATTTCGGTCGCCATGCCCACCGCGATGCCAGACGCACCGTTGAGCAGCACCATGGGCAGGCGGGCGGGCAGGTGTACAGGCTCGTCAAACGCGCCGTCGTAGTTCGGCACGAAATCCACCGTACCCTGATTGATTTCGGACAACAGCAATTCCGCAATCGGCGTCAGCCGCGCTTCGGTGTAACGCATCGCCGCCGCCCCGTCGCCGTCGCGTGAACCAAAGTTGCCGATGCCGTCGATTAAGGGGTAGCGCAAGGTAAAATCCTGCGCCATCCGTACCATCGCCTCATAGGCGGAACTGTCGCCGTGCGGGTGGTATTTACCCAAAATCTCGCCGACCACGCGCGCCGATTTCACCGGCTTCGCCCCCGCCATCAAACCCATATCGCGCATGGCAAACAAAATGCGCCGCTGCACGGGCTTTTGGCCGTCTGAAACTTCAGGCAGCGCGCGGCCTTTGACCACGCTCATGGCGTATTCGAGATAGGCGCGTTCGGCGTATTGACCTAACAGCAGGTAGTCTTCACCGACAGGGGATGGGACGGAAACGTGTTCGTTCATAAGGAAGCTGGAATGAAAGGTAAAGGGCGATATTGTAAAATAAAAATGGGGTTTCTGTTAGAGAAGGACAGTTCGTACTAAGTTTTGATTGGATATCGGCGGGAAGTTTGTAGAATTTTAGACATTAAGGGTCGTCTGAAAATTTTCAGACGACCCTTAATGTACAGTAGTGGTCAGTATTTCAGTACGGGTCAAACCGGTTTGTTAGCCTCATGCCCGTACGTTTGATATAAATGCCTTGTTTGCTCGGAGAAAGTATTTTCAGACGACATAGAAGGTCGTCTGAAAAGCTTTGGTTTGTTGTGAAAAGTAGGTTCGGTATTCTATAAACCTGCATAGTTTCGGAAATACAGCAGTTATTCGTACACAATGCCTGCAATTATCTCATGTTCGTTTAGTCCACCGTATTGTTGTTCCCAATCGTGTGAGGCTTCGAGTGTATCGCATTCTTGGGCAACGGATAATTGGATACCGTCCATTTTGTCGGAGACCATTCCGCTAAGGCGGTCGCACATCTCGGCAGAGAGATTTTGTTCGGAAGATTGATGGGCTTCTGAATAACTGAAAGGAAATGCCAAAAATCCTAAAACGAAGGCAGCGACGGCGAGCCATGCATTTTTACGGTAACGGTTCATTATATCCTCCAATCAAATGAAACTAAGATTTTTCTTACTTGCTTGTGTCAAACAGCCTTTGCTTCATGAAAATCTGATTACAATCATCGTAATATATGCCATGTTTTACCTGATTATGGCTGAGGAAGGCCTGGTTTGTTTGAAGCGTTAGAAGAATCATACTAAGCAAAAACAAAAAATGCAATACTTTTTCTTAATTCAACTAATATTTTTCTTACATTTTTAATAAAACTAAGGTAAAATAAACCCACAAGTGCTTCATTGTAGGAGGCGCATTTCAGCCTGAGGATCGATATGGATACATTTAAAGACAGATTGGTATTTTTGTGGAAAGACGAAGCGCGCCAAGCCAAAATTGCCGCAGACATTGATATGACCATTGCGGGATTTAGTAGGATTTGGAACGAAGGCGGTTTGCCGAAATCGGAAACTCTAAAAAAAATCAAACAACTGAAAGGTTGCAGTATTGACTGGCTGTTGACTGGGGAGGGGAGTCCGTTCCCTAATGTGCAAGTTCCGTCTTCTACTGCAGTTGCTTATGATACATTGGGTAATCCGGTTGATATCGACGAGTTTGTCTTTGTTCCTCGTTATGATATCCAGGCTGCCGCCGGACATGGGCGGTTAGTAGGTGATGAAAAACCTGTTTTTACCATGGCATTCCGTCGGTATTGGGTAGAAAATTATGTTACCCGTGATACTAAAAACCTTTCCGTTATTTCGGTCAAGGGGGATTCTATGGAAGGGGTTTTGAATGATGGGGATACTATTTTAATCAATCATGCTGAGACTGCGCCGAAGGATGGGCTGTACGTTTTGAGGCTTAATGAGAATTTGTTGGTAAAACGATTACAGCTGATGCCAGGCGGGGTGGTGAATGTGATTTCCGCCAATGAGGCTTATCCGACTTTTGAAATTGATTTGAATAATTTGACGGACGATGTTGCCATTATCGGGCGTGTCGAGTGGTTCGGGCGAAATATTTGAATGGTGTAGTCCTTGTATTTTCAGACGACTTGTTAAGTAGTGGTTTATGGTTTTTATCTCTATTGATAAATATAGAAGTGGACTCCATCTTGCATGGAGAAGTCCGTGAAGCTGCAACTCTTGATGCCGGTCAATCTGAGGGCAGACTTGCTTTAGGTTAAGGTTTGCAGGACAATATCGAAAATATTCATATAAAAGGAAACACATCATGTCAGACGAAAGTCCAATTATTTTCACTGATAGCTGCTGTACCAAGGTTGCCGATTTGATTGCAGAAGAAAACAATCCCGATTTGAAATTACGCGTGTTTGTTAATGGCGGAGGTTGTTCGGGATTCCAGTATGGTTTTACTTTTGATGAAATCAAAAATGATGACGATTTTGAAATTCAGAAAAACGGCCTGACTTTCTTGGTGGACCCGATGAGCTACCAATATTTGGTTGGTGCGGAAATTGATTACACTGAAAGTTTGCAAGGATCGCAATTTGTTATTCGTAATCCGAATGCGGAAACGACTTGCGGTTGTGGTTCATCCTTCTCAGTTTGAACCATATGTAGATAAAAAAAGGCCGTTTGTTTATACAAACGGCCTTTCGTTTGTAATTGCTTTCCAATAAAAATCATCTGTCTTATAATCTATAATTCCCTTTGGGAATATTTACTCATGTACTATTATGTTGTCTGTTATTTGATTTGCATCTGGTTTTTTGCCGATAGGGTTGTTTATCTAAAGGGATAACTATCAGATATTTGAGTAATTTAATAAATTTCGGGAGTGGTGTCTAAGTCAGATGATAAGTTGACGGATCGCTGCCGTGTATTATGGTATAGGAAAATCAAGCCGGTTTCCGTGAATGGGATTAAAAGTTCGGTTTGTTCTAGGATAACAATGAAAAACTCTGACAAACTTTACGATGTCTATGTTTCTTATCCGCCAGATGTCGATCATGAGCGTATCAATGCATGCCTATATGATAACTTGCCGGAAAAAGAAGCAGAAGATTTGGTTCAGGCACTTTCTGAACGTCCGCAAGCGATTATTGCCGAGAATTGTACACAGGACGAGCGCGAGAATGCGCAGCAGTATTTCAACTACTTGGGGCTTGATGTTATTGTGCGTCAATCCATGGAGTTGCAGGTAAGCGAGACTGAAGGTGACAATGAGGAGACCTCTTTAAAGCAATGTCCCGTTTGTATGACGATTACTGAGGATGTGGCAGCGGATGAATGTGCCGTCTGCCATTTCCATTTTGCCAGTGCAACCGAACAAATTATCCAACGCAAACGCATAGAATGGCAGGAAAAGGTTGCGTTCGAACATAAAAAACAAGCTGAAATCGCTCATAAATTGCAACTTGAAAAAGAGCGGGAAGAGAAGTTGATGCGGAAAGAGATCCGTGCCGAACTTGAAAGCAAATTGCGGCAGGAGTTGGGACAGGATCCTAGACTGGAGGCCCTTACTTCCAAGCGCAACATGATTGTTCTAGTTTCTGTTTTGGGTGTGTTGGCTATATTCGGCTTGGTAGCGGCAGGATATTTGGCAGCTAAATACCTTTGATGAATGCTTTAAATTTGAATATATCGTAGACCGGATTTCATTTTGAAATCCGGTTTTTATTATTGTGATGTCCTGCTATGAAGAGTTGTATTGATTTTGTGGGGATACTGTATCGTGTCTATTGAAACGGATTGTCCAATGTACCATAATCCGACTGTTCTATTCCTATTAAAACAATAAAGGTCAAAATTATGTGCCAACTGCTCGGCATGAACTGTAATACCCCAACGGACATTATGTTTTCCTTCGAGGGTTTCCGCCGCCGCGGCGGCATTACCGACCATCACGCCGATGGATTCGGTATCGGTTTCTTTGAAGGGAAAGGTGTACGATTGTTTCACGATGATAAGCCCAGCGCAAATTCTCCGGTTGCCGACTTGGTTCGCGCCTATCAAATTAAATCTGAAAACGTCATCGCCCACATCCGTAAAGCCTCGCAAGGGCAGACTTCTTTGGCCAATACCCATCCTTTTATGCGCGAAATGTGGGGCGAATATTGGCTCTTTGCGCATAACGGGCATTTGATTGATTTTTATCCGGAACAAGGCGAGTATTACCATGCTGTCGGTACGACCGACTCCGAACGTGCATTTTGTTATATCCTCAACCGGCTTCGCAGCCGTTTTGCTGAGAAACCTGATTCCGATACTTTGTTTGATGCCGTTGCTGCGCTAACTCACGAAATTCGCCGCTTTGGATTGTTCAATTTTGTGATGTCCAACGGCGACTGCCTGTTTGCACATGCCAGCACGCTGCTGCACTATATCGTGCGCAAAGCTCCTTTCGGCAAGGCACGGCTTTTGGATGATGACGTGATGGTCGATTTTTCCGCAGTTACCACCCCGAATGACAAAGTCTCCGTTATTGCCACACTGCCCTTGACCCGAGACGAAACTTGGTCGCAATTAGCTGTTGATGAATTAGTCATGTTCCGAGACGGCGATATTGTCCGCAGCGACCGCCCTGAAAGCCCTGTTTACATGAGCGCGGAAGAGGGGTTGGCAATTGCCCGCGCAGTCGGCGTGTCCGTATAAATATGAAAGGTCGTCTGAAAAATGTTCAGACGACCTTTTTCATGCTGGTCGTATCAATAATTGGTCGAGCAGAACTGCTCACGCTTGTCCGCATCGGCGGCATAACACGTCAAGCCCATGCCTGCCGCGTTGCTGTTGTTCGCCTTCGCTCCCGGTTTTTTGTTCACCAAAACTTTGCCGTTTTTCCCGATTTCCACGGTTACGCCTTTACCGTTTTTCAGCTTCCATTTCAACACCTGCGCATCGGCATTCTGACACTTGTTGACCGAACAGCCGCCTTCAGTCGCCACATTGCCGTTTTTATAAATCACACACTGCTGCTGGCTGTCGGCGCAAGCCGCATAGGCAGCAACGGAAAAACAGGAAATCAGTGCGGCAAACAAAACAGGTTTCATAGTTTGGACTCCTTGGGTGGTGATGATGGGTTTGCAATATCTCAAACTATACGCTTGTTCGTATCGATAAGCCATCGGGCGTCAGGTAAGCAATATATTGATTCGATATTGGGTAAGTTTCAAATGTTATTAATCAGTTGGTAATAAAATATTCATCAGCGCGATATTGATATAGTAGTTGCTTCTGCCTATCTTTTCTTTGTGCAGGAATCCGCCTTCTGTCAGTTCGTCCAGGTATTTGGCGGCACTGGGGCGGGAAACTTTCAGCGTTTTCATCAGGAAATCGATTTTTGTGTAGGGATGATTGAACAGGTGGTTAATCAGGTCTTGGCTGTAGAAGTTGAAGTTTTCCCTGATGCGGTGTTTGTAGTCCAGCATCGCCTGATGGATCTGCTGCACGGTATCGATGCCGTCCTTGGCGGTTTGTTCCACAGCTTCCAGCATATACAGCAGCCAGCCTTCCCATTCACCCGTATCGCGTACGTGTTGCAGCAGGCGGTAATATTCGCTTTTGTTCCGTACTAGATAGCGGCTGAGGTATAAGACTGGAATATCCAGCAATCCGGTTAAAACCAGATACAGCACATTGATAATCCTGCCTGTTCTGCCGTTGCCGTCGTAAAACGGGTGAATGCTTTCAAACTGGTGATGGAGCAGCGCCATGCGGATAAGCGGGTCGATAGGTTTTTCCGTGTTGTCGTCGTTGATAAATGCTTCCAATCTGCTCATCAGGCGGATGATGTCGTCCGTATGTTGCGGCGGCGTATAGACGGTTTCGCCGGTACGGTCGTTTCTCAGCATCGTCCCCGACTGTTTACGGAATCCGGCACGGTTCTTTTCCAACTCGGCCTGTATCGTCAAAATATGATTGTTGGTCAGCATTCCGTGTTTTTGGATAAGGTCGAAGCCGCAATGCAGCGCTGAAGCATAATTTTGCACTTCTTTGATGGTAGGACTGGATGGACTTGCCGATATTCCTGCACGGAACAGTTCGTCATGGGTGGTAATGATATTTTCGATTTCCGAACTGTCTTTGGCTTCCTGCAAAGACAGCGTGTTAATCAGAATGCCTTGGTTGGGAATGTTGCGGCAGATACCTTTTAATTCGGCCAGATAACGATGTGCGGAATTCAGTTTTTTCAAGACAGGGACCGTTTCGAGGTCTGCTTCGGGAGGGAATTGTTCGATCGAGTACATTTTAGGTTTTCGGTTAATTAATAAAAAAATCCCATTTTTTTGCTATATCGCTTCGATATGATAAAAAAACGGGATTTTTTTTACAATTTAATTTTATTTATTTGTTTCAAAACGGTTTTACTTTAAATAGCACTTCAGACTAATGTTACCGCTTCAACTTCGCAAACGCATCCGCCATCGCCGAATTGGTCGGGGTGCGGTCGTTGCGTTGGGGTTTGCGGTCGCGGCGTTCCTGATGTCGGGTTTCAGACGACCTGTTGCCTTTGGTTGCGCCGCCTGGTTCGTCATCCAAGCGCATGGTGAGCGCGATACGTTTTCTGGCGGCATCGACTTCCAGCACTTTCACTTTCACCACGTCGCCGGCTTTCACCACTTCGCGCGGGTCTTGGACAAATTTATTAGACAGGGCGGAGATGTGCACCAAGCCGTCCTGATGGACGCCGATGTCCACGAATGCGCCGAAGTTGGCGACGTTGGAAACTACGCCTTCGAGTATCATGCCGACTTGCAAGTCGCTGATTTCGTGGATGCCTTCGGCGAAGGAGGCTGTCTGAAACTCGCCGCGCGGGTCGCGGCCGGGTTTTTCCAGTTCGGACAGGATGTCCAAAATGGTCGGCAGGCCGAAGCGTTCGTCGGTAAAGTCGGACGCTTTGATTTGCTTCACGCGCTCGCGGTTGCCGATGAGTTCGGCGGCGGTAATGCCTTGTTGCGCCAGCATTTTGGCGACGACGGGATAGGCTTCGGGGTGGACGGCGCTTGCGTCCAGCGGCTCTTTGCCGCCGTTAATCCGCAAAAAGCCCGCCGCCTGCTCGAAGGTTTTTTCGCCCAAACGCGGTACTTTCAGCAATTTTTTGCGGCTGTCGAACGCGCCGTTTTCATCGCGGTAGGCGACGATGTTTTGGGCAAGGGTTTGATTCAAACCGGAAATCCGCGCCAAGAGCGGGGCGGAGGCGGTGTTCACGTCCACGCCGACGGCATTCACGCAGTCTTCGACCACCGCGTCCAGTGATTTGGCGAGCTGGCTTTGGTTCACGTCGTGCTGATACTGGCCCACGCCGATGGATTTGGGGTCGATTTTGACCAGTTCGGCGAGCGGGTCTTGCAGCCTGCGGGCGATGGACACCGCGCCGCGCAGGGAAACGTCCAAGTCTGGGAACTCGCGTGCCGCCAGTTCGGACGCGGAATAAATCGACGCGCCGGCTTCGGACACGACGATTTTGTGCAGCCCCATTTCCGGCATTCCGCGCACCAGTTCGCCCGCGATTTTGTCGGTTTCGCGGCTGGCGGTGCCATTGCCGATGGCGATGAGCTTCACGCCGTGCTGTTTAATCAGGCGCGACAGTGTTGCCAACATATTGTTTTCTTGGTGTAAATAGACGATGACGGTATCCAGCAGCTTGCCCGTGTCATCTACCACGGCGCATTTCACGCCGTTGCGGTAGCCCGGGTCGAGACCCAAAGTGGTCAGCCGTCCGGCAGGCGCAGCGAGCAGCAAGTCTTTGAGATTGCGGGCGAACACGGTAATCGCGTCGGTGTCGGCGGCTTCTTTCAGACGACCTAAGGCTTCAAGTTCCAGCGACAAAAAGATTTTTGCACGCCAAGTCAGGCGCACGGTGTCGCGCAGCCATTTGTGGCCGTCTGAAACCTTGAAACGGCGGGCGATGAGTTGCTCGTATTCGCTTTGCTGCGTAATCGGCGTGTCGTCGGGCTGGTATTTGAGCGCGATGTTCAACACGCCTTCGTTGCGGCCGCGCAAAACCGCCAGCGCGCGGTGGCTGGGCATGGCGCGGACGGGTTCGCGGTGGTCGAAATAATCGCTGAATTTTTCGCCTTCGGTTTCTTTGCCTTCAACGACTTGCGCGTGGATTTCGGCTTCGTTCCACAGCTTGTCGCGCAGCGTGCCGATGAGTTCCGCGTCTTCGGCAAACTGCTCCATCAGAATCGCGCGCGCGCCGTCCAATGCGGCTTTGGCGTCGGGGACGTTTTCGTTCAGGTAACCTTGCGCGGCGGCTTCCACGTTCTGTGGCTGCTCGGCAAGCAACACGTCTGCCAGCGGCTGCAACCCGTGTTCGCGCGCGATTTGCGCCTTGGTGCGGCGTTTGGGCTTGTAGGGCAGATACAGGTCTTCCAGCGCGGTTTTGTTGTCGGCGGCTTCGATTTGCGCCCTGAGGTCGTCTGAAAGTTTGCCTTGCTCTTCAATGCTTTTTAAAACAACGGCTTTGCGCTCTTCCAGCTCGCGCAGGTATTGCAGCCGCTCGGCAAGCTGGCGCAACTGCGTATCGTCCAGCCCGCCCGTGGCTTCTTTGCGGTAACGGGCGATAAACGGCACGGTCGCACCGTCGTCCAAAAGGTCGACGGCGGCGGTGATTTGGGCGGCGGTGGCGGAGAGTTCTTGAGAGAGGATTTGGGTGATGTTCATGAGGAAAGGTCGTCTGAAAAAGTGATCATTATATCAATGGAAGAGGAGGGAGGAGGAGGCGTCTGAAAATGGAAATCGGTTTGAAATACATGTCAAATCGGTTTCAGACAACTTTTATTGTGAGGCATTAGGCTGTCGTTTTCTTTTTCTGTTTTTTTAGCCAGTTCTTTCCTAACAAGATGCCGATGGTGGCGCAGAAGAGGGCGGCAAACCACAGGTAGAATGAATGTGGGTTGGCTTGAATATGTTACAAAACGTCGTCTGAAAACCCTCAATACAGTTTTCAGACGACGTTTTATTTTTACTTGCCTTAAATCTCACTGCCACCGACGGTCAGTCCCGAATCAATCCGCAAGGTCGGTTGCCCGACGCCGACAGGAACACTCTGCCCATCTTTGCCGCACACGCCGACACCGCTATCCAACGCAGTATCGTTACCTATCATGGAGACGTGTTTCAACACTTCAGGGCCGTTGCCGATGATGGTTGCGCCTTTGACGGGATATTGCAGTTTGCCGCCTTCGACCCACCACGCTTCGGATGCGCTGAAGACGAATTTGCCACTGGTGATGTCCACCTGTCCGCCGCCGAAATTGACGGCGTAAATGCCTTTGTCGATAGACGCGATGATTTCGTCGGGTTCGTAGCCGCCGTTTTCCATGAAAGTATTGGTCATGCGCGGCATGGGGGCGGAGGCGTAACTTTCGCGGCGGCCGTTGCCAGTGGATTGCGTACCCATCAGGCGAGCGTTGGTTTCGTCCTGCATATAGCCGACCAAGATGCCGTCTTCAATCAATACGGTGCGGCGTGTTTCGTTGCCTTCGTCGTCGATATTGAGCGAACCGCGTCTGTCGGCGATGTCGCCTTGGTCAACGACGGTCACGCCTTTGGCGGCAACGCGCTCGCCGATTCTACCTGAAAAGACACTGGTTTCTTTGCGGTTGAAATCGCCTTCCAAGCCGTGTCCGACGGCTTCATGCAGCAACACGCCCGGCCAGCCGTTGCCCAAGACAACGGTCATTTCGCCCGCGGGTGCAGGGCGGGATTCAAGATTAATCAGGGCTTGTTTGACGGCTGAATCGACAAACTGCCGCACCAAAGTTTCATCGAAATAAGCCAAGTCATAGCGTCCGCCACCGCCCGCGCTGCCCTGTTCGCGCCTGTCGCCCTGTTTGGCGATGACGGTAACGTTCAGGCGTACCATCGGACGGATGTCGGCGGCGTGTCGGCCGTCGAGGCGGGCGATGTAAATCATGTCGTATTCGCAGGTCAGCCCCGCCATCACTTGCACAATGCGCGGATCGGCGGCTTTGGCAAGCGTTTCTACTTTGTTTAACAAAGCAACTTTGGCAGCGGAGTCGAGACCGATAATGGGATTCAGCGTCGCATGAACGGATTTGCCGTATGCAGCGGACGGTACTTTGACAGAAGCTTCGCCGCCTGCCGCACCGATAACGCGGACGGCTTGGGCGGAACGGTTGATCGAATCGATACACAAACTGTCCGCATAGGCAAAAGCGGTTTTTTCGCCCGAAACAGCGCGCACGCCCACACCCTGATCGATTTGGAAACTGCCCGATTTGACGATACCCTCTTCCAAGTGCCAGCTTTCAAAAGCAGTGCGCTGGCAGTAGATGTCGGCGTAATCGACGTGATGCGCGCCGATGATGCTCAGGCTTTTGGCGAGCAGCTCGGGAGAAAGGTGATTGGCTTCGAGCAAATCGCGCTGTACGGTAGCGTAAGTTGAGTGCATGGTTTTCAGACGACCTTCAGGGCTGGGGAAACTTGGGGCTTGATTATACGGCATTTGTTATGACTTTGGATATGTCGATTGTTTGTATTTATAAGGGGTTAGGGTCGTCTGAAAACAAGGGGCGGATAGGGATGATTGCTCAGATGGGCCGGTATTTACATAATTAAACTGTTTTGAACATTGCATCTTGTCATTTCATTCTGTACATTTGTATTCAAATGAATACAAAACAAATCAAACGAATATGAATGCGACAAACCGTATCCCCGTTAGCGTGCGAATCACTCAGGAAGACGCTGATTTTATTGCCGAATTAAAAATCGAAGGCGCGAATACGCCGTCTGAAAAAATCCGCGAGCTGCTCAAGCAGGCGCGTTTGGCGCATACGCAGACGCGCGATTACGGTTCCGCGCTGACGGCGCAGGAGCAGTTTTTCCAAGCGGCGAAACATGATGTATTGCACGCGGAAAAGCAGGCGGGGGCGCATTCGCATATCGTGGCGCGTTTGTTTGAGCAGCTGCCCGACTTAGGCGCGACGCTCGCCGCCGACCTGCCCGAAGAAGCCGACCTCGACGATTTGAAAAAATACGAACGCGAACTGATGTGGCGCATCGTCCGCCTGACCGACAGCATCTTGCAGCTCGCCGTAACCGGCAAAGGCGCGGCATACGACGATACCGTACTGCAACAGCTTGAGAACACTTTGAAACTGGCGAAAATTGTGCAGCAGGCGGGTGAGGTTTAAAGCTTGAGCGAAAGGCTGACTGAAATATGGGGTACAGATGACATGGTTTTAATGAGTAAATTTGATTATCAAGAAGCTGTCTGACATCTCTTTTCAGGCTACTGTTCCCATTTTTAAGGAATACTTAATGAAACCCTACCCCTATTTGTTATTTTTTTCCCTATTTTTGTCAGCCTGCACGCAGGTTGAACCCAAACCGTCCGGCAGCGTCCCTGTTTCCGTCCGCAGCGTCAATTACAACGCCGATAGGGGCGTTACCTTCAGCCTTTATTACGTGGGCGGTAAAGCTGATCCGCAAATCAAGGAGAATTCGAACAGTCCCATCTATATGGACGGTTATTATCCTGTTGGCGGTGATAACCTGACCGCACTTGCGGGAGGCGGCATTAATTGTTGCGCGAACCTTCCCGTCAAGTGGCATCCGGATCTGAAATATACCGTTTTATGGCAGGAGGGGTCGGGGGCGATTGACGACGAGACGACGTACCGTTATACGGCGCAGTTGCCTGAATATACGAAACCCGAAGACATTACGGTGGCGTTTTATCCGAACCATCAGGTGGAATTCGTATTAGGTAGCGCAATGGCTGGCGGGGCAGGATGGAAAGGGCGTGAGAAGGCAGATCCGTTGACGGCATGTATGGCAAAGAACGAGAAGAAGTTCTGCTATATGTATTTGCCACATTATGAGAATGTGGATGATCAGTTTGTAGAATGGATTAGGAAAGATTGTCGCCATGTATTAGAGGGTCACCCGGAAAAAGTAGTTACTGTTTCTTCAAGTAAACAGGAATGTTTAGACTGGGAGAAAAAATGTTTGGCAGGTCTTGAATATCCAGAAGTTTCCAATAAGGAAATGTGTAGAATCAACTGGCGTTCGCCTGAATATGGAGAGTAAAACCAGATGGCAAAAATGGCTGAGAAATGCAGAGAGCAACCTTTTGTATTAAGACCAAATGAGTTAAAGAATATCAATACATGAAGCGTAAATAAAAGGCTGATTGAAAAATGAAAATCCACCATTGGCTTCTGACCGGTATGTTCATCTATCCTTCTTTGGCTGCGAGCGCGGACGGCGGCGCACAACCTGTTACCGAGCAACAAGTCCTGCGGCTGACCGAAATTTATGTGACGCAGCATTACGGTGAACAAACCGCTCAAGCGCAAAAGCCGTATCGGGTGAAAAAAGACGGGGAACATTGGATTATCAGCGGCAAACCACCTAAAGCATTGGGCGGCAATTTCCGCGCCGTTATTGGAGCAAACGGTCGGCTGGAAGAAATCACGCATAGCAAGTAGTGTAAGGTTTGAGGTCGTCTGAAACCCGCTTCCCTTTCATTCCTAAACATTCATATCGGACATCAAAGACAGAGGCAAACAGATGGAAAAATGGATAGCAGAAGCATACGAACTATTTGCACCTTACAGCGTGCGCTTCCCGCTGAATATCTGCACTTGCAATAGCTGCTCTCCCGAAGATTTCCAACAGGCGTTGTTGGAATATCCGTTGCGCGAGATTCCTACCGATATGTTGCAGGCGTATTTGGGCAGCGTGCCTTTGGACAAAGGAGCTGCGACGGCTTTAGACATGAAACATTTTCTGCCGCGTATTTTGCAGGCTTTGGTCAACGAGGAAGATGTCCGATCGCTTGATGAAACGTTGCTCGATAAGTTGCGTTGCAATTTGCCTGAATGCTGGAAAAAAGAAGAAATCGATTGGTTAAAACGTTTCGCCGCCGCTTGGTTTGACTCGCAACTGACCGCGCCACGCTATGAAGGCTGCTTGGTCGTTTGGCTGAATATGTTTCAATTCGCCGGATTGGATGTTGTCGACGAACTGCTGGCAGTGTGGACGGAGCAGGCGGATAAAACGGCAGCTTTACGCGAATTTGTCGACTTGTATTTAGAAATTCCGTATGGAAGCGACGAGCCGGATTGGCACAAAGTCTGCTATCTGCCCGAGCATTGTCCGAATAGAACGCAATTCGCTGCCCGACTGTCGGCTTGGTTTGCCCACCCGGATACCCGCGCCACATTCAGACGAGCTTTAGAACAAGCCCTGCTGGAAGGCAAAGAAGACGAAAACGAAACATTGTCATGGGAGCAATGTTACGACTGGTTGGCACAATCAAATGCCCGCTAAACACAATATTTCTCATGATTTTATAAAGAAAGGAAAATCCAAATGAGCGAAACCCTATCCCGCAGAGTGGGCCGTCTGGTAAGCGGCGGTTTTCATGCCCTGATTGATGCGGCGGAGAACCTTGCGCCCGAAGCAGTAATGAACGAGAGCATCCGCGAAATCGAGCGGGCGGTGGACGAAGTGCGTGCCGAATTGGGCAAAGTGTTGGCGCAGAAACACCTTGCCGCCAAGAAAATGGCGGACGAGAGCAACCGCCACGAAGCCATCGATGCCAACCTGCAAGCCGCCGTAGCGGCGGGGCGCGACGATCTTGCCGAGGCGGGTATCGCCGAACAAATGGACATCGAAGCGCGTCTGCCTGTTTTGGAAAACACCATCGCCGACTGCGCCGCGCAGGAAAAAGAACTTGAAGGCTTTATCGCCGCATTGCAGGCGAAAAAACGCGAGATGCAGCAGCAGTTGCAAGACTGGCGTGCCGCGCAGCAAAGCACGGGCGCAGGCAAAGCGGCAGGTGGCAGCGACCTCAACCGCATCGCCCGTGATGCCGAAAAAAGCGGCAACGCTTTCGACCGCGTGATGGGTCGTCAAAACGCGGTACACAGCAGTACCGATGCGGCGCAGTTGGCAAAATTGAAGGAATTGGAAGACTTGAGCCGCAACAACCGTATTGCTGAAAGATTGGCGGCGTTGAAGGCTGGAAAATAAGTTTTCAGACGACCTCCTTTGTCGGAAAGGTCGTCTGAAAAGAAAAACGCCGCGCGAAGCTTGTCCTTGCGGCGTGTGGCGGAACGGATTAATCGAATTAATAGTCGATGTGTTCGCTGATGATGCGCAAATCCGGCCATGAGAAAACGATGTCGTATTCGCGTCCGTTTTTGAAGGCTTCAGCTTTCAATACGGGGCGGCCGCGGCGGTCATCGGCTTCGATTTCGTGAACTTGGTAGCCGCGTCGTTCGAGAATCCGCATCACTTGTGCGCGTTTTTGCTCGAAAGACGGATCGCTGTAAATTTGGTGTTCGATGTAGTCGTCATCGTAATACTTGCCGTCGCGGTAACGGTAGTCGTCATAACGGTCGTCATCGCGATCATAACGATCATCATAACGATCATCATAGCGGTCATCGTAACGGTCATAACGCTGCTCGTAGCGGTCGGTACGATAGTCGTCATCGTAATAGTCGTAAGGATAAGGGGCGGCGCATGCGGTCAGTGCGATACTGCCTAAGAGTAATGCCGGTAAGAGTTTTTTCATGTCGTATCCTTTCGGGACGTGGGGTAAGTCAAATCAAGAATATTTGGAAGCGGATTATAAATCGACGCGTTCTACGAGAATGTTCAAATCGGGATAAGACATCACGATTTTGTATTCCAAGCTGCCTTTGTAGGCCTCAAATTCCAAAACGGGTCTTGCCCAATGCAGGTCGGTGTCGGAATCGTGGACTTCGTAGCCTCTGCTGTGCAGGATGGACAAAGCACGGTCGTGGTGTTGTGCGAACGCCGGGTCTGTCTCCATACGGTATTGGGCGTAGTCTTCGTAAAGGTCGAAACCTTCTGCTGCAAGAAAAATGGCGCAAACAGCGGCGACAGGAAGCAGCAATTTTTTCAAAAGCGGTTTGGGCGGTTTTGTATATTGCGACTGAGAATGTTTCATTTCGTTCCCTTTGCGTCTGTTGTCGGTATAGACATTTAAACACGCAGGACTTAGGGAAAAGTTAGGAGCGGTTTCAGACGACCTTTCTTTACGATACGCACAGGTCGTCTGAAAAACAGGGGATTTTGATGATTTTTGCCATTTTGATCGGCTTGCTAACCGCCGTCTTGCTTTACTTTGTGATGTTTAAGGATTGGGAAGAATTTGTCGAATGCGTCGAATTCTGTTGCACACCCGACATTATCAGCGCGCTGCGGGGGCGGTATTGGGATGACGTATGGGCGGAGACCAAAATCCTGCTGTGGCTGAGCATCAGCGTGATGGCTGGCGTATCTGCCTATTTCTGGCTCAACTAGAACCAGCGTTTTAAGGCGGATACCGTCTTTATTGCCGCGAACAGTAAATGATTGAAAGGAATGTCAAAATGAGCAAAAAACACACTTACCGCACCACTACAACATGGACGGGCAATCTCGGCAAAGGCACATCATCCTACACCGCTTATTTGCGCAACTTTACCGTTTCCGCCGAGGGCAAGCCCGACTTACACGGTTCCGCTGACCCGGCTTTCCGCGGCGATGCGGGCCGCTGGAACCCCGAAGAAATGCTGCTGGCCGCCGTTTCTGCCTGCCACAAACTATGGTACCTGCACCTGTGTGCCGACGCGGGCATCTGCGTTACCGCCTACACCGATCATGCCGAAGCGGTGATGGACGAAGGCGGGAATGGGAGCGCGGGGCGTTTCGTCTCCGCCGTGTTGAAGCCGCGCGTTACCATCGCCGCAGGAGGCGACCACGCCAGGGCTTTGGAACTGCATCACGAAGCGCACCGCCTGTGTTTCATCGCCAACTCGGTCAACTTTCCGATTGAATGTCGCGCCGAAATTGAGAGCGGAGAGGTCGTCTGAAAACCGAATGTCTGTTTGGGATGCACGGATAGGTCAAATTCAAATAAGGCATACCTAATGCCGTCATTCCCGCGCAGGCGGGAATCCAGACCTCGATTCTTCAGAAGTATTATTTGAAGATTGCCGTAATCGCAAACTTCTGGATTCCCACCTGCGCGGGAATGACGGCAGTCAAACATTCAAATTTTCGCAAGCAGTCTACTTAAGGTCGTCTGAAAGTTGACAGAACAAGGAACGGAATATGTGGAATTTAATCAACGCCCCCGAGACGGAAATCTTCGGCATCGCCATCGCGCTGATGGTTTTGCTCGGCGTATTGGAAGTCATCTCTATGCTGGCGGGCGGCATCAGCGACTGGCTGGACAACCTGCTGCCCGACAGCCTGACCGAAACCGCGCATACCGAAGTCGGGCTGGACGCGGCGGACGCAGGCGTGTTCGTCAGGTTTCTGAGCTGGCTGTATGTCGGACGCGTGCCGGTGTTGATGCTGATGGTCGTGTTCCTTGCCGTGTACGGACTGACGGGCTATCTCTTTCAGACGACCTTTGCCGCCGTGTTCGGCAGCTATCTGAATGGATGGCTGGCGGCAGTCGCCGTGTGGTTCATTTCGCTGCCGCTGGTGCGCCTGACGGCGGGCGGACTGTACAAAATCATGCCCAAAGACGAAACCACCGCCGTTTCGCAGGAAAGCCTAATCGGACGCATCGGCACAGTGGTGCTGGGCGAGGCGCGGGCAGGCAGCGCGGCGCAGGTGCGGGTGAAGGATGTGTATGGTCAACAGCATTATGTGATGGCAGAACCGGATTCTGACGAAGTGTTGAAACAGGGCGACTCGGTGTTGCTGGTGTCGCTGGAGGGAAATACGTTTAAGGCAATTTTGAATCCGAGCGGGAGCTTGGTGGATTGAGGTCGTCTGAAAAGATAAACGCCGGTTTGCAATGAATCACCATTTATCAATTAATTAGAAAAACAAAACGGGGATAGATATGGATTATTTGGCGCAGTCCGAGCGCGATATGCAATCCCGCATCGAAGCGTTGAAAAACAAGCTGCCACGAGGAGTCATCGTTGTCGGCGACGGACTACTGTTTCAGCATTCGTTATTCAGAGGTTTGTTGTTTCAACCCTTGGTTGCTTTCTTGTTCGGTCTCATCGGCGTAGGCGGTCTCTGGTCGAAGATGGTGAAATGGATGGATCCATCGTTTTCAAGCAATATGACTTGGCTGCTGGCTATTATGCTCACGCTGTTTTGGTTGTGGCGCGTGGAACGTTGGTGGTGCGGGCTGACGACCCGGAAATCGATTTATATTGATCGCGAAAAATTGATTATTTACGGTGCATTCGGACGCATCCGTTATCAAGGCGGACATGACGGGGCTTACAGGAAGTTTGACCGTATACATATGCGGGACATCGTCGGAGTCAGTCTGATTACCGAACGCAGAGGAACAACAGTCATCGGCGGGTTGCTGGGCTTAGGAAGACACAATATTTGTACAACAGCTTCCCAAAACGAATTTATTGAATTAACAGGTTGGCAGTGGAATTCAAGGTAAGATACCCAGCTATCAGACTGCGAAAAAAGAAACACCCAAGAATATTGATAAAACACAAAACAATAATCAAGAAAACAAATTTGTATGGATAACTCTCTTAACAACGAGCCAAGTTTGGAAAAGTCCAACTCGGCAGCATTATGGCTGAAATGGACAGCGGCCTTAATATTGTGGCTTGCCGCGTTTCTGTCGGGTGTAACGGCTTTGTATGGTCTGACCAGAGCGGGCAGTGAACCTGCAAATCTGATACTCGTCGCCTTATTGTCGGCAGGGGCGTGGTACGGTATCTATTTCGGCGGACGACTGACAGGCTGGTTCAGGTCGTCTGAAAACCCGCAAATCCGCTACCCCGCCATTCATTGGGCAATATGGACGCTTGAAACATTTTTCGCCTTATTTTTTGCAAGCATCATTTTTGATAAACAAAACATAGGATTGGTGGTTTTTTGCCTGATTTTTAGCGGCTTGGCGGGCGTGTCTGCATATTTGCGCGGCAAACGGCTGATTGCCGATTACCGGCTACGGAAAAATACCGAAGTCCGTGCAACGGTATGGCGGCTGATATGGAGCTTTATTTTTGCACTGTTATGGTCGGCAACCATCTTGCTCTGCCTGTATGCGCTTCTGCGCCAAATGGCATTGCCTGAAGGAATTGAGCCTGCTACTTTCTGCTTTATCTTCATCCTAACCGTACTGTCGGGATGTGCTGCATATTACTGCTGGAATGGGTTGGCAAAATTGTTCCAAAAATATGCACAACAACAGAAAACGTGGTAGGTCAGATTCAAGAATCCGACGAATCGTTCCGCTTCAAGCCGTATTGCACATAACCCAAATTGTCGGATTCAAGAATCCGAGTACCTTTAAAACCCCAGATTTTTAACCTTTTCAGACGACCCCAAACCCTAAAAAAACCGTCTGAACCCACGCCCCTCAAGGATATATCGACAACAAGAAAGGAAAACCCATGAACTTAGTTTCCATCGGCATCATCGCCGGCGTCATACTCGTCGCGCTGTTCGTACTCGGCCTTATCCTCACCCGCCTGTACCGCCGCGCCAGCAAAGAAGTCTCCTTCGTCCGCACCGGCTTCGGCGGCGAAAAAGTCATCATGAACGGCGGCGCGATGGTGCTGCCCGTGCTGCACGAAATCATTCCCGTTAACATGAACACATTGCGTCTCGAAGTGCGCCGCGCGGCGCAGCAGGCGTTGATTACCCGCGACCGGATGCGCGTTGACGTGATGGCGGAATTTTACGTCCGCGTCAAACCCAGCGCGGAGAGCATCGCCACCGCCGCGCAAACGCTGGGTATGAAAACCATGTCGCCCGACGAATTGAAAGACCTCGTCGAAGGTAAATTCGTCGATGCCCTGCGCGCCGTTGCCGCCGAAATGGCGATGGAAGAGCTGCACGAAAAACGTGTTGATTTCGTTCAGAAAGTGCAACAAGTCGTCAGCGAAGATTTGTTTAAAAACGGCCTCGAACTCGAAACCGTCTCCCTGACCGGCCTCGACCAAACCAGCTTTGAGTTTTTCAACCCGCAAAACGCTTTTGACGCGGAAGGTCTGACCAAATTGACCGAAACCATCGAAGGCCGCCGCAAAAAACGCAACGAAATCGAACAAGACACCGATTTGGCGATTAAAACCAAAAACCTCGAAGCCGAGCAGCAACGCCTGAAAATCTCGCGTGAAGAAGAATACGCCAAACTCGAACAAGAACGCGAAATCGCCGTGCGCCGCGCCGAACAGGAAGCCAGCATCGCCGAGCAGGAAGCGCAGAAAAAACGTGAAGCGGAAGAAGCCAAAATCGCCGCCGAACGCGAAGTGGATTTGAAACGCATCGCCGCCGAACGCGACATTAAAAACGAAGATATCCGCAAAGCCCAAGCCGTCGAGCAGGCGGAGGTCGAGCGCCGCAAAGCTATCGAGCTTGCCGAACAAGACCGCGCCATTGCCGTTGCCGAGAAATCGCGTGCCGAATCCGAAGCCAAAGCCGAGGCCGACAAAGCCCGTGCCGCCGCCGTGCGTGAAGAAGAGAGCGTGATTACCGTACGCGAAACCGAACGCGCCGAGCGTGCCAAAGCGGTTGAACTGATTGCCGCCGAAGAAGCCGCACAAAAAGACGCGATTTCGCTCACCGTCGCCGCCGAAGCCGAGAAACAGGCCGCGCAAGACCGCGCCGAAGCCGTGCGCATCGCCGCGGAAGCCGAAGCCGAGAAACAACGCCTGCAAGCCAAAGGTGAAGCCGATGCCAAAGTCCTGTTGGCACAAGCGCAAGAGCAGCAATACAAAGTCGATGCCGAAGGTACCCGCGCCGTCAACGAAGCCGCCAACGTCCTGAGCGTCGAGCAAGTCGAAATGCAAGTGCGCCTCGCCCTGTTGAAACACCTGCCCGACATCATCCGCGAATCCGTGCGTCCGATGGAAAACATCGACGACATCAAGATTCTGCAAGTCAACGGCTTGGGCGGGTTCAGCGGCGCTGCCAACAGCTCCGAAGGCGTGTCGGACGGCCAAACCACACAAGCCAGCCTCGCCGACCAAATGGTCAACAGCGCCCTGCGCTACCGCAGCCAAGCCCCGCTGGTTGACGGTCTCTTGAAAGAATTGGGTCTGAACGGCGGCGACATCAACGGTCTGACGCAAGGGCTGGATAAAGGCATCGGCAAAGAATAAGCCGCGCCGTTAAGAAGATCTGAAAGCAAAGGTCGTCTGAAAACCCGAAACAGGGTTTCAGACGACCTTTTGTCAGATGTTTTAGTATAAAATCCCACTTTATTTTTTCTCCCCGTCCTTATCCCATGCGCCTGACCCACATCAAACTCTCCGGCTTCAAATCTTTTACCGACCCGACCACGATTCATGTTCCGGGGCAGCTTGTTGCGGTTATCGGGCCGAACGGCTGCGGCAAGTCGAATGTGATTGACGCGGTGCGCTGGGTGTTGGGCGAGGCTTCGGCGAAGCAGCTTCGCGGCGAGAGTATGCAGGACGTGATTTTTAACGGTGCGGCGACACGCCGTCCTGCGCCGAGGGCTTCGGTGGAGCTGGTGTTTGACAACAGCGACCACAGTTTGCAGGGGGCGTGGGGGCAGTATGCCGAGGTGAGCATCAAGCGGCAGCTGACGCGGCAGGGCGAATCGACTTATTTCATCAACAATCAGACCGTGCGCCGCCGCGACATTACCGATTTGTTCTTGGGTACGGGCGTGGGCGCGCGCGGTTATGCTGTCATCGAGCAGGGGATGATTTCGCGCATCATCGAGGCGCGGCCGGAGGAGTTGCGCGCCTATATCGAGGAAGCGGCGGGCGTGTCCAAATATAAGGAACGCCGCAAGGAGACGGAAGGCCGTCTGAAAGACACGCGCGAGCATTTGCAGCGTTTGGGCGATTTGCAGAATGAGTTGGCGCGTCAGGTGGAAAAGCTGGAAAAACAGGCGGAAACTGCCGAACGCTACAAATACCTGACCGCGCAGTTGAACCAACAACAGGATTTGCTCGATTACGCCCAATGGCAGCAATCGCTTGCCTCCGCCGACAAGGCGACCGCGCAGCATCAGTCTTTACAGGCGCAGCAGGACGAAACCGTCGCGCAGGTTCAGGTGTTAAACGACGAAGTACACGCCTTGCAGACCGCCGAACAGTCGCAGCAGCAGACGGTGCACGAATTGAGCAACAAACGCGGCGTGTTGCGCGAGCAGATTGCCCGCTTAGAAGAACAAATCCGCCATCAGCAAAACCTGCACCAACGCATCGAACGCGACAAGCAGGCGGCGCAGGCGCAGATGCAGCGCATACATCAGGAGCAGCAGCAAATCCGCGTGCAGCTTGAAGAAAACGAGTTGCAGGCCGAGGAAAAGCAAACCGAATTGGCGGAATGGGCGATGCAGGTTGCCGAACACGAAGAGCGTCTGCCCGAATTGGAAGAAGCCCAAGCCACGCTCAACGCCGCCTTCCAAACCCAGCAGGACGAGGCAAACCGCATTCGCCGCGAACTGGCGTTGAAGCAGCAGCAGCTTGCCCATGCCGAACAAACCGTTGCCAAGCACGAAGAGCGCAAAGGTCGTCTGAAACAGGAAAACCAAGCCCTGAACCTGCCCGACGAAGCCGAAACCGCCGCTGCGCAGGAAGCCGCCGCCTTGTTGCAAAGCCAGCAAGAGCATTACGAAGAACAAATCATCGCCGCCGAAGAAGCCTTACACACCGCCCGCGAGGCGTTTCAGACGACCTCAAACCGCTTCCAAAGCCTGAAGCAGCAACACATCACTTTGCAGGCGCAACAGCAGGCGTTGTCGCAAATCCTGTCGCAACAGCAGGAAGCCGCCGACTTCTGGCAGGCAACCGACCACGCCGCCACGCCGCAACTGTGGCAACACATCACCGCGCCCGCCGAGTGGCAGCATGCCTTGTCCGTCATCCTTGCCGAACGCCTGCATGCCCGCGCCGTGCCGCACGGCTTCGTGCCGCCCGCGCCGTTGCCCCAAGGGCAGGCGGCATGGCTTTCAGACGACCTCTCGGGCGGCATCAAAAAATCTCTGCCCGTACAGGCATTACTGAACCAAATCCAAGCGCAGCCGCCGTTTCAGACGGCATTGCACCACTGGCTCGACGGCGTATTGTGCGCGCCCGATTTGAGTTACGCCCTCGCGCATCAAAGTGATTTGGGCGCACACCAAATCTGGCTCACGCCCGAAGGCCATCAGGTCGACAAAGTCAGCGTCCTGCTCTATGCCAAATCTGAGCAGGAAAGCCTGATTGCTCAAAAAGCACGCCTCGACGGCATTGCATCCGAACTGGAAAACCTCGCCCCCGAACTTTCTGCCGCCGAAGCCGCGTTCAAACAGGCGGAGGCTACCGTGCGCTCGTCCGAAGTGCAACACAAAAACCTGATGCAGCAGCAACAGCAGCACACGCGCCAATACAGCCAGGCGCAGCAACGCGCCGCCGAACTTCTGGCGCGCACCAACCAAGGGCAAATCCGCCGCGAACACATCGAGCGCGAACTGGCGCAGTTGGCGGAAGAACAGACCGTGTTGCAACACACGTCCGACGGGCTTTCAGACGACATCGCTACTTTGCAGGAAGCCGCCGCCGAACTCGAACACCAGCAGCAAACCACCGCACACAGCCGCCAAGAGCAGCAAGGCCGTCTGAAACAGGCGCAGCTTGCCCTGTTGGAAGCCAACCGCCAATACGGGCTGGCCGAAGTCGCCGTCCACAAGCTCAACCAGCAAAAACAAAACTACCAGCAGCAAATCGCCCGGCTCGAACAGCAAACCCTAGACTGGCAGGAACGCCAGCAAGAGCTTGCCCTCGCCTATGAAACCGAGTTCCAAAACGACGAGCAGCACATCAAGCTCGACGAGCTGACCGAAGCCGTGCACACGCTGGACGAAGAATACATCGCCGTGCAGGAAAAACTCGCGCAGATTCAGGAGCAGGGCAGGGAACAATACGCCCGCGTACAAGCCCTGCAAACCAAGCTGCCGCAGCTTCAGGCCGCCACCCAAACCGCCCTGCTGCAACAGCAGGAAGCCCTGATTAACGCCAAACGCTACCATCAAAACCTGACCGAACGCGCCGCCGATTTGGACGCGCTCGAAGCGTTGGCGAAAGAATCGCCGAAAGTATTAAACAGCAGCATCGGCAGCCTCACCCAGCAAATCGAAGCCCTCGGCGCCGTCAACCTCGCCGCCCTGCAAGAACTCGAAGAAGCGCGCGAACGCGACGGCTACTACCGCAGCCAGAGCGAAGACGTGCAGGCCGCCATCACCCTTTTGGAAGAAGCCATCGCCCAAATCGACGACAAAACCAAAGAGCGTTTCAAAGAAACCTTCGACGCCGTCAACGGCAAAGTCCAAACCTTCTTCCCGACCCTCTTCGGCGGCGGCGAAGCCACCCTCAAAATGATAGGCGACGACCTCCTGACCGCCGGCGTGTCCATCATGGCGCGTCCGCCCGGCAAGAAAAACAGCACCATCCACCTCCTCTCCGGCGGCGAAAAAGCCCTCACCGCCATGAGCCTCGTGTTTGCCCTGTTCAGCCTCAACCCCGCCCCCTTCTGCCTTCTGGACGAAGTCGACGCCCCGCTGGACGACGCCAACACCTCGCGCTTCTGCAACCTGGTCAAAGAAATGTCGGCGCAAACCCAGTTCCTCTACATCTCCCACAACCGCCTGACCATGGAAATGGCAGAGCAGCTCGTCGGCGTAACCATGCAGGAAAAAGGCGTCTCGCGCGTCGTCGCCGTAGACATCAAGCAGGCGTTGGAAATGGCGGAACCGTGATGAAGTGGTGGAGTTTTGCTTGTTTGAATTTGAAATAGGAAAGGTCGTCTGAAAGTGTATTTTCAGACGACCTTTTTTTTAAGATATACAGGCTGCGCGTTTAATCATCGTTGTAATCGTAGTAATCATTGTACCAGTCGCGGTATTTACGATAGTGGTGTTTATGTCTTTTGTAGCGTGCCTCACTGTAGTAAGGATCGTCATAGTCGTAACCATCACGATCGTAGCGGTAGTCGCGGTAACGGCGGTCGTACCAATAGCTGTCGTTGTCTTTCTGGTTCATTTTTTTATTTCGATAGGCGTATGCATTACCTGCCAAACCACCTGCTACCGCGCCAATGAACGCGCTTTGTTCATCGTTACCCAACAGTCCGCCTAAAGCTGCGCCTGCTGCTGCACCGATAAGGGTAGCTTTTCTTTGGTTGTCAGTGCCCCTAGCTTCCACATTGATGGAGGGGAGGCTGAGGCTGGCGGCGAGCAATACCGCCATAAGTGGTTTTATAGTCATTGTTTCGTCCTTTCGTGAAACACGGCAGGTGCCGGAGAATGGTCAGCATTATAGTCATTCTTTTGTTCGCCGTTCATTTTTCTGTAGAAAATTAGCGTAAACAAATGTTGTTTGTTGAGGCACGATTGCTTGGTTGATGGATTGGAAGTCTTAACTATATTGGATTTAGCGGTAACAAAACGCCCCGAAGCCGGTATGCGGTTTCGGGGTGTTTGGGTTTCAGACGACCTGTGCGGTGTCTGCAACACTTGTTGGAAAAAGCCTATTCTTCAGGCAGCCGCCATACGGACAGAATGAATCCGCCCCAGATGACGACGAGTGCGATAATCATCATGATGATGGCTGAGGTACTCATTCTTTGTCTCCTTGTTCATGTTCGTGTTCGTCTTTGACGTTGAAGTTTTGACCATGTTTCCAAGGCAGAAGCGACAGCAACACAGCGATGACAATCAGACCGATCGACATACCCCAGCCGAAGATATTGAGGAAATCGTCGGGATATTTCGAGTAGTTTTCTTTAAGCAGGCCAATTGTGTCTTGGTACAACATATAGCCGAGCATGGCAACGGTAAAGATGACGCAGGCAGTCCAAATCGCGCCGACGCGGACGGAAGAGAGCGCATTCAGGTGGTTGCGCAGCTCGGGCAGTTTGCGCAGGGCGATGATGGCCAAAACGTAGACGAAGCCGGCGGCAACGATGCCGTAGGTGTTGACGAATTTGTCCATGACATCCAAAACGGGCAGACCGGTAGTCGTGCCGAAGAGCAGGGTGGAGATAATGCCCATCGGAATGCAGACGAGCAGGGTGGCGTTGACACGGCCGATGTTCAATTTGTCCTGAATGGCGGCAACGATGACCTCGACGATGGAAATCATCGAGGTAATGCCTGCGAATACCAGCGAACCGAAGAACAATATGCCGATGATTGCGCCCATAGTGCCGGCTTGGTTGATGATGGTTGGGAAGGCGATGAATGCCAAGCCGATGCCGCTGGAAGCCACTTCGCTGACGGCTTGTCCTTTGGCTTGCGCCATAAAGCCCAGCGCGGCGAATACGCCGATACCGGCGAGCAATTCAAAGCTGCTGTTGGCAAAGCCGACGACCAAGCCGGTACCGCCCAAGTCGGTTTTTTTCTTCAGATAGGAAGAGTAAGTCACCATGATGCCAAAGCAGATGGAGAGCGAGAAGAAAATCTGACCGTATGCGGCAACCCAGACTTTCGGATCAGAAAGTTTCGACCAGTCGGGCGTAAACAGTGCATCCAAGCCCTTAGCCGCGCCCGGCAGCGTCAGCGAGATGCCGACCATGATGATGAACATAATCAACAGCAGCGGCATGAAAAACGAAGATGCGCCTGCCACGCCTTTTTGTACGCCCAAAGCCATGATGATGCAGGTAAACAGCCATACGCCGATCAGCGGGCCGACGACTTTGCCGACAAAATCCAAGCCCAAAGCTTCAGGACCTGCCATGTTCAAAAAGTCTTTAAAGAAAAACGCCTGCGGATCTGCGCCCCATGCCGCGTTCAGCGAGTAATACGCATAGCTTGCCGACCAGCCGATGATAACCGCGTAGTAGATACAGATGATGACGTTGGTCATGACGTTCCACCAGCCCACAGGCTCGAACCAGCGGCCGAGGCGGCGGAAAGCCAGCGGAGCGGAGCCGCGGTAGCGGTGGCCGATGGCGTAGTCGAGCAGCAGCAGCGGGATGCCCGCAGTCAAGAGCGCGACCAGATAAGGGAGGAGAAATGCGCCGCCGCCGTTTTCGAAGGCGATGTAGGGGAAACGCCAGATATTGCCCAAGCCGACGGCAGAGCCGATGGCGGCAATCATAAACGCGCGGCGGTTGCTAAACGTCGCGCGTTCGTTTGTTTTGGAATCAGACACTTTGATACCTCTTGCTTTGATGTGGTATGAAAACAGCCGCTTGGCGGCTTACGGTTATAGAAATGAAGTCTGACAGGGGTAATGTCGTCTGAAAAACAATCGGCTTGTGACCTTTTGTTTACAATCTATGGCTGTATCGTAAAAAAATTTAACAGGCTTGGCAAGCGGAAAACAGATTTAAGTTGCGTTTTGGGCAACTCTGGGAATTTCAGATGACCTTGCATTGCCCAAGGGCGGGGTGAATTTGCCGGATGCGGACGTTATTGTTTTTGGCGTTAAGGCTTGTTGCGCAATTCGGTATGAATCCGAATACACATTCCTTTTTAAGGAATGACGTAAAAAATAAAAGGTCGTCTGAAAACCGATTTCAAAGTTTCAGGCGACCTTCTATCTTTTCCGGAAAACCTAGCTTACCCTCTGCGCAATACGGCGTTGTTGACGTATTTTTGGATGCCGGTGGCGATGGCATCGGCGCATTGGCGGCGGAAGGAGTCGCTGCCGAGCAACCGCTCTTCGGTCGGGTTGGACAGGAAGGCGGTTTCGACAAGGATAGACGGAATATCAGGCGCGCGCAGGACGGCGAAATTGGCTTCGTCAACGCGGCCTTTGTGGAGCTGGTTGAGTTTGCCCAATTCGGTCAGGACGGAGTGTCCGAGTATGCGGCTGTCGCGCATGGTGGCGGTTTGGGTCATGTCGAGAATGGCGTTATCGACGCTGCGGTTGCCGCTTTTAAGGACGCCGCCGATGGCGTCGGCGTTGTTTTGGGTTTGGGCGAGGAATTTAGCGGCGGAGCTGGTCGCGCCTTTGGTGTTGAGCATGTAAACGCCGGTACCGCGCGCAGACGGGCTGGTGAAGGCGTCGGCGTGGATGGAGACGAACACGTCGGCATTGCGTGCGCGGGCTTTGGCGACGCGTACGGCCAACGGGATGAAGATGTCTTCGTTGCGGGTCATGTAAACGGTGTAGCCTATGCCTTCGAGGCGTTTTTTGGCTTCGCGGGCGATGGAGAGGACGACGTTTTTCTCTTTCAAGCCGCTGGGACCGATCGCGCCGGGGTCTTCGCCGCCATGACCGGGGTCTATCATGACGACAGGACGGCGGCCTCCGCGGTTGGAACGCGCAGGCGCATCTTGGGCAATGTTCGTGCGCTCGGCAGGACGTTGCGTTTGCATGCGTTTCGGCGGATTGCCGTTGAGCAGCGCCATCATCGGGTCGTTGGCATCGACGCCGTGCGGATAAAGGTCGATCACGAGGCGGTTTTTAAAGCCGCCGACAGGGGCAAGCGAGAAGACTTGCGGATGAGTGTTTTGCTTGAGGTCGATCACAACGCGCACAGTCGTCGGGGTGTTTTGTCCGGCGCGGATGCTGCGGATATAGGGGTCGTCGGGCAGGACTTTGCCGGAAATGCCTTGCAGGACGCTGTTGATGTTGGCGTTTTGGATGTCGACGACGAGCCTGCCGGGGTTTTCCAGGGCGAAATGCTGATATTGCAGCGCGCGCGAGCTTTCGATGGTGATGCGGGTATAGGCGTGCGAAGGCCAAATACGGGCGGCGACGAATTGGGCGGGCGGCGCGGCTTTGGCGAGGGCGGAGGCAATCGGCGTGAGGGTGAACAACAGTCCGGCAGTTTGGCGGACGACTTGTCTTCGTGTCAGTTTGAATTTAACCATGCTTCTAAACTTTTTTGTCCGTTGGCAGTGTGTGCGGTAGCGGTGCAGGCCCTGCCCTGCGCGGCGTGATTCAGGGATACGGTGATGTCTGCGGGCGGCGTGAACGCGCCGCCCTGTTGCGGCCATTCGATGATGCAGACGCTGTCAGGGGAGAACAGGTCGTCCAGACCCGCATCTTCCCATTCTTCGGGCGAGGCAAAGCGGTAAAGGTCGAAATGATGGAGCGTGAACGCTTCCAGCGGGTAGGATTCGACGATGGCGTAGGTCGGGCTTTTGACCGCGCCGGTGTGTCCGAGTCCGCGCAGGATGCCGCGTGTGAACGTGGTTTTTCCCGCGCCCAAATCGCCTTGCAGATGGATGACCAATGGCGCGCGCAACGATTTTGCCCAACTTCCGCCCAGCTCGAGTGTGGACTCTTCGTCGGGAAGCTGGCGGGAAAAGGTTACGCCCTCGCTCATGAAATCAGCCTTATCGTATTCTAAAAACCTTAATTATGCTGGATTTACGGGCATTTGCAAACATAAGGGAGGATAAAGTTAGATAAAGATGTTCCATATTTAACCGGTTTTTGCTTGTGAATGCTGCTTTGCTATTTATTCATTAACCTTTATACGACAATTTTATTTTTAATCTTTAAAAATGTTAAAGCACTAATTAAATTGCTTGGGGCATTTGCGGCTTTTTCGATTTTAAGTACGTTCACTATAAAAAACTTTACATTTACCTCAAACAGGTTTAAAACTCTTCCTTTTCCCCTATTCAGAAATTTGTTAACAATTTCCCCCTAAGGAGCTCAACATGAAAGTAGGTTTCGTCGGCTGGCGCGGCATGGTCGGTTCGGTTTTGATGCAGCGTATGCAAGAAGAAAACGACTTCGCCCACATTCCCGAAGCGTTCTTCTTCACCACATCCAACGCCGGCGGCGCGGCACCTGATTTCGGTCAGGCGGCTAAAACATTATTGGACGCGAACGATGTTGCCGAACTGGCGAAAATGGACATCATCGTAACCTGCCAAGGCGGCGATTACACCAAATCCGTATTCCAACCCCTGCGCGACAGCGGCTGGAACGGCTACTGGATTGACGCGGCGTCCTCCCTGCGCATGAAAGACGACGCGATTATCGTCCTCGACCCTGTCAACCGCAACGTCATCGACAACGGCCTCAAAAACGGCGTGAAAAACTACATTGGCGGCAACTGTACCGTCTCCCTGATGCTGATGGCGCTGGGCGGCCTGTTCCAAAACGATTTGGTCGAATGGGCGACCAGCATGACCTACCAAGCCGCATCCGGCGCGGGCGCGAAAAACATGCGCGAACTCATCAGCGGCATGGGCGCGATTCACGCCAAAGTGGCGGACGAGCTTGCCGATCCTTCCAGCGCGATTCTCGACATCGACCGCAAAGTGTCCGATTTCCTGCGCAGCGAAGACTATCCGAAAGCCAACTTCGGCGTACCGCTCGCCGGCAGCCTGATTCCGTGGATTGATGTAGATTTGGGCAACGGTCAGTCCAAAGAAGAATGGAAAGGCGGCGTGGAAACCAACAAAATCCTCGGTCGCAGCGACAATCCGACCGTAATCGACGGCTTGTGCGTCCGCATCGGCTCTATGCGCTGCCACAGCCAAGCCATCACCCTGAAGCTGAAAAAAGACCTGCCCGTTTCTGAAATCGAAGCGATTTTGGCAGGCGCAAACGACTGGGTGAAAGTCATCCCCAATGAAAAAGAAGCCAGCATCCACGAGCTGACGCCCGCCAAAGTAACCGGTACGCTGTCCGTTCCTGTCGGACGCATCCGCAAACTGGGCATGGGCGGCGAATACATCAGCGCGTTCACCGTCGGCGACCAGCTCTTGTGGGGCGCAGCCGAACCTCTGCGCCGCGTATTGCGCATCGTGTTGGGCAGTTTGTAAGATTTGCAGGTCAAACAAAAAAGCAACGGTTTATCCGTTGCTTTTTTATCAAGGTCGTCTGAAAGTAGCAGGGTGGACGGATTTTTGAATTTGACGGTTTATAGTGATTTACATAGAAACCTTATGCCGTCATTTCCGTGCAGGCGGGAATCTAGAGATTTGACATCATGGCAACTTTGTAAATCTTTCTGAAGCTCCGAAATCTAGATTCCCTCCCGCGTGGGAATGACGGCATGGGCAAATTTTCAAACTTCGCTTGTGCAATACCTCCAAGGTCGTCTGAACGTCCTTTCAGACGACCCCTTCTTACATTTTCAGCTAAAATACGCGCCATTAAAGGACAAAGCCATGATGACGCCCGAAACCCAGAAACAGCTCAAAATCACCGACGTTTCCGCCAAGAAGCTCGACAAACTCAACCTCCATACCGCGTGGGATTTGGTTTTGCATCTGCCGCTGCGTTATGAGGACGAGACGCACATCATGCCGATTAAGGACGCGCCGATCGGCGTACCGTGTCAGGTCGAGGGCGAAGTTATCCATCAGGAAGTAACGTTCAAACCGCGCAAGCAGCTGATTGTCCAAATCGCCGACGATTCCGGCAGCGTCCTTTTTTTGCGCTTCATCCACTTTTACGCCAGCCATCAGAAACAGATGGCGGCCGGCAAACGCATCCGCGCCGTGGGCGAAATCAAACACGGGTTTTACGGCGATGAGATGATTCATCCCAAAATCCGCGATGCCGAGAGCAGCGGTTTGGCGGAAAGCCTCACGCCTGTCTATCCGACTGTAAACGGTTTGAACCAGCCCACTTTGCGCCGCATCATTCAGACGGCGTTGGACGTTACGCCGCTGCACGACACGCTGCCCGATGCCTTATTGGGTCGTCTGAAACTGCCGCACCTCGCCGAAAGCCTGCGCCTTTTGCATTCGCCGCCGCCGAGTTTTACCATCCACCAGCTTTCCGACGGCGCGCTTCCTGCATGGCAGCGGCTCAAATTCGACGAACTTTTGGCGCAACAGCTTTCCATGCGGCTGGCGCGGCAGAAGCGCGTCAGCGGCACGGCGGCGGCATTGGGCGGCGACGGCACGTTGACCCAAGCCCTGCGCCACGCCTTACCGTTTGCCCTGACCGATGCCCAAGAAAGAGTCGTGTCCGAAATCCGCCGCGACATGGCGCAAACCCATCCCATGCACCGCCTGCTGCAAGGCGATGTCGGCAGTGGCAAAACCATTGTCGCCGCCTTGTCCGCGCTGACCGCCATCGAATCCGGCGCGCAGGCGGCTGTGATGGCGCCGACCGAAATCCTTGCCGAACAGCATTTCATCAAGTTCAAACAATGGCTCGAACCTTTAGGACTCGAAGTCGTCTGGCTTTCCGGCAGCCAGCGTAAAAAAGCCAAAGACGAAGCCAAAGCCAAACTCGCCGACGGCACCGTCAAAATCGCCGTCGGCACGCACGCCCTGTTTTCAGACGACGTCGAGTTTCAAAATCTAGGTTTGGTGATTGTGGACGAGCAACACCGCTTCGGCGTCGCCCAACGCCTCGCCCTCAAAAACAAAGGGTGCGACGTCCACCAGTTGATGATGTCCGCCACCCCCATCCCGCGCACGCTTGCCATGAGTTTCTTCGCCGATTTGGACGTGTCCGTCATCGACGAATTGCCGCCCGGGCGCACCCCGATTAAAACCCGCCTCGTCAACAACGTCCGCCGCGCCGAAGTCGAAGGCTTCGTCCTCAACATCTGCCGCAAAGGGCAGCAGGCATACTGGGTCTGCCCACTGATTGAAGAAAGCGAAACCCTGCAACTGCAAACCGCTACCGAAACCCTCGAGCAGCTTCAGGCGGCATTGCCCGAACTCAACATCGGCTTGGTACACGGGCGCATGAAAGCCGCCGAAAAAGCCGAAGTCATGGCTCAGTTTGCCGCGGGTCGTCTGAATGTATTGGTCGCCACCACCGTCATTGAAGTCGGCGTAGATGTGCCCAACGCCGCCCTGATGGTGATCGAACACGCCGAGCGCATGGGCTTGGCGCAGCTTCACCAATTACGCGGACGGGTAGGGCGCGGCGCGGCAGAAAGCGTATGCGTCCTCCTATTTGCCGAACCCTTGAGCGAACTCGCCAAAGCGCGGTTGAAAGTGATTTACGAACACACCGACGGCTTCGAAATTGCCCGCCAAGACCTCAACATCCGCGGCCCCGGCGAATTTCTCGGTGCGCGCCAAAGCGGCGTCCCCATGCTGCGCTTTGCCAACCTTGAAGAAGACCTGCACCTCTTGGAACAAGCGCGCGAAATCGCCCCCTTGCTGATTGAACAAAACCCCGAAATCGTCGAAGCGCATCTGGAAAGGTGGCTTGCCAGCAGGGAAGGGTATTTGGGCGTGTGAGGTCGTCTGAAAAACAATCCCGCCATTTTTACCTAATGCGCCGTCATTCCCGCGCAGGCGGGAATCCAGACCTCTTTTTCAGAGATATTCAACGATTACCGCAGTATGGACTTTACCCACAGATATGGTTTGCAGAAATATCAGTTGCGGCGGGTCTTTATATATTCTCGCGGGCAAAGCCCACGCTACGGCAGCCGCTTGCAGATACCCGCAAGTCATCTGAAAAAACAGTTCCTACATCCCTGCCTGCTTCGCCGTCATTCCCGCGCAGGCGGGAATCCAGACCTCTGATTTTCAGAAATATAGTGGATTAAATTTAAATCAGGACAAGGCGACGAAGCCGCAGACAGTACAGATAGTACGGCAAGGCGAGGCAACGCCGTACTGGTTTAAAGTTAATCCACTATATTCAACGATTACCGCAGTATGGACGTTGCCCACGGATGCGGTTTGCAGAAATATTGGTCTCGACAGGGCGTTTATGTTTTACCGGCGAAACCCGCCATATTTTCAGACGACGTTTTTAGTCAAATCAAACGTTCAAAAATAAACTAAATATCTATAATTCGATTTTGAAAATTACCGTTTATCCGAATTAAAATCCGCCTATCAAATTTGTATAAAAAAATAACATAAAATCATCATATTAAAAATATAAAAAACTTCAAAATACCGCTTATCTAAAAACGATACCGCTTATCAAATCCATTTCAATATTATTAAAATAGGTATGAAAGTGACGAAATGCGTCATATGACATAAAACGTTTCCCTTTTCTTCTCAAAAATGACAAAACACGTCATATCCCCCCAAAAAATCCCACGTCATAAAAAAGCCCAAATCTGCCCGAAAAATCCTTCAAAACAAATTTAAACCTATTAAAAACATAAAATTACAAAATATTTTCATAAAAAATCCAAAAAAATCCAGACTTGGCACATCCCCTGCTTGATACATTACGTCCGGCAAGGGAAACGAAGCAACAAAGCCCGAACCGGGAAGCTGTATATTCCTTCTACTTGATGGTTTTACTCATAAACAAGCAGAGCCAAACACATTACGGTTTTTTTAACAACAAACATTTTTTTATTCACAACACTTTTTTAACTGGAGTTTATTAAATGAAAGCAATCCAAAAAGGTTTCACCCTGATCGAATTGATGATCGTAATCGCAATTATCGGTATTCTGGCAGTTATCGCTCTGCCTGCTTACCAAGACTACACCGGTCGCGCACAAGTTTCTGAAGCAATTACCCTGATGGAAGGTCAAAAATCTGCAATCGTCGAATATTACGCAGATAAAGGTAAATGGCCTACAAGCAATACTGACGCAGGTATTGCGGCTGCTACAGACATTAAAGGTAAATATGTTGCTAAGGTTGAAGTTGGTGCAAACGGTGTGATTACCGCAACAATGAATGCTAAGGATGTCAATAATGACATTAAAAATAAAACAGTAACTCTTCAGCCTGAAAATAAGAATGGTGCAGCGGCTTCTGCAGGTTCATTCACTTGGAAATGTGTTAAAGGTACGTCCAATGCCGTTCCAGAAAAATTCCTGCCTTCTTCTTGCCGTTAATTTTTTAGTATAAGAGACGCAAGCTAATAAAGCGGAAGGGTTTTCCTTCCGCTTTATTACTAAGTAATTTTTACAACAGCCATTTGAATCACGATATGAAAAAGAGTCATCAGAAATATACAAAGCCATACGGCTTTACATTGCTGGAATTAATGATTGTTATAGGGATTATTGGGATTCTCGGTATTATGGCGCTTCCCGCATATCAAAATTATGTGGCACGTGCCCAGGTTAGCGAAGGAATTATGCTTGCCGCCAGTATGAAAGCTGAAGTGGAGGAAGCTTTTGCCGATAAGGGAAGTCTGCCGATTAAGGTAACCGTTTCGCAAAAAGACAATGCCGGAAGTTATGTCAAAGTTGTCCGGATAGAAGATGATGGGACTATTGTTGCTGCAATAGGCAAGGAGGCAGCAGTGCCGATCAAGAATACTGAAATTTACCTGATTCCCAGTTTCGCCGTATCGGGGACGGGAACTAATCCTAGAGGCAATACCGTATGGTCTTGCAGCGGAACCATGGACGAATATTTCCTCCCTGTCTCCTGCAAAGGTGCCAAAAAACAAAAAACGCCATAGAACAAGCTGTGGCTCGCATTTCCGCCAACAGCGTGTGTGGCTGCACCTATACGGCTGCTGCGTTGCATGGGTGCGCGTGCCTTTGACAACGAAGCGGCGTAGCGTGGGCTTTGCCCACGATAGGGGCGGGTAAAAGAGGGCGTCTGAAATTTTGGGTGTGGTTGGTGGGCAAAGCCTACGCTATGGCTTGGGTAGTTGATGGTGGTTAGTTTTGTAGGTGTATCGGATTGCAGTACAACAAAATCTGAATTTTTCAATGTTAGGTTTGACAAATCAACTCTGATTAAAAACAAAAAGGTCGTCTGAAAACGGATTTCAGACGACCTTTGTTATTTATTAAGGCTTATTTCCAAACCAAGAGCGCGTGGTTGCGTTTGCCGCGCCGTACGATGGTGTATTTGCCGAAGCGTTTGTGCGCGTCGGTCAGCAGATAGGCATCGTCGGGGCGTTCGGCGGAGTGGTTCGGGTTGTTCGATTCGGCGGCTTGGCCGTTGAGCAATACCGCTTTGCTGTTCACAAAACCGCGCGCTTCTTTGTTGGAAGATGCCAAGCCGGTTTTAACCAAGGCTTCGACAACGTTGAGGTCGTCTGAAACTTCAAATGCGGGCAGGCCGTCGAGGGCGAGCTGTTCGAAGTCGCTTTCAGTCAAGCTGCTTTGGTCTTCGGCAAACAGGCTTTCGGAAATGCGCTGCGCGGCTTGCAGGGCGGCTTCGCCGTGAATCAGGCGGGTCATTTCTTCGGCGAGGATGCGTTGCGCTTCGGGCTTGGTGCCGCTGGCTTGGTCTTTTGCTTCGATGGCGTCGATTTCCTCGATAGATAGGAAGGTGAAGTATTTCAAGAATTTATACACATCGGCATCGGCAACTTTCAGCCAGAACTGGTAGAACTGATACGGCGAGGTTTTCTTCGCGTTCAGCCATACCGCGCCGCCTTCGGTTTTGCCGAATTTGGTGCCGTCGGATTTGGTGACCAGCGGCAGAGTCAGACCGAATACTTGTTTTTGGTTCAGACGACGTGTCAGATCGATACCGGCGGTGATGTTGCCCCATTGGTCGGAACCGCCGATTTCCAAAACCGCACCATGACGTTTGTTCAATTCGGCAAAGTCGTAGCCTTGCAGCAGGGAGTAGGCGAATTCAGTGAAGGAAATGCCCACATCGTCGCGCTCGATACGCTGTTTGACGGATTCCTTGTTCAACATGGCGTTGACGGAGAAATGCTTGCCGATGTCGCGCAGGAAGTCGAGGCAGTTCATGCTGCCGAACCAGTCGGCGTTGTTCGCCATAATGGCGGCGTTTTCGCCTTCAAAGCTCAAAAACGGTTTCAGTTGGTTGCGGATGCTTTCTACCCAGCCGGCAACGGTTTCGGCGGAATTCAAGCTGCGCTCCACCGCTTTGAAGCTGGGGTCGCCGATCATACCGGTCGCACCACCCACCAAAGCAATCGGCGTATGTCCCGCCTGTTGGAAACGGCGCAAAGCCAATACGGGCAACAAGTGGCCGATATGCAGGCTGTCGGCGGTCGGGTCGAAACCGCAGTAGAGGGCGATTTTTTGTTCGTTCAACAAAGCGTCTAAGGCTTCGATGTCGGTAGTTTGCGCGATAAGGCCGCGCGATTGTAGGTCTTGAATGACGCTCATCGGTATCTTTCAAAAAAATTAGCGGTTTTGCAAACCGCTAATTGTAACAAATTTAATCGGATCAATGGCTATGGTGCGTATCGAGGAGTTTATTCTCTTCGGAAAAAAGTTTCGCCAATTCTATTCCGCCGTAAGGGTTGATATGGTCGTTATCCGAGTAAACCGGTAATCCATTGATTTTAAAGTTTTCTGGGATATAGGCGGCGGCATCGATGATATGGACATTAGGATATTTGGCTGCCAGTTCTTTAATGCGGTTATTGCCTTTCGTGGTCGCTTCATCGTTTGAATGCAGGTTTTGGCTATAACCCGGTATACGGGAGGACAGCATATAGGCGCGCAGGGCGTTGTAAGACAAGGTTTGGTTGTCCGTCATGAGGTAAACAATTTGTTTCTCAGAGGATAGTGTTTGTAGCATGATGTCGAATTTTTTAAAGAAATCATTATCATAAGAAAGAGAATTGCTGTTTTCCGGCATTTGGCTTCCCCAACGCATCGCCAAAAGCACTTTTGAATATCGAGGCAGATGCTCTTTTGCGTACTGATAAACGGCGCGGCAGGAAGCATTTTTTTTGAACACTCGGGCTGAGTAGCCTTCTACATAGGCGCAACTGTCGGCAGAGACCATAGTTGCGGACCATTTTTCTTTTTTACCCACGCTATCGAAGAATGTTTTGTATTGGTCGGCGTGAGAGTCGCCCAAAATCAGTAATTCCGGCTGTTTTTCCATATCGCCCCAAAGGCATTGTTTGTCGGTATTGTTATGGCAGGAGGTGTAGGAACGTGCCAATCCCATACGGTCATATTGCGCCATAAATGGCAGTTTCATCGCGAAAAAAGAGCCCACGGTCAAAATCAGCATGGGGAGGGCGTAAATCCATGAGACAGATTGTACAAACGAACCTTTCCAATTTTTAAACGGTTTTTCTATGCAGTAATAAGAAATCAAGGAAAGTACCACCATCAGGACGATCGCTGCCGCTGTTGAATAAGGAGGTAGGTTGTCCGGACCGATATAGTGCATAAAAGCCAATATAGGCCAATGCCACAGATAAAGTGAATAGGAAATCAAGCCGATGGCAACGGTAATTTTCCATTGGAAAAATTTTTTAAGCGGGTGTTCGAAATGATTGAAATAAATCAGTGCTGCCGAAGCCAGGCAAGGAATCAAAGCGGCAGGGCCTGGAAAATAAGCGGTTTGTTCCGTGTAGGCAAACAGACAGACGAACAGTATGCACACGGAAAATAAAGCACCTGCGGCAGCATATTGCTTACCGATACAAAGTTTCTGCTGTTGTTGATATTGCATCCACACGGCTGTCAGCGATCCGATCAGCATTTCGCAGGCACGCAGATGGGGGAGGTAATATTTATCCAGTGAAGAAGGCATAAAGGAAGCGGCGAGACTTAAGGCACATAGAGTAATCAGGAAACCGAATTGAACACGCCAGCTTTTGCGGACGACGAGCAGCAGCAATATCGGAAAGATAAAGTAGTATTGTTCTTCGACCGATAAAGACCAGATATGGAGCAGAGGTTTTTCTTCCTGTGCCGGATCGAAATAGCCTTGTCCTTTTGCGAAATACAGATTGGATGCGAAACCTAAAGCAGCCAGTGCGGACTTCCATAAAAGAAAGAAATCATCTTTGGTGAATAAAAGAAAGCCGCCTATTAACGTTACCGTTAATACGGCAAAAAATGCGGGCAAAATCCGTTTGATGCGGCGGATATAAAACGTTTTAAACTGAAATCACGAAGAAAATATCGACACCGAGAAAACCGCCCGGCAACCAGTTTTTTTCGATATGAAAGGCTACGACGGATAAGACGGCAATGGCGCGTAATGTATCAATATCAGGACGGTAAGATAAGACTTTACTCATAATATTTTTTACTTTAAATAGAGCCAGCAATGCAGAGGTCGTCTGAAAGATAATTTTATAAGGGTTAATGCTTGTTCAAATCGGGTATAGGGTATGTGGGTGGGCTGCTTTAGAATAATTGTTGATAGTGTCGGTTTGATTGGGTAGTTAGATTGAGAACTCAGGTGATAGTTTTAAGATGTGGATTTAATATTTTATTTTTATAATTAATGAGATAGGATTTAATCGGGTTTGAGTGTTTACACGCTTCGATTTCCGTGACGAGGTGAGCCCGAACAATTGTTAAGAACAGGTTTCAGACGACCTTACCCGATTCAAAAAGTATCGGGAGGTCGTCTGAAAACCTGTTGCATTGGGTTTATACGTTGAACAAGAAGTGCATCACATCGCCGTCTTGCACGACATATTCCTTGCCTTCTACGCGCATTTTGCCGGCTTCTTTGGCTTTGGCTTCGCCGCCGAGCGAGACAAAGTCGTCGTAGGAAATGACTTGGGCACGGATGAAGCCGCGTTCGAAGTCGGTGTGGATGACGCCGGCGGCTTGAGGGGCGGTGTCGCCTTTGTGGATGGTCCAGGCGCGGACTTCTTTGACGCCGGCGGTGAAGTAAGTTTGCAGGCCCAAGAGGTCGTAGCCGGCGCGGATCAGGCGGTTCAGGCCGGGTTCTTCCAAGCCCATTTCGGCGAGGAACTCGGCTTTTTCGTCGTCTTCCAACTCGGCGATTTCGCTCTCCATCGCGGCGCAAACGGCAACGACGGGGGCGTTTTCTTTTTCAGCCAATTCTTTCAGGCGGTCAAGGTGCGGATTGTTTTCAAAACCGTCTTCAGCAACGTTGCCGACATACATGGCGGGTTTGGCGGTGAGCAGGAACAGCGGTTTGAGCATGGCGAGTTCTTCCGCGTCCAAACCGAAGGAGCGGACGGGTTTGCCTTCGTCCAGATGCGGCAGCAGTTTTTTGCACAGTTCGACCAGTTTTTGCGCGTCTTTGTCGCCTGAGCGGGCGCGTTTTTCTTCGCGGACGATGGCTTTTTCGACGCTGGCGAGGTCGGCAAGTGCCAATTCGGTGCCGATGGTTTCGATGTCGGCAATCGGATCGACTTTGCCGGAAACGTGGACGATATTGTCGTCGTCAAAGCAGCGCACGACGTTGACGATGGCGTCGGTTTCGCGGATGTTGGCGAGGAACTGGTTGCCCAAGCCTTCGCCTTTGCTCGCGCCTGCAACCAAACCGGCAATGTCGACAAACTCGACGATGGCGGGCTGCATTTTTTGTGGGTTGACGATTTTCGCCAGCTCCGCCATGCGCGGGTCGGGCACTTCGACGATGCCGACGTTGGGTTCGATGGTGCAGAAGGGATAGTTCGCCGCTTCAATGCCCGATTGGGTCAGCGCGTTAAAGAGGGTGGATTTGCCGACGTTGGGCAGGCCGACGATACCGCATTTCAAGCTCATGTTTTTTCCTGAAAAGATAAAAGTTTAACGGCGGATTATAGCATATCGGGAATGACTCAAAAACTGTAAAGGTCGTCTGAAAAGCGCGGTTTCCACACGCCTCCCCCTTTCAGACGACCTCCGTCCCTGTTAAGCCTTGCGCCGAACGTGTACAATCGCCCCATCATACCTAATCCGTACAAACCGCATCATGACTATCAGCAAACAACGTCCCATCGGCGTTTTCGATTCCGGCGTCGGCGGCCTGACCAACGTCCGCGCCCTGATGGAACGCCTGCCGATGGAAAACATCATCTACTTCGGCGACACCGCCCGCGTTCCCTACGGCACCAAATCCCGCGCCACCATCGAAACCTTCGCCATGCAGATTGTCGATTTCCTGCTGGAAAACGATGTTAAGGCACTCGTCATCGCGTGCAACACCATCGCCGCCGTTGCCGGACAGAAAATCCGCCAAAAAGCAGGCAATATGCCGGTGTTGGACGTGATTTCCGCCGGTGCGCAGGCGGCTTTGAACACCACGCGCAACAACAAAATCGGCATCATCGCCACCAACACCACCGTCAACAGCAACGCCTACGCCCGCGCCATCCACGCCCAAAACCCGGACACGCTCGTGCGTACGCAGGCGACGCCGCTACTCGTGCCGCTGGTGGAAGAAGGCTGGCTCGACCACGAAGTAACCCGCCTGACCGTGCGCGAATATCTCAAACCGCTCTTGGTGGACGACATCGACACACTCGTCCTCGGCTGTACCCACTTTCCGCTGCTCAAGCCCCTGATCGGCAAAGAAGCGCAAAACGTCGCCTTGGTCGACTCTGCCATCACCACCGCCGAAGCCACCGCCCAAGCACTCGCCCAAGCAGGGTTGCTCAACACGGAAAACGACAGTCCCGACTACCGCTTCTACGTCAGCGACATCCCCCTGCGCTTCCGCACCATAGGCGAACGCTTCCTCGGACGCAGCATGGAACAAATCGAAATGGTCTCGCTGGGATAAGGCATATCCTGCCTGCCGAAATGAGAGGTCGTCTGAAAACCCGTGTTTCGAGTTTTCAGACGACCTTTTTGAATGAAGCGAATCAAAGCTATTGCCAATCCTGATCCGCTTATTTCATCGTTCAAGCATTTCTCTGATGATCAAGGGAATAAAATCCAAATTGCTGTCCACAGAGGCGGATAGCTTTTCGGGTAGGCTGGGAACTGCATCGCGGTGAAAACAGGCAAGATTGAGATCTATGCCCGATAGGCTTTCGGGGCGGCGGAAGAAGTTGTCTTCCTGATAGCGGTGGGAAGCAAACCAATAGCAACGATAATCCATGTGCTCAAAATGGCGGATTAAATCGAGGCAGTTGTCAGGCTGCGCCTCTGCAAAAATGATTGGTTTATGCTGTTCAATCAGGCGTTTTGCGCCGTTGAGTACATGGCTTTCAAAGCCTTCCGCATCGATTTTCAGCAAATCCAGCGTATTGAGTTTTTGAAGCTCGGGATGTCGGTCTAATGCAGTAAGGCGTATGGTTTCGTTGTAGCGGATACCGTTAAAGCCGGATTCGGTATCAAAACCCTTGTCCAAAGAAAAACTACCGTAATTCCATTCTGTTTCATAATCTGAAGGGGGAATCTCCAGCCAAGCGTTTTCATCACCCACGCCTTCTTGATAGGCGTAAACATTGGTCAGGCTGTTGAGTGATATATTGGCACACGGGGTTTGGAAAATCACCCGCTGCGGCTCGAAACAGAATAGTTTGCCGAGCTCGATATGTCGGGCGATGGGAATTGCGTGCATACCGATATTTGAGCCGACTTCGACGACATTGCTGTCGGCACGAAGATTGTTCAGAAGAAAACGGACTTCCAAATCCGACCATTCGCCATAAGCCTGCGCGTATCGGCTGATGAAGTCGCCTTCGATTAAGTTAAACATGCCCCTTTTGAGCATATGTAAAGACGTCCGCATGATGATGCCCTTTAAAAAATAATGGATTGATTTGATTCGATACTTTGAAAATTATTTTCTTGATGCGTGTATCAGGCTGCTCCGCCGGGACTTAAATTTTGCCTATCGAATCAAGCCCGACAGTGTAGTCGAGTTAAGTCGAAGCCGACAAACCATCGGTATTCTAATAGAAAAGGTCGTCTGAAATTAAGTTTTCAGACGACCTTTTTAGTGTGTCAAACCGCTGTTAGGAAACCACTTCGCCTTGGGCGCGTTGTTTGTCGATGCTGCGGTTGATATGCCATTGTTGGGCGATGGTCAGGAGGTTGTTGACTACCCAGTACAATACCAGACCGGCAGGGAAGAAGAAGAACATGGCTGAGAAAACCAGCGGCATGATTTTCATCATTTTTGCCTGCATCGGGTCGGTCGGCGGCGGATTGAGGAATGTTTGGGCAAACATGGTGACCGCCATAATCAGGGGCAGGATGTAGTAGGGGTCGGGACGGCTAAGGTCGGTAATCCAGCCCAGCCAAGGTGCCTGACGCAATTCTACGGAAGCGAACAATGCCCAGTACAAGCCGATGAAGACGGGGATTTGCAACAGCATAGGCAGACAGCCGCCCAGCGGGTTGATTTTTTCGTCTTTGTAAAGCTGCATCATGGCTTGCTGTTGTGCCATACGGTCATCGCCATATTTGTCTTTGATGGCTTGCAGTTTGGGCGCTGCGGCGCGCATTTTTGCCATCGAGCGGTAGGACGCGTTGGTCAGCGGGTAGAGTACGGCTTTGACGATGATGGTCAAAACGACGATTGCCCAGCCCCAGTTGCCGATAATGTTGTGCAGTTGGTTCAGGAGCCAGAAGAGCGGCGATGCGAACCAGTGTACTTTGCCGTAGTCTTTTGCCAGTTGCAGGTTGTCGGCGATGTTTGCGATGACGGATGTGGTCTGCGGGCCGGCGTAGAGGTTGATGGATGTTTCGGCTTTCGCGCCGTTTTGGATGGCGGCAAGGGGAACGCTGACGCTGGTGCTGTACAGGTTGTCATTGCGGCGTTTGATATCGATACGGCAGTCGCCTGCGGCGCAAACGCTTTGTCCGCCTTTAGGCTGGAGGATCCAGGTGGACATGAAGTGGTGTTCAATCATGCCGAGCCAGCCGGTTTGGGTTTTGCGGGCGTATTCGGCTTCGTTTTTGCCTGATTTGGCATCGTCGTCCAAGTCGGAGAAGCTGACTTTTTGGAATTTGTCTTCAGGAGTGTAAACGACGGGGCCGACGAAAGAGCGGGTAAAGTAACCTTGACCTTCAGGTTCGCTGTGGTCGCGTACGATGCGGTAGTCCGCGCTCAGGTTGGCGGGCTTGCCGCTGGTGTTAGTGATGTCGAAACGGACGTTGACGAGGTAGCTGTCTTTGGTAAAGGTATAGACTTTGTCGATTTTCAGTCCGTTTGTTTCAGGCGCGCTCAGGCGGACTTCGACTTTGTCGCCGTTGAGGCTGTATTGTTTTTGCGCTGCGGTAAAGTTGACACCTTTCAGAATGTTGTTGCCTTGTGCATCCAAAAGCTCGGATTGGGCGACGTAGGTGTATTCTTTGCTGTCGTTAAACAGGGTGAAGGGTTTGTTTTCGTCGCCATTTGCTTTGTATTTGAGCAGGGTCATTTGACGCAGGTCGCCGCTTTTTTCGTCGATGACGGCTTTGACTGTGTCGGTCGTTACGGTAATCGGCGTTGCGGGGGCGAGTGTGGCTTCAGCGGCAGCGGTTGCGGCGGTTTGCTGCTGTTGCTGCTGAGCGGCTTGTTGTGCCGGATTAGGTTTGGGGCTGGGGAAGAAATGTTCCCAGCCGGCAAAGATTGCCAGCGAGATGGCAAAAAATGCCACTAGTCTTTTAAAATCCATAAGAGATTCCTGGAATTGACGGGTATGTAATGGAGATGAAAACTGCTTCAGACGGCATTATATAGAAACCGACGGGAAATTAAAGGAAATCGAGTTATCCGAATGATTTGGATTACGGGACGGGGTCGTGTCCGTGTCCGCCGAAAGGGTGGCAGCGGGCGATGCGTTTGACGGCAAGCCAGCCGCCTTTGAACGCGCCGTATTTTTTGACTGCCTCGACTGCATATTGCGAACAGGTCGGGGTATAGCGGCAGCGCGGCGGTATCAGCGGGCTGATGGCGTATTGGTAAAAACGGATCAGCGCGAGGATGAATTTGGACAATAGGGTATTCATCAGCGTTTGCGCATGAGTTGCGTCAATTGGTTTCGGGCTTCGGCAGCGTTTTGCCGATTGAATGCCAGACGGACGCGTACGACGAAATCATGCGGCGGCAGGCTGTTTTTGTTCAGTCTGAACCAATCGCGGATGACGCGCTTCATATAGTTGCGGTCATGCGCGCGTTTCGCTGTTTTTTTGCTGACGACTAAGCCGAGCCGCGGATGGTTTAATCCGTTGTCGGCAGATTGGGAGACTTGCAGCAAATCGCGGCTGCGCCGGTTTTTGAACGCAAAAACGGATGAAAAATCATCCGTTTTTAATAAGCGGTACTGCTTTCCGAAGCGGTAGTCCAAAATTACACTGCCAAGCGTTTGCGGCCTTTGGCGCGACGGGCTGCCAATACTGCGCGACCACCGCGGGTTTTGGAGCGAACCAGGAAGCCGTGGGTGCGTTTGCGTTTGGTAACGGAAGGTTGATAAGTGCGTTTCATGATGTTTCCTAAAAAATCGGTAGATAAATAAACCGTGAATTACACTCTAATTTTCATCTTTTGTCAATCTCGGTTGAGTAAATGGATATGGCGCGTGGGATGATTTGGTTTGCGGATTTTTGCGGCTCTTTGTGGATAAAATTTCCGGCGGGTTGTGGATAAAGTTGGTCGGAGTGGGTATAATCGGCAATTCCTGTCCCTTTGCCGGGCGATAGGTCGTCTGAAAATGTTGATATGGATTTATCGTGATGATTTTCCGAAAATAATTCAATTGTATTTTCAGACGACGTTCGGTTTGGCGGATAGGGTTTGTGCGGTATTTGCGACACTTTTCCCGTCGGGCTGAAACCGCATTTTCAAAGGCTGCAATTTCCGACGGTTTCTCTCCGTTTCTTTCCAACGATTTCCACGACTCGAGCTTATTC